>NZ_LHVO01000053.1 GCF_001269925.1 Pseudomonas sp. MIACH
TACTCTTATGAGTCTGTTGCTGAAGGACTATTAGGCGTACCTCCCATCTCAAAAATATTTGAGGACACAATTAAAAAACTAACAAAAATCACAAGTGCTGATTTTTTCGACCTTAAATTGGCAGAGGACTTACTGAATACGATTGCACCTCACATAGACGTGCTAGACGCTGAATCAGAAATGTTCTACCAAATTGCCGCCAACAAAATAATTAAGATGAAGGCGGAGAACTAATAAATGTTTAATGTGGAACGACCAAAGCTCGCCCCACCATCTTTGATTGAAAAAAAAAGCTGGACCGGCAGCGATGTACTTCATTCGTTGAGACAAGCATTTTATGACAAATGTTATATCTGCGAAACAAAAGACCCACTCAGCCTTAATGTTGAACATCTTGACGCCCACATGGATGACGTCGACAAAATGTATGACTGGAACAACCTATTTCTTGCTTGCGCCCGGTGCAACAATATTAAACGACACTTATTCAACAACCTCATTAACTGCACAGACGCCGGCCTAGACGCATTGCGCCTCATACGACACGCGCCCCCAGTTACGCCTTTTGCGAAAACGCTAACAATTGAACCAACAAACGGTGAAGCCAGCACAATTGAAACTGCCTTATTAATAAGAAAAGTCTTCACCGAAGACAACACGGGCAACAAAGATATAACCGGTACTTATTTAAGAAAACGAGTATACAAACGATACTCCCTACTTTTATCATTCATCAATATATATATTGATGAAGATTCTTTGGACTCAGAAAAAAGAGATGCCATCCTTAGAATTGAAAACCTAATGAAAAAAAGCCAAGAATATTCGGCCTTTTTAAGATGGGCAGTAATAGACTCACCCGAGCTATTTGAAGTTGTGAAAGATTCTATTGACTAGCCACCATAAAAACACCCTTACAAACTTTACGATAAGAGGGGGATTGCTATGCATCCCCCTCCTTTGATCACAGTGACCCAAGATTAAACACAAGCTTCCCAAGCTGATGAGGAGGGTTCGATTCCCTTCACCCGCCCCACTAGTTTCAAGGCTTCCATCGGTATCAAGGTGACATTGCTTAGAACTGGTGACAGTTACTGGATTCTGGGAGTGTTTGCGTACCTACGTGAGTGCGCAGCATCTGATGGACCTCTGCAAGCGCCCTCCCTCTAGGCGCTTTTGGATTTTCATGTTGCCCCCTCGGAAACGGTTAGGACGGTTAGTTTTTTGCTGACTGCCGTGAAAGCCTTGTGCTGCCGGGCTTTGCGACAATCCACGCAGGTTAGGATTTGGTAATCAGAAGGTTATTTTCTAACCTTTGTAGATGTTAAAGAGAAATTAAATAAAACTCTTATAAATCAGCATCTTGCAAATTACCAACCCCAGACCTAACCATAACTACCCCTCCAAAGTTAGCCCTCAAGACCAGTAAATACGGGCATCTCAGCGGCTCTCGGGCTACCATTTCAAAAACTAACCCTTTTCCCGAGCCACCTCTCAAAATCCATCCCACACTGCGCTCCAGCGCCCTTCACAAAAGAGCTTACCCCTGCAGGAATTCGCAGGCTTTTTCATCCCCGGTAACGCCAGAGAAAGCCCCGAAAAGCCTGCACCTAAGCAACTGCAGGGAGTGCAGAAAAAACCACACATTTAGCCCGCAGGCGAGGTGGGGGGACGCCAGCGGCGTTGCCTCCTTTAACTTTCCAGTACCCTCTCCCATGAGCGCAATCAGCCAGCCGCGCTGTGCAAAAACAAACCAACCAGAAGAAAAACGCACCAGATAACGCAATATTTGCAACACAGGATATATTTAGCGCATCAAGGATGGTATTTTTCGCACCGAAAACGATTTTTTTCGCTTTCTATACGCGCTTAGAGGCTCAAAATGGACCATTTTCAAATTATTCAAGCGCTGACTCGATCCGCGCTACCCACTGGAGGCGTGGCAGTTCGCAACCAAGTGGAACGCCTAAAAGAGGCATTGGCTGAGGCAGGAGAGACAAGGCAGGCACAAAGCCTGGGAAAGATACTGGCGAACTCCGCTAAAGCAACCGAAATGGCACCGAGCAAGCTGACGCAGTCCAGACAGGCTTTGGTCTTGGGTGAGGATCTCACGAAGAACACACCTATCCCTGTTGACCGGGAGACAGCCTCACCGCTCGCAGACATTTATTTCCCAGAACAACTCAGCAGCGAAATGCCCTTGCTGGACGCCCGCGTTACTGTGGCAGCAAAAGCTCTACTGTCTGAGTGGAATATGTCTGAGGAGCTGCTGAAGTTTGGTGTGGAACCCGCCAAGTCCTGCTTAATCTATGGAGTCCCAGGGACGGGCAAGACTAGTTTAGCTCTCTGGCTCGCCAAGCAACTTAACCTGCCGGTAGTAATTGCACGCCTAGATGGGTTGATTTCCTCATTCTTAGGTACAACTGCAAGAAACGTGGGAGCTCTTTTTTCGTTCGCCAATCGTTACAAATGCGTTCTCATTCTTGATGAGTTCGACGCTGTGGCAAAAGTCCGAGACGATCCTAATGAAGTAGGCGAAATAAAGCGCGTTGTGAACGCTCTTTTACAGAATATTGACTCACGAAGACTGGCTGGAATCACCATTGCGATAACCAACCATGAGCAACTCCTAGATCCTGCAATCTGGAGAAGATTTGAACTGCAGCTTCGAATCCCCAAACCTAACTTTGAGGGCAGAATAAAAATCGCTGAGAAATACCTACATCCAATTGAACTGGATGAACGAGCAAAAAAACTACTTGCTTGGATCACTGAAGGGTTCTCAGGCGCCGAGATTGAAGTATTCATAAATGGGTATAAGAAATATCGAGCAATTACAGGTGATGAGCCGGAAAATATCTTCCCAGCCTTTCAATATCTACTTACCGTAAGTGGCGACAAAGTTCGAAAAGAAGCACATGACCTTATAATGCTAGAACCCCCACAAATCGCGGTGGCCTTAGCTGCAAAACATGAGCTTTCTTTTTCTAGAGCAGATATCGGCCACCTTCTAAATAAAGACAAAACAACTATTGGACGCTGGCTGAAAGCCGCGTAATTAAAAGGATGTAAAAATGGCGAACGCACCAATTCAAGTTATTTTGAACGCGGATGGATACCGGAAAGACAGAGAGGCAAAGCGCCCTGCCAGTGCTGGCACCGACTTTTTGTCTGGAGAGAGCAGTGCGTTCGCCGCTCACAAGGAGGACTTGAAGCAGCAGCTAGCATCAATTAGTACCCATATATTAGAGCCGAGCAAGGTTCGACTTTATGGAGCCTCTGCCTTTATCAAAGTTTCGATGAAACCAGAAGCACTGGCTAAATCACACCGCCCAACTACTGCAATATTCAGAAGCGACAAAGCACCTGAGATTGGAGTTGATGGACTGGGCGAGTTAATTTGCGAGGTTAACAAACAGTCCCTTGAATGGGTCCAAAGTGCTATCGAGAAAGCAGAGCTAATCGTACGCCAGAGATTCAATAAAAAAACAGAACTCATGGAGGACGCCCCCACTCGCTACAGATGTGAAGTCAGTGCAATCGCAAAACTCGAAATGTGGGAAAGCAGCGATAGACGGAGCTTCGAAATCCCTGTTGCCGTAAATTGGCTATCGGATCCAAGGAGTGGACATGTCTATCATGTTGAACTATTCAGAAGCATAACCAGTAACGTGAGCTTTCTGCAGGACCAACTGAGCCAAAGCCTTATTAGAGAACTGAGAGAGCTACCAGAAGGTATCGTCGTAAGCTTCCCCAAAAAATTCACACGCGACGATACTGTCATTGAAATAAAAGTCACAAATAGCTCTCAACCAACCAAATTTAACGAACCTGGTGGGCAAAATATTTTCGACTCGAATATCGAATACAGCAAAGATCTCGAAACCCACAGAAGGCTACTAAAAGTTCTAGATTCACATCCGCTTGTTAAGCGAATTCACTTACCAAACTTGCTGATAACTTCACCTTCTACGACGGCTACTCACTCTGGAAAGCACTCTTTCTCAGCACCAACCCCTGGTCAAAACTATCCTAAAGTAGGGATCATTGACGGAGGTATTTCTAAGCAGCTTGATGGATGGATAGTAAGACGCTGGGGCGTCCTCGACTCCACCCATCAACAGCATGATCACGGAACGTTTATTGGTGGTCTTTTAGTCAACGGCAAACAGCTCAATCCACACATGGATATTGATCCTGACGGTTGCATGCTTGTGGATATTGATGTCTTTCCAAACTCAGCGTCTCCCGGCGTTTTCGCTCAATATTATCCAAACGGCACGAGCGATTTTTTTGACGAGATCGAAGAGGCGGTGCGTGTTTGTGTAGAAGAACACGGAGTAAGAGTTTTCAATATCAGCTTGAATGCTATAAGCCCAGTGCATCTAGAGCGCTATAGCTTGGACGCTCAACGTCTCGACCAAATTGCTGATGACTATGACGTCATATTCGTAATCTCCGCGGGTAATTTAACTGCATCCACAATGCGCCCTGAGTGGCCAGCAGACCACACTAAAGCAGCTGCCATATTAGCCACCTTCCGTAATGATCAAATCTATGTTCCTGCAGAATCCATAAGGAATATATCTGTGGCGGCACTAAACCCTGGAAAACATTCGGGAAGTATTGCGGAGATGCCAGCTAGGTATAGTCGAAGAGGACCCGGCCTTAGGACAGGGGTGAAGCCCGACATCAGTCACTACGGCGGAGCAGGTTCGGTTTGCCCAACCGCAGGTCACGGACTTACTTCGGTTATGCCTAATGGAGATGTAGTTACGGGATGTGGCACTAGCTATGCCGCTCCAATGGCAGCAAAAATGCTTGCAAGCTTAGCATCAAGCATTGAAGGAGACGTAACAAGGGAAACATTGACGGCACTGGCCATTCACAATTCTAACATCTCAAATACTCTGAGGAGGAAAGAATTCCAAGGTGCTGCACAGCAATTAGTTGGGTTTGGTAGACCTCCTGCGGCATCTGATGCAATGTTAAATGGTGATCATGAAATAACGTTGCTGTTTTCGAGCCGACTCATTCAGGGAAAAGCCTTGGAGTTTAAATTTGCTTGGCCAAACTCACTCGTGCTACCAGGAGGCAAATGCCAAGGCAATGTCAAACTTACGCTAGTGTCCTCCCCGCCCCTGGATCATAAATATGGTGCTGAATTCGTAAGGGTAAATATTGAGGCCGCCCTGCAACAGGAACAGCCGGATGGAAAATTCAAAAGTGGCCTAGAGCCTACTTATGTTTTTTTCAGCAACGATGACAAGGTCACTGAGGCCGAGCTTATTGAGCACAAATTCAAGTGGTCACCAGTGAAGGTGTTCGGCACAAGCATGCCCAAGGGGAGAGGTAAGAGTTCCAACTGGAGAGTAATGATCAATTATCTGACGCGATCCGGAGAGAGTCTTCCTCCAGAAGGTGTTCCGTTTTCGATTTTGCTAACGATCTCCGACCCAAGTAAATCTAAGCCAATTTTTCAGGAAATGCGGAATAGTTTGCAACTATCTGGAGCTAAAATTGCCGACATTCATACTGCTGCGCGCGTAACGCCTAAAGTTTAGATCCAGTTGCAACCGTATGATATATATGCAACTCGGCTTCGAGCAGTGGTAATCCACAAGCTCGAGGCCGCGACCACTTTGAAATTTTATACCCCCACGGGAATTTCATAGGGTTTGAACCGCACAATCTCCTCCCCAAGCCAATCATTCACCTGCGCCATACGCGCCTGAATCGGTTCCAGTTCATTGGCCGCATAAATCTGCGCCGCTTCCCTGATCGACCCAAACCCACCCGCGTTCTGCGGCACGATACCCATCAACTGCGGCGGGATGCGCAAGCTGGCCAGCACGTCGTCGCGGGTCTGGTTTTTGATCGAATTGAATTCGTCCTTGGCCGTCACTTCGCTGACAGGGATGATCTGCAGACCGTCCTTTTTGCCGTTCGGCGAGTACACGAACAGGTTGCGGAAGTTGCCCGGCCCCTTGGAGTCCTTCAGCGCCTTGCGCAGTGAATCGACGTCCGCTTCGTTCTGCGCGGCGTCGGTCATGTAGAGAATGAAACCGGCATGGCTGCCGTTTTCGTAATACTTGCGGCGAAACAACGTGGCCGACTCATTTAGCAACGCCGACTGCAAGGCGCTGATCCACTCGGGCAGGCCGTACACCTCCTGGTGCAGATCCGCTTCCCGCAGGTGAAAGACGGTGCCGGATTCAAATTCATGCTCTTCCTTCCAGCCCTGGACCATGAACTGCCGGCCGTTCTTGCCCGAGCGCATATACTTCGCTAACGGTGGCACCAGCTCGCGCACTGGGCCGAGCATCGAGCGCCGTGCTTCCAGATAGCCGTTACCCAGACACAGGAAGTCCAGGGCAAACTGTTCGAACGCTGCCCGCGACAGCAGCCGGTGTGGAATGAAGGTTTTGCTCAGCAAATTGCGCTTGAACATCAGCCCCGAGTGAAGGTGCACGCTGGCCCCCACAGACCGTGCCAGACCGTCCAACGACAACGGCGGCTCGTACCAGCGCCCGTTAAACCAACACTCCAGATAATCAAACACCTCCCGGCCACTCAGTACCGGTGACGGATCGCCGAAGCTGAACGCCTCGATCTTGCTGTCACTTCGTGGGATAAATTCCTGCGTTGCAACCGTGGAAGCCTGAGCCACTTGCTTGGTATTTCTGCGGCGGTTCGACATCAAAAAATCTCCATCCGCCCGGTATTGGCAGTGGTCTGCCCCTCCAGCGGTTCGTTGTGCAATGCGTGAAAGAGTGCCCATGCCAGGTCGGCGTGGCCGGTGTTGTCGTTGCGGCCGGCGGTGTAGGTGAATTGGCGACCGCCTGCGGTGATGGTCTTGCGGATCGCCATCAACGACTGGGCCATGTCGGTCCAGCCGGCGTCGAACTCCAGCCGGCCACGGTTGATCACGTCGTAGGCCTTCAGCACCAGGCGGGTCTTGACCTCAGGCGAATAGCTGAACGTGGTGACATTGGGGAAGAATTGGCGCACCAGCTGCGCCACGCCGCTGCCCAGACCGGTGACGTCAATGCCGATGTACGTCACCCAGTAGCGGTCGCAGACGGCTTTGATCACGCTCGCCTGCGCTGCGAAGTCCATGCCTCGGAATTGGTGACGCTCCAGTACCCGGAACTTGCCCCCTGGTACCAAAGGCGGTGCGACCACCACCAGGCCCGAGCAATCGCCGGTTTCCGCCAGGTCATACCCCACCCACACCTGGCGGTCGCCGAACGGTCGCATGGCAAACGGCTTGTAGTCCTCGGCCCACTCTACCCAACTGTCGACCATGCACGGCTGCAACACCGTCAGCGGGAAAATGCTCGCGCCGTCGTCGACGAATTCGCACATGAGCAGGTTGGCGAACGCTTCCGAGCTGTACTCCCGCCGCAGTTCTTCAATGTCGAACAGGTCGCAACCGCCCTGCTCCGCGTCGAGGATGGTGACGATCTGTCGCCAAAGCCGGTCTTCGCAGAACCTCCCCTGCTGGAGCGCCCCATGGGATACGTCGAGAAGTAGGTTTTGCGCCACTTCTTGTGCATCGCCATACCCGAACTTCAATCCAGCCACCTATGGTGCTCGCATCTGGCTGGAGCACTTCCGTAGCCTACTGCCCGACAGCACTTTCAAGGCCTACGGTGACGTGCTCGCTGTCAAGACCGAAGAAGTTGAAATCAACGGCCAGAAGAAGCTGGCCCTGTTCGCCCAGGTCGAGCCGACGCCCGATCTGATCGCCATGAACAAGGCCAAGCAGAAGATTTACACCTCGATCGAAATCGACGACAGCTTCTCGGATACCGGCGAGGCATACATCGTTGGCCTTGCGGTGACCGACTCCCCGGCCAGCCTGGGCACCGATGTACTGTCTTTCTCGGCGCAGAAGCCAGAATCCAGCCCATTCAAAGACCGTCATTACTCCGCGACATCGATGTTCACCGAGGCACTGGAAACCGAGTTGCAGTTTGAGGAAATCGAGGACAAACCCAGCCTCGGCGCCCAGCTCTTCAGCAAGGTGCAGGCGCTGCTCGGCGGCAAACAGGCGAAGGACGACGCCGAATTCGCCCAAATCGGCCAGGCCATCGAAGCGATTGCCGATCACGTCAAGGATCTGCCCGATCAACTGGCTGCCGAGAAGAAATTCTCCGGCGAACTGAACACCAAGCTTGAGCAGCTCAGCAAAGACCTGGTCGAGCTGAAAACCACCCTCGGTAAAACCCAAGACCACTCCCAAACCCAGCGCCCACCGGTACGAGCAATGCGCCGCCGTAGTGCCAGGCCTTACCGAGGCCCTGACTGCGTCCAACCGAAAGCGGCATCGGTTCGTTTGCGAGCCCCAGGGTAATGGCGCGAAACCCGCAGAACACAAAGCGCTTCCGACTGGCCCGCTCGATCGCACCAGGCTGGTCCAGCTCCGATTCACGCTTGCGCGTCCACGCCTGGGCGGCCTGTTTCCGGGCGAAGGTCTGGCTCTCTTGGTAGACTTGCACTCCGTCGCGTTTGATGCGGATTTGAGCCGTGTAGCTCACAGTCCCATCCGCCAGTTTTCTTGCCCTGATAGTCGCCATTTCAAAAGTGGTACGCGTCAGTTTTGAGGTGGTACCTCGTACCACCGAGCCTCCAAAAAAACGCCTGAAAACGCCCTAAAACTCGTCAAGAACACGTTGAGTAAAATGCTAGATAAACAGAGCTTTAGCCCAGCAGAATCAAGCCCCGCACTGTCTCGGCGCTTTAGCGTTGCACCCATGATGGATTGGACCGACCGCCACTGCCGGTTCTTCCTGCGCCTGCTCTCCAAGCACGCTCTGCTCTACACCGAGATGGTCACCACCGGCGCGATCCTCCATGGCGACCACGACCGTTTCCTGCGCCATAACGAAGCCGAGCATCCTTTGGCGCTCCAGCTCGGTGGCAGTGTCCCCGCTGACCTGGCCGCCTGTGCCCGTATGGCCGAGGCTGCCGGTTACGACGAAGTGAACCTGAACGTCGGCTGCCCCAGCGACCGGGTGCAGAACAACATGATCGGCGCGATCCTGATGGCTCACCCGGCTCTGGTGGCGGACTGTGTGAAGGCGATGCGTGATGCGGTGTCGATTCCGGTGACGGTGAAGCACCGTATCGGGATCAATGGCCGGGATAGCTACGCCGAGCTGTGTGATTTCGTCGGAACGGTGAAGGACGCCGGCTGCACCAGTTTTACCGTGCATGCGCGGATTGCGATTCTGGAGGGGTTATCGCCTAAGGAGAACCGCGACATTCCGCCGTTGCGTTATGACGTGGCGGCGCAGTTGAAGCAGGATTTCCCGGAGTTGGAGATTATTCTCAACGGCGGCATCAAGACGCTGGAGCAGTGCCATGAGCATTTGCAGACGTTTGATGGAGTGATGCTGGGCCGGGAGGCGTATCACAATCCATATCTGCTGGCGGAGGTGGACCAGCAGTTGTTTGGCAGTGAAGCGCCGGTGATCAGTCGGGCTGAGGCGTTGGCGCAACTGCGGCCTTATATTGCTGAGCATTTGGCGACTGGCGGGACGATGCATCACATTACGCGGCATGTGTTGGGGTTGGGCACCGGTTTCCCTGGGGCACGCAGATTCAGGCAGTTGTTGTCGGTGGATATTCATAAGGCTGCGGATCCGCTGGCATTGTTGGATCAGGCTGGGGCTTTGTTGGAAGGGCGTTGATTGGATAGCGTGCAGGGGGTCAGTTGGCATGAAGCGCTATCCTAGTGTTATCGGGCAGTTGGGTTGAACCTGTCGGCCGTTCTGGCCTCCTATTGATCAGTACGGCCGGGCATTCAAACGGCTGTTTTCAGGTTGTTGCCCTCGCAAACGATCGAACGCATTTGCGCCCTTGAGCGCCTGCCAGCGCTCGGGTAATGTCATCAGACCCATAGGACAGAGCACGCCCATGACTTCCAAGCTGGAACAACTCAAGCAATTCACCACTGTCGTAGCCGATACCGGCGATTTTTCTACCCTCGCCAAGCTCAAGCCCCAAGACGCCACTACCAACCCTTCCCTGCTGCTCAAGGCCGCGTCGATTCCCGGCTATGCCAAGCTGCTGGATGAGTGTGTGCAGGACTGCAACGGCGATGTCGGCCTGGCCAGCGACCGTTTCGCGGTGGCCGTAGGCCAAGAGATCCTGAAAGTCGTGCCAGGGCGTATCTCCACTGAGGTGGACGCGCGCCTGTCGTTCGACACTGACGCCGTACTCAAGCGTGCGCACCGTCTGATCGACCTGTACGACAAAGCTGGCGTTAGCCGTGACCGCGTGCTGATCAAGATCGCCTCCACCTGGGAAGGCATCCGCGCAGCGGAGAAGCTGGAAAAAGAAGGCATCCAGACCAACCTGACCCTGCTGTTCTCGTTTGCCCAGGCTGTGGCGTGCGCAGAAGCCGGCGTGTTCCTGATTTCACCGTTCGTAGGCCGCATCTACGACTGGTACAAGAAAGCCAATGGCAACGACTACACCGGCGCTGATGATCCAGGCGTGCAGTCGGTGACGCGCATCTACAACTACTACAAGGCTAATGGCTACAAGACCGTGGTGATGGGTGCGAGTTTCCGTAACCTGAGCCAGATTGAAGAACTTGCCGGCTGCGATCGCCTGACCATCAGCCCGGACCTGCTGGAGAAGCTGGCGGCGGATGAAGGCAAGCTGGAGCGCAAGCTGTCGCCAGGGCATGCCGGGGAAGCGCGGGTGCATCTGACTGAAGCGCAGTTCCGTTGGGAGTCCAACGAGGATGCGATGGCGACTGAAAAGCTGGCGGAGGGGATTCGTCAGTTTGCTCGGGACCAGGAGAAGCTTGAGGCACTGTTGTCCGCCAAGCTGTAAGAAGCGGAGGCGGCAAAAAGGGCGGTACCTGTGAGGGTACCGCCCTTTTTTGTGTCTCAAGCCGATCTCAGTTCAACTGTAGGAGGGGCTTGCTCCCGATGGCGGTGAGTCAGTTGTGAATGTGCTGACTAGCCCTCTCCCACATTTGGAATGTGTTCGGCAGAAGGATCAGTGACGCTCGAGGGCGTTGACGAGGTCGTGGAAGGCTTCGCGGTTGGACTCGTTGAGGCCCATCAGGATCTTGTGCGCTTCCAGCACCTTGACCCGTACCACTTCCTCGGACTGGTCCTGGGACGGCAGGTCGGTGAGGCATTCCGGGCAAGGGATCGGGCGGTCAACGATGTTGAACACCTGGTCGAAGCCCATGGACTGCAACAGACGTGTGATGTCTTCGTGGGTGGTGACGACGGTCGGCAACAGGCCGACCTTCTGCCGAGACAGAATGGACAACTTGGCCAACAGCCCGAGGGTGGTGCTATCGATGCTGCGGGTTTCGGTCAGATCGATCACGATCGCCGAGAAATTCAACGCTGTGAAAATCCGCTCAATCGTCGCATCCAGCGCTGAACACAAGGTCAGGCGCACTTCACCGACAAACTTCAGGACGAAGGTCCCGTCTTGCTCGGCGAATTGGATTCTTCCGGTACTCATCAAAGATTCCTGCTCAACACCAATAGGGCGATATCATCCGGCATCTCCCCTAGCGTGGCCAATCCAAAAACCTGCCGCAGGCCATCCAGGCTGCCGCCCGCCGACTTGACCTTTTGGGGCAAGGCGGCTTCTTTCTCTTTGAGTGTAGGCTCTGGAAGCAGGTCCAGGATGCCATCGGACATCAGCGTCAGGCTGAAGGTCGGCGGCAGCTCCAGGATGTGATCTTCGTAGGTCGCTTCATTGAACAAGCCTACGGGCAGACCACGCCCTTCCAGGTAACGCACACTGTCGGGAGTGTATAAAACAGGCATCGGCAGGTGACCACCAATGCTGTAGGTCAAAAGACCGGTTTCTTCATCAATCACGCCACCCACCATCGTCACGTGCTTGCCCAGCTTGCAGCTGATCAGGCCTCGGTTGATGTGACCCAGTACCTCGGAGGGGGTGAACTCCGGCAAGGTGCCATTGCGCTTGGATTCGAACAACAGCCGTGTGGTCATGAACTTCAACAACACGGTGACAAAAGCAGAGGAAGCACCATGGCCGGAAACATCGGCCAGGTAGAACGCGACACGCCGTTCATCTACACGGAAATAATCGACAAAATCGCCCGACAGGTACAACGACGGGATGATCTGGTGAGCAAACTGGAATTCGTCGATGGTCCAGGGGCTGACCGGCAGCATGTTCATCTGCACCTGGCGACCGGCGTTCTGGTCTTCCTGGAGCAGGTTCAGGCTGGCTTCGAGTTCGCGGTTGGCGGTTTCGAGCTTTTCGCGGTAACGCTGGTTCTCTACCAGCAAGCGCGCACGATCCAAGGCGCGGCGCACAGAGTGCTCCAGCACCGCCAGGTCTTCGAGGGGCTTGATCAGGTAGTCGGCAGCGCCCAGACGCAACGCCTCGACGGCATCGTTCATGACGCCGGCGCCGGACACGACAATCACCGGCGTCTGCGGAGCAAGCTCGGTCACCTGGCGAATCAGCTCCAAGCCGCCCATCTGGGGCATGCGCAGGTCGCAGATCACGAGGTCTGGCTGGTCGCGCTCGAATACCTGGAGACCCTGTTGGCCATTGCTGGCCTGCAGGACGCTGAAGCCACTGTCTTCCAAATAGGCTGCGAGACTCGCGCGCACTACTTCGTCGTCATCGATTATCAGCAGCGTGGCACTGGTTTTTTGCATGTGGGCAAACGGCGCCAGAATTAGGTTGGCGTAGGCGAGTCGGCAATGGCCGGGCTCACACTACTGGATTCGCTTTCTAGCCTCTCTGTCCTACAAAGCATAGGCGTTTTGCCCACGCACAACTGTAAAGCAGAGGTGCCCTTCTAAGGCGCAGACGGTACTCCCATCCGTCAGGTGTTTCAAGCTCATGCCGATGGTCGCCGGGCGTCTTTACATCGCAAATCACCGGGAGTTATAAGAACAGTCACGACCACAACACAAAGTAAGGATGGAGCCGATGGGCGAACACGAGCGCGACTACGCCGAAAAACGCGATTTCATCCGCATGCGGGTGGATGCAGAAGTATCTTTGCTCCACGAAGGCCAGGAGATTGCCGGGGTTTGCGTGGACCTTTCCAGCTCCGGGATGCAGGTGCAGGCACCGCGCCAGTTCAACGTCGGAGACCTGCTGACTGTGCGCATTGATTCAGAGCATGCGGCGCTCAAGGGCCTGGAAGCGGACACTGAAGTGGTATGGACCAAGACGGCAGGCGAAGAACAACAGCTGGGGCTCAAGATCTTGAAAATGCGCTGAAAGCCGCGCACAAAAAAGGCGACCATCAGGGTCGCCTTTTTTTCATTTCAAAACATCACAGCTTAAAAGTCGTCGACAACCTTGCCGTCCTTGACCTTGAACTCGCGGTTCTGCAGGTAGGCATTACGGATAAAGGTGTACTTGTCGCCAGTGATCAGCTTCTCGCTGTCGAGCAGGCTGGCGCGGGTATCCACGATGTTCAGGCCCATGGTGCTGTTGCGCCAGCCGATATCGTTCATGTAGCGGTACGGTTGGGTGTAGCTGTCCACGTACTTGGACGGCGCATCACGCAAGGTGCTCGGGCCCAGCAGCGGGATCATCACGTATGGACCGCTGCCCACACCCCAGTAACCCAGGGTCTGGCCGAAGTCTTCGTCACTGCGTTGCAGCCCCATTTTGGTGCCGACGTCGACAAAGCCCAGCACGCCGAACGTGGTGTTAACCAGCAAACGCGCAGTGTCGACCCCGGCATTGTGGGGTTTGAGCTGCAGCACGTTGTTGGCCAGGTTGCCGACATCACCGATGTTGCGGAAGAAGTTGTGGATACCGTCTTCGACAAATTGCGGGGTGATCCACTCATAGCCTTGGGCCAATGGCTTGAGGGCGTAAGTGTCAACAGTGTCGTTGAAAGTGAAGATCGGGCGGTTGATGCTTTCCCATGGATCATCTTCCGACGCAGCCTGTGCGGCGAACGGCGCCAGTAAGACTGTGGCACACACCGACAGCTGAGCGAAGTAGTGGCTCCAGCGCATAGCTTTTGCTCCTTGAATGGTCTGTCATGGGCGCTATGCCCTGAATAAGGCCGTCAGTATATGACGGAAGTGTCCAATTAGGCAGCTGCTAGGAATCCTCCTAATACAAATGGACAATTTTCCTACAATTAACCCGCCTGTCATCTGCTTGTCATCCTACGCCGATAGCGTCACAGCTATTTCAGGGATGTCGACATGCCTCACGCCGAGATAGCCATCGCCAACGCGCCCGCCTTGACTGCTGTTCTGTTTGGCCTGAGTGGTTGCCTGGTGGACTTTGGCTCCCGGGCGCGCACTGACTCTCCCTCCCCTGACTCCCTGGCCACGCCCGGCGCTCTGAAAATCCTGCGCAGCCTCAAGGAACAAGGCGTCCCCTGTGCCTGGCTGGATGAGCTGCCGCCTTCGGTGACCACACCACTGGCCGCCGTACTGCCGGGCTGGCTCAAGGCTGCATCCCCCTCCTCCATCCGCTGGCCCGCGCCCCATGCCTGCTGGCAAGCCTTGATGGAACTGAACATTCAACGCCTGGAAGGTTGTGTACTGGTCAGCGGCGAACCGCGCTTGCTGCAATCGGGGCTGAATGCCGGATTGTGGACCATTGGCCTGGCCTCCTGTGGCTCGCTGTGCGGCCTGGCGCCTGAGCAGTGGCAGGCGCTGAGCGACAAGGAACGCGAGCACAAGCGCGGCAAAGCCACCGTTGAGCTATATGGGCTGGGGGTACACTCGGTGATCGATCACCTCGGTGAGCTCGGCACCTGCCTGGCCGACATCAGCCTGCGCCAGCTCAAAGGCGAGAAGCCCTGATCGAGATCATGCACAGTCGGCGCCCGTGGATTAATCTACAGGTCAGTCCGTAGACCTTTCACGGCGTGCCGCGGTCTATGCCAGTGCCTATCGATAAAAGGAAGAACGTCATGCCTGATCGCAAAAAACTGGAAGAACAGGTCAATATCCTGCGCGGGCAGCTGGAACAGGAACCGCCGCTGCCGCAAGAAAAACGTGAAGCGCTGGAGGCCTTGATTGCCAAGTTCGAATTACAACTTGAACTTGAGCCGGCTACTCAGACACCGAGTATTTCCGACGATGTGAGTCAAGCTGCCATAGAGTTCGACGCTGAGCACCCGGTGATTTCCGGGACATTGCGCAATATTATGATCACCTTGGGCAATATGGGCATCTGACCCGAACTCAAGCCAGACACAGAACCAAAATGTGGGAGGGGGACAAGCCCCCTCCCACACTTGTTTACTGGCGAGCCAGGCGCACGTTCTGGAACGCCACATCCTCAGTGCTGCGGTACGGGTTGATATCCAACCCACCCCGGCGCACGTACCGTGCATACACCGTCAGTTTCTCCGGCTTCAGCAAGCGCTGCAGGTCGAGGAAGATGCGCTCCACACACTGCTCATGGAAGTCCGAGTGCTGGCGAAAGCTCACCAGATATTCCAGCAGGCTGGCGTGATCCAACGCCGCACCGCGGTACTCCACCACAACGCTGCCCCAATCGGGCTGGCTGGTCACCGGACAATTGGACTTGAGCAGGTGGCTGTGCACGCTCTCCTCGACCATGCGCGAATCATCGCAACGCAGCAGCTCCGGGCGCGGGTGTTCATAGTTGCTGACGCTGATATCCAGCTCGTCGATGCACACCCCCGGCAGCGCCTGCACGCCCTCGGCTTCAACGTCAGCCAGGCTGCGGATGCGTACATCCACCGGTTTACCCGCAGCGGCGCCGAGATCGTTGCGCAGGGTCGCTTCCAGGCTTTGCACGTCGACAAACGCGGTCTGGTTGAGCGAGTTGAGGTACAGCTTGAACGACTTGGACTCGATGATGTTCGGCGAGTCGGCCGGGATGCTGAATTCACCGATGGCCACCACCGGCTTGCCCGACGGCAGCAACCAGGACAACTCGAAGCAGTTCCAGAAGTCCACGCCCTTGTACGGCAGGGTCTCGGCGCTCAGGCCCAGCTCGGCCCACTTGGCGGCGCGTGGAATCGGGAACAGCAACGAAGGGGTGTAGGTGGAGATGTATTCACTGGACTTGCCCAGCGGCGAATGTTCGGCTGCGGGATGCATGGCGGAAACCTGGCTAAATAAACCGCGCCAGTCTACCAGCCTTTGCCCCCGCCCTTAAGAAACGCCTTACTCAACGGTCAGCTTGCCGACCATGCCCGCCTGGTAATGCCCGGGCAGGTTGCAGGCAAACTCCAACCCAGTGGCCTTGGTGAACGTCCAGGTCAGCTCAGCGGTCTTGCCGGGTTCCACCAGTACGCTGTTGGGATCGTCGTGTTTCATGCCGCCCATCTCACCGTGGCCCATGGCACTGTGATCCATCTTGCCCATCCCGGTGGACGTAAGCATGCCGCTGGCCTGCATCTGCAACATTTCCTTCTGGTGTTCGGCATGCATCGCCGCGTCACCGAGGTTGAATTCATGCAGCAACCGGCCTTTGTTGACCAGTACAAAGCGCACCGTCTCACCGGCTTTGACGTCCAGGGACTTGGGCGAAAAGGAAATATCCTGCAGCGTCACTTCCACAGTACGCGTGGCCTTTTCAGCCGGTGCCGGCCGGCCGAACGCATAGGTATGGGCCGCATCCGCCATGGCATTGAAACTCAACGCCAACAGGCAGCCCGCCAACAACAGGGGTGTACGCAATACCATCTCGATTCTCCAAAAGTGTGCAACCTGCTTGGACAGCACTCTAAGATTGCGCCGCTGCCAGCCAGCTGACTGCTAGATTACAACTTTGTCAGGTTGCGCCCTTCCCCTGGCACCCACGGTATAAAGCCTCTCGTCACCCGTTACCCAGAGCCGCCCATGAAATTGCTGATCGTCGAAGACCAACCGAAAACCGGCCACTACCTGCGCCAAGGCCTGGCCGAGGCTGGCTTCACCACCGAACTGGTGGCCGACGGCACCAGCGGCCAGCACCTGGCGCTGACCGGTGACTATGACCTGCTGATCCTCGATGTAATGCTGCCCGGCCGCGACGGTTGGCAGATCCTGCAAGCCGTGCGCAGTGCCGGCCTGGACATGCCGGTGCTATTCCTGACTGCCCGGGACGCTGTGGAAGACCGTGTGCACGGCCTGGAACTCGGTGCCGACGATTACCTGGTCAAGCCCTTCGCCTTCTCCGAATTGCTGGCGCGGGTGCGCAGCCTGTTGCGCCGTGGCAGCAGCACGCCGCAGGAAACCGCCTTGCAACTGGCCGACCTGCGCCTGGACCTGATTCGCCGTCGCGTCGAACGGGACGGCCAGCGTATCGACCTCACTGCCAAGGAGTTCTCACTGCTGGAACTGCTGCTGCGGCGCCAGGGTGAAGTGCTGCCCAAGTCGCTGATCGCCTCTCAGGTGTGGGACATGAATTTCGACAGCGACACCAACATCATCGAAGTCGCGATCCGCCGCCTGCGCCTCAAAGTCGATGACACCTTCCCCACCAAGCTGATCCACACCGTGCGCGGCATGGGCTATGTGCTGGAGGAGCGGTGCAATTGATCAAGCGCTTGTCCCTCACCAGCCGCCTGGCGCTGTTGTTTGCTGCCTGTACGGCGGTGGTCTCGCTGATTGCGGGTGTGCTGTTCAACCAGGCCAGTGAGGCGCACTTTATCGAGTTGGACCAGCAGCAACTCGACAGCAAGCTCGTGGCATTGCGCAGCACTTTGCAGGGCGTCGACTCGCTTCAAGCATTCAACCAACGCGAGGCGCAATTGCGCGCCGAACTCAATCGACAGCCCGACCTTGCCTTGCGCATCACCGCCGCCGGCCAGCGCTGGCTGGACGATGCGCCGAGCGTCACCCTGCCTACCGCACCCGGCCTGCATAGCCTGCAAAACGCCGACACCGACTACCGCGTCTACAACGCACCGCTGAACGCCGGCCAAGTCGACTCACCGCAATTGAGCCTGATGCTCGACATCACCCACCATCAACACTTCCTGCAACGCATGCAGCATTTGATCTGGCTCACCGTTGGCCTCTCGGCCCTGGCCACTGCGCTGCTCGGTGCCTGGGCCGCGCGCAGCGGGTTGCGGCCGTTACGGCGCATGGGTGAAGTGGCCGCCAGCGTGTCGGCCCATTCCCTCACCCAACGCCTGCCCCAACAACACATGCCGGTGGAACTGGCTGAACTGGCCCAGGCCTTCAACGCCATGCTGGGACGGCTGGACGACGCGTTCCAGCGCCTGTCGGCGTTCTCTGCCGATATCGCCCATGAACTGCGCACGCCGCTGTCGAACCTGCTGACCCAGACCCAGGTCATCCTCACCCAGCCGCGCCCACTGGAGGATTACCGCGAGGCGCTGCACAGCAATCTGGAAGAGCTGCAATGGATGGCGCAATTGGTGAATGACATGTTGTACCTGGCCAAGGCGGATCACGGTTTGCTGGTGCCCAAACGTGAGGCCCTGAACCTGGCGATTGAAGTAGATGCCCTTTTGGAGTTTTTCGCTTTGCTGGCAGAAGACGCCCACGTCAGCCTGGTGCGTGAAGGCACTGCCCATACCCTGGGTGATCGCGGCATGTTGCGCCGGGCGCTTTCGAACTTGCTCGATAACGCACTGCGGTTTACGCCAGCAGGCGGTGAAGTGCGTGTGAGTTTGGTGGAGGGCGTAACGCTGACGGTCGAGAACAGCGGCGAAGGCATTCCACCAGAGTTGCTACCGAGATTGTTTGACCGATTCTATCGGGCCGATCCGGCGCGCCATGAAGGCAGCAGCGAGCATGCCGGACTGGGACTGGCGATTACCCAGTCGATTGTAAGAGCGCATGGGGGGAAGATTTTTTGTGAATCAGAGGCGGGATGCACAAGGTTTATAATTAAGCTGCACGGGTAAGGCCAAACGCCAACATCTTCTAAGGAATCTGAATCCGGACGTAAGATAAAGAGTCACTTACAAGAATCGGCGCAATCTAATCAACCGAAAGATTGCACCAAATAAGTCCTTAGCAACCCCTTTGACTCGTATCTCATTAACCTCAAGTATTCCAACAGCCAAAGCCCAAATACAGATTCCTTTGGAAATACAAACTCACCCGCATTAGGATCCATGAAGACAAGCTGCGTTTGACTACGCAGAAAGCCCATCGCATGAGCAGTACCGAGGCCGTCGTGGATGGAGAAATATCTATATCGGCCCTCCCCCCGTAACAGCGAGTTGACTAAAGCAGTCGCACACACTTGATCATTAATCCCTGCGCATAGTTCTAAAGTGCGCAACACCAAGCCTGCCGAGGACATTCCCGCCTGAACCTGGGGTTTCGTATCTGCAAAAGTGCCTTTTAGAAGCACCATCTCTTGACGCGCCATGAGAAAACGTACGCGACTCTTCCCCGAGTCGCTATTGAGCGACCCCCAGAAATCAATACTCTTACGCTTACATCGCAACCAGTCGATCGTCATGCCAAAACACCAACCCCCTCTTGTCAAATCATAGCTGCGCAACGCAGGGTCATTGCTTTGTTTATAATATTTAACGATTTCTACATCATACTTTTTACATAAGTTTAGTAACCGCTCTTTCATATTCACATTCCCCGTAACCACTCGTAACTTCCCGGCTTTGCGCGCCATACTTACAGGCTTATTCCAGCGCTCTAAACCGACAGTCATTATTCTTACGAAGAATGGTCCTGAAAACCAGTCGTCAATCATGGTTAATTAACTAATAAGGAAAAGCCTACCCCCACCGAAAATACCGGGAGTGACTGGGTTGCTGACACTGGTGAAGTGACTGCGCACGACGCTGATCATTTACAGCTGTGCCCGCTGAAGAAAATCTATCGGCCACCCCTTGGCCAATTGGGCGCATACAATACCGGACGAGGCAACCATAGAGTTGCGTGCAGAGGGAGGTGTTGATACGGCCAAGCTGTCTTAGTGCAAAAACCTGCTAAGGACTTGGCCGTAAACAAAGTCTCTACAGGTACAGTGCACTCCCCTGTAAAAACTGATTGACCGACAACGACCGTGTCAAATCTTACGAATATCTCAAGGCATGCGCCGGCTCAATCTTCGCCGCCCGATACGCCGGGTAAATCGTCGCCAGGAAGCTCAACACAAACCCGGCCGTACAAATCAGCACCACATCGCCACTTTGCAGTTCCGACGGCAGGTTGCTGACGAAGTACACGTCCGAACTGAAAATATGCTGCCCGCTCACCCGCTCCAGCCAGCCCACCAGCTCACTCACGTTGAGCGCGGCAATCACGCCCAGCACGCCGCCGATCAGGGTGCCGACAATGCCGATCACCGTGCCCTGCACCATGAAGATCGCCATGATCTGCCGAGGGGTGGCACCAATGGTGCGCAAGATCGCGATGTCCGCGCCCTTGTCGTTCACCACCATGATCAACGTGGCGATGATATTGAACGCCGCGACGGCAACGATCATCAGCAACAGCAAGCCGATCATGGTCTTTTCCATCTTCATCGCGCTGAACAGGCTGCCCTGGGTGTGGGTCCAGTCATCGGGCTTGTAGCCTGCACCCAGGCTGGCGGCGATGTCCGCCGAGACCTTGGGCGCTGCATACAAGTCTTTCAAAGCAAGGCGCACGCTCTGCACCTGGTTCGGCTGCCAATGCTGTATCTCGGCCGCGTCCGCCCTGTTGATCAGGGCCATGGAGCCATCCAGCTCGGCGCCGACCTTGAAGATCCCCACCACGTTCAGACGCTGCATGCGCGGGGTGATACCACCGGGCGCGCTGCTGATTTCCGGGACGATCAGGGTCAGTTTGTCACCCACATTCAGGCGAAAACGCCGGGCGGTGATTTCGCCGACCACCACACCGAACTCGCCGGGTTTCAGGTCTTCCAGTTTGCCCTGCACGATATGCTGGGCCACGATCGACACCTTGCCTTCCTGGGCCGGGTCAACGCCGCTGATCTCAATCGGCTGCATCGCGCCCTTGTAGGAGAACATTCCGTCCATCTGAGTGAACGGTACGGCGGCAGTCACTTGCGGATTTTTCATCGCCGCAGCGGCCACCGGCTGCCAATCATCGATCGGGTTCACCCCGACGATAGTGGCGTGGGGCACCATGCCGAGGATGCGCGAGCTCATTTCGCGCTGGAAGCCGTTCATCACCGACAGCACCACGATCATCGCCAACACGCCCAGGGCGAGGCCGATCATCGACGTCATCGAGATAAACGAAACAAAACGGTTGCGGCGCTTGGCGCGGGTATAGCGCGTGCCGATGAAAATCGATAACGGTCTGAACATTCGCGGGCACCGTTGGAAAAATAGAAAACCCGGCGTCAGGCACCGGGCTTGAAACAGGTCAGATGGCGACCAGATGACCTTCCTGCAGGTGCAGCACGCGGTCCATCTGGCGGGCCATGCTCATGTCATGGGTCACCACCAGGAACGCAGTGCGCATCTGGGTGCTCAGCTCCAACATCAAGTCCTTGATGCCCTGGGCGGTGTGGGAGTCGAGGTTGCCGGTCGGCTCGTCGAGCATCACCAGGCCTGGGTTGTTGACCAGGGCACGGGCGATTGCCACACGCTGGCGCTCACCACCGGACAGTTCGGCCGGCTTGTGCTCCAGGCGGTGACCGAGGCCGACGCGCTCCAGCAAGGCCTTGGCACGCTGGCGCGCCTCGGGGATCGCGGTCTTGCCGATCAACAGCGGCATGCACACGTTTTCCAGGGCGGTGAATTCCGGCAACAGGTGGTGGAACTGGTACACAAAGCCCAACGAGCGATTGCGCAACTGGCCACGGGCCTTTTCATTCAAGGCCGACAGCTCTTCGCCGGCCAGCCATACGCTGCCCTGGGACGGCGTGTCGAGGCCGCCCAACAGGTTGAGCAAGGTACTTTTGCCCGAACCGGAACTGCCGACGATCGCCACGCGCTCGCCGGGATGCAGTTCCAGTTGCAGGTTGGACAGCACCACAACCGACTCCGGGCCTTCCTCGTAGGATTTGCCCAGGTTGCGGCAGCTCAGGATTGCTTTTTCACTCATGCCCGATTCACTCATAACGTAAGGCCTGTGCTGGCTGGGTACGTGCCGCGCGCCAGGCTGGATACAGGGTGGCAAGGAAACTCAGGACCAACGCGGCGCCGCCGACCATCAACACATCCTGGGCCTGGACCTGGGATGGCAAGTAATCGATGAAGTAGACGTCGGCGTTGAGGAACTTGTGGCCGATCACCTTTTCAAGCAAGGCGATGGCGGCGCTGACGTTCAGCGCGGCCAAGATGCCTACCGCCGTGCCGATCAAGGTGCCGACCACGCCGATCACGGTGCCCTGCACCATGAAGATCGCCATGATCTGCCCCGGCGTGGCGCCCAGGGTACGCAGGATGGCGATGTCGCCTTTCTTGTCATTCACCACCATCACCAGCGTGGAGATGATGTTGAAGGCCGCGACCGCGACGATCAGCAGCAACAGCAGGCCGATCATGGCTTTTTCCATGCGGATGGCCTGGTACAGGTTGCCGTGCGTGCGGGTCCAGTCGCGGGCGTAATACTGGCTTTCACCCAGGTGCTGGGCGATGTCCCAGGCGCCGCGCGGGGCGTCGAACAGGTCGTTGAACTTGAGGCGCAGGCCCTGCACCTGGTCCGGCTGCCAGCGGTGCAGGCGGGCCAGGTCGGTGAGGTTGGTCAGGCCGAGGTAGCCGTCGATCTCGCCGGCACCGACGTGGAAGGTACCGACCACGGTAAAGCGCTTCATACGCGGAAACATGCCGGCCGGGGTCACGGTGACTTCCGGGGCGACGAAGGTCAGCTTGTCGCCGATGCCCACGCCGAGCTTGGCCGCCGCCTTGTCACCGATGACGATGCCAAAGCTGCCGGGCGCCAGATCGTCGAGTTTGCCCTGCAACATGAACTTGTCGATGATCGAGACGTTGCGTTCCTGGGCCGGGTCGATGGCATTGAGCAGGATCTTCTGCACCTTGCCGTCATTGGTCAGCAGCCCCTGCATCTGGGTAAACGGCGCGACGGCCACGACCTTGGGGTTCTGCTTGACCTTGGCGGCCAGGCTTTGCCAGTCGCTGATGGGCGCATCACCCTCGATGGTCGCGTGGGGCACCATGCCCAGCACGCGGGTCCGCATCTCATGATCGAAACCGTTCATCACCGACAGCACCACGATCATCACGACCACGCCCAAGGCGAGCCCGATCATCGAGGTCAAGGAAATGAACGACACAAAATGATTGCGACGTTTTGCACGGGTATAACGCGTGCCGATAAATACGAAGAGAGGTCTGAACATGTCGGGGCTTGTTCGGAGGAAAAGAAGACGTCCCGGTGGCGGGGTCTGGTAAGCAGCTTTACACTCAGACCATTACCGTTACCTGGGGTTCGCCATGTCGACATTAGATGAAGAAGAGCGCCGCGAATACTACCGTATCGACGACATGATCGCACTCCAAATCAAAAGCCTGTCTGCCCCCGAAGCGGCGAGCAAGGAAGTGTTGCTGGATGATTCCCCACTCTTCAATCTGCTCAGCGAACTGCACCTGAGCGAGTTCGAAGCCCAACACCTGTTGCGCCAGCTCAGCGAGAAGGACCGCACCCTCGCCGCCTTCCTGCGGGTCCAGAACAAACGTGTGGACCTGCTCAGCCAGATCATGGCGCGCGGCCTGCTGGATGAGGTCGGCGCCCCGCAACCGGTGATCATTTCCGAAGGCGGCATCGATTTCCAACACCCCACCGTCCTGACTGTCGGTGCGCACCTGGCGGTCAAGCTGGTGCTGATGCCCCAGGCCCTCGGCCTGCTGTTGCGCGCGCGGGTCACCCATTGCGATCCCAAGGGCACAGGCTTCGACATCGGCACGGAATTCGAAGCCATGACCGATGCCCAACGCCAGCTGCTGGCGCGCTACATCCTGCAGAAACAGGCGCAGGAACGGCGCCTGGCGCGGGAACAGAGCGACGCCCAAGACACCTGAATTCGTATTTACCCCGCCAGACAACCTGGCGTAAAGGAGCAACTGTGACCCTGATCTACGGCCACCGCGGTGCCAAAGGCGAAGCACCGGAAAACACCCTGACCAGCTTCCAGGAGTGCCTCAAGCACGGTGTACGCCGTTGCGAACTGGATTTGCACCTGTCCATGGACGGCGAGCTGATGGTCATCCACGACCCGACCCTCAAGCGCACCGCCGACCGACGCGGCAAAGTCGTCGAGTATTCAGCGGCAGACCTGGTGAAGATGGACGCGCGCAAAGGCGGCCCGGGCTGGGTCAAGCCTTGCCCGATTCCGCGCCTGGAAGAACTGTTCGAACAGTGCGACTTCGATCACTGGCAACTGGAAGTCAAAAGCGCCTCGCGCACCCGCGCCGCGACCACCGTGCTGGCAATTCGTGAGATGGCCGTGCGTTTCGGCCTGATGGACAAGGTCACGGTGACCTCAAGCTCGCGGGAAGTGCTGAAAGCGGCGGTTGAACTCACCCCCGACCTGTCACGCGGGCTGGTCGCCGAATATGCCTGGCTTGACCCACTGAAGGTCGCGCAGAACTACGGCTGCGAGTTTCTGGCATTGAATTGGACGTTGTGCACCCCCGAGCGTCTGGAAAAAGCCCAGCGCCAGGGCCTGCATGTATCCGTGTGGACGGTCAACGAACCTGCGCTGATGCGCAGGCTCGCCGACTTCGGCGTAGATAGCCTGATTACAGACTTTCCCGGTTTGGCCACTGCCACCCTCGAGAATTACTGAAATCGGTCTCCCCGGCCGGCTCAGGCCACCGGCCGGAGCCGCTCAAAAAAGCCGGTTGAGGCCGTCGTAGGCCGCTACCCGATAGGCTTCAGCCATGGTCGGGTAGTTGAACGTGGTATTCACAAAATACTTGAGGGTATTTTGCTCGCCCGGCTGGTTCATGATCGCCTGGCCGATGTGCACGATCTCCGAAGCCTGGTAGCCGAAGCAATGCACGCCGAGGACTTCCAGGGTTTCGCGGTGGAACAGGATCTTCAGCATGCCTTGCGGCTCACCGGCGATCTGCGCACGCGCCATGCTCTTGAAGAACGCCTTGCCGACTTCATAAGGCACCTTGGCCTTGGTCAGTTCGTGCTCGTTCTTGCCGATCGAGCTGATCTCGGGAATCGTGTAGATCCCGGTCGGCACGTCGTTCACATAACGCCAGCTGCCATTGTCGACGATGCTGCCAGCGGCCGAACGGCCCTGGTCATGCGCCGCACTGGCCAGGCTTGGCCAGCCGATCACGTCACCGGCACCGTAGATGTTGGTCACGCAGGTGCGATAGTTCTCGTCGACTTCGATCTGGCCACGGTTGTTGACCTTGACCCCGATGTTTTCCATGCCCAGCTTGTCGGTGTTGCCGGTACGGCCGTTGCACCACAACAAGGCGTCGGCCTTGATCTTCTTGCCGGACTTGAGGTGCAGGATCACACCGTTGTCCAGGCCTTCGACCCGCTCATACTCTTCGTTGTGACGCACGGTGATGTTGTTGTTGCTGAAGTGGTAGCTCAGCGCCTGGGAAATTTCCGAGTCGAGGAAGCTCAGCAACTGGTCGCGGTTGTCCACCAGCTCCACCAGTACACCCAGGCCGCTGAAGATCGAGGCGTATTCACAGCCGATCACACCGGCGCCGTAGATGATCAGTTTGCGCGGGGTATGGCCCAGGCTGAGGATGGTGTCGCTATCGTAGATACGCGGGTGGTGGAAATCGATATCCGCCGGGCGATACGGGCGCGAACCGGTGGCAATGATGATGTGCTTGGCCACCAGCTTCTCGACCACGCCGTTGGCGCACACCACTTCGACGGTTTGCTCGTCGGCGAAGCTGCCGGTGCCGAAGAACAGGTCGACACGGTTACGCGCGTAGTAACCGGTGCGCGAAGCCACCTGCTTGGAGATCACCTTCTCGGCGCTTTTCAGCACGTCCGGGAACGAGAACCAGCGCGGCTCACCAATGGCCCGGAACATCGGGTTGGTGTTGAACTGCATGATCTGGCGCACCGAGTGACGCAAAGCCTTGGACGGGATGGTACCCAGGTGGGTGCAGTTACCGCCGACCTGGCGACGGCTATCGACCATCGCCACCTTGCGACCTGCCTTCGCGGCGTTCATCGCCGCACCTTCTCCAGCCGGGCCGGAACCCAGTACCACCACGTCGTAGTTGTAGACAGCCATGCGTACTCCTCAGAACAGGCCAGGCGCACGGTTGGGCGCCAGGCTAAATCATGCCGCGGCCAGCGGTCATGAAGGACAATTTGGCTCAAGTGTGTGAACCGGGGCACAGTCTATATAAGGCTCAACGCCGCGCACATTAACCCTTGGTCGCGTCGTAGGCCAGTTTTGCCTTTACTACAGGAACAGGAAACTGGCATTACACTGCTGACACGCACCTTTGCAGGACGAGCCATTATGCGGCATGTCGTTTTCTGTTTAATGATGATTTTTTCGCTTGTGGTGCAGGCGAGTGAGGCAGGCCGGCTCCGGCAAGCCGATTTTCCTGCACAAACCCATGAACTGGCGCTGAAAAACCAGACGGTGTTCACCTACCTCTGGGCGGATGTGTACGCGGCTGCGCTGTATGCCCCGCAGAATGTAAGCGCCAGGCAAGCATGGAACTCGCAACAGCCGCTGCGCCTTGTGCTGTATTACTTTCGCGACATCGACCGCAACGATGTGATCAAGGCAGCGACGGCCACCTTGGAGCGCCAACAAGCCAGCCCTCGCCTGAAGCCCGAAGTCGACCAGTTGCACGCCAACTTTCGTAACATCCGCAGCGGTGATCGCTACGCCCTCGACTTTCGCCCGGGCCGTGGCCTGAATCTGGAGATCAATGGGCAGGTGGTGTTCAGCAGCCGCAACGACGCGCTGGCAAGGGCCTACCTGGGCATCTGGCTGGAGCCGAAGGGCTTGTCCGATGACTTGCGCGGCAAACTGCTGAAATGAGTATGCATCCACTGAACGATCGCTATCGGGGGCTTGCCCTAATGCCAGTCAGTTAAGCGCACATCGCCTCCTGTAGGAGCAAGCTTGCTCGCGAAAAACGTCAACGATAACGCGTGCTTCCTGAATGAACGCGGCGCCTGTGAGTTTTTCGCGAGCAAGCTCGCTCCTACAAAAAGCCTTAACTGACTGGCATTAGCCCCCTCCCACGTGTCGACTTGTGAATACATTCAAATGTGGGAGGGAGCTTGCTCCCGATGAGGCCCTGCTCGACAACACAAAACCAGCAGCCATAAAAAAGCCCCGAACCAGTCGGGGCTTTCTCATTCAGTGCAAAGGCTTAGCGCGGGAACGCCGGCGGGTTGACCCCAGCCATGTCTTCCATCACGCGAACCACCTGGCAGCTGTAGCCGAACTCGTTGTCGTACCAGACGTACAGTACAACGCGGTTGTCCTGGGTAATGGTCGCTTCCGCGTCCACCACACCGGCGTGGCGCGAGCCAACGAAGTCGGTGGACACTACTTCCTGCGAGTTGACGAAGTCGATTTGCTTATGCAGATCGGAGTGCAGCGCCATGTAGCGCAGGTACTCGTTCATCTCTTCACGGGTAGCAGCTTTCTCAAGGTTCAGGTTGAGAATGGCCATCGACACGTTCGGCGTCGGCACACGGATCGCGTTACCGGTCAGCTTGCCGGCCAGCTCAGGCAGGGCCTTGGCAGCGGCGGTGGCAGCACCGGTCTCGGTGATGACCATGTTCAGCGCGGCGCTGCGACCACGGCGATCGCCCTTGTGGAAGTTGTCGATCAGGTTCTGGTCGTTGGTGTACGAGTGAACGGTTTCAACGTGGCCGTTAACAATGCCGAACTTGTCATTCACAGCCTTCAGCACCGGCACGATGGCGTTGGTGGTGCAGGAAGCGGCGGACACGATCTTGTCGTCAGCGGTGATTTCGCCGTGGTTGATGCCGTGGACGATGTTCTTGAGCTTGCCTTTGCCAGGCGCGGTCAGCACGACGCGGTCGATACCCGGGCAGGTCAGGTGCTGGCCGAGGCCTTCGGCATCACGCCATACGCCAGTGTTGTCCACCAGCAGGGCGTCCTTGATGCCGTACTGGGTGTAATCCACCTCAGTCGGGTTCTTCGCGTAGATCACCTGGATCAGGTTACCGTTGGCGGTGATGGTGTTGTTTTCTTCATCGATGACGATGGTGCCGTTGAACGGACCGTGTACCGAATCGCGGCGCAGCAGGCTGGCACGTTTGGTCAGGTCGTTCTCGGCGCCTTTGCGCACGACGATGGCGCGCAGGCGCAGGCCGTCGCCGCCACCGGTTTTTTCGATCAGGATGCGTGCCAGCAGGCGGCCGATACGACCGAAACCGTAAAGGACAACGTCGGTGCCTTTGCGGGCAGCGGCGTTTTGCTGGCCAACCACATCGGCCATTTCTTCACGCACGAACTGCTCGGCGCTGCGGCCGGCACCTTCCTTGCGGAATTTGTAGGCCAGCTTGCCCAGGTCTACCGAGGCCGCGCCGAGCTTGAGCTCGCTCATGGCCTTGAGCAGGGGGAATGTTTCGTGGACGGAGAGTTCGCTGTCGTCGGCAGAACGATGGCGAGCAAAGCGATGCGCCTTGAGAATCGCGATGACTGATTGGTTGATCAGGCTGCGGCCATAGATCGAGCTCACCACATTGTTATTGCGGTACAGCTGACCGATAAGCGGGATCATCGCTTCTGCGAGTGCTTCACGGTCGATCCATTCACCAAGACACTGGTCGGGCTTCTGAGTCACGGGAACCTTCCACATGTAGGGGCTGAAAAAAGGGGCTACATTATGTCGTCCGACCGCCCGTTGAGCAATGCGCCAAGCCCAACAAAAAGCCCTTGCAAAAAAATACCACCCCGCTACAGGCCAGGAAACACGCGGGCTTCAGAAGGCCACCAATGGCGCAGTGCCGCCAACTTGTCCGTAACCCTCCGAAACATCCGTGCAAAACGGCACTACATAATGAGTCAAAAGGCCGCTTTGTTTGTCTTAGCCACTACATTTCCTACAAACCGTAATAGGCTCAGTCAGCAACTGACAGGCGGCACCTCGGGCCGTTACAATTACCGACTTTGTCGCAACGCTTGGAGCTCAACCTTCCGTGCCCGTTCTGCGTCTACCGCTTCTCCCTGCCGCGGCAGGTAAACAGCACTGGGGCAACCTGCCCGGTGCCGCCCTGAGCCTGGCCATTGCCGAGGCTGCCAGCGCAGCCAAGCGCTTTACCCTGCTGCTCACCGCCGACAGCCAAAGCGCCGAACGGTTGGAGCAGGAGCTGAGCTTCTTCGCCCCCGATTTGCCGGTGCTGCATTTTCCCGACTGGGAAACCCTGCCCTATGACCTGTTCTCGCCGCACCAGGACATCATCTCCCAGCGTATCGCCAGCCTTTACCGCCTGCCGGAACTGGCCCACGGTGTGCTGGTGGTGCCGATCACCACCGCCCTGCACCGCCTGGCGCCGACCAAGTTCCTGCTGGGCAGCAGCCTAGTGCTGGATATTGGCCAGAAGCTCGACGTGGAACAGATGCGCACGCGCCTGGAAGCCAGTGGCTACCGTTGCGTTGACACGGTGTACGAACACGGCGAGTTCGCCGTGCGTGGTGCACTGATCGACCTGTTCCCGATGGGCAGCAAGTTGCCGTACCGCATCGACCTGTTCGATGACGAAATCGAGACCCTGCGCACCTTCGATCCGGAAAACCAGCGTTCCATCGACAAAGTCGAGTCGATCAAGCTGCTGCCGGCGCGGGAATTTCCGCTGCAAAAAGACGCGGTCACGCGCTTCAAGGCGCGCTTCCGTGAACGCTTTGATGTCGACTTCCGCCGCTGCCCGATCTTCCAGGACTTGAGCAGCGGGATTACTCCGGCCGGTATCGAGTACTACCTGCCGCTGTTCTTCGACGAAACCTCCACCCTGTTCGATTACCTGCCCCAGGACACCCAAGTGTTCTCGCTGCCGGGCATCGAGCAAGCGGCAGAGAACTTCTGGAACGACGTGCGCAACCGCTATGAAGAGCGCCGTGTCGATCCTTCACGGCCTTTATTGCCGCCCGCCGAGCTGTTCCTGCCGGTGGAAGACTGCTTCGCCCGCCTGAAAAACTGGCCGCGCGTGGTCGCCAGCCAACAGGACGTGGACGCCGGCAGCGGCCGCGAGCGTTTCCCGGCGGGAACGCTGCCGGACCTGGCGATCCAGGCCAAAGCCACGCAACCACTGGAAGCCCTCTCGAACTTCCTCGGCGACTTCCCCGGTCGCGTACTGTTCACCGCCGAGTCCGCCGGGCGCCGTGAAGTGCTGCTGGAACTGCTGGAACGCCTGAAGCTGCGGCCGAAAACCGTCGACAGCTGGCCGGATTTTGTCGCCAGCAAAGAACGCCTGGCGATCACCATCGCGCCGCTGGACGAAGGCCTGCTGCTGGATGACCCGGCACTCGCGCTGATCGCCGAGAGCCCGCTGTTCGGTCAGCGTGTGATGCAGCGTCGCCGCCGTGAAAAACGCGCCGACGCCAACAATGATGCGGTGATCAAAAACCTCACCGAACTGCGCGAAGGCGCGCCGGTGGTGCATATCGACCACGGCGTCGGCCGCTACCTCGGCCTGCAGACCCTGGAGATCGACAACCAGGCCGCCGAATTCCTCACCATGGAATACGCCGAGGGCGCCAAGCTCTATGTGCCGGTGGCCAACCTGCACCTGATCGCCCGCTACACCGGCAGCGACGACGCCCTGGCGCCGTTGCACCGCCTGGGCTCCGAGACCTGGCAGAAAGCCAAGCGCAAGGCCGCCGAACAGGTGCGCGATGTCGCCGCCGAACTGCTCGACATCTATGCCCGTCGTGCGGCGCGCGAAGGGTATGCCTTCGCCGACCCGAAAGCCGACTACGCCACCTTCAGCGCCGGCTTCGCCTTCGAAGAAACCCCGGACCAGCAAACCACCATCGAAGCCGTGCGCGCCGACATGCTCGCGCCCAAGCCGATGGACCGCCTGGTGTGCGGCGACGTGGGCTTCGGCAAGACCGAAGTGGCCATGCGCGCAGCCTTTATTGCGGTACACGGCGGCAAGCAAGTGGCGATCCTGGTGCCAACCACCCTGCTCGCCCAGCAACACTACAACAGCTTCCGCGACCGCTTTGCCGACTGGCCGGTGAGCGTGGAAGTGATGAGCCGCTTCAAGTCCGCCAAGGAAGTGAATGCCGCCGTCGCCGACCTCGCCGAAGGCAAGATCGACATCGTGATCGGTACGCACAAGCTGCTGTCGGACGATGTGAAGATCAAGAACCTGGGCCTGGTGATCATCGACGAAGAACACCGCTTCGGTGTGCGTCAAAAAGAACAGCTCAAGGCCCTGCGCAGCGAGGTCGACATCCTCACCCTCACCGCCACGCCGATTCCGCGCACGCTGAACATGGCCGTGTCGGGCATGCGCGACCTGTCGATCATCGCCACGCCACCGGCGCGGCGCCTGTCGGTGCGCACCTTCGTCATGGAGCAGAACAAAAGCACGGTCAAGGAAGCACTGCTGCGCGAATTGCTGCGCGGCGGCCAGGTGTACTACCTGCACAACGACGTAAAAACCATCGAGAAATGCGCCGCCGACCTTGCCGAACTGGTACCGGAAGCACGCATCGCCATCGGCCATGGGCAGATGCGCGAACGCGATCTCGAACAGGTGATGAGCGACTTCTACCACAAGCGCTTCAACGTGCTGATCGCCTCGACCATCATCGAGACCGGCATCGACGTGCCAAGCGCCAACACCATCATTATCGAGCGGGCCGACAAGTTCGGCCTGGCCCAGTTGCACCAGTTGCGCGGTCGGGTTGGGCGCAGTCACCACCAGGCGTATGCCTACCTGCTGACACCGCCCCGCCAACAGATCACCGGGGACGCCGAAAAGCGCCTGGAAGCAATCGCCAACACCCAGGACCTGGGCGCCGGTTTTGTCCTGGCCACCAACGACCTGGAAATCCGTGGTGCCGGCGAACTGCTGGGCGATGGCCAGAGCGGGCAGATCCAGGCCGTCGGTTTCACCTTGTATATGGAGATGCTCGAACGCGCGGTGAAAGCCATCCGCAAGGGCGAGCAGCCGAACCTCGATCAACCCCTGGGCGGCGGTCCGGAAATCAACCTGCGCTTGCCGGCGTTGATCCCCGAAGACTACCTGCCGGATGTGCATGCACGGCTGATCCTGTACAAGCGCATCGCCTCGGCCACCGACGAAGAAGGCCTCAAGGACCTGCAGGTGGAGATGATTGACCGCTTCGGCCTGCTGCCCGAGCCGACCAAGAACCTGGTGCGCCTGACCCTGCTCAAATTGCAGGCCGAGCAGCTTGGGATCAAGAAAGTCGACGCCGGGCCGCAGGGCGGGCGTATCGAATTCGAAGCGCAGACCCCGGTAGACCCGCTGGTGCTGATCAAGCTGATCCAGGGCCAGCCCAACCGCTACAAGTTCGAAGGGGCTACGCTGTTCAAGTTCATGGTGCCGATGGAACGCGCCGAAGAACGCTTTAATACATTGGAGGCGTTGTTCGAGCGCCTCATCCCGAAATCTGTTTGAAGGACGCCCCAATGCGCCTGTTCCGCATTCTGAGCCTATTGTTGGTGGTACTCGCACCTTCGGCATTTGCCGACAGTCCGTATCAGGTGGAAATGATTCTGGTACGCCAGAACGCGGAGCCGGCGCTCAACAGCCGCGCTGCGCCGGAAAACTGGGATGAAGGCGCGCAGCGATTGGGCGACAGACTGAGCCCGCCGCGCCTGAACAATATCGTCGACAAACTCAACGCCGATAACAGCTTCACCGTGCTGGCGCACAAGGCCTGGGAACAGAATCTCGGCGAGCAGCCGGTCAAAATCGCGATCACCGACGGCCAGGAGCAGTTCGGCCAGTTTCCCATCGAGGGTGTGCTGAGCCTGCAATTGGGGCGTTTCACGGATATCGATGCGGACTTCTGGCTCAACACGTTCGACAGCAACGGCAGCGTGGTCGCCAGCGAACACCTGAGCCAGAAAGACGTGCGCACCAAGAACAACCAGCTCAACTACCTGGACGGCGGCCACCTGGCCCTGCTGATCAAGATCACGTCGCTGACCGCCAAACCACCCAGCGCCCCCCCGCCCGACATTCAGGACTGATCCAGCGCCATGCCCCTGACGTCGCCGTTGACCAAACCCCTGGCCCCTTCATGGGCCAATCGCTTCAAAGAGCAAAGCCTGGAGCGCGGGCGACGCTACGCCCTGGAGAACCGCGTACGCATCGTCGAGTCCGGCGACAGCACCATCATCGCCAGTTGCGAAGGCTCGGGGAGCAACGTTTACCGGCAGACCATCTCATTGCGTGAATCGGCCAAGGGCGCGCTGATCCTGGTGGACAGCCGCTGTACCTGCCCGGTGCACACCAACTGCAAACATATCGCGGCGGTACTGCTCAAGGTTCAGGAAACCCTGGCCTACCCGGCCGCCGCCCAGGATGCCGAGCTGCTGGAAAAGCTCCAGGCAGTGCTGGATAACCGTGTGGTGTTGCCGCAGGTGGTGATGGAGGATGTTGTGCCCGTACCGCGCCTGTGGCTGGCCAGCGTCGAGTTCAGCGCGTTTGAACCGCGCAACGGCAAGATGCAGCGTTATATCCAGCACCGTGCGGCGCTGTCGTTCAACTATTTGGGCAACTATGTCAGCGGGCAGAAAAACGCCGACATCATCGTGCGCCAGGAAACCCAGAGCCTGCGCATCAAGCGTCATCCCGAGCTGGAGCAGCCCTATCGCGAGCAACTGCGCCTGCTCGGTTTCAAGATCGCCACGCGCCAGAGCAAGGCATTGCCGGAGAGCGCCGGCGAGCTGTTCGAGATGGTCAATGACAGTGCCTGGCTGAACTTCACCCTCAATGCATCGCCGACCCTGCGGGCCGAGGGCTGGGAGCTGCAGATCGACGAAGACTTCGGTTTTGACCTGAGCGCCGTCGACGATTGGTACGCCACGGTTGATGAAGGGCCAGAGCGCGATTGGTTCGACCTGGAACTGGGGATCATCGTCAACGGCGAGCGGCTGAGCCTGTTGCCGATCCTGCTGAACCTGATGCGCTCCCACACCGAGATCCTCAACCCGGAGAAACTCGCACGCCGCCGCGATGATGAGCTGATCCTGGTGAATATCCCCGGCCTGCCCAATGGCGGTCACGGCCCGCTGCAAGTGGCCCTGCCCTACGGCCGCTTGAAACCGGTGCTCGCCACCCTCGGTGAGTTCTACCTGCAGGAAGCCGGCACCACCACGCTGCGCCTGGCCAAGGCCGATGCGATTCGCCTCAACCCGCTGGAAGACCTGCCCCTGCAATGGGAGGGTGGCGAGAAGATCCGCAACTTTGCCCAGCGCCTGCGGGACATCAAGGATTTCACCTGTTCAGCGCCTGAAGGGTTGAACGCAACACTGCGACCTTATCAGTTGGAAGGCTTGAGCTGGATGCAGTCGCTGCGCCAACTGGAGGTGGGCGGGATTCTTGCGGATGACATGGGCCTGGGCAAAACCCTACAGACCTTGGCGCATATCCTCAGTGAAAAGATCGCCGGACGCCTGGACCGGCCGTGCATGGTGGTGATGCCCACCAGCCTGATCCCCAACTGGCTCGACGAAGCGGCGCACTTCACCCCGCAGCTCAAGGTACTGGCGCTGTACGGTGCCACGCGCAAAAAACACTTCGCCAGCCTGCAGGACTACGACCTGCTGTTGACCACCTACGCCCTGCTACCCAAAGACATCGAACAACTGGCCGCCCTGCCCTTGCATGTGCTGATCCTCGATGAAGCCCAGTACATCAAGAACCCTTCCAGCAAGGCTGCCCAGGCCGCGCGCGAGCTGAATGCCCGGCAGCGCCTGTGCCTGAGCGGTACACCGCTGGAAAACCACCTGGGCGAGTTGTGGTCGCTGTTCCACTTCCTGCTGCCGGGCTGGCTGGGCGACGTCAAGAGCTTCAACCGCGACTACCGTGTTCCCATCGAAAAGCGCGCCAGTGAGGTGCGATTGCAGCACCTCAACGGCCGGATCAAACCCTTCCTGCTGCGCCGCACCAAGGAGCAGGTGGCCACGGAGCTGCCGCCCAAGACCGAAATCATTCACTGGGTCGATCTCAATGAGGCTCAGCGTGATGTGTACGAAACCATGCGCCTGGCCATGGATAAAAAGGTCCGCGACGAGATCACCCGCAAAGGCGTGGCGCGCAGCCAGATCATCATTCTTGAGGCGCTGCTGAAGCTACGCCAGGTGTGCTGCGACCTGCGGCTGGTCAACGACGCCACCCTGCCCGCCCGTGGCAGCAGCTCGGGCAAGCTCGACAGCCTGATGGAAATGCTCGAAGAGCTGTTTGAGGAAGGTCGCCGGATCCTGTTGTTTTCCCAGTTCACCTCAATGTTGAGCCTGATCGAAGTCGAGCTGAAAAAACGCGGTGTCGCCTACGCCCTGCTGACAGGCCAGACCCGCGATCGGCGCACGCCGGTGAAGGATTTCCAGAGCGGCAAGTTGCAGATTTTTCTGATCAGCCTGAAGGCCGGTGGCGTGGGGCTGAACCTGACCGAAGCTGACACCGTGATTCACTACGACCCTTGGTGGAACCCGGCCACGGAAAACCAGGCCACCGACCGTGCGTATCGCATCGGCCAGGAGAAGCCGGTGTTCGTCTACAAGATGATTGCGCGGGGCACGGTGGAGGAAAAAATCCAACACCTGCAGAAGGAAAAGTCCGACCTGGCGGCGGGTGTGCTGGATGGGCGTACGACGGGGGATTGGCAGTTGGGCAACGACGATATCGAAGCGTTGTTTGCGCCGTTGCCGAACAAGCAAGAAAAGCGCTGACCAATCGCGCCTTACGCCCCCCCCCTACACATCATTCGATCAGTTGAGCGGCCCTAAGGGCAGTCAGGGCCGTCAACCAACGTGGATCCTGCTTATAGTCAGTCGAAGCAAGCGCCTGCCCACGCATCCGCGCGATGCGAGCCGAAGGCGTGACCTTCATCCGCTGCGCCGCACTCAGCGCCAACTCGGCCGCCTCACGATCGTTGCACACCAGGCCCATGTCGCAACCGGCGGTCAGCGCCGCTTCAATCCGACTGGCGGCATCACCCACCACATGGGCACCGGCCATCGACAGGTCATCGCTGAAAATCACCCCATCAAACTGCAACTCGCCGCGCAGGATGTCCTGCAACCAGCGGCGCGAAAAGCCTGCGGGCTGCGCATCCACCTGAGGGTAGATGACGTGTGCCGGCATGACCGCCGCCAACTGCTTGCTCAAGCGTGCGAAAGGCACCAAGTCATTGGCGCGAATCTGTTCCAAGCTGCGTTCGTCATTGGGAATGGCGACGTGGGAATCAGCCTCGGCCCAGCCATGCCCCGGAAAGTGTTTACCGGTTGCGGCCATGCCGGCGCTGTTCATGCCGCGGATAAAGGCACCGGCCAGCACAGCGGCGCGCTCGGGATCGCCTTCGAAGGAACGGGTGCCGACCACGGCGCTGCGCTGGTAGTCCAGATCCAGTACCGGGGCGAAGCTCAGGTCGAGACCGACCGCCAGCACTTCAGTGGCCATGATCCAGCCGCACTGCTCGGCCAGGTACTCGGCGTTGGGGTTGTCCGCCAACGCGCGCATGGCCGGCAGGCGCACAAAGCCTTGACGCAGGCGCTGGACACGACCGCCTTCCTGGTCGACAGCCAATAGCAGGTCAGGGCGCACGGCGCGAATCGCCGCGCTCAATTCCCGCACCTGGCGCGGATGCTCGATATTGCGCGCGAAAATGATCAAGCCACCGACTTCAGGCTGGCGCAACAGGTGGCGATCCTCGGCCGTCAGCCAAGTACCGGCAACGTCGACCATCAAAGAACCTTGCAGGGCAGCAGTCATAAACCTTCCTTAAATAACGCACACAACCCGTTGCCCTCACCAGGCACAGTGAGAACAACAGGTTGCGAGTAAATAGCTGAATTCGGCATGGGCGGCTAGCTTAGCGGATGCAAGCGGCCTCGCCCACCCGCGACGGTCAAACCTTGGCGGGGGCCGGCACGGATTTGCTGCGTGGACGCAATTGAGCGGCAGCCATCGCCGAGTCGGTCACGCCGGTTTCAGCGCGCATGCCGGCAGCAAGGAACGGCACCATCAGGCGCATCACCTGCTCGATGGAGGTGTTGACGCCGAAATCGGTCTCGGCAATCGCACGCAACGCCTTGATCCCGGACATGCTGAATGCGGCAGCACCGAGCATGAAGTGCACGCGCCAGAACAGTTCGATAGGCGGAATACGCGGGGCAGCTTCGTTGACCAACAACATGTAGCGTCGGAATACCTTGCCGTACATATCTTCCAGGTAACGGCGCAGGTGGCCCTGGCTCTGGCTGAATGCCAGGCCCAACAAGCGCATGAAGATCGACAAGTCATTGCCGCTGCGCGGCTGAACCACCAGCGCTTGCTCCACGAGGATTTCCAGCAACTCTTCCAGGGTCGGCTTATGGTCGGCCTTGGCCTGGCGACGCTCCAGTTCACGGTCGAGGCTGGCACAGAAGGGTCCCAGGAAGCGCGAGAACACGGCCTGGATCAGGGCTTTTTTCGAGCCAAAATGGTAGTTCACCGCAGCGAGGTTAACCCCCGCCTTGCTGGTGATAAGGCGCAATGAAGTTTCAGCAAATCCTTTTTCCGCGAACAACTGCTCGGCAGCATCGAGAATGCGTTCAACGGTTTCCGACTGGGCCATGACTACTCCGCCTGACAAACACTTGTTTGAAACATACGTTTCAGGTTGTGTCTTGTCAAGCCTGCGGGGCCGTTTTCCGGCTGGGCAGTCAGCTCTTTCACTGGCTATTTAATCACATCCACCCAGGCCTGTAGGCAGCGCTATCTCTACCTTGTAGGACGGATCACGAGTGACCGTCCAGCGGAGTCGCATAAAAGGATGATTGCCAAGCGCAGTTCACTGTATATAATCCCAGTCACTGTATAAAAAGACAGAGCGATCAACATGCTAAAACTGACGCCACGCCAAGCTGAGATTCTGGCTTTTATCAAGCGCTGCCTCGATGACAACGGCTACCCGCCGACGCGAGCGGAAATTGCGCTGGAACTGGGTTTCAAGTCGCCCAACGCTGCCGAAGAACACCTGAAGGCCCTCGCTCGCAAAGGCGCGATCGAGATGACCCCCGGTGCTTCGCGGGGCATCCGCATCCCTGGCTTCGAAGCCAAGGCCGACGAATCGACATTGCCGATCATCGGTCGCGTCGCCGCCGGTGCGCCGATCCTGGCGCAGCAGCACGTCGAGGAGTCCTGCAACATCAACCCAACCTTCTTCCACCCTCGCGCCGACTACCTGTTGCGGGTACATGGCATGAGCATGAAGGACGTGGGTATTTTCGATGGCGACCTGCTGGCCGTCCATACCACCCGCGAAGCCCGTAATGGCCAGATCGTCGTCGCCCGTATCGGCGATGAAGTCACCGTCAAACGCTTCAAGCGCGAAGGCAGCAAGGTCTGGCTCCTGGCCGAGAACCCTGAGTTCGCCCCGATTGAAGTGAACCTGAAAGATCAGGACCTGGTGATCGAAGGCCTGAGCGTCGGCGTCATTCGCCGCTAAAGGAGGCATCATGCAGCTCGTCCACACCCCACAACACACACAACTGTCGCTGTTCGAGGCCTTTATGGCCCAACCTCTTGCGCCCATCCTCAAGGAAACGGTCGAGGCGCCCTGGAGCGCCGAACCTGAGGCGTTCAGTGAGCTGTCGTTGCGCGGTGCGGCCGGGAGCTGCCTGAGCCTGCTGGCGCCGATCCTTCGCGAACTGAGCGAAGAGCAGGATGCACGCTGGTTGACGCTGATCGCCCCGCCCGCCAGCCTGACCCAGGCCTGGCTGCGGGACGCCGGCCTTAACCGCGAACGCATCCTGTTGCTGCAACCTCGTGGTGCGCAAAGCGCCCAGCAACTGACCTGTGAAGCCTTGCGCCTGGGCCGTAGCCACACCGTGGTGAGCTGGCTCAACCCGCTGAATGCAACGGCCAAGCAGCAGTTGATCAGCGCAGCGCGTACCGGCGATGCGCAGAGCTTGAATATTCGATTGGGGTAATTCGGTGTGCGGCAGGCTGTCCCTGTGGAGGGGGCCTGTTGTGGCGATGCTCTCACTGTGGCGAGCGGGCTTGCCCCGCGTTGGGCTGCGGAGCGGCCCCAAAACCAGACACCGTGGAATACCTGATATACCGAGTTAATCTATCTAGGGCCGCTTCGCAGCCCAACGCGGGGCAAGCCCGCTCGCCACAACAAGCCCGCTCACCACACAAGCCTGCTAACCACACAAGCCTGCTAACCACAACAAACCTGACCCTATAGGGCTCAGTGAAGAACGCGCGGCCCGTCTTCTTTCTCCGGCTCACCTTCGGCCAGACGACCTGCCATCTGCACACCAACGCTCAACATGGCTTTTGCCACTTCCACGTGCTGGCCCTGCAGGAACGCCTTGGCGTCCTCGGAAAAGTCCAGAATAACCAGAGAACCTTCGTCCTCAGCCCGGCGCAGCTCAATTCGGCCGTCAGGCAACTCAACAATTTCCAGAAAGGACGTCGGCATAAAAGTCTGTTCTCCACGAAAGGCCGGGATTATATCAGTCATCCGCCCGGCCTCGTTGAGGATCTGAACAGGTTTCTTTACCGCTTGATGAACGGTGCCATATGAATCCGACCAGCGTTCAGCACTCGTTCAAACCTTCACGAAAGCGCAAAGCCATCTTTTTCAGGTCCTGGCGCCAGCCTTCCAACTCTTCGCGACTCAATGGCTTGGGCTCTTCCTCTTCCAACGCAATCGCCACGATCAAGGGCTGGGTCACGTCGCCCTTGGGCACATGGGGAACACGGGGCGGCTGAAACATATCCGCGTGGGCCTTCAACAGACGCGCGACCCAGCTGTCAGGGCTCTGGGCCATTTCCACCAATTCGGCCAGCTCAGGGATCGCCATGCTTTCCAGCACTTCACGATTCATGATCATTTCCGCACGTGGCGAACCGGCCTGGGGCAAGCGGTAGAACCCGGCGATCTCATGACACAAGCCCAGTAACGCACCATACAGGTGGAACAACGCGGCTTCACGCCCGGCCTGAACCAGCGCAATCGCGTTCATCTCTTTCCCTTCCTCGGCGCGACCAAGGGCTTCCAGGGACAAACCCGCGAAGTAAATTTTCTGGTTGGTACGGGTATAGAGTTCGTTGGCCATAACGGCAATCTCCACAACGAATAAGCGTGATGCTGGCTGAACAGTGTCACGGATCAGCCGAGCCTACTGCAAGTGCAATAAACCGCTGCTTACGCGGGTCAAAACTCGACTTTCAGATCCAGACAGATCCAAATGTGGGAGGGGGCTTGCCCCGATAGCGGAGCATCAGTCATACACATGTCGACTGATATACCGCTATCGGGGGCAAGCCCCCTCCCACACTGGACCTTCAGCGCATCCGACGGATCAAGCGCCCTGGCGCTTGTCCTCGACCTTCCACTTGCCACCGTCGTAGAACGCTTTCCAGCCGGTAGGCTTGCCGTCCACTTCGGTCTGCACGTACTGCTCCTTGGTCTTGCGGCTATAGCGGATCACGGCTGGGCGACCATCCGGGTCCTTCTTAGGCGCTTCACACAGGAAGTGGTACTTCGGATCGATCTCGTCCTTGTGCGGCACGATCTCCAGCACCAACGGCGCTCGGGTCTCGCGGTTTTTCGGGAACTGGCTGGCCGCCAGGAACAGACCCGAAGCGCCGTCACGCAGGATGTAGGTGTCGTTGACCTTCTCGCACTTGAGTTCCGGCATCTTCACCGGGTCCATCTTCGGCGGCGCCGCATCACCGCTTTTCAGCAGCTTGCGCGTGTTCTTACAGGTCGGGTTGGTGCAACCGAAGAACTTGCCGAAGCGGCCGGTCTTGAGCTGCATCTCGCTGCCGCACTTGTCGCATTCCAGGCTCGGACCTTCGTAGCCTTTGATGCGGTAGGTACCTTCTTCAATTTCGTAGCCGTTGCAATCCGGGTTGTTACCACAGATGTGCAGCTTGTGCTTCTCGTCCAGCAGGTAGGCATCCATCGCCGTGCTGCAGATCGGGCAGCGGTGCTTGCCACGCAGTACCAGCGACTCGGACTCACCCTCGTCGTCAGCGGCGATTTCATCGCCCGGCACCAGGTTGACTGTCGCCTTGCAGCGCTCTTTCGGTGGCAGGCTGTAGCCCGAGCAACCCAGGAACACGCCAGTGGACGCAGTACGAATCTGCATCGGACGGCCACAGGTCAGGCACGGAATGTCGGTCATCACCGGCTGGTTGGCACGCATGCCGCTCTCTGGGCTTTCGGCCACTTCGAGTTTTTTCTTAAAGTCGCCGTAGAACTCGTCGAGCACGTTTTTCCAGTCGCGCTCGCCCTGGGCCACGTCATCGAGGTTCTCTTCCATACCGGCGGTAAAGCCGTAGTCCATCAGGTTGGAGAAGCTCTCGGACAAGCGCTCGGTGACGATATCGCCCATCTTTTCCGAATAGAAACGACGGTTGTGCAGCGCGACGTAGCCACGGTCCTGGATGGTCGAGATGATGGCCGCGTAGGTCGAAGGACGACCGATACCGCGCTTCTCCATCTCTTTCACCAGGCTGGCTTCCGAATAACGCGCCGGCGGCTTGGTGAAGTGCTGGGACGGGTCGAGCTTGATCAGCTTCAACGTGTCGCCCTGGGCCATGTCCGGCAACACATCGTCGTCGCCTGGCTTGGCGATCTGCGGCATCACACGGGTGTAGCCGTCGAACTTGAGGATACGGCCCTTGGCGCGCAGCTCGAAGTCGCCAGCGCCTACGCTGACGGTGGTGGACAGGTATTGCGCCGGCAGCATCTGGCAAGCCAGGAACTGGCGCCAGATCAGCTCGTAGAGGCGCTCAGCGTCGCGTTCCATGCCGCTCAGCTTGCTTGGCTCGGTGTTGGCATCGGAAGGACGAATCGCTTCGTGAGCCTCTTGGGCGCCTTCTTTGCTGCTGTAGACGTTCGGCTTCTCCGGCAGGTACTTCTTGCCGAACTCGCTTTCAATATAAGTGCGCGCCATCGCCACCGCGTCTTGCGACAGGTTGGTGGAGTCGGTACGCATATAGGTGATGTAGCCGGCTTCGTACAGACGTTGGGCCATCATCATGGTTTTCTTCACGCCGAAGCCCAGGCGGTTGCTCGCGGCCTGTTGCAGGGTGGACGTGATGAACGGTGCCGACGGCTTGCTGCTGGTCGGTTTGTCTTCACGCTTGACGATGCTGTAGCTGGAGGCCTTGAGCTTCTCCAGCGCGGCCATAGCCTGGGCTTCGTTCAGCGGCTTGAAAGCCTCGCCTTTCTCGCGGGCCACTTCAAAGCGCACATTGGCGCCCTTGGCAGTGCCCAGGTCGGCGTGGACTTCCCAGTATTCTTCGGGGTTGAACGCACGGATCTCACGCTCACGCTCCACCACCAGCTTGACCGCTACCGATTGCACACGACCAGCGGACAGGCCGCGGGCGATCTTGGCCCACAGCAGCGGCGAGACCATGTAACCCACGACGCGGTCGAGGAAACGACGGGCCTGCTGGGCGTTGACGCGGTCGATGTCCAGCTCGCCCGGCTTGGAGAAGGCTTCCTGGATGGCTTTCTTGGTGATTTCGTTGAACACCACACGCTTGTAGCGGCTGTCATCACCGCCGATGGCTTCCCGCAGGTGCCAGGCAATGGCTTCCCCTTCGCGGTCCAAGTCCGTTGCGAGATAGATGGTGTCGGCATCTTTGGCGAGCCGGCGCAGCTCTTCGATGACCTTTTCCTTGCCCGGAAGGATTTCGTACTTGGCCTTCCAGCCATGGTCCGGGTCCACACCCATGCGCGAGACCAGCTGCTTGCGCGCTTTCTCTTTAGGCGTGAGCACCGGGCCTTCGCCCGCAGCCGCCTTGCCGCGCTTGGCGGCAGGCTCCTTGCTGGCGCTAGCCGAACCGCTGGTGGGCAGGTCTCGGATATGGCCGATACTCGACTTCACCACGTACTCGTTGCCCAAGTACTTGTTGATGGTCTTGGCCTTAGCCGGGGATTCCACAATGACCAGCGATTTGCCCATGGATCGGAAAATTCCTGAATTCGAGAAGTGAAAGGCAGTTGGCGCCTGACGCGGCAACGCTATATATAGTGGCAACAAGGTGAGGTCAAGCGCAGCATTCTGCGCGGCCTGCCGTTATTGCCCTGAAAAAAGACTGGGTTCGGCCTGGACCAAAGCAAAGCGCGGGACCTGCTCGCCGTCAACTTCGACGGTCTCCAGGAACATGCTCAAGGGGCGCACCCAAAAGCCGTAATCGCCATACAGTGCTTGGTAGAACACCACTTCTTCTTCGGTCTCGGAATGCCGTGCCACGCTGAAAACGCGGTACTGCGGACCTTTATAATGTTGGTAGAGCCCTGGTTCGACTTTCATGCTCTGGCCCCCTTATAAAATTTGTTGAAAAAAAATATTAAAAATTCCAAAAAACAAAAACCGGGGCACTGGGCCCCGGCTTCCGTCAACTCAACGCTTAGACGCGTTCGAAGACGGTGGAAATGCCTTGGCCGAGACCAATGCACATGGTTGCAACCCCAAGGTTACCGCCATTTTGCTTCATCACGTTAAGCAAAGTGCCGGAAATACGCGCACCGGAGCAACCGAATGGGTGGCCCAGGGCAATCGCACCGCCGTGCAGGTTAACCTTCTCGTTCATCTTGTCGAGTACTTTCAAATCTTTCAGCACCGGCAGGGCCTGTGCAGCGAAAGCTTCGTTGAGCTCGAAGAAGTCGATATCGGAGATGGTCAGGCCCGCGCGCTTCAAGGCTTTTTGTGTCGCCGGTACTGGACCATAGCCCATGATTGCCGGGTCCACACCCGCCACCGCCATCGAACGAATCACCGCCAGCGGCTGGATACCCAGGTCCTGGGCACGCTGCGCCGACATCACGATCATGCACGAGGCGCCGTCGGTGATTTGCGACGAAGTACCGGCTGTCACGGTGCCGCCCTTCGGATTGAAGGCAGGCTTGAGGGCCGCCAGGCTTTCCAGGGTGGTATCCGGACGAATGGTTTCGTCGTAGTCGAACAGTTTCAGGAAACCGTTCTCGTCGTAGCCGTTCATCGGGATGATTTCATCCTTGAACTTGCCTTCCACGGTCGCCTTGTGGGCGAGCTGGTGGGACCGCACGCCGAATGCATCCTGGGCTTCACGGGTAATGCCGTGCATCTTGCCGAGCATTTCCGCGGTCAGGCCCATCATGCCCGAGGCTTTTGCCGCGTACAGCGACATGTGCGGGTTAGGATCGACGCCGTGCATCATGCTGACGTGGCCCATGTGCTCCACGCCACCGACCACGAACACATCACCGTTGCCGGTCATGATCGCCTGGGCGGCGGTGTGCAGCGCACTCATGGACGAGCCACACAGGCGGCTGACGGTCTGGCCGGCTGCCGTGTGCGGGATCTGCGTCATCAACGACGCCATGCGCGCGATGTTCCAGCCCTGCTCCAGGGTCTGGTTGACGCAGCCCCAGATCACGTCTTCGACTTCGTTCGGGTCGACCTTGACGTTGCGTTCCAGCAGCTTGCTGATCAGGTGCGCCGACATGTCTTCAGCGCGGGTGTTGCGGTGCATGCCGCCCTTGGAGCGGCCCATCGGAGTACGACCGAAGTCGACAATCACGACGTCTCTTGGATTCAAGCTCATAAATATTCTCGCTCTAGTCGTCTGGGCACTTAACCGAAGAAGCGCTGGCCGTTCTTGGCCATCTCACGCAGCTTCGCGGTCGGGTGGTACAGCGGGCCCAGATCAGCGTATTGATCAGCCAGGGCAACGAACTCGGCCACACCGATCGAATCGATGTAACGCAGCGCACCACCACGGAATGGAGGGAAACCAATACCGTACACCAGGCCCATATCGGCTTCGGCGGCGGTTTCAACGATGCCGTCTTCCAGGCAACGCACGGTTTCCAGGCACAGGGCGATCATCATCCAGTTGATGATGTCCTCGTCGGACACCTCACGCTGCTCGTAGATGACCGGCGCGAGTACTTCGTGCACCGATGGGTCGGCCACTTTCTTCTGCTTGCCCTTCTTGTCCGCCTCGTAGGCGTAGAAGCCTTTGCCGTTCTTCTGGCCCAGGCGCTTGGCCTCGTAGAGCGCGTCGATCGCCGAGCGGCGGTCGTCTTTCATGCGGTCCGGGAAGCCTTCAGCCATCACGTCACGACCGTGGTGGCCGGTGTCAATGCCGACCACGTCCATCAGGTACGCCGGGCCCATAGGCCAGCCGAATTTTTCCATGACCTTGTCGATGCGCACGAAGTCCACACCGGCACTCACCAGCTTGGCGAAACCGCCGAAGTACGGGAACAGCACGCGGTTGACCAGGAAGCCCGGGCAGTCGTTGACCACGATCGGGTTCTTGCCCATTTTCTTGGCGTAGGCAACGGTGGTGGCAATCGCCAGCTCGCTGGACTTCTCGCCACGGATCACTTCCACCAGCGGCATCATGTGCACCGGGTTGAAGAAGTGCATGCCGACGAAGTTTTCCGGACGCTTGAGGGCTTTGGCCAGCAGCGAGATGGAAATGGTCGAGGTGTTCGACGCCAGGATGGTGTCGTCTTTGACGTGGCCTTCAACTTCAGCCAGTACCGCCTGCTTGACCTTCGGATTCTCGACAACCGCTTCGACTACCAGGTCGACATGGCCGAAATCGCCGTAGGACAACGTAGGACGAATGCCGTTAAGCACTTCAGCCATCTTCGCAGCCGTCATGCGACCTTTATCAACGCGGCCAACCAGCAGCTTGGCGGCTTCGGCCAGGCCCTGTTCGATACCGTGCTCGTTGATGTCTTTCATCAGGATCGGCGTGCCTTTGGACGCCGACTGATAGGCGATACCGCCGCCCATGATACCGGCACCGAGTACGGCAGCCTGTTTCACGTCCTTGGCGATTTCGTCGTAGGCCTTGGCCTTTTTCTTCAGTTCCTGGTCGTTCAGGAACAGGCCGATCAGGCTCTGGGCGGCCGAGGTCTTGGCCAGTTTGACGAAGCCTGCCGCTTCCACTTCCAGGGCTTTGTCGCGACCGAAGTTCGCGGCCTTCTGGATGGTCTTGATCGCTTCAACCGGCGCCGGGTAGTTCGGGCCGGCCTGGCCAGCCACGAAACCCTTGGCGGTTTCGAACGACATCATTTGTTCGATGGCGTTGAGCTTGAGTTTTTCCAGCTTCGGCTGACGTTTGGCCCTGTAGTCAAATTCGCCGCTGATGGCGCCCTTGATCAGGTTCAACGCGGCTTCGGCCAGTTTGTCCGGAGCCACCACAGCGTCGACGGCACCGACTTTCAGCGCGTCTTCGGCACGGTTTTCCTTGCCGGCGGCAATCCACTCGATGGCGTTGTCGGCACCGATCAGGCGCGGCAGACGTACGGTGCCGCCGAAGCCTGGGTAGATGCCCAATTTGACTTCAGGCAGGCCGATCTTGGCCGTGGCCGCCATGACGCGGAAGTCCGCCGCCAGGCACATTTCCAGGCCACCGCCCAACGCGATGCCGTTGATCGCGGCAACGGTCGGTACGTTGAGGTCTTCGAAATCGCTGAAAATCTTGTTGGCTTCGAGGTTGCCAGCCACCAGCTCGGCATCGGGCAGCTTGAAGTTGTCGACGAATTCGGTGATGTCAGCGCCGACGATAAACACGTCCTTGCCGCTGGAGACGATCACGCCTTTGATCGATGCATCAGCCTTGATGGTGTCTACGGCCTGACGCAGTTCGTTCAGGGTTAGACGGTTGAACTTGTTGACGGACTCACCCTTGAGGTCGAACTTCAGTTCGACGATGCCACTTTCAAGAGCCTTAACCGTGATGGCTTTACCTTCGTAAATCATCAACTGATCTCCACGATATGGAAGCTGAACAGTACACATTGGACGCTGGCCTATGCTTGGACATTGATAATTTCGTCAATGCTCAGGCCAATCCGCCAGGCACACCCGCCAATGCGATAGTCGGGGTTCTGTATGAGCGGTCTGACAGACAAACGCTCAATTCATACGCCCGTTTGATTTGGGTACGCCACCTTCATCCAATTCCGAGCAATTGTCAATCGCTCGAAAGGCTAGGAAAAACGCGACTTTCCAGTCATTTCAGAACCCCAGGCACAGGCTCGCGATTCGTCAATATTTAAATATTCACGAAATCAATAATGGAAAATATAGGCGAAACCGCTGTACAGGATCGGATATGCCGCTAGGCTAGCGACAACCGTAACGCGCCCGGATGAACATCCGGTGTTGCAAACACAGATTTACCGGCCTGCCTGGCCAACTCCAGCCCGATGATGCTTTCGGGCTTTTTATTGCCTGGCGTTTAACACTGAAGCATCAGGCCAGGGCCTTGAGCAATTTATCAATGGCCAGCAGATCACTCGCCTCACCCTTCTCGCCCCAGTAAAGGGCGATCATTTGCTTGTCGGCCTCGACCTTGTAGACATTCGCCGGCAGCGTTGCAAAATGCGGCAACAACTTCTCATCGACACACACTTCGCGCCACTGATTGACCCACACCCCCGGCTCCAACTGCCAGTAACTCCAGAGCGCCGGCGCACTGCCGCGCCGTGGCCGACAGTACTGCGCACACGGGCTCGGCGGCTCCTGCTTGAGCCAGTGCGGCCACTCCTGGGGCGCCAGTTGCATGGCCAGGCCGATGCGGCGTGCCTCCATGCGCAGGGCCATGCGCCCGCTCTGATGGCGCGATGGACGCAGCCATGCCAGAGGGCTCAGAACCACGACAAGGATTGACACCACTATCCAGACCGTCATATGTGTACTCCCGATTTTTCTGATGAGCGGATTTGACCCGACGCAACCCTATCCGCTTGAAAGCAGCCATACTGAATCTATTGCAGTCCCCTGGAGGAACGCCCCATGTCCTACGAACATATTCTGGTCGCCGTAGACCTGACCGAAGAGTGCGATCCAGTGATCAAGCGCGCCCGCGCCTTCGCCGTCGCCAGTGGCGCGAAACTGTCCCTGGTGCATATCGTGGAGCCCATGGCCATGGCCTTTGGCGGCGACGTGCCCATGGACCTTTCCCAATTGCAGCAACAGCAGTTCGACCAGGCCAAGGAGCGCCTTGAGCGCCTGATCATCAAATACCCGGAAGTGACCAAGGAAAACTCCCACCTCACCTACGGCCAGCCGCGCCAGGAAATCCACCAACTGGCCAAGGATAAGCATTGTGATCTGATCGTGGTCGGCAGCCATGGCCGTCACGGTTTGGCGTTGCTGCTGGGCTCCACCGCCAATGATGTGCTGCATGGTGCGCCGTGCGATGTATTGGCGGTGAAGCTGGTAAAAAGTTCGTAAGACCGATGCGGTTCAAATGTGGGAGGGCGCAAGCCCCCTCCCACATTTGAACCGCATTTCATATGAAAAACCCGGTGTTCATCAGATGAACACCGGGTTTTTTATTGCGTGTAGATCACTCAGGCATCCAACTCAGCCCAACGCTCAACCAGCACTTCCAGTTCCTGGTTCAACGTCTCCAGGGAAGCAATGACCTTGGCGGTTTCCGCCGCCGGACGCAGGTAGAAACCCGCGTCAGCCATTTCCGCTTCTACTGCGGCGATCTGCTGTTCCTTGGCGTCGATATCCGCCGGCAAGGCTTCCAACTCACGCTGCAGCTTGTAGCTGAGTTTCTTCTTGGCCGCCGGCGCAGCGTCCTGAGTCGGTGCAGCAGCTTCCACGGGAGCAACCACAGCGGAGGTCAGGTCGGCCTTGCCGGACTTGCTCTCGGTCACGCCCAACAGGCGCGGCGAGCCGCCCTGGCGCAGCCAGTCCTGGTAACCACCGACGTATTCACGCACCTTGCCTTCACCTTCGAAGACCAGGGTGCTGGTGACTACGTTGTCGAGGAATGCCCGGTCGTGACTGACCATCAGCACGGTGCCGTTGAAGGTCAGCAGGACCTCTTCCAGCAGCTCGAGGGTTTCCACATCGAGGTCGTTGGTCGGTTCGTCGAGCACCAGCAGGTTGGCCGGTTTGCTGAACAGCTTGGCCAGCAGCAGGCGCGCACGCTCACCACCGGACAAGGCTTTCACCGGCGTACGCGCACGTTGCGGGCTGAACAGGAAGTCGCCCAGGTAGCTGAGCACGTGGCGGCTCTGGCCGTCGATGTCGATAAAATCGCGGCCTTCGGCGACGTTATCGATCACGGTTTTTTCCAGGTCCAACTGATGGCGCAACTGGTCGAAGTAGGCCACGTCGATGCGCGTGCCCTCTTCCACGGTGCCGCTGGTCGGTTTCAGGCCATTGAGCATCAGCTTGAGCAAGGTGGTCTTGCCGGTACCGTTGGCGCCCAACAGGCCGATACGGTCGCCACGCTGCAGGACCATCGAGAAGTCCTTGATCAGGAACGGGCCATCCGGGTGATGGAAGCTGACGTTCTCCAGCACCATGACCTGCTTGCCCGACTTATCGGCGGTATCCAGCTGGATATTGGCCTTGCCGGTGCGTTCGCGACGTTCGCTGCGCTCAACGCGCAGGGCCTTGAGGGCACGCACACGGCCTTCGTTACGGGTGCGGCGCGCCTTGATGCCCTGGCGGATCCAGACTTCTTCCTGGGCCAGTTTCTTGTCGAACAGGGCGTTGGCAGTTTCTTCGGCGGACAGTGCAGCTTCCTTGTGCACCAGGAAGCTGGCGTAGTCGCCGTTCCAGTCGATCAGGCCACCACGGTCCAGTTCGAGGATGCGCGTGGCGAGGTTCTGCAGGAAGGAACGGTCGTGCGTGATGAACAGCACGGCGCCCTGGAAATCCTTGAGGGCTTCTTCCAGCCAGGCGATGGCACCGATGTCCAGGTGGTTGGTCGGTTCGTCGAGCAGCAGCAGATCCGGCTCGGACACCAAGGCCTGGGCCAACAGCACACGCCGACGCCAGCCGCCGGACAACTCGGCGAGGGTCTTGTCGGCCGGCAGTTGCAGGCGGCTCAAGGTGCTGTCGACCAGTTGCTGCAGGCGCCAGCCGTCACGGGCTTCGAGGTCTTGCTGGACATGCATCAGCTTGTCCAGGTCCGCTTCGGTGACGCAGTTCTGTGCCAGGTGATGGTATTGCGCAAGCAATTCACCGACACCGTCCAGGCCTTCGGCAACCACGTCGAACACGGTCCGTCCGTCGGCAACCGGCAGTTCTTGCGGCAATTCGCCAATCTTGAGGCCTGGGGCGCGCCAGACAGAGCCGTCATCGGGCTTCTGGTCGCCTTTTACCAGCTTCATCATGCTGGACTTGCCGGTGCCGTTGCGGCCGATGATGCACACCCGCTCACCACGGGCGATCTGCCAGGACACCTTGTCCAACAACGGCATAGCGCCGAAAGCAAGGGACACATCGCTGAATTTGAGCAGGGTCATACGCTTCTCCAAAAACTGGGCGCGCATTCTACCTGACTTGAGGGTGGGATGCGGCCAGCATTTTCGCTGCCGACACGTTCTGTAGGACATTTCCGGCGAACTTGAACGAACCCACTGGCAAAGCTTTCGCCGGTCGCTGGCAAAAGGCTAAGCTAGGGGCAATCAGTGTCGGCGGTGCCGGTGCTAGTCGTGATTTCTCTGCACGGACGTCTCATGCGCAGTCGCCTTTTCAACTTTTTATCTTGTCTGCTTCTTTCCGCCACCGCCGTTCAATCCGCCCAGGCCGTGGACCTCACCACCCAACGTCAATATTACGATGAAGCCAAACGCGCCCTGGCCAAGGGTGATACCGGCCCCTACATGCAATACAGCCAGGCCCTGGCGGACTACCCGCTGACACCCTACCTGGCCTACGACGAACTGACCGCCCGGCTGAAAACCGCCAGCAACGAGGAAATCGAACAATTTCTCGCCAAAAACGGCGACCTGCCCCAGGCCAACTGGATGAAACTGCGCTGGTTGCGCTGGTTGGCCGACCGTGGCGACTGGCAGACCTTTGAAAAGTACTACGACCCCAAGCTCAATTTCGTCGAGCTGGACTGCCTGCATGGCCAGTTCCAACTGACCCACAACTTGAAGGCTGAAGGCTACAAAACCACCGAAAAACTGTGGATGACCGGCAAATCCCAGCCGGCCGCCTGTGATGCCACCTTCGGCCAGTGGGCCGCGGACGGCCAACTCACCGAACAAAAAATCTGGGACCGCGCCAAACTCGCCGCCGAAGCACGCAACTACCCGCTGGCCAACAGCCTGGTAAAAACCCTGCCGACCCTGGGTGCCCAGGGCCGCCTGATGGTGGACGTGGCGCAAAAGCCTGACATGCTCAGCGACCCGTCGCGCTTCCTGCCGGCCACGGAGGCGATGTCTGACGCCGTGGGCCTGGGACTGCGCCGCCTGGCACGCCAGGATCCGGACAAGGCCATGGCCCTGCTCGACGGTTACGCCAGCAGCATGCACTTCTCCCGTGACGAAAAAGTGGCAATCGCCCGCGAAATCGGCCTGACCCTGGCCAAGCGCTTTGACCCGCGCGCACTAGAAGTGATGACCAAATACGACCCCGAGCTGCGCGACAACACCGTGTCCGAATGGCGTCTGCGCCTGCTCTTGCGCCTGGCCCGCTGGGAAGATGCCTACCAACTGACGCGCAAACTCCCGCAGGATTTGGCCACCACCAACCGCTGGCGCTACTGGCAGGCCCGTAGCCTGGAACTGGCCGAGCCGAAAAACCCGCAAGCCCTGGTGCTGTACAAGAACCTGGCGCAAGAACGCGACTTCTACGGCTTCCTCGCCGCCGATCGCTCCAAGGCCCCGTACCAGTTGAAGAACAAGCCGCTGCTGATGAGCCAGGCGCTGGTGAACAAAGTGCGCAACACCCCAGGTGTACGCCGTGCCCTTGAGTTCTATGCCCGTGGTCAGATAGTGGATGGTCGCCGCGAGTGGTACCACGTCAGCCGCCACTTCAACCGTGACGAAATGGTCGCCCAGGCCAAGCTGGCCTACGACATGAAGTGGTACTTCCCGGCAATCCGCACCATCAGCCAGGCGCAGTACTGGGATGACCTGGATATCCGCTTCCCGATGGCCCACCGCGACACCCTGGTGCGCGAAGCCAAGGTGCGTGGCCTGCATTCCAGCTGGGTGTTCGCTATCACCCGCCAGGAAAGCGCCTTCATGGACGACGCCCGCTCCGGTGTCGGCGCCAGCGGCCTGATGCAACTGATGCCCGGCACCGCCAAGGACACCGCGCGCAAGTTCAGCATTCCCCTGGCCTCACCCGCCCAGGTGCTGGACCCGGACAAAAACATCCAGCTCGGCGCCGCTTACCTGAGCCAGGTGCACAGCCAGTTCAACGGCAACCGCGTCCTCGCCTCCGCCGCCTACAACGCCGGCCCCGGCCGCGTGCGCCAATGGCTACGTGGCGCGGACCACCTGAGTTTCGATGTATGGGTGGAAAGCATCCCGTTCGACGAAACCCGCCAGTATGTGCAGAACGTGCTGTCTTATTCGGTTATCTACGGGCAAAAGCTCAACTCGCCACAGCCGCTGGTGGATTGGCATGAGCGGTATTTTGACGACCAATGACGCACCACATCCCTGTGGCGAGCGGGCTTGCCCCGCGTTGGAGTGCGAAGCGCTCCTGAGCCAGTCGTTGCGGTGCAACTGATAGTTTTTGGCGGCTGCTACGCAGCCCAACGCGGGGCAAGCCCGCTCGCCACAACAAGCCCGCTCGCCACATAGATCGTGCTAGGCCTGGTTTTTTGCAACCTCTGCGGCGTCGCTGAACTGCAACGCCGCCAACCGCGCATACAGCGGGTTGCTCGCAATCAACTGCTGGTGCGTGCCCACGGCCACCAGCTTGCCCTGGTCCATGACCGCAATGCGGTCGGCGTTCTTCACCGTCGCCAGTCGATGGGCGATAACCAGCGTGGTGCGCCCTTGCATCAATTGCGGCAACGCTTGCTGGATCAGGTGTTCACTCTGGGCATCCAGGGCGCTGGTGGCTTCGTCCAGCAGCAGGATGGGCGCGTCTACCAGCAACGCGCGGGCAATCGCCAGGCGTTGACGCTGGCCGCCGGAGAGGCCCATGCCGCCGTCGCCGAGGTGGGTCTGGTAGCCATCGGGCATTTGCAGGATGAAATCGTGGGCGTGAGCAATGCGGGCGGCGGCTTCGACTTGCTCACGGGTGGCGGTTGGGTTGCCGTAGCGGATGTTTTCTTCGACGCTGCCAAAGAACAGCGCCGGGCTCTGGGACACCAGGGCGAAGTGACGACGCAGGTCCAGGGGGTCGAGATCGGTCAACGCCTGGCCCTCGACCAGGATGCGGCCTTGCTGAGGATCGTAGAAGCGCAGCAACAGGTCGAAAAGCGTCGACTTGCCCGCGCCGGACGGGCCCACCAGCGCCAGGGTTTCGCCAGGATTGATACTCAGGTTCAGGCCGTCGATGGCGTAGCTGTCCGGCCGCGAAGGGTAGGAAAAGCGCAGGTCCTGCAACTCCATGCGACCGCTGACGCGCTCCGGCAACGACACACCCCCAGTGGCAGGCGCCTGGATCTCGTTGCTCGACTGCAACAGCTCACCAATGCGCTCCGCCGCACCAGCGGCCCGCTGCAGTTCACCGAGGACTTCGCTCAGGGTACCGACGGCGCTGCCGACGATCAGGCTGTAGAACACAAACGCGGCCAGCTCGCCGCCGGAAATGCGCCCGCTGATCACATCCATGCCGCCGACCCAGAGCATCACGCCCACAGCGCCGAGTACCAGCATGATCACCAGGGTGATCAACCAGGCGCGCTGGGCGATGCGCTTGCGTGCGGTGGTGAACGCCTCTTCAACGGTCACGGCAAAGCGCTGTTCGTCCTGCACCTGGTGGTTATAGGCCTGCACGGTCTTGATCTGGCCGAGGGTCTCGGAGACGTAGCTGCCCACATCGGCGATACGGTCCTGGCTCAGGCGCGACAAACTGCGCACGCGGCGGCCGAAAATCAGGATCGGCGCCAGCACCAGCGGCAGCGCCACCACCACAATGCTGGTGAGCTTGGGGTTGGTGATGAACAGCAGCACGATGCCGCCGATCACCATCAAGGCATTACGCAGGAACAGCGACAGCGACGAACCGATCACCGATTGCAGCAAGGTGGTGTCGGTGGTCAGCCGCGATTGGATTTCCGAGCTGCGGTTGTTCTCGTAGAAACCCGGGTGCAGGTAGATCAGGTGGTTGAAGACCTGCCGGCGAATGTCCGCCACCACCCGCTCACCGATCCACGACACCAGGTAAAACCGCGCAAACGTGCCCACGGCCAAGCCCAGCACCAACACCATGAACAGGCCGATGGACTGGTTGAGCAGGTGTGGTGACTGGGTCATAAAGCCCTGGTCCACCAGCAGCCGAATGCCCTGGCCCATGGACAAGGTGATGCCAGCCGTGACGATAAGCGCCACCAGGGCACCCAGTGCCTGCCAGCGGTAGGGCGCGACAAAGCGGCTGGCCAGGCGAATCGCGCGGCGTTGACGGACTGAGAGCATGGAGGGCATCACCGATGAGGAACGTGTACACACACATTGGGGGAACTTGGGCAAATAACAACTTTCGTAACAGCAATGAGTCAGATTAATTATGCCCACCGATGCTAGCCCCTAGAGGCTATCGGTCTAACGTTCAACTGGAAATTTGTAGCGGTTTCTGCTGGAGTGAGCGTTCGAACCGGTGATCTCGCAGGGAGTTGTAACAGCGCGGTCACGCGGGGGGTTCAGAGTAGGTACACAACCTGATGAGGAGACAGGCCATGACCTTGCAAAATAGCAGCGATGCCAAAATTGAAGTGATCCGCCAGCCGCAGCAATTGCCTTGCTCCGTGATCGACGCCCAGGGCCGCGAAGTGCAGATTACCGAAGAGATGATCCAGCAAGCGTGCCGCGAGCTGGAACAGCGACTGGTCAAGCCTGCCCAGCAAGGCTGAAGCGCCACGTTCTTTCAAACCCGGCCCAGGTGGCCGGGTTTTTTATTCGGCGTTTAAACGGTTTCCGCGCCCAATGCGGACACGATGCTCGACAACACCGCTGACTCGCCGTTGATGCGCACTTTCAAAGCGTCAATCTCGCGGCGCGCCGGGTAGCCCTTGCGTAAAAGGTCGAACGCCTTGCGCTGCTCTTCCACTGTTCCCACCAGACTACGGCGAAAATCCGCATCATCACGGCGCGGGTCGTACACGCTGCGGCACAACGTCGCGAGCGCCCAGGCGGGGTCGGTCGATGCGTTCAAATGCACCTCGGCCAACCACGCTGGCGGCAACAAATCGCTCAACTGAATGCCCGGTTCCTGCCCCAGGTACGCGCAGAGCGCCTGATAGATCTGCGCCGTACCGCGCTGCCGGCCGTCAAGGCTATAACCGGCGATATGCGGCGTGGCCAATACACACAGGTCGGCCAGGTCGACGTCCACCTCGGGCTCGCCTTCCCACACGTCCAGCACCGCTTGCAGGTCTTCGCGCTCCAGCAGCACGTCGCGCAGGGCGGCGTTGTCCACCACCGGGCCACGGCTGGCGTTGATCAGCCAGGTGCCGGGTTTGAGGCGGTTGAGACGGTCGCGATCAAACAGGTGCCAGGTGGAACCATTGCCGGACTTGGTCAACGGCGTGTGCAGGCTGATGACATCGCATTGCTCGATGATCTGCTCCAGGCTGACGTAATCCCCTTCCTCGGCAATCTGTCGCGGCGGGTCGCACACCAACACGTTCCAGCCCAGCCCCTTGAGCACCCTGACCAGCCGCCCACCGACCTCACCGGCACCCACAACGCCGTAGGTGCGTTGATTAAGGTCAGCACCCTCGATCTCGGCCAGGGTCTGCAGGCTGCCGAGCACATAGTCCACCACACCCCGGGCATTACAGCCGGGAGCGCTGGACCACTGGATTCCGGCCTGCTTGAAGTAATCGAGGTCGAGGTGGTCGGTGCCGATGGTGCAGGTGCCGACAAAACGCACCTTGCTGCCGTCCAGCAGGGCGCGGTTGACGTTGGTTACCGAACGCACCAGCAGTACATCGGCCTGTTCGACGGTGGCGCGGTCGATGGAACGGCCGGACACGCGGCGAATCTCGCCAAATCCATGGAAGAACTCATCGAGCAGCGGGATATTTTCGTCGGCAACAATCAGCATGGCAGGCTCCTTTGGCGGATCAGCAGTGTACAGGGATGCGATCTTCAATGTAGGAGGGAGCAAGCCCCCCTCCCACACTGGATATGCGGTGGCCTCGCAGCTCGCTTACAAATCCCTAACACAGGTTTTTTCCTGACCGTTACGTCAAGGCGTAGAATCCGCGGCCTTGCGCCACTCTTAACTGGACTCCCGTACGTGAACACTGCCACTGCCCCCCTCTCCCGCCCCGCCCGCATCAGCCGGGAAGTGGGCGGCCTGCTGACGCTCGCGCTGCCGATCATGGTCGGCCAACTGGCAACCACCGCCATGAGCTTCGTCGATGCGGTGATGGCCGGGCGCGTCAGCCCCCAGGACCTGGCGGCGGTGGGCCTGGGCAACTCGATCTGGATTCCGGTTTACCTGCTGATGACCGGCACCCTGCTGGCCACCACGCCCAAAGTCGCCCAACGCTACGGTGCGGGCCACTACGGCGAAATCGGGCCGTTGGTGCGTCAGTCTTTGTGGCTGGCCGTGGTGGTCGGCATCATCGGCGCGCTGCTGTTGCTCTGTGCCGAGCCGATCCTGCATGCCATGAAGGTTGAGCCGGACCTGATTGCCCCCACCATGGGCTACCTGCATGGCATCGCCGCCGGTATGCCCGCCGTTGCCCTGTATTACGTGCTGCGCTGTTTCAGTGATGGCCTGGGCCGTACGCTGCCCAGCATGGCCATGGGCCTGTGCGGGCTGGCGTTGAATATTCCGCTGAACTACATCTTCATCTACGGCCACCTGGGCGTGCCGGCGATGGGTGGCGTGGGCTGCGGTTGGGCCACGGCGATTGCGATGTGGGTGATGATGCTCGGCATGGCCGCCTGGACCCGCTGGGGGGCCGCCTACCAGAGCAGCGAACTGTTCAAGCGCTTCGACTGGCCGCAGTGGTCGGTGATCAAGCGCGTACTGGGGATTGGCCTGCCGATCGGCATCGCGATCTTTGCCGAATCGAGCATCTTTGCCGTCATCGCCCTGCTGCTCGGCAGCCTGGGCGCCACCGTTGTGTCGGGGCACCAGATCGCGCTGAACGTCAGCTCACTGGTGTTCATGATCCCCTATTCCCTGAGCATGGCCGTCACCGTGCGCGTCGGCCAGGCCCTGGGGCGTGGCGAGGCGCGTGAAGCACGTTTCGCCGCCGGGGTCGGCATGGGCACGGCGCTGGCTTACGCCTGCCTGTCGTGCAGCCTGATGCTGGTGTTTCGCGAGCAGATTGCGGCGATCTACACCCCGGACCCTATCGTCATCCACCTGGCATCGACGCTGATTGTGTTTTCCGCGCTGTTCCAGTTCAGTGATTCGATCCAGGTCACCGCCGCCGGCGCCCTGCGGGGCTACCAGGACACCCGCGTGACCATGGTGCTGACCCTGTTTGCCTACTGGGGCGTCGGGCTGCCGGTGGGTTACGCCCTGGGGCTGACCCACTGGTTGGGCGAACCCAGCGGCCCGAGTGGTTTGTGGCAAGGGCTGATCGTGGGCTTGAGCTGTGCGGCGGGGATGTTGCTGGTGCGCCTGGCGCGCAGTGCACGCCGGCGCATTCGCGCCAACAAGGCATAAGCACAACGCGTCCCTCTGTAGGAGCGAGCTTGCTCGCGAAAAACCCGAGAGCGCCGCGTTCCTTCAGGATACCCGCGTCATCGTTAACGCCCTTCGCGAGCAAGCTCGCTCCTACAGGGACCGGTGTTAGTCGAGTTTTTTGCGGATCCAGTACAGATAGGTACCGGACTGCTCCTGCTGATCCACCAGTTCGTGGTCAAGGAACACGCAAAACTTGGGAATATCGCGACGGGTCGACGGATCGGTCGCGATCACCTTGAGCAAGCCGCCGGGCGGCAGGTCGCGGATGTGCTGGTGCAGCATCATCACCGGCTCCGGGCAGTTGAGGCCCGTTGCATCGAGGGTGCCATCAACGGCGGTGTCGAAAATATCGCTCATTGTCTACTCCTGAAACCGGCGCTCAGTTTAGCGGGCCTTGGTTTTCTTCACATCCACCAGCCGACGCAGGTGGCAGGTCACTTCTTCACGGTCGTGATACAGCTGCTTGCAGCCGATCTCCACCCGAATGCCGCGCGCCTTGAAACCGTCTTCGATACGTTCCAGCAGGCGCTTGACCTCGGCGTAACGCTGTTTCATCGGCAGCTTCAGGTTCACCACCGCCTCGCGGCAATGCCCTTCGCCGATCCAGGTTTCCAGCAGCGCCGCGTTGCGCGCCGGCTTTTCGACGATATCGCAGACCATCCAGTCCACCGGCTGCTTGGGCACGAAGGTAAAGCCGTCTGCCATCAGGTGCTGCACCAGGCCGGTGTCCATCAGGCTTTCGGCCATGGGGCCGTTGTCGATGGCGGTCACCAGCATGCCACGGTTGACCAGTTGCCAGGTCCAGCCGCCAGGGGCTGCGCCCAGATCGACGCCGGTCATGTCGCCATGCAGGCGCTCGTCCCACTGGTCGCGGGGGATAAAGTGGTGCCAGGCCTCTTCCAGCTTCAAGGTCGAGCGGCTGGGCGCGTCACGGGGGAATTTCAGGCGCGGGATGCCCATCGGCCACATCGCCGAGTTATTCGACTCGGCCAGGCCCATAAACACTTCGCGGCCGCTTTTGAAGGTCAGTAGCAGGCGCGGCTTGCTCGGGTCGTCCACCAGCTTGCCGGCGTTCAACAAGGCTTTGCGCAGGTGCACTTCGAATTTCTTGCAGAAGTTCGAGAGTTCCTTGCCGTCATTGGTGTCGACCATCTCCAGCCACAGGCTGCCGCACACCGGGAATTCACGCAGGTGAGCGAGGATCACGCTGATACGGTCGGTTTCCGGCAGGTCGATAAACACCCCGCGCGCCCACTGCCGCGGGAAGATCAGCTCGGCAAAGCGCTGGCCGTGCATCAGGCGCTGGGCGCCGTCTTCCTCGGTGCAGACAAATTCGGCGCAGGCGCTGCCGGTCTTGGCCTTGGCGTAGCCGGAAACGTTCAGGCGCGCGGCGTGTTCCGCGATCTCGGAACAGACTTCGCCCTCAAACCCCGGGCGGCAGTGCATAAAAAGGGTGTTCATCGACTCTCCTGGTGACTCAACTGACGTTGCGCTATCGCAATGCCTGTCATGAAAACGCGCGCATGATAGCCGAGTTCGGAACCTTGGTTCTGTCCATAGAGTCCAGTAATTAGCCAGCTACTGAAAACAGGGCTAGTTTGAAAGCTCTGTTCGTCCCGTCAGGTCCGTAGCCGTGCGGACCATAAGGAGTCATGTAATGTCATCCCTTGATAGCCTGAGAACCCTTAAAACTTTAGAAATCGACGACAAGACCTACCACTATTTCAGCCTGCCCGAGGCCGCCAAGAGCCTGGGTGACCTGGATAAGCTGCCGATGTCCCTCAAGGTGCTGCTGGAGAACCTGCTGCGCTGGGAAGACAACAAGACCGTCACCGGCGCCGACCTGAAGGCCATTGCCGCCTGGCTCAAAGAGCGCCAGTCCGACCGCGAGATCCAGTACCGCCCCGCCCGCGTGCTGATGCAGGATTTTACCGGCGTACCCGCCGTGGTCGACCTGGCCGCCATGCGCGCCGCCGTGGCCAAGGCCGGCGGCGACCCGCAGCGCATCAACCCGCTCTCGCCCGTGGACCTGGTGATCGACCACTCGGTGATGGTCGACAAGTTCGGCAACGCCGACGCCTTCGAGCAGAACGTCGACATCGAAATGCAGCGCAACGGCGAACGCTACGCCTTCCTGCGCTGGGGCCAGAGTGCCTTTGACAACTTCAGCGTGGTGCCGCCGGGCACTGGCATCTGCCACCAGGTCAACCTCGAATACCTGGGCCGCACCGTGTGGACCAAGGACGAGGACGGCCGCACCTACGCGTTCCCCGACACCCTGGTCGGCACCGACTCCCACACCACCATGATCAACGGCCTCGGCGTGCTCGGCTGGGGCGTGGGCGGGATCGAAGCGGAAGCGGCGATGCTCGGCCAGCCGGTATCGATGCTGATCCCGGAAGTGATCGGCTTCAAGCTCACCGGCAAGCTCAAGGAAGGCATCACCGCCACCGACCTGGTGCTGACCGTCACCCAAATGCTGCGCAAGAAAGGCGTGGTGGGTAAGTTCGTCGAGTTCTACGGCGACGGCCTCGCCGACCTGCCCCTGGCGGACCGCGCAACCATCGCCAACATGGCCCCGGAATACGGCGCCACTTGCGGCTTTTTCCCGGTGGATGAGGTGACCCTGGACTACCTGCGCCTCTCCGGTCGCCCGGCTGCCACCGTGAAGCTGGTCGAGGCCTACACCAAGGCCCAGGGCCTGTGGCGCAACGCTGGCCAGGAGCCGGTGTTCACCGACAGCCTGGCCCTCGACATGGGCAGCGTCGAAGCCAGCCTCGCTGGGCCGAAACGCCCACAGGACCGTGTCTCCCTGCCCAACGTCGGCCAGGCGTTCAGCGACTTCCTCGACCTGCAATTCAAGCCCACCAACAAAGAAGAAGGCCGCCTGGAAAGTGAAGGCGGCGGCGGTGTAGCCGTGGGCAACGCCGACCTGGTGGGCGAAACCGACTATGAATATGAAGGCCAGACCTATCGCCTGAAAAACGGCGCCGTGGTGATCGCCGCTATCACCTCCTGCACCAACACGTCCAACCCCAGCGTGATGATGGCCGCCGGGCTGGTGGCGAAAAAAGCCGTGGAGAAAGGCCTCACGCGCAAACCCTGGGTGAAAACCTCCCTGGCGCCGGGCTCCAAAGTGGTCACCGACTACTACAAGGCCGCGGGCCTCACCCAGTATCTGGACAAACTTGGCTTCGACCTGGTGGGTTATGGCTGCACCACCTGCATCGGCAACTCCGGGCCGTTGCCTGAGCCGATTGAAAAAGCCATCCAGAAGGCCGACCTCGCTGTGGCCTCGGTGCTGTCCGGCAACCGCAACTTCGAAGGCCGCGTGCACCCCCTGGTGAAAACCAACTGGCTGGCCTCGCCGCCGCTGGTGGTGGCCTACGCCTTGGCGGGGACCGTACGCATCGATATCAGCAGCGAACCGCTGGGTAACGATCAGCAGGGTAATCCGGTGTATTTGAAGGACATCTGGCCGAGCAGCAAAGAGATCGCTGACGCAGTAGCGCAAGTCAGCACCGGCATGTTCCACAAGGAGTACGCCGAAGTGTTTGCCGGTGACGAGCAATGGCAAGCCATTGAAGTGCCACAGGCCGCGACTTACGTGTGGCAGAAAGACTCCACCTACATCCAGCACCCGCCGTTCTTCGACGACATTGCCGGCCCCCTGCCGGTGATCAAAGACGTCAAGGGCGCCAACGTACTGGCGTTGCTGGGCGACTCGGTGACCACCGACCACATCTCCCCCGCCGGCAACATCAAGGCCGACAGCCCTGCCGGCCGCTACCTGCGCGAGCAAGGCGTGGAGCCGCGTGACTTCAACTCCTACGGCTCACGCCGGGGCAACCATGAAGTGATGATGCGCGGCACCTTCGCCAACATCCGCATCCGCAATGAAATGCTCGGCGGCGAGGAAGGCGGCAACACGCTGTACATCCCCACCGGCGAGAAAATGCCGATCTACGATGCGGCCATGAAGTACCAGGCCTGCGGCACACCGCTGGTGGTGATCGCCGGCCAAGAGTACGGCACCGGCTCCAGCCGCGACTGGGCCGCCAAGGGCACCAACCTGCTGGGGGTCAAGGCGGTGATCGCCGAGAGTTTCGAGCGGATCCACCGTTCCAACCTGGTGGGCATGGGCGTGCTGCCGCTGCAGTTCAAGCTGGATCAGAACCGCAAGGCGCTCAAGCTCACCGGTAAGGAGAAGATCGATATTCTCGGGCTGACCGAAGTAGAGATCGTGCCGCGAATGAACCTGACGCTGGTGATTACCCGCGAGGATGGCAGCAGCGAGAAGGTCGAGGTGCTGTGCCGGATCGATACCTTGAATGAAGTGGAATACTTCAAGTCGGGGGGGATTTTGCACTATGTGCTGCGGCAGTTGATCGCCTCTTAAGGCGGTCTCAAAAGCAATGGAGATCTAATGTGGGAGGGGGCTTGCTCCCGATGACGGTATGTCAGTCAAAACATCTGTGACTGATCCACCGCCATCGGGAGCAAGCCCCCTCCCACATTTTGATCGCGTTTAACGCTTCAGATCAGCCGAACAACCACTTCCACAACAGCACCAGCACCACCACCGCCAGCACCGGCCGTGCAATGCGGTAAGCCTTCGGATGCTTGCGCTTCCACTGCTTGACCACGCCGCTGAACTTGTCGCTGAAGGTCTTGCTCCAGGCATACGCCTGGTTGATGCCGCCGACGCGCTCGTCGTCGAGGTTCTGCGGCGCGGTGGCGCGGCCCAGCTGCTTGCTGACCCAGCGGTTGACGCGGGTCATCACGCGATTGCTCAGCGGGCGTTCGATGTCGCAGAACAGGATCACGCGGGTCTTCTCGGTTTCGTTCTTCACCCAGTGCACGTAGGTTTCGTCGAACATCACGTCCTCACCGTCGCGCCAGGCATACACCTGACCGTCGACGAAGATGCGGCAGTCGTCGGAGTTCGGCGTAGACAAGCCCAGGTGATAACGCAGGGAACCGGCAAACGGGTCACGGTGCGGGTTGAGGTGGCTGCCGCCCGGCAACAGCGCGAACATCGCGCCCTTGACGTTGGGGATGCTGCTCACCAGCGCCACGGTTTTCGGGCACAGCGCCTCGGCCGATGGCAGGGGTTTGTCGTACCACTTGAGGTAGAAACGCTTCCAGCCCTTCTTGAAGAACGAACCGAAACCGGCGTCGTTGTTCTTTTCGGCGGCGCGGATGTAACCCTCGTCGAACAGGTGCATGGCCTCTTCGCGGATCACCTCCCAGTTGTCCTTGAGCACGTCCAGTTCCGGGAACTTGCTGCGGTCCAGGTATGGCTTGGACGGCACGGCCGAAAACAGGTACATCAAGGCGTTATAGGGGGCGAACAGCGCCGAATGGTTGACGAACTGACGCAACATCGGCAAACGGGCCTTGCCGCGCAGGTGCACATACAGCGTGCTGCCGATAAACAGCAACAACACCGACAGTTTGGCGGCCAAAGAAAAGGTCATGCAGCAACTCCTGGAAATAAGCGCCTGGCCAACAGCCTCCCGGCGACGGGAGACCAGACGTAACAGCCGGCCATGATAAACAGTTGGGCCATTATGCAGAAGGCCCAGGCTGACCGGCTGACATAAATCAAGCCTGGTTTTCTTGCTCGGTAAACAAATCGCTGAACAGCATGCTCGACAGGTAGCGTTCACCGGAGTCCGGCAGGATCACCACGATGGTCTTGCCCTGCATTTCCGGCTTCTCGGCCAGGCGCACGGCCACGGCCATGGCGGCACCGCAGGAGATACCGCAGAGGATGCCCTCTTCCTGCATCAGGCGCAGGGCCATGGCCTTGGATTCCTCGTCGGTCACCAGTTCCACGCGGTCGACCATCGACAGGTCAAGATTTTTCGGCACGAACCCGGCGCCAATCCCCTGGATCTTGTGGGGGCTGGGCTTGATCTCTGCACCGGCCAGGGCCTGGGTGATGACGGGCGAAACCATTGGCTCGACAGCCACCGACAGGATCGGCTTGCCCGCGATGTTCTTGATGTAGCGCGAGACACCGGTGATGGTGCCACCCGTACCCACGCCCGCCACCAGCACGTCCACGGCGCCATCGGTGTCGTTCCAGATTTCCGGACCGGTGGTTTTTTCATGGATGGCCGGGTTGGCCGGGTTTTCGAACTGGGCCGGCATAAAGTAGGTGGCCGGGTCACTGGCAACGATTTCGCCGGCCTTGTCGATGGCACCCTTCATGCCCTTGGCCGGCTCGGTCAGGACCAGCTCGGCGCCCAGTGCCTTGAGCACCTTGCGGCGTTCGATGCTCATGGACGCCGGCATGGTCAGCAGCAACTTGTAGCCACGGGCGGCAGCGACGAACGCCAGGCCGATGCCGGTGTTGCCGGAAGTCGGCTCTACGATGGTCATGCCCGGCTTGAGTTTGCCGGTGCTTTCAGCGTCCCAGATCATGTTTGCGCCAATGCGGCACTTCACCGAGTAACCCGGGTTACGCCCTTCGATCTTGGCCAGGATGGTCACGCCACGGGGTGCGATACGGTTGATCTGAACCAGGGGCGTGTTTCCGATGGAGTGCGCGTTGTCTGCAAAAATGCGGCTCATGGCGGGTCCTATTAGGCGATTTTCAGGAAGGCCCCAAGGGTATGCCTCGTGTTGCCAAGCGTCCAGTCAGAGGAACGTTGCGCGCATCCCGACAGTCCATCTCCTACCTGCAAGGAGAACTGCCCCATGAAACGTCGCTACAGTTGGCCGCTATGGACCGTCGCCGGATTGGTGGTGGTGCTGGTGGCCGTGAGCATCGCGCTGCCTTATATGGTGCGCAATTACCTGAACGATAAGCTTGCCGACATGGGTGACTACCGTGGCGAAGTCGCCGATGTGGACCTGGCCTTATGGCGCGGTGCTTACCGGATCAATGGCCTGCAAATCGTCAAGGTGGACGGCAAGGTGCCCGTGCCGTTCGTCAAGGCGCCCCTGATCGAATTCGCCGTGAGCTGGCACTCGCTGTGGTACGACCACGCCGTGGTTGCCGAGGGGCATTTTGTCAGGCCTGAGGTCAATTTCGTCGACGGTGGCGCCAACAAGCAGGCATCCCAGACCGGTAAGGGCACCGACTGGCAGGAGCAACTGCGCAAGCTGTTGCCGATTACCCTCAATGAGGTCCGTATCGAAGAGGGCAAGATCGCCTTTCACAATTTCAGTTCCACCCCGCCGGTGAACATCAATGCGACGTCGGTGAACGCCAGTTTCTACAACCTCACCAACGTGGTGGACATCAAAGGCAAACGCGACGCGCGGTTTGAGGGCAAGGCCCTGCTGCAAGGGCAGGCGCCACTGGAAGCGACCGCCACCTTTGACCCGTTGAACAATTTCGAAGACTTCGAATTCCGCTTCCGCGCCAAAGACCTGCAGCTCAAGCGCATGAATGACTTCGCCTCGGCCTATGGCAAGTTCGACTTCAAGGCCGGCACGGGGGACGTGGTGATCGAAGCCCAGGCGCAAAAAGGCCAATTGACCGGGTACATCAAGCCACTGCTGCGCGATGTGGAGGTCTTCGACTGGAAGCAGGACGTCGAGAACAAGGACAAGAACATCTTCCGTTCGATCTGGGAGGCCGTGGTCGGCGCCAGCGAGACGGTGCTGAAAAACCAGTCCAAGAACCAGTTCGCTACCCGCGTGGAACTCAGTGGCAGCGTGCATCAGCAAAATGTCAGCGCGTTCTCCGCATTTTTGGCGATTTTACGCAATGGTTTTATCCAGGCGTTCAATGCGCGCTATGAACAGCCCAAGCCCTCGGCGGATTGAGCCGTGACCGGTCATTCAGAGACTGAATAACCCGTCTGCGTTCACAGTCGCCGGGGCCTCGCGGTATAGTCGGGCATTGATGAATTCGAGGAATGACCGATGAAGTTCGAAGGCACCCAGGCCTACGTTGCCACCGATGACCTGAAACTGGCCGTCAACGCTGCCATCACCCTGGAGCGCCCGCTGCTGGTCAAGGGTGAGCCCGGCACCGGCAAGACCATGCTCGCCGAACAACTGGCCGAGTCCTTCGGCGCCAAGCTGATCACCTGGCACATCAAGTCCACCACCAAGGCCCATCAGGGCCTGTACGAGTATGACGCGGTCAGCCGCCTGCGCGACTCGCAACTGGGCGTGGACAAGGTGCACGACGTGCGCAACTACCTGAAGAAGGGCAAGCTCTGGGAAGCGTTCGAGTCCGAGGAGCGGGTGATCCTGCTGATCGATGAAATCGACAAGGCTGACATCGAGTTCCCCAACGACCTGCTGCAAGAACTCGACAAGATGGAGTTCTACGTCTACGAAATCGACGAGACCATCAAGGCCAAGAAGCGCCCGATCATCATCATTACCTCCAACAACGAAAAAGAGCTGCCGGACGCGTTCCTGCGCCGCTGCTTCTTCCACTACATCGCCTTCCCCGACCGCACCACCCTGCAAAAAATCGTCGACGTGCACTACCCGGACATCAAGAAAGACCTGGTCAGCGAAGCGCTGGACGTGTTCTTCGATGTGCGCAAAGTGCCGGGCCTGAAGAAGAAACCGTCCACCTCCGAATTGGTCGACTGGCTCAAGCTGCTGATGGCCGACAATATCGGCGAAGCGGTGCTGCGCGAGCGCGACCCCACCAAGGCCATCCCGCCCCTGGCCGGTGCCTTGGTCAAGAACGAGCAAGACGTGCAGTTGCTGGAACGTCTGGCGTTCATGAGCCGTCGCGGTAATCGCTAATGTTGCTCAACCTGTTCAATGAAATGCGTGCCGCCAAGGTCCCGGTGTCGGTGCGCGAACTACTCGACCTGATCAACGCGCTGAAACAGCGCGTGACCTTCGCCGACATGGACGAGTTTTACTACTTGGCCCGGGCGATCCTGGTCAAGGACGAGCGGCATTTCGACAAGTTCGACCGCGCCTTCAGCGCCTATTTCAACGGCTTGGAAAAGCTCGACGACCACCTGCAGGCGCTGATCCCCGAAGACTGGCTGCGCAAGGAGTTCGAGCGCTCGCTGAGCGATGAAGAACGCGCGCAGATCCAGTCCCTGGGCGGCCTGGACAAGCTGATCGAGGAATTCAAAAAGCGCCTGGAAGAACAGAAAGAACGCCACGCCGGCGGCAACAAATGGATCGGCACCGGCGGTACCAGCCCGTTCGGCTCCGGCGGCTACAACCCGGAAGGCATTCGCGTCGGCGACGCCGGCAAGCGCCAGGGTAAGGCGGTGAAAGTCTGGGACCAGCGAGAGTACAAGAACCTCGATGACCAGGTGGAACTGGGCACGCGCAATATCAAGATCGCCCTGCGCCGCCTGCGCAAGTTCGCCCGCCAGGGTGCGGCCGAAGAGTTGGACATCGACGGCACCATCGACCACACCGCTCGCGATGCCGGGCTGCTGAATATCCAGATGCGCCCGGAACGGCGCAACACCATCAAGCTGCTGTTGTTGTTCGATATCGGCGGCTCGATGGACGCCCACGTGAAGATCTGCGAAGAACTGTTCTCGGCGTGCAAGACCGAGTTCAAGCACCTGGAGTACTTCTACTTCCACAACTTCGTGTACGAGTCGGTGTGGAAGAACAACCAGCGCCGCACCTCGGAGCGAACATCTACTCAGGACCTGCTGCACAAGTACGGCGCCGACTACAAAGTGATCTTTATCGGCGATGCGTCGATGGCGCCGTATGAAATCACCCAGGCCGGCGGCAGCGTCGAGCACTGGAATGAAGAACCGGGCTATGTGTGGATGCAGCGCTTCATGGCCAAGTACAAGAAGCTGATCTGGATAAACCCGTATCCCAAGGATACGTGGGGCTATACCGCGTCGACGGGGATTGTGCGGGAGTTGGTGGAGGATCAGATGTACCCGCTGACGCTGCGCGGGCTTGAGGAAGGGATGCGCTTCCTGTCCAAGTGATGGCAGTCCTGTAGCCGATGGTATCGGCTACAGGCACACTCAGCAGTGCTCGCTGTCGATCCAGGCAAACTTGAGGAACAGCGCAGCGAACTGTTTGACCAGTTCCGAATCCTGACGGTCGACTACCCCATCATTGTTGACGTCCTGGTTGATCGAGACAGTGCTCCCCCGACCATTACCGTCGCTGTACACCGCCGCCGAATAGACAATGGTTTCATCTCGGGGCGCCCCTTCCCCTTGATGAAAGTGCAAGCGCACCGTGTCGGGAATCCCGTTGTTATCAAAGTCCCCGGCAAATACCTTCAGGTACTTGTCGAAGGGTTCGTCGAGGCTGAACCGTTCGAATGCCAGAAACAGCTGGGCAAACTCAAGGGCCATCTCCCGGTCCACGGTGTCGACAATACCGTCCTGATTGAGATCGTCCGCAATGACCCAGTCGAACTGGCCGTTTTCGGTGATATCGAACGCCGTCGCCCGGTGGACAAGCGCGCGGGCTTGGGAGTCGTCATAGAACTCCAGATAGACCACGTCGGGAATATCGTTATCGAACACATCTTGGGCAAATATCTTCAAATAGCGCATGGCAAATCCTGAGTAGTGGATGGACCTATCAAGATTTTCATGACTGCACCCAAGCAGCGAAGACGACAAACGCTGGCACTCCCGTAGGAGTTTTCTTTACGCGGTAAACCTGCGCAGATACGCCACATGCTGCCGATGCGCCGTTTCCTGCACCACCGGCGCCAACCTCACCGTCTCCCCCGGCAAACACTGCGCCAGCCGCGCCAGCGCCAATGGCGTCAACGCGCCCAGACGCGGATACCCGCCAATGGTCTGCCGATCATTGAGCAACACAATCGGCTGCCCATCCGGCGGCACCTGGATGCCCCCCAACGGGATCCCTTCGGAGATCAGCGACGGCCCTTGGTACTGCAACGGCGTACCGAGCAAGCGCATGCCCATGCGGTCGGCGCGACTGTCCAGGGCCCAGTCGGTGTTGAAGGCATCGAACAGGCTCTGGCCGCTGAACAGGCCAATTTGTGCGCCAACAATCACATCCAATGCAGCTTTGGCAGGCAGGCTTGGATTGGCCAGCACTTTCATCGCTCCACCAGTACCGGAATAGGCCAACCGCCCGCCTTCAGCCAGGGCCTTGCCAAAGCCGTCCGGCCCGCCCAGTTCCTCGCGTACCACCGTGGCACAACTGCCCAGCACATCCGGCGCATCAAACCCGCCCGGCGCCGCCAGGTAAGCCCGCGCACCGCTGAACGGTTGGGTAAAGCGCAGGCGCTGGCCCTTTTGCAGGATAAAACTGCGCCCAGGGCTGATGGCGCGCTCGTCGATATACGCGCCCAAGTCCGCCCCGGCCAAGGCCAGCAGGCAATACTCCTCGGCCTGTACGGTAAAGCCGCCGAGGGTGATTTCCACCACCGGCGCGTCCAGCGCATTGCCCAGCAGCCAATTGGCCCAGGACATCGACACCCAATCCAGCGCGCCGCCCTGGGTTACGCCCAGGTGGCGCACGCCAAAACGACCGGCGTCCTGCAACAGGCACAGCGGCGTGCTGGCCTCAATGATCAAGCGGCTCATGCCTGCGCCTCCAACGGCGTGTCATCGCCACCCAGATGGATAAATTCAGCGTGGCTGACTGACTCAAAGCGCACGGTGTCGCCAGGCTGCATCAGGCTGTAGCCGTCGCGCTCGCGATCAAACAGCTTGGCCGGCGTGCGGCCAATGAGGTTCCAGCCACCGGGGGACACCACCGGGTAGGCAGCGGTTTGCCGCTCGGCGATGCCCACGCTGCCGGCCGCCACGCGTTTGCGCGGGGTGCTCAGGCGCGGCGTGGCGAGGATTTCATCCACCAACCCCATAAAGGCAAAACCGGGGGCGAAGCCGAGAGCGAACACCTGGTATTCGTGGGCACTGTGACGACGGATCACGTCGTCGACGGCCAGGCCACTGCGCTGGGCGAGCAATGTCAGTTCAGGGCCGACACTCAGGTCGTACCACACCGGCAGCACATGGCACTGGCCGCTGCCCTGGGCCTGGGGCTGCAGATCGGTCAGCGCCTGGTCGATCAGTCCGCGTGCCTGCGCCGGGCTCAACATGGTGAGGTCGTAATGCACCATCAAGGTGGTGTAGGACGGCACCAGATCCACCAAGGCTGCGCCAAAGCCGCTGCGCAAGCGCTGGGTGGCAGCGAGCATCCACGGCATATTGGCTTCGGCGATCACCTCAAACAGACGCACCATCAGGCAGTCAATGGCCACCACTTCAATCCGTGCCTTCATGCTGGCTTCAATGCCTCGCGGATACGCTTTACGGCGGCGACCGAGCTGGCATTGTCGCCATGCACGCAGAGGGTATTGGCGCGCAATAGCAACGGGCTGCCATCGCTGGCGGTCAGGGGTTCGCCACGGGAAAGGGTCAAGGACTGTTGGACGATGACCTCTGGATCATGGTGCACGGCACCCGGCAACTGGCGCGAAACCAGGTGGCCGTTGCTGTCGTACGCACGGTCGGCGAAAGCCTCGAACCACAGGATCACCCCGTACTCATCCCCCAATGCCTGGGCCGCGCTGTTGTCGCGGGTGGCCAGCAGCATCAGCGGCAGGTCGCCATAAGCAGCCACGGCCTGGATCACCGCCCGCAGTTGCACCGGGTTGGCCATCATGTCGTTGTACATCGCGCCGTGGGGTTTGACGTAACTGACACGTCCGCCCTGGGCACGGCAGATGCCATCCAGTGCGCCGATCTGGTAATGCAGCAGGTCCTGGATTTCCTGGGGTGTGTAGGCCATGGAACGGCGGCCGAAGCCTTGCAGGTCCTGATACGCCGGGTGGGCACCCACCTGCACGCCGTGCTTGAGCGCCAGGCTGACGGTCTTGCGCATGATGCTCGGATCGCCGGCATGAAAGCCGCAAGCCAGGTTGGCGCAATCGATGAACGGCATGACCTCGGCATCCAGACCCATGGTCCAGTTGCCAAAGCTCTCGCCGATGTCGCAATTCAATAGCAGACGGCTCACGCTGGTTGCTCCTGTAGGCTTTGTTTTTTTGTAGTGTGGGATTTTTTACGCAGAACTCGCAACTTGTCCTGACACCCCAACGGCGCTTATCGTGGAATGGCTCGATTTTTGGCGTTTGCCCGGTGCGGCGTCCAACTAATAAAAACCGATCCATGCATAAGAAAAAGTTGATCCCATGAATTTGAAGTTCCTCGAAACCTTCGTCTGGGTGGCCAAGCTCAAGAGCTTCCGCCTGACCGCCGAGAAACTGTTCACCACCCAGGCCTCGATCTCCAGCCGCATCGCCGTGCTGGAAAGCGAGCTGGGGGTGAAGCTGTTTCTGCGTGACTCCCGGGGCGTGAGCCTGACCCCGGAAGGCTTGAAGGTGCTCGATTATGCCGAGCAGATGATGGTGACCATGCAGGGCCTGAAGCAGTCCTTGGAAACCACCAGCAGCAAGGTCGGGCGTATTCGGATCGGCGCGATGGACACGGTGATCCACACCTGGCTCAGCCCGTTGGTGGCGGAACTGATGGACCATTTCCCACGGGTGGAAATCGAATTGGTCGCCGATACCGCGCTTAACCTCAGCGATCAGCTGCAAAAAGGCTTTCTCGACCTGATCCTGCAAACCGACCTGCTGCGCCTGGAAACCGTGCGCAGCCTGGAACTGGCCAGCCACCCCATGGCCTGGATCGTCGCCAGCCAGTCGATCTACAACCGCGACTACGCCTCCCTCGCCGATCTGGCCCAGGAGCGCATCATCACCTACTCGAAAAACTCCCACCCGCACCAGGATGTACTCAGCCTGATGCAAGCCAACGGCGTGGCTGCACCGCGGATGAACTGCGTGAACTCGGTGTCGGCCATCACCCGCTTGCTGCGCGATGGCTTCGGCATTGGCGCACTGCCGCCGGTGCTGGTCAGCGAAGAACTGGCACGCGGCGAATTGGTGATGTTGCCGATGGCGCAGAAACTGCCGAATCTGCAGGTGGTGGTGTCGTGGCGCGTGGGGGTGGAGTTGGTGGAGGAGATTGTCGGGCTGTGCCAGCAGGTCGTTGCCCGCTATGCCGAGGAAGTCGGCGAAGAGCGGATGCTGCTGCCCCCCTGACGAAACTCGATTAAAACTGTGGGAGGGGCGGTCTTTAGAGACCTTTCAGGTCCCGCTCCTCAATCGGCCGGCTCTGGCGCAAGCGCTTGCCGCCCAGCACCACCCAGTCGATCAGGCGGAACAGGCACTCCAGGCCGAACGACAGCAGCATCGCCCCGCCCAGGCCCCAGCCCATTGCTTCGGGGGTGAGCAGGATTTGGTAGCTGTAGCCGTTCCAGGTCTCCAGGCGAATATCCGGGTCGGCGGCCACCGCCACTTGCAGGGCGCGGATGTACCACGGCCCTTGCATGGCCTGGAATTGCTTGTCCAACGCCACCTGGCGGTCAAGCATCGCGCCCAGGCTGTTGGCGTCGCTCTGGAACACCGGGTCATCGCTGGCGCGGTAATGCGCCACCAAGGCCTTCAAGTCACCGTTGAAGAACTGCCGCGCGGTGGTTTCAAACCCGCTCAGGCCGGTCTGCGCCTCGATCAGGTGGGCTTCGACGCGCTTGGCGTAGTCGTTGATAAACCCCGGCACTTGCACGCCGACCAACAGGCCAATGGCAAACAGCACCAACCGCAGATAGCTCAGCAACATGGTCGATATCCTTACTCGGTAACGCCCTGGCTGACGCATTCACCGCGTCGCCACAGGCTCCATTGGCCCGGTTCGTAGCGGGTCCAGTTTTCGTTGTCGGTCAACGGTTCGGTGGCAATCACCGTCACCACATCGTTGGGGGTGGTTTCGGCCTGAAAATCGACGATCACGTCGACGTCTTTCAGGCGCGCCGGGCCAAACGGTGCACGCCGGGTGATTTGCGCCAATTTGGTCGAGCAATAGCAAAACAGCCAGTCGCCATCGCTGAGCAGGCAGTTAAACACGCCTTTGCTGCGGTATTCGGCACAGGCGGCGATCAGGTCCGGCAGCATCTGTTCGATGTCCACCGGCTCGGGGAAGGCTTCGCGCACGCGGTTGAGCAAGTCGCAAAAGGCCGCTTCGCTGTCGGTATCGCCGACCGGACGGTAGAAGGTGGCGCGAGGGGTGAAGTCCGCCAGTTGGCCGTTGTGGGCGAAACACCAGTTGCGGCCCCACAGTTCGCGCACGAACGGGTGGGTGTTGGCCAGGCTCACCTTGCCGACGTTGGCCTGGCGGATATGCCCGATCACCACTTCACTCTTGATGGGATAACGCTGCACCAGCAGGGCAACTTCCGACTCGCTGCTCGCGGCCGGGTCCTGGAACAGGCGCAGGCCACGACCTTCGTAGAACGCGATGCCCCAACCGTCGCGGTGGGGACCGGTGCGCCCACCACGCTGCATCAGCCCGGTAAAGCTGAACACGATATCGGTGGGGACGTTGGCACTCATGCCCAATAATTCACACATGCCAGGGCTCTCGCTGCAGGGCGGACAACGTTAAAGGCGCGGTTCGACCCGCATACCGCTCACCGGTGCAGGACGGCGGAAAGGCTCATCGTCTTCGTCCACAGGCTCGGCGGCCAAGGCGGCATCGGTGGCGGCCTTGCGCTCACGGCGGGCGTTGGCCGCGCGCTCGATGGGCCAGCGGATCAACACAAACACGATGTACACGCCAAAGGCGATCAGGGTGTACATGAACAAATCGGAAATGGCCCGCCAGGCGTTATTGCCGACCTTGAGCACCAGGTCCAGGGCGGTGATGGCCACGGCCGGCGCGAACTGAGTCTTGACCGGATCGACGATGGTCGGGCTCAACAGCAGCACCGCCATCAGCAATTGCAGCGGCTCGCGCAGCCAGCGCCAGATCCAGCGGGTCATGCGCCACCACACCAACAGGCAGCCCAAAGCGGCGAAGGCGTATAGGCCCCAAGCGGTCAGATAGTCGTTCTCGGTCATGGTGTCCATGGCAAGGTAGGCAAACAGGCGGCTATGATAACGGCTTTTGCGTGTCGCGGCTGCAATGCCTGCCACCTTCCGCCAGACAGAGAGTGCTCCATGCCTTCATCGACCGCCCCGATTGCCCGTAAAGCCCCAGGCCAGGACCCCTACGCCTGGCTGCAAGAGCGCGACAGTGTTGAAGTGCTTGATTACCTCAAGGCCGAAAACGCCTTTCAGGAAGCGCAACTCGCAGACCAGCAGGCCCTGCGCGAAACCCTGTTCGAGGAGATCAAGGGCCGCATTCTCGAAACCGACTTGTCCCTGCCCTCCCCCTGGGGTCCGTACCTGTATTACACGCGCACCACCGCCGGCGACGAATACGCCCGCCACTACCGCTGCCGCCGCCCGGCCGACGACAGCAACCAGGTGGACGACAGCAGCGAAGAGCTGTTGCTGGACCCGAACGTATTGGCCAACGGCGGCTTCTTTTCCCTCGGCGCGTTCAGCATCAGCCCCGACCACCAGCGTTTGGCCTACAGCCTCGACACCAGTGGCGAAGAGATCTACACCCTGTTCGTGAAGGAATTGGCCACCGACAAAGTCAGCGAACTGGCATTCGAGAACTGCGACGGCAGCATGACCTGGGCCAATGACAGCCTGACACTGTTCTTCGGCGAGCTGGACGACACCCACCGTCCGCACAAGCTGTATCGCTACCGCCTGGATGGCACGGCGGCGCAGGAAGTGTTCCACGAGCCGGACGGACGTTTCTTCCTGCACTGCTACCGCTCCAGCTCCGAGCGCCAGCTGCTGTTGGCTTTGGGCAGCAAGACCACCAGCGAAATCTGGGCGCTGGACGCCAACCAGCCGCACCTGGACTTCACCTGCCTGGCACCGCGGGTCGAGGACCATGAATACGATGTCGACCACGGCCAACTGAATGGCGCGTGGACTTGGTTTATCCGCAGCAACCGTGATGGCATCAACTACGCCCTGTTTGTGGCTACCGACATTGGCGACGTGCCGACCGAGGATGAGTGGCAGAACCTGATCCCCCACAGCGACGAGGTGATGCTCGACGGCGTCAGCCTGAACGTCAGCGCCATGACCCTGAGCCTGCGCATCGGCGGCCTGCCGGTGATCGAAGTGCACCCCCAAGGCATGCCGGCCTATCGCGTGGAGTTACCCGACGCCGCCTACAGCCTCTACGTCCAGAACAGCCTGGAATTCGTCAGCGACAAGATCCGCCTGCGCTACGAAGCCCTGAACCGCCCGGCCCAGGTACGCCAGCTGGAACTGGCCAGCGGCGCGCAGCAGGTGCTCAAGGAAACTCCGGTACTCGGCGTGTTCAATGCCGATGACTACGTCAGCCAGCGCCTGTGGGCTACGTCCGTCGATGGCACCCAGGTGCCGATCAGCCTGGTGGTCAAGCGCGACCAGCTCGGCAAACCGACGCCCCTGTACCTGTATGGCTACGGTGCTTACGGCCAAAGCCTCGACCCGTGGTTCTCCCACGCACGCCTGAGCCTGCTGGACCGTGGCGTGGCCTTCGCCATTGCGCACGTGCGCGGCGGTGGCGAACTGGGTGAAGCCTGGTATCGCAATGGCAAGCAGGAACACAAGCAGAACACTTTCAGCGACTTTATCGCCTGTGCCGAGCACCTGATCGCCGAAGGCCTGACCACCTCCAAGCAACTGGCCATCAGCGGCGGCAGTGCCGGCGGCCTGTTGATCGGCGCGGTGCTCAACCAGCGTCCGGCGCTGTTCCAGGCAGCGATTGCCGAAGTGCCGTTTGTCGACGTGCTCAACACTATGCTCGACCCGGAATTGCCGCTGACCATCACCGAGTACGACGAGTGGGGCAACCCCGAAGAGCCCGAAGTGTATGAACGCATCAAGGCCTACGCGCCGTACGAAAACGTCAGCGCCCAGGCCTACCCGGCCACGCTGGTGATCGCCGGCTACAACGACAGCCGTGTGCAGTACTGGGAAGCGGCCAAGTGGGTGGCCAAGTTGCGCGACACCAAGACGGACGACAACCTGCTGTTGCTCAAGACCGAACTGGGTGCCGGCCACGGCGGGATGAGCGGTCGCTACCAGGGATTACGTGACGTAGCACTCGAATATGCATTTGTGTTCAAGGCGCTGGGGCTGATTTAAGGAACTTAGCGGGGCGGCCCTGTCTGAACACAGGACCGCCTCCTGATTGATGGACCAAGATTGCAGCCATGGCACTACCGACCCTGATGAATACCGAAATTCGCGACATGCTGATGGACTGCGGCCTGTTCGACCCGTTGTTGCCGGAAGATTTTCATGTGGCCGCAGGCTATTTCAATATCAGCAGCATTGCCGAGGGCGAGGTGATTTTCCTCGAGGGCGATGCCGGCACCTTCATGTGCATCATCCACAGCGGTCAGGTGGCGGTGCAGAAAACCAACCACACCGGCCAGCGCCTGACCATCGCCACCCTGCGCAGCGGCCGGGCCTTTGGTGAGATGGCGGTGCTTGACGGCGAGCGGCGCTCCGCCAGTTGCGTGGCCGCCAGTGACTGTGTGCTGTTGAACCTGGGCAAGGACGCGCTGGAAAAGATGCTCAATGAAACGCCGCGTGTGGCGGCAAAGATCATCCGCGCAATCGCCATCGCGTTGTCCAAGCGCCTGCGCATGGCCGATGGGCAATTACTCTCCCAACAGTTCTAGCCGCCAGGCGTCTTTGGCTTACTGTCGTTCTGCTGCAGGCCGGGCACCGTCTGGTCCTTCGGCGGCGCTGGCAGCACGATGGGTGCCAGGGGTGGCGAGCCGTTGGTCTTGGGCACGACCGGTGGCGTGACTTGCGGGTAGAGCGTCGGCGTTGGAGTGCCCGGTGCGCCTGGGGTAGGTGCCGGCGCCACCGGTACGGTTTGCAACTCCTGAGCCTGCGCCGCACCCAATGCGAGCGCGCTCAACACAATGACCGTTAGAATGCTGCACTTCATCGATGGCTCCATGGCCTGACCGGAATGTCGTAAGGCTACTCCCAACCGCGCAAGAATGCCCTTCCCAATGAGATTTCCATGAAACGTTTCGTTCTGCTGGACACCACCCCGATCCCCGACAACGGCGGTGCCTTGTGCCTGTTCGAATACGGTGAAGACTTTGTCATCAAGATCCAGGGCGGTGACGGCGGCCAGTTGATGAACACGCGCATGCACGGCTCCGAAGACGCACTCGCGGAAATCCCTTGCCGCAAGGTCGCGGGGCGGCCGGGTTCGCGGGTATTGATCGGCGGGTTGGGCATGGGCTTCACCTTGGCCTCGGCGCTCAAGCACCTGGGCAAGACCGCCGAAGTGGTGGTGGCGGAACTGGTGCCCGGTGTCGTGGAGTGGAACCGTGGGCCATTGGGGGAAAAGGCCGGCCGCCCACTGCTGGACCCGCGCACGGTGATCCGCATGGAAGACGTGGCCAAGGTGCTGCAGGCCGAGCCCCAGGGCTTTGACGCGATTATGCTCGACGTCGACAACGGTCCCGAAGGCCTTACGCAAAAGGCCAACAGCTGGCTCTATTCAGCCGGTGGCCTGGCCGCTTGCGCCAAGGCCTTGCGCCCCAAAGGCGTACTGGCGGTATGGTCCGCCAGCGCCGACAAGCTGTTCAGCGACAAACTGCGCAAGGCCGGTTTCAAGGCCGAGGAAGTGCAGGTGTTTGCCCACGGCAACAAGGGCACCCGGCACACCATCTGGGTTGCGGAAAAGCTCAAGGGCTAACCACTTCACCCCGCCTGTTTCACGCGAAGTGACACAGGCCGCGTACCTCCTGCTCGTTCAGCTCGCCTCGGCCTATATTTTTTTCCAAGGTAAAGCTTCCGTCTGCCATGACCTCAACGCCACTGGCGCCGGCAATGATGGTGGACACACCCGGAGTCTCCAATAACTCCAATAGGGGCTGACGTCCGCCGTGCTCTTGCTCCAGGCCCCTCCTCAATGCGGAATCCGTCTGAGCGTCCAGCCCTCCGACCCAAATCACCTTTGCGCCGCCGTCCAGGGATGGCTTGAGCGTATCGAAAAGCTTGTCGATATCCTCGGCATCCCGACAATGGCTCAGACTGCTCCCAGTCAGGTTCATCAACGTACGCATTTCGAAGGTGTTTCCATTCCAGTTCGAAAGCACTGCCAACGCCGAGGAGTAGGAGAGGTATTGTGTGGAGAGCGTCGAGTCGCCTCCATGGAGCGTCACAGAACGCCCCGTGTCGACCGAAACAGTTTTAGGTGGGGGCGACAGCGCTTTTTCCGATGATGCGCCGTGAACAGGCCGGAACAGGTCTCTCTCGCTATTGAGCGAGCTGAAGTCAATGGAACGTTTTGACGACGGGCGGTTGCCCTCGCTGGCAGGCATAGTCTGGCCTATTGGCAGCGTCGTGTTCGAAGGGGGGATAACGGGCATCACGTACCTTTACTATCTGCTGATCGGGGCGCTCGATACTACACAAAGTTTGAGTGCTGACGGCCGCGCTGGCGCAGGCATTGGTGTACCGATTGTTTCAGGGCAAAGCACAATCGTGAACTGCGCAGACGGTGCTTAAAAAGCCGCAGCCAATTGCACGGCCAACGGCTAGAATCAACCACATCCGTGACCACCAAATAGCCAGGAGCCATGATGAGCTCGACCAACCCGCCCTCCCACACCGCCAAGCTGGACCGCATCCTTGCCGATGCCCAGCGCGACCGGGAAATGGGCTACCGCGACAAAGCCCTGAAGATGTACCCCCACGTGTGCGGCCGCTGCGCCCGCGAATTCGCCGGCAAGCGCTTGAGTGAACTGACGGTACACCACCGTAACCACAATCATGATGACAATCCCCAGGATGGCTCGAACTGGGAGTTGCTGTGCCTGTACTGCCACGACAACGAACACTCGCGCTACACCGACCAGCAGTACTTCGGCGAAGGCTCCACCAGCAGCCCGACGATCGCCAAGGCCACGCATAACCCGTTTGCGGCGTTGGCGGGGCTGATGAAGAAAGACGACTGAAGATTGTCGTCGCCTGTCATGGCCTCATCGGGAGCAAGCCCCCTCCCACATTTTGAGTTGTGAACACTTTCAAATGTGGGAGGGGGCTTGCTCCCGATAGCGTTAGCCCAAGCAATACATCACCTTCAAGCCGTATAATCGCCGTTTTTCTCCAAGGCACCCTTCCCCGTGGGCAATAAACGCTACAGCTGCATCGGTCTGTATAACCCCAAATCCCCCGAAAACGTTGGTTCGGTCATGCGTGCCGCCGGCTGCTACGGCGTGGCCTCGGTGTTCTACACCGGCGTGCGTTACGAGCGCGCGCGGGATTTCATCACCGACACCAAGAAGGTCCACCACGACATTCCGCTGATCGGCATCGATGACCTGAAGAAGATCCTGCCCCTGGGCTGCATCCCGGTCGCGGTGGAACTGGTGGAAGGCGCCCGTCCGCTGCCCGAATACACCCACCCCGACCGCGCGCTGTATATCTTCGGCCCTGAAGACGGGTCGCTGGATAAAGACATCCGCGATTGGTGCGAAGACGTCGTGTACATCCCGACCACTGGCTGCATGAACCTTGCTGCAACCGTCAACGTGGTGCTCTACGACCGCCTGGCCAAGGGCAACAACACCCGCTCGGGCCCCAAGTACTGATTTTTTGGGAACATCCGGCGCCTGCGCGCAGTCATCTGCAGACACTTGCCCTTGTTGGAGACAGATCATGAGCGACAGCAAAACCTTGCGACCTATCATCGAACACACCCCCTACCAAACCCAGCCTACCCAGAACGTGCATGGCTGGGAACGCATCGGCTCAGTGGCCGGTGGCGTAATGATGGTGGGCAAAGGCCTGCGCCGTGGCGGGATTTTCGGCCTGATTCAGGTAGCGATCGGCGGTGTGGCACTGGCACGCGGCTTTACCGGGCACAGTGCGTTTAAAGACAAGCTGGAACAGGGCCGCCAGGAAATGAACAGCGTGCGCACGAAGATCGAGCGTGCCGGTGCAGAACTGAAAAACCTGAAGACCAAGGCGGAAGTGGCGGCTGAGAAAGCGGTTAAAACCACCGGTTAGATTCAGCTTTTTGTAGGGGCGAGCTTGCTCGCGAAAAACTCACAGGCGCCGCGTTCATTCAGGAAGCACGCGTTATCGTTGACGTTTTTCGCGAGCAAGCTCGCTCCTACATGGCATTAGGGCAAGCCCCCTCCCACCTTTTGTTTTGTGTATGGCGAGGGCTCAGCGCAGCAGCTTGCTGTCCAGTACCACCGACGATTCCCCAATGATGCTCTCGGCCAACTGCACAAACTCCGCCGTGGTGATGCTGTTGGCGCGCATCACCGCTTGCGCGAGGTCATCGAGGGAGCGTTTGTTGTGGGTTTTCACGCGGATCTCGCGGTCCAGCTCCTGCAACACCACCACCGCCCGTGACACCGTCGCGCCGCTGACGTGTTCGCCGCGCAGGCTGTTCACGTCCTTGCCTTCCTTGGTCAACCGCGCCTGTATCGCCTGATAGCGCTCATCGGTAACTCCGCCTGCACGGCGCAGCAGTTCGATGGCGTAATACTCGGCCAGCCCTTCGCTGATCCAGTCGCTGGTCTCGTGGTCGTTGAAGCGGCCAATCGCCTGCACCACTTCACGGATCAACGGGCTGCTGCCGTTTTCGCTGACCAGCGGCGTGCGGCTGTTGAGGTAGATCGAGTCGCGTGCCGAAAACGCGCCACGGCGCATCGGGTCGCTGGCGCCCACCACCAACAGCTTGGCCGGATGACGCGGGAATGCGGCTTCCACTTGAGGCCAGACAAACGTCAGCAGCGTCAGCACATCCATACGCCGCATGGCCTGGCCTTTGGGAGAGGCCACGGTGACTTCGGTTTCCCCCAGACGCACACGGCGGCTACCGAGGGTGCCGGCGAGCATCCAGCCGGTAGGCCGGTCGAAGAGGCGCGAGACGTTGTCGATGCGGAATTTGTTCTTGCCGATGCGCGGCCAGGCGGTTTCGATGCTTTTCCAGCCGGCCGGCAGTTCGAACACCAGGCGCGAAACCAGCTCAACACCGTCCTGCTGGTCGAGGCGCGCCGGGGGCACCAGGTCTTCGCCGCGAAACAGCGCCCAGCTCGGCGTCATCCGCGCTTCATAAATACCCGGCTTGCGCGCCTGGCCCAGGCGTACACGGTAGGTCAGGCTGGCCTTGCTGGCGCTGGGCTGCCACAGGCCACGGTGCTCAGTGACGCTCCACTGGCCGTCGGCCTTGAAGTCGCTATAGTCCCCATCGCGCCCCAGGTCAAAGTTCAGGCTGCGCACCGCCGAGCCCTGGGAGAGGCTCACCCGCACCTCGGCCTGGTCGCTCTGGGGCAGCAGCTTGACGTGATAATCCAGGTCGACTTTCTTCGCGCACCACGCAGGCATGCTCAACGCCAGCAACACCAGGCTTGCCGCCAGCTTGGTTCCCGCCCTCATACACACTCCTTGCTCAGCCCGCGCGGAAGATCAGGTAGTCCTCCCAGTCGTCCTCGGGCACGCTGCCTTCGCTGAGCATGCGCCCGGACTGGGAAATGCGTTCATGGTGCACCGCATCGCGGTCGCCGCAGACCAGGTGGTGCCACAGCGGCAGGTCCTTGCGCTCGCTGACCAGGCGGTAGCCGCAGGTGGGCGGCAGCCACTTGAACTGATCGGCCTGGCCGGGAGTGAGCTGGATGCAGTCGGGCACCGAGGCGCGGCGGTTGGGGTAGTCGGTGCACTGACAGGTCTTAAGGTCCAGCAGTTTGCAGGCGATGCGCGTGTAATAGACGCTGTTGTCGTCTTCGTCCTCAAGCTTTTGCAGGCAGCACAGGCCACAGCCGTCGCACAACGACTCCCATTCCTCCTGGTCGAGGTGTTCAAGGGTTTTGCGTATCCAGAAAGGTTCGACTTTGGCGGCCATGGCTCTACATCAGTATCGGTAGGTGAAAAGGCCGCCAGTCTAGTGCCCAAGGCCCCTGGGGCCAAGCGCTTACGACTGCCGGTATGACAAGACTTGTCAGTCTAGCGGGCGCGCAGTAGCTTTGAGCGCCGAATTGACGATCAGGAGCTGCCCATGACACGCGTTGCCGATTACCCGATCCACACCCAATTCACCGAACGCTGGTCGCCCCGCGCCTTTACCGGCGAGAGCATCCCGCAGGAAACCTTGCTGAGCTTCTTCGAAGCCGCACGCTGGGCACCGTCGGCGTACAACTCGCAGCCTTGGCGTTTTCTCTACGCACGCCGTGACACGCCGGATTGGGAGCGCTTCCTGGGCCTGCTGAATGAATTCAACCGTGGCTGGGCACAGCATGCGTCGGCCCTGGTGATCATCGCCTCGAAAACCGACTTCATCGCCCCCGGCGCCACGGAAGAAACCCCCGCCCTGTGGCACACCTTCGACACCGGCTCGGCCTGGGGCCACCTGGCGCTGCAAGCCAGCCTCAGCGGCTGGCACACCCACGGCATGGCCGGCTTTGATCAGGAGCTGACCCGCAAGGAGCTGAAGATTCCAGAGGGTTATGCGCTGCATGCCGCCGTTGCGGTCGGCAAGCTGGGCGACAAATCGACCCTGCCCGAGTACCTGCAAGGCCGTGAAGTACCAAGCCCGCGCAAGCCGCTGAGCGAGCTGGTGTCAGAAGGTGATTTCAGCCTCTGAAACTGACGCAATCTTAAAATGTGGGAGGGGGGGATTGCCCCCTCCCACATTTTCTTCCCGCGTCGGCTCAGTAACCGCGCTCGAAATCCACTTCCCCACGCAAGGCTTGCTTGGCTTTGTACGCGCGTAGGTTTTCCAGGAACAACTCCACCATCATCGACGGCGAGGTCGGCGCGGAGCTGTGCCCGGTCAACAGCAGGCCCCAGGCGGTCCAGAACGGATGGCGTTGGGGCAACGGTTCCTGGCGGCACACGTCGATGACCGCGCCGGCCAGGTGCCCTTCTTTCAAAGCTTCGACCAGATCGGCATCCACCACTGCCACACCGCGCCCGACGTTGATGAACAAGCCAGTCGGCTTGAATTGCTTGAACAGCGCAGCGTCGTACAGGTCGTGGGTGTTGGGCGTGTTGGGCAGCAGGTTGATCACGTAGTCCACCTCCCCCACCAACCGGCCCAGTTGGTCGAGGCCGGCCACTTCGATAAACGGCGCTTGTTCCCGCGCGGTACTGGCAATGCCGTACAGCTTGACGCCAAACGGCACGAGGAACTCTGCCACGCTGCGGCCAATATCGCCGGTGCCCACGATCAATGCCTTGCGCCCCGCCAGGCTCTGGCCCGTGCGGCTGTCCCACTTGCGCTCGACCTGGCTGACCAGTCGCGCCAGTACTTCGCGCTCGTGACCCAGCATGTAGGTGAGGACAAACTCGGCCATGACCTGGCCAAAAATACCGACGGCGCGGGTCAGGCGATAGTCGCGGGGCAAGCCTTCGGCCAGCAGCGGCGTAATGCCGGCCCAGGTCGATTGCAGCCACTGCGGCTGGTGGCCCTGGCGCAGCAAGGTGGCCAGCAAGTCCGGTTGGCCCAGCCAGACCGGGCAGTCGCCGGCCAGGCGCGACAGTTCGGCCGAGTCGCCGCTGGTGAGCACCTCAAGGTCCGGCGCCGCTTCATTGAGCAATTGGGCGTAAAGCGGGTGATCCTGTTCAGCAATCAGAACACGCATGGTTCAAACCTTTCAAAAACAGTGCAGACGGCCGCCCGCTTCCTTACGGCCACCGCCCACTAATACGATTCCATTGAAACATGTGCCCCGGGCGGGGCACTGGTCGATCACATCGGATCGTTGCGACGCAGCAGCTCTTCGGGCAAGTGCTCGATGTACTCGTCCTCGGCCGGCGGCATTTGCAGGTGATAGCCCTGCTTGTCGAGGTTTTCCAGCACGACAAGGATGTCCTCGCGCGACAGCTTGCGCTCGGGCGTCAGCACCATGTCGAAGGCGTGGTGCGGCTTGCCGAACGCAACCATCAACGGTTCCGGCACGCGCTCCAGTGCGTCGCTTTTGAGCACGTAGAGGTACATGCCGTCTTTTTTCAAGCTGCGATAGATGGAGCAAATACGTTTCAAGGCTGTTCTCCGGCAGTGGCCAGGCTGTCGAGCAGCGCTTGGCCCATCAACTCGCGGCGCCAGCCACGCAGCGAGTCTGGCAATTTATAAGGCCCATCGGGGTAACCACTTTTAACCAGGGCTTCGAGGGTTTTCTTGCGCAACATCAGTTCCGGCGCCATCTCCAGGCGTTCGGCGAACGTCTGGCCCAGGGCGCGCAGTTGCTTGATCAGCGTGGCGGCGTCCACCGGCAGCGGTTCAGCCACGGCCGGCGGCCACTGGTCCATGGACACGCTGCCGGCACGCTTGATCAGGTCCAGCAGGAACTGGCCATCCTGGCGCACGGTACGCGGGTGCATGTCTTCGATCTTGCCCAGGGCGACGAGGTTGTCCGGCTGGGATTTGGCCAGGGGCCACAGCGAGTGTTCGCGAATGATGCGATTGCGCGGCAGGTCGCGGGCGCGGGCCTGCTGCTCGCGCCAGGCGCACAGTTCACGCAAGACGGCGAGCTGCGCGCGGGACAGTTTCCAGGCCAGCTTGGCGTCGCGGTACACCTCGTACGGGTCGACTTCGCGGCGCAGGTTGGCGACCAGTTCGGCGCCATCTTCCAGGACCCAGGCGTATTTATCGTCAGACAGCTGCGGGCGCAGGCGAATGTAGACCTCGGCCAGGTGCACGGCGTCTTCGGCGGCGTAGCTCACCTGAGTCTCGGACAGTGGCCGCTGCAGCCAGTCCGAGCGGGTCTCGCCCTTGGGCAGTTCGATATCGAGCACGGCTTGTACCAGGCGCGAGTAACCCATGGAGAAGCCAAGGTTCAGGTAAGCGGCAGCCAACTGGGTGTCGAACAACGGCACTGGCAGGCTGCCGGTCAGGCGTAGCAATACTTCCAGGTCTTCGCTGCAGGCGTGCACCACCTTGATCACCGCCGGGTTCTCCAGCAAGGCGGCCAGGGGTTGCCAGTTGTCGATGGTCAGGGGATCGATCAGATAAGCGCGTACGCCATCACCGATCTGGATCAGCCCGGCAATGGGATAAAAGGTGTCGACCCGCATGAATTCGGTGTCGAGGGCGACGAATGGCAACTGCTGCCATTCGGCGCAATGCTGGCCGAGGCTATCGTTGTCGCAGATCCAGTGAATATCGATGGCCACACGGCTCTCCCTTGAAGAATGGCGCGCAGTATATATCGCGAACGGGGCTAGCGAGCATCCGCAGTGCACAGGCAACCATGAAAACTCAGACAGGAGATGAAGAATAGTCCGACAAGCGGGAGTTATCCTTTCTTACGAAGAACGTAGACCCGCCACAGGCTGGAGCCCGGCACGAATTCCTGTTGATTCAAGACCTTGAATCCGGCTTGACGAAATTCCTCTTCCACGGCGGTACGCGACTGCACCGAGACAATCACCGTGTCGCGGCTGACCCGATGAAATTCGCGCAGCAACGCCATGCGCCCTTCGCTGTTGGGCACATGACGAAACAATTCCAGGCAGAAGATGCAGTCCACGGCATTCGCCGACAAGCCGATGGAAAACGCCGAACCCTGAAACGTCTTGACGCGCTTGAGCAAGGACGCCGGATGGTGGGTGCGGGCGTGGTCGAGCATGTCCTGGGAGTTGTCCGAGGCCAGGATCACGCGGTTGATGTGTTCGGCCAACACCGGCCAGAAGCGCCCCGAGCCACAGGCCAGATCGAGGATCAGCCCCGGCTCGCCAGCGACTTTCAGCGCATGCCGCACCAACCGGGCATCACGCCAGGAGGCCAGGCGCTGGCGCACGCCGGGCGGGCGCGTGTCACCGCAAACCCTCGCGTGCTCACGGTCGCAGCGCTCGGCGTATTCGATCTCGATGGAGGATGGAGGTTGTGGCGACATCGCAGGCTCATGTGACTGGAACGGGAGTGAACGACCTTGATTCGCAGCTTAACGACTGCAACGTGAAAAAAAGGTCGAAACCCTCGCCAGCATAAAAGCACTCACGCCTGATGCAGATACCAACGCCAATCCTGCTCGCCTACTTCGCCCATGAACTGCCGGTACTCCGCACGCTTGACCGCCAGGTACACCCCCAGGAACTCAGGGCCGAACGCCTCCCGCGCCCAGCTTGAAGCCTCCAGCGCACGCAGGGTGGTGAGCCAGTCGGTGGGCAGTAATTCCTTGGCCTGGGCGTAGCCGTTGCCTTCCACCGGGGCGCCGGGGTCGCGTTGTTCGCGGATGCCACGGTGGATACCGGCGAGGATCGCGGCAGCGGCGAGGTACGGGTTGGCGTCGGCGCCGCAGATACGGTGTTCGATATGCCGCGAGTTGGCCGGCCCGCCTGGCACGCGCAGGCTGACGGTGCGATTGTCCACGCCCCAGGTGGCGGCCAGCGGCGCGTAGCTGTTGGTTTGGAAACGCCGATAAGAGTTGGCGTTGGGGCAGAACATCAGCAGTGAGTCGAGCAAGGTGCTGAGCATGCCGCCCACGGCGTGGCGCAGCAGTGGCGTGCCGTCGGCGGCTGCACTGGCGAACAGGTTGTTGCCCTCGGCGTCAGCCAGGCTGACGTGCATATGCATGCCCGTGCCCGCCAGGTCATCGAAGGGCTTGGCCATAAAGCACGCTGCCATGCCGTGTTTATGCGCCACGCCCTTGACCAGACGCTTGTAGCGCACCGCTTCGTCCATCGCCTGCAGAGCATCGCTGCGGTGTTCCAGGGTGATTTCCACCTGGCCTGGGGCGTATTCGGAAATGGCCGTGCGCGCCGGAATGCCTTGCAGTTTGCAGGCGCTGTAAAGGTCGGCGAGAAACGGTTCGATCTGCTCCAGTTCGCGCAGGCCGTAGACCTGTGTCGAACGCGGGCGACCGCCGTCCGCGTCTCGCGCCGGTTGCGGGCGGCCATTGCTGTCGGGCTTCTGGTCGAGCAGGTAGAACTCCAACTCCGCCGCCATCACCGGGTAATAACCGTCGGCATTCAACCCTTCGATTACCTTGGCCAGCACATGCCGGGGGTCGGCCACGGTGGCGGGCAGGCCTTCGGTGGGGTGCATGCTGACTTGCACCGCCGCCGTCGGGATCAGCCGCCACGGCATGCGCTGCAGGCTGCCGCTGATCGGATAGGCGCGGCAGTCAATATCGCCCACCTCCCACACCAGCCCGGAATTTTCCACATCGTCGCCATTAATGGTCAGGCCGAGGATGGTGCTGGGCAGCGGTCGCCCGCATTCATACACCGCCAGCAATTCGTCGCGGTGCAGCAACTTGCCGCGCGGCACGCCGTTGTTGTCGAGGATAAACAGCTCGAACATCTCGATGTCCGGGTGCTGTGCAAGGAAGGCGTGGGCTTCGTGCAGGCTGGCAAAAACACTCATGGGGGGTTCTCGTACGTTTGTTTCAGGCAGGCGCGCACAAGCGTGCGTCATCCATGGAGAAAATCAGCGTAGGAGAAGGGAGTCTGGCGGGCGCGCGTGGCGGCAGTGAAACAGGGCCCAGAAGGCGAGCTCGGACGGCAATGTCGCAGGATGAGTGTCGAGGCAGCCGTCCATGGGTGAATCACAATGATGGAGATGCGCCAGCGTCACACGCCTGCATAGGTGTTTAAATTCAGGGTTGACGGAGTTTGGGTGCAACTTGGCTAAACATTTGCCGCCCCTTGCTACCTGGCCGTCCTGCTGGAAATAATGACCGCCCCCGAGCATGCCCCAAGGACCCGATCGCATGAAAACAACGATAACCCTGTGCGTACTGGCAAGCCTGGCCACCTCTGCCCTGGCCGACACCGCGCCCTCGCGTCTTGACCAGGTGCTTGAGCGCGGCACCCTGAGCGTCTGCACCACCGGCGACTACAAGCCCTACACCTCGCTGCGCGCCGATGGCAGCTATGAAGGCATCGACATTGCCATGGCCGAATCCCTGGCCAAGAGCCTCAACGCCAAGATCCAATGGGTGCCCACCACCTGGAAAACCCTGATGCCGGACTTCCTCGCCCAGCGCTGCGATATCGCCGTGGGCGGTATTTCGGTGTCGTTGGAGCGTCAGAAAAAAGCCTTCTTCAGCCAGTCCCTCGGGGTCGACGGCAAGATCCCGCTGGTGCGTTGCGCCGACGTCAAGCGCTACCAGACCGTGGAGCAGATCAACCAGCCCCAGGTGCGGGTGATCGAACCGGCAGGCGGCACCAACGAAATATTCGCGCGCGCCCACCTGGCCCAGGCGCAAATCCGCCTGCACGACAACGTGACCATCTTCGACGAACTGCTCGCCGGCAAGGCGGATGTGATGATCACCGACGCCAGCGAGGCGCGGTACCAGCAGAAACTCAAGCCGGGGCTGTGTGCGGTCAACCCGGAACGGCAGATGCAATACAGCGAAAAAGCCTTTTTGCTGCCCCGTGACGATGTGGCCTGGAAAAGCTATGTCGACCAGTGGTTGCACCTGAGCGTGGCCACCGGTGTCTATGACGGTATCGTCAGCCAATGGCTGGCGGCGCCTTGAGCCACAGCGGTCTACGCTGTGGTCACACCAATAATAATGAGGGACGGAACATGAAGGGATTGCTCCGCATCACCTGGCTGCTGCTGTTGTGTTTCAGCCAGGTGCACGCCGCAACGACTCAGGATGAGGACGCCCAGGCGGCCAAGGCCTTGCTGGGAAAAGCCCTGGCCTATTACCAGACCAACGGTGACAAGGCCTTCGCGGCGTTCAGTCGCCAGGGCGAGTTTGTCGACCAGGACCGCTACGTATTCGTGGTCGATACCCAAGGCGTGTTGCTGGCCAGCGGCGGCCCCTCCTCCGCGCTGATCGGCCGCGATGTGTCCGAGGTACTCGGGCCGGAGTTGCGCCAGTCATTCAAGGAGGCGCTCAAGGTGCCGGAAGGCCAGGGCATCCAGCAGGCCGACTACCGCTGGCAGAATTGGAACGACGGCAAGGTCGAACATAAGCATGTGTTTTACCAGCGGGTCGGCGAACGCATCCTGGCCGTGGGTTATTACCTGCCGCGTGCCACCCCGGAACAGGCCCGCGCGCTGCGCAACAAGGCGGTGAACGCACTGCTCAAGGATGAAACCGGCACCCTCAAGGCCATCAACTCATTGCAAGGGGGATTCCTGCAGGATGACCTCTATGTGTTTGTGGTCGATCTGAACAGCAAACGCTACGTGGCCCACGGCACCACACTGCGGCTGATCAACACCGACTTCAGCAAGATCAAGGACCCCGACGGCAAGCCGGTGGGCGAGCCGATCCTCAAGCTGATGGCCGAGCAGGACCAGGGGGAATACAAGTACCGCTGGAAGAACCCGGTGACCGGCAAGGTCGAGAACAAACATGCGTATGTGCGCAAGGCCGGGCATTTCATGGTTGCGGTGGGGTACTACAGCCCTTGATCTGAACTGGAATGCATTCAAATGTGGGAGTTCCCCTGTGGCGAGCGGGGGCAAGCCCCCTCCCACATTAGGTCTCTATTGTGTCAGTCAGCGGGTTTTGTCGTCTCGCCCGCGCAGCACGCGGTTGGGCATCGCGATCGCCGCCGCCAACCCCAGCAGCGAGATCGCCGCACTCACCATCAGCAAATGCCGGAACGTGTCCCCCAACTCCCCGCGCAGGGCGTTCTGCGCTGCGCCGGGGGCGGCGTTCAGGCCATCCAACAGCACGTTGCCAGAACTGCCCTCGGCCACCAGCGCACCGCTGGCCAGGTGGGCGAAGCTGGAGTCCTGCAACAGCGCCAGCAGCAACGCCGACATGCACGCCACCCCCACCGCCCCGCCCAAAGAGCGGAATAGGTTGGTGGTGCTGGTGGCGACCCCGATGTCCCGTTGTTCCACCGAGTTCTGCGAGCCGACTAAAGAAGTGGGGAACTGCATACCGGCGGCAATCCCGCACAACAGCATGAATATGCCGGTCAGCAGCACATCCTGAGGCGCACTGTAGGCCATGCCCAGAATCGCCAGAGGGCTTAACAGCGCGCCGCTGAGGATCATCGGTTTGTAGCGCCCGGTCACCGAGGTCAGGCGCCCGGCGGAATAGGCGCCGATGGGCAGGCCGATTGCCAGGGGCAGCAAGTGCAAGGCGGCACTGTCGGCACCGCCGCCGGTCACTGTCTGAAAGCGCAGGGGCATCAGCACCGTCAGGGAAATCGCCTGGAAACTGGTGAAAAACACCGTGCACCAGCACAGCACCGCACTGCGATTGGCAAACAGATGCATCGGCAGCAACGGCTCGCGCGCCCGGCGCTCGTGCCAGACAAACAGCGTCAACGCCACCAGCGCGCAGGCCAACAGCCCCAGTACCTGGCTGTCACGCCAATGATGGCCCTGGCCGATTTCGGTAATGCCCAGTAGCAAGGCGGTCAGGCCGATGATCATCAGCACCGTGCCGAGGTAATCGATGATGGGCTTGCGTTGCGGCGCCGGCAGCCCCACCAGGGTGCGATGGGCCACGTACCAGGCGCCGGCGCCCAAGGGCAGGTTGATCAGGAACACCCAGCGCCACGACAGGTACTCGGTCATGTAGCCGCCCAAGACCGGCCCGGCCACGCTGGCCACCGCGTACATGCTGCTGAAATAGCCCTGATAGCGCCCGCGCTCACGGGGCGGGATGATGTCGCCGATGATCGCCTGGCTCACCGAGATCATCCCCCCGGCACCGATGCCCTGCAGCACCCGCGCCAGCACCAGTTGCTCCATGCTCTGGGCCATGCCGCAGAACAACGAAGCGACGGTAAACAGGCCCATGCCGATCAGCATCATCGGCCGCCGCCCGTAGAGGTCGCCGAGCTTGCCGTAGATCGGCACCGCTACCGTCATCGCCACCATATAGCCGGAGATCACCCAGGCCAGCAGGTTGACGTCGTGGAATTGCGCGGAGATGGCGGGCATGGACACGGCGACGATGGTTTGGTCCAAGGCACCGAGGAAGATCGCCATCATCAACGAGGCGAGAATACTGCGCACCGCGGGGAGCGGTGGCGCGGGCTGATTGAGCTGAGTCACGGCAGAACCTTCGAGCAGGGCCTGCGGGAAAAGGCGGCCCGCAGGAATGCTCGATACGATAGCAGGCTATTCAATAGCTTCGTAAGGAAGCCCGACGTAATTTTCCGCAATGGTCTTGCGTCCGGCTTCGGAGTGAATGAAGTATTCCAGCTCGCTCTGGGCAATGCGCTGGCTGAAGCCGTCGGACTCGGGAAATTGATGCAACATCGAGGTCATCCACCAGGAAAACCGTTCGGCCTTCCACACCCGGCGCAGGCAGATGGCGGAATAACGTTCGAGCAAGTCCACCCGTCCCTCGCGATACACCTTGAGCAAAATCCGGAACAACGTGCTGACGTCGCTGGCCGCCAGGTTCAGGCCCTTGGCCCCGGTGGGCGGCACGATATGGGCCGCATCGCCGAGCAGGAACAGGCGCCCGTACTGCATCGGTTCCACCACAAAACTGCGCAGGGGCGCGATGCTTTTTTCGATGGATGGGCCGGTGACCAACTGTTCGGCGAGGTCGTTGGGCAGGCGCATTTTCAGTTCGGCCCAGAAGCGTTCGTCCGACCATTCATCCACGGGTTCCTCGGCCGGCACTTGCAGGTAATAGCGGCTGCGCGTCGGTGAACGCATGCTGCACAGCGCGAAACCCCGGGCGTGCTTGGCGTACACCAGTTCCTCGTGCACCGGCGGGGTGTCGGCGAGGATGCCCAGCCAACCGAAGGGGTAGACGCGCTCGAATACTTTCAGCGATTCAGCCGGGATCGACTGGCGCGCCACACCGTGGAAACCATCACAGCCGGCGATGTAATCGCACTCCAGACGAAACGCCTCGCCTTGATGCTCGAACGTCAGCCAGGGTCGATCACTTTTAAGATCATGGGGCTGCACGTCGCGCGCTTCATACAGGGTGGTGGCGCCAGCGGCGGCACGGGCGGCCATCAGGTCGCGGGTGACTTCGGTCTGGCCGTAGATCATCACTGATTGGCCGCCGGTCAGCGCCTTGAGGTCGATGTGGGTCAGTTGCCCGTCCAGCGCCAGCTCGAAGCCGTCGTGCACCAGGCCTTCGGTATCCATGCGCTGGCTGACGCCCGCCTCGCGCAGCAGGTCGACCATGCCTTGCTCCAGCACCCCGGCACGGATGCGGCCTTGCACGTAGTCGGCGCTCTGGCGCTCCAGGATAAGGGTCTGGATACCGGCGTTGTGCAGCAGTTGGCCGAGCAACAGTCCGGAGGGACCGGCACCAATAATGGCGACTTGGGTTTTCAGCGTTTTCATTATTTTTATGGCCCGCATGTTCCACCCGAACGGATCAAGTGAAAGAGTTGTCATTGGTTTTGTTGCTGACATTTTTCACTTGAGTGAGCAGCATAAGAAGGTGAAAACTGAGACAAAGTCTGCGCTTTTTGCCAATTGGGGCGATTACCGCACCACTCTTCTGAGTATCGGATAAAAACCATGACCAAAACCGCGATTCCGGTCTTCAAGCTTTACGGGGAAAGCCAGCAATGGCCGACGCCCGATTTGTTGCACTGCGAAACCATTTCCCGACGCAGCCGGGAATACGAGTGGGAAATCCAACCCCACCGGCACGCGGATCTGTGCCAGTTGCTGTACGTGCACAAAGGCCAGGCGCAACTGGAGATCGAAGGCAAGCGCAGCACCCTCAGCGAAGCGACCTTGCAGGTGCTGCCGCCGCTGTGTGTGCATGGCTTTCGGTTTGCGCAAGATGTGCAAGGTTACGTCGTGACCCTGGCGGCGCCGCTGGTCAGCCATCTGCAGGCGCAGTTGGGCGCGACGGTGGACGGTCTGCAGGCGCTGGGCAGTTACCCGGCGGGCAAGGACAGCGACTACCTCAACAGCCTGTTCGCGCGGCTACAGGATGAATACGCCGATGAACAACCGGCCCGGGACATGATGATGCATGCCCTGGTCAGCGTGCTGCTGGTGTGGATCAGCCGCCAGGCCATTCAACTGCGCCATCCCCGTGCACCGCGCGGGCGCGAGTATTTTCGGCGCTTTACCCAACTGGTCGAGCAGCATTACCGCGAGCATCCGAAGATTGAAGATTTGGCCCACAAGCTGGGGATCTCGGTCTCACACTTGAACGGGACGTGTCGGGAATTGGGCGGGCAACCGGCATTGCAGATCATGCATGACCGCCAGTTGCTGGAAGCCAAGCGCCTGCTGACTTATACCAGCATGACGATCAACGAGATGTCGCAGGTATTGGGGTTTTCCGACCCGACCAACTTCTCTCGGTTGTTTCGCCGACGGGTCGGGTTTTCACCCAAGGCGTTTCGCGAGCAACTCAAGACCGAAACACCCCACAACTAGCCGGCTGCTGCAGCTTCAGCGCAGAGCGCTGAAGCTGCCGATGTGGGGCACGCATTGGTCCTGATGGCAACTGATCGCAAAGGTCGGCTGCATCCGGGTCTGCTCCACGCGGTAGGCGGCGGTGCCATACAGGCCGGTCGCCAGGGCGCAGAGGAAAAAAATCATCAGGTATTTTCTGGTTTTAATGCTCATGGCACAGACCTCTGAGCGGATCTATTCGGTGCTGTTTAAAGCATAGGCCAGTCAGGGCGAGTTGCCATTATTGGACGACATTCAACACGTTTATGTCGGCTCAGAGCCCCACATCCCACGCGGGTGTTTCCGGAAACCTCAGCACCAGGAAATCCAGCAGGCTGCGCAACGCCGACGGCATGTGCTTGCGCGACGCATACACCGCGTAGATGTTCATCTGCCGGGGTTCTGCGGCGGGCAGCAGGCGCACCAGTTCACCGCGACGAATGTGATCGCCGGCCTGATAGCTGGGCAGCATCGCCACACCCGCGCCGGCCAACGTGACGCGCAACAGCGTACTGGCTTCGTTGGCGGTGATATTGCCGTGCACCGGCACCGACACGTGCTCGCCGTGTTCTTCGAAATGCCACAGGCTTTTGCCGAAGTACGAGTGGGTCAGGCAGTTGTGCCGGGCCAGGTCTTCGACTTTCTGCGGCGCCGGGTGCTCCAACAGGTACGCCGGGGTTGCGCACACCACGGAGCGACAAACCGTCAGGCGCCGGGCGATCAGATTCGGGTCCAGGTCGTTACTGGTGCGGATGGCCAGGTCGATGCGCTCGTCCACCAGGTTCACCGTGCGGTCGAGCATTTGCAGGTCAATGGTCACTAAGGGATAGCGCGTGACGTACTCGGCGATGGCCTCGGCCAATTGCGCCTGGCCGAACGAGGTGCTGACACTCAGGCGCAACAGGCCACGGGGCGCGTCATCGGGCTCGCTGACGGCGGCCTGCATATCGCCGCACAATTCCAGCAGTTGCCGACACCGTGGCAGGGTTTCGCCACCGGCCGCCGTAAGACTGAGCTTGCGTGTGGTGCGGTGCAACAGGCGCGCGCCGACCCAGTCTTCCAACTCGGCCAGGTAACGCGACACTACTGGGCGCGACAGGTCCAGATGGTCGGCGGCAGCGGACTGGCTGCCCAGGTCCACCACCGTGACAAACACGCGCATTGCTTGAAGACGATCCATGATTTGCCCGATTTCAGAAACAAACTATGTCCCAGCATCGCATTTTTAGTCTTGTTTAGTGCAACTAAGCTCTGTGCATCCTTTGAATCGACTGCTGGAGCTGCCCGATGTTCTCAACCCTCAAGCGCTTGACCTTCACCGCTGCCTTGGCGTTCGCCGGCCATGCCGCAGCGGCTGACCTGACCCTCGACGTGTACAACCCAGGCGAGGCCGCGATCTTCCCGGTCAGCTCGGTGCTGGTCAGCGGCGCCAAAGACGCGATCCTGGTCGACGCCCAATTCGGCAAAGGCCAGGCCGAACAACTGGTGCAGAAGATCCGTGCCAGCGGCAAGCACCTGACCACCATCTACATCAGCCACGGCGACCCGGATTACTACTTCGGCCTCGACACCCTGACCGCCGCGTTCCCCGACGCCAAGGTGCTGGCGCCGCAACCGGTGGTCGACCATATCAACGCCACCGTGGCCGGCAAACTGGAGTTCTGGGGCCCGAAAATGGGTGCAGACAAACCCGGCAAAACCATCGTGCCGCAGGTGCTGCAAGGCCACAGCCTGACCCTTGAAGGGCAGCAGTTGGAGGTGATCGGCCTGGACGGCCCGCAGCCGGACCGCAGCTTTGTGTGGATCCCGTCGATCAAGGCCGTGGTCGGGGGCGTCGTGGTCGCGCAAAACATCCACCTGTGGATGGCTGACACCCAAAGCGCGCAATCCCATAAAGACTGGCTCGCCACCCTGCAACGCATCGAACAGCTGAAGCCACGCACGGTGATTCCGGGCCACTACCTGGGCACGCCATCGCCGAAATCCGTGGCCTTTACTGCCGACTACATCAAGGCCTTCGACGTAGAAACCGCCAAGGCCAAGGACTCCGCCGCCCTGATCGCGGCGATGAAAAAGCGTTACCCCACCCTCGCCGACGAAAGCTCGCTGGAACTGAGCGCCAAAGTCGCCAAGGGCGAAATGAAGTGGTGAATGGCTTTTAAACCCTAACCGTACTGGAGAACGTCATGAGCAAGATCGCAATCATTGGAGCCACCGGCCGTGCCGGCAGCCAATTGCTGGAAGAAGCACTGCGTCGTGGGCATAGCGCGGTGGCTATCGCGCGTAACACCGACAAGCTGGCTGTACGCCCCGGCGTCACCGTCAAGCAGGTTGATGCACTGGATGCCAATGCCCTGGAACAAGCCATCAGCGGCAGCGATGTGGTGATCAGTGCGGCACATTTCGCCACCCTGCCCGCCAACGCCGTGATTGGCCCGGTGAAAAAAGCCGGAGTGAAACGCCTGCTGGTGGTCGGCGGTGCCGGTTCGTTGCTGCTGCCGGGTGGCGGACGCGTGATCGACAGCGAGGGCTTCCCGGCTGAATACAAAGCCGAAGCCAGTGCAGGGGCCGCGTTTCTCGATGTGCTGCGCCAGGAAAAGGAATTGGATTGGACGTTCCTGTCGCCGTCGGCCTTGTTCGATGGCACCGAACGCACCGGTAAATTCCGCCTGGGCCAGGATGATTTGCTGGTGAGCAGTGACGGTACCAGCTCGATCAGCTTTGCCGACTACGCCATCGCCATGATCGACGAAGTGGAAGCACCGAAACATTCCCGCCAGCGCTTCACCGTCGGCTACTGACCCAACGCGGTCAAGAAATGTGGGAGGGGGCTTGCTCCCGATAGCAGTGGTTCAGTTGGAGCCTCTTTGACTGACACACCGCTATCGGGAGCAAGCCCCCTCCCACATTTGGATCTTCAGCGCCTACGACTGCTGCGCCTGGCTCACTAACCAATCCATCAGCGCTTCAAGCCCTGCCGACGGCACCGTCCCCGGCGGATACACCAGGTAATAGCCCTTGCCCGTCGGCACCCGCAGTTCAAACGGCATCGCCAAGCGCCCCGCCTTCAGATCCTCGCCCATCAACGCACTGTCGCCCATCGCCACCCCGGAGCCCTGGGAGGCAACGTTCATCGCCAAATCCAACGTCTCGAAATGATGCCCCTGGCTCACATTGCTCAACCGCGTATTCGCCGCCTTGAGCCACCGCGCCCAATCGCGCTCGTCCCGCGTGGGGTGCAGCAGCACCTGTTGCTGCAGGTCCGCCGGGGTGTGCAAACCGGCGAGCAGCGTGGGGGCGCAGACCGGGGTGAGTTGCTCATCGAACAAATGCCGCGCCTCGGCCGACTGCTCGGCAATGGGCGCATAGATCACCGCTGCGTCGAATTGCTCGCGACGAAAATCCACGCTGTAGGCCACGGTGGTGGTGAGTTCCACCGGCACGTCCGGGCGTTCCTTTTGCCACTGCATCAAGCGCGGCAACAACCAGCGCATCACACAGGTGGATGCCTTGATTTGCAAGGTGTGGCGACGACTGCCGATCTGCTCCACCGCGTCACCGAGCAGGCCAAACACCTGCTGCACCCGTTGCGACCACTCGCGACCTTCTTCAGTCAGGCTCAACCCCCGTGCCTGGCGCTGGAACAAGGCGTAGCCCAAATGGCTCTCCAACCCGGCGATCTGCCGGCTCACCGCGCCTTGGGTGATGTGCAGTTGCTCGGCGGCGCGGGTGAAGTTGCAGCACTGGGCCGTGACCCAGAAGGTATGCAACGCGGGCAGTGGCGGAAGGCGTTTCATAAGGTCGCAGCCATGACGTGAGGACATGGCTAGTATGACTTTTTATCGATTGTTGCCGCTACGGGCCAGCCGTTCCAATACCGCCACGAATCCATAACAAGAGCGACACCTATGGCGACCTGCGGCGAAGTATTGGTCAACCTCCTGGAAAGCTACGGGGTGGACCAGGTGTTTGGTATTCCCGGCGTGCACACCGTGGAGCTGTATCGCGGCCTGGCCCGCTCGAGCATCCGCCACGTCACCCCGCGCCACGAACAGGGCGCCGGTTTTATGGCTGACGGTTATGCGCGCACCAGCGGCAAGCCGGGCGTGTGTTTCATCATCACCGGCCCCGGCATGACCAATATCACCACCGCCATGGGCCAGGCCTATGCCGACTCGATCCCGATGCTGGTGATTTCCAGCGTGCAATCGCGCAGCCAATTGGGCGGTGGGCGCGGCAAGCTGCATGAGCTGCCGAACCAGGGCGCGATGATGGCCGGCGTGGCGGCGTTCTCCCATACGTTGATGTCGGCAGCGGAGTTGCCCGCCGTGCTGGCGCGGGCGTTTGCGTTGTTCCAGGCCGGCAGGCCGCGCCCGGTGCATATCGAGATTCCGTTGGATGTGCTGGTGGAGAACGCCGATGCACTGCTCGGCAGTCAACCGGTCAGCGTCGCCCGTGCCGGTGCGGCACCGTCGGCGGTCAAGCAGATGAGCCAGTTGCTCGCCGCCGCCAAACGCCCGCTGATCCTGGCCGGTGGTGGCGCGATTGAGGCGGCCACCGAACTGACCCGCCTGGCCGAAACCCTCGGCGCGCCAGTGGCCCTGACCATCAATGCCAAGGGCATGCTGCCTTCCGATCATCCGCTGCTGATCGGCTCGACCCAGTCCCTGGTCGCTACCCGCGCGCTGGTGGCTGAGGCCGATGTGGTGCTGGCCATCGGCACCGAGCTGGCCGAGACCGACTACGACGTGACCTTCGCCGGTGGCTTCGAGATACCCGGTGCGCTGCTGCGCGTCGATATCGACCCCGACCAGACCGTGCGCAACTACCCGCCGCACCTCGCACTGGTGGCCGATGCGCAGATCGCCGCCGATGCCTTGCTGGCCGAATTAAACCGCACGCCGCTACCCCCTCGTCACACCGACTGGGGCGCTCAGCGCGTCGCCCGTCTGTGGGCCGAACTGAGCCTCTCCTGGGACGCCGCCACCCGCGCGCAAACCCTGTTCCTCAACACGGTGCTGGAGACACTGCCGGGCGTCGTGCTGGTGGGCGATTCGACCCAACCGGTGTACAGCGGCAACCTGACCCTGAACCTCGACCAGCCGCGCCGCTGGTTCAACTCCTCCACCGGCTACGGCACCTTGGGCTACGCCCTGCCGGCCGCCATCGGCGCCTGGCTGGGCCGTGGCGATGGGCAGCCGGTGGTGTGTTTGATCGGCGACGGCGGGCTGCAATTCACCCTGCCGGAACTGGCCAGCGCGGTGGAAGCGCGCACGCCGATCATCGTGCTGCTGTGGAATAACCAGGGGTATGAAGAGATCAAGAAATACATGCTCAACCGCGCCATCGAACCGGTCGGCGTGGACATCTACACCCCGGACTTTATCGGCGTGGCCAAGGCCCTCGGCAGTGCTGCCGACAGCGCTCACAGCGTTGCACAGCTAAGCAACGCCTTGCGCGCCGCCGCCGATCGCCAGGGGCCGACGCTGATTGAGATCGACCAGAACCTATGGATGCAGGAGGTAGCGGTATGAGCGCAGTATTGAACGGTGTGTATATCGATGGCGCATGGCGTGCAGGCCACGACGTGCTGGAGGTGATCAACCCGGCCACCGAGGCGACTCTGGCGCGCATCAGCGTCGGCGATGCGCAGGCCGTGACCCAAGCCGTCGATGCGGCCAGTGCGGCCTTTATCGATTGGTCGAAAAGTACCGGCCGTGATCGCGCCAGCCTGATGCGCAAAATCGCCCAAGGTGTCAGCGAGCAGCGCGAACAGCTGATGCACCTGCAGTCGAGCAACAACGGCAAGCCACTCTTTGAAGCCGGCATCGATGTGGACGACGTGATCGCCACGTTCGAGTACTACGCCGGTATCGCCGACGCCATGGACGCTGGTCAGGACCTGTCGGTGGCGCTGCCCAGCGATGACTTCAGTGCGCGCCTGCGCCGTGAGCCCTGCGGCGTGGTAGGGCTGATCGTGCCGTGGAATTTCCCGATGGTCACCACCGCATGGAAACTCGCCCCGGCCCTCGCCGCCGGTTGCTGCGTGGTGCTCAAACCGTCGGAAGTCACGCCGTTGGCGGAGTTGCAGTTGGCGCAAATCATCGCTGACGCTGGCATCCCGGCGGGGGTGTTCAACCTGGTGTGCGGCACCGGGTTGGCCGTTGGCGCACCGTTGGCCGCAGACCGTCGCGTGGCGAAGATTTCCTTCACCGGCAGCAACGCCGTGGGGGTGCAGGTGATGCAACGCGCAGCGGAAACCATCAAGGGCGTAAGCCTGGAATTGGGTGGTAAATCTTCGCTGCTGGTACTCGCGGATGCCGACCTCGACCTGGCGGTGGAGCTGGCGTGTGGCGGTAGTTTTTTCAACGCCGGGCAAATGTGTTCCGCCACCAGCCGCGTGCTGGTGGCCGACAGCCTGGTGGATGAGTTCCTGCAGCGTTTGCAGGCACGGGCTGAAGGGATTCGCGTCGCCGACCCGTTTGCCGACGACGTGGAAATGGGCGCGCTGATCAACCGCGTGCAGTATCAGCGGGTGCTGGGGCATATCCAACGTGGCGTTGAGGCTGGCGCGCGATTGGTGTGTGGCGGTGAACGCCCGGCGAATCTGGCGAAGGGCTACTTCATTCGCCCGACGGTGTTTACCGACGTGCCGCTGGACAGTGCATTGTGGAACGAAGAAATCTTCGGCCCGGTGCTGTGTGTACGACCTTTTGCCAGTGAGGACGAGGCCATCGCCCTGGCCAACGACAGCGATTTCGGCCTGGTGGCCAGCGTGGTCAGCCGTAGCGTCGAGACCACCGAGCGCGTGGCGAATGCCTTGCAGGCCGGGTTGGTGTGGATCAACGCACCGCAGGTGATCTTCCCGCAGACCGCATGGGGTGGTTACAAGCAGAGCAGTATCGGCCGCGAGCTGGGCCCGTGGGGGCTGGCGGCGTTTCAGGAGATCAAGCATGTGATCCGGTCTATCTGACGGCGCAGAACAACTGTGGGAGGGGGCTTGCCCCGATAGCGGTATCTCCGTTAACTGCAATTTTTAGATAGCCCCTGCGACTTTCTCATTTGCCCCCCTCCCCCATGCGTGGCCTGATTCGCCCTTGTTCATTCAAGGCAGGCCCATGGAAAACGTTCAGGCAAAACCCACCACCGCCGTATGGCTGATGATCAGCGTCGTGCTGGTCGCCCTTAACCTGCGGCCGTCAATGGCCGCCGTGGGGCCGTTGTTGTCGTCGATTCGCGGCGAGGTGCCGTTGAGTTTCAGCAGCGCGGCGTTGCTGACCATGTTGCCGGTCATGGCCATGGGCCTGGCGATGTTCTTTGGCATGGGCGTGGCCAAGCGTTTTGGCGAGCACCGCAGCATTTTGCTGTCACTGCTGGTGATTGGCGTGGCGACAGTGTCGCGGCTGTTCCTGGATTCGGCCCTGGAGTTGATCGTCAGCGCCATCGCCGCCGGTGTGGGTATCGCCATGATCCAGGCGCTGATGCCGGCCCTGATCAAGTCGCGGTTCAGTGACAACGTTTCGCTGTTCATGGGCCTCTACGTCACGGCCATCATGGGCGGCGCGGCGCTGGCGGCAGCGTTCTCGCCCTGGGTGCAGGTGCAGACCGGCAGTTGGCGCATCGGCCTGGCAATCTGGGCAGGCCTGGCGCTGCTGGCCCTGGTGTTCTGGTACGCCCAGCGCTCGGTATTGCCGCCCTTGCCCCAAGCCGCCGCCGGCCCTAAGGAGTCGTTTTTCGGCAACGGTCGCGCCTGGTTGCTGGCGATTTTTTTCGGCCTCGGTACTGCGTCCTACACCTGTGTACTCGCGTGGCTGGCGCCGTACTACGTGGAGCAAGGCTGGAGCGAACAGAATGCCGGTTTGTTGTTGGGTTTCCTGACCGCAATGGAGGTGGTGTCCGGCCTGGTCACGCCGGCCATCGCCAACCGTCGCCGGGATAAACGCGGGGTGGTGGCCGTGTTGCTGGTGCTGATCATCCTTGGGTTCTGCGGCTTGATCCTCAGCCCGCAACACCTCAGCTTGCTGTGGCCGTGCCTGCTGGGCCTGGGTATCGGCGGGTTGTTCCCGATGAGCCTGATCCTGTCCCTCGACCACCTCGATAACCCGCGCCGCGCAGGGGCCCTGACCGCCTTTGTGCAGGGCATCGGCTACCTGATTGCCGGCCTGTCGCCGCTGATCGCCGGGATGATCCGCGACCAACTGGGTAGCTTCGAATGGGCCTGGTGGTCCCTGACCGCGGTGATTGTGCTGATGCTGCTGATTGTCACGCGCTTCAACCCAAGGCATTACGCGCAGCATATTCGCTGAGGTCGCGTTACAAACAGTATTTGTCCCACACAAAACATAGAAGCGCCCTACAGCGCTTTCTATTGGCACGCTCGTTCCGTTAAGCTTTCGCGCTGTCTTGTACTGACTTCGGTACATGGGGTTTACGGACGAAACCGATGTTAAACAGTAACTTACTCAGAAAACTCGATATGCAGGACTTGATGGTGTTTATCGCCGTCTATGACCAGAGCAGCGTGACCGAGGTGTCCGAAACCCTATTCGTCAGCCAGTCCACCGTGAGCTACAGCCTGAAGAAGCTGCGCACCAGTTTTGAAGACGAGCTGTTTATCAACACCCGCGCGGGCATGCGTCCTACGTACAAGGCCACCACCATGTACGCCCATGTGCAGAAGATCCTCGAAAGCATCAACCTGTGCCACGCCGGTGGCCAGGCCTTCGACCCCACGCAAAAGGCCGTGACGTTCAATGTGTGCGCGCCGGAGTACTTCGAACAACTGATCCTGCCGCGTCTGTTGAAGAATTTCGACCGGGCGGACCTGCCGGTAATCGTCAATGTGCAGAAGCTCGAAACCGAGATCCCCGCCGACGACCTGCGCGAGGGCCGCCTGGACCTGGTGATTTGCTTCGGCCCGCACTTTCACCGTGCCCATAAAGACTTCAAGACCCAGATGCTGCTGGAGGACGACCTGGTCTGCGTCTTCGATAAACGCTCGGCGCCCAGGGAGCCTGCCTTCAGCCTGCAATCGTTCGTCGAGCGACGCCACGTGTTCCCCACGCCATGGACGTCCGACACCAACATGATCGACGGCTGGCTGGCGCGCCAGTCCCACAAGCGCCAGGTGATCGCCCGGGCCAATAGCTACAGCGCAGCCCTGAAGATGATCACCGGCACCGACTTCATCGTCACCCTGCCGCGCCGCGTGCAAAAACTGCTGGCGCCCGCGACGGTATTCGGCCACTGCGAGGCCCCCAACGGGTTGCCGGGGTTCACCCTGGATATGCAGTGGAATGAAAGCAGTGAACAGGACAGCGCCAATACCTGGTTTCGTGAGCAGGTGGTGAAGGTGTGTGCGGATCAGGGATTACTCTAACGTCTGTGGCAAGGGAGGTCCCACTACCTCTTCGACGTAGCGCTGTCGCGCAGCAAACTGGGACATCTGTGGCGAGCGGGCTTGTCCCGCGTTGGGGCGCGAAGCGCCCCTAATGAAGAAGAATGCGGTGTATCAGGCACTCCTCTGCGCCTGGTTCTGGGGCTGCTGCGCAGCCCAACGCGGGACAAGCCCGCTCGCCACAGGAGCGCGCTCGCCTGAAATGGCTTATGCGAGACTCAAGACTTTAGAGTGAAATTTTAAATTGCTCCCTCGCCACGATGGATGGCGTGTCAGCCAATCGCGACTTTGCTGTAGGAGTCGCGATCCATGTCGACCAGCAGGACGCTGAGCTGAACCTGTATATCCGCCGGCCAGTCGCCCAGGTCCTGCAATGCTGCCAGCAGGCTTTGCGACAATTGCTGCTTGACCTGCGGCGAACGCCCGCTGAGCAGCGACAGCTTCACCGCGATGAAACCGCGAGGGTTGAGGGAGGTGCCCACCTGAAAATGCTCAACCTTCACGGCGCGGCTTTTGATATCGAACTCGGAGCCGAATTGCCCGGACGCCATCAGCACGTTATTGAGCCGTAACAGGGTTTTCTCGACGGCCAGGTTTGTCAGGTTGGCGGTGTATTCCAGGTGCAGGTGTGGCATGGATGACTCCGAGTCATTCGTAGGAAAGTTGTTAGATATAGCACGGATAAAAGCCTCAGGCGTTGTTCGCCAGGCCCCGATCACTCATGAACGCTTCCAGCCGCGAACGCACCCAGCGTTCAGCCGGGTCGGTGTCCACATGGCTGAGCCAGACCATGGACAAATCCAACGTCGGCGTCTCGAACGGAAACGGCTCACAGAACAGGTTGCCCGACACCGCCATGGCTTCGGCGGTGTAGTCCGGCAGACTGGCGATCAGGTCGGTGCCGGCCAGCAACGCCGGCAACGCGCTGTATTGCGGCACCGACAACACCACATGGCGCTTGCGACCGATTTCCGCCAGCCACTCATCGGCAAACCCGGACACATTGGCGGTGTGGGACACCAGCACATGGGGGCGCGAGCAATATTCATCGAGGGTCAGCGGGGTGTCCGAGGCATCGGCGCGCAGCAGTCGCGGACGAATGTGGCGCAACAGCTTGCGCTTGGCATTGGCCGGCAGGCCACGGGTCTGGGTGATGCCAACCGTGATATCGCCGGACGCCAGTAGATCAGGAATCCGCCAGTAGTCCACGTGCTGCACCACGAACACCACCTGCGGCGCTTCCTGGCGCAAGGCGCGCAGCAACGGTGGCAGCAGGCCGAACTCGACATCATCGGACAGGCCGATGCGAAAGGTCATGGTGCTGATGGACGGGTCGAAATCGTGGGTCAGGCTCAGGGCCGACGACAGTGAGTCCAGGGCCGGCGACAGGTGCTGGATGATTTCCTCGGCGCGCGCGGTGGGTTCCATGCGATGGCCGACGCGAATGAACAGTGGGTCATTGAACAAGGTGCGCAGGCGGTTGAGCGCCGAACTGATGGTCGGCTGGCCGAGAAACAGCTTCTCGGCCACCCGCGTCACATTGCGCTCGAGCATCAGTGCTTCGAAGACCACCATCAGGTTGATATCGGCCTTGCGTAATTCATTGCGATTCATCGGCGCCTGCCCCTTCCCCAAGACAAGCCGCAGTTTAGAAAGGCAATAGGGCCGCGTCTATGCCGGTGGACGCATGGGGTTGCCTATTTCGTCACCGGTTTCAGCACCCCGTGAGTGGCAGGTGCCGGCTCCTGGCCCTGACGCAAGCGCAACGCCGCCAGCGCGGCGACCACCAGCACCACGGTGATGACTTTCAAGCCGTTCATGGCATTGCCGGTGCTCATTTCAATTGCGCCCATCACCGAGGGGCCGACAAACCCACCCAACAGCCCGCAGGCATTGACGAAGCCCAAGCCACCCGCCAGCGCCACGCCTTTGAGGCGCGAGGCCGGGTACAGAAAAATGATCGACTGCACCACAAAGAACATCACCGCCGACAGGCAAAAGCCCAACAGGCTGAACACCGGCCCCGACACCGACGCAATGCCCAAGCCCAGCGCCATGGTCAATAACCCCGTGACCAACAGTCGACGACAACGTCCGGGCGTGGTGGCAAAACGCGGGATCAGTACCGCACCGAGTGCCGCCGCGATCCACGGCAATGAGGTCAGCAAACCGACGCTCATGGTGCTCAGTTCGCCATACTTGCTGATGATGCTCGGCAGGAAAAAAATCACGGTGTAGACGGTGATCTGATGGCAAAAGTACACAAAGATCGCCAGCAGGATTTGCGGGGTCAGCCAGTTTTTCAACGCGTGACCGCCCTCCCCGGCACCTTCCTCGGTTTCCACAGCGATGCGCTGTTCGATGCCGCGTGCCTCTTCAGCCGTCAGCCACGGTGCCTTGCTCGGGCGGTCCGGCAACTTGCGCCATACCACCCAGGCAAACGCCACGGCCGGCAGGCCTTCGAGCAGGAACATCCACTGCCAGCCGTGCCAGCCGAGCATACCGTCCATGCGCATCAAGGCCGCACCCACCGGGCCGCCGATGATGTTGGCAAAGCACACGCCAAGCAGGAAATAACCGGTGGCCCGCGCCCGCTGTTCACGGTTGAACCAGTACGTCAGATAGAGCATGACGCCGGGAAACAAACCGGCCTCGGCGATGCCCAGCAGCAGGCGCAATACGTAGAACGACGTCTCGCCCTGCACAAACGCCATGGCGGCCGAGATCAGGCCCCAGGTCACCATGATGCGGGCAATCCAGAACCGCGCGCCGACCTTATGCATGATCAGGTTGCTGGGGATTTCCGACAGAGCATACGTGAGGAAAAACAGCCCGGCCCCCAGCCCGTAGGCCGCCGCGGAAATGCCCAGGTCGACGTCCAGGTGATGCTTGGCCAGGGCGATGTTGGTGCGGTCCAGAAAACTCAGGATGTAGGCGATGATCAGCAAGGGCATCAGCTTGGCGAACATCAGTGCGTTCAGCGCCTGCGGGTCGCGGGCCGAAGTGGCGGTAGTCATTGGGCAATTCCTCTTGGCGCCCCGCCAGCCTGGCTGGGGGGCGCATCACTGTTGTTCTAGGGTTCGAGTTGCACAACCAGGGCCTGCGGGCGATGGGAAAACAGTTGCAGCAGCGCGCCGCCCAGGGCGCAGCCGGCCATCACGAAGAAACACACGGTGTAGCCATGCAAGGTGGTCCAGCCGCCACCCATGGCAATCAGGCTGCCCATCAGTACCGGCGCCAGGCCGCCGCCGATAAACATCGCGGTGGTGATGATGCCGTTGGCGGTGGACGTCGCCGACGGCTCGGCCGAGTCGCAGGCCACCGCGTAGTAGATCGGCCACACCGCGTTGGCCACCAGGCCGAACAGCAGTTGCACGACGATGATCAACGTCAGGGTATTGGCGAAGTAGAACGCGCCGACACTCGCCGCCATCCACAGCCCGCAGATGATCAGGGTGGTACGCCGGCCGATGATGTCCGACAGCGACGGCCACACCAATTGCCCGAGAATGCCGGTGAGGGTGAACACCACGCTCATCCCTGCCGACTCCGCCAGCGACAGCCCGGCGATGTTGTAGAGGTAGGCCGGCAACACGATGTTGACGCCCATGTACACCACTTGGGTGAGCATCGTATTGCCCGCCGTGAGGGCAATATTGCGGTTACGCAAGGTGGCGACAAACGTGCGCCAGGCCTCGCCCTTCACGGTGCTGGCCGGGGCGTTGTCGGGTGGGGTCATGCCCTTGGCGGCGATGTCGACGTACAGCGCGGTAATGCGCTCGGCTGTGGAATAACGCGCCCAGAAGATCATCAGCGGCAGCGCCACCACGAAGGCGAAGAAGAACACGTAGCGCCAGTTGTCCTCGCCGAACACGGTGATGACAAAACTGGCGACGATGCCGCTGAGCATTGCGCCAATCGGGTAACCCGTGTGGTGCGCTCCCAAGGCAAACCCGCGACGCTCCACCGGCCACCACTCGGCGGTGTTGCTCACGCCCACCGGCTCGCCCCAGCCGGCGCCGAGGTTGACGCCGACGCGCAGGGCGATAAAGGTCGCGAGGTTGCCGCTCAAGGCTTTGAAGCCGGACAGGAACGAGATCGCCGTGTAGCCGAGCACCAACGGCACCTGGAACCGTGCACGTTTCCAGCCGCCGTAGCGGTCGCTCCACATCGAACCGGGAATATCCAGCAGGGCCAGCGCGAGCATGACCACCGTGGCCACGGTGCCCCATTGGTCGGCGGATAAATCGAAATGCTTGGAGATGGTCGGCCCCAGGCGCAACACGATCTCACGGTCGTAGGCGTTGAGGATCCAGATCATCCAGCAGACCAGCAGCGATACCCAGGAATGCCGGTGAATGCTGCGCAGCGACGCTTTTTTTAAAGTTGCCATGGGCCTCTCCAGGCGCGCGAGGGCGCGCACTGACACAAGGTTGCAAAGGAAGGTGCCTTGTTGAATCAACGCGCTAGCTGGCGAATCGTCGCTCGGCTATTCCTTGCACGCCCAACCCGGTAATGGCGAACAGCGCGCCGCGCTGCTGGCCGTCGGCCGGAAAACGCGGCAGCGGCGGCTTGGCCATGGAGGTCACAAACAGGGTGTCCAGGTTTGGCCCGCCAAAGGTCAGGCTGGTGACCTTTTTTACCGGCATCTGGATGATGCGATCGACGTGGCCGTCCGGGGTGTAGCGCACCAGTTTCCCGGCGTAGACCAGCGCTTGCCACAGGCAACCTTCAGCGTCCACGGTGCAGCCGTCGGCCGCGCCGCCACTGGCGGTATCGACCTTGGCGAAGGTGCGGCGGTTGCTCACGGCGCCGGTGGCGAGGTCGTAGTCATACGCCCAGATCTCGCCGGACCAGGTGTCGCAAAAGTAGAAGGTCTCCCCCGACGGGCTCCAGCACGGGCCGTTGGAGACGATGATGCCTTCGTCCAGGGTGTGCAGGCTCAAGTCGGCGTCGAGACGGTAGAGTTTGGCGCTGGCGCTGTCTTCCAGGGTGTCCATGGAGCCAAACACAAAGCGGCCCTGGCGGTCGACCTTGCCGTCGTTGAGGCGGTTGTTCGGCAGGTTCGGTTCCGGGTCCTGGATCAGCGCCAGTTCGCCGCTGGCGAGGTCCAGGGTGTGCACGCCGTTTTGCAGGGCGACGATGGCCGCCTCGCCGTTATGGCGCAGGGCCATGGAGCCGATCTTCTGGCCCACGTCCCAGGCACGTAGCTCGCGACCATCATCGGTGCAGCGCAGGATGCGGCCGTCGGCACTGTCGATCCAGTACAGCCGTTGTTGTTCGACGTCCCATACCGGGCCTTCGCCCAGGGTGGTCTTGACGTCCACAAGCACTTCGATACGCATGGTGTGATCCCCTTATTGTTGTTGTGCGGGATGCAGGCCGCGCGATTACGCGGCCTTTAGCTGGTTAGAAGTTGACGTGGTCACGCCCCTTGAGCCCGAGGATTTCCCGCGCTTCATCTGGCGTGGCGACACGATGGCCGAGGGCTTCGATCACCGTACGAATGCGCCGCACCTGGTCGGCATTCGAGGCCGCCAGCTTGCCCGGGCCGTCCCACAATGAATCCTCCAGGCCGACACGGGCGTTACTGCCCATGGACAGGCCCATGGTCGCCAACGGAATTTGCCCACGCCCGGCACCGAGGATCGACCACACGTAGTCGTCGCCAAACAGGCGGTCGGCGGTACGACGCATGTGCGCCAGGTCTTCGGGGTGGCTGCCGATACCGCCACGCAGCCCAAACACTGACTGGATAAACAACGGCGGCTTGAGCAGGCCGCGTTCCAGGAAGTGCGCGGCGGTGTAGAGGTGGCCGATGTCGTAGCACTCGATTTCAAAGCGGGTGCGGTTCTCGGCGCAGGCATTGAGGATGTGGGTGATGTCGCGGAAGGTATTGCGGAAGATCCGGTCGTCACTCTCTTCCAGGTACGGACGCTCCCAGTCGTGCTTGAACTCGGTAAAGCGGTTAAGCATTTCGTACAGGCCGAAGTTCATCGAGCCCATGTTCAGCGAGGCCAGTTCCGGCTTGAACTGCATCACCGGTTGCAGGCGTTCTTCCACGCCCATCGTGGGTGCGCCGCCGGTGGTGATGTTGATCACCACGTCACTGGCGGCCTTGATGTGCGGCAGGAATTCGGCGAACAACGCCGGGTCCTGGCTGGGGCGGCCGTCAATCGGGTCACGGGCATGCAGGTGAACAATGGCCGCGCCGGCTTCGGCGGCGCCAATGGCAGCGGCGGCAATTTCCTGGGCGGTGATAGGCAAATGCGGCGACATCGACGGCGTATGAATCGCACCGGTGACGGCGCAGGTAATAATGACGGGGCGTTTTTTGGACATGACGATTCTCCGACTTTTATTCTTATGAAAAAAATCCTGGGTCCAGCGCTGTGTGTTCTTCCGTGGCTTACAGGTACTCGACGTTTCCGTCGACGCTGATCGCTTGGCCGGTCACGTTGCGTGCGGCGGGCGAACAGAGGAACAAGGCCATGGCCGCGACGTCTTCGGCGGTGACCATGCGCTTGAGGGAGATCTTGTTGAGGTATTCCTGGCGCATCTCGGCTTCGGGCACGCCGACCTGTTCGGCCCGGGCACGGATCACGCCGTCCATGCGCGGGCCTTCGACGATACCGGGCAGCAAGGCGTTGACGCGGATGTCGCTCTCACCCAGCTCCGACGCCAGGGATTTCATCAGGCCGACGATGGCCCACTTGGTCGCCGCATACGGCGTGCGCCAGGCGTAGCCGAGGCGTCCTGCCACCGAGGCGATATGCAGCAAGTGGCCGTGGGACGATTCTTTGAGCATCGGCACCGCGTGGTGGGCAAAGCGGTATTGCGCCGTCAGGTTGATATTGATGGTGGCTTGCCACTCGGCGTCGCTGATCGCATCGATACCACCGGTGGGCCCGGCGATCCCGGCGTTGTTGACCAGCACATCAAGGCCGCCGAAATGCTCGCGCTGTACCTTGAAGACCGCCTCGATCTGCGCGGCATCGCTGACGTCGGCACGGGTGGCGATGCTGCCCGGGTACTTGTCACGGAACGCCGCCAGGGCCGGTTCGCTCACATCACACACATGCACCTGGGCGCCGGCTTCCAGATACGCCGCCGCCAACACCTCACCAATCCCGGCAGCCCCGCCGGAAATCAATACACGTAACCCAGGATAGGGCTGCAGCCGTTGTAGGACACTCATGCACGTTTACCTCCTGAAACAGACGACCGCGCACGGTCGCTCTTGACGAGCAGGCGCGCCAGGGAATCGGCGGCCTGCATGATGTCATCGGTCACCGCCGCGCGGGCACCGGCGCCATCGCGGGCGGCCAGGGCTTCAACGATGCGCGTGTGCGCTTCCATCGAACGTTGCAGGTGAGCTTTATCCGGGGCAACCAAGGCAAAGCACGGGCCCATGTGCAGCCAGAAGTTTTCCACCGCAGCCATGGTCAATTCGGCCTGGGCCACCGCGTAGATGCGCCGGTGGAAAGCGAAGTTGGTCCACAGGTAGCGGGACACGTCGACTTCATCAGCGGCATGTTGCATCTGTTGGCACAGGTCGGTGATTTCGTCGAGGTCGGTTTTTTGCAGGAGCTGCACGGCTTTTTCCGCCAGTAACCCTTCGAGGGCGACCCGCGCATCACGAATTTCGCGCAGGCGTTCGACGGTCATCAGGCGTACGCGCAGACGGGAGGTCTCGGTGACTTCAAAGGCGTTTTCGGCGCTGAGGCGTTGCAGCGCTTCACGCACCGGCATGGGGCTGGAGCCGAGCGCTTCGGCCAGGCCACGGATGGTGAGTTTCTGGCCGGGCTGGAAACGGCCACTCATCAAGGCTTCGCGGATCTGGCGATAGACCTGGTCTTGCAAGGTATCGCGGGAGACCTGGCGCAGGGTGGGCAGGAGCAGCGGACCATCTGTCATGAGTCAAAGCCTGTGTTGTCGTTCTTATGCCTCCAATATGTGATCACAAATCAAATATGTCAAATAATTTCCCGGCGAAAAAAAGGGAGCTGCCGAATCACCTATCGGCAACTCCCATTGGGGTCGCGCCTTGGCCAAACTTACCCTTGGGATGAATCAGGGCTGCAAAGGGCGCTCCTGATCCCGCTCGGAAAGCTCCGTACCATCATCCGGATGTTTCCAGGTCTGGGGTTTTTCCTCTTCACGCTGCCGAGGGGGTTGTTCACGCTCCGGCTCATCCTGGCGCTGCTGTTCGTTGCCCATGGTCACCTCCCATCCGTAAGAATTGGTCACACCTTTGCAGCATAGAACAGCACAGGACTGTTAAGCGGCGCTCCGATTGATAGCTAACGCACATCAATCAATCTAAATTTGTCACTTTTCATTTCTAAATGTGTCAGCCACTATTCCAGGTCTTAAGCGAAACAAGCACGTTAAAAGAACGCTGGAGACACAAAACCATGACTAGCCCTTCCCGGCCCGACTCTGCCAGCTCGAAAGTAGGCGCTGTATTGCGCGTTACTTCGGGCAACTTCCTCGAACAGTTCGACTTCTTTCTGTTCGGCTTCTACGCCACCTATATTGCTGCCGCGTTCTTCCCCGCCGCTAATGAGTTTGCGTCATTAATGATGACCTTCGCCGTGTTCGGTGCGGGGTTCCTGATGCGGCCACTGGGCGCGATCATCCTGGGTGCTTACATCGATGACGTCGGTCGCCGCAAAGGGCTGATCGTGACGCTGTCGATCATGGCCAGCGGCACGCTGTTGATCGTGCTGGTGCCGGGTTATCACACCATTGGCCTGTGGGCGCCGCTGCTGGTGCTGCTGGGCCGCCTGTTGCAAGGCTTCTCGGCCGGCGCGGAACTGGGCGGTGTGTCGGTGTACCTGTCTGAAATGGCCACGCCAGGGCGCAAGGGTTTCTACACCAGTTGGCAATCGGGCAGCCAACAGATCTCCATCGTAGTCGCCGCCGCGCTGGGCTATGGCTTGAACGTGTGGATGGAGCCGTCCGTGGTGGCCGACTGGGGCTGGCGTATTCCGTTCGCCGTCGGTTGCGTGATCATCCCGTTCATCTTTGTGCTGCGTCGCAACCTGCAGGAAACCGAAGAGTTCGCCAACCGCAAGCATCGCCCGACCATGCGCGAAGTGCTGGCCACATTGGCGAAGAACTGGACCATGGTCATCGGCGGCATGCTGATGGTCGCGATGACCACCACCGCGTTCTACCTGATCACCGTGTACGCGCCGACGTTCGGCAAGACCGTGCTGCAACTGAGCACCTCCGACGCCCTGCTGGTGACCTTGCTGGTGGCGGTGTCGAACTTTGTCTGGCTGCCGATCGGCGGCACCCTGAGCGACCGCTTCGGCCGCAAGCCGGTACTGATCGCCATGACCGCGCTGACGGTGCTCACGGCTTATCCGGCGCTGTCCTACGTGGTGAATGCACCCAGCTTCGCCCATATGCTGGAAACCCTGCTGTGGTTCTCGTTCCTGTACGGCATGTACAACGGTGCAATGATCCCGGCCCTCACCGAGATCATGCCAGTGGAAGTGCGCGTAGCGGGTTTCTCCCTGGCCTATAGCCTGGCAACCGCGATCTTCGGTGGTTTCACCCCGGCGATCTCCACCTGGTTCATCCACATCACCGAAGACAAGGCGTCGCCGGCCTATTGGATGATGTTCGCAGCGCTGTGCGCGCTGTGTTCGACCCTGGCGCTGTATCGTCGCGCCAACGCACGCGGGCAGGTCATGCAGGGGGCGGCGTGATGAAGTCTCTGCTCAAGACCCTGACGGCCCTGGCCCTCGGCGGACTGGCGCTGACGGCCCAGGCCGAACAGCTCAAGGTGATGACCTCGGGTGGCTTCACTGCCGCTTATAAACTGCTGGGCCCGCAATACGCCCAGCACAGCGGCGACACCCTCGACACGATCCTCGGCCCGTCCATGGGCAAAGCGCCGGAAGCGATCCCCAACCGCCTGGCCCGAGGTGAGCACGCCGACGTGGTGATCATGGTCGGCTACGCCCTGGATGACTTGATCAAACAAGGCAAGGTCGACCCGGCGTCCCGCGTAGAACTGGCCGACTCACGTATCGGTATGGTGGTGAAACAAGGTGCGGCCAAACCCGCGATCGGTACCGATGCCGAACTCAAGGCAGTGCTGAGCCAAGCCAAGTCCGTGGCGTATTCGGACAGCGCCAGCGGTGTGTATGTCGAGAAAGAGCTGTTCAAGAAGCTCGGCATGCCCGCCAAAGGCACCATGATCGAACGCCTGCCGGTGGCCGAACAGGTTGCCAAGGGCGATTACGAAGTGGGTTTGCAGCAGGTGGCGGAGTTGTTGCCGGTGCCGGGTGTGACCTACGTCGGCAAGATCCCGGAGGATGTGCAATCGGTGACGCGCTTTGCGGCGGGCATTCCGGTCAACGCCGAACACCCTGAGCAGGCCAAGGCACTGTTGCAGTTCCTGGCCTCGCCCCAGGCACAACCGGTGGTGCAATCCACCGGCCTGGACTCAGTGTCACGCTGACCGAAACGGCATCTCCCGCACCAACCGCTCCAACTCCAGCGCCGCCGGCGGCAATGTCCGCCCGCGGCGCTTGATCAAGCCCACATTGCGCATCACCTGCGGCTCCACCAACGGCACACTGACCAAAATCGGGTGCTCCGAGGCGGGCATCGCAATCGACGGCACCATCGCCACCCCCAACCCTGCCTCCACCAGCCCGATCATGGTGGTCACATGGTGCGTCTCGCAGATACTCGGCTTTTTCACCCGCACCCCGCGCAAGGCCTGATCCAGCAGGAAGCGGTTGCCCGAAGTCTTGTCCACAGTGATGTATTCGTACTCATAGGCTTCGGCCCAGGTCACGGCGTCACGCTGGGCCAGTGGATGGTCACGGCGACAAGCCAGCACATAGCGCTCTTGCAGCAGCAACTCGAACTCCATCTCATCGGCCAGGCTGCCACTGAAGCTCACGCCGAAATCTGCCTCACCACTTTCCACCGCGTTACACACTTCACCGGCACTGGCATCCAGCACCCGTAGGCGAATCTTCGGATAGAGCTTGTGGAATTCGGAGATCACGTGGGGCATGAAGTAGTACGCGGTAGACGGCACGCAGGCGATGGTCACGTTACCCATGCGCGTGGACGCGACATTGCTGATGCCCATCAGGGCGACGTCGAGGTCGTCGAGTATGCGTTCGACCTGCGGCAGGAAGGCGCGGCCGACCATGGTCAGGCTGACGCGGCGGGTGGTGCGTTCGAACAGCTTTACGTCGAGGGCGGACTCAAGTTTTTCGATGCGCCGGCTGAGGGCCGGTTGCGAGATCCGGATGGCCTCGGCGGCGCCGCGAAAACTGCCCTTGTCTACCACGGCGCGAAAGGCTTGGAGGTCGTTGAGGTCGAAGTTGATGATCACAAGGGCTGGCCAGTTGAGTCGGGATGGGCGGCATTATCGTCTGGCTGCCGAGTGCACGCTAATTAAACCCTGCCGCCAAACCCTACACAGGCCTGAAGCGCCCGCGTGATGCGGCTTGCGGCGATTGAACGAAAACCATCGAAACAATTCAAAACACTTCAATTTAGTATAAATTGCATGCCATTCCCAAGGCATTCAAGGAGATCCCCGTGGCAACTCTGCAAGCTCATACCATCCAGGCACTGCACACCCATCGCCCCACCCTGCTTACCGAATGGGTTGCCAGCCTTGAGGCTTCGGGGGCCACGCGCAACGTCAAGGCCGAAGACACCCGGCAGCAGGCCAACGACTTCCTCAACCTGCTGATCGCGGCACTGCAGCAAGGCGGTTCGCAACAGGTCAACCATGAAAACTGGGCAGAAACCCGGGTCTTCCTGGAAAAGCTCTCCCACAGCCGCGCCCTGATCGGCCAGGACTCGCAACAAACCGCCAGCTTTATCTTCGCCCTCAAGGGCCCGCTGTTCGCCCTGCTGCAGCGTGAATACGCCGAGCAACCGACACAGATGGCCGAACAGCTGTGGGAAATCTCCGAACTACTCGACGCGCTGGGCATGCACACCATCCGTACTTTCCAGAAATCCCGTGAGTCGGTGATCAAGCGCCAGCAGGAAGAGTTACTGGAACTGTCCACCCCCGTGGTCAAGCTGTGGGACGGCGTGCTGGCCCTGCCGATGATCGGCACCCTGGATTCGCAACGCACCCAGGTGGTCATGGAATCGCTGTTGCAGCGCATCGTCGACACCGGCTCGGAGATCGCCATCATCGACATCACCGGCGTGCCGACCGTGGACACCCTGGTCGCGCAGCACCTGTTGAAAACCGTCACCGCCATCCGCCTGATGGGCGCCGACTGCATCATCAGCGGCGTGCGTCCGCAAATCGCCCAGACCATCGTGCACCTGGGTCTCGACCTGCAAGGCGTGGTCACCAAGGCCAACCTGGCGGACGCCTTGGCGCTGGCCCTTAAACGCCTGGGCGTCACCATCAGCAAGGCTGTTTAAGCATGGAACGCATCCCGATTTTGCAGATGGGCGAATTCCTGCTGGTGACGATTCAGGTCGACATGCACGACCAACTCGCGCTGACCTTGCAGGACGACCTGTCTGAACGCATCAGCCGGACCTCGGCGCGAGGCGTGTTGATCGATATCTCGGCGCTGGACATGGTCGACTCGTTCATCGGCCGCATGATCGGCACCATTTCCGGCCTGTCGCGCATCATGGATGCCCAGACCGTACTGGTGGGCATGCAGCCGGCCGTGGCGATCACCCTGGTGGAGCTGGGCATGACCCTGCCGGGTGTGGCGACCGCGTTGAACGTCGAGCGCGGCATGAAACTGCTGCGCGACCGGGTAGACCACTCATGACCCAGGCCAGCAGCGGCACCCAACCGGTGCTCATCGAACAGGATGTGGTGCTGGCCCGACAATTGGTGCGCAAGCTCGCCCAGGAATGCGGCATGCGCCTGATCGATCTGACCAAGCTGGTCACCGCCGTCAGCGAGCTGGCGCGTAACACCGTGGTCTACGGCGGCGGCGGCCATATGGACTGGGCCGTGGTCGAGAAAGACCACCGCCCCGGCCTGCGCCTGACCTTTCGCGATGAAGGCCCGGGCATCCCCGACCTCAAACTGGCGATGACCGACGGCTGGACCTCCGGCAGCGGCCTGGGCCTGGGCCTGACCGGCGCCAAACGCCTGGTGCACGAGTTTGAACTGGACACCGCTCCCGGTAAGGGCACCCGCGTGACGATCACCCGATGGACGTGAACATTCCCAGCGCCTTGACCGAGGTGCTGCTGATCGAAGATGTCAGCCAGGTCGGCCATGCCCGACGCACCGCGCAACAGCTCGCCGAGCAATTGGGCTTTGACGAAACCGACGCCGGCCGCGTGGCGCTGGTGGCCACTGAGCTGGCCAGCAATATCCTCAAGCATGCCACCCACGGCGAGTTGCACTTGCGCGCTACGGGCAATCAGGGCGTGGAGATGATCGCCGTGGACCGTGGCCAGGGGTTTGACCTGGACAGCTGCCTGGTGGACGGTTTTTCCACCGGCGGCACCCAGGGCATTGGCATGGGCGCCATCTCGCGCGTGGCCCAGGTGTTCGATGTGTACGCCGATCAACGCGGCACGGCGATGCTCGCCCGCCTGTATCCGCGCGCATCAGGCGCAAAGGACATTCGCTACGGCGTCAGCCAGCACTCCCTGCACCACGACCCGGCGTGCGGCGATGCCTGGCACCTGGCGATCGAGCCCAGCCGCTTCAGCGTGATGGTCGCCGACGGCCTGGGCCATGGCAGCGAGGCCGAACGGGCAGCGCACGCCGGTGAAGCGGTGTTTGCCGAGGACGCGTTCCTGGACCCGACCGTATTGTTCAACGACCTGCATATCGGCATGGGCGGTACCCGTGGCGCCGCCGTGGCCGTCGCCCAGTACGATGCCGCAGCCGACAGCCTGCGCTTCACGGGCGTGGGCAATATCGGCGCCAGCCTGATCGGCCCCGACAAGTCGCGCGGGCTGGCCTCGCACCCCGGCATCGTCGGCGTGCAGTTCCGCAAGGCGCAGCCCTTCGACTACGCTCAGGTGACCGGCCAACTGCTGGTCCTCTACAGCGATGGGCTGCAATCACGCTGGAACCTGGCCAACTACCCTGGGCTTTCCCAACGCCATCCGGCCTTGATCGCCGCCATCCTGCACCGTGACTTCTGTCGCGGCCGGGATGACGTTACCGTCTTCGTGATTGCCCTGGAGGCCATTGATGGCTGAGACCACCGCTGCCCTCGCCGATGAAGTGCAACGCCTGCGCCAGGAGGCCGATGCGTTGCGCGCGGAGCTGGACGAAACCAATCAGGGCGTATTGGCGCTGTATGCCGAGCTGGATACCCAGGCCGACCAACTGCGCCAGGCGTCGGACCTCAAAAGCCGCTTCCTGTCGTACATGAGCCATGAATTCCGCACGCCCCTGGGCTCGATCCTGAGCATCACCAGCCTGCTGGCCGATGAGCTCGATGGCCCGTTGAGTCCCGAGCAACACACCCAGGTGGGGTTTATCCGCAGCTCGGCGCGCGAGCTGCGTGAAATGGTCGACGACCTGCTGGACCTGGCCAAGATCGAGGCCGGGCGCATCACCATCTCGCCGGCCTGGTTCGACATGTTCGATTTGTTCTCGGCGTTGCGCGGGATGTTCCGGCCGATTGTCGATGCCTCCTCCATCGACCTGATCTTCGAAGAACCCATCGGCCTGCCCAAGCTCTACACCGACGACAAGAAGCTGGCGCAGATCCTGCGCAACTTCATCTCCAACGCGCTGAAGTTCACGGTACACGGCGAGGTGCGGGTATCGGCGCAACGGGTCGGTGAGCAGGAAATCCGCTTTGCCGTGCATGACACCGGCCTGGGCATTCCCGCCGAACTGCACAACAACCTGTTCGAAGACTTTTCCCAGATCGACTCACCGCTGCAAAAACGCCTGCGCGGCACCGGCCTCGGCCTGTCGCTGTGCAAGCGCTTTGCCGAGCTGCTTGGCGGCCGGGTCGGCGTAGAGAGTACTCCCGGCGTTGGCTCGATGTTTTTCGTGATCATTCCTCTTTCTATTGCTGGCGGGCCTGTCGATGAACCGTGACATTCAACTGCTGATCGTCGACGACAACGCCGCTACCCGCTACGCCCTGCGCCGGCGCCTGGAAAGCCATCACTACCTCGTGCTTGAGGCCGGCACCGGCCAGGAAGGCCTGGACCTGATCGCCAGCAAGAAGATCGACGGGCTGATCCTCGACGTCAACCTGCCGGACATGAGCGGCTTCGACATCGTGCGCGTGCTGCGCGCCAATCCGGTCACTGCCTTGCTGCCGGTGGTGCACGTATCGGCAGCGTCGATCGAGACCGGCGACATCATCACCGGCCTGGATGCCGGGGCCGATGCCTACCTGATCCACCCGGTCGACCCCGATGTACTGTTGGCGACCCTGCGCACCTTGTTGCGCGTGCGTGACACTGAATACGCACTGCGCGAGAGCGAGGCGCGCTTTCGCGAGATTTTCTTCAACATCAGCGCCCCGATTGCGGTGATGGACGCGCAGCTCAAGGTTCACGAATGCAACCACGCCTTCGCCCAGTTGATTCACGACAACCTCAACCCCGACGCCCTGCTGGAGTGCTTCGCCGCCGACCAACTCGCGGTGCTTCAGGAACTGTGCCTGCGCCTGGCCGCCGGTGAGCGCTGGAAAGGCACGTTGCAAATGAAGGTCGACGGTCAGTTGCGCGAGACCGAGTGGCAGATTTCACCCTATCGCAGCGCCGAATTGAGCCTGGTGTTTGTCGAGGATGTCACCGAACACCGCCACCGCGAACGGCATCAGCAGGCCGAACTGGCCAACGCCACCAACCGGCTGGCCCACACCGAGGCGCAGCTGTTGCAGGCGCAGAAAATGGATGCCCTGGGCAAACTCACCGGCGGCATCGCCCATGACTTCAACAACCTGCTGACCGGGATCATCACCAGCCTGGAGCTGATCAAGAAACGCATCGACACCCAGCGCACCGACAAAGTCATGGGCTACGCCGATGCGGCGTTGAGTTCAGCCCTGAGTGCCGCCGGTCTGATCAACCGCCTGCTCGCCTTCGCCCGCCAGCAGCCGCTGGATACGCGGCCGATCGACATCAATGCCCATGTGCGCTCGCTGGAAGAGCTGCTGGTGCGCACTATCGGTGAACATGTCGCGCTGAAACTCGAACTGACCAACAACTCGGCCGTGGCCATGGTTGATCCGATCCAGCTGGAAAGCGCCGTGCTGAACCTGGTGATCAACGCCCGCGACGCGCTGCCCAAAGGCGGCAATATCTGGGTGACCACCTACCTGGCCTACTCCAACGGCAACCTCAAACTGGAAAACGGCCCCTACGTCGCCCTGTCGGTGCGCGATAACGGCGTGGGCATCGAGCACAGCGTCATCGACAAGGTGTTCGATCCGTTTTTCACCACCAAGCCCGTCGGCCAGGGTACCGGGCTGGGCCTGTCGACCATCTACGGGTTTGCCCGCCAGTCCGGCGGCGATGCACAGATCCGCAGCGTGCCCCGACAGGGCACCGAGGTGACCATCATGCTCCCCGCCGCAAGCGGCCCCGCCAGCACGACGGTCAAGCCCCTGGCAGAACCCGGCCACAGCCACGGCGAACATGTGCTGATCGTCGAAGACATGCCTTCGGTGCGCAGCTTCGTGGCCGAGGTGCTGATCGACGCCGGCTACCGCTGCAGCCTGGCCGCCGATGGCGACGAAGCCATCGCCAGCTTGCGCAACGACCCGAGCATCGACCTGCTGCTGACCGATGTCGGCCTGCCCTACATGACCGGGCGCGAACTGGCCGATGTCGTACGTGAAATGCACCCTGCACTGCCGATTCTGTTCATGACGGGCTACGCGGAAAACGCGGCGAATCGCCAGAGCTTCCTCGGCGAAGGCATGGACCTGATTTACAAGCCGTTTCATATCGATGAGTTGCTGGCGAAGATCCGTCGCGGACTGGAATTAACGCCGCCCCCGACCACCCTGGCGCACGAGTGAGTTACAGCTGAAACCGCGCCACCGCCTCGTTCAGCGAGACGGCCAATTGCGCCAGTTCACGGCTTGAGCCATTGATCTGTCCGGCCCCGGAAGAGGACTGTGCGGACAGGTCGCGAATATTGACGATATTGCGATCGACTTCCTTGGCCACCTGGGCCTGCTCCTCGGCGGCGCTCGCGATGACCAGGTTGCGCTGGTGAATCTGGTCGATGGAGTCGGTGATCTGGCTCAACGCACCGCCCGCGCCCTCAGCCAAGGCCAGGGTGTCGGTGGCACGCTGGGTACTCGACTGCATCGAGGTCAACGCTTCGTTGGATCCCGTGCGCATCGCGGTCACCATCTGGTCGATTTCCAGGGTCGATTGTTGAGTGCGATGGGCCAGGGCGCGGACTTCATCAGCCACCACCGCAAAGCCGCGCCCGGACTCACCGGCGCGCGCCGCCTCAATCGCGGCGTTGAGCGCCAGCAGGTTGGTCTGCTCGGCGATGGAGCGAATCACGTCGAGTACCTTGCCGATGTCCCGCGATTGCTCGGCGAGGTTCTGCACCAGGGTCGAGGTTTCGCCGATGTTGGTGCTCAGGGCTTGAATGGCGCTGACCGTTTCACCCACACGGTGCTGGCCTTCGCGCGCGGTTTCATTGGAAAGACGCGTGGACTCGGAGGTGGACACCGCATTGCGCGCCACCTCATCCGCCGCCGAGGTCATCTCGTTGACAGCGGTAGCGGCCTGCTCGATTTCAGCGGTCTGCTTTTGCAGGCTGCGGCTGCTCTGGTCAGTGATGCCGTTCAGGTCAGTGGCCGATGACGCCATCTGCCCCGCCGACTGACGAATCAGTTGCAACGTCCCGCGCAGGTTGGCCTGCATGGTCTTGAGTGCCACCAGCAGGCGAGTCACTTCGTCATTGCCGCTCACGTCTACCGTCTGGGTCAGGTCGCCCTCGGCCACGTTTTCGGCGGCCCGCACCGCATGGCTCAGCGGGCCGACAATGCTGCGCGTGAGCAACCAGGCCAGCAGCACGGTGCTCAACCCCGCAACGATCACAAAGCCGAACACCATGGTGCGCGAGCGGCCGTACTGCGACTCGGCCGTCTGGCCCTGTTGGTTGATCTGGGCGTTGTAATAGTCGGCCAGGGCATTGAGCTGGGCACCGGAGCCATCGACCACGGTTTTCATATCCACCAGCAACAACTTGTTGAGCTCGGCGCCCTGCTGCTTGTCGGCAAGGCTGAACGACTGCGCCAGCCCCTGCTGGTATTGGCGCAGCGAGACCTGGAATTGGTCATAAAGCGTGCGTACTTCGGGGGTGTCGATCACCGCATCGAGGTCAGCCAGCCGTTTGGCCAGGTCCTGGCTGCGGGTGTCCATCTGGCTACGGTATTGCGGGATGCTCGCCGGATTCGGGTCCAGCGCCATGCGTAGAGAGATCGTACGAATGCGCAACATGATTTCGCGAATGTCCGCCACCAGCCGCATCTTCGGCACCAGCCCACTTTCCACCTGCACCGCACTCGCGCGGATGCTTGCCATGTTCGAGAGCGCAAAAAAACCCAGCAGGGCCACGAGCAAAGCAATCAAGGCAAAACCCAGACCCGCACGGCGGGCGATGGACAGGCTGCGAAGGGACATTAGGGGGGACTCTCTTATTGGGGGATACGATGTCGTACGAGAGTGTTTCGGCCGTGTGGATAAAGACTTGAGGGGCGTACACCCAATCAGCGGCTGATCTTATTCCCGCCATTGGCCGCCAGAATCGTGTTTATGAAGTGCTGAATGGAAAACGAGCGCTGACCTTGCCAATGATTTGGAAGCTGCATGAGATGTTTGGTATTCCAGCAGAAAGCCTGATCAAGCCAGTAAGGCATGCTTGAAGACGGAATACGGTTGGTTGTGCCTGCTGGAAACAACCACTACGGCCCTGTTTGCTGCTCGGAATGAGTAGCTTGCCCTCAAATCTCAGAAACGAAAAAGCCCCGTAGCTTATTCAGCTACGGGGCTTTTTCTATGTAATGGCGGAGAGATAGGGAGGCTCCACACAACGGTAAAAACGCCAGCAACCATTGAATTATGGGGCTTTCACGGCCGTTTTACGTACAATAAATACGTACAAACGATCACTGGTACATCAAATGGCAAACAACTTAGAACTCCAAGGGGGCACCTACCACGTCAGGCTAGCCGTCCCCGTAGACGTACAAAAAGCATTCGGCGGACGTCGTGTGCTTTCTCAAACACTCATGACAGGCGTGCATCAAGAAGCACTGGATCGCAGACTTCCCATTCTTGCCGCTTGGAAAGCTCAAATCAAAATTGCACGCGAAGGCAAACCACTGCCCGAAGGCTGGCAGGACAATCTAGTTTCAGGACTGCTTGAACTGGACTCCCTGAAGCGGAACCGAAAACTCGACATCATCGGTGAACCTACAGCCCCATTGGCCGTCAGCGAATCAGAAGTCGAAGCGTTTAAGGCAGAGAATCCAGGGTTTGTCGCACTTCTTGAAAGAGTCATCGACCATGAATGGGACAACGGTGTAGAAGGCGAGTTACGCATCCAAGAAGGATTGCATCGAGCATTCAAAAAAACGATTCAAAACGAGTTCGCCTCGATGCACCGTCTGTCCTCGGACGAGCACAAAGAATTGGCAGGGCTGATCAATAACCCGAAGTCATACACACCCAAATCCCCCATTACCAAAGCAAGGCTGGCAACGTTCCGAACCTTTCGAGAAAACCGAAATATCGCCGCCAAAACGATTGATCAGCAACAGTCAAAATTAGAAAAGCTGTCGGCATACCTCACGCAAACAGGTAAACCGCTGGACTTCGATGCGATTTCGTCGTGGTTGGATTCAATCAATTTGGCGAGTAAGACCCTGACGCAATACCTGCTGGCGGGGAATGTCTTCTGGAAATGGGCAATGAAGCATGACGCTCGTTGGCGGATCGACTACAAGGACAGAGCCAACCCATTTGAAGAGCACGATCTGCCGAAAGTGAGAGGCAGGGACAAGGTAGACGCGCAACGCAAAGACTTCACCTTGGATGACCTTACAAAGCTACACGCGGCAGCGGTTTCAGAAGGACTACAGGCCCTAGCGGACCTGATCCTACTTGGAACCTTCACAGGGGCCCGTATCGAAGAACTGTGCCAACTGAAGAAAGACAACGTGATCACCATGGATAACGTTCTTAGCTTCGATATTACTGACAGCAAGACCAAAGCTGGAATCCGGGTCGTCCCAGTCCACCCAGGCATCATCGATCTTGTGAAACGACTGATCAACGATTCGACTGATGAATACCTTATCGTTACCAAGAGCCGTAGCAAGTATGGGATCCGATCAGACCCCATGGTGAAGGCTTTTGGCAGGTTGAAGACAGCACAGGGATTTGGGTCGGATCGTGTTTTTCACTCCATCCGAAAGACCGTTATTACACAGCTTGTTAGGGCGAACGTACAAGGCACTTTGATTGCTGAACTTGTAGGTCATGAAACCGGGTTGGTTACGTTTGACGTGTACAGCCAAGGGGCGACAATCGCACAAAAACTCGATGCAATATCGAAGCTTCCCCCGTTAAGCAAGCTTGAATCTGCTCGCATCGGTACGTAGCTGGCACAGCTAACCCCATACTGGGACCCATGGGCCTTTAGGCAGAATATAGGGTGGTATCAAAACACCCTCGCCTGCCCCCCCTAGCCCTATCGGCGATCTGTTCCCAATTTGGTAACACCTTCTTGACATTCAAATCTGACGAAGGTAGCTTGTTCCCAAAATGGGAACACGGCCAGATTTATGAAGCTGCTAGGTACAAAGAAGTTGGCCTCGCTCAAAGGGGAAAGCGTCCTGATTGACCGCTGGGTTTCGAGCTGGGTGAGTGAAGTGACCCACGCGAGCTGGAAGCACGCTGACGATGTCACTGAGCAATTCCCCGCAGCCACAGTCGGGGATGGCGCACTTTATTCATTCTCGATTGAACAAACAGGCATTGAAGTTTGGTTGAAAATTGCTTTTGCACAAGGAATCGCAATTATCACAGAGTTAAGTAGAAAACCATGATTACGACTACAGCAAAAATTATCAAAACAGAACAGCAATACTTTGAATACTTCGATAAAGTTCAGTATTTGATAAACAAGCTCCCTGATCTTGGCACGGAAGAAAGTGAGACACTAGAGTTACTATCGGTACTCATTGAAAACTATGAACTTCAAAAATATCCGGTAGAACCGCCCGACCCGATTGACGCTATATTATTCAGAATGGCAGAGAAAGGATTACGGCAAACTGACTTGGTTCCGTATTTTGGCACACGCAGCCGTGTTTCCGAAATACTTGCCCGCAAGCGACCATTGACTGTGCCTATGATTCGCGCCCTTTCTATAGGTTTGGGCATTTCTGCTGAAGTTCTGATTGGTCTTGACCAAATTGAAGTTAAGATTGACAACAAAATAATTGACTGGTCAAAGTTCCCGATCAAGGAAATGATTACACGAGGATGGATTAGAACGGCAACTGAGAAATCCAAACAAGCTGCTGAAGACATAGTCAAAAGCTTCATTGCGAGTGCTGGATTACAAACTGAAAATGCGGCATTTAGACGAACCTTGTCCGGGGACGCATTAACACAAACCACAACGTACACACTACATGCATGGCTAGCGCGTGTAATCCAAAAGTCCAGAGAAGAAACTTCTGAGAAGCCTGAATACGACAGCAATTCAGTTAACGAAAACCTAATAAAAAAGATCGTCAGTCTTAGCGTTAATGATGACGGACCAAAGCTTGCAATCGACTTAATCAAAAGCATAGGAATTTCAGTTGTGATAGAACCACAACTGAAAGGGACAATGTTGGACGGCGCCGCATTAATGGATACCGATGGAACCCCCATTATTGCGTTAACCTTGCGAAATGACCGGCTCGACAATTTCTGGTTTACATTGGTTCATGAGCTTGCTCATATATGGAAACATATAAAAACCCCAGACGAAGTAATTCTTGATGACTTGGAACACTCATCTGACGACAGACGTGAAGCAGAAGCCAACAGGATAGCTCGTGATTCCTTCATACCTAGATCACAATGGAAAAGTTCTGGGGCGTATGTATCACCGAGCAAAGAAAGCATTTTTGCATTATCCAAAGAACTTAAAATTCACCCTTCAATAATTGCTGGGCGATTGCGCAAGGAAACAGGAAACTACAATCAATTCACCGATCTCGTCGGCCATGGCGAAGTTCGAAAACACTTTGAAACCACATAGGCGTACCGATATGAACCAGCACTACTATCCGGTTGTACGAGCAAAGCAAGGCGAATTTGATGCTTTTAAAAACATGCCGAATACAGTGCTGAATCGGTGTACACCAATTTTGGAAATCCCCAAGATCTCCGCAAAAGAATATGAGGTAGCCGCTAGAAAATCTGATACGCCATATGAATACTGGATGGACAACAAAGCAAAAAAAATAGCCGCAGTATTCAAGGGTAAATCAATAATCGTTGATGCATCCCAATGGCCAGTTAGCTTTACGACTGAAGGCGGCAGTCAGGTTCTAGGGCACATGTCATCCCTTCTCTCATCACTGGGTGTGATAGTCAATCCGGTAGTAGGCTACGCACGCTGGGATGACGCGCAATATCGTCAAGACATCAAAAACATGACATTGAAACCTGGCGAAAACTTCTGCATTCGTCTTGACGAAATCGCACTTGAAGACATGGCGGACGTTGAGCATTTTGAAAGCATAGTTGAAGATATATGTATCACAATCGGAGTAGAAGCCTCCGATATCAAAGTCGTGGTAGATATTGGAGATGTCACAAAACTTCCAATATCTGAAATCACGGAAATAATGGATGATTCATACTCAACATTGATTAGCCTTGGATTTGAAACCATAATCATTACCGCAAGCTCAATTCCTGATTCTATTGAAAAAGCGGTGAAAGAACGTGATTCATCAGACACTATGGTTCGTAAAGAAATGCTCGCCTGGAAAGGATTCGTTTCTGCAAACCCCAATGCGAACTTGAGCTTTGGTGATTACGGCATTAGGAATCCTCGCTCATCGGACATTATTGCTCCCGATATGAATGTTAAAATCCGTTATACGATTGAAAATGGATTCTTTATTGCACGTGGACATTCAGTCCGCGGAATTGATGGTTACGGCCAAAGCCAGAAATTGTCCAAAGTCATTGTGGACTCTAAGCACTACTTAGGTTCAAGCTTTAGCTGGGGTGACAAAAAAATATTAGATTGTAGCAAAGGATTATTTGTTGGTAATTCCACAGGTTGGATTGCCATTGACACAAACCATCACGTGAGCGCAGTTACTGCAGAGATTTTCGAGTTCGCAACCACAATTGCCGCCCAAACTTCCAAATCAGGAACTTCCGTTTAGTATTTCTTATGATATAAATGAGCGGATCTTTGCTGTCAAAGCCAAAGATCCGCAAAGTATCTTTACCACCTATACTTTCGCACCAAAAGCAGCCACTCCATAATTAACATAGTGTGGCTATCTAATCGTCGGCGCATACATTTTTCAGAGCTTACTCTCTGACTGGAGGTATTGAACGGTTGCTCGTAGAGAGTCTTCAATCGCCCGCATACAAGTTACGCAAAAATTCTGTGGCCCATAACCAGGATGAGGTGGTTCAGACCTACGTACTATTTCATTCGGCAAGTACAACCTATCACCTGTTATCGCCAACATAATAGAATACTTTCCCGGCTTGCCGCACGAATAACAAGTCTCAACTGAATCCGACATACACAACCCCTTTTCAAAATATCGATGGAATGCATAAAGCGTAATTACTTAGCTTTATTCGCTTCACGCAAGGCCACAACACACTATTTATGCGTGCGTTTACAACATACCTGCACAACGTCATACAATTCAGCTAAAACAACCCACGGATATCGCTATTGCTTGACGCAATATAGATCAAGATGACAAACGTGTATCAGGAAAAACGTTTGTGGCATTCCAGTGACGTTTCACAGTGGCAATGCCGATGCCTAATTCTGCTGATACCTGGGTTTGAATGTAGCCCTTGGCCTTCAAACGCTGGACGTCAATCGTCGTTTTCACAGCCACAGGACGACCAAGCTGCTTTCCTTCAGCCTTGGCTCGCATCAACCCCTGCTGCGTGCGCTCTATCAGCAGGTCACGTTCAAACTCAGCTACGGCGCTCAAAACCTGCATTGTCATCTTGCCTGCCGGACTGGTGAGGTCTACGCCGCCTAAAGCTAGGCAATGTACGCGAATTCCAATTCCAGCTAGATGTTCAACAGTCTGACGCACATCCATTGCGTTTCGGCCCAAACGGTCCAGCTTGGTCACAATCAGTACGTCACCTGATTCCATCCGATCTAATAGCTTTTGAAACCCTTGGCGTTCACTGGCGGCGATGCTGCCCGATATGACTTCCTCTATTACCCGGCTTGCCTGTACGTCGAATCCGGCTGCTTTCACTTCTTGCACTTGGTTTGCAGTGAACTGAGTGGATGTTGAAACACGGCAGTATAGAAATGTGCGGGACATGGGTTGCGCTCACGTATCATTAAACGTGGCATCACTGTAAATTGGTATCAATAGATATGCAAGGCTATTTTATTGATACGTTCATGACGGCTAATTTCGCGTATCACCAAACGGTCGTTTGATGGTACTGATTTCCGTTGGTGACGATTCGACAAAAAATCCTGACTTCAGAAATAACCGGAAAAGGTTTGACAAGAGTACTTTCAAAGAAACGGTTTGTGATGCTAATGTGATGGCCACCCCTTGATGAAAGCAGAAAAAGGGGCAAAGGACAGATTTCATAACAGGGAGAGCATCAATGTTAATTGTAGTTTTTGATCTTGATTTCACGTTAGCCAATACTGAAGATTGCCAGCCATATTTAACTAGCCAAGTGGGCAGGGACCTCGTTGTTTCACACCTACGACAAGGACTAGTTCGAGCTAGATCATACGGGGCTGACATCGTAGCCGCCTTTAACGACTTGCGGAACCACCCGGAACTTCGTGGCATCGTAGTTTCAGACTCACCTAAAGCATACTGCCTAGAAGTACTCAATCAATGTGGCTATTCGGTAAACCCAAATTTGGTTTTTGGCGCACAGGGAAAGCCCCTCGTTGACTTTGAAGTGATAAGTGAGTCTGTATCCGAGGAGCTCAATATCGATGAAGATGAACTTGAATATATAGTCGTAGGCGATAGCCCAAAAGATATCTATTTTGCTCACTCCATCGAAGTTCCTTCCATATTTGCAACGTGGGGAACCCGTCATACCCTCAATGCAGCCAACAAAAGCAGACCAACATCTGTAGTTAATAACTTAGCAGAGCTTCGTAGTTCCGTCAGTCGTTGCCGTGAAGGAGCTTTAAACTATCAGCCATATGATTTTAGCCAGAATTACCTAACGTTTCACGCAGACGAAGTAGAAGAGAATGAGTTCGACGTAGATGACATTGGTTTTGGGCAAGAATATGTTCCGCACCATACAAACTATCGAAACAACAATGACAATGACAAATTTGCATCCAGAAACTTAAATTGGGTAGTAAAAAAAGCTAAAAACTATCCTCGAAGGCACCACACATCAAATACCCCTATGCAGATGTACGGTCAAAACGGCGTGTTTGAAACTCAAACGCTAATGCGACAATCAGGTCATTTCAAAAGAGATTTTCTTCGGTGGTGCGATAGCCAAGAAATCTATGGTCGCATTCTACTGATACCAGTCCCCGCATCCGTTCCACAAGAGTGTAACTTAAGTTATCCAATAGAAATTATTTGCACTTGGTGGGCTGGATGGATCAGTTCAGAACGGGCAAATATGAATATCAGCGTTCATGATGTTTTTGAGAGATTTTGGCCAAGACAACCGTCACATCTATCGGAAGGTCGCCGCGAAATGTACGAACAGTTTGAAACACTGGGGATACATATAAATCAGACCTCATTGATAGCCGCTGACTACATAATTATTATCGACGATGTCGTAACGTCAGGAGCTCATATGAGTGCAATTGCATCTCTTTTGCGGACAGCAGGAATGGTTGCAGAACAAACCGAAGTAAAAGCATATGCCTTGTTCAAAACAGTACATCCAGAGAATCAGTTTTAGACTCAGCACTCAAAATCTCTGGCTTTCTGATAAAGCCCAGAATGCGATGCATATAATAATTTATGTTATAGCGGCATATATCGGGATCACAATCAAAACGTCAGGATTTTATTTTACACGAAAACAGTATACAGTAGGCAGTCATACTGGCGGCCCCACCCGAAGGCCGTGCGCTTCTCTAAATCAGAGTTGCTATAACAGCTAAACATACTGACAAAGGTGATTTCAGTTCTATGATAGCAATCTCCACCAAAACGGAAAAGATGCTTGCCTTGTCAATGCTGAAAGGAGTGGGCCCAGCAACCCTACACCAAGTCGCGGCGTTACCGAATTTCCTACTTGAGGATATTGATTGGATAGCAAAAAAATCGCCGAAGATACAGAAGTCTCTAGAACTGCCTAGTGCCTGGAATACTGCCCAGGCCCAAGCTTGCTTTCAAATATCAGAAGCGCAACGCTCGGATACACGCATCATTAGCGTTTTGGATGAAGACTATCCTGAACTGTTAAGATTAACTAAAGATGCACCTTATATAATCTATGTTAAGGGCAACCTCCATACCGTCCCACGCAAATCCGTCGCGATTATAGGTACGCGCCAACCGACAAAACATGGAGTTATGATCGCTGATAGAGTAACCAAGTTTTTCGCCGAAAATGGATGGAGTATTGTAAGCGGCTTAGCTTTGGGATGTGACGCCGTTGCGCATCGGAGTGCATTGGCCAATGGTGGGCACACCATCGCAGTTTTAGCTCATGGATTAGATACTGTATCACCTAGCAGTCACAAGCAGCTCACGTTGGAGATTCTTGAAGCCGGTGGCGCCTTGGTGAGTGAGTATGGCTTTGGTAGCTCCGCTATACCATCAAATTTTGTAAAGCGTGATCGAACCCAAGCAGGTCTTGCACAAGGAGTGGTTATGATTCAATCCGATGTAAAGGGCGGTAGTCTTCACGCATCACGAGCTGCGCTTCAATATGGACGCTGGTTAGCCGTTCCCTACCCAACTGATCAAGACAGAGAAGCAGCAGAAGCTAAAATACAGGCCAATATGTTGTTTGCATCCACTAGCGTTTCTGATAAGAAAAACCTACTTAAGTGCGAAACTCAAGACCTGGAGCGGCTTCATGTTTTCTTTGGCAGGGCTGATTATCCAAAGATGCTAGACTATGGAGACGGCGCTGCGCTAACCCATAACGATACCGGTAAAATGTTATAATCACGTCAACGACATCTAAAGCTCTCAGTTCACGTACGCAGCAATTTTATTACACCCATAATGCCTTCAGCGTTAGTATCAAGAACCTCAAGCGCCCCCACAGCACTTGCCGCCACATCAGTTGAACCCCGCTCATGAATCCATTTAGCAAGCTCCTCAATTGCGGCTCCTATGCCATTCTGGTTGATCATCAAAAGTTCTAAAGCATTCGCTATGGCTTCATCTTGATCAGACACCATATCAGACCTCTAAGAAATACAACGGTTTGATCGAGAACACCCACATACTGATTAAAGCTCCTCATGATGAGATCGTTACCTGCCATCATCAAGTGAAACTGGATCTAGGATAAGGGATCCGCTAATGCAGCATCCATCAATCGCACTCCGGTTGCAAATTCTTGGACAAACTCTACAAGGTCACACCCCAGTACTTGGCAGATATCATAAATTTGGACGATGTCTAACCGACGTATCCCCCGCTCCACATCACTCATGAACGATTGGGGACGACCCAAAGCCTTTGAGCAGTCCTGCTGAGTTAGCCCGGCGTCGATCCGCCGCGCCTTCAACAGAGTCAAAAAGACTTCATATTCATTTCGATAGATAGCTTTCGGCATTTGGCTGTCCGTGGTGAGCAGCCTTACAAGCTATATCTGCTTTCCAGATATCTGATTTTCAGATATTTTGTCGTAGAAATACTCACCGTACTAATTCTGGACGGTGCATCAACGAGGAAATGGATATGAAAATCCACATTGCATTATTTATTGCAACGCTAAGCATGCCGATAGCCAGTATTGCCGGTATCTGTTCATTGGAATTCAGATACGTTTCCAGCTTCCGGCAAGCGCTGGGTGTTGGCGTCCTGGTGGGCTCTGTGATGCTGCTGGTGGCCTTTACCTTGTTCCTGGCAGGGGTGCCCTCGACTTTGCGGCGTTTGCGCGCACCGATCAATACCAACTGATTTTCAAGGACGAATAGCAATGCGAAAACCGGGGGTTGAACAGTACACAGTCATTACGCCGAAATTAAAAAGCAGGACAGCCGCAGTCGGATTGAATGTGCTGCTTCCTGGGGCTGGCTACCTGTACATGGGCCGTTGGTTCGCGGGTATTTTCGGTGGGGCGTTGATTCTGGCAATTCTAATGCGCAGTTCTCAAGAACATTTTTTTGGGGTTTGGATAGTTTCAAATCTAATTATGGCCATTGACATGTTCCTGTTGAGTTCAGACCGCCAATACAAACGAAAGGATTTTCAATGAAGCTTCCATTGGTAGTGCTTTTATCCACAATGGCATCTGTTACCTATGGTGCTGGACTTGATTCCGCAGCATGGGATCAATTCAACACGCGCATGCATGAAATGTTTGAAACGACAGGTTGGGATTTTCGGCAAGCTGTTGACACCACGCAGATAACAAAAGATTTACAATCCAATCAGGCAAGGGCACAAATTAAATATAGCAGGCCCGGCATCTATCACGGGCGTATCAGTAAGATCATGATGGATGATCAGGGAGCTTTCTTCATAATTGATCAAGGGAAAAATACTGCTGTAACAGTATTTATGTCCGGGTATCAGGCTTGGCCTTGGAAGGTTTCTGGGGGAAAATCGGAAATCAAAGGAATTCAAAGCCTCAATGAATTCGCTTCCAATTTTGACGCGGGTCAGGAGCTTTACTTCCAGTGCCGAAGGGTTGAATTTGGGATCGGGATATATCTAAGAAGCTGCTTAGTGTTTCCACCTAGTGTTGCGACATCGCGCTATGCGCCTGAATTGATCAATGAAATTGATATGGGGGCGCACTTTGACGAACTGATAAAAGCTCGTTCCGCTGAAGGCTGGACACGACCACCATCAGCAAGGAAGGGGATGGTAGTTGAACTGGAAATCGGTATGACACCAGACGGTACCGTTAAATCGGTCACCATAGCCAAAACCAGCGGTGATGAACCGTTTGATACTTCAGCAGTGGCCGCAGTCAAAAACATTGGACGATTGACCGAAATGCAAGAAATGAAACCATCGGATACCAACCAATATCAATCATTCAGGATGAAATTCACACCAGAAGATTTGGCATTATGAAATTATTGTCTTCAAAACTGTAAACAACAGTTCTACCCAACAAATATCTTATCTGACTACCCATTAATTAAGTTATTAATAGAACATACTAGATCAGCCCTACGGGCATCGCCTGCGGCGATCTAGTATATTTTCTTTTAATCTTATAGAACCCTTACTGAAGAAAGTTCCGGACGGATTTTCCCTATCTAGGAAAAATCCACCCAAGGGAGTCTGAAGAACGTCCCCGGCACGGCCCATACTAGACTTGCATACAACAAGTATTCACTTGAAATTTAGCTCGCGCGGGTAACCCGATGCACGATTAATGTCTGTTTTCGCTTCGCAGCAGCTACGGTATCCAATTGAGTCCAGTATGACGAAATTCAATCGAATCGATGGTTGCATCTTTTTCTGCAGAGCCATCATCCTGTCATGGTCCATTTTCATTGTTCTAGTTTGGCGACAGCGGTTGCAGACCCTTCCGATTATGACTTCCCGGAAAAACCTATTCTTGCAACATTATCGCACGGCCATCTACACCCAACGTTCTTGACGTCTCTTAGAAATTGATACCGTTCGAATTTATGGTCGATTATGGTTTCGACCTGTGCACCTATTCTACTCCCCGCCAGCTGCCAGATTAAACATTGGCGGAAGATACAGTTCAGGAACACATATGTATTTATGTCGATCGAATACCAAAATCGAAGAAATTTCGAAAATATTTTCAACATTCGACGCACTGATACCAAATCGAACCTAGGGCGCCCACAGCCCCGCTAAAGGCACATCAAAGATAGCTGACACCATCCCTACAAGCACTACCTTATCGTCGCTCAAAACGCACCCAGGCACCTTACAGAAGAAGAACTAGGACGGACGCTGAATCAACCAATTTTCACGCTTAATCAGTGCCGTATTAATCGCGCAGTTAAACCATGCAGTAACTGGCAAACATGGACTGTTTGAAAAACACAGATGGTTTGTAAAAAATACTGCACACCCCGTCAATCAAATCGTTCTGACCCGTCTACACATAGGGGTCATAGAAGCATCCTGCCCCTTCTTAATGGGCATGCCGTCGGGTACGTGATTTTTGGTACAGCGGGAGGGGAATCTAAGGTTGTTTTACGTACAAAATCTACGTACAACCAAAAAACAAAAAGCCCCTGAAACTATCGATTTCAGGGGCTTTCATTTGTATGGCGGAGAGATAGGGATTCGAACCCTAGGTACCGGTGAAGGTACAACGGATTTCGAATCCGTCCCATTCGGCCACTCTGGCATCTCTCCAACGGCGCGCATCATAACAGCATGATTCGTGGAAGCAAAGCGCAGAAGCGATTTTTTTCCGTGCTATCAGATGCTTGCGTCGATTAAAGCGGTACGCCGAGACGCTTGGCGACTTCTTCGTAGGCTTCGATCACATCACCGAGGCCTTGGCGGAAGCGGTCTTTGTCCATCTTCTTCTTGGTGTCCTTGTCCCACAGGCGGCAGCCGTCCGGGCTGAACTCGTCGCCCAGGACGATGGAGCCGTCGTGGAACACGCCGAATTCCAGCTTGAAGTCCACCAGCAGCAGGCCTGCGTCGTCGAACAGCTTGCTCAGCACGTCGTTGACCTTGAGGGACAACTCCTTCATACGCGCCAGTTGCTCGGCGGTGCCCCAGCCGAATGCCACGACGTGGGATTCGTTGATGAACGGGTCGCCCTTGGCGTCGTCCTTCAGGAACAGCTCGAACGTGTAAGGGTTGAGCTTGAGGCCCTCTTCCACGCCCAGGCGCTTGACCAGGCTGCCGGCGGCGTAGTTACGCACGACGCACTCGACGGGGATCATGTCCAGCTTCTTCACCAGGCACTCGTTGTCGCCCAGCAGTTTGTCGAATTGGGTCGGGATACCCGCCGCTTCGAGTTTCTGCATGATGAAGGCGTTGAACTTGTTGTTCACCATGCCTTTGCGATCAAGCTGTTCGATGCGCTTGCCGTCGAACGCCGAGGTGTCGTTGCGAAACAGCAGGATCAGGCGGTTGGCGTCATCGGTCTTGTAAACCGACTTGGCTTTGCCGCGGTAGAGTTCTTCACGTTTTTCCATGATGGGCTCCGCTTTGAGTGAGGTGGGCTAGGCGATGTGTCGCCAGTCGAGCCCTGAATCTTGATCGGCCAGTTGCAGCCAGTCCGGGTCGCACCCGAGGGTGTCGACAAAACATTGCCGGGCAAGCGTCGGCAGGTTGTTCTTGCTGCTCAAGTGGGCCAGGACCAAGTGTTGCAGGTCTTGCCAGCCCAACTCATACACCAGGTACGCCGCCTGATGGTTGTTCAAATGTCCCAGTTCGCCGCCCACCCGCTGCTTGAGAAAGTAGGGGTAATGACCGCGAGCCAGCAGGTCTCGGCAGTGGTTGGACTCGATCATCAAGGCATCGAGGTTCCGGTAACCGTCCAGTACCTTGGCGCAATAGGAGCCCAGGTCGGTGAGCACGCCGAAGCGTCGCTCTCCGTCACTGAATACATACTGCGTCGGTTCCTGGGCGTCGTGCGCCACGGCAATCACATCGATACTCAGGGCACCGATCTGCAGTTGCTCGCCACCGGCCAGGAAACCTGCGGGTTCAATGGGTTTGCGCATCCCGCGCAGTGTGCCGCGACTGAGGTACACCGGAAGATTGTAGCGCCGAGACAGCAAACCCACGCCATGCACGTGGTCGGCATGTTCGTGGGTCACCAGAATCGCGCTCAGCTGCGAGGGGTGAACCCCCAGGCGCAGCAGGCGCCGCTCGGTTTCTTTTAACGAGAAACCACAATCCACCAGTACGTACGTGTCGTCATGGGCGACCAGCGTGCCGTTCCCTTGGCTACCGCTACCGAGAACAGCAAAACGCATCGGATCAGCCCAGGTTGTCCTGAATCACGCCCAACACTTTGCGCGCTGTTTCAGCTGGCGCAACGGTGTTGATGTTCTTCTCGACGGTGACTTGCACAGCCTCGCCAACCTTGCTCAAACGAACCTGATAACGCTCGGCGCGAGTCTCGATTTCTTCCTTGCTCGGCTTGCTGCCGAACAATTTGCCGAAGAAACCAGGCTCTTCATCTTTGCGCTCGGCCTTTTCAGCCACGTTGATGTAGTACAGGCCCAGGCTGCGGTTGATGTCTTCAACACGCCACGGGCCTTGCTCCAACGCACGACCGACACTGGCCCAGGCACGGTCCAGGTCTTCACCCAGGTTCAGCACCACGTTGCCGCTGCCGTCTTCGGTGAGGCTGACGCGGCTCGGGGTGTCGTAATCACGTGCGGCGAGCAGGGAGACGGAACCGCCCTTCTCGGAGATACGGCTCATGCTGGCCAGCATCTCGTCGACCAATGCCGAGTCAACACCGGTGTTGACCGAGCGGTTGGTGAAGTCGACGTTGGCGGTGCTGCCGGCAGGACGCTCGGCGCTGACCACATAGACTTCACTGGTGTTGCGCTGCACGCCTGGCTCGATGCGCACACGCACACGGGCTTCGCTGTCGGCAGCTACACCACCGGCCTGCAGGCGCTTGGCCATGGTGGCGGACAGTTCACTGCCCTGCTGCCATGCCGTGGTGAACTCACCGGTCTGCGGGCGCTGCTCGTCGATGCGGAAACCGTTGTCCTGGAAGAACTGCACCGCTACCGGCCAGACTTCGGCAGGTGGGCGCTGCGCCACGATCCAACGCGAATCACCGCTCTTCTGCAGGCTGTAATCGCTGGCATCCGCCACGGCCGAGATCGGCTGTGGACGTGGCACTACGTATTCACCTTTGGTGGTGTCGTCGGCAACGTTGCGTGGAATCGGCAGCAACGGGTCAAGACGCTTGGCGACGTTGACGTCCGGCGGCAGTTGCATCGGTTTGGTTGCTTGTGCTTCCAGGTAATCGCTGCCGCGGTCACGGAAGTAGCCTTCCGGGCCCCAGATCCAACCGCAGCCACTGGTGCTGGAGATAATCAAGGCAAGTGCGGAAAGTCCGGCCAATCGCTTCATGCGTAGTGCTTCCTCAATTAAACCAGGACGCCGGACTGGCGCAGGGCCTGTCGCAGCGGTTCGTGAAAGGCTTCGCTGAGGCGGGTGAGCGGCAGACGGATACCGTCCGGCATCAGGCCCATCTCGAACAGTGCCCACTTCACGGGAATAGGGTTGGATTCGATAAACAGTGTCTTGTTGAGCGGCATCAGCTTCTCGTGGATCGCACGGGCGGTCACGGCGTCGCCGGCGATGGCGGCAGCGCACAGGTCGCTCATGGCGCGCGGGGCGACGTTGGCGGTCACGGAGATATTGCCCTTGCCGCCCAACAGCATCAGCTCGACTGCGGTGGCGTCGTCACCGGAATACAGCAGGAAGTCGCTGCTCACGCCGGCCAGGATGTCCTTGGCACGCTGCAGGTCGCCGGTGGCTTCCTTGATGCCGATGATGTTCGGCACGGTGGACAGGCGGATCACGGTCTCGGCCTTCATGTCGCACGCGGTACGACCGGGCACGTTATAGAGGATTTGCGGGATGTCGACGGCTTCGGCAATGGTGCGGAAGTGCTGGTACAGGCCTTCCTGGGTCGGCTTGTTGTAGTACGGGGTGACCAGCAGGCAAGCGTCGGCGCCAGCTTTCTTGGCGTTTTTGGTCAGCTCGATGGCTTCGCGCGTCGAGTTGGCGCCCGTGCCGGCGATCACGGCGATACGCCCCGCGACACGCTTGACCACGAACTCGATCACCTGGATGTGTTCTTCCACATCGAGGGTGGCCGATTCACCAGTGGTGCCGACCGCCACGATGGCGTTGGTGCCTTCTTGCAGGTGGAAGTCCACCAGTTTGCCCAGGCTGTCCCAGTCGAGATGACCTTGTGCATCCATGGGTGTGACCAGTGCCACCATACTGCCCGCAATCATGCAACCGCTCCTGCCGGAAAAAGAGAGCCGTAATGGTACTGGCGCCAAGATGCTTGTACAAGCGAAGTACCGCCTGAGGATGCGTTCTGGCGCAACTAAACGACAGGCAATGCCATCATCGGGCCAAAGCACCGCTCGCAGGAGGGTGAAATCAAGCCGTTCACGTAATGAAAACGCCCCCTCCTATCCCTTGGCGACGCTTTTCGCTACCCTTCATGCTTTGATCGATACAGCCCTCACAGTATCGACCGCTCATCGTTTTAGGAAGGCTGCATGTCCACCCCCACAGTTCGCGAACAATTCCTTGTTATCAGTGCCCTCGGCGCCAACCCCATGGAGCTGACCAACGTCCTGTGCCGCGCCAGCCATGAAAACCGCTGTGCCGTGGTGACCTCCCGCCTGACCCGCCACGGCGAGTGCAGTGCGCTGGTCTTGCAGATTTCCGGCACCTGGGATGCCCTGGCGCGCCTGGAAACCGGCCTGCCGGGCCTGGCCAAGAAGCACGATTTCACCGTCAACGTGGTGCGCAGCGCGGCGCTGGAAAATCGCCCGCAGGCGCTTCCTTATGTGGCGTATGTCAGCTCGGCCTACCGCTCGGACATCGTCAATGAGCTGTGCCAGTTCTTCATCGACCACAACGTCGAACTCGAGAACCTGACCTGCGACACCTACCAGGCCCCGCAAACCGGCGGCACCATGCTCAACGCGACGTTCACCGTGACCTTGCCGGCCGGCGTGCAGATCAGTTGGCTGCGCGACCAGTTCCTGGATTTCGCCGATGCCCTGAACCTCGACGCGTTGATCGAGCCGTGGCGCCCACAGAACCCAATGTAAGGAAGTTTTTTCATGGCGGTAGTCATCGACAAACCCGTAGCCGATTTCGAAGCCCAGGCCACCAGTGGCCAGACCTTCAGCCTTGCCGCCCTCAAGGGCAAGCAAGTAGTGATCTACTTCTACCCGAAGGACAGCACCCCGGGCTGCACCACCGAAGGCCAGGGTTTCCGTGACCAGTACGCCGCATTCAAGGCCGCCAACACCGAAGTGTTTGGCGTGTCGCGCGACAGCGTGAAGTCCCACGAGAACTTCAAGGGCAAGCAGGAATTCCCGTTCGAGCTGATCAGCGACAAGGACGAGGCGGTTTGCCAGCTGTTTGATGTGATCAAGTTGAAGAAGCTGTACGGCAAGGAATACCTGGGCGTGGATCGCAGCACCTTCCTGATCGACAAGGACGGTGTGCTGCGCCAGGAATGGCGCGGCGTGAAAGTGCCAGGGCATGTGGATGCCGTTCTGGCCGCAGCCCAGGTATTGAACAAGGCCTGATCTGTAGCGCGAGCCATTGTGGTGCGGGACACACGCCCTCACCACAATTCTCTCCTGCCGTTACAACAACGGCGCCACCACCGGCTCCTGCCGCGGCCACGCATCCAGTACGGCCTTGAACAGCGTCGCCAGGGGAATCGCAAAGAACACCCCCCAGAATCCCCACAGTCCACCAAACAACAACACTGCGCAGATAATCGCCACAGGGTGCAGGTTGACCGCCTCCGAGAACAGCAGCGGCACCAGCACGTTGCCATCCAGGGTCTGGATGATGCCGTAGACCGCCATCAGGTAGATGAACTGGTCGCTCCAGCCCCACTGGAACAAGGCGATCAAGGTCACCGGCACCGTCACCACCACAGCGCCGACATACGGCACCACCACCGAAATACCTACCAGCAGTGCCAGCAAGGCGGCGTAATTGAGGTCCAGCGCGATAAACGCGATGTAGGTGACGCCGCCACAGATAATGATCTCTATGACTTTGCCACGAATGTAGTTGGCGATCTGCCGGTTCATTTCCTCGGCCACCCGGGTGATCAACGCCCGTTCGCGCGGCAGATAACCGCGCACCCAGCGCCCGATCATGGCGCGGTCCTTGAGGAAGAAGAACACCAGGATCGGGACGAGCACCAGGTAGATCATGATGTTGACCAGCAGCGGCAGGCTGGACAGGGAAAAGGTCAGCGCCCATTGCCCGAACTTGCCGATCTCACCGCGCGCCACTTCTATGGCCTGCAACACCTGCTCGTCCGAGACCAGGTGCGGGTAGCGCTCCGGCAACAGCAGCAACAGCGACTGCCACTTGGCGAGCATGCCCGGCAACTCGTTGAACAACGTGATCAGTTGGTGCCACAGCAGCGGTAACACCACCACGATAAACACCACCAGCAGCCCCATGAACAAGGCGAATACCAGGCCCACTGCCGCGCCGCCCGGCAAGCGTAAACGCTCCAGAGTGGTGACCAGGCCCTGCATCAGGTAAGCCAGCACCATCCCCGCCAGTACCGGCGCCAGCATGCCACCCAAGGTGAGTACGGCCGTAAAGGCCAGAAACAGCAGGACCGCCAGCACCACGGCTTCTTCATCGGAGAAGTAGCGCTGGATCCAGTCTCGTAACACTTTGAACATCAATCAACCTCGGGCGGTAGGGGCAAACGGTTCAGGCCTTGCGCAACCAGTAACGGTACACACCGGCGGCGTCTTCTTCATGCAACAGGGTATGGCCGGCCAGCTTGGCGAAGGTACGGAAATCACGCTGGGAACCTGCGTCGGTGGCGATCACCTTGAGCACTGCACCACTGGCCAATCGATTGAGCTCCAGCTTGGCCTTGAGCAGAGGCAGCGGGCAATTGAGGCCGCTGGCGTCGAGTTCGGCATCAAAGGCTACAGCGTCGGTCATGGTTTTACTCCGGACAAGCATTCGGGGTGCTTAGAATATCTGGTCCGAAGCTCAGTGTCCGGCTACAGTAAGCTCTTTGTCGAAAGGCTCTGTGCATGACTTTTTTGCGCCCTACCCTGCTGACGCTGGCTTGCCTGCTGGCCTCCCCAGGCTTCGCTGACGACCTGCCGTCACTTGGCGACGCCAGTTCTGCCATTGTCTCGCCACAACAGGAATATCAGTTGGGCCGTGCCTGGCTGGCCTATCTGCGGGGCCAGGTCTCGCAACTGAACGACCCGCAGCTCAAGGACTATGTGGAAACCAGCGTGTACAAGCTGGTGGAGACCAGTCAGGTGAATGACCGGCGCCTGGAGTTCATCCTGATCAACAGCCCGCAACTGAACGCCTTTGCTGCGCCAGGCGGTATCGTCGGCGTGAACGGCGGCCTGTTTCTCAATGCCCAGACCGAAGGGGAATATGCGTCGGTACTGGCCCACGAATTGGCTCACTTGTCCCAACGTCACTTCGCCCGTGGTGTTGAGGCGCAGCAGCGCATGCAGATCCCAATGATGGCCGCCCTGCTCGGCGGCATCATTGCCGCCGCCGCCGGTGCCGGGGATGCCGGGATTGCTGCGATTGCCGGCACCCAGGCGGCGGCCATCCAGGAACAACGACGGTTCTCTCGGCAGAATGAACAGGAAGCGGACCGTATCGGCATCGTCAACCTGGAGAAAGCCGGCTACGACCCGCGTTCCATGCCGACCATGTTCGAACGCCTGATGCGTCAGTACCGCTTCGACGCAAAGCCGCCGGAATTCCTGCTGACGCACCCGGTGACCGAATCGCGTATCGCCGACACCCGCAACCGCGCGGAACAAGCCAAGGCCGGCGGCAAGGAAGACAGCCTGCGCTACCAGCTGATTCGCGCACGGGTACAACTGCAATACGAAGACACGTCAGGACTGGCCGCCAAGCGGTTCCAGGCGCAACTGGACGAGAATCCGAAAAACGATGTGGCGCGCTATGGCCTGGCTATCGCCCAGATCAAAGCCTCCCAGTTCAAGCAGGCACGGGAAAGCCTGCAACCCTTGCTGGCCAAGGAGCCCAACGACATCACCTACAACCTGGCGCAAATCCAACTGGACATCGACAACAACCGCTTGCCCGATGCCCAGCAACGCACAGATCGGATGCTGACCCAATATCCTGGCAACTATCCGCTGAATCAGATTCGGGTAGATCTGCTGCTTAAGCAGAACCGCACTGCCGATGCGGAAAAAGCCCTGGATGGCTTACTCAAGTCGCGCCCTGACGATCCGGACGTATGGTATCAGGTCGCCGAGACGCGAGGCTTGTCGGGCAATATCATCGGTTTGCATCAGGCTCGTGCCGAATACTTTGCATTGGTGGGCGACTTCCAGCAGGCCATCCAGCAATTGGATTTTGCCAAACGTCGTGCCGGCAGCAATTTCCCGCTGTCGTCACGTATCGATGCACGTCAGCGTGAGCTGATCGAACAGGAACGCCTGGTTAAAGGCATGATGAGCTAAACCCATCGCCCACAAAAAAGCCCCGCACTCGTAAAACGAAGGCGGGGCTTTTTATTGGCCGGGAGGGTTACTCGGCCAGTTTGAAGGTAATGAAGCTGGCACGCCCTTGACGAAGCACACGCATCGATACCGAGCGGTTCTTCGGCAGTGCCTTGGCGATGTCGGTGAACTGCTTGGTGGTGTCAATCGCCTGGTTATTCAGGTGAGTGATCACGTCGCCAGGCTGCAGGCCGATCAAGGCTGCGGGGCCGTCCTGCACTTCCTTGATCACCACGCCGCTTTTGAGGTCGAAGCTTTTCTTCTGCTCATCGGTCAGCTCGGCCACGGCAATACCCAAGCGGTTACTGCTGCGCTCGGCGCCCGGCTTGGTGCTACCCAGGGCGTCCAGAGTCGCACCTTCTTCAGGAATGGCACCTACCGTCAGTTCAACGTTCTGGCGCTTGCCATCACGAATCACTTCCAGCTTGGCCTTGCTGCCGGCCTTGAGGGCGCCGACCAGGTGTGGCAAGTCTGCCGACATGACGATCGGCTGGCCGTTCATGCTCAGGATCACGTCGCCGACTTGCAGGCCACCTTTGGCAGCCGGGCCATCGTCCTGGATTTGCGCGACCAGGGCACCGGCCGGCTTGTCGAGGCCAAAGGATTCAGCCAGGTCCTTGTTCACTTCCTGGATCACCACGCCCAACCAGCCACGACTGACCTTGCCACCGCTTTTCAGCTGATTGGAAACATCCATGGCTACGTCGATCGGGATAGCGAACGAAACGCCCATGAAACCACCGGAACGGGTGTAGATCTGCGAGTTGATCCCCACCACTTCGCCCGCCAGGTTGAACAAAGGACCACCGGAGTTACCCGGATTGATCGGCACGTCGGTCTGGATGAACGGCACGTAGTTCTCGTTCGGCAGGCTGCGCCCAATGGCACTGACGATGCCCTGGGTGACGGTATGGTCAAAACCAAACGGCGAGCCGATCGCTACTACCCACTGACCAGCCTTCAGGTCCTGGGACTTGCCCAGCTTCAGCACCGGCAGGTCTTTGCCCTCGATCTTCAGCAAGGCCACATCGGAACGCGGGTCCGTGCCTACCAATTTGGCTTTCAGCTCACTGCGATCGGCCAGGCGCACGAGGATCTCATCGGCGTCGGCAATCACATGGTTATTGGTGAGGATGTAGCCATCTGGCGAGATGATGAAGCCCGAACCCAGGGACTGCGCTTCACGCTGGCCACCGCCGCCACGCGGGGTACGGGGCTGTGGCATACCACGTTCGAAGAACTCGCGCAGCATCGGCGGCAGGCCTTCCAGGTCGGGCATTTGCTGGTTGGAGACTTTGCGATCCGGCAGCTTCTGGGTGGTACTGATGTTCACCACGGCAGGCGAGGCTTGCTCAACCAATTGGGTGAAGTCAGGCAACTCGACCGCTTGCGCGGACACGGCCTGACCCAGCACCAAAACCGTGGCGACTATGGATAGGTAAGACTTCAAGCGTGGTATCGACATACAGCTCCCGTTACGACGAGCAGGGTTGAGCGACAGGGTTCAAGAAACGCCGAAAACTGCGACCGGCATTTTTGTTCCGCGAACAAAACAAGGCCAGAGCCGACAAGCCCTGACCTATAAAAAACATGGGAGATTTTTGCAAGTGAAAATGCTGATCCAGACATTTCATGCTCTCGGCAGCCAACCTGGCATGGGCTTAGAGTGAAAGGTCAGGATGAACATAGGATTAACGGCTCACTGCGGGGGCGACCGGTTTTTTCTCGCCACGCACCGACAACGCGATGCGTTCGGCGGTGCCGATAGGGATTTCGCCCACAACCGTCACCATCATTTCTCCATCCACCGTATTCAGGCGGCGAGATACTGCGACGGTAGGCCCCAATTGAGTGCGAGTCTCGGTCACGCTCACATCGCTGATCGGCTCAAGAAACACCGAGAAGCGCGCCAGCCCATCTTCATACATCAGGCTGTCGACCGTGGTTTTGGTATGGGGGTCCTGGCGGGCGCTGCTATTGGTCAGCTGAAAGCCCGGCGGTAACCACTCCAGGTGCCATGTCTCGGTGGCCTTCACGTCCGCCGCCCTGGTATCGCTGGCGGCGATAGACGTGCATTCGCTGCTGGGCTGCAAGTCGCGATCATTCGGCGCGGTGGAGGTATCCAATCGAGTGAACTGAAAGCGTTCCAGCAACTGTCCTTGATCGTTCAGCAACAAGGACTTGAGCGGCAGCGCGGTTTCACGATCAAGATGCAGTTCAAAACCGTAGCGGTATTGATCGCGCGGGGTGATCGACACGATTACCGCATTACGACCGGCCACGCGGGATTTGCCGATAACGGCCAGTTCGTAGAATTGATTGAGTTTTTCAGGATCAAGCGCGCGCGAGGGTGCATCACGCGAATTACCAAGACCGGCGACAAGAGCGCCGCTGACGCATTGAGTACGACCATCTACACGGACGACTTCCTGGGCAGAACCATCAAGCTGCAAGAGCCGCTCACGGACCTGACCATTCTGGACGCGATGCCAGATGTCATGGGTAGAAAAATTGCCATTACGTTCGTAGACAAACGTACCTTGAAAACTTTGCTGCTGCTCTGCACGCCCAAGTCGAGTTAGCCAGTCTTGCGCTTCATCGGCATGGGCGGGGAGTGCAAACCAACCACTGAGCAGAATCGTAAGGAGCGGTATGGCGCGCATAGGGCTCCTTAACGTATTAGCGGTTTTCCAGGCTTGCAGCGCGAGCGTATGGCAGAGCGCTTTCAGTGCCTTTCAAGGCGGATTCCTGTGCGTGTTGGCGCAGGTAGCCTGGAAGACGCTGATCTTGCCAGCCGGATTGCCCTTGCAACACACCGTTAGCCATAGGGCCGGTAGTGTCAGAGCTTTCCTTGTAGCCGGCCAGTACCGCCGGGCCTTTGACTTGCCGGCCGGCCATGACCGGTTGCTGAGTCTGCTGGGCCAGTTCGGCACCAGCGATTTCGTCCTGGTTGTACAGGCGAACACCGGCCAGCACTGCAACAGTTACCGAGGCAGCTACTGCAAGGCGACCGAGGCTACGCCAAGGACCACGAGCAGCCTTTGCCGGAACGGCTTCATCAGCCAGCGCGGCAGAAACAGCCGCAGCAATATCCAGACGAGGGATTAGAAGATCCTTGTGCATCACCGCCCGAGCGACTTGGTAACGAGACCAGGTATCACGGGTTTCGGCATCATCAAATGCATTAAGCACTCGACGAAGTTCCAGTTCATCCGCTTCGTTATCCATCACTGCGGACAGCGATTCCTGCAGGGCATCACGACTCATGGCGGTTCCTCTCTTGGCTGTCGCCGCTGTCTTTAGTTTTCCTGCAACAACGGTTGCAAGGCTTTATCGATGGCTTCCCGGGCCCGGAAAATCCGTGACCTTACAGTCCCCACCGGACACTGCATGACGCTCGCAATGTCTTCATAACTCAGACCATCGAATTCACGTAAAGTTAACGCCGTACGCAAATCTTCTGGCAGTTGCTGAATTGTGCGATGAACGGTGCCTTCGATCTCGTCGCGCAGCAATGCACGCTCCGGCGACTCGAGATCTTTGAGGCCGTGATCACCATCGTAAAATTCTGCATCTTCTGAACTTACATCGCTATCCGGTGGGCGGCGTCCGCGAGACACCAGATAGTTCTTCGCCGTGTTGATGGCGATGCGGTAGAGCCACGTATAAAACGCACTATCACCGCGAAAATTGCCAAGTGCACGGTACGCCTTGATAAAGGCTTCCTGTGCAACGTCCTGCGCTTCATGGGTGTCGTGCACAAACCGCACGATCAACCCGAGAATTTTGTGCTGGTATTTCAGCACTAGCAGATCAAATGCTCGCTTGTCGCCGCGTTGAACGCGCTCGACCAGCTGCTGATCCTCTTCCTGGGTTAGCATGAACACTCCTCGTTGTACTTGAAGGAGGCTTGCATAACTAAACGATCAGGCTTGCAAACATAGACTCGGACTTTTCGCAAAAGTTCTCCCCCTCCAAGCAAGTTTCCGGCATGCACTGATTTGGCACACACGAAAAACGCAGCACGGGTATCGCCGGCTGCGCGAATAATCTTGTCGTCGGTTTTCTGACGCGTCCAATGCTCCCGACGGGCCAATAAACTCAACGTTTTCCCAGCTTTCGGGCAACCTGCTATTGAGTCGAGGCTTATGCAAAAAGTTCCCGCTTCAATAACTGGCTGATTTTACCCGAGCCGCGCACCGTAATCTCACATTGCCACGAATGCCCGGCTATTGTGCCGCTCCCCCCCTCTATATACTAGTGGCCCGTGTGACCCTTTGATTCGCCGATCCAGGCGTCCTGTTTGCGCCAGCCCTTTGGATCGCTTTTTGCGGAATCCTTCAAATGAGCCAACAGTTTCAACACGATGTCCTGGTGATCGGCAGCGGCGCGGCCGGCCTGAGCCTTGCATTGACACTTCCCAGCCACCTGCGCATTGCAGTACTGAGCAAGGGCGACCTGGCCAACGGCTCGACATTCTGGGCCCAAGGCGGTGTCGCCGCCGTGCTGGACGACACCGACACGGTGCAATCCCACGTCGAAGACACCCTCAATGCCGGCGGCGGCCTGTGCGACGAAGACGCCGTGCGCTTCACTGTCGAGCATAGCCGCGAAGCGATCCAATGGCTGATTGACCAGGGCGTGCCCTTCACCCGCGATGAACACGCCGGCAGCGATGACGGCGGCTTCGAGTTCCACCTGACACGCGAAGGCGGCCATAGCCATCGCCGTATCATCCACGCCGCCGACGCCACCGGCGCCGCCATCTTCAAGACCTTGCTCGACCAGGCCCGCCAACGCCCCAACATCGAACTGCTGGAACAACGCGTCGCCGTCGACCTGATCACCGAGAAACGCCTAGGCCTGAATGGCGAGCGCTGCCTCGGCGCCTACGTGCTCAACCGCACCAGCGGTGAAGTCGACACCTACGGCGCGCGCTTCACCATCCTCGCCTCAGGCGGCGCAGCCAAGGTCTACCTCTATACCAGCAACCCCGACGGCGCCTGCGGCGACGGCATCGCCATGGCCTGGCGTTCGGGCTGCCGGGTGGCCAACCTGGAATTCAACCAGTTCCACCCCACCTGCCTGTATCACCCGCAGGCCAAGAGTTTCCTGATCACCGAAGCCCTGCGCGGCGAAGGTGCACACCTTAAGCTACCGAACGGTGAGCGCTTCATGCAGCGCTTCGACCCGCGCGCCGAGCTGGCCCCACGAGATATCGTCGCCCGCGCCATCGACCATGAAATGAAGCGCCTGGGCATCGACTGCGTCTACCTGGACATCAGCCACAAGCCCGAAGCCTTCATCAAGAACCACTTCCCGACCGTCTACGAGCGCTGCCTGGCGTTCAACATCGACATCACCAAAGGCCCGATCCCCGTGGTACCGGCCGCGCACTACACCTGCGGCGGCGTGATGGTCGACCAGCATGGCCGCACCGACGTACCCGGCCTCTATGCGATTGGCGAAACCAGCTTCACCGGCCTGCACGGCGCCAACCGCATGGCCAGCAACTCGCTGCTCGAATGTTTCGTCTACGCCCGCTCGGCCGCTGCGGACATTCTCGAACAACTGCCACGCATTCCCGTACCGGCCGCCCTGCCCCGCTGGGATGCCAGCCAGGTTACCGATTCGGACGAAGACGTGATCATCGCCCACAACTGGGACGAGCTGCGGCGCTTCATGTGGGACTACGTAGGGATCGTGCGCACCAACAAGCGCCTGCAAAGGGCTCAGCACCGGGTGCGCCTGCTGCTGGATGAGATTGATGAGTTCTACAGCAACTATAAGGTCAGCCGCGACCTGATCGAACTGCGTAACCTGGCCCAGGTTGCCGAGCTGATGATCCGCTCGGCCATGGAGCGCAAGGAGAGCCGGGGCCTGCATTACACCCTCGACTACCCGCAGATGCTACCCGAGGCCCGCGACACTATTCTGGTGCCAACCACCTACGGCGGCTGAACTTCAGGCGAACCCGCATGCGCCGGTGCACATCGGCGGCCTGCGCATCCCTCGGCACACAGACCGAACGTACCCACCACTCGCCCTGCACGCGATAGCGCAACACGACAACCAGCGGCAACGCCAGGCTGTCGGGTCGCAGTTGCACGCGATGCCAACCGCGCTCACTGCTGAATAACTGCCAACCCTCTTCATCGCGACGCAGGCCACGAATCGACGAACGGTGAGTCAGCCGGACATGCCGCGGCAACACCCAGGCCGCGTGGGCCAGGCATACCAGCACGCCAAGGAAAGCAAAGGGAACGTCTAGAACCAACAGGGCACCCAGCGCGAAAAGCTGGGCAAGCACATAGGCCGCCAGCAACAGCCGTGAGGCCTGCCAGCGGCATTCGAAACGATTACTTGGGCTGGACACGATCCAGGATCATCCGGACCATGCGCTGCAACTCAGGATCTTCCGACTCGGCCCGCTCCATGAACCAGCCAAACATGTCCTGATCTTCGCAAGTCAGCAGCCTGACGTAGAGATCGCGATCTTCCTTATTGAGCGTCGCGTACACCTCTTTGGTAAAGGGCACCAACAACACATCCAGCTCAAGCATGCCACGACGGCTGTGCCAGTAGAGACGATTGATTTCTACATCTTCGACCATGGAGCGCTCCTCAAATAGGGCGCAAGTATACAGGCCCGACGGCACCGGAACAGTCGGCTTTGGTCGCCCCATATGGAAACTATCCATTTGCCGGGCGCCCCTCTATGATGCACCCATGACTTTTTGACCTGCGATGACCCATGGCTGACTCTGCTTTCTTCTGCCCCCTGTCCCACGAAGGCGTTCTCGCCGTCCGCGGCGCCGACGCTGCCAAGTTCCTGCAGGGACAACTCACCTGCAACCTCAATTACCTGAGCGACACCCAGGCCAGCCTCGGTGCGCGCTGCACGCAAAAAGGCCGCATGCAGTCGAGCTTCCGCATCCTGTTGCAGGGCGACGGGGTGCTGCTGGCCATGGCCACCGAGCTGCTCGAACCGCAGTTGGCGGACCTGAAGAAATATGCGGTGTTCTCCAAGTCCAAGCTCACCGACGAAAGCACCGCCTGGGTGCGTTTCGGTGTGGCCAACGGCGATCAAGCGCTGGCCAGCCTTGGCCTCGAGCTGGCGGCGGAGACGGACAACGTTGCCCGTACCGAACACCTGATCGCCATTCGTGTCTCCCCGGCCCGCGCCGAACTCTGGGTGCCCGCCGAGCACGCCGACAGCGTGCGCAGCCAATTGGCCGCACAGTTGACACAAGCCGAGCTGAATGACTGGCTGCTGGGCCAGATCCGCGCCGGTATCGGCCAGGTCATGCCCCAGACCCGCGAACTGTTCATCCCGCAGATGCTCAACCTGCAAGCGGTGGGCGGCGTCAGCTTCAAGAAAGGCTGCTACACCGGCCAGGAAATCGTCGCGCGCATGCAGTACCTGGGCAAGCTCAAGCGTCGCCTGTACCGCTTGTCCCTCAATGCGGCTGAACTGCCCGAGCCAGGCACCCCGCTGTTTTCCCCCAGCCACAACAGTGCGATCGGCGAAGTGGTGATTGCGGCAAAAGCTGACCAAGTGATTGAACTTCTGGCGGTATTGCAAGCCGAAGCTGCCGATAGTGGCGATGTGCATATAGGCACACTGGAAGGCCCCAACCTGCAACTGCTGGATCTGCCATACACACTGGACCGCGATCGTGAGATCCAGCGTTAGTCGCCGTATTTTTCTGCAACACCCTAGAGAGCATGAATGAACAAACTGGCGGAAAAAGTCCAAAAGGCGTTGGTCAAGGCCATCGCCAACGATGACCTGGTTCTGCCGACATTGCCGGAAGTGGCCCTGAATATCCGTCAGGCCGCTGAAGACCCGGAAATCAGCATCAGCCACTTGAGCAAAGTGATCGGCCGCGACACGGCGCTGTCGGCGCGCCTGATCAAAGTAGTCAACAGCCCGCTGTTGCGCGCTACCCAGGAAGTCACCGACCTGCACACCGCCATCACCCGGCTGGGCACCAACTACAGCAGTAACCTGGCCATCGGCCTGGTCATGGAACAGATCTTCCACGCCCGCTCCGAGGTGGTCGAACAGAAAATGCGCGATGTGTGGCGCCGCAGCCTCGAAGTGGCGGGCGTCAGCTATGCCCTGTGCCGCAGCCACAGCCAGCTCAAGCCAGACCAGGCAGCGCTGGGCGGCCTGGTGCACCAGATCGGGGTGCTGCCGATCCTGACCTACGCCGAAGACCACTACGAGTTGCTGTCCGACCCGGTCAGCCTCAACCACGTGATCGACAGCATCCACCCGGTGCTCGGTGACAAGTTGCTGGGTGGCTGGGACTTCCCGGAAATGCTGGCGAAGCTGCCGGGCCAGTACCTGAACCTGGAACGCGATTCAGCCAGCCTCGACTACATCGACCTGGTGCAGATCGCCGTGTTGTATTGCCATCACGGCACCGATCATCCGCTGGCAAAGGTGGATGTCTCCAGCGTGCCTGCGATGAAAAAACTGCGGGTTGACCCCTACAGCGAGAAGCTGCGTGCCGAGCTGGATGAAGCACGCGCAATGTTCGATTGATCAACCGGCGATAAAACTCACCCGCACCTTCAAGCCCGCCTGCTCGCCATCGTGCAGACTGATCTGCGCCAGATGCGCGCGACAGATTTCGCCGACGATCGCCAGCCCCAGGCCAGAGCCCATGCCTTGCTGGCTACGGCGGTAGAAGCGTTCGAACACCCGGTCGCGCTCATCCAGCGGAATACCCGGGCCGTCATCTTCCACTTCCAGTACCGCCGGCGCCGTCACCCGCAGGATCACGTTGCCGCCCGGTGGCGTGTGCGCCAGGGCGTTGTCCACCAGGTTACTCAACAGTTCATTGAGCAGCGTCGGCTCGCCGCGCAACCACACCGGTTCATCAGCCTCCAGCGCCAGTGCTACACCGCGCGCATGGGCCAACGGCGCCATGGCCATGCCCAGTTCACGGGCCAATTGGCTGAGGTCCAGCAACTGCGCACCGCCTTCGGCAATCGCCCGGGCGCCGTTTTCGATGCGCGCCAGGGACAACAACTGATTGGCCAGATGGGTCAACCGATCGGTGCCTTGGGCGGCAGTTTCCAGGGTACTGCGCCAGATCGCTGGATCTTCGGCGCGCAGCCCCAATTCCAGGCGCGCCTTAAGGGCCGCCAACGGGGTACGCAATTCATGGGATGCATCGGCAATAAACTGCGCCTGACGCTCGAATTGGCCGCGCAGGCGTTCGGTGAAGTGGTTGAGGGAACGCACCAACGGGCCGAACTCATGTTGAACCTCCACCAACGGCAACGGCCGCAAGTCGTCGGGCTGGCGCTCTTCCACCGCCGTGCGCAGGCGCTCCAGCGGGCGCAACGCGGCGCTGACGGCAAACCACACCAACAGCAACGCGCCGATGGCGAGCATGCCCAGGCGCAGCAAGGTGTCGGCCATCAAGCTGCGAGCCATGCTCACGCGGGCTTCATCGGTCTCAGCCACGCGGATTTCCGCCATGCCGTTCATGTTCGGTTCGGAGACCGCCTTGAGCAGGCTGACCACCCGCACTTCCTGGCCCTGGTACTTGGCGTTGTAGAAGCGCGCCAGCGCCGGGTAATCGTCGGTGCGCGGTGTACCGGGGGGCGGGCCGGGGAGGTTTTCGTAGCCGGAAATCAACTTCTGATCAATGTCATTGACCTGGTAATAGATACGCCCGGCGCTGTCGTAGGCAAAGGTGTCCAGGGCGACATAGGGCACGTTGGCGCTGAGGGTGCCGTCCACTTGGGTCAGGCCGGCCGCGATGGTCCGCGCCGAGGCCAGCAGCGTACGGTCATAGGCGGTGTCGGCCGCTTCGCGACCGTTCCAGTAGGCACTCATGCCACTGGCGAGCATCAACAGCACCAGTAACAGCGCCAGGTTCCACAGCAGACGCCAGCGCAGGCTGCTGGGCTTATGCATCGCGGGCTTCCAGCAGGTAGCCAAGGCCCCGGAACGTCACGATGGCGATGGGTTGGCCATCGAGTTTCTTGCGCAGACGGTGCACGTAGATTTCGATGGCATCGGGGCTGGCCTCTTCGTCCAGACCGAACACCTGGGAGGCCAACTGTTCCTTGCTCATCACCCGACCCGGCCGGGCGATCAGCGCTTCAAGCACAGCCTGCTCGCGGGAGGTCAACGTCATCAGCTCGCCGCCCACGGTGAAACGGCGGGTGTCGAGGTCATAAACCAGCACACCACACGCCTGCTGGCGCTCGCCGCCCAACACACTGCGGCGCAGCAGCGCCTTGACCCGGGCTTCCAGCTCGGTCAGTTCGAAGGGTTTGGCCAGGTAATCATCGGCGCCCAGGTTCAGGCCATGCACGCGGTCCTTCACATCGCTGCGCGCGGTCAGCATCAGCACCGGCAGGTTTTTTCCACGTGCCCGCAAGCGCGCCAGCACCTCGAAACCGTCCATGCGGGGCAGGCCCACGTCCAGGATGGCGACCGCGTAATCCTCACTGCTCAAAGCCAGGTCGGCGGCCACGCCGTCATGCAATACGTCAACGGTCAAACCCGTGCTCTTAAGCGCTTGGGCGACGCTTTCGGCGAGTTGCAGATGGTCTTCAACCAGAAGGACACGCATGGATTTCTACCTTATTCGGACGTGATCGACGCCACGCTTTGCCGGGCAGTTTACAGGCGCCGACTGCCCTGTGAAGCCTGAAAACATTGAAAGGCCGCTGAAAGGTTAGTGAAAGCTTCGCCCTTTAGCATCCAGCCACGGTAGGTCATGCCTGCCGAGCGACCTGATGGGTCGCGCCCGAAAAACGCCTCGAAGCGTTTTCGCCAAAATAAGAACAATAACGGAGTGCACCACGATGCTGTCGACACAGCCCCAGGCTTGCCCGCCTGTTCGTATTCCCCGCCTGACCCACACCGCCCTTGCCAGTGCCGCTGCCCTTGCCGGCTTTTCGCCGCTTAGCCAGGCTGCCTTCTTCGAAGACAGTAGCGCGACCCTGGAAACCCGCAACATGTACTTCAACCGCGACTTTCGCGATGGCACCAGCGCCCAGCAATCCAAGCGCGACGAGTGGGCCCAGGGCTTCATGCTCAACCTGCAATCGGGCTACACCGACGGCACCGTCGGCTTTGGCGTGGACGCGCTGGGCATGCTCGGGGTCAAGCTCGACTCCAGCCCCGACCGCACCGGTACCGGCCTGCTGCCCACCCACGACGATGGCCGCGCCGCCAACGAGTACTCCAAGCTGGGCCTGACCGGCAAAGTGAAAATTTCCGCCACCGAGCTGAAGATCGGTTCGCTGATGCCCGAGCTGCCGATCCTCAAGCCCAACGACGGTCGCATTCTGCCGCAGACCTTCAACGGTGGGCTGATCACCTCCAAGGAATTCAAGAACCTGGTGTTCACGGGTGGCCGCCTCGACAAGGCCAAGGACCGCGACGACACCAACTACGAGGACATCGCCCTCAACAACAAGAACAGCCGCTTCCTCAGCGGCGCCACCGGCAAGCATTTCAACTTCGGCGGTGTCGACTACAAGTTCGCCGACAAGATCACCGGCAGCTACCACTTCGCCCAACTCGATGACGTGTACCGCCAGCACTTCCTCGGCCTGGTCGCCGCGCGTCCGATGGGCCCCGGCACCTTCGCCACCGACCTGCGCCTGGCGATCAGCGATGACGCAGGCGCAGCCCGTGGCGGCAAGATCGACAACACCTCCCTCAATGGCCTGTTAAGTTATGCGCTCAATGGCCATAAGCTCAGCGCCGGCTACCAGCATATGTCCGGCGACAGCGCCTTTCCGTATGTGGATGGCAGCGACCCGTACCTGGTCAACTTCGTGCAGATCAACGACTTTGCCGGCGCCGAAGAGCGTTCCTGGCAGGCGCGCTACGACTACGACTTCGCCAAGCTGGGGATCCCAGGCCTGAGTTTCATGAGCCGTTACCTGTCCGGTGACAACATCAAGCTGCGCAACGGCGACACCGGCAAGGAATGGGAACGCAACAGCGAGATCAAGTACGTGGTGCAAAGCGGCACGTTCAAGGATGTCGCCGTGCGCCTGCGCAATGCCACCTACCGTTCCAACTATTCAGCCCGTGATGCGGATGAAATGCGCCTGCTGGTCAGCTACAGCGTTGCGCTCTGGTAAGTAGTGCCTGGTAAGCCACTCATAACAACAAAGACGGAGATCACCATGACCCCTTCACTGCGTAAATTTGCCCTCGCCGCCGGCTGCGTGCTGTTCGCCGGCCACCTGCTGGCCGCTGATGAACCCAAGCGCCCGGAGTGCATCGCACCGGCCTCCCCCGGTGGCGGTTTTGACCTGACCTGCAAACTGGCGCAGAGCGCGCTGGTCAACGAGAAGTTGCTGAGCAAGCCGATGCGCGTGACCTACATGCCCGGCGGTGTGGGCGCGGTGGCCTACAACGCGGTGGTCGCCCAGCGCCCGGCGGACGGCGGCACCCTCGTGGCCTGGTCCAGCGGTTCGCTGCTGAACCTGGCCCAGGGCAAGTTCGGACGCTTCGATGAAAGCGCTGTACGTTGGCTGGCAGCCGTCGGCACCAGCTACGGCGCCATCGCGGTGAAAGCCGATTCGCCCTACAAGACCCTCGACGATCTCGTCAAAGCCCTGAAGAAAGATCCGGGCAGCGTAGTGATCGGTTCCGGTGGCACCGTCGGCAGCCAGGACTGGATGCAAACCGCCCTGATCGCCAAGGCCGCCGGGATCAACCCACGCGAGCTGCGCTATGTGGCGCTCGAAGGCGGCGGTGAAATCGCCACCGCCCTGCTCGGCGGACATATCCAAGTCGGCAGTACCGACATCTCCGACTCCATGCCGCACATCCTCAGCGGTGACATGCGCCTGCTGGCGGTGTTCTCCGAAGAGCGCCTGGACGAGCCGGAAATGAAGAATATTCCGACCGCCAAAGAGCAAGGCTACGACATCGTCTGGCCGGTGGTGCGTGGCTTCTACCTCGGGCCAAAAGTCAGCGATGCCGACTACGCCTGGTGGAAGGACGCCTTCGACAAACTGCTGGCCTCCGAGGAGTTCGCCAAGCTGCGTGACCAGCGCGAGCTGTTCCCGTTCGCCATGACCGGCCCGGAGCTGGACACCTACGTGAAGAAACAGGTGGCTGACTACAAAGTGCTGGCCAAAGAGTTCGGCCTGATCCAGTAATCGCCCCTCTGTCGCGCGGCCATGCCTGGCGAACCCCAGGCATGGCCCAGGAGTTCTACATGCTCTTACAACGCATTTTCGCCGCCGTGCTGTTGCTGGCCTGCGCCGGCCTGGCACTGATGGCCTGGCCGTATCAGGCGCAGTTTTCCTACGAACCGGTGGGGCCTCGGGCTTACCCGCTGCTGATGCTCGGGCTGATGAGCCTGGCGCTGATCTACATGCTGTTCCGCCCGCAACCCACCAAGCACACCGAAGAAGAACCCGCGCTCGACCGCCAGACACTGGCCAAGATCGGTATCTGCGTGGCGCTGTTGATCGTGTTTGCAGGCACCTTCGAGCCCCTGGGTTTCATCCTCAGCAGCATGTTGATCGGCATCCCCATGGCGCGCCTGTATGGCGGTCGCTGGGTGCCCAGTGTGGTGATCGTCAGCCTGATGGCCATCGGTCTTTATCTGCTGTTCGATAAAGCCATGGATGTTCCGCTGCCCCTCGGCCTGCTCGACGTTCTGGAGAACTGATATGGATACTTTCGGCTATTTGGGCCAGGGCTTCGGCGTTGCACTATCCCCCTACAACCTGGTGACCGCCCTGTGCGGCACCCTGATCGGCACCGTCGTCGGCCTGTTGCCGGGCCTGGGCCCGATCAACGGCGTGGCGCTGTTGATCCCCATCGCGTTCGCCCTGGGCCTGCCGCCGGAATCGGCGCTGATCCTGCTGGCCGCCGTGTACCTGGGCTGCGAATACGGCGGGCGTATCAGCTCGATCCTGCTGAACATCCCGGGCGAAGCCTCCACCGTGATGACCACCCTCGACGGCTACCCGATGGCCCGCAAAGGCCTGGCCGGTGTGGCGCTGTCGTTGTCGGCATGGAGTTCATTCATCGGCGCGTTTATCGCCACCTGCGGCATGGTGCTGTTCGCGCCGCTGCTGGCCAAATGGGCGATTGCCTTCGGCCCGGCGGAATACTTCGTACTGATGGTGTTTGCGATTGTCTGCCTGGGCGGCATGGCCGGTGACAAACCGCTGAAGACCTTCGTGGCGGCGCTGATCGGCCTGTTCCTGTCGGCGGTGGGCATCGACGCCAACAGCGGCGTGTACCGTTTTACCGGCGACAACATCCACCTCACCGACGGCATCCAGTTTGTGGTGTTGGTGCTGGGCTTGTTCTCCATCAGTGAGATCCTGTTGCTGTTGGAAAAAACCCACCGTGGCCAGGAAGCGGTAAAAGCCACCGGACGGATGATGTTCAACCTGAAGGAAGCTTCCTCCGTCTTCGTGGTGAACATCCGCTGCGGCCTGCTCGGTTTCATCATGGGCGTGCTACCGGGTGCGGGTGCCACCTTGGCCTCGGCGGTTGCCTACATGACCGAGAAACGCCTGGCCGGTGCCAGTGGCAAATTCGGCCAGGGCGACATGCGTGGCCTGGCGGCACCGGAAACCGCCATCGGCGCGTCCGCCTGCGGTGCCCTGGTGCCGATGCTGACCCTCGGCGTTCCCGGTTCGGGCACCACCGCCGTGATGATTGGCGCCCTGTCGCTGTACAACATCACCCCCGGCCCGCTGCTGTTCCAACAGCAACCCGACATCGTCTGGGGCCTGATCGCCTCGTTGTTTATCGCCAACATCATGCTGGTGATCCTCAACATCCCGATGATCCGCATCTTCACGCGCATCCTCGCCGTGCCGAACTGGGCGCTGGTGCCGGTGATCGCGATCATCACCGCGATTGGGGTGTACGCGGTGCACGCCACCACCTTCGACCTGTTCCTGATGGTCGGTATCGGCATCTTCGGCTACATCCTGCGCAAGCTGGACTTCCCGCTGTCGCCGGTGCTGTTGGGCTTTATCCTCGGCGGCCTGATGGAGCAGAACCTGCGCCGTGCGCTGTCGATCTCCAACGGTGAACTGCAGATTCTCTGGTCGAGCCCGATCACCTTTGGCGTCTGGGTACTGACCGCGCTGATGCTGGCCTTCCCGCTGATCCGCATCTACCGCAAACGTGCCCTGCAGCGTCGTGCCGTGGCCGATGTCTGAGGTCACCTTTAAACATTGGTGGGGAACACCGCTGGTCGGCCTGGCCGGCGGTTACCTGGCCAGCCTGGTCGGCTGGCCTTTGCCGTATATGGTCGGCTCATTGCTGGCGATTATCCTCGTGCGTTGCCTAACGCCGTGGCAGTTGGCGGAGATTCCCGGCGGGCGCAAATGCGGCCAATGGGTGGTGGGCATCGGCATCGGCCTGCACTTCACCCCGGTGGTGATCGAGCAGGTGATGAGCCACTTCGGCCTGATCTTCTTCGGCGCGTTGGTCACCAGCCTGTCCAGCGTGGTCGGTGTGTGGTTGATGCGCCGCAGCGGTGAAGACCGCGCCACCGCGTTTTTTTCCAGCATGCCGGGCGGTTCCGGCGAGATGGTCAACCTCGGCGCACGCAATGGCGCGGTGCTCAGCCGTGTCGCGGCCGGGCAGAGTTTGCGCGTGCTGGTGGTGGTGCTGTGTGTGCCGGCGATCTTCAAGTATTTGCTCGACGGCGGTGCGCCGCAGTTTCATCCGGCACCGGTGAGTTGGATGTGGCTGGCGGTGCTGTTTCCACTCGGTGCGCTGATGGCTTGGGGATGGCAGCGCTTGCGTCAGCCAAACCCATGGCTGTTCGGCCCATTGCTGGTGAGTGCGACGGCCAGCGTGGTGTGGGACCTGCATATCGGCCTGCCCGACGGCGGCAGCCAGATCGGCCAGTGGTTGATCGGCAGCGGGTTGGGCTGTCACTTCAATCGGCAGTTCTTCCGTCGTGCACCGTCGTTCATGGTTCGCACCTTGATCGGCACGGCCTTGACCATGGCCTTGGCGACGTTGGCGGCGGTGGGCTTGAGCGCCTTGACCCATCTGGACCTGCGCTCGCTGACCCTGGGCATGATGCCCGGCGGGATTGCCGAGATGAGCCTGACAGCCGAGACCCTGCAACTGTCGGTGCCGTTGGTGACGGCGATGCAGGTGATGCGGTTGTTGTTTGTGCTGTTTTTGGCGGAACCGTTGTTTCGGCATTGGAACCGTCAGCCGGAAAAATTCTAAACCTTCGGCACAGTTCAACATGTGGGAGGGGGCAAGCGCCCTCCCGCATTTGAATGTGCCTGGCCTTAGAGCGGCGGTAGGCGCCACTCAATCGGCGTCTCGCCATTCTGCTCAAGAAACTTGTTGGTGCGGCTGAAATGCCCGCAACCCAGGAACCCGCGATACGCCGACAGCGGCGACGGGTGCACCGACGTCAGCACCAAGTGCTTGGTGGCATCGATCAGCTTCTGCTTGCCCTGGGCATGGGCGCCCCACAACAGGAACACCAAATGCGGCTGGTGCTCGCTGACCACTTCGATAATCCGATCGGTAAAGAATTGCCAGCCCTTGCCCGCATGCGCGTTGGCGTTGGCGCGCTCCACGGTCATGGTGGTATTGAGCATCAACACGCCCTGGTCGGCCCAGCTTTGCAGGTAGCCGTGGTTGGGGATGTCGATGTTCAGGTCGCGCTTGAGTTCTTTGTAGATGTTGACCAGGGAAGGCGGTGCCGGCACGCCCGGTTGCACCGAGAAGCACAGGCCGTGGGCTTGGCCGGGGCCGTGGTACGGGTCCTGGCCGAGGATCACCACCTTGACCTTGTCCAGCGGCGTTGAGTTAAGCGCGTTGAAGATCAGCGGACCGGGCGGGTAGATCTCTTTGCCGGCAGCATGTTCCTGGCGCAGGAACTCGCGTAACTGGCCCATGTAGGGCTTATCGAACTCATCACGCAGGGCGTGTTTCCAGCTGGGTTCGAGTTTGATACGGTCGCCTTCAGTCATAGTCGAATTGTCTTGTAAAAAAGAATGAGGCGAACCCTAGGAAAGCCGGCCCTGCTTGTCAATTGATCTGACACACCACCGGCACTTTCCCACGAAGCGATCATACTGATCCTTCACCTTCTCGATTGAGGTCACGATGAATCTGCACTTCGAAGAACTGACCGGCAGCGACGGTGCCCGTATCGGCATCGCCAGCCTCGACGCTGAAAAGTCCCTCAATGCCCTCTCCCTGCCAATGATCCTGGCCCTGACTGATCGCCTGGACGCCTGGGCCAAAGACCCGAACATTGCCTGCGTGCTGCTGCGCGGCAACGGGCCCAAGGCGTTTTGCGCCGGGGGCGAAGTGCGCAGTCTGGCCCAGGCCTGCCGCGAGCAGCCGGGCGAAGTGCCCGCCCTGGCTGCACAGTTTTTTGCCGCGGAATATCGCCTCGACTACCGCTTGCACACCTACCCTAAACCGCTGATCTGCTGGGGCCACGGTTACGTGTTGGGCGGTGGCATGGGCCTGCTGCAAAGCGCGGCCATACGGATTGTCACGCCGAGCAGCCGCCTGGCCATGCCCGAGATCAGCATCGGCCTGTACCCGGATGTGGGTGCCAGCTGGTTCCTGTCGCGCCTGCCGGGCAAGCTCGGTTTATTCCTTGGTCTCACCGGGGCCCATATCAACGGCCGTGACGCCCTGGACCTGGGCCTGGCCGACCGTTTCCTACGCGACGATCAACAGGACGAACTGCTCGACGGCTTGCTGCAACTGAACTGGCAGGAACAGACCGCGATACAGCTCAACAGCCTGCTCAAGGCCATGGCCCAGGAAGCCGTGGCTCAACAACCTGAAGCGCAATGGCTGCCACGCCGGGCACAGATCGACGAATGGCTGGACGTCGGTGATGTGCGCAACGCCTGGCGCGCCTTGAGCCCGCTGCGCGAGCATGCCGACCCGCTGTTCAACCGCGCCGGCAAGACACTGAGCGAAGGCTGCCCACTGACCGCGCACCTGGTGTGGGAGCAGATCCAACGCGCCCGCCATCTGTCCCTGGCCGAGGTGTTCCAGATGGAATACACCCTGAGCCTGAACTGCTGCCGCCATCCAGAGTTCAGCGAAGGGGTGCGCGCGCGGTTGATCGACAAGGACCAGACGCCGCATTGGCATTGGCCGGACATCAATACGGTCCCCGACGCGGTGGTGCAGGCGCATTTCACCAAGGCGTGGGAAGGCCGGCATCCGCTGGCGGACTTGTCGGATTACTGACGTTTTGCGCCCATAAAAAAGCGGCGCTTCATGCGCCGCTGGTCATACAGGCCTGTCACCGGTGACCGCCGCGGCCACCTCCACGGCCATGATCACCGCCGCGTCCATGCCCGCCATTGTTCCAACGATCCCCCCACCCCTGGTTCGGGTAAGGCCGGTAACCGGCCCTTGGCCCTGACGGGTAATAGCGAGGTGCTGGCTGGTAATAACGCGGGGCCGAGTAGTAACGCGGTGCCGGTGCGTAATAACGCGGCGACGGGTAGTAATCACGGCGATATTGATACGCCGTGCCGCCACCGTAGTAATAAGCCGGCGCCGGCGAGGTGTAGACCTCGGAACGGTAATAGCTCTGGCCTCCATCGTAATAGGGCACACAAGCGGAAAGGGTCAGACCGAGTAAAGCGCTGAGCAGCAGTCGTCGATACATGGCGGCCTCCTGGACCGCGAAAGAGCACCTCCAGCGACGCTGGGGGGCGGCATTCAGCTTTCACCGAATGACGAAATATCTGACATCAAAAACCGAATCTGGTGCGTTCTGGTAACAACTTGATACATCAATACCCAGTACCGCCACACCGCGTCAGACGCACTGCGGCATAGCACTTACCTATCAACCACGTTTATCGATTCAGTAAATTTTTCTGGCCCGAAACTTTCCCGATTGCGATGATGTCACTATGACACTGCATGGGCCAGGGAGGCTCTAACGTGCGTCCTTCGCCACTTTCGCCGGATCCGAGCCATGAAAATCTCAACCAAACTGCTGCTTTCATTTCTATTGTGCGCGCTGGTCACCCTCGGGGTCGGCCTGCTGGGTATCAAAAGCGTCGTTCGACTCTCCAGCGCATTGGAACTGACGTTCTCCAATAACCTGGTGTCCGTCAGCAACACGGCCGCCACCCTCAACGGCTTGGTCGCCCACAACCGTGGTTTGTACCGTTTGATGGATGCGAGCAATGGCGACGTATCCCAACAAGACCGCGACCGCGTGCGCCAGGACATCGCCAACGAACTCAAACGCAGCCAGAGCGCATACGCCATCTACCGCGCCACGCCCCTGGAAGACGACGAACGGGCAGCAGGCGACAAGCTTGACCAGATCTGGCCCACCTACATCAGCAACTCCGAACGCATCATCGCGATGCTCGATGCCGGCCAGCGGGAACAGGCCCGCGCGCAGCTCAACAGCAGCAACAATGAACTGTTCCGCCAGGCGCGCGAGTTGATCCGCGTGATGATCGATTCCAACAACCGCCAGATCAAGGAAGGCGCAATCGCCGCCGAGGAGCTTCGCAGCAGCGCGTTGATGTGGATGATCAGCGGCATTGTCCTGGCCTTCATCATTGCGATCATCATTGGCGTGCTGATCACGCGCCTGATCACCCGCCCGATCGCACAGGCGGTGCAGAGCGCGCAGCGCATCGCTCAGGGTGACCTGACCCAAGCGATCACGACCGATCGCACCGACGAAGCCGGGCAACTGCTGATGGCGTTGTCCGATATGCAGGGCGGCCTGAAAAGCACGCTGGTGGAAATCGCCAACGCCTCCGACCAGCTCGCTTCGGCAGCCGAAGAACTGAGCGCGGTCACCGATGAAAGCACCCGTGGCCTGACCCGCCAGAATGACGAAATCCAACAAGCCGCCACCGCCGTCAACCAGATGACCGCAGCGGTGGATGAAGTGGCGAGCAACGCCGTGTCGACCTCGGAAGCGTCCCGCCAGGCTACGACCGAAGCCGAAGATGGCCGTCAGCAAGTGGAACAGGCGGTGTCGGGCATGTCGTCGATGGTGGTGGAGATCAACGATTCGACCCAATCGGTCGCCGATCTCGCTGGCCAGGTACGCGAAATCGGCAAAGTGATTGATGTGATCCGCGGCATTGCCGACCAGACCAACCTGCTGGCCCTCAATGCCGCCATCGAAGCCGCCCGTGCCGGTGAGCAAGGCCGTGGTTTTGCGGTAGTGGCCGATGAGGTCCGGGCGCTGGCCCATCGCACCCAGACCTCCACGGTCGACATCGAGAAAATGATCGGTGAAGTCCAGGCAGGCGCCGATGGCGCCGTGGCCGCGATGAACAAGAGTCTGACCTGGGCCAACAACACCCAGACCCTGGCGCAAAACGCCGGCCAGGCGCTGGAGCGCATCACCGCCAGCGTGTCCAGTATCAATGAGCGCAACCTGGTGATCGCCTCGGCGTCCGAGGAACAGGCCCAGGTGGCCCGCGAAGTGGATCGCAACCTGCTCAACATCCAGGACCTGTCCACCCAGACCGCCGCCGGTGCGCATCAGACCAACGCCTCCAGCCAGGATCTGTCGCGACTGGCCACCTCGTTCAATGTGCTGGTCAGCAAGTTCCAGCTGTAATCGCCTCATAGCAGTGCGTCTGCCCGGTTGCCAAGCCGGGCCTCGGCGTACTGGGTACCCTCACGCTGGTGCTGGAACGGGACTGACCGGCGCTGTATCGTGCGGGGACTTCCGAGGCCCTGCCCCCATCGACCATGACCACGCCAACCCTTTGCCCCGCCTGCGGTGCCCGCAACGATTGCACCCTGGCCGACCCACGCACCGCCGACCAGGCCTGCTGGTGCTACAGCGTCACCATCGACCCGGCGGTGCTTGAAGCGCTGCCCGATGAAGTGCGTAACAAGGCCTGCCTGTGTCCGCGCTGTGCTCAGGTGGATGAGCAGATCCGCAATGCGCGTTGACCGTTTCCTCAGCAACTTGCCACGTTTCAATCGCCAGCAAGTGCGCATGTTGCTGGTTGCGCGGCGTGTCACCGTTGATGGCGTGGCGGTCAGCGATCCTCATCATGAAGTCCGCGAATTCAGCCGCGTGTGCGTTGACGATGATGTGCTGCAGGCAGGTAAATCGGCGCGCTATTTCATGCTGCACAAACCCCAGGGCTGTGTGAGCGCGACAGCAGACCCACAACACCCGACGGTCCTGGATCTGTTGGATGAGCCGGACCCAGGCGAGCTGCATATCGCCGGGCGGCTGGATTTCAATACCACGGGCCTGTTGCTGATCACCAACGACGGCCAGTGGTCGCGGCGCCTGACGCAACCGCAGACCAAGTTGCCCAAGGTCTATCGGGTGGAGACAGAGCAGGACATCGGCCCCGAATACGCGGCAACCTTTGCAGCTGGCCTGTATTTCGCGTTTGAAGACCTGACCACGCAACCGGCCGAGCTGGAGCTGTTGGGACCACGCCTGGCACGACTGAGCATCATCGAAGGCCGCTATCACCAGGTGAAGCGTATGTTCGGGCACTTCAACAACAAAGTGATCGGCCTGCATCGCGAGCGAATGGGGCCATTGGTGCTCGATGCAGCACTGGCGCCGGGCGAGTATCGGGCGCTGTCCGAAGAAGAAATCCGACAGGTCTGACGACCGTTCGGCCGGTGATGGCAAAAAACCAGTTTATCGCCTTGCGAGCTGACGACTCTGCTGCTTGAATCAAACCGTCAGCCAAATTATGACTGACGAGTCGCCTATAACCTCCAAGAAACACCTTGCCCCGCCCGCGCTTGATCTACGGGCCTCCCAGGCAAACAGCCCGCCATAACAACACCCGTCGGCCAGCCGTCATCGGACCGACATGGGCCCTCATCTTCCAGGCGTATGCCTACCTGTCACAAAGCTCGTGCAGAGTCATCTGCGCGCCCTACCCGCTTGCCAGGAGTCTTACGACATGAGGCCAGAAATCGCTGTGTTGGATATACAGGGTCAGTATCGGGTTTACACGGAGTTCTATCGCGCGGATGCTGCTGAAAAGACCATCATCCTGGTCAACGGCTCGATGGCCACCACGGCCTCCTTCGCCCAAACCGTGAAAAGCCTGTACCCGCAATTCAATGTGGTTTTGTACGACCAGCCCTACGCCGGTCGCTCCAAAATCCATAACCGTCATGAGCAAATGCTGACGAAGGAAGTTGAAGGCCAGATCCTCCTGGAGCTGATCGACCACTTCGCCGCCGAGCACGTGCTGTCCTTCTCCTGGGGCGGTGCCGCCACCCTGGTCGCCCTCGCCCATCGGCCACGCCGCGTGGAAAAGGCCGTGATCAGCTCGTTCTCACCAGTGATCAACGCGCCGATGCGCGACTACCTCGAACGTGGCGTCGACTACCTCGGCAACCTCGACCGCGACCGCGTCGGCCACCTCGTCAACAGCACCATCGGCAAACACCTGCCGTCGCTGTTCAAGCGTTTCAACTACAAGCATGTGAGCAGCCTGGCCGAGCACGAATACGGGCAGATGCACTTTCACATCAGCCAGGTGCTGCACAGCGACCGCCTGTGCTACCTCAAGGCTGCGCGGCAGATCGACGTGCCGGTGCTGTTTTTGAACGGCGAATGGGACGAATACACCAGCGCCGAGGATGCCAAGCAGTTCGGGCAGTACGTGGCGAAGAGCAGCTTCAGCACGATCCAGGCGACGGGGCATTTCCTGGATATGGAGCACAAGGCGGCGTGCCGGGACAGCCGGGACGCGGTGGTGGGCTTTTTGAAACCGGAACGGCAGGCCAGCCGATTGCGTTATCACCAGGGTCAGACGCAGCATGCCTTTGCCATCTGAAATACCGTGTAGGAGCGAGGGGGACGCCTAGTTCTTGCTCGCGAAGATCGCCAACGATGACGTGCGCTCCCTGTTTGAACGCGGCGCTCTTGAATTCTTCGCGAGCAAGCTCGCTCCTACACCGGCTCTGTTCGTCGCCAGGGCAAGCGCCTGCAACTCGCACATTTTTCGAAGAAAAACTTCAAATCCCGGCGCACATCTGGTACAAAGTCAGCCGCTCTGAGCGGGTGTCGTATAATGGCATTACTCCAGCTTCCCAAGCTGATAACGAGGGTTCGATTCCCTTCACCCGCTCCACTCAGACATAGATTCCACGCCAGGAGGGTTTTGGCGGGGGATGCATAAAAAAACCGGTCCTTGGTGGCCGGTTTTTTTATGGATGGGATTTGGGATTCAAAAAATAAAGCGCGGACAAACCTGTACAAATTAGTTTTCTTGTACAAGTATCATACTTCGAGCGGCGGCACTTCGCCCCGCACCTTCGAAGAGCCAGGCCATGACACGTCTACTGTTTTCACTGTTGCTGGTAGTGAGCTTGGCCAGTTGCAGCAACGTTGAGGTCGACCACTACGCCGACCAGCAACCGAAACTGGATCTGGAGCGCTTCTTCAGTAAACCCGTGAAAGCCTGGGGCATCTTCCAGAAGCGTTCGGGGGAAGTGGCCAAGCGCTTTGAGGTCGATATTGCCAGCCGGCGCGAGGGCAACGCGTTGATTCTGGATGAGCGTTTCTTGTACAGCGATGGCACGCGCCAACAACGGGTGTGGACACTGACGCCGGACGGCCCAGGACGCTGGCGCGGACGAGCCGGGGATGTGGTGGGCGAGGCGATCGGCGAAGTGGCGGGTAATGCGCTGCGTTGGCGCTACCGGCTCAATCTGCCGGTGGATGGCTCGGTGTACGAAGTCAGCTTTGACGACTGGATGTACCTGATGGACGAGGACACCTTGATCAACCGCTCGAGCATGTCCAAGTTCGGTGTCGAGTGGGGTCAGGTCACGTTGTTCTTTCGTCGCCAATGAGCCCCGAGCGAGGGTCAATCATGAATCTGCAAATGCTGGCCGAGTTGGCCGGGAAAGGCGAAATACGTGAGCTGGAGTTGCTGTCCCTGGAGGGCGGTTTCTATATCGCTCGCGTCAGGCTGGAGCACGTCGAGGCGACATTACTGGACGATCACGGCAAGCCGCTGCGCATCGGGTCCACTACGCATTTACGCGACCTGTTGCAGCGGGTTCCGCCGTTTCCTTGCGTACTGGTGCAACACTGCGTTCACGATGAAATGTGCGGTACGCGTGAAGGGCCTATCGGTGCGTTGCGCATTCCGTTTTCGCTGGCGGCGACACTTTAAATGGGTACAGACCGGAGACATCCTTTACGTTTGAAACCGGAGACATCGTTTACATGTATTAATCATGGCCAGGAGTTAACTGGCCATGTCATGGCACCTGCACCGGCGATGGTTTCGTAGGCGTTGGCGAGCAGCGCTTGAGTGTCGATTTCGGGGCGGACGCTGAACAGTTTTACGGATGGATTGCATGAGTCAGTACACATCTGTTGATCCTCGTTAGGGACCGCATACCAGAGCTACTAAACAATGGGTGGCGGCTGTACGCAGGTTAGTAGACCGGCGAATCAACGAAACCGGCGCGCCCGAAGACGCCCTGCGTGCAGCCACCATAAGAGCAGCTGTACGCCGTTGATCGTATCGGGCTACTAAACCCGACCGCTGATGGGCAGCGGCTGACGAACCTTAAAGAGGTCGTCCAAGGCGCACAACTCGGACGAGTCTGATCGTTGTGTAGGCAATGCCGCAAGGTTCAACTCTACGTTCTGACACCTCACTTTTCCTCCCCCCTCTGCACCAACCACGCCAACGGCAACGTCACACCCAACATCCCCGCCAACACCATCACCGCCACCGGCACGCCCAGCACATCCCCCACTGCACCAAACACCACCGGCGCCAACGCGCCACCGCCAATCGTGCCGGTGTAGAACAGCGCAAACGCCTGCTCGCGCTTGCCCGCGCCGGCAAGGTCGGGCACGGCGCCGTACAGCACCGAGGAGGTGCCATTCAGTACCAGCCCCAACAGCGGCAGCATCACCATCAACCCGCTGAGCGGCAGGTAAACCGCCGCGACGATCAGCAGTGCGGTGCTGGTTTCCGTGATCCATACGGTCTTCATCATGCCGATACGTGCGCCGAGGTAGCCGCAGAACAGTTTGCCGAAGGCGCCGCCGATGAACAGCAGGGTCAGGGCGAGGCCGATCCCGGCGGTACCGGCGCCTTTGGCTTGCAACAGGAACGGCAGGAAGGTGAGGAAGCCCATGCGCACGGCGCTGTCGAGGGTGCCGGTGAGGATCAGCGCGCGCAGGCCGGTGGCCGAGCCGCTGCGCCTGAAGGGCTTGGCTGTTTTTGTGGCGGTGGATTCGGATGATTGAGCAGGAATCAGCCACCACAACAGCCCCGCCGCCGCCAGGCCAAGCAGGCCCAGCAACGTGGCGCTGGCCCGCCAACTGATGACAGTGAGCAGCAGCCCGACCAGACCAGGAATCAAGGTTTTGCCGATGTCACCGGAGAAGTTGTACTGGGACAGCGCCTGCTTGACCCCGCCCCCGTCCTCATAGGCGTCGGTGATCATCGAGGAGGCCAGTGGGTGTTGGGTGCTGGCGCCCAGACCGCCGAGCAGCAGCGCCACCAGCAATACGGTCAGCCCTGTCGCCTGACCCACCAACAGGTAGGCAACTCCCGCCAGCGCAGTGCCGCCCACCAGCATAGGTATACGGCCCCAGCGTCTGGCGGCGCGGCTGGCCAGCAATTGGAACACGGCCATCATCCCGGAATAGGCGCCACGTAGAAGGCCGATCTGGGCGTAGGACAAGGCGAACTGAGCCTGCCAGACAGGCAGCAAAACGTAGATCACATCAGTGAGCCCATCGTGCACCGCATGAGCGCTGCAACCGGCGAACAGGGCGCGACGGCGGGTGGATAACGCAGGCACGGTGTCGTTCATGGTGTCGGAACCAGCTCAGGCCGAAGAGGCTTCCAACCGGTCAAGGCGATCAACAAGGTCAGCAACTGGAAACCGATGATCAGCACCACGCAACCGGCCCAGCCCCAGCGTTCCCAAATCAGCGCCGGGACGATGGCGCCGCCACTGCCGCCCAGGTAATAACAAGTGAGATAAACCCCGACAGCGCCCGTCTTGTTATCGCGCGCGGTGGCGGTGATAAACGCATTGGCGGCAGCTTGGGCAAGGAACACGCCGGTGGAACTGAGCGCCAGGCCGACTACGATGCACCACAGTGACGGCATCAGGGTCAGCGCCGAACCGCTGACGCCCAGCACGGCGGCGACACTCAGCAGTTCGGCATGGGGGCGGGCTTTGCTGAGGCGCCCGGCGATGGGGATCACGATCAATGCCAACAGGAACACCATGTACAGCGTCCCCAACGCTGCCGGCCCAAGGTTGAACGGCGGCAGGCCCAAGTACAAACCTGCGTAGGTAAACGCCGCGACCTGCGAGAACAACACGCAGAAACCTACGGCGTAAGCGGCCAACAGCGGCCGGCGAAATACACCTGACGAAGAGGCTTTAGCCTGCACGGTCCGTGGGCGGTTGGCCGGTAACAGAAACTGGATAAAACCGCCGACCATAAGGCTCAGCACCGCCAGCAATTCAAAGGCTTCACGCCAGCCCACATACTCAGTCATGACCCCGGTAACGAAGCGCCCGGCGAACCCGCCCAACACGGTGCCCGCGACGTAGAGGCTCGTGACCTCAGTGACCGTGCCGCCGCTCCAGCGGTCGCCGATGTAGGCCACGCTGGTGGCGAACAGCACCGGGATCAGCATGCCCTCGACAAAGCGCCACACCAGCACTTCGGCAAAGCTGTCGGCATAAGCGGTCATCAATGCCGGCACCGCCAGCAGCACAGCGGCCACCGAGATCACCGTGCGTTGCGCAAAACGTCCGGTCAGGCGACTGACAAAAGGGGCGGTGATCGCCACCGCCAGGGTGGTGACGGTGATGCTCCAGCCCGCCTCCTTGGCACTGATATGAAAGTGCGCGGCAAACGTCTGGAGAATGCTCTGGGTCGCATAGAGGTTGAGAAACGCCGCGCAGCCACACAGGAACAGGGCAAGGCGGGCACAATGCAGGCGCGGTTTCATGAAACCTCTCGTTTTATTTTGAAAGGTCTTTATAGAATGGCCGGCCGGTCTTAAACCAATACCGAATTCCGACCGATTGATACCCAAGGATCAGGATGCTCGACCTACGCAAGCTGCGTTACTTTCTGACCGTCGCCGAAGAATTGCACTTCGGTCGCGCGGCCCTGCGCCTACACCTGGCCCAGCCGCCGTTGACCCGGCAGATTTCAGCGCTGGAGGCAGAGTTGGGTTTCAAGCTGTTCGATCGCACCAGCCGCACCGTGACCCTCACCGCACAGGGCCGCTCGTTCCTGCCCTACGCACGTGGCGTGTTGGAACAGGTGGAGTTGGCTCAGGTGATTGCCGGGAAGTTGGCAGCAGGGACAGCGGGTCAACTGGCCTTGGGCTACGTCAGCTCGATTGCCCTGTCGGACCTGTTCAGCCAGTCAATCCAGGCCTTTGCCCAGCGCTTTCCCGATGTGCAACTGACCCTGGTGGAATGCGCCTCCGGCAGCCTCGGTGCGCAAGTCGCCGACGGGCGACTGGATATCGGCTTGAGCCGGCTGTTGCCACAAAGCGAGGAGGTGCAAGCGCTGTCGTTGGGCGAGGAACGCTTGGTGGCAGCGGTGTCGAGTGACAGCCCGCTGGCCAGCCAGACCGACATCAGCCTGGCGCAGCTCAGTGCCTATCCTTTGATTCTGTTTCCAGCGGATTACGGCTCGGGACTGAACCAGTCCATCGAGCAGCTTTACCGCCACCACGGCGTGCCACTGCATGCCGGACCGACCGGACGACAGATCACCTCGATCATTGCGCTGGTAGCCGCCGGGCAAGGGGTGGCGCTGGTGCCGGCCTGCACCCGGAGTTTGATGAACAAGGGCGTGACTTATCGGCCTTTGGTGGAGGCGGATGCGTGTGCGCCGTTGTTGGTGTTGACGCCGACCGAAAGACAAAGTGTGTTGATTGACGCGTTTCTTGCCGTTATCGAAGAGGCATTACACATCCGGCAATGACCCGAAAAACCTCGCAATACCTCCCCGCAGCGCCGATCCCACTCGCTCTTACACTGCATTCACCATCTGCCGAAATACCGGTCATCGAAGACTGGTAGGTAGAGTGTTGATAATTTATTTTCAGTGGTTATAGTCACCACCAACACACACCACAAGGAGGTGCTGTGGATAGCCGATACTTGATAGGTCACATCGTCGCAGACGGCTGGTACCTGGTGCGCATCAGAGGCAGTCATCACCACTTCAAGCACCCGACGAAGCCTGGCTTGGTGACGATCCCCCATCCAAAGAAAGACCTGTTGGACAAGACCGCCAAGAGCATTTTGAAACAAGCTCTGTTGAGTTAATCGTCCCTGGAGGACAACGAACATGCTGTACCCCATCGCAATTTCAACCGGCGACCAAGACCACGCCTGGGGTGTGGAAGTCCCGGATATTCCCGGTTGCTACTCTGCCGGTGACGACCTGGACGACGCCATGGCCATGGCGCGTGAAGCCATCGAAGGGCACTTCGAAATCCTCGCGGAAGACGGCGCGCCGATCCCGAGCGCCCAGAAGGTCACCGTTCATGCAGCCAACCCTCAGTACGCCGGCTGCACTTGGGCGGTTGTAGACATCGATGTCACCAAGTACCTGGGCAAGGCGCAAAAACTCAACATCACGTTGCCGGGCTACCTGCTCAACCGCATTGATGAATATGTACTGCACCACCCGGAGGAAAAAAGCCGCTCGGGCTTCCTCGCGTCGGCGGCGCTTAAAGTGCTGCAACAGGATCGGTAGCGGCAACGGGAGCAAAGTCTGAATGCGGCACTGCATCCATAGCGTGATGATGTCGCTTCATTCAGCTTGCAACCCCAGGGTTATTACCATGATTGAACCCAAACAACGCACAGCCACACCTGTACTGCGCCAAGTGCTCGGCTGGGTGCTGGTGTTGCCACTGCTGGTCGCACTGGTGCGGCTGCCGTATCCCTTCGGGCTGGGGCTGGCGCTCGGATCGATCGCCGCGTCCATCTACGGCGTAGGGTTTGCCAGGCGCCATGCCAGCCGAGGCGTGACCGTATTCGCTGCAATCGTCACGCTGTTCAATCTGATTTCCCTGGTCGCCATCGGGGAGGCCTCAGTCATCATGGGGCTCTACAGGATTTCCTGGTTCTACTGGTACCCGTACTATTCCAACTGGGTTTACTGGAATGTCCAGGGCCAGTGAGAATTCAACCGCAAGAAACGTAGTGTTCAGTCCGGCGGATGGCAATACCGTAGGCCTGTAGCGTTTAACAACTGCCCTCGAGGAGCCCGCTCATGCCTTACGAATACAAGCTCATGCCCTCCCCTGTCGGTGAGCTCACCCTGGTGGCGCGCGATGGCAAGCTCAGCGCCATCCTGTGGGAAGTCGAACGCGCCAACCGTGTGCGCCTGGGTGAATTGCACGAAGCCAACAACAGCCCGGTGCTGTTGGAAACCGAGCGCCAGTTGAAGGAGTATTTCGCCGGCACCCGCAATCAGTTCGAGCTGGAGCTGGACTTCACCGGTACCGACTTTCAGAAGCAAGTCTGGCAGGCGCTACTGACTATTCCCTTTGGCGAAACCCGCAGTTACAGCGAGATCGCCCGGCAGATCGGCAACCCAAAAGCCGTACGCGCCGTAGGGGCAGCCAATGGTCGTAACCCCATCTCGATCGTTGCACCCTGCCATCGGGTCATTGGCGCCTCGGGCGGGCTGACCGGGTTTGCCGGGGGGCTGGAAGCCAAGCAGTATTTGCTCGCGCTGGAGGGCACCGGCCAGGCGCAACTGGCGTTTTAAGCGTCTGGCGGAAAAATCGTACAATTTTGTTCAGGGCATCTTTTGTAAAAAGAAATTTCAGCGCAGCGCTGCGGTCCATTTTTTCATCACCCACCCATTAAGGAAAACGGTCATGAAATTCTCCGCAGTCTCACAATCCCTGTCTCGCTGGGCAGGCAGTGCCCGGACGTTCTATGCGGCGGTCGCGTTGATTTGCCTGTGGAGCTTGAGCGGCCCTTACTTCCACTACAACGACACCTGGCAACTGATCATCAACACCTCGACCACCATCATCACCTTCCTCATGGTGTTCCTGATCCAGAACACGCAAAACCGCGATAACGACATCCTGCACATCAAGATTGATGAATTGCTGCGGGTCTCCAAGGATGCGCAGAACGCCGTGCTGAGCCTGGATGGCCTGGATCGCAAGGAACTGGAAAAACTGCGCCAGGAATACCGCAGCATTGGCAACACCGGCACCGTGAGCCTGAACAGCAGTTGCGGCCACGCGGCCGACGACGCGGCCCCGAACAAGACCGACCTGAACCAGGCGTAAAAAAACGGCGGTTGGATAGGATCCAACCGCCGTTTTTCATAGCAAGAGAAGGACTCAACCTTCGCCTTGATGGCCCTTACCGTAGGTCGACGCCAGGGCTCGCGCCTTTTGCAGACGCTCTTCCAGCTTGGGCAGCGTCTCATCCACCAGTGCTTTGATTTCCGGCACATCCGAGGCCGCACCTTCGCGCTTGAACAGGGCAATGGCGTCTTCGTTTTCCTTCACTTGCTGCGCGGTGTAGGCCGCGTCGAAGGAATCGCCGTCCTTGAGTTCGGGCATCAAGGTTTCGGCCTTGTCGACGATCTTCTCCCGTGAGGCCACGGGCAGGTCGAGCTTCTTGGCGATCGCCGCCAAGTGCTGGTTGGCCAGGGTGCGCTCGTTGATCACCTCGATGGTGTAGTCCTTGATTTCCTGGGACGAGGTTTTGGCGTGGGCCATGCGACTGGTTTCGATATCGGCCATGCCTTTGGCCGAAGCCTGCTCGATGAATTCAGCAGGCGACTGGGCGAAAGCATTGCTGGCGCCGAGGCCCAGCAGCATCGCGAAACTGGCGGTGCGTAACCGGATAGCCATGCGGCTCATGATGGGTTCCTCCAGGGCAAAAATAGGTGCGGGGGAACAGTCCCCGCCCTGAATTCGAATTTTCCGGGCGGCAAAGGTTTAGAAAAAACTTGCCCACGCGACGAACGGTCCTGGCCCGTCAGGCCGGTTTGCTGCCGAACAGGCCTGGCAGCGCATGGGCCAGGGCATTGATGGCGAAGCCGATAAACATCACGCCACAGAGCCTGGTGATGAGGATTTCATGGCGCTGATACACCGTGCGCACCCGCTGGGCACCGACCACGCCGATCAGGATCGCGTAGGCCAACAGGCCACCGACGAAGCTTAGGAAGATCAACGCCGGCAGCATCGACCAGGTCAGCAATTCGGCACGACTGGACAGCAACGCTGTAAACGTCGCCACCGCGACGGGATACGCCTTGGGGTTGGTCAAGCCGAACACAATGCCGTGCCAGAATGGATGCCGCGCCGCACCCTGGGGGGCATCACTGCTGCGACGCTGGGTGCGAATCGCGCGCCAGCCGAGCCAGAACAGGTACAGGCCACTGAGCACGCCGAGCACATCGAACGCGCTGCTGCCGACTTCCCGCGCGCCCACAATCGCGACCAACGCCGTGCTGCACCACAGCACATCGCCGAGCAAGTGCCCGCACAGAAACCCCGCCCCGGCACGACGGCCTCGAGCAGCGCCGATACCAAACACCGCCAACACCCCGGGGCCAGGCGTAATACCGTAGATAAAACCCGAAGCGAGGACGGCGAGCAGCAAGGAGGGGGTCATGGGCGCGACTCTGACTAAGCGTGGGAAGGTGGACGGATTCTGCACGTTCCTGCGCTATGGGTAAAACCTCATTCCCGCATAAGGCTTGTCGCGGCAAGCCAACAGACGCGAAGCCAGGTCGCCGACATGGGCTTCGAGCTTATGACCGTCGGGATCAAGGAAATAGAACGAAGCGCCTTCGCTGCGATTGTCGCGCCACTCTTGCACCTCGGCGGCGCGCAGACGCGAGACCAGCGCAGCGAAATCACTCGCTCCGACAGTGAACCCATAGTGGGTGTAATCGGCCCCTGGCTTCGACTCGCGTAGCGGATCAAGCGAAAGGCATAGCCATAGGCCCGGCAGTGACAAATAGGCGCCGGAGTCCCAAGTAGCCTCGAGTTTGAGTTGCAACAACCCATGGTAAAAGGTGACGCTGCGACTCACGTCGGTGACGGCCAGGGTCAAGTGGTTGAAGCCTGAGAGCATGTTTTTTCCTGTTATCTGCGGCCTTCGGACAACATACCCTGCACCTGCTCAATCAACCACTGCAATCCCGAATCCCCGCCCCGTCGCGCATGCCACGCCAGTTCGAAGGCAAACGACGGAATATGAAACGGCGGCGCCACGGCGAGAAGATGCTGGTGATCAATATTCAGCAACCCTCGCGACGATACGGTGAGGATCAAGTCCGTGCCCTCGATCAACTGCGGCGCCACGCCCCAGTGCGGCAGGCTGATTGCCACATGCCGTCGCTCACGAATAGCCTTCAGTGCCCGCTCGATTTCCGGCGTGCCACTGCCGCGCATTTCCAGCAATACGTGGGGGCGCGACAGGTAACTGGGCAGGTCAAGCACAGCACCTTGCGGCAGGCTGTTGCGGTCTATCAGGCAGGTGTAGTGCTCTTCGAACAACGGCGTGGTGCGCAGTTCGGCGGGCATGTCTGGAAAGACGCCGGCGGCCAGGTCGATATCGCCATTGAGCACGCCCTCCACCATGCCTTCGCGACTGGCCTGGATGATCTGCAGGTCGATACCGGGCGCCTCACGCCGCAGGACACGGACCAGACCCGGCAGGAAAATCGCCGCACTGTAGTCCGACATCGCCACGCGAAACCGGCGCTTGGCCGATGCCGGGTCGAAGCGATTCGGCGCCAGCAGCGCCTGCACCTGGGCCAGTGCTTCAGCCAATGGCGCCGCCAACTCCAGGGCACGGGCCGTGGGCACTAATGTGCCGCCCTGACGCACCAGCAGCGGGTCACTCAACATATCGCGCAACCGCGCCAGCGCATGACTGACCGCAGGCTGGCTGAGGTGCAAACGCTCGGCAGCGCGGGTGACGTGTTGCTCGCTGAGCAAGGCGTCGAGGATCACCAGCAGGTTAAGGTCGATGCGGCGCAGATCATTCATCAGCTGCATGCTCAGCATAAGAACTTGGAATTTAAATTTGCGTGACGAATAACCTAGAGTCCAGCAAAACCTCTGGGAGATTCGAAATGACGACGTTGCATTGGGCTGGTTTGTTGCTACTGGCAGTGATCGCCGGGGCGGTGGTGCCGTTTCAAAGTGCGATCAACGCCAACCTCGGACGCGGTCTTGGGCACCCGCTGTGGGCCACGCTGGCGTCGCTGCTGGTGAGCATCATCGTACTGCTGCCGGTGATCGTGGCGCTGCGCTTGCCGCTGCCCAGCCTCACGTTTATCACCAAGGCGCCGCTGTGGATGTGGGCAGGTGGCGCATTCGGCGTGTGCTTTATCTCGCTGGCGCTGATGCTGATGCCCAAGCTGGGCGCATCGGGGTTTATCGCCCTGGCCATGGCCGGGCAGATTCTTGCGTCGCTGCTACTGGATCACTTCGGCCTGTTTGGGTTGGCGGAGCGCCCCCTGACAACGCCCCGAATCCTTGGCGCGTTGTTGTTGATGGGCGGCGTGGCGTTGATTCAGTTCAGCGCCACACCGGCCCGTGCGCTGACAACCGCAGGCTGATCAAGCCTTGTCGAGGGTGCGCAGCTTTTGCGGCAGGCCCCACAGCAGCAGCGCCGCCGCCAACAAAGCACACACGCCTATCACATAGAGCGCCGGGGTGGTGCTGCCGGTGAGGTCCTTGATCCGCCCCACCATCACCGGGCTGACAATGCCGCCGAACTGCCCGAGGGTGTTGATCACCGCAATCCCGCCCGCCGCGCCTGCGCCGGCACCGGCCAGCAACTTGGGGGGCAGGGTCCAGAAGGTCGGGATCGACGCGATGATGCCGGCGCCCAACATGCCCAGGGCGATGATCAGGAAGGTGGTGTGGTCGGCAAAGATCCCGGCACTGAAGAAGCCCACCGCGCCCAGCACCACCAGGCCGCAGACAAACTTGCGGCGCTCGCCGGTCGCGTCCGACAGCCGCCCGATCACCACCATGCTGATCGCGCCGCACACATAGGGAATCGCGGTGAGCAGGCCGATCATCACCGGGCTTTGGGTGCCGGCGCTGCGGATCAGTTGCGGCGCCCAGAAGTTGAGGCCGTAAGACGCCACTTGGATCAGGAAGTAGATAAACCCGAGCATCAAAAAGCCGGGAATGCGGATCGCCGACAGCAACGAGCCCCCATGTGTGTTCGGCTCATGCTGGGCAATACGGCTCGACAACAGGGTCTTCTCCGCCGGCGTCAGCCAGTGCGCATCTTCGATACGGTCCTTGAGCAGGGTCAGCACCAGGAAGCCCAAGCCGATGCAGGGCAAGCCGCCGAGCAGGAACAGCCAGTGCCAGCCGCGCATCTGCAGCACGCCGTCGAGGTGTTCCAGCACCAGGCCGGAGAACGGTGCGCCCACCAGGCCCGCAAAGGCAGACGCCAGGAACAGCATCGAGGTAATGCGCCCGCGGAAGTGCTGCGGGAACCACAACGTCAGGTAATACAGCACACCGGGCGCGAAGCCCGCCTCCATCGCGCCGATGATGAAACGCAGGCCATAGAACTGCCATTCGGCCGTGACAAACACCATGGCCGCCGTGGCCAGGCCCCACGACATCATGATCCGCGCGATCCAGCGCCGCGCGCCGACCTTGTACAGCATCATGTTGCTTGGCACTTCAAAAATCACATACCCCACCACGAACAACCCGGCGCCCAGGCCGTAGGCGGTGTCGCTCAGGCTGAGGTCGGCTTGCAGCTGGAACTTGGCAAAACTGATGTTGATGCGGTCAAAAAACGCGAACAGGTAGCACACCATGATCAGCGGCATCAGGCGCCAGGCGACCTTGCTGACCAGGGCTTTTTCGGCATCGATTTCAGCGGCCGGGCGCGCGCCGACCTCCAACGTATTAGTGCTCATGGTTTCTCTCCAGCGGACTGCTCACAGGCGTCCGATTGTTTTTGTTGTCTGGTATGGCGTTACAAGGCGGCGATGGAGTCCGGCGGCAGATGCAGGTCGCAATTGCGCCCGGCCTTGGCTACCTGGCCGGGCAATTCATGGCCCAGCAAGGCCGGCAAGCGGCGGGACAGGTTCAGCAGGTGCGGCAGGTCGATTCCGGTGTGAATGCCGACCTCTTCACACAGGTTGACCAGATCTTCGGTGCAGATATTGCCCGACGCCCCCGGCGCAAACGGGCACCCACCCAGCCCCCCCAGCGCTGCATCAAAGCGTCGGGCTCCAGCTTCGTAGGCGGCCAGCACGTTGCACAGGCCCAGGCCGCGGGTGTTATGGAAATGCAGGGTCAGGTCGCTGGCAGGCACGCGTTGCAGCACGCGCTTGACCAGGCGTTCCACCTGGCGCGGGTTGGCCATCCCGGTGGTGTCGGCGAGGCTGATGCCCTGGATGCCCAGTTGCAGATACGCGTCGACCAGTTGCAGCACGCGGTCTTCATCGATCTTGCCTTCGAACGGGCAGCCAAAGGTGGTGGCGATGCTGCCATTGAGGCGTACCGGATGCCCGGCGGCAAAGCTGACGATATCGCCGAATGCCGCCAACGACGCCTCGCACCGCATGCGCATATTCGCCAGGTTGTGGGTCTGGCTGGCCGACATCACCAGGTTCAGTTCGTCGGCGCGCGACTCGACGGCACGCTGGGCGCCCTTAAGGTTAGGGATCAGCGCAACGTAGATCACACCGGCTTTACGCTCGATGCCCTGGAACACGTGTTCGCCATCGCGCAATGCAGGGATGGCCTTGGGCGACACAAAAGAACCGGCTTCGATCCGCGAAAAACCGGCCAGGGAAAGCTGGTCGATCAGGGCGATCTTGTCAGCGGTTTCAACCCAGGTCGGTTCGATTTGCAGGCCATCGCGCGGGGACACTTCCTGTACGATCAGCGGGTCGGAATAGTCAGTGATCATTGCACCACTCCCGAGGTTTTCAGGCGTTGGATGTCGGCAACCGTAAGGCCCAGGCTGCCGAGGATGTCATCGGTGTGCTGGCCCAGGCTCGGGCCCTGCCAGTTTACGGCGCCGGGGGTTTCCGAGAGCTTGGGCACGATGCCGGGCATCTTCACCGACACACCGCCAGGCAGCTCGGCATTGAGCAACATGTCGCGCGCCTGGTAGTGCGGGTCGCTGACGATATCGGCCACGGAGTAGATGCGCCCGGCCGGTACTTCGGCGGCTTCGAGGGCGCTGAGCACCTGCTCGATAGGCAGGCTGCTGGTCCAGTGGGTGATGGCGGCATCGAGCAAAGCGCTTTTCGCCGCACGGCCATCGTTGTGGGCGAATTCGACGGCTTCGGCCAGGTCGGCGCGGCCGATGGTGGTCATCAAACGCTTGTAGATCGGGTCGCTGTTGCCGGCGATCACCACATAGGCACCATCAGCGGTCAGGTAGGTATTCGAGGGCGCGATGCCGGGCAAGGCGCCGCCGCTGCGCTCGCGCACATGGCCGAGCATGTCGTATTCGGGCACCAGGCTTTCCATCAGGTTGAACACGCTTTCCGCCAGGGACACATCGACAATCTGCCCGTCGCCCTGGCCGGTCTTGACCCGCAGCAACGACATCAGCGCGCCGATCACACCGTGCAACGACGCGAGGGAGTCGCCGAGGCTCACGCCGACCCGCGCCGGGGGCGAATCGGGGTTGCCGGTGGTGTAGCGAATCCCGCCCATGGCTTCGCCGATGGCACCGAAACCAGGGCGGTCGCGGTAAGGGCCGGTCTGGCCGTAGCCGGAGATACGCACCAGGGTCAGCTTGGGGTTGAGCGCGTGCAGTACGTCCCAGCCCAGGCCGAGTTTTTCCAGGCCTCCGGGGCGCAGGTTTTCGATCAGCACATCGGCATCGCCGAGCAGTTGCTTGATCAGGCTCAGGCCTTCAGCGGACTTGAGGTCCAGGGCCAGGGATTTCTTGTTGCGTGATTGCAGGTACCACCACAGCGAGGTGCCTTCATGCAGCTTTCGCCATTTACGAAGCGGATCGCCCTGCCCCAGGGTTTCGATCTTGATCACCTCGGCGCCGAACTCGGCCATCAGCCGGGCGGCAAACGGCGCGGCAATCAGCGTGCCGATCTCGATCACCTTGATACCACTCAAGGGAGCCGTCATGGGGTGTACCTCTTATTCTTGGAATGTGAGCCCAAGGCTAGAGGACAGGGACAGGAAAAATCCAACCGTCAGTTGGCAAGGAGCGTTCGCTAAATGCGAACGCTCAGATGATCGAATAACAGCCGACTCACTGGCGACAACTGCGCCTCATCGCGCACCACCAGGATCAAACTGCGGTCCGACCAAGCATCGGTCAGTGGCACGGCATGCAGGCCCAGGGCACGGCCAAACAATTCATAGGCCTTCAGCGGCAGGATGCCGATGCCCATGTTCGCCTGGACCATCCGGCACATCGCATCAAAGCCCGGCACATGAATACGCAGGCGCAGCATCTTGCCGGCCTCGCGCGCGGCGGCGTGGCTGCGCATGTTGATCGAGCTGGCGGCGTGCAGGCCAACGTAGTCACTGTCCAGGGTCTCGGCGAAGGCCAGGCTTTCGCGCGGCGCCAACGGGTGATCCGCCGGCATCAACACCACCAGTTTGTCGTGGCGATAGGTCACGCTGGGCAGGCCCTTGGTGTCGGTATCACTGGAGCAGATCCCCAGGTCCGCCACCCCATCCAGCACGCCTTGCACCACGCCGTTGCTGGGGCGCTCTTCGAGGTCGGTTTTCACTTCGGGATGCAGCCCGGAAAAATCCCGCAAGTCTTCTGGAAGAAACTGAATAATCGCCGAGAGATTGGCCAGCATCCGCACGTAACCGCGCACGCCGTGGCTGTGCTCGCCAAGTTCCAGGCCCATTTTTTCCACGTTGAACAGCATCTGCCGGGCATGGTGCAGCAGGGTTTCGCCGGCGGCGGTGAGGTCCATGCCCTTGGCTCGCCGTACGAACAGGCTCACACCCAGCACCTGCTCCAGTTCCATCAAGCGCTTACTGGCTGCCGACACGGCGATGGCTTCACGGGCGGCGGCGCGGGTCAGGGTGCCCTCTTCGAACACCGCGACGAACAACTGCAGGGTGATCAGATCAAGGCGACGCACCAGGCTTTTGTGCAGCATCAGGCGCGCTCGGACGCCAGGCGATTGATCTGCGCCTGCTCCACGACCGGTTGCGGCGCGCCATGGCGCACCGCCGCGAGCATCGCCCGGCCAACGGTCTCGGTGCTCACCACCCAGCCCGGTTTGACCCGACGCACCAACGACAGCACTGGCCCGAGCACGGAATAGAAGGCTTGATACAACGGCGTCTTCGAACGCACACCGTGCAGCGGCTGGATGATCCCCGGCCGGAACAGGTACACCGCCTTGAACGGCAGGCGCAGCAAGGCATTCTCGGTCTTGCCCTTGACCCGCGCCCACATCGACTTGCCCGCCTCGGAGCTGTCGGTACCGGCGCCGGACACGTAGATAAACGTCATCTGCGGATTAAGCCGCGCCAGGGTGCTGGCGGCGACGAGGGTCAGGTCATAAGTGAGGTGGGTGTACCGGGTTTCATTCATGCCCGCCGAGGAGACGCCGAGGCAGAAGAAACACGCATCAAACCCTTGCAGCAGGTTTTCCAGGGGTTGGAAATCCAGCATGTCGCTGTGCAACACCTGATGCAGCTTGCCGTGTTCCTGGGTCAGGGGCGTGCGGCCGACGGCGACGACTTCCTGTACGTCAGCGGCCAGCAGGCACTCGCGCAGGACGCCCTGGCCGACCATGCCGGTGGCACCGAATAACAGAATTCTCATCAAGTACTCCCTTCATCCATCTAGTTTCGACTACCCAAGAGACAGGTCCTTGAAGGCCATCGTCACATCCGGCCGGTATGCGAACACCTTACTCAATCCTGCAGGCTACGACCTCTACAAAACACCAACGCCCCCTGCGTTGATTCCCCAATCACGATCAAATGCTCCCCGGATTCGCCACGTTGAGTCCTGCACATAAGAATCGGACGGAGGTGCATTTTTGACTTAAAAATGTAGGATCTTACTCACAACGAAATATCCATTCGGAGCAGCTTGCATCGGAAATATCTGACTTAACGTATCAGAGTTTTCCCTTTACTGTTTTCGCCTTTCCCAAGGACAGGTAAAAACAATGAAAAGCACGCAATCAAAAAACCAGTTCACAAACTACAAAAAATTAATTGACCTCGCCGACAGAGACTGGCACTCAGCACAGTCAGGCCGAATATGCGAACTCAATGTAAACGTTCAAAAAAACAATCAACTTATCGATCAGCACGGACGAAAACTTCATCATTTCTGCACGACATCATATCTTGGCCTCGACTATCACCAAAGCATACTGGAAGGGGCTATCCAGGGAGTAAGAGAAGCCAAAACACTTCGCATTGCAAACTCAAAAAATCGATGCAAACTTGAAATACTTGAACGATATGAAACAGAGCTATCAGGTCTTTTCAACTCTATCTGCCTCAGCACTTTGTCCTGTAGTGCGGCCAGCTCCGGACTCTTGCCCATGCTCGCCAGCGGCGTATTTACCAATGACTCCCCACCCACAATGGTATTCGACAAACATTCCCACTATTCAATGAATCATGTTAAAGCCTCGTGCGCAGATGAAACAGAAGTAACAACCGCGCCTCACAATGACATGTGCTGGATTGAAGACTTATGCAAAAAACGTAAAAATGTCGCTTACATTGCAGACGGCGTATACAGCATGGGTGGCGTCGCAGATATTGATAGCCTGCTCTATTTAAAGGAGCGTTACGGGCTGTTCCTTTATTTGGATGACTCACACGCCCTGTCAGCATTTGGAGAGAGAGGAGCCGGTTTTATCCGGCCACGTTTGCAAGAGATAGACACTAAAACGTTAATCGTGGCCTCTCTAGGCAAATCATTTGGTGCCAGTGGAGGACTGATCATGTTCGGTAGCGAAAGGCAGAAAAGTCTAATGTACCGATACGGAGGCCCTAGCAATTGGTCCCAAAGTCTCAACTCTGCCGCCATCGGAGCCGGGCTGGCATCAATAAAAATACATCAAACGACCGAGCTATCCGCACTTCAAGAACAGCTTCAAACTAACATTCGGCTATTCGACAGTCTTATCTACACTGAGCAACAGGGTGCCAACACCGCAATACGCTTGGTAACCTGCGGCGAGGCTGAAAAAGCTAACACACTCGCTATACGACTAGCCGACAGCGGATTTTTCACATCTGCCGTATTTTTTCCTGTGGTGCCCAAGGGAAAAGCAGCAATACGTATAACGCTTAGAGCAGATATGAGCCATCAAACAATAGAGTTATTCTGCTCAACATTGACAGCCTTAATACAGGAACACCAAGACGTAAACTGAATTGCGCAGCGACTACAACCAACTTCCACATACGCGCCCTTACTTCTCAGTGAGCTAAGTATCAATCATTGCTCGGATCTATACGGAGGAATCGACCTGCGATGACTGACGCAGAACTTAAGGCGCAGGATGCTTCCCATTGAAAAACACCACCCGTCTCACCCTCGCCTGCTGCGCCGCCTTTCTCGCCCAAGTCGGCATTAGCAGCTATTTGCCCGCGATGCCGGCCATCACCCAATCGCTGCTCGCCGCCGAAGACCACGTCGCACTTGCCCTGGCGGTGTACCTGGTGGGCATGGCGCTGCCGATGTTGCTCTGGGGCTGCCTGGGGGAGCGTTTTGGCAGAAAGCCGGTACTGCTGGCGGCGCTGGCAGTATATGCCTGCGCAAGCGCGGCGATTCCATCGGCATTTAACGTCGAATCTTTTTTGTCACTACGACTGATTCAGGGTTTGGGTGCGGGTGGAGTCTCGGTCATGGCCAGGGTGTTGGTGCGAGACAGTTTTAGCGGGGCGCTTTTGGCCAGAGGGTTGTCGTGGCTGGGGATGACGTTTGTAGTCGCGCTAGGTATCGGCCAATTCATGGGTTCGTTGTTGCAGGTGGCCTTCGGCTGGAAGGCAATTTTCTATGGGTTGGCAATAAGTGCTGTCACGTTGATTGCTGTGTTGCAAAGAGTGGTGTTTCCGACAGTGATGAAGGCTGATTCGCCAGACCCAGCCTGGCGGATCTACACCACGATTGTGCGGCATCCCCCCTTTCTACACGCAGCATTGGCCGGTGGGTTGGGCTATGGGGTGATCATTGCATTCAACACCTGTGCACCGCTGATACTGCAAGGGCGTTTCGAGTGGAGCGCGGCGCAGTACGGATGGCTGGGGTGGCCGATCAGCGGTGCCTATCTGGCGGGGGCGTTGATGGTCAACCGCTTCGTCGCGCGCATGGGGCGGTTGAAGATGATGAGCTGGGGCGTGGCGCTGGCGTTAATGGGAACGGCGCTGATGCTGCTGGGCAGTGTGGTTGCCAGCGGGATCGCGCTGTTGTTGTGGTTGCCGTATTGCCTGGCGGTAGTTGGGCAATCGATGAGTTACCCCATCAGTTTGTCACTGGCTAATGATCATTCGCCGATCGGCGGCTCCTATGCCATGGCCTTGAGCGGCTTTATGCATCAGTTAATGGCGGCGTTGATCGGCGGCTTAGCGAGCCTGCTGGTGAGTCAGCAGGCATGGCCATGGGCGCTCTTGTGCGTAGCGTTGGCTGGCGGCGCATTCGTGTGCGCCGCCAATTGCCGGACGTATCAGAACGCGCTACGAAAGATCTCCTCAATCTGACGCTGATCGGCCCGCCGTGGGTTGGTCAGCCCACACGCGTCCTTCAATGCATTGGTGGCCAGCAGCGGAATGTCCTGCAACTTGGCGCCCAGTTCGCGCAGGCCGGCGGGGATCTCAACGTCCTGGGACAGGCTGCGAATGGCAGCGATGGCGGCTTGGGCGCCCTCTTCGTCAGTGCTGCCCTTGGCGTCGACACCCAATGCGCGGCCGACGTCGCTCAAGCGCTTGGCACTGACGCTGGCGTTGAAGCTTTGCACATGGGGCAGCAGCACCGCGTTGCACACGCCGTGGGGCAGGTCGTAGAGGCCGCCGAGTTGGTGCGCCATGGCATGCACGAAACCCAGGGAGGCATTGTTGAACGCCATGCCTGCGAGGAACTGGGCATACGCCATGTTTTCCCGCGCGACCTTGTCGCTGCCGTCGCGTACCGCCAGGCGCAGGTTGGCGCTGATCAGTTCGATGGCCTTGATCGCGCAGGCGTCGGTGATCGGGGTGGCCGCAGTCGACACGTAGGCTTCGATGGCGTGGGTCAGGGCGTCCATGCCGGTGGCGGCGGTGAGGCCCTTGGGCATGCCGACCATCAGGCTCGGGTCGTTGACCGACAGCAGCGGCGTGACGTTGCGGTCGACGATGGCCATTTTCACGTGGCGGGTTTCGTCGGTGATGATGCAGAAACGGGTCATCTCGCTGGCGGTGCCGGCGGTGGTGTTGATCGCCACCAAGGGCATCTGTGGCTTGCTTGATTGGTCGACGCCTTCGTAGTCGCCGATGTGCCCACCATTGGTGGCGCACAGGGCGATGCCCTTGGCACAGTCATGGGGCGAACCGCCGCCCAGGGACACCACGAAATCGCAGGCGCTCTGCTGCAACAGCGCCAGGCCTTTCTCGACGTTTTCCACATTGGGGTTGGGCTTGGCGCCGTCGTAGATCACCGAGTCGATGTCCTGCATCGCCAGCTTCTCGGCGATCATGCTGGCCACGCCCGCCTTGGCCAGGCCGGCGTCGGTGACGATCAGTGCTTTGCGAAAACCGTAGTTGCGAATGGCATTCATGGCTTCGTCGAGGCAGTCGGTGCCCATGATGTTGACGGCGGGAATGAAGAAGGTGCTGCTCATGGCGAATCCTCGGATGACGTTTATGCCTACAGCATCAACCTCACCTGCCTACGGCACCTTGATCAGGATCAACACCCACTCGTGATAAAGTCGCCGTCCAGCCGAATTCGAGTAGACCCGCCGCAATGAAGGATTTCCAGGATATTGACGCCCACCTTGAAGACTGGAGCGCCCTGCGCAGCAGCACGGCCTTCAGTGGGATTCTGATCGGCAATGGCGCAAGCCGCACGATTTGGGAAGACTTTGCCTACGACTCGCTGTTCGAAAACGCGCGTACCGTCGAAGAAAAACCCCTGGGCCAATCCGAACTCAGCGTGTTCGATGCCCTGCAAACCCGCAGCTTCGAGTACGCCCTGGGCGCACTGAAGACCACCAGCCGCGTCAACAAAGCCCTGGCGGTCAGCTCGGCGGCGCCGCGCAATCGCTACTACGCGATCAAGGAAGCGCTGATCAATACCATCCACGCCGTGCACATTCCGTGGCGCCTGGTACAGCCGTCGACGCTGGCGACGATCAACCGCGAGCTGGCGAACTACGCCACGGTGTTCACCACCAATTACGACTTGCTCAACTATTGGGCGATCCTGCACACGCCGGGCATCGATGACCTGTTCCGCAGCGCCGATGCAAGCTTCGACCTGCGCAACACCCATACCGATACCACGCGCATCCTCTACCTGCACGGCGGCCTGCACCTGGTGCGCAACCTTGACGGCACCGCGCGCAAATTGCCGACCACCAACAGCACCTTGCTCAGCAGTTTTGCGATCAACAACACGATCAAGACCCTGGACGATGTGCCGCTGTTTATCAACGAAGGCAAGGTGGAAGAGAAGCTCAAGACCATCCGCAGCTCGGATTACCTGTCGTTCTGCTATGAGCAGTTGCTGACCCATGAGGGCGCACTGTGCATCTTTGGCCATGATCTGGGCGCGCAGGATAAACACCTGGTGGATGCGATTCGCCAGGCCCGGCCGACAACCCTGGCGATCTCGGTATCGGGCCGCAGCGACGGGTTTATTCGCCAGCAGAAGCGACGGTATTCGGAGTTGTTTGATGGCAGCGGTGCGCAGTTGAAGTTTTTTGCGGCGCGTACGCATCCGTTGGGTGATCCCGCACTGTCAGTGCCTGTGGAACGCTGAGGCCCTCCCACATTTAAATCGAGTACATCCTTTAAATAGAGACAAATGATAATGATTCTCGATAGAATTCACGACTTTTCCACGTCGTGCTTCGTCAAGAAGGATATTCATGTCTCGTCCCAAGCCCGACCCGTTGTCGGCCGATGCCTTTCGCAGGTTTTATACGGACATTCTGTATTTCCTGCGCAAACGCACGGACAACGCCAGCGACGCGGCGGACATGACCCAGGATGTCTTTACCCAATGGCTGGACTACCGCGACCGCGCCAAGGTCGAGCAGCCACGGGCGTTTCTGTTCCAGATGGCGCGCAACCTGCTGCGTGATCACTGGCGCAAACAGAAGGTACGGCAAACTGTCCATTCTGATCAGGCCGACAGGGACACCGAGCCGGTCACCGATGAGCAAAACGACCCCATGGCCGCCGCGCTTCGTATGCAACGCCTGGAACAGTTGAAAGAAGTCCTCGCCGAACTCTCGCCCCGCAGGCGAGAAGCCCTTATGCTGCACCGCTTCGAAGGCCTGAGCCAGGCGCAGATCGCCGAACGCATGGGTATTTCGACGAGCATGGTGGAAAAGCACATCGCTTTTGCCCTGCTGCATTGCAAGCGACGCCTTCAACCAGAACCCGGCACGGAGCAGCCAGAATGAACCGCCTGAGCGACACCGACGCCCTGGATATCGAAGCGAGCGACGCCATCGATGCCCAAGCCGCCAGTTGGTTTGCCCGCAACCGTAACAACGCCGGCCGTGCCGACCGCAAGGCCTTTGCCGTCTGGCAGGCCACGCCTGCCCATGCCCGCGCCTATGCCGAATTCGAGCAACTGTGGGCCGACCTCGCCCAACTGCAGCAACTGAACAAACCCGTGGCGCTGCCCACGCGCAAACCGTCGGCATGGCGCCCGGCCCTGGCCGTCGCCGCCGCCGTGGTATGCGCCGTGCTGGCCACGCATCTCGGCGCACCCCGCGAGCTTTATCACAGTCAGGTGACGGCCCACGCCAAGGGCATGCGCACCTTGAACCTGCCCGATGGCAGCACACTGTATGTGAATGCCAATACGCGCCTGCGCGTGGATTTCAGCGCGCACCAGCGCCTCGTGCACCTGGACAAGGGCCAGGTGTATATCGAGGTGGCTGCCGACAAGGAGCGGCCACTGTTCGTACAGGCCGGCGAGGCGAGTGTGCGGGTGGTCGGCACCGGTTTCGATATACGCCGCAGCCAGCAGCAACTGGTGGTCAGCGTCGCCCACGGCCAGGTCGCTTTCGAGCCGTCCGCCAAAAGCCCCGTTTCCCTGCTCGGCGCCCAGCAACGCGCGACCTACAGCTACGCCAAGGGCACCTTGCAACAGCAAACCCTCACGGGCGAAGAAGTGGCCGATTGGCGCAGTGGGCACTTGTCGTTTCGCAACCGCGAACTGGCCAGCCTGATCGATGAACTGAGCCTGTATCGCCCGCAGGCACCGTTGCAGGTGAGTAACGCCGTAGCGCACATGAAAGTCTCGGGCAATCTGGATGTGAATGATCCGGACGCACTGCTCAGCGCCCTGCCCGCTCTGTTGCCGGTGAAAACCGTGATCTCGGCCGACGGCATCGTGCGGATTGAACCGAGCAAATAATCAGCCAGAATCTTATTTGAGAATATTTTTCATTCGCAGGTGTGGATTTTTTTATCTGCCCCGTCTTCCTCCGGTCTGCATCTGATCAGCACACCTTTTTGGCCGTTTTGGCCGCTCCGGGGGATTTCATGTTTCGCGCGCCTTGCCACGTTGCTCACCTGTTTCTTCGACCGACCCTCATCGCCACCTGCCTGGCGTTCAGCCTCAGTGCCCAGGCCGAGTCATTCACGCTGCGACTGCCCGCCCAGGCGCTGGCCACGTCCCTGAGCCAAGTGGCGCAGCAGGCGAAGATCCAACTGTTGTTCGATGAGGCGCTGCTCAAGAACGTGCAGGCACCGGCGCTCAACGGTGACTTCACACCGGAAGTTGCGATTCGCAGCCTGCTGAAAAACGGCGAGTTCACCCTGATCAAGGTCGGCAGCACCTATGTGGTAAAGCCCGAAGAGGCCAAGACCACCCAGAGCGGCGCAATCCAGCTGGACGCCCTGAGCGTGATCGGCACCGGCACCAAGGTCGACTCCAGCACCGTCGGCCGCTCAACCATGAACCAGGCGGATATCGATCGCTATCAGCCCAACAACATCCCCGCGCTGCTGCAGAACCTGCCCGGCGTGTTCATGGGCGGCTCGCCCAAACCCGGCGGCCAGACCATCAACATCCGCGGGATGGGCGAGGCCGAAGACGTGCCGATGTCGGTGGATGGTGCCACCAAAAGCGGCTTTGAGCGCTATCAGCAAGGCACGGTGTTTATCGAGCCCGAGCTGATCAAGAACGTCGAAGTGGAAAAAGGGCCGTACTCGCCCTTCACCGGCAACGGTGGCTTCGGCGGCTCGATCATCATGGAAACCAAGGACGCTCCAGACCTGTTGGAAGAAGGCCGCAACGCCGGGGCCATGCTCAAATATGGCTACGCCAGCAACGACCACGAACAAGTCTACAGTTCGGCGGTGTATGGCCGTACCGATGATGGACGCTTCGATGCGCTCGCCTACCTGACGCAACGCGATGGCGGTGACATGAAGCTGGCCGGCACTCCGCCCGATCCCGAAAACCGCTACCCGATCAACCCCAAGCGCTTGCCCAACAGCGCGCAGAATGTGGACGGCAAACTGTTCAAGTTCAACGCCCACCTCACTGACGAACACAGCGTGGGCCTGTCTTACTCGCGGTCCAACAGCCAGCGATGGACCCCGTTCTCAGCCAAAAGCTACCCGACCCCGCCGCTGCAATCCGCGATTGACCGCTATGGTTACGAAGGCGCCTTGAAACGCTTCCTCGCCAACCGTGAAACCATCGATACCACCTATTCGGGCAAGTACCTCTACCAGCCGCTGGACAACCCGCTGATCGACATGAAGCTCAGCTATTCGGTGTCCCATACCGACCAGACCGATGAGCGCGAGGCCGACGCTTCGTTCTCCCTGGCCACGGGTGGGCGCAAGATGGACACGGCCTACGGCGACAAGATTCTGGAACTGCGCAACATCAGCCTGTTCAGCACCGGCCCGCTGGAACACGCCGTGACCACTGGGGTGCAGGTGCGCAAGCACAAGCGTGAAACCGAAAGCTGGATGCCCGGCGCGACCTACAACACTGCCAAGTACAACTACGGGCACTTCCAGCCGTACTTCATGCCCCATGGCAAGGTCGATACCAATGCGTTCTATCTCCAGGACGCAGTGACCCTCGGCGACGTGACTATCACCCCGTCCCTGCGCTATGACCACGTACGTAATCGGGGCGAAGCCAACGATGCGCCGTACTACAGCAACCCGGACCCGAGCATCGGCCATGACTACAGCGACCGCACCTACACCGGTTGGTCCCCGCGCCTGGCCGCCTACTGGAACATCACGCCGGACGTGGCGATGTTTGCCAGCTGGAACAAGACCTGGCGCGCCCCGGTGATCGACGAGCAGTACGAAGTCCAGGGCGTCGGCAGCCGCACCTCCACCAGCCTCAACCTCGACCCGGAGCGCATCACCGCCATCACCGCAGGCAACATCACCAACTTCTCCAACCTCATCGGCCGTGGCGATAACCTGCAACTGCGTACGACGTTGTTCCACAACCGTATCGAGGACGAAATTTTCAAGGCGACTGGCATCGGCTGTGACCGTCAGAATACCGTAGTGGGGAGCATCGACAGCGTCTGCACAAGCGCCGACATGGCCGCCAAGACCAACTACCGCAACGTCGGCGGCATGACCATCAAGGGCTTCGAGCTTGAGGCTTACTACGACTCGACCTACCTGTTCGGCTCGGTGTCCTACTCCTACGCCACAGGCAAACGCGATAACCCCTACACCAACCCGTGGGCCACCGACATCCACGTCTGGGCCCGGGACATTCCACCGGCCAAATGGGTGGTGATGATGGGCAACAAAATCCCAAGCTGGAACGCACAGTTCGGATGGCAAGCGCAGTTCGTGCGCAAGACTGACCGCCTGCCCAGCGATAGATACTCAGGCGGCTTGAACAGCTCGGTGGGCGACACGTTCTACGACCAATACGCCAACGAGTCCTACGCCAGCATGGGCCTGTTCGCCAACTGGAAACCGCAGCAGGCCGGTCTTAAAGGCACCGAGGTCAACTTTACTGTCGACAACCTGCTCAACAACAACTACCGGCCCGCCCTCAGCGGCGACCGTGCCTACAGCCAAGGGCGCAATGCCAAGATCAGCGTCACGCGCTTCTTCTGAAAAACTGTACGGATAAATCCGCACCCAGCTGTAGGCCCGCATTCGGCGGGGGGTGTGGCTAGATGGGCTTCCCTTGAAGCCCTCTGGATTTCGGATCCCTCCCATGAGCTCGCGCGAAAACACCGGCATGGCCCTCGGCCTGCTGGGCGTCATCATCTTCAGCCTGACCTTGCCCTTTACCCGCATCGTGGTGCAGGAAATCCACCCGTTGCTCAACGGCCTGGGCCGTGCGTTGTTCGCGGCGGTGCCGGCGGCGGCGCTGTTGCTGTGGCGCCGTGAGCGCTGGCCGACCTGGCGACAGGTGCGGGGTTTGTGCCTGGTGATTGCCGGGGTCATCCTCGGTTTCCCGGTGCTGTCGGCGTGGGCCATGCAAACCTTGCCGGCCTCCCATGGCGCGCTGGTCAACGGCCTGCAACCGCTGTGCGTGGCGCTGTATGCGGCATGGTTGTCCCATGAGCGGCCGTCAAAAGCTTTCTGGGCCTGTGCGGCGCTGGGCAGTGCGCTGGTGTTGAGTTATGCGTTGATCACCGGCGCCGGCAGTATCCAGGCCGGCGATCTATTGATGCTCGGCGCGATAGCCGTGGGTGGCCTGGGCTATGCCGAAGGTGGTCGGTTGGCCAAGGAGATGGGCGGCTGGCAGGTGATCTGCTGGGCGCTGGTGCTGTCCACGCCGGTGTTGATCGGCCCGGTGTGGTACCTGGCGGCGCAGCATCAAGGCGCGATTTCCATGCGCACCTGGTGGGCGTTTGGCTATGTGTCGCTGTTCTCGCAGTTCCTGGGGTTCTTTGCCTGGTACGCCGGATTGGCCATGGGCGGCATTGCGCGGGTCAGCCAGATTCAGCTGTTGCAGATCTTCTTCACCATCGCGTTTTCGGCGCTGTTCTTCGGTGAACATATCGAGCCGATTACCTGGGTGTTTGCCTGTGGGGTGATCGTCACGGTGATGCTCGGGCGCAAGACGGCGGTGCAGGCTGCGCCAGTCCCCAACAGGAGCGAGCTTGCTCGCGAAGGTCGCTAACGATAACGCCGGAAACCTGGAAGCCTGCGGTGCTCTCAGGCTTTTCGCGAGCAAGCTCGCTCCTACAGTGGGCGGCGGTCAGATCAAGTAGCCATCCGCGCGCAACAGGCTTTCCAGGCAGTGTTCGGAGATGTGATAGAACGCCTTCAGCGCTTGGATTTTTTCCAGTAACTGCGCGTTGTCCACCGGCTCCGCACGCTTGACCGCCAGGATCATCTTGTTCTTGTTCGTATGCTCCAGGGAGATGAACTCGAACACCTTGGTCTCGTAGCCACAGGCTTCGAGGAACAACGCACGCAAGCTGTCGGTGACCATTTCCGCCTGCTGGCCCAGGTGCAGGCCGTATTGCAGCATCGGCTTGAGCAGCGCCGGGCTCTGGATCTGCAGGCGAATCTGCTTATGGCAGCACGGCGAGCACATGATGATCGACGCGCCGGAGCGGATGCCGGTGTGGATCGCGTAATCGGTGGCGATGTCGCAGGCATGCAGGGCGATCATCACGTCGAGTTCGCTGGGCGCTACGCTGCGCACATCGCCACATTTGAACACCAGCCCCGGGTGTTCCAGGCGAGCGGCGGCGCTGTTGCACAGGGTCACCATGTCTTCGCGCAGCTCAACGCCGGTGACTTCGCCTTCGGCCTTGAGGGTGTTGCGCAGGTAGTCGTGGATCGCAAACGTGAGGTAGCCCTTGCCCGAACCGAAATCGGCGACGCGCACCGGTTGGTCCAGCTTCAAGGGGGATGACGTCAGCGCGTGGCTGAACACTTCGATGAACTTGTTGATCTGCTTCCACTTGCGCGACATCGACGGGATCAGCGCCTGCTTGGCGTCGGTCACGCCCAGGTCGGCGAGGAACGGCCGGCTCAGGTCGAGGAAGCGATTCTTCTCACGGTTATGCTCGGCCGATGGCGCCTCGCGCAGTTGCTGTGGCTTGCTCTTGAACAGCGAGCTTTTGTTCTTCTTGCTGTATTCCAACTGGGCTTCGTCAGTCAGCGACAGCAGGTGTGCGTTCTTGAACGAGGCCGGCAGCAACTCGGCAATCGCCGCCACGCCGTCGGCCAGCGCGAAGTTCTTGGTGATGTCGCGGGTCTTGTAGCGGTAGACGAAGGACAGGCACGGCTGCTCCTTGACCGTCACCGCCTTGATAATCAGCCGCTGCAATTCGGCTTCGTCACCGACGTACTTGGCCAGCACCAGCTTGATAAAGGCGTTCTGCGCCAGGCTTACGCTCAACAGTTCGATGAACTGGGCATGATGATCCGGCGCAGGGCGGGCAGGTTGAGCGGTAACGGACATGAACAAAAACGCCTCGGGCAGGGAATGCCGGGCATTTTAGGGGGGATGGGGATTTAGGGCACGGGGTTATTTGATCAACGGTACTCTGCCCCATCCCACATTGGCTTAGTGGTGTTTGGATTATTCGAGTACGACCAGGCGGTTGGGAAGTTCATTACGTGTCTGAGTCACCGGCACATGCACCTTGAGCAACTCGCCGCACGCCTCGATACAGGCAATAAACCCAGCCAGCGTCTGCCCCTGTTTCACCTGCTGGGTAAACGCCTTGACGATCCCATCCCAATGGCTGTCATCCAGGCGGCTGGAGATGCCGTCGTCCACCAGGATTTCCACATAGCGCTCGGCCTCGCTGACAAAAATCAGCACCCCGGTGCTGCCCAGGGTGTGGTGCAGGTTCTGCTCCAGAAACTGCCGGCGCGCCAGGTTGGAGGCGCGCCAATGGCGCACCGAGCGTGGGATCAGGCGGGTGGTCACCTTGGGCAGGCGAAACAGCAGGCACAACACGATGAACGTCGCCCACTGCGCCAACAGCAAGGTGTACATGGTCAGGTAGCCCGACAGGTAATGCACCACGCCCGGCACCACCAAGGCGATCAGGCTGGCCCACAGCAGGGGGATGTAGGCGTAATCGTCGGCGCGGGCCGCCAGCACGGTGACCAGTTCGGCGTCGGTGGTTTTTTCGACCCGGGCAATCGCTTCGGCGACTTGGCGCTGCTCGTGTTCAGTCAGTAATGCCATGGTTGTAGTTGCTCTCTAATTATTGTCATTACCAGCCGCCCGATGCGCCGCCGCCACCGAAGCCACCACCGCCGCCTCGGAAACCGCCGCCACCTCCCCCGCCACCGCCGCCGCGTCCACTGCTGCTGAGGATCGCCAGCAGGATCGCCCCCACCGGCAGGCCCATGCGATTGCACAGCCACAACACGCCGATCAGCAGGATAAACAGGCCGATGGAGAAGCCGGGATTATCCTTGGCAAAGTTGGCATCCGCCACATGCGCCGGCACCGCCAGCGGTTCACCGCCGACCACCTGCACCATCGCCGCCACACCGTCGCTGATGCCCTGGCTGAAATTGCCGGCCTTGAACTTGGGTGCAATCACCTGATTGATGATCACCCAGGCCTGCGCATCGGTGAGCACGCCTTCAAGGCCATAGCCGACTTCGATGCGCAACGTGCGCTCATCACGAGCGACGATCAATAAAGCGCCGTTGTCCTTGCCCTTCTGGCCGATGCCCCACTGGCGACCCAACTGGTAACCGTAGTCCTCGATGGGCACGCCCTGCAGGTCGGGCACCGTGACCACCACGATCTGGTCGCCACGGGTCTGTTCCAGCGCCTGCAACTGCTGGGTGATGTGCTCGCGCGTGGCCGGGTCGATCATCTGGGCAGTGTCCACCACCCGTCCGCTCAACGCCGGGAACGTCAGCGCCGCCTGGGCCACGCCCACACAGGCGAGCATCCACAGCGCCAGGCCTATCCGTAATAAACGCATCGACACCTCAGTGCAGCCTTATTTGAACTTCACTTGCGGCGCTTTATCGGCATCGGCACTGGTGGCTTCAAAGGTGGCGCGGATCGGCAAGTCGCTGTACATCACGCTGTGCCACAGGCGGCCAGGGAAGGTGCGGATCTCGGTGTTGTACGCCTGCACGGCCTGGATGAAATCGCGACGGGCCACGGCGATGCGGTTTTCGGTGCCTTCAAGCTGGGATTGCAGGGCCAGGAAGTTCTGGTTGGCCTTCAGGTCCGGGTAGCGCTCGGACACCACCATCAAGCGGCTGAGGGCACCGCTCAAACCGTCCTGGGCCTGCTGGAACTGCTTGAGTTTTTCCGGGTTATCGAGGGTGCTGGCATCCACCTGGATCGACGTGGCCTTGGCCCGCGCCTCGATCACGGCGGTGAGGGTGTCTTGCTCATGGGCAGCGTAACCCTTGACCACTTCCACCAGGTTGGGGATCAGGTCGGCGCGGCGTTGGTACTGGTTCTGCACCTGGCCCCAGGCAGCCTTGGCCTGTTCGTCCAGGGTCGGAATATTATTGATGCCGCAACCGCTCAGTACCGTGCTGATCAATAGCAAAACCGCGGCCTTGAAGCCCCAGCGGGAATAGTGTGCTGCTTGCATGGTGTTTCTCCTGCCCAAACTGGATGGAATGTGACGACTAACCCTATAAACCACACGCTTGGGGCATAATCCGCCACCACTGGAATGCATCGAGCCAATCAGCTACAAAGATGCCCAGCACGAAAAAGAGTTCAGAGTGTGCTGCATTTATCTGAACAACACCCGAACAACAATAGACGCTCCCCACATTTTGGCCGATCAGCCTAATCGCTGTGCAGTGAGCCGAAAAAGGATATTCATGAAGAAGCTGTGTTTGCTCGGCCTTGTTGCCACGCTGGCCACCCACCCCGTCTGGGCAGAAACAAAGCCTGCTGCGCTCAAAGACAAGGACGCCTTCGTCAGCGACCTGCTCAAGCAGATGACCCTCGATGAAAAGATCGGCCAATTGCGCCTGATCAGCATCGGCCCCGAAATGCCCCGCGAGCTGATCCGCAAGGAAATCGCCGCCGGCCGTATCGGTGGCACCTTCAACTCCATCACCCGCCCGGAAAACCGTCCGATGCAGGACGCGGCCATGCGCAGCCGGTTGAAGATCCCGATGTTCTTCGCCTATGACGTGATCCACGGCCACCGTACGATCTTCCCGATCAGCCTGGCCCTGGCGTCCAGCTGGGACATGGACGCCATCGGTCGCTCCGGGCGCATCGCCGCCCAGGAAGCCGCCGCCGACAGCCTCGACATCACCTTTGCGCCGATGGTCGACATCTCCCGCGACCCGCGCTGGGGCCGCACGTCCGAAGGCTTCGGTGAAGACACGTATCTGGTCTCGCGGATTGCCGAAGTGATGGTCAAGGCCTTCCAGGGCACCAGCCCCGCGAATGCCGACAGCATCATGGCCAGCGTCAAGCACTTCGCCCTCTACGGCGCAGTGGAAGGCGGGCGTGACTACAACGTGGTCGACATGAGCCCGGTCAAGATGTACCAGGACTACCTGCCGCCGTACCACGCGGCGATCAAAGCCGGTTCCGGCGGCGTGATGGTGGCGCTCAACTCGATCAACGGCGTGCCCGCCACCGCCAACACCTGGCTGATGAACGACCTGCTACGCAAGGACTGGGGCTTCAAGGGCCTGGCCGTCAGCGACCACGGTGCGATCTTCGAGCTGATCAAGCACGGTGTGGCCAAGGACGGGCGTGAAGCCGCCAAGCTGGCGATCAAGGCCGGCATCGACATGAGCATGAACGACTCGCTGTACGGCAAGGAATTGCCTGGGCTGCTCAAGTCCGGCGAGATCGAGCAGAGCGACATCGACAACGCCGTGCGTGAAGTGCTTGGCGCCAAGTACGACATGGGCCTGTTCAAAGACCCGTACCTGCGCATTGGCAAGGCCGAGGATGACCCGGCCGACACCTACGCCGACAGCCGCCTGCACCGTGCCGAGGCCCGTGATGTAGCGCGTCGCAGCCTGGTACTGCTGAAAAACCAGAACAACACCCTGCCACTGAAAAAATCCGCGACCATCGCGCTCGTGGGTCCGCTGGCCAAGGCACCGATCGACATGATGGGCAGCTGGGCCGCTGCCGGTAAGCCTGCGCAATCGGTGACCCTGCTCGACGGGTTGAATGCGGTGATCGGCGAGAAAGGCAAAATCATCTACGCCCGTGGCGCCAACATCACCAACGATAAGGCCGTGGTCGACTACCTCAACTTCCTCAACTTCGATGCCCCGGAAGTGGTAGATGACACCCGCCCGCCCCAGGTACTGATCGATGAAGCGGTCAAGGCCGCCAAGGATGCTGACGTGGTGGTCGCCGCCGTGGGTGAGTCCCGTGGCATGTCCCACGAATCTTCCAGCCGCACCGACCTGAACATCCCGCAAAGCCAGCGCGACCTGATCAAGGCCCTCAAGGCCACCGGCAAGCCGCTGGTATTGGTGCTGATGAACGGCCGTCCGCTGTCGATCCTGGAAGAGAATCAACAGGCCGACGCCATCCTCGAAACCTGGTTCGCCGGTACCGAAGGCGGCAACGCCATTGCCGACGTGCTGTTCGGTGACTACAACCCGTCGGGCAAACTGCCGATCACCTTCCCACGCTCGGTGGGGCAGATTCCGACCTACTACAACCACCTGACCATCGGCCGGCCATTCACCCCTGGCAAGCCGGGCAACTACACCTCGCAGTACTTCGATGACACCACCGGGCCACTGTTCCCGTTTGGCTATGGCCTGAGCTACACCACGTTCAGCTTGTCGGACATGGCGTTGTCTTCCACCACCCTGAACAAGACCGGCAAACTCGACGCCAGCGTCACGCTGAAAAACACCGGCAAGGTCGATGGCGAAACCGTGGTGCAGTTGTATATCCAGGACGTGGCGGGTTCGATGATCCGTCCGATCAAAGAACTGAAGAACTTCCAGAAGGTGATGCTCAAGGCTGGCGAAGAGCGCACCTTGCACTTCACCATTACCGAAGAAGACTTGAAGTTCTACAACACCCAGCTCAAGTTCGCGGCGGAACCGGGCGAGTTCAATGTGCAGATCGGGCTTGATTCCCAGGACGTACAGCAGCAGACGTTTGAATTGCTCTAAAACGATTACACGCACTTGAGCCCACGCGCGGACCTGTTCACTGGACATATACAGGTACCGCGCTGATACCGATGAGCGCCTCGATCGACGGCCTATATAAATACCCCCTCATACACGCCTGCATACAATCCACTATCAAAGAACAAACCTATCGCAACTAAGAAACACACGGCAATACCAGTTACCGGAACTAAACCTCCCCGCCCCCCACACACTATCGCTCTTAAATGAGCATTCAGAGGCACTAAAACTACGGAACTAGCCCAATGATTTCAATCGTTACCCCGCCTATTTCATTCCAGCCCCAACCCACGGCTGATTTATCCAATCCGACTAACAAGCAGCCCTTGAATACACAGGCATCCCCCCCCTCCACTGACCAAATCCCTACGGACAGTGCGCCTGACAAATCCCCCCAAAAGAAATTGCCGGTTAGTTCAGAGGCCGCGGCAGCACAGAGCACCTTGAAAAATGCAGTGCTGAACAGCAGGCAACCTGATTTAAATTCTCCGAGAGCATCCGCAACACCAAGGTCTGATATCTCTGCGCAGCGAGCACCACAAGAAGGCGCCGATGAGGCCAGGGCGCTCTACAATGCGTTGTACCCTCAGCCAAAACCAACGCCCGCGATACCCGTAAGTGGTGTTGACGAACCCGGCGGGGCTGACTTTTTACAGCAGCGTCTGGATGCCATGGATAGAAGGATCGCGGCCCAAGCCAACCCCACCGGCGACAGCCTGTTGGCCGCAAAGCTCTCCACTGCGATGTTGAAACTTAAAGAAGGTGATCTTGGCAAACCCCTGCCAATCCTTGATATCCCCAAAGAATCAACACTCGGAAAGTGGCTGGAACATACTAACAATGCGTTCATGAACAAAGCGCTGGCGAGTTGGGCAAAAGAAAACAATTTAGACCCTCGCTCATTATCTTATGACTCTGGAAAACAGGAGCTCTATGGAAAAACTCCAGACAACCAAGTAAAAACGTTCACTCGGAAAGAACGCCCAGCAGAGGACTCGTTGCATGGACTCGCATTCGAGCCGTTGGACGCAATCTCAAAAATAATGGATCCCTCTGGACATGGCATGCTGTTCTCCATTGCGCCTACTGACAAGGCGCCTCTTGCGTATGTGCAACAGTTTTATGGTTTGAACGTCAACAATAACAATCTTTCCAGTATTAACCTGGTCGCTGAAGACATTTCAGAAAATGAATCTTTCCCCCAAACGCCCGCCTCGCCAGGCCGCAGTGACGGCGCATTGCTCAACGAGCAAAATAGGATTGCTTGGATAAATGATGATTTTGATGCTAGGGAAAAAGCACTGAAACATGCCCAGATAGGTAAAAGGATCGCGGCCCAAACCAACCCTGTCGGCGACAGCCAACTTGCCACGGCGCTCTCCACGGCAATGTCAGGGCTTACCGAAAGTGACCTAAGTAAGCCCCTGCCGATGGTTGATATTCCCAAAGACTCAACGTTCGGAAAGTGGATGGAGCAGACCAACCGTGCGTTCATGAACAAAGCGCTGGTCAATTGGGCAGAAGAAAACAACCTAGATCCTCGCTCATTATCCTATGACTCTGCGAAAGGCGAATTCTCTGGGAGAACCCCAGGCAACGAAGTAAAAACCTTCACTCAGGGAGAGCGTCCAAGCGTGTACTCCTTGCATGCACTCGCATTCGATCCGGTGGAGGAACTCTCAACAATAATGGACCCCTCTGGACGTGGCGTAATGCTGTCCATTGCCCCTACTGACAAGGCGCCTCTTGATCGCGTGCAACGCTTTTATGGCTTGGACGTCAACAATAACGATCTCCCCAGTATTCATCAGGTTGCTAAGGAGATAGCAGAAAATAAATCTTTCCCACCAACACCTGGCTCGCCAGACCGCGGTGACGAGGCATTGCTCGACGCCCAAGATTCGATTGCTCAGGTAGATCGACGTTTTGCTAACGGGCAGAAAGTAAGAGGCAATCCTACGCTTATCGAAGTTTCAGCCTCAGGCAGCGCCTTCATGGAGACAGACGCCACCTAAAATCACATCCAACGCTGGCTCCTGAAGAGTTCGGGAGCCAACTGTTGAGTGTGGTTTAAATTAATGATGCCTCATCGTACAAGGTGCGCGTACTAGTGCCGTCGATCCAGAAAATTGACCACCAACCGATCAATCCAACCCCACACCCGCTGCTTCACCCGCCGCCACAATGGCCGCGCCTTCCACGCCTCCAGGCTCACCGCCTGGCTCTGGGCAAAATCCCGCTCGAAACTGCCCGCCACCGCCAACGTCAACTCAGGGTCCAACGCTTCCAGGTTGGCTTCCAGGTTGAAGCGCAGATTCCAGTGGTCGAAATTGCACGAGCCAATGCTCACCCAATCGTCCACCAGCACCATCTTCAAGTGCAAAAAGCACGGCTGGTATTCAAAGATCTGCACGCCTGCGCGTAGCAAGCGAGGGTAATAACGGTGCCCGGCGTAGCGCACGGAGGGATGGTCGGTGCGCGGGCCGGTGAGCAGCAAACGCACATCCACCCCACGCCCTGCAGCCCGGCGCAATGCGCGGCGCACGCCCCAGGTGGGCAGGAAGTAAGGCGTGGCAAACCAGATACGTTGCTGGCTGCTGTTCAGCGCGCGGATCAGCGATTGCAAGATGTCGCGGTGCTGTCGGGCGTCGGCATAGGCCACTCGGCCCAGGCCAGGTCCCGTCGCCGGCACCTTGGGCAAGCGCGGCAGACCGAAATGGGTGGCCGGCTTCCACGCACGGCGCGCGACATTGGCGTGCCATTGCCGCTCGAACAGCGCCTGCCAGTCCAACACCAGCGGGCCGCTGATCTGCACCATCACTTCATGCCAGTCGGCGGTGTCTTGCCCTGGCGTCCAGAATTCATCGGTGACGCCCGTGCCGCCGACCACGGCGATTTCCTGATCGATCAGCAACAGCTTGCGGTGGTCGCGATACAGGTTGCGCATCCAGCGGCGCCAGTTGAGGCGATTGTAGAAACGCAATTCCACACCGACGTCGGTCAGGCGCTTACGCAACCCCAGGGTAAACGCCAGGCTGCCGTAATCATCAAACAGGCAGCGCACCCGCACACCTCGCTCGGCAGCGAGTACCAGCGCCTGCACCATGGCTTCGGCGCAGGCTCCGGCCTCCACCAGGTACAACTCCAACTCCACTTGCCGCTCGGCCCGGGCAATGCCCACCAGCATCTGCGGAAAAAACTGCGGGCCGTCGATCAACAACTCGAAACGGTTGGCGCTGCGCCACGGGAACACTGCGCCGCTCATGTCAGCGCGCCGTAAAAATCAGCACCGCACCCACCGGCACCGACAAGCTGATCGACGCCAGCCCCACCGCCTTGCGCAACGCCGCCACCCCCGGCGCCAGGTCGAAATCTTCGGCATGCAACACCACCGGTTCCAGGGTCACCACCTGGAAACGCCGGTCATCCAGGCGCGTGGCCAACAACTCGGCGCTGTAGGTCTGGGTCTTGCCATGCAACGTGACGCTCATTGGCAGACGCAATTCCAATTGCGCGCCAGGCGCCAGGTCATTGATCGGTTGCAGATTGATCTGCGCGCTGATCAGCGCTTCGGGGAAGGTCTTGATCTCGAACAGCTGATTGCGCATGCGCTCGTCACGCAGCGGGATACCGCTGTTGACCGACTCCAGCTCCACTTCCAACTGCGCCGCGCCCTTGCTGTCGACCTTGCCATGCAGCACCAGGAAGCGATGGACTTCAGCGATCTCGGTGTTTTTGGTGGTGACGAACGACAGGCGCGAGGACTCGTTGTCCAGGTACCAGTCGGCGTGGGCAGGTACGGCGGCGGCGACCAGCAGGGCGAAGGCCAGCGGCTTGATAAAAGAAGCGTTGAACATTAAGGACTCGTGGGGCGAAAAACCTGCACGAACCTTAAGCGCAATGTCACGAACGGCGCAAATCCAATGTGGAAGGTGGCTTGCTCCCACGCACTCGGCGTGGGGTGTCAGGGATTCAGCCGACACCCCTGCCGATCCCCCAACCACCGCGCGCTGTGCGTGCGTCCCAACCCAGTGGCCGTGACTTCACTGCGCAGCGGGTTATCACTGAACGCACTCGTGGGCACGTACTGTTTCACATAACCCTGGCAATAGTCGGCGGGATTGTTCGCCACATACCGGCACGAGCAATACTCCTTGGCTGTGTACGCCGCGATGATGTCGGGGAAGGCTTGCAGGTTGGCGCGCTCGTGCCATACCCAGCCCACCAGGGCGAGCAACAGCAGCAGAAACAGGCTGGTAAACGGCCGACGACGGATCATGGTTGCACCGCCGCGAGCACGCGTTTGAGCAGTTCGTTGTGGCGGTAGCTGCCGTCGCGATCATCGCCGTAGCGCACAATCACCAGGTGTTCGTCGGGCATCACGTACAGCGCCTGGCCCCAATGACCGAGGGCGGCGAAGGTGTCGGCAGGTGCGTCGGGCCACGGCCTTGAGGCGCCTTGATTAAGCCACCACTGGCCACCGGGGACGGCTTCGTCCTGGCCGGCAGTGTATTTGTCGAAGGGTTGGCGATTGAAAGCGACCCAGTCTTTGGGCAGCAGTTGTTGATCCCCCCAGCGCCCGTCGCGCGCCATCAGCAGGCCGACACGCGCCAGGTCACGCGCGGTGAGGTAAGCGTAGGACGAAGCGACAAAGGTTTCGTCGGCATCGGTTTCCCAGGTGGCGTTGTGAATGCCCAGGGGTTTGAACAGCGCATCCCAGGGGTAACTCATGTAGGCCTTGTGGCCGAGCATGCCCTTGAGCGCGGCGGAGAGGATATTGCTGTCGCCGCTGGAATAACGAAAGGCCTGGCCCGGTGCACTGAAGGATTCAGTGTTGGCGGCAAACTCGGCCATATCGGCGCGACCACGGGTGTAAAGCATCGCAACCACTGAGGATTTCAGCGGCGCGTATTCATAGTCTTCCTGCCAGTCGAGGCCCGAGGCCCAGTGCAGCAGGTCGGCCATGGTCACGCTCGGATGCTGTTTCATTGGCGGGTAAAAACGCGCGGCAGGGTCGGTCAACTTAAAGCGATTGTCCCCGTAGGCCACGCCAAGCACCGTGGCCATCAGGCTTTTGCTGATGGACCAGGTCAAGTGTGGCGTGCTGGCGGTGGTGGGCGCAGCGTAGCGTTCATAGATGACCTCGCCGTCGCGGATTACCAGCAGTGCGTCGGTGCGAATGCCTTGACGGGTGGCGTCGTCTCGCGGCGGGAAAGCGTAGGCGTTCAGGGCATCCACAGCAGGCCCCGAGAGCGGTGTGCCCTTGGCCCAGTCTTTATCGGGCCAGGTTTCGGCACGGGCGACAACGGTGACGAACAGCAGGGCAACGCACAACAGGCCTCTGACCATGGACGCAAACTCAAGGGAGCATTCAAGCCCGCGAGACTAGCCCAGGCCGATGACAGATTTGCGACAAGGGGGCTGTCATCCAACCGTCACCGTAACTTCATGGAGATGACACCGGGGCTACATAGCCTGACTTTGGACAACAAAGTCGACCGGCCGGAACGTGGCTGGCACTCGGAGATTCGCCATGACTCAGATCGCCCGCATCAGCGACACCGGCAATGAACGCCGTCTGCAAGCCGAACGCCTGGTTGGCGCAAAGGCTTTGCAGGAAGCCCAGGCCCTGCGTTTCAACGTATTCAGCGGCGAGTTCAACGCCAAGCTGAAAGGCGCGGAACACGGCCTGGACATGGATGACTATGATGTTCACTGCAGCCACATCGGCGTGCGGGACTTGAACAGCGGTCGACTCGTCGCCACCACCCGTTTGCTCGACCACCAGGCCGCCAGCACCCTGGGCCGGTTCTACAGCGAAGAAGAATTCAGCCTGCATGGCCTGCTGCATTTGCAGGGCCCGATCCTGGAAATCGGCCGCACCTGTGTCGACCCGGCCTACCGTAACGGCGGCACCATCGCTGTGTTGTGGGGCGAGTTGGCCGAAGTGCTCAACCAGGGCGGCTACAGCTACCTGATGGGCTGCGCGAGCATCCCGATGCACGACGGCGGCATCCAGGCCCACGCGATCATGCAGCGCCTGCGCGAACGCTACCTGTGCAACGAACACCTGCGCGCCGAGCCGAAAAAACCGCTGCCGGCGCTGGACCTGCCGACCAACGTAATCGCCGAGATGCCACCGCTGCTCAAGGCCTATATGCGCCTGGGGGCGAAGATCTGCGGCGAGCCATGCTGGGATGAAGATTTCCAGGTGGCCGACGTATTCATCCTGCTCAAGCGCGACGAACTGTGCCCGCGTTACGCCCGCCACTTCAAGGCGGCCATGTGATGAGCCGTCTGCGCGTGTACGGGCGCATTGCCCGCGTACTGGTGGTAGTGGCGCTGGGCTTGAGCATGGCCAGTGTGTTTGGCCTGTTCGAACGCCTGGGCGTGGCCAACTCGATGGTGCGGCGCCAACGTTGGTCGCGGTTCTTTATGGCCCGGCTGACCAACGCCCTGCCCTTTCGCGTGACGGTGCACGGCGAGTTGCCGACGCAGCCAATGCTGTGGGTGAGCAACCACGTGTCCTGGACCGATATTCCGTTGCTGGGCGCAGTGGCGCCGATGTCGTTTTTGTCCAAGGCCGAAGTGCGCACCTGGCCGGTAGCGGGCTGGTTGGCGGCCAAGGCCGGTAGCTTGTTTATCCGTCGCGGTTCGGGTGACAGCCAGTTGATCCGCAAGCAGATGACTCGCCACCTGGAACAACAGCACCCGCTGCTGATGTTCCCCGAAGGCACCACCACCGACGGCCGCAGCCTGCGTACCTTCCACGGGCGCTTGCTGGCCAGTGCGATCGATGCGGATGTGTCGCTGCAACCGGTGGCCATCCGTTATCTGCGCAATGGGCAGGTCGACCCGCTGGCACCGTTTATTGGCGATGACGATTTGCTCTCGCACCTGATGCGCCTGTTTGCCAATGACCAGGGCGACGTGGAAATCCATGTGCTCAAGCCGATTGCCTGCGCCGGGCAGGAACGTGCGGCGCTGGCGTTCCAGGCGCAGCAGGCGGTGCAGAAGGCGTTGTTTGGGCCGGTGCCGGAGACTGAACAAGTGCATGCTCGACCGGCTTTTGCAGCCTGAGATATGAACACAGTTCAAATGTGGGAGGGGGCTTGCTCCCTCCCACATTTAGCTTTGTGTTGTCAGGTGGTTATGCGCGAAGGCTTGCAGTTCGGGGTAGAAGATCCGGAAGTCTTCACTCAACGGCTCATACAACTCACGCAATTCCTGCATCGCAAACCCTAATTCCTGGGGTTGTGTGAGCCGCCGCGAAATCCCGCGCAACACCTGCTCCATCACCGCAAACTCGCGGTACGACCCCAGCCAATCATCCGCCGCCATATACGGCGCAATCTGCGCCAAGCGCCCCGGTAACTGCGGTTCGGCAGCCAATACGCGATACACCTGCGAGGTGAAATGCTCAAGCGGCTGCTCGGCATACAGTGCCCAATCCCGCGCCAGGCAATGGTCGAAGAACACATCGAGGACAATCCCGGCATAACGCCGTCGGGTGAGGCTGAAGCGCGACAGCGCCTCGCCCACCAACGGGTGGCTGTCGGTAAAGCGGTCGATGGAGCGATGCAGTTGGATCGCCGCTTCGATTTGCGGGCTGAACTGGCCCTGCAGGCGGCCTTTGACGAAGTCGCCATACAGGCTACCCAGCAGTTGTGCCGGAAGTTGGCCGCCCAAGTGCAGATGTGCGAGATAATTCATGGCGCGCAGTCTAGCACTGCCGCCAACGTATCGTTATAACCCGATATACCGATTTGGTCTTGATTCAGACCGAAATCATATTGGTATATCGGGATATAACGATTTAAGGTTCGCCTCATCGCGATATAACGCTTTACGACACCGAGCACCTGCCATGTCCATCGACCTCGACGAAATAATAAAAGCCCTGGCGCACCCAGTACGACGAGACATCCTCACCTGGCTGAAAGACCCGAAAGTGCAGTTCCCCGAGCAAGTGCACAACCACGAATACGGCATTTGCGCCGGGCAGATCGACCAGCGCTGCGGCTTGTCCCAGTCGACCGTGTCGGCCCACCTGGCCACCTTGCAACGGGCGGGATTGATCAGCAGCCAGAAGGCCGGGCAGTGGCACTTTTTCAAGCGCAACGAGGAAGTGATCCAAGCCTTCCTCGCAGCGCTTACCACTGAACTCAGCGCTGAAATCAGCGCGACGTTGTAACAAGGAAACGATAATGCCCCTCTCGCTACTCATACTGGCCCTCAGCGCCTTCGCCATCGGCACCACCGAGTTCGTGATCATGGGCCTGTTGCCCGATGTGGCGGCGGACCTCGGCGTCTCGATTCCCGGCGCCGGCTGGCTGGTCACCGGCTACGCCCTGGGCGTGGCCATCGGCGCGCCGTTCATGGCACTGGCCACCGCCAAGCTGCCACGCAAGGCGGCGTTGGTAGCGTTGATGGGCATCTTTATTATCGGCAACCTGCTCTGCGCCCTGGCCAGTGACTACAACGTGCTGATGTTTGCCCGTGTGGTCACCGCGCTGTGCCATGGCGCGTTTTTCGGGATCGGTTCGGTGGTCGCTGCCAACCTGGTGCCGGCCAACAAGCGTGCTTCGGCGGTGGCCCTGATGTTTACCGGCCTGACCCTGGCCAACGTGCTCGGTGTGCCACTGGGTACCGCGCTGGGCCAGGAAGCCGGCTGGCGCTCGACCTTCTGGGCGGTGACAGTGATTGGCGTAGTGGCGCTGATCGGCCTGATCCGCTTCCTGCCGGCCAAGCGTGACGAAGAAAAACTCGACATGCGCGCCGAGCTGGCCGCCCTCAAGGGTGCCGGCATCTGGTTGTCGCTGAGCATGACCGCGCTGTTCGCCGCGTCCATGTTCACCCTCTTCACCTATGTTGCGCCGCTGCTCGGCGATGTCACCGGCGTCTCGCCCAAAGGCGTGACCTGGACCCTGCTGCTGATCGGACTGGGCCTGACCGTGGGCAACATCATCGGCGGCAAGCTGGCGGACAAACGCCTGGCAGCCACCCTGATCGGCGTATTTATCAGCATGGCGGTGGTGTCCACCGCACTGACCTGGACCAGCGTCGCCGTGATCCCGACCGAGATCACCCTGTTCCTGTGGGCCACCGCCTCGTTTGCCGCCGTCCCGGCGCTGCAGATCAACGTGGTGACCTTCGGCAAGGCCGCACCGAACCTGGTGTCCACCCTGAACATCGGCGCGTTCAACATCGGCAACGCCCTCGGTGCCTGGGTGGGCGGCAGCGTGATTGCCCACGGCTTTGGCCTGAGCAGCGTGCCGTTGGCGGCAGGGGCCCTGGCGATCCTGGCGCTGCTGGTGACCCTGATTACTTTCCGTCAGGGCGGCGATGCCGACCTGGCCCCTGCGACCCACTGATCAACTTCAACGAGCAAGGTGTTTTCCCATGACGACTATTTTCGATCCGATCAAACTGGGCGACCTGGAACTGTCGAACCGCATCATCATGGCGCCGCTGACCCGCTGCCGTGCCGACGCCGGCCGGGTACCCAACGCGCTGATGGCCGAGTACTACGTGCAGCGCGCGTCCGCCGGTCTGATCCTCAGCGAAGCCACCTCGGTGACGCCGCTGGGCGTGGGCTACCCGGACACTCCAGGCATCTGGTCCAACGACCAGGTGCGTGGCTGGGCGAATGTCACCAAGGCTGTGCATGGCGCAGGTGGCAAGATTTTCCTGCAACTGTGGCACGTCGGCCGCATCTCCCACGCGTCCTACCTGAACGGCGAAACCCCGGTGGCACCGAGCGCGATCCAGGCTAAAGGCCACGTCAGCCTGGTGCGCCCACTCGCCGACTACCCGACCCCACGCGCCCTGGAAACCGCTGAAATCGCCGACATCGTCGACGCCTACCGCACCGGGGCCGAAAACGCCAAGGCTGCAGGCTTTGACGGCGTGGAAGTCCACGGCGCCAACGGCTACCTGCTCGACCAGTTCCTGCAGAGCAGCACCAACCAGCGTACCGACCAGTACGGCGGCTCCCTGGAAAACCGTGCGCGCCTGCTGCTGGAAGTGACCGATGCAGTCATCGAAGTCTGGGGCGCCGGCCGTGTGGGTGTGCATTTGGCCCCCCGTGCAGACGCTCACGACATGGGTGACGACAACCTGGCCGAAACCTTCACCTACGTCGCCAGCGAACTGGGCAAGCGTGGCATCGCCTTCATCTGCTCCCGTGAAAAAGAAGGTGCTGACAGCCTGGGCCCGCGCTTGAAAAAAGCCTTCGGCGGCATGTACATCGCCAACGAACGCTTCACCAAGGACAGTGCCAATGCATGGCTGGCGGCTGGCAAGGCGGATGCGGTGGCCTTCGGCGTACCGTTCATTGCCAACCCGGACCTGCCGGTGCGCCTGAAGACCGATGCGCCGCTGAACGAAGCGAACCCGGAAACCTTCTACGCCAAGGGCCCGGTGGGTTACATCGACTACCCGACGCTGCCACTGTAATCACCCGACACGCGAAACCAAATATGGGAGGGGGCTTGCTCCCGATGGCGGTGCGTCAGTCACTCTATGTGTTGACTGAACCACTGCCATCGGGAGCAAGCCCCCTCCCACATCTTTTTTTGACACTATGTTGCCCTGGGAAACATTCCTTAACAGCCTTGCAACAAAATCCCTACAAAATACTTAGGCGGCTACCTATCAACCGCCCGCCAGCCCGTATATAAAGTCACCCCACCGATCAGGCAGAAGGACGATTGACCGTCCTTGGGCTTTACTGTTGACACACCCTGATGCAATTACGCATTTTGTCTTAATTGCGCAGGCTGGGGCTCCAGCGCAGCATGTCCAGCCCTGCATCCACCCAGCGCTCGGCGTCCTGATGCAACTGGAAGCTGTCGGGTACCAACAGCCACTGGCCAATCAGCCCGTTGATGTAGGCATGCATGCACACCGCGCCACGCGTGGTGTCGAGATTTTCCGGAAGTTGCCCGCGATGGACCGCGTTACGCAGTGTCAGGCCGATGCGCAGGTTGCATTCGAGGCTGTGGGTCTGGCGCTGACGGCGCATGTCGCACATTTCATCGGTGAATTCGCACTTATGGAACAGGATCTCATTGATGCGCCGGGTTTTCGGGTCCAGGGCCACTTGATGAAACAAATGAATCAGCAACTTGCGCATGCACCCCAGCGGGTCGAGCTCGGACTCGCTTTCACTGGCCCTTGCCAATTCATCCAAAGGCTCATGCAAGGTGTCGAGCAGGGCCTGCAACAGATCGGATTTGTTACTGAAATGCCAATAGATGGCGCCCCGCGTCACGCCGGCCAACGCGGCGATATCCGCCAACGTAGTCCGCGCAACGCCGCGTTCATAGAAGGCTTGCTCGGCGGCATCGAGAATCTGGCTGCGCGTTTCCTGAGCTTCCTCTTTGGTGCGACGAACCATGGCAGTAAAACCTCAATCAGGACACTTGGGACTGACGTTAACGCGGCGCTAACAAGCGCTAACGATCATCTGAATAATTGTGGGACGACACCGTCATGGGAGCCGAACGTACTAAAATCGAGGCTTTGGGCGGTGCTTTGTCAACATTCCGCAAAACCTGTCAAGAGTTTACAAACAACCATGAACGTAAGTATATTGCGTAGCAAGCTACTTATCCACTCACGGCTTGTTTTTCACCCTTCCACCCTTCTTGTGCGCACCCTGCGCGCCTGACCCGAGGATCTTCATGCAACTTAAGCCAGCTGTTACCGCTCTGGTCACTGCCGTCGCCCTGGCATCGCTGCTCAGCGGATGTAAAAAGGAAGAAGCGGCTCCGCCCGCTCAAGCCCCTCAGGTCGGCGTGGTCACCATTCAACCGCAAGCCTTTACCCTGACGTCCGAGCTGCCAGGCCGCACCACCGCCTACCGCATTGCGGAAGTTCGCCCACAGGTCAACGGCATCATCCTCAAGCGCCTGTTCAAGGAAGGCGCGGACGTGAAAGAAGGCCAGCAGCTTTATCAGATCGATCCGTCGGTCTACGAGGCCACCCTCAAAAGCGCACAAGCCAGCCTGACCCAGACCAAGTCCATCTCCGACCGCTACAAGCAGTTGGTCGATGAGCAAGCCGTCAGCCGTCAGGAATACGACACTGCCGTCGCCAACCGCATGACTGCGGAAGCAAACGTTCAAACCGCCCAGATCAACGTGCGCTACACCAAAGTGTTCGCGCCGATCTCCGGGCGTATTGGCCGTTCTGCGGTGACCGAAGGCGCGCTGGTCAGCAATGGCCAGGCCGATGCCATGGCCGTAATCCAGCAACTGGACCCGATCTACGTCGACGTCACGCAGTCTTCGGCTGAAATGCTGAAACTGCGCCGCGACCTGGAAAGCGGCCAGCTGGAAAAAGCCGGCGCCAATGCCGCCAAGGTCAAGCTGACCCTGGAAGACGGCAGCGACTACGGCCAGGACGGCAAGCTGGAATTCTCCGAAGTATCGGTCGACCAGACCACCGGTTCCGTGACCCTGCGCGCCGTGTTCCCCAACCCTGACCACACCCTGCTGCCGGGCATGTTCGTACACGCCCAACTGCAAGCGGGCGTGAACAGCAAGGCCATCCTCGCACCACAGCAAGGCGTGACCCGCGACCTCAAGGGCATCCCGACCGCGCTGGTGGTGAACGCCGAAAACAAGGTCGAGCAGCGTGTACTGGTAGCCAACCGCACCGCCGGCGCCTATTGGCTGGTGGAAAAAGGCCTGAATGCCGGTGACCGCGTGATCACCGAAGGCCTGCAATACGTCAAGCCGGGCGTGGAGGTCAAGGTCAAGGACGCTGACAACGCCAAGCCTGCCGGTTCCGCCGCTGCTCCTGCTGCCGCGCCTGGCCAAGGGGAGTAATCCATGTCGAAATTTTTTATCGACCGTCCCATTTTCGCCTGGGTAATTGCCCTGGTGATCATGCTGGTCGGGGCACTGTCGATCCTGAAGTTGCCCATCAACCAATACCCGGCCATCGCGCCAACCGCCATCGACATCCAGGTGACCTACCCAGGCGCGTCCGCACAAACCGTGCAGGACACCGTGGTGCAGGTCATCGAGCAACAGCTCAACGGTATCGACAACCTGCGCTATGTGGCCTCGGACAGTAACTCCGACGGCAGCATGACCATCACCGCGACGTTCAACCAGGGTACCAACCCGGACATCGCCCAGGTTCAGGTGCAGAACAAGCTGAACCTGGCGACCCCACTGCTGCCGCAAGAAGTGCAGCAGCAGGGTATCCGCGTGACCAAGTCGGTGAAGAACTTCCTGATGGTGATCGGTCTGGTGTCGGAAGACGGCAGCATGACCAAGGATGACCTGTCCAACTACATCGTTTCCAACATCCAGGACCCGATTTCCCGGACCGCCGGTGTCGGTGACTTCCAGGTGTTCGGTTCGCAGTACGCCATGCGTATCTGGCTGGACCCGGCCAAGCTGAACAACTTCCAGCTCACACCGGTCGATGTCAGCAGCGCCATCGCCGCGCAGAACGTGCAGGTGGCGACCGGTCAATTGGGCGGCCTGCCTGCCCTGCCCGGCAACCAGTTGAACGCCACCATCATCGGCAAGACCCGCCTGCAAACGGCGGAGCAGTTCGGCAATATCCTGATGAAGGTCAATGCCGACGGCTCCCAGGTTCGCCTGCATGACGTAGCGCGTATCGAACTCGGCGGCCAGAACTACAGCATCAGCGCACAGTTCAACGGCAACCCGGCTTCCGGTATGGCGATCAAGCTCGCGTCGGGCGCCAACGCCCTGGACACCGCCAAGGCCATCCGTGCCACTGTGGCGTCCCTGGAACCGTTCTTCCCGCCAGGCATGAAGGCGGTGGTGCCGTATGACACCACCCCAGTCGTGACCGAATCGATCTCCGGTGTAGTTGACACCCTGGTCGAAGCGATCGTGCTGGTGTTCCTGGTGATGTTCCTGTTCCTGCAGAACTTCCGCGCCACCATCATCACCACCATGACCGTACCGGTGGTATTGCTGGGTACCTTCGGGATCCTCGCGGCATTCGGTTTCACCATCAACACCTTGACCATGTTCGGCATGATCCTGGCCATCGGCTTGCTGGTGGACGACGCCATCGTCGTGGTGGAAAACGTCGAGCGGGTAATGGCCGAGGAACACCTGTCGCCGAAAGAAGCGACGGTCAAGTCCATGGGCCAGATCCAGGGCGCCCTCGTGGGTATCGCCCTGGTACTGTCGGCGGTACTGTTGCCAATGGCGTTCTTCGGCGGCTCCACCGGTGTGATCTACAAACAGTTCTCCATCACCATCGTTTCGGCCATGGCGTTGTCGGTACTGGTTGCCCTGATCTTCACCCCGGCCCTGTGCGCCACCATGCTCAAGCCGATCGACCCCGAGAAGCACGGCCAACCCAAGCGTGGTTTCTTCGGCTGGTTCAACCGCACCTTCGACCGTGGCGTACTGAGCTACGAGCGCGGCGTGGGCAACATGATCAAGCACAAGATCCCGGCGTTCCTCGTGTACGCGCTGATCATCGCCGGCATGGTCTGGCTGTTCATGCGCATCCCGGCCGCGTTCCTGCCCGATGAAGACCAGGGCGTGATCTTTGCCCAGGTGCAGACCCCGGTAGGTTCTTCGGCTGAGCGCACGCAAAAAGTCATCGACGACATGCGCGCCTATCTGCTCAATGACAAGGAAGGCGAGCCAGGCGAAGGCAAAGGCGTGAAATCGGTGTTTACCGTGAACGGCTTCAACTTCGCCGGTCGTGGACAGAGTTCGGGCCTGGCCTTCGTGATGCTCAAGCCGTGGGATGAGCGTGATGCTTCCACCTCGGTATTCGAGATTGCCAAGCGTGCCCAGGGCTACTTCATGCAGACCTTCCAGGACGCCATGGTATTTGCCATCGTGCCACCGTCGGTACTGGAGTTGGGTAACGCCACCGGTTTCGACGTGTTCCTGCAGGACCAGGGCGGCGTTGGCCATGAAAAGCTGATGGCTGCGCGTAACCAGTTCCTGGGCATGGCTGCCCAGAGCAAGATCCTCGCCGGTGTGCGTCCCAACGGTGTGAACGATGAGCCGCAGTACGAGCTCACCGTCGACGACGAGAAGGCCAGCGCCCAAGGTATCACGCTGTCCAACATCAACCAGACCTTGGCGATTGCCTTGGGTGGCAGCTACGTCAACGACTTCATCGACCGTGGTCGGGTGAAGAAGGTCTACGTGCAGGGTGAAGCCGCCAGCCGGATGTCCCCGGAAGACCTGAACAAATGGTACGTGCGCAGCGACTCCGGGAAGATGGTGCCGTTGTCGGCCATCGCCTCGGGCAAGTGGATCTACGGCTCGCCGAAGCTCTCGCGTTATAACGGTGTAGCGGCGATGGAAATCCTCGGTACCCCGGCACCGGGCTACAGTACCGGTGACGCCATGGCCGAAGTCGAACGCCTCGCCAAGCAACTGCCGGCCGGCGTGGGCTACGCCTGGACGGGCCTGTCGTATGAAGAACGCCTGTCCGGCTCCCAGGCGCCGGCGCTGTACGCACTGTCGCTGCTGGTGGTGTTCCTGTGCCTCGCGGCACTGTACGAAAGCTGGTCGATTCCAATCGCGGTGATCCTGGTGGTTCCGCTGGGCGTGGTAGGGGCGTTGATCGCCACCAGCATGCGCGGCTTGTCCAACGACGTGTTCTTCCAGGTGGGCTTGTTGGTGACGGTGGGCCTGGCGGCGAAGAACGCCATTCTGATCGTCGAGTTCGCCAAGGAGCTGCACGAGCAAGGCAAAGGCATCGTAGAAGCCGCGATCGAGGCCTCCCGGATGCGTCTGCGGCCGATCATCATGACCTCCATGGCGTTCGTCCTCGGCGTATTGCCGCTGGCGATCTCCTCGGGCGCCGGCTCAGGCAGCCAGCACGCGATCGGTACCGGTGTAATTGGCGGTATGATCACGGCCACGGTATTGGCGATCTTCTGGGTGCCACTGTTCTTCGCAACCGTGTCCGCCATGGGCGAACGTAAAAAGACTGAACCTAAGCACACTCCTAAAGAGGCTGGCCAATGAGCAAGTCGCTACTTTCCTTAGCCGTCACCGCATTCGTGCTCAGTGGCTGCTCGCTGATTCCTGACTACCAGCGCCCTGACGCGCCGGTGGCAGCTCAGTTCCCACAGGGGCCGGCGTATTCGTCGGCCCAGGCGCCGGGGCAGGCTGCCGCCGAGCAAGGCTGGAAGCAGTTTTTCCATGACCCTGCCCTGCAACAGCTGATTCAGACCGCGCTGGTGAACAACCGTGACCTGCGTGTCGCGGCCCTGAACATCGATGCGTACGCGGCGCAATACCGGATCCAGCGTGCCGACCTGTTCCCGGCCGTGTCGGCCACGGGCAGTGGCAGCCGTTCGCGCACCCCGGCCAAGTTGTCGCAGACCGGCGAATCGACCATCTCCAGCCAATACTCCGTCGGCCTCGGGATCAGCTCCTATGAGCTGGACCTGTTTGGCCGCGTGCGCAGCCTGAGTGAAGAAGCGCTGCAAAAGTACTTCGCCACTGAAGAAGCGCGGCGCAGTACCCAGATCAGCCTGGTGGCCAGTGTGGCGAATGCCTACCTGACCTGGCAGGCCGACAAGGAACTGCTCAAGCTGACCCAGGACACCCTCGGCGCGTTCGAGCAAAGCTACAAGCTGACCTCGCGCAGCAACGAAGTCGGCGTGGCCTCGGCCCTCGACCTCAGCCAGGCACGCACCTCGGTGGAAAATGCCCGCGTGGCACTGGCACGCTACACCCGCCAGGTGGCCCAGGACGAAAACAGCCTGACCCTGCTGCTGGGCACCGGCCTGCCGGCGAATATCGCCAGCAAGCCGCTGTCCGATGACCTGCTCAGCGACGTACCGGCCGGCTTGCCCTCCGACCTGCTGCAACGGCGTCCCGACATCATGCAGGCCGAGTACAACCTCAAGGCCGCCAACGCCAACATCGGTGCGGCGCGTGCAGCGTTCTTCCCGAGCATCAGCCTGACCGCCAGCGCCGGTACCGCCAGCCCTACCCTGGGCGGCCTGTTCAAAGGCGGTTCGGGCACCTGGTCGTTCGCCCCGCAGATCAACATCCCGATCTTCAACGCCGGCAGCCTGCGCGCCAGCCTGGACTACTCGAAGATCCAGAAAGAGATCAACGTGGCGAACTACGAGAAGGCGATCCAGACCGGCTTCCAGGAAGTCTCCGACGGCCTCGCCGCGCGTGAGACCTACAAGCAGCAGCTGGAAGCCCAGCGTGGCTTCGTCGCGGCCAACCAGGATTACTACCGCCTGGCCGAGCGTCGCTACCGTATCGGGGTCGACAGCAACCTGACCTTCCTCGACGCCCAGCGCCAACTGTTCAGTGCCCAGCAATCGCTGATCACCGACCGCCTGGCGCAGCTGACCAGCGAGGTCAACCTGTACAAGGCCCTCGGCGGTGGCTGGAACGAACAGACCGCGAAGAACGAACCGTTGAAAGAAGAAGCACCGGCGTTGAAGTTGTTCTGATAGCACCGCAATAAACAAAAAACCGCCTCCCTTACAGGAGGCGGTTTTTTTATGTCCCGCGATGCTTTACAGGCTGAGTACCACGCTTAAGTTTTCACTTCACTGACTTGAATCTGAAACACAGAACTCGAAATATCATACTGGGTGTTTTGACCGTCCGAGCCACGAGCAGTGACTGAGAAATTAAACTCACCGATAAACCAGAACCCTTCGTCTGGATGATCAGTGCGCCTTACGCGGAATGTACCCGCCGGATCAGAAAACCCGTATGAGAATTCAGGCCGCAAAATAAAAAACGTATCAACACTATTTGGCGGCCCATCAGGCCCTGTGATTGGGTAATCAGTAAAGGTTTTCAGCTCTCTCCCTGCGAACTCAAGGACCGCACGATCACCTCCATCACGGGGCAAGCACTGAATAAAATAACTCGAGTCTGAGTAGATCACGAAAAATACATCACCCAGGTCGATGGCCTCATAACGCCCATCGGCCCTGACGGAGATCTCAGCATAAATTGGAACCTTCGCTTGCGCTCGGTGCTTGGGTACAAACTTACCCGTTGCGCTGTGGTTTGCTAACGCGCAGGTGATTTGAAGGGCATGGCAAACAACTTCCATATCGCCCTTGCCATCTGGCTTGAAGTAGATGGAAAACTGCATGCTCAGCGCTATATGGCCGTCCTTGTATTCAAGACGGTCAACCGTCAGGGACCCCGAATATTCGTCCGGGAAATACTCGATGCGGTTTCCCAAGGCAAAAGCCGCCCTGACTCCAGGGTCCTCCGGCCGGATCGGATAGGTCTGGCCTGCTTTCAGCTCTTTAGCCTTAAGGGTCAGTTCATTTCTCGAACCGGGATTGTCTTCAAACCCTAAACAAATAGAAAACTGAGAACCCTCGATATAGATCAACTCGAATGTGTCGAATGTAATCGGGATCTTCTTTTTACTCCTATAGATCAGGTCCGCGTTGAACACATTCGACGACGTTAAAAGCCCACCCATTTCTGTTCCAAAGCTCATGAGCACTTCTCCCTTGAGCACCATCAAAAATACTGCCACCACCTTGAACATAGGCTTTCAAAAACGGGTCATCTACTGTCAACCCTGACAGTAGACGCCGGAGCGGTTAAGCATAAGGCTGACAGGTTGACCAAGCCCGCTCGCCACAAAATTCTCCCGCCTTGCTTTGCGCTCAACCTTTCAGGGTAAAATCTGTCACAGATTCTTACAGACCACAGAGGGAGCTTGTCGTAATGATCGTAGGAATCGACCTGGGGACCACTAACAGTCTCGCAGCCGTCTGGCGCGGTGATGCCGCCGAAATGGTGCCCAATGCCCTGGGCCAGTTGCTGACCCCCAGCGTGGTCGGGCTGGATGACCAAGGCCGTGTCCTGGTAGGCCAGGCCGCCAAAGAGCGCCTGCATACCCACCCGCACCTGACCACTTCGCTGTTCAAGCGCTACATGGGCAGCGCCACCGAAGTGCGTCTGGGCGACCGCTCGTTCCGCCCCGAGGAACTCTCGGCGCTGGTGCTCAAAAGCCTCAAGGAGGACATCGAGCGTACCTACGGCCAAACCGTCACCGACGCAGTGATCAGCGTGCCCGCCTATTTCAGCGACGGCCAACGCAAGGCCACGCGCATCGCCGGTGAACTGGCGGGGCTCAGCGTGGAAAAACTGATCAACGAACCGACCGCCGCGGCCTTGGCCTACGGGCTGCACCAGCGTGATAAAGAAACCTCGTTCCTGGTCTTTGACCTCGGCGGCGGCACCTTTGACGTGTCGATCATCGAGCTGTTCGACGGCGTGATGGAGGTCCGCGCCAGCGCCGGCGACAACTTCCTCGGTGGCGAAGACTTCGACACCCTGTTGCTCGAACACTTTGTCGACAGCCAGCGCAACGCCGAGGGTTTCCCGCCTACCCGCACGGTGCTGCAAGCCCTGCGCCGCGAAGCCGAGCGCGTACGCAAAGCCCTGGGCCAGGACGACAGCGCCGAATTCGCCCTGCGCGTCGACGGCCAGCAATGGACAAAAACCATCACCCAACAGGAACTGGCCAAGCTCTACACGCCGCTGCTGGAGCGCCTGCGCGCGCCGATCGAACGCGCCCTGCGCGATGCGCGGATTCGGGTCGGCGACCTGGATGAAATCCTGCTGGTGGGCGGCACCACGCGCATGCCGCTGGTACGTAAACTCGCCGCCGGCCTGTTCGGGCGCTTCCCCTCCATCAGCCTCGACCCCGACCAGGTGGTCGCCCACGGTGCGGCGATCCAGGCCGCCCTCAAGGCGCGCTCAGCGGCCCTCGAAGAAGTGGTGCTGACAGACGTCTGCCCCTACACCCTGGGCATCGAAACCTCCAACCAGTACGGCGGCCATATCGAAAGCGGCCACTACCTGCCGTTGATCGAACGCAACAGCAGCGTGCCGGTGAGCCGGGTCAAGAGCGTGGTCACCCTGCACGATGACCAGAGCCACGTACTGCTGAAGATCTACCAGGGCGAAAGCCGCCTGGTCAAAGACAACATCGAGCTGGGCCAACTGGATATTCCCGTGCCCAAGCGCAAGGCCGGTGAAGTCTCGCTGGACGTGCGTTTCACCTATGACAACAACGGCCTGCTGGAAGCCCAGGTGAATATCCCGCTGACCGGCGAGCAGCATTCGCTGGTGATCGAGAACAACCCCGGCGTGCTCAACCCGCAGGAGATCCAGCAACGCCTGCAAGCCCTGGCGCTGTTGAAGGTCCACCCACGCGACCAGCAGGTCAACACCGTGCTCGTTGCCCGCCTCGAACGGCTCTACCAGGAAAACCTCGGCGAGCTGCGCGAACAGCTCGGGCATTGGGCGGCGCAGTTCCAGCAGGTACTCGACACCCAGGACGAACGCCGCATCCGCGAAGCCCGCAGCGAACTGACCCGTCAACTTGAGCAACTCGACAACGGGTTCTGGCGCTGAGGGAACACGACATGGATTGCTGGACCGTACTGCAACTGCCGGATGACGCCGACGAGCGCAGCATCAAGCGCAGCTATGCACGGCTGCTGAAAAGCTGTCGCCCGGACGACGACGCCCAAGGCTTCCAGCGCCTGCGCGAGGCCTATGAACACGCGCTGAGTGAAGCACGCTGGCGGGCAGATAACGAAGAGGAAGAACGCGTCCAGGCGCCCGTGGCCGAAGCGGCCTACGCCAACCTGAATGACCTGGCCGAACTGATGGACATCAGCCCCGTCAGCCCTGCACCCTTCGAAGCCCACACACCCGACCCGGCCCAGGCACTGCTCGACGGTCTTAACGCGCGTAACCTCGATGAACGCTGGGCCCAGGCTCGACAACAGGGCTGCACCGATGCGTTCCAGGCCGGCCTGTTGCGCCATTGTTTCGAAGCACCGGGCGAACGCAGCGCCATCGCCGGTTGGGCCGCGCAACACCTGGAATGGCTGACCCCCTGGCAGCAGGTGGCGATGACGTCCTGGCAATACGAAGCACTGACCGGCGAGCTGCTGCAAGACTACCGCCGCACCCTGCAGGAACTGCTGGAGCAAAAGGCCGAGCGCGAGTTCATCACCCAGCTTACTCAATACAACAACCAGCCCTGGCTGCGGGTGTTTGACCTGCAACAGCAGTGGCAGCGCATCGTCCTGCACCTGCTGCATGACACTCAATGGAGCGTGCCGCTGTTCGAGCGCGTGTGCCAGGCATTCGGCTGGGACGACCAGAAAGGCGTGTACCCGGAACCGGTGTGGATGTGGCGCGAACTGGTGTCGCGTTGCGAGCAGGAAAGCTTCTACGCCAACCTGCAAGACAAGGCCCAGGACAAGCGGCGCACATCAGCCGATGCCCTGGCCGCGCGTCTGCTGCTGACGCCGATGTCCGCCAGGCAACACAAACGCATGATCGATGGGTTTGGCGAAAACGAGTGGAACGCCTGCCAGCACCTGGCGCAAACACTGACCTGGCGCTATCCGCAACTGGTCGAGCGCCTGCCTCAAACAGACCTGTTCTTTTGGCGCAAATTCGTGCCTCGGCCGATCTACACCCAGGTATTTATTCGACTATGGGCCGTCTTCGCCCTGGGGCTTGGCCTGAGCATCGCCCACTCTAAGCCAGACAGAATGGACGGAATGTCGCTGGTCATTTTCATGCTGATGGCGTTCGTGCCGGCGGCCGTTGCCTTTCGCGTCACCCAAATGTGGGCAGGGATGAGCTCAACCTATCGGGTTCTGGATGTGTGGCTGAGCCAGTACCTGATCCCCAAACGAATCAACCCCAATGACTACTGGCTGGTCATTCGCCACGGCGTACCGCAGGCGATCATGCTGGTGGCCTGCGGCTTGATGCTTGGCGTGCTGGGCATGTTCACCTACGCGGGTATGATCCTGATCAACCTGTTGCACAAGAAGCGTATCGGTCAGATGAGCCAGAAACTCATCGAAGGCTACCCGTGGCTGAACGGTTTGCACTGGGCCTTCTGGAGCCCCCTGCAAGCGGTGTTCCTGGTGGTGATGGTGGTGCTGATCGTCGCTGCGCAACACTACCTGCCGACTGTGCCCTGGACCCACTTCGACCTGCCCAAGCGATAACCCCGCAGTGCCGGGCTTCAGGGCCCGGCAACTTGCGTTCGATCATCGCCCACAACCCGCCCACCCCCGATTGAACCGCCCCCGCACCGCCCCGCACCATGGCCGCCACCTGCATAAACCCAATAACAACAGGTCCACCACCATGAGCACTTTTCACCCGCGCCGGCTCCTGCTGGCCACCGCTATCGCCAGTCTTGCCATGCCCGTCGTCGCCGAAGAACACGGTTTTCTGGAGGACGCCAGCGCCAACCTCAACCTGCGTAATTTCTTCTTCAACCGCAATTTCACCAACCCCACCAAAACCCAGGGTGGCGCGCAGGAGTGGACGCAAAGTTTCATCCTCGACGCCAAGTCCGGCTTTACCCAGGGCACCGTAGGTTTCGGTGTGGATGTGCTGGGGATGTACTCATTGAAGCTCGATGGCGGGCGCGGTACCGGTGGCACCCAGCTGTTGCCGCTGGACCACGATGGCCGCCCTGCGGATGAATTCGGTCGCCTGGGGGTGGCGTTCAAAGCGCGTATTTCCAAGACTGAAGTGAAGGTCGGCGAATGGATGCCGGTGCTGCCGATCCTGCGTGCCGACGATGGCCGCTCCCTGCCGCAAACCCTGCGCGGCGGGCAGATCACATCGAAGGAAATCGACGGCCTGACCCTCTACGGCGGCCAGTTCCGCGCCAACAGCCCGCGCGACGACAGCAGCATGAGCGACATGTCGATGGTCGGCAAAACCGCGTTCACCTCGGACCGCTTCAACTTCCAGGGCGGCGAATACGCCTTCAACGACAAACGCACGCAGATCGGCGTGTGGAACGCCCAGCTCAAGGACATCTACAGCCAGCAGTTCGTCAACCTGATCCACAGCCAGCCCCTTGGGGACTGGACCCTGGGCGCCAACCTCGGGTTCTTCTACGGCAAGGAGGACGGCAGCGCCCGCGCCGGCGACTTGGACAACAAAACCTGGTCCGGCCTGTTCTCGGCCAAGTACGGCGGCAACACCTTCTACGTCGGCCTGCAAAAACTCACCGGCAACAACGCCTGGATGCGCGTCAACGGCACCAGCGGCGGCACCCTGGCCAACGACAGCTACAACTCCAGCTACGACAATGCCCAGGAAAAATCCTGGCAAGTGCGCCACGACTACAACTTCGCCGCCCTCGGCGTACCGGGCCTGACCCTGATGAACCGCTATATCAGCGGCAGCAACGTGCACACCGGCACCATCACCGACGGCAAGGAGTGGGGTCGCGAAAGCGAATTGGGTTACACCGTGCAAAGCGGCGTGGTGAAGAACCTCACGGTGCGCTGGCGCAATTCGAGCATGCGCCGCGACTACAGCAACAACGAGTTTGATGAAAACCGGTTGATCGTCAGTTACCCGATCAGTCTGCTGTAATCCGGCGCGGCACTTACTGTATCGTGCGCGCCTGCCGCTGCTGATCCGCCCAGCAGCGGCCTCTTATCCGAGCCTGCGCACACCATGAAATCCTTTGCCATCGCATCCGCTGTGCTTGCCCTGGCCTTGAGCCTCAACGGCTGTATCAGCGCGCCCATCGCCCTGACAGCGCAGACCGAGCAACGCCTGCAAGCCCAGGCGCCGATCCGCTTTTTGCTGACCTTCGATGACGGCCCCAGTGCCTCGGGCTACGACAACCCCAGCCGTTCAGTGATCGCCGACCTGGCGCACAACCCGGTGCTGTCGGGGATCAAGGCGGTGTTCTTCCTGCAGACCGAATCGTCGCGTTCCGGCGGCAGCTCGCGGGGTCGCAAGACGATGGAGCGTGAATACGCCGGCGGGCATGTGCTGGCTTTTCACACTGCCACGACCTTTCATACCAACCACCGCTGGCTGAATGATGCCGAGCTGGAACGCACCCTCACCCAGGGCGCGACCGATATCGCCTCGATCACCGGCGCGCCGCCCGTGCTGGTGCGCCCGCCGTTCTGGAACTACGACCGGCGCACCTTCGCCGCCTACCAGCGCCACGGCATGCAGGTCCTGCTGACTGACCTGAGCGCCAATGACGGCAAAATCTGGGGCTTCAACGGCAGCCCGCGCCGCCGCGCCAACCTGTACCGACAACTGTCGGTGGTGCGCGAGCGGATTGCGCTGGGGGAGTTACCGACGGTGGACGGCGTGATACCGGTGGTAGTGACCTTCCACGATATCAACCGCTACACCGCACGGCATATGCAGGAATACCTGCAGATCCTGCTGGACAGCGCGCGGGTCAACGGCATGAAGACGGCGGCCGAGCCGTTCTACACCGATACGGCCGCCCTGCAACGCGCGGCATTGGCGCGTACGGTCAAAGACGTGAATGAAGCAGTGCATCTGCCGGGCGTGTGGAATTGGGTGTGGGACGCCGACTCCCATTAACTCCAGGCCGCTCTTAAGGCATGCAACATCAAGACAGCGTTTGACTGTTTTTCCCTTGGAACAGCATTTCCCCTCCCGCCACTCAAAGGAACGCCTGCCCACCACGATCGAGCCCAACCATGACTATATCTGCGTCCATGCCCGTGCTGACGAATTACACCAACAGCCCATCACCGGCAACGCCAGAACCCCCCGTCCACATCAAATACAAACGCCCTGATTCCGATGCCCTGACCCCCGCCTCACGACCGACTCCCGAAGTCGCCCTGGGACACAAAAGCTACGTAAACAGCGAGGTCCTGTTTCAGGACAAGCACGTAAAAATCTCCCAGGAGGTTGAATTCAGCGCCGCACAAAACGGCGACGCCAACACAATATTCAGTCAAATCGTTTTGGAAACCGGCAACCATGCAGACCGGGTGAACATCAGACGTACCTCCGATGGAAAGCTGCTCGCTAACGTCAACGGTAAGGCCTACACCCTTGAGCTGCTCAATCGCCCCGAGCTGGGCATGGTCCAGCCCCTGTATATCAAGACCCACGGCGGCAACGACAGCGTGGTAGTGGCTCCAGACGTGACGACCCCCATCAGGATCGACCTGGGAGACGGTGACGACTACGCCCGTGGTGGTGGCGGTACCACCCAAATCAAGGGCGGCGCGGGCGACGACTTTATCGTGATGGGCAGGGGGCGTGGGGTCGCATCAGGCGGAGAAGGCAATGACACGCTGATCGCGGGCAGTGGCAGCAGTGCGCTTTATGGCGACAATGGCGACGACCACCTCCAGGCCGTGAAGGGCCCTGCCAACCGAGTGGTGCATATGGACGGGGGGCGCGGTCACGACTTCATGATCGCCAAAAATGGCCACACCGTGATGCACGGTGGCGGTGGTGACAACCTGATGGTCAGCCATGGCAGCTCGGTCATTTACACCGGCAGGGGTAGTAACAACGTGAGGTCTTACCATGACAACACGGTTATCTACGCCAAACCTTCGGATAATGTGATCCGCTCGCTCAACTCACGCAGGTTTGATGTAACGCCCAGTGACGCCGGCAAAACAGCCTATCTGGTCGAGGGTTCCGCCGAGTTCAGACAGCGGGTCGAAGACGATCTGGAGCTATTGAGAATGTCGCCCATAGGCCAGCAGTCCTTGAAGAAAGAGGACGAACTGGCGGCGCGCAACAACGCGCCAGTCACCCTGCGCGAGCTGGACACCCGTGATGACATGACCTACGGCTTCAACACCAAAGCCATTCAACGGTATCTTCAAGCGGGCGGCGACGTCGAATCACTGACCGGTTCACAGTTGGGTTACATCGTGGAGGGTAAAGCGGGAGAAACGGCTGACCTGGGTACAATCAATTACAACCCGATGTATATGTATGACGACAGTTCCCCCCCGATCACCAGCCTCGCTCATGAGAGGGGACACGCATTCGCGGGTGCCACAGGTCAAAATCTAAAGGGAGAAACTGCAACACCCGACACTCACCAGGAACGCGAACCCAACATAGAGCGGCAGGCGATCGGTCTGCAAACGACAGTCCCCCCGGTTGATTTCGACGGCGACCCCAGCACCGCGAAAACCACCACCAATCCACGGGAATTTACCGAGAACGGCCTGAAAGAAGAGATGGGACTTCCGTTGCGCAAGAGGGTCTACACGACAAAGCCGGTCTGAGCCTGTTACTTCGGCGGGCGGGACTCAACCCCCAGTTCGTCCCACACTGATTCAGCCAGGTGAAACGTGGCATTCGCCGCCGGAATCCCGCAATAGATCGCACTCTGCATCAGCACTTCCTTGATCTCGGCACGGGTCACGCCGTTGCTGGCCGCCGCACGCAAATGCAGCTTCAACTCTTCACTGCGGTTCATGCCGATCAGCATGGCGATGGTGATCAGGCTGCGGGTGTGTCGAGGCAGGCCGGGGCGGGTCCAGATATCACCCCAGGCGTGGCGGGTGATCATTTCCTGGAACTCGCTGTTGAACTCGGTCAGGGCATTGAGGCTGCGGTCGACATGGGCATCGCCCAGCACTTCGCGGCGCACTTGCAGGCCGGCGGCATAACGTTGTTTCTCGTCCACAAAAAACTCCTGATTCAATAAAATTTCAACTCGATGACCTGTGGCGAGCGGGCTTCTTGTGGCGAGCGGGCTTGCCCCGCGTTGGGCTGCGAAGCAGCCCCAATACGGACGCCGAATTATTTCAGACAGACCGTGGCGCCTGATTTGGGGCCGCTTCGCGCCCCAACGCGGGGCAAGCCCGCTCGCCACAGGAAGCCCGCTTGCCATAACAAGCCAGTTGCCACAACAGCGGCCTCAGCGGGCCAGCAGAAATTTGATAACCCGGTCACTGAATGCGGCGCCCGCCTGTACGTTGGACAGGTGCGCGGCATAGAACTCGGCGTACTCGGCGCCCTGCACATGCTGCTGGATAAAGTGACTGCCGGCCGGTGGGGTAACAGCATCTTCAGTGCCGGCAATCACCAGGGTTGGCGCCTTGATCTTCGACACCTGCTGACGGAAATCCGCATCCCGCACGGCGGCGCAGTTGGCCGCGTAACCTGGGGGCGAGGTCGCGGCAAGCATGTCGGTGATCTGCCTGGCCTGGTGCGGGTTGGCCGCCGCAAAGTCCGCGGTGAACCAGCGCGCAATCGATGCATCGCGCAAGGCCACCATGGCGGCCGCGCCGTCGCGCAGGACCATCTCGATCCGTGGGTTCCAGATCTCCGGCGTGCCGATTTTGGCGGCGGTGTTGCACAGCACCAGACGGTGCAGGCGCTCACCGGCGTTAATCCCCAGCCATTGACCGATCAAGCCGCCCATGGACAGCCCGCAAAAATGCGCACGCTGAATATCCAGCGCATCCAGCAGTGCGATCACGTCGTGACCCAGTTGCTCGATGCTGTAGGGGCCCTCAGTCACCAGGGATTTGCCGTGGCCACGGGTGTCGAAACGCAACACCCGGAAATGCTCGGTGAAGGCCGGAATCTGGATGTCCCACATATGCAGGTCGGTGCCCAATGAGTTGGACAGCACCAGCACCGGCGCATCCACGGGACCATCGAGTTGGTAATGCAGTTCGCCCTCGGCGAGTTGTACAAAAGCCACAGCGTTCTCCTTAGGCGGTCAATGCAAAGTGTTCGGTGACAGCGCGCGTGACCCAGGCGGGCGCCTGGCCCAGGTAGTGGGCCGGGTCGAGCAGGCGGTCCAACTCGGTGGTGGACAACTCGGCGGTGACCTGCGGTTCGTCCGCCAGCACAGCGCGCAAGTGGCGCCCTTCTGCAACGGCACGTTTGCAGGATTGTTCCAGCAAGTGATGCGCAGTTTCCCGGCCCAGGCGCTGGGCCAGCACGATGCTGACCGCCTCGGCCAGCACCAGCCCTTGGGTCAGGTCGAGGTTGTGCGCCATGCGCCCGGGGTCGACTTCCAACCCTTCGCTCACCAGCAGCGCGTGTTTCAAGGCGCCGGACACCAGGCGGCAAATCTCCGGCAAGGTTTCCCATTCGGCATGCCACAGGCCCAGGCTGCGCTCGTGCTCCTGGGGCATGGCGCTGAACATCGTCGCCACCAGGCCGGGCACGCGCGTGGCGGTACTGATCAGCACTGCGGCGCCCACCGGGTTGCGTTTGTGGGGCATGGTCGACGAACCGCCTTTGCCAGGCGCCGACGGCTCGAAGACTTCGGCCGCTTCGGTTTGCATCAGCAGGCTGATATCGCGGCCCAGTTTGCCGAGGCTGCCGGCGATCAGGCCCAGGACGGAGGCGAACTCCACCAGTCGATCGCGTTGGGTATGCCAGGGTTGTTCGGGCAAGCTCAGTTGCAATTCCGCCGCCAGCGCCTCAGCCACTGGCATGGCGTGTTCGCCGAGTGCCGCCAACGTCCCGGACGCGCCGCCGAATTGCAGTACCAGCAAACGCGGTTTCAGTTCTTGCAAGCGCTGGCGACTGCGCGTCACCGCGCCCAGCCAACCGGCAATCTTCATCCCCAGGGTGACCGGCGTCGCGTGCTGCAACCAGGTACGCCCGGCCAACGGTGTCGTCGCATAACGCTGGGCCTGGGCGGCCAACACGTCGCCCAGACGCGCCAGGTCTGTTTCGATCAAACCCAGCGCCCGCCGCACTTGCAGCACCAGTCCGGTGTCCATCACGTCCTGGCTGGTCGCGCCCAAGTGCACATAGCGCTCGGCCCCGGCATCCTCACTGGCAATCAACTTGCCCAGCGCCTTCACCAGCGGAATCGCCGAATTCCCTGCCGTGGCAATCGCCACGCCGAGGGCATCGACGTCGTACAGCGACGCCAGGCACGCCTGGGCAATCGGCGCCACAGCCGCCTGTGGGATCAACCCGACCTGAGCCTCGGCACGGGCGAGTGCGGCTTCGAAATCGAGCATGCCCTGCAAGCGTCCCTGGTCGCAGAACACCTCGGCCATGCTGTCAGCAGTGAAGTAAGCGTCGAACAGTTGATTGCTCGTGCGCAATGTCATAACTCATCCCTTACAAATCGTGATGCAGGTACGCCGCCTGTTTCGGCAGGCGCAAGCTGAACAGGAAGGCCACCGCCATCATCGCGGTGACGTACCAATAGAAGGTGTTTTCCATGCCGATGGATTTCAGGCTCAGCGCGACGACTTCCGCCGAACCACCAAACACCGCGTTGGCCACCGCATACGCCAGCCCCACGCCCAAAGCGCGCACCTGGGGCGGGAACATCTCCGCTTTGACCAGGCCGCTGATGGAGGTGTAGAAGCTGACAATCGCCAGGGCCAGGGTGATCAGTACAAACGCCAGGAACGGGCTGGTGACGGTTTTCAAGGTCAGCAGGATCGGCACGGTGAACAGGGTGCCAAGGCCTGCGAACCAGAGCATCGAATTACGTCGGCCGATCTTGTCCGCCAACATACCGAAGAGCGGCTGCATGCACATGTAGAGGAACAGTGCGCCGGTCATGATGTAGCTCGACGTCTTGGCGTGCATGCCCACGGTGTTCACCAGGTACTTTTGCATGTAAGTGGTGAAGGTGTAGAAAATCAGCGAGCCACCGGCGGTGTAGCCGAGCACCGTAACGAACGCTTTGCCGTGGTCGCGAAACAGCGCGACGATGCTGCCGGCGTCCTTGTCTTCACGTATTTCCTTGCTGGTGGTTTCCTTGAGGGTACGGCGCAGCAACAAGGAGATCACCGCCGCAATCGCACCGATCACGAACGGAATCCGCCAGCCCCAGGCGCGCAATTCTTCTTCGGTGAGCAGCTGTTGCAGGATCACCACCACCAGCACGGCCAACAGTTGGCCGCCGATCAGGGTGACGTATTGGAACGAGGCGAAAAACCCACGCTGGCCCTTGAGCGCGACTTCACTCATGTAGGTCGCGGTGGTGCCATATTCGCCGCCCACCGACAGGCCCTGGAACAGCCGCGCCACCAGCAGCAGGGCCGGGGCCCAGGCGCCGATGTCTTTGTAGGTGGGCAAAAAGGCGATGACCAGGGAGCCGGCGCACATCATCAGCACCGAGATCATCATCGAGTTCTTACGCCCGTGCTTGTCGGCTACGCGGCCGAACAGCCAGCCACCGATGGGGCGCATCAGGAAGCCGGCGGCGAACACGCCAGCCGTGTTGAGCAGTTGGACCGTGGGGTCATCCGACGGGAAAAACGCCGGGGCGAAGTAAATGGCGCAGAAGGCATAGACGTAGAAGTCGAACCATTCGACCAGGTTGCCGGAGGAGGCACCGACAATCGCAAAGATCCGTTTGCTGCGCTCTTCTCCGGTGTAGTGACTGGTGGTTGTTGTCATGGTTTTTTCACTCAGTGGGAACGGTTATAGCCTAGACATACTTTGCAACAACCATGTTCCGCAAGCAGACTTTTGCGTAGGCAGTGCCTGAACCGGCCCCATCGGGGGCAAGCCCCCTCCCCCATTTTGACCGCGCCGCCTATCAAATGTGGGAGGGGGCTTGCCCCGAAGGGGCCCTGACAAGCGACTCAATAATCGAAGAACACCGTCTCTTTATCTGTCCCCTGCAAAATCACATTCCACTGGTGCACCCCAGCCGCATCCGGCTTGGCAATCAAAGTGCTACGCCGCTCGGCAGGCACACAGGCCAGCAGCGGGTCATCCCCATTCAACGCCTCGCCGTCAAAATAAATCCGCGTCAGCAGGTGCTTCACCAAGCCACGGGCAAACACCAAAACCACCAAATGCGGCGCCTGGGTCGTGCCTTGCAGGCCCGGCACGCTGCCCGGCTTGATCGTGGTAAAGCGGAAGCGCCCTTCGGCATCCACCGGCACCCGGCCAAAGCCTTCGAAGTTCGGGTCCACCGCCTTGTCCTGTTCATCTTCAGGGTGGTCGTACTTGCCGGCGGCATTGGCCTGCCAGACTTCAAGCATGGCGTCGTTGACAACATCACCGTTGCCGTCCACCACTTGCCCGCTGATCGCCACGCGCTCACCGAGGGTGGCGGCGACGGTCAAATCTTCGCGGTTCAGCCAGGTCAGGCCGATGTGGTAGTACGGCCCGACGGTGTGGGACGTGGTCGCGTTAAGTGTCATCTCATTTCTCCATCGGCGTGGCGTCGCGGCCGCGCAGGACGATGTCCCAGCGGTAGCCGAGGGCATAGGAAGGAATGGTTTTTTCCAGGTCGAAACGGGCGATCAGGCGTTCCTTGGCGCTGGTATCCGGTACGCAGTTGTAGATCGGGTCGTATTCCAGCAGCGGGTCGCCGGGGAAATACATCTGCGTCACCAGGCGCGTCAGCACGCTCGGGCCGAACAGCGAAAAGTGGATATGCGCCGGGCGCCACGCGTTGTGGTGGTTGCCCCACGGGTAGGCACCGGGCTTGATGGTCTGGAACTGGTACCAGCCATCGGCGTCGGTGACGGTGCGCCCGGTGCCGGTGAAGTTCGGGTCCAGCGGCGCATCGTGCAGGTCGCGCTTGTGGTTGTAGCGACCGGCGGCGTTGGCCTGCCAGATCTCCACGAGAATGCCCGGCACCGGCAGGCCGTTTTCATCCAGCACGCGGCCGTGAATGATGATGCGCTCGCCTTGCGGCTCACCGTCGTGTTGGGCGGTGAGGTCATTATCCTTCTCGCTGACTCGCTCGGCGCCGATGGTCGGGCCGGTGATTTCCGACAAGGAATGGGGCAGGAACACCAGCGGCTTGGACGGCGAACGCAGGTTCGTCGACTGGTAGGCCGGGTGCAGGTAATCAGGTTGAGTACCCGCTTGCGGGCGCCGGTAACCGGGCTTGTCACTCATGGAGCAGTCCTCTTCTTATTAGATGCGTTCAATCGCCAGGGCCAGGCCTTGGCCGACGCCCACGCACATGGTCGCCAGGCCTTTACGGCCGCCGGTTTTTTCCAACTGATGCAGGGCTGTCAGTACCAGACGCGCGCCGCTCATGCCCAACGGGTGGCCGAGCGCGATGGCGCCGCCGTTCGGGTTCACTTGAGGTGCGTCGTCGGCGATGCCCAGTTCACGCAGCACCGCCAGGCCTTGGCTGGCGAAGGCTTCGTTGAGTTCGATCACATCGAAGTCAGTCACGGCCAGGCCCAGGCGTTCCACCAGCTTGCGCACCGCCGGTACCGGGCCGATGCCCATCACCCGTGGCGCGACACCGGCGCTGGCCATGCCCAATACGCGGGCGCGGGCAGTCAGGCCGTGTTTTTTCACCGCTTCGGCAGACGCCAGGATCAGCGCGGCCGCGCCGTCATTCACACCTGAGGCATTGCCGGCGGTGACGGTTTTGTCCGGGCCGTTGACCGGCTTGAGTTTGGCCAGGGCTTCGAGGGTGGTGTCCCTTGGGTGCTCATCGTGCTCCACCACGGTTTCGCCTTTTTTATGGGCGACCCGTACCGGTACGATTTCTTCAGCGAAGAACCCGGCAGCCTGGGCGGCGGCGGTGCGTTGCTGGCTGCGCAGGGCAAAGGCGTCCTGGTCAGCGCGTGAAACCTGGTAGTCGTCGGCGACGTTATCGGCGGTCTGTGGCATGGCGTCCACGCCGTACTGGGCCTTCATCAACGGATTGATAAAACGCCAGCCGATGGTGGTGTCTTCCAGCTTCATGTTTCGCGAAAACGCCGCATCCGCCTTGCCCATCACGAACGGGGCACGAGACATCGACTCGACGCCACCGGCAATCGCCAGCTCCATTTCGCCGCTGGCGATAGCGCGAAAGGCGGTGCCGATCGCATCCATGCCCGAGGCGCACAGGCGGTTGAGGGTGACGCCAGGAATGCTTTCCGGCAGACCCGCCAGCAACAGCGCCATGCGGGCGACGTTGCGGTTGTCTTCACCGGCCTGGTTGGCGCAGCCGAGGAACACCTCGTCGACGGCACTCCAGTCTACCGACGGGTTGCGTTCGATCAGCGCCTTGATCGGCAAGGCCGCCAGGTCATCGGCGCGCACGGTGGACAGGCCACCGCCAAAGCGGCCGATGGGGGTGCGAATGGCATCGCAGATAAATACCTCGCGCATCAGGCTTCTCCCGGTGCTTGGCCGTGGGCGGCGGCCGTGCGCGCTTCGAGGTCACGCAAGGCGGTCAACTCGACCTCCGTCGGTTCGGCGGTGGTGCTGACCTGGTCGGCAAAGCGAATCGCCCAACCGGTGGCAGCCACGACTTGTTCGCGAGTCACGCCAGGGTGCAGGGCGGTGACCACGAATTCATGGGTGCCCTCTTCCGGCTCCATGATGCACAGGTCGGTAATAATTCCGACAGGACCGGCACCCGGCAGACCCAGGCGTTTGCGCGAATCGCCACCTTCGCCGTGGCCGACCGAGGTGATGAAGTCCAGTTTGTCGACAAACGAACGGGACGACTGCTTGAGGATGATCAGCACGCTCTTGGCCGAGCCGGCGATTTCCGGCGCGCCACCGGCACCGGGCAGGCGTACCTTGGGCTGGTGATAATCACCGACCACGGTGGTGTTGATGTTGCCGAAGCGGTCGACCTGGGCGGCGCCGAGGAAACCCACGTCGATACGCCCGCCCTGCAGCCAGTAGCGAAAGATCTCACCGGTCGGCACCACGGTGTCGGCGGTTTCCGCCAGCTCGCCATCACCAATCGACAGCGGCAACACGTTGGGCTTGGCGCCAATCGGGCCGGACTCGTAGATCAACACCACATCCGGCGACGAAGTCAGACGCGCCAGGTTGGCGGCCTTGGACGGCAGGCCAATGCCCACAAAGCAGACGGAGCCGTTCTTGAGGCGGCGCGCAGCGGCGACGGTCATCATTTCATTGGTCGAGTAAGCCATCACTTGGCCTCCTGCTGTGTGGTCAGCTTGGCCTGGAATTCACTGAAATCGGCAGTGCCGTGGATGTATTCGTTGATCCAGGCGGTAAACGTCTCACGGTCGCGGGCGATTGGGTCCCACGCTTGGTAGAAGCGGTTATCACGCTCGTTGTAGCCGTGGGCGTAGGACGGATGCGCACCACCGGGTACATGGCACACCGCAGTCAGGGCCCAGGTCGGCAACACGCAGCTGTTCATCGGCGCGTTGAGGTCATCGACGATTTCTTCCACGGTGACGATGCAGCGCTTGGCCGCCAGGGCCGCTTCCTTCTGCACGCCAAGGATGCCCCAGAGCAGCACGTTGCCCTTGCGATCAGCCTTTTGCGCGTGGATCACGGTGATGTCCGGACGCACCGACGGCACCGCTGCCAGCACTTCACCGGTGAACGGGCACGTGACGGTCTTGATCAGTGGGTTGACCTTGGGCAAGTCAGAACCGGCGTAGGCGCGCAGCACCGCAAAGGGCAGGCCCGATGCACCGGCGACGTAGGCATTGGCCAGGTCGGCGTGGCTGTGTTCTTCAATTTCCAGCGGTTGCGGCCATTGCTTCTCGACCGCGTCGCGCAGGCGATGCAGGGAGCCTACGCCCGGGTTGCCGCCCCAGGAGAAAATCAGCTTGCGGGCACACCCTGCACCGATCAACTGGTCGTAGATCAGGTCAGGCGTCATACGCACCAGCGTCAGGTCTTTCTTGCCCTGACGAATGATTTCATGACCTGCGGCCGTAGGGATCAGGTGGGTAAAGCCTTCGAGGGCGACGGTATCGCCGTCGTTCACGAAGCGCTTGACCGCATCACGCAGGGTGAGAATTTCAGCCATGGGGTTGAGCTCCCGGTGTGGATCGAAAAAGGCGCAGAGGCGGCGCCGAAGTGCTTGAAGATTAAGCCGGGGAAATGGGCCAAACAATCCGATAATCGACTCAGTGTTCGATTATCGAACTAATTGTTGGCAGGCTATCGATTGATCTCAGGTGGCATCCGCATGGCTGACCATGCCCTTGATGACAACGGCAGCCGTGGCCAGAGCGGCCGGAATCACCAAGGCCGTGAGCACCTGCTCGAAGTTCCAGCCCAGGCCCAGCAAGGTGGCCCCCATCCACGCGCCGAGGATCGCCCCGAAGCGACCGATACCGAGCATCCATGACACGCCAGTGGCGCGGCCCTGGGTCGGGTAGAAACGTGCGGCCAGCGATGGCATCGCCGATTGCGCACCGTTGACGCACATCCCGGCGACCAGCACCAAGGTGGCCAATAGGGTGATATTGCCCAGGCTCTGCCCCACCGCGTAGGCAAACACCCCGGCCAGCAGGTAGAAGGTGCCGATGACCTTGTGGGGATTGAACCGGTCCATCGCCCATCCCACGCCGACGGCGCTCAATACGCCACCAAACTGGAACAACGCGCCGATGAAGGCGGCCTGCTCCATGCTGGCACCGCTGTCACGCATCAGGGTCGGCAGCCAACTGGTCAGCAGGTACACGATCACCAGCCCCATGAAGTACGTCAGCCACAGCAGCAAGGTGCCGGCGCTGTAGGTGCCCGAGAAAATCACCGCGAACACGTTGCGCGCCTTGACGGTTTTTTGTTCGGGCACGCTGAAGGCAGTGGCCTGGGCAACAATAGTGGGCTGTATGGGCGACAGGGTTTTGCGCACCTTGTCGGTGCCGCGGTTGCGCACCACCAGGTAACGCGCCGACTCCGGCAGCCACACCAGCAGTACCACTGCGAGGATCAATGGCAGGATGCCGCCGATCAACAGCAGGCTATGCCAGCCGAACGCCGGGATCAGCTTGGCCGAGATAAACCCGCCACCGGCCATGCCCAGGTTGAAACCACAGAACATGCTGGTCACCAGCAGCGATTTGTGACGTTCGGGGGTGTATTCAGAGAGCAAGGTCGTGGCGTTCGGCATGCCGGCGCCCAGGCCCAGGCCGGTGAGGAAGCGCAGCACCAACAATTGGTCGACATTGCTGCTGTAGGCCGAGGCCAGGCTGAAAGCACCAAACACCAGCACCGCGCCGACCAGTACCACCTTGCGCCCGAAACGGTCAGCCAGCGGCCCGGAACCCAGGGCGCCGAATACCATGCCGATCAACGCAGCGCTCATCACCGGGCCAAGGCTGGCGCGGTCGATGCCCCAATCCTGGGACAGCGCAGGCGCGATAAAGCCCATGGCGGCGGTGTCGAGGCCATCGAGGAAGACGATGAGGAAACACAGGATCACCACGCGCCACTGATAACGGGACAGTGGCTGGGTGTTGATGAAGGACTGGACGTCCAGGGTCGTGCCGACAGAAGGTTGATTCATTATTCTTATTCCACACCGATGGCGGGCCAACGGCCTGTGGCCGTCATTATTATTGGCGCGCCCTCAAGAGCGCTGCCGCACAGTAATAAGCCGGGGGAAACATCGTCAATTCATCAAGCGGGGATCTGTGCGGTCACCGAACACCTTAGGCAAACAGCTGCGCACTCAACTCACGGCTGGCACTGAGCATGCTCGGCAGGAAACGCTGTTCCAGCTCGCTGCGGCTGACCCGTCCAGCGTGGGTGCTGACGTTGATCGCCGCCAGCACCTGGCCGGACGCGTCATACACCGGCACGGCGATGGCGCGCAGGCCCTGCTCCAGCTCCTGGTCGACGATGCACCAGCCCTGCTGCCTGACTTGCTGCAGGCATTCGAACAAGGCTTCAGGGGTGGTGAGGGTGCGGCTGGTCTTGGTTTGCAGGTCGGCGTGGTCGAGGTAGTCCTGCAGCGAGGCATCGTCCAGTGCAGCGAGCAGGATGCGGCCCATGGAGGTGCAATACGCCGGCAAGCGCCCGCCTACCGACAGGTCCACCGAAATCAGGCGCTGGGTGGTGGCCGAACGGGCGATGTAGAGGATGTCATCGCCTTCAAGGGTGGCCATGTTGCAGGCTTCGTGGAGTTGCTCGCTCATGCGGTCCAGGTAAGGCTGGGCCGAGACCGCCAATGGCGTGGAGGACAGGTAGGCATGGCCGAGGGTCAGGACCTTGGGCAGCAATGAATAGGTGCGCCCATCGGTGGTGGCGTAGCCGAGTTTGATCAGGGTATGCAGGCAGCGGCGTACGGCGGCACGGGGGATCTCGGTGCGGTGGCTGATCTGGGCGATGGTGAGGTGGCGCTTGCGTTCCTGGAACGCCTGCACCACGGCCAGGCCGCGGGCCAGGGAGGTCATGAAGTCGGGGTCACCGGTAAACGCCTGGATACGCTTGGCCGGCGAGGCAACGATCGGAGGCGCCACTGACGCGAAAGAGTTGCGCAATTGATCGTTCATGCCAGGTTCCTTTCTTTTATTGTCAACCACTGGGAATGGGGTTGCTATTACAAGCCGCGCCGGCCGTGATGCACAAGGCAGGCCCGGCAACATCGGGCGATTATCGGACAATCATGCGATTATCGCAATTTGCTGCCGCCCCCGAGTGCCGTTCTCACAATCACCTGGCCCGTCAATGTTAAGGCGCTCATTTAATAGCGCGATCCCTTGTTGAATTGATGACGCCAATATTTCAGCAAATACCGACGCATCCGCGTAACAAAACACTCACACAAAGTTGACGCTTTTTAACTTTATGCCGATAGTGTTATTCAAATGCGCCGCTATAATGCACCCTGTGCGGAGGTCAGCCCGGTTTAGTTATCGGGAGCAGAGCTCGCCAGGCCATGCACAGGCCGTGCATGGACGGTCGCAACTACCTGCCTGGAATGACTGCCACAACAGTGGTCTCTCGTTTTATTTCAAACTTGAACATTTCATGGGTTCATTTGAAATAACCTGAGGGCGGCATTCAGGCACAACACTGCAACGTACTTACACTCAACTCAATTAGGTAACAATGTGACGAAAGATGAACTGCGCGCGGAACTTGAGCGCCAGGAGCAACGTTACAAGGACGTTTACGGCGGGGAAGTCACCACCTACGCCGCCCAGCCTGAACCTGAACGCAAACCATGGCGCAAGCGAGCCAGCCTGCTCGACCAGGCATTTGCCCAGGAAATCCAAAAGATTGAACAGGAACTCAAAGCCGAAGAGCCATAAGCGCTTCGGGTTGAGCCCAGGGCCTTGCCTGGAATGCTGTCACTTAGCCAGCCTCCAGCGGCCCTGCATCCCACCATCGCCTGTAAAATTTCATACAAATGTTTCAGGCATGACGATTTGGTGACAAAACCCTGTCTTTTTGGCCCTGTACTTTATAAATCAAAGACTTGCCAAAGCCCCGAAAACCCTGGGATCGCTCGCTTTCGCCCAGGGAGACTCAATGAAGATTGTTACCGATGAGCAGCTAGTGCATCGATTACCGAGGTTTTCTGGCATAATCGCGCCCCCTTACGACCGGGTCAGAAAACCTTCATGATCGATTTATTCAGCGGACTGGATGCTTGGGTTCTAGTGAGCCTATTGCTCGCCCTGGCCTTTGTCCTCGCCTTCGAGTTCATCAATGGCTTTCATGACACCGCTAACGCGGTGGCCACAGTCATCTATACCAAAGCCATGCCGCCGCATCTGGCCGTGTTCTTCTCCGGGGTGTTCAACTTCCTCGGCGTGCTGCTCGGCGGTGTCGGTGTCGCCTACGCCATCGTGCACTTACTGCCGGTGGAGTTGCTGATCAATGTGAACACCGGTCATGGTTTGGCCATGGTCTTCTCGTTGTTAGCTGCGGCGATCACCTGGAACCTGGGCACCTGGTACTTCGGTATCCCCGCCTCCAGCTCCCACACGCTGATCGGTTCGATCCTCGGTGTCGGCCTGGCCAATGCCCTGATCAACGACATCCCCTTGGCTGACGGTGTGAACTGGCAGAAGGCCGTCGATATCGGTGCCTCCCTGGTGTTCTCGCCGATGGCCGGTTTCCTGGTCGCAGCCCTGGTGCTGCTCGGCCTGAAATGGTGGCGTCCGCTGTCAAAGATGCACAAGACCCCGGACCAGCGCCGCAAGCTCGATGACAAGAAGCACCCGCCGTTCTGGAACCGCCTGGTCCTGGTGATTTCCGCCATGGCCGTGAGTTTCGTGCACGGTTCCAACGATGGTCAGAAAGGTATCGGCCTGATCATGCTGGTGCTGATCGGTATCGTGCCAGCGCAGTTCGTACTCGACCTGGGCAGCACCACCTACCAGATCGAGCGCACCCGCGACGCTACCGTGCATTTGAGCCAGTTCTACGAGCGTAACAACGCCACGCTCGGCGAATTCCTGGCACTGGGCAAAAGCGTGAAGGACGATCTGCCAGGCAAGTTCCAGTGCAACCCGCAGCAGACCGAACCCACCATCAATGCGCTCGTCAGCACCTTGAAAGGTGTCTCCGACTACCACTCCCTGAACGCCGATCAACGTATCGAAGTTCGCCGCTACCTGCTCTGCCTGGACGACACCGCAAAGAAAGTCGGCAAGCTGCCAGGCCTTGATGCGCGTGAGAAGTCTGACCTCGACAAGCTGCGCAAAGACCTGACCGCCACCACCGAGTACGCACCGTTCTGGGTGATCCTCGCAGTCGCACTGGCCCTGGGCCTGGGCACCATGGTGGGTTGGAAGCGTGTGGTACTGACTATCGGTGAGAAGATCGGCAAGCAAGGCATGACCTATGCCCAGGGCATGTCGGCACAGATCACCACCGCCACCATGATTGGCTTCGCCAATATCTTCGCCCTGCCGGTCTCCACCACCCACGTACTGTCTTCCGGCGTGGCGGGTACCATGGTCGCCAACAAAAGCGGCCTGCAAGGCGGTACGGTCAAGACCATCCTGATGGCTTGGGTGTTGACGCTGCCTGCGACCGTGGGCCTGTCGGCCGGCTTGTTCTGGCTGGCCTCCAAGGCACTGGGCAGTTGATAGCCAGGCGCTGAAAAAAAGGTGCGGCCTCTGTGAGGACCGCACCTTTTTTTATGCATCAGAATTGACCGATATCATTAAATACCAGGCAAAAAAAAAGGCGACCGAAGTCGCCCAAAATGCCTTGCGTGCTCATGTAACCCGGAAAGACCTAAGGTTTTTTACGCTTGTTCGCGTCTTTCCAGATAAAAAATCCAAACCCTACAAAAAACAGCACCATGAGGCTTACTGTCAGCACTCCGGCGAATACCACATTATCGATAAACATGACCGGCCTCCTGCACTTGCCTTGTTGCGATAGGGCTAAGTTAATGGAGAAGGCGGATTGAAAAATTGACGGGGATCAATGTCGCCCGCAACGGGGCGTAAAGAAGGGGAATAACTGACCTGCATCAATAGATGCAGGTCGTTTTAACGCTTTTTGGGTTTGTTCTTTGATTTTTTCTTGGCTTTGCCTAAAGGCATCGCCTGTTCAAACGCCTGGCGCACTTCATTCAGGCGCTTGTCATTAAGGTCATGCACCCGCTTGGCGCGTTCGGCATTCAGGTCGATCAGCTTGTCGTCATCACTCATGGCTTGGCTTACGTCGTGGCGAGTAGGGTTCAATAATGCGGGCTCCTGCGCCCGACGGCAAATCAACCCGCGACAAAAGGCCGGCCGTCGCCCAAAATCGGCACTTTCCAACCACTCCAGGACGCGCATTCAGGTGGCACTGCATAAGGATCTTCCGCCGTTGCTGGCCCTGCGCGCCTTTGAAGCCGTGGCCCGGCACTTGAGCTTTATCAAGGCCGCGCAGGAATTGTCGGTGACCCAGAGCGCCCTGAGCCATCAGGTGCAGAAGCTCGAACAGCATCTGGGTAAACCGCTGTTTATCCGACGCACCCGCGCGATCGATCTGACCGCAGACGGCCAGCAGTACTACGATGAAATCCGCCCCGCCCTTGACGCCATTGCCGTCGCGACCCGCGCCCAACGGGGAGCGCCCAGCGCCACGGTGTTACGTGTCGGCCTGCTGGCGTCGTTCGCCACCTTGTGGTTGGCGCCGCGCCTGGCGGGTTTTCTCAATCGCTATCCCCATATCCAGGTGGAATTGCTGCCGGCGATTCAACTGGCAAACGTCGCAGCAGCCGAAGTCGACCTGGCCATTCGCTACGGCAAAGGCGACTGGCCCGACGTGCAGGCCACGCGACTGATGCCGGAGGTGATCTCTCCGGTATGCAGCCCGGCATTCAAGGCCAGCCAACTGCACAACGGCGCACTGTTGATGGCGACTTCGCACCGGCCCTTTGAATGGACGGATTGGTCGCAGCATTATCAAGTCGACCTCAAGCACCACCCTCGCGTCATGCTCCACGACTACAACATCGTGGTCGAAGCCGCTGTGGCCGGCCAGGGCATTGCCATGGGCCGTCACCGCCTGATCCAACGCCGGCTCAATGACGGCAGCCTGGTGGAAGCCTTCGATTGGCCGCCCTATCACAGCGAAATAGGCTACTGGTTGATTGCGCCGCAAGGCCCTGCCAGCGACGCCGCACGGTGTTTCAGCGAGTGGTTGAAGGACATCTGCAGCGACACGTGAGTTATTTCGATACGTCGGATGAGATCTATCCGTTTGCCGGAAATCCCCCCGCCTCACATGCTGAAACCTCCTGACCCGAGAGGATTCATCATGAGCGACTCCCTGCGCCACCGCGTGCAAGCCCTTGGCCTGACGCTGCCGCCTCCCAGCCAGCCGATTGCCAACTACATCAACCATGTGGTCAGCCAGAACCAGCTGTTTATCTCCGGGCAAATCCCCCTGATAGACGGCAAGCCCGCCTATGTCGGCCGCCTCGGCGAATCCCTCAGCGAGGAAGACGGTGTCCAGGCCGCGGAACTCGCCGCACTGGGCTTGCTCGCACAATTGAGCGATGCCCTGGGTGATGACCTGTCGCGCCTGGTGCGCATCCTGCGCCTGGGGGTGTTTATCGCCAGCAGCGGCGAGTTCCAGCGCCAGGGCGCGGTGGCCAATGGGGCGTCCAACCTGCTGGTGAATGCCCTCGGCGAAAAAGGCCGGCATGTGCGCACGGCAGTGGGCGTTTCAAGTCTTCCTGCCGGCGTGGCGGTGGAGGTTGACGCGATTTTCGAGTTGCAGCCGTGAGCCCGCTGCAAGTGCAACATCTGCGCGAGGGCACTCCCGGCTGCCAATCGGGCATCGTGCACTTCAACTCTGCCGGTGCCTCCTTGCCGAGCAAGGCGACCCTTGACGCCATCATCGATCAACTACAACGCGAAGCCCGCGACGGCCCGATGGAAGCCGGCGAGCATGGCGCGTTGCTGGTAGAAAAAGCCCGCCGCGCGGCCGCGCAGTTGCTCAACGCGCCCACCCCGTCAATTGCCTTTGCCAGCAGCGGCTCGACCGCCTGGAGCATGGCGTTCCAGGCCCTGGGCCCTTGGCAGCCGGGCGAGCGCATTCTGGTAGGGCGCCACGAATGGGGCGGCAATCTGGCAAGCATGGCGTTGGCGGTGCAGGCCGGCGCACGGGTGGAAGTCATCCCGTGTGATGCCAGCGGCGCGGTCTGCCCCGTGGCGCTGGAAGCCATGATCGACGCAAACGTAAAGCTGATCGACCTCACCTGGCTTCCCGCCAACGGCGGCCTGATCAACCCTGCCCAGGCCATCGGCGAAGTCGCCAGGCGTCACGGGATCGCCTACTTTATCGACGCTGGCCAAGCAGTCGGCCAGGTACCGGTGGATGTGCAGGCGTTGCAGTGCGATGTGCTCAAATCGGCCGGTCGCAAGCACCTGCGCGGGCCGCGAGGGACGGCGCTGCTGTACGTGCGGCCGGAATTCCTCCAGCACCTGAACCCCGCCCAACGCGACGTGTTTTCCGCCCCGTGGAGCGCCGACGGTTTCGACCTGCGCAACGACGCCCGGCGCTTTGAAACCAGTGAGGCGTCCTTTGCCCTGTTGGCGGGCCTGGGCAATGCGCTGCAGGAGATGAATCAGCTGGGGATTGAGCGTGTGTGGGAACGTGTCACGCAAACCAGCAGGCGAATCCGCGAAGCATTGCGTGGGATTCCCGGCGTGTCGCTGCATGACCTGGGCACGCTTCAATCAGGCTTGATCGCCTTCAACCTCGCCGGCTGGGACGCCTTCGAACTTAAACGGTGCCTGGGATTGAAGCGGATCAATATCGGCGCCAACGGTGTGGGCTACACCCCACTGGATATGCAGGCCCGTGGCCTGACCAGTATTGCGCGGATCTCCGTCAGCCCCTTCAACAACGAGCGCGACATCGAGTTGCTGATCGCGGCCCTGGAGGAACTGCGCGGTTAAACCTCGACGTCCACCCACAAACCCTGGCGCGGCGCGTCTTCGATCAGCGGCACGACCGGTACGGTGTTGTCGGCATTGAGCAGATCGCCAGGGATCGCCAAGTGTTGATCGGGGTCCTCATCGGCTTCGCGCCGGCGTTTCTGTTGTTCCTGCTGACGACGTTGTTCCTCGCGCAGCAATAAGGTCGACTGCTCGGCATCGCCTTTTTTCAGGTCGATGGTGCTTTCGTTGGAGCCCGCTTGCACAGGGACCACGGGCGGTATATCCGGCTTCTGACGTACCGGATCGAGTTGTGACGTAACCGGCACAACGCTGACGGGCAGCATGGGTGGCAGCATAGTGATTATTCTCCTGATCAACAGGCTTTCGGCGGGTTGCAGGGCGACTTGAGCGCAGGCTCGCCAACCTGTGACCCAGTCGACACTCACAAGTGCCCGCCACCCGTCGATTCAGCGCTCGCCCCGCCACTCAAACGGAGTAGTTTTTGTCAGAGTCCTTGGGCGTGAGGCCTTGTTCCGTTAACATAGTCGGCTTTTTCACGGCGGGAGTCAGGCAGCATGGCGCAGCAGTATCAACCGGGGCAACGCTGGATTAGTGACAGCGAAGCAGAGCTGGGGTTAGGCACCGTTCTGGCACAGGACGGCCGCTTGTTGACCGTGCTCTATCCGGCCACTGGCGACACCCGCCAGTATGCGCTACGGAATGCGCCCCTCACTCGCGTGAGGTTCTCGCCGGGTGACACCATCACCCATTTCGAAGGCTGGAAAATGACCGTACAGGAAGTCGACGACGTCGACGGCCTGCTGGTCTACCACGGCCTCAATGGGCAGCACGAGCAGGTCACCCTGCCGGAAACCCAGCTCTCCAACTTTATCCAGTTCCGCCTGGCCAGCGACCGCCTGTTCGCCGGGCAGATCGACCCGCTGGCCTGGTTCTCGCTGCGCTATCACACCCTGGAACACACCAGCCGCCAGTTGCAATCTTCGCTGTGGGGCCTGGGCGGCGTGCGTGCGCAACCTATTGCCCACCAATTGCATATCGCCCGTGAAGTCGCTGACCGTATCGCGCCACGGGTTTTGCTGGCCGACGAAGTGGGCCTGGGCAAGACCATCGAAGCCGGCCTGGTGATTCATCGCCAGCTGCTGTCGGGCCGCGCCAGCCGCGTACTGATCCTGGTACCGGAAAACCTGCAGCACCAGTGGCTGGTAGAAATGCGCCGGCGCTTCAACCTGCAAGTGGCGCTGTTCGACGAAGAACGCTTTATCGAAAGCGATGCCGCCAACCCGTTCGAAGACACCCAGCTGGCCCTGGTCGCGCTGGAGTGGCTGGTGGACGATGAGAAGGCCCAGGACGCGCTGTTCGCTGCCGGCTGGGACCTGATGGTGGTCGACGAAGCTCACCACCTGGTCTGGCATGAAGAAAAAGCCAGCCCGGAATACGCGCTGGTCGAGCAACTTGCCGAAGTGATTCCCGGCGTGCTGCTGCTCACCGCCACCCCGGAACAGCTGGGCCAGGACAGCCACTTCGCGCGCCTGCGCCTGCTGGACCCGAACCGTTTCCACGACCTGCACGCCTTCCGCGCCGAAAGCGAGAACTATCGCCCGGTAGCCGAAGCCGTGCAGGAGCTGCTGGACAAGGGTCGCCTGTCGCCTGCCGCGCACAAGACTATCCAGGGTTTCCTCGGCAACGAAGGCGAAGCGCTGCTGGCCGCCGTCAACGATGGCGACGCCGAAGCCAGCGCACGCCTGGTGCGTGAGCTGCTCGACCGCCACGGCACCGGCCGCGTGCTGTTCCGTAACACCCGTGCCGCCGTACAAGGCTTCCCGGAACGTAAGCTGCACGCCTACCCGCTGCCGAACCCGGACGAATACCTGGAGTTGCCGCTGGGCGAACACGCCGAGCTGTACCCGGAAGTCAGCTTCCAGTCGCAGCCGGACGTCGACGAAGAAAATCGCTGGTGGCGCTTCGACCCGCGCGTCGAGTGGCTGATCGACCAGCTGAAAATGCTCAAGCGCACCAAGGTCCTGGTGATCTGCGCCCATGCCGAAACCGCCATGGACCTGGAAGACGCCCTGCGCGTGCGCTCCGGCATCCCGGCCACGGTGTTCCACGAGGGCATGAACATCCTCGAGCGTGACCGCGCCGCCGCGTACTTTGCCGATGAAGAATTCGGCGCCCAGGTGCTGATCTGCTCGGAAATCGGCAGTGAAGGCCGCAACTTCCAGTTCTCCCACCACCTGGTGCTGTTCGACCTGCCGTCCCACCCCGACCTGCTGGAACAGCGGATCGGCCGTCTGGACCGGATCGGCCAGAAGCATGTGATCGAACTGCACGTGCCGTACCTGGAAACCAGCCCGCAACAGCGCCTGTTCCAGTGGTACCACGAAGCGCTGAACGCGTTCCTCAACACCTGCCCGACCGGCAACGCCTTGCAGCATCAGTTCGGCCCGCGCCTGCTGCCGCTGCTGGAAAACGCCGACGACAGCGAGTGGCAAGCCCTGATCGACGAGGCCCGTGCCGAGCGCGAGCGTCTGGAACAGGAACTGCACACCGGCCGCGACCGCTTGCTGGAGCTCAACTCCGGTGGCGCCGGTGAAGGCGATGCACTGGTGGAGGACATTCTCGAGCAAGACGACCAGTTCGCCCTGCCGATCTACATGGAAACCCTGTTCGACGCATTCGGCATCGACAGCGAAGACCATTCGGAAAACGCGCTGATCCTCAAGCCAAGCGAGAAGATGCTCGACGCCAGCTTCCCCCTGGGCGACGACGAAGGCGTGACCATCACCTACGACCGTAACCAGGCGCTGTCCCGTGAGGACATGCAGTTCATCACCTGGGAACACCCGATGGTGCAGGGCGGCATGGACCTGGTGCTGTCTGGCTCCATGGGCAACACCGCCGTGGCGCTGATCAAGAACAAGGCGCTCAAGCCGGGCACCGTGTTGCTCGAACTGCTCTACGTCAGCGAAGTGGTCGCGCCGCGCGCACTGCAACTGGGCCGTTACCTGCCGCCAGCGGCGCTGCGCTGCCTGCTGGATGCCAATGGCAACGACCTGTCCGGCCGCGTCTCGTTCGAAACCTTGAACGACCAGCTGGAAAGCGTGCCACGGGCCAGCGCCAACAAGTTCGTGCAGGCCCAGCGCGATCAACTCACACCGCGAATCAACGCCGGTGAAGAGAAGATCACGCCGCGTCATGCTGAACGTGTGGCCGAGGCCAAACGTCGCCTGGCGGCAGACACCGACGAAGAACTGGCACGCCTGACCGCCTTGCAAGCGGTCAACCCGACCGTACGTGACAGCGAATTGGTCGCCCTGCGCAACCAACGCGAGCAAGGCCTGGCCATGCTGGATAAGGCGGCGCTGCGACTGGAGGCGATTCGGGTGTTGGTGGCCGGTTGATTACCGCCCTGCCCTGTTAATAGAGGCCCGCGCACTGCGGGCCTTTTTTATTTACTTGAGAACAGCTTTGGCTTTGTGGGCCTCATCGGGGGCAAGCCCCCTCCCACATTGATCAATGGTCGACATGACAACTCGGTCAACTGTGGGAGGGGGCTTGCTCCCGATGGAGTCACCGCAATTTCAAGCCGTCGCCGCCCCAGCCGGCACCTCAACAGCCACCAATCCCTCCTTCATCCGCTTGGCATCGCGCACAAAACTGCGCGACGCCTGGAACAAGAACAACATGGTCAGGAACAACGCCACCGGAATCAGGTACATGGCGTCGTGCAGCCCAACTGCCTTGTAAGCCTCGGTCATCTGCTCCGCCCCCGCCGCATACATCGCCGAATGGGCAAAATGGTCGGACAACCCGCCTACCACGATCGGGCCCATGCCCCCGCCCAGCAAGTACAAACCGGCAAAGAACAACGCCATCGCCGTGGCCCGCAGGCGAGGCTCAACCACGTCCTGGATCGCCGTGTACACACAGGTGTAGAAGTTATACGCAAACAACCAGCCCACACTGAACAGCGCTACAAACACGCCGATCTCGACGCGCCCGGCATGCAAGGCCCAGGCGGTGGTAACGGTGGAGATGATCAGGCTGCACGCTGCAAACAAAAGTCGGCCATTGGCAACACGTTGATGGATCTTGTCGGCAATCCAGCCACCCAGGGTCAGGCCCACCAGGCCGGTCAACCCAACGATGACGCCAGTGGCGACCGCCGCATCCTGCAGTGGCATGAGGAAATAGCGCTGCAACATCGGCACCAGGAACGAGTTGCACGCGTAGGTCGCGAAGTTGAAGCACAGGCCGGCCAGCACCAGCCACAGGAAGGTCGGCACGGCCAGCACGCGGCGGATCGGGCGGTCGACGCGCTCCTGGGAGACTTGTACGGCTTCGGCGGCGCCGCGCTTGGGCTCCTTGATATAGAACATGAACACCGCAAGGATCAGCCCCGGCACGGCGGCGATAAAAAACGGCGCGCGCCAGCTGTCGAACGCCTTGACCATCCAGCCGATGGTGAAGAATGCCAGCAACAGGCCCAAAGGCAGGCCGAGCATGAAAATCCCCATGGCCCGGGCACGACGGTGCGCCGGGAACAGGTCGCCAATCAGCGAGTTGGCGGCCGGTGCGTAGCTGGCCTCACCAATACCAATGCCCATGCGCACCAGTAAAAAAGTCCAGAAACTACCGACCAGGCCGTTGACCGCCGTCAGCCCGCTCCACGCGAACAGGCCCCAGCCCATCAGCTTGCTGCGCGAACCGGTATCGGCCAGACGCCCCAGCGGCAGGCCGGCGATGGCGTAGACGATAGTGAAGGCGGTGCCGATGATGCCGAGTTGGAAGTCGCTCAGGTGCCATTCCATGCGGATCGGCTCGATGATGATCGCCGGAATGGTGCGGTCGAAGAAGTTGAACAGGTTGGCCAGGAACAGCAGGAACAGAATGCGCCAGGCATTCGCCGCTTGGGTCGAGTTCTGCATGGGTCCGTCTCTTTTATTGTTATGAGAGCTGCGATGCCCGATGCATCCTGCCCGGTACCTGCAACATAGTCAGGCGAGCCAGGGTTGTCTGTAATGATTCGTAAAGCTGATAGGGCATGATTTCACCCGACAGTACGGGACTTTGCCCACAAAAATATAAGTGCACGCCCCCCTTCCCAACGGCCATGACCGGATTAGAATGGCGAGCCTTCCTGTAGTCCCCCACTCTTACTTTTCTTATCGATGACGCCCATGTCCGAAGCCAGTCCGTGTCTGAGTTGCGGTGCCTGCTGTTCCTACTTCCGTGTGTCTTTTTTCTGGGGCGAGTGCGCTTCATCGGGGGGCACGGTGCCCGATGACCTGGTGGTGCAGATCAACCCGTCCCGCGTGGCGATGATCGGTACCGACCAGAAGCCCGCGCGCTGCTGCAGCCTTGAAGGCGAAGTCGGCAAAGGCACGAGTTGCTCGATTTATGAGCAACGCTCAAGCCCCTGCCGAGAATTCGATGCCTCGTGGAGCCAGGGCGAGCAGAACGTCGATTGCGACGCCGCCCGCGCAGCGTTTGACTTGCCGCCCTTACAAGCGCCGTTCGAGTTGGAACTGCCCATCAGCGCTTAGCATTAATTGCTATGCAAGGCATGCCAAAATCATTCACAGCAAAGTGCCATTACCCACTGGAAAATCCCGCGAGGCTTCTATACTCGACCTCATAGGTCATCGCCTTAGGCTGTGACGTGACGCTATGACAGGACATGCTATGGAATGGCTAGGTCTGCACTTTTTTACCGACCTCCCAGCGAACGGGCACTTATTACTCAATTGCAGTCATAACCCGTTCCTGGTGCTGCTGGCCTATCTGGTCGCCTGTGCGGCAGGCTTCGGCACGCTGGACATGGCCGAACGGGTCGGCCACGTCGAAGACCCCACCGCTCGCCGCCACTGGCGCTGGCTGGGCGCAGGTTGCCTGGCGGGAGGTATCTGGTCCACTCACTTCATCAGCATGCTGGCCTTCCAGGCCCCCATCGCGATTCACTACGAACTGATCATGACGTTCGCCTCGCTGGTGATCGCCCTGATCGCCTCGTTGTTCGCCATGCAGACCCTCAGTCACACGAAACTGCGATTTCACCAGTACTTGCTGGCATCGATATGGATGGGCATCGGCATCGCCCTGATGCATTACGTCGGCATGTCGGCCATGCGCTCCCAGGCCCAGGTGTATTTCGAGCAGGGGCTATTCCTCGCCTCGGTGGGCATCGCCATTGGCGCCAGCCTGGCCGCATTGTTGCTGTCGAGCTATCTGCGCACCGGCGCCGGCGTCTTCCATCAACTGCTCAAATACGCCGCCAGCCTGGTGTTGGGCGCAGGGATTATCAGCATGCACTTTACCGGCATGGCCGCCATGCAACTGATAGTCCCCACCGGGGCCGACCTCTCGTTATCCCGGGACAACAACCCTATCCAACTGGGCCTGTCCGTGGCGGTGATCACTCTGCTGGTGATCGGCAGCAGCATCAGCGCCGCGCTGGCCGACAAGAAGCTTCAGCACAAGGAGCGTGACTTACGTCGGGTCAATGCGCTGCTCAGCGAACTGGACCAGGCCCGCGCCACGCTGCAGCAGGTGGCTCACTACGACGCGCTGACCAGCCTGTTGAATCGCCGGGGTTTCAACCAGATCTTTGCGGAGAAACTCGCGGAAAAAACCGCATCCCACGGCATGATGGCGGTGATCTTCCTCGATATCGACCACTTCAAGCGCATCAACGACAGCCTCGGGCATGATGCCGGCGACCAGTTGCTCACCGTGCTCGCCAGCCACATCAAGAGTTCGGTGCGCAGCCACGCCGATGTGGTCGCGCGGTTTGGCGGCGACGAGTTCTGCATTCTGATCAGCATTCACCACCGCGACGAAGCGCGCCACCTGGCCCAGCGCATCATGCAGCAGATGAAGGAACCCATCGAACTGGCCGGCCGGCGCATGGTAATGACCACCAGCATCGGCATCAGCCTGTTTCCCGAGGATGGCCTGACCTGCGAAGAGCTGCTCAAAACCGCCGACCTGGCGCTGTACCAATCCAAGGACACGGGGCGTAACAGCCTGAACTTCTTCAGCTCCAACCTGAAGACCCGCGCCTTTCTCGAACTGCAATTGGAAGAAGAACTGCGCAGCGCCCTGCGCGCCCAGAACCAACTGGTGCTGTTCTACCAACCGATCTTTGACATGAAACTGGGCAAGGTCACGCGTCTGGAAGCCCTGGTGCGCTGGCAGCATCCGCAACATGGGCTGCTGGCCCCCGACCGGTTTATCGGCATTGCCGAAAGCAACGGTCTGATCGCCGAACTGGACCACTGGGTCTTGCGCCAAGCCTGCCATGACTTGAGCCTGCTCTCCGACCGAGGCTATACCGAACTGACCATGGCGGTGAATTGCTCGGCCCTGAACCTGGCCCGAGACGAGCTGGCGGATGAGATCGAAGACGCACTGCGCTTCAGCGGGATCGGCGCCAACCGCCTGGAACTGGAGGTGACCGAAAATGCCTTGATGGGCAACATCAGCAGCACCCTCGCCCTGCTGCGACAAATCCGCTCGCTGGGCGTGTCGCTGGCCATCGACGATTTTGGCACCGGCTACTCGTCCCTCGCCTACCTCAAGCGCTTGCCGCTCAACACCCTGAAAATCGATCGCTCGTTTATCCAGGACATTCCCAAGTCGACAGCCGATATCGAGATCGTCCAGGCGATTATTGGCATGGCCCACACCCTGCACCTGCAGGTGGTGACCGAAGGCGTGGAAACCCAGGCCCAGTTCGAACTCCTGCTCAAGCATGGCTGTGACTTTGTGCAGGGCTACCTACTGAGCCCGGCGGTGCCCGCCAGTGACATCATTGGCGCGATGCAGGGCATCGACATACGCAACCCGCTTTACTCCTGCAGCGTCGCAGGCAGCAAGGATACCAACCCTGCCAAGGATCCCTCCCCCGGCCGCTCGGGGTCTACTTCCATCGTCAGGCCAATTCGCTGACGCCGAATCTTTGGCATTTCGCCATCACTTGCCTAAAGATCGCCGACGAACGGCCGATTCATCAGAGTCCGGCCAGGTTTTACCTGGGCACACAGGGTTACCCCGATCGTTCCGGACAAGGACGCACTGCAAAGTCGCGAACTCCCATTCCGTGATGGCTACTTGATACTTTTCAGCCATCCGCACAGGCACATGGCGCACAATGACTTCTAAAAATAACCCCGCCACCGTGGTATCCGATGTGTTGCTCCCAGCTCCTGCGGAAAAGCCCTCAGGTTCAAAGTCATTGAGCACCACGCGCCCGCTGGCCACCCAGCAATACCTGTATTTCACTGAAACCAATACCGACCGCATCCTCGATAACCTCGACGGCCTGCGCGACATGGTGTTCCCACGCCCGCCTCACCTGGAAGGCGACAGCGAGCAGCACAGCGATCAGGAATTCCCCTCGGTATGCCTGATCGGCCTGGGCCGCTGCGGTTCGAACATCGCGCTGGACGTGGCGGAGTTGGTGTACAACGCGCGCAAGTTCTACCTCAACGAATTCAGCACTGAAGATAAATCCTTGGACAAGGGCTACAGCCCGGCCCAGTGGATTCGCAACAACCTGCGCCTGGGCGGCGGCAAGGCCAGCAAGCCGGTGTTCCTGGTGGAACCGCTGGTGATGCTGGGCGACCTGGACAAGGACATCGCCGGACGTATCCGTTTCTCGCGCAAGGGCGAAAAAAGCGGCTTCCTGCGCGACTACAGCAAGATGAAAATCATGGACCTCTCTGAAGTCCATGCCGGTGGCGCCGGTAACGCGCCGATCCTCGGCCAGTACCTGGCCAAGATCATCCTCAACAAAGATACCCAGCGCTTCTCCAGCCCCGACTGGAAGATGATCCACTCGTACCTGATCGACTCCTGCGGCATCAAGGCCAACCAGTCGCGCCTGTACTTCTCGATCTTCAGCGCCGGCGGCGGCACCGGTTCGGGCATGGCCTCGGAGTTCGGCCTGGCCCAGCAACACTCGTACATGAACAAGACCTTCGACACCAAGCCCGCCGACGAGCACGACAGCAAGAGCGGCCACGCTTTCGTCTTCGAGCCGATCTTCACCAGTGGCATTTGTGTGCTGCCGAATATCTCTGATCACCGCAGCGAAATGTCCGAGGCGCTGCATATCAACGCCGGACGCTTGCTGTGCAAGTACCTTTCGGAAGAATGGGACTTCTCGTACAACTTCGACAATGAAGACAGCAGCGAAGCCAGTGTGAAGGGGCGTATCCGTCCGTGGAACGCGATGATGCTGATCTCCAACGACATCATGCGTTATGCCGAAGAAAGCGATGACGGCAACATCCAGAACATTGACGTCAATGCCATGGAAAAACACGCCAACCAGTACATCTCCCAGCAAATCTTCAACATCCTCACCGCCCAGGCCGTGACCACCGACTACGACCAGAACTATTTCCGTCGCGCCGGCATCGATATCGGCGAAACCATTCGCCTGGACGCCAATGACCTGTTCATGAGCCTGGCCGGTCCGGTGGCGATTGCCTACGCCGAATCCGTAGTACCGGAAACCCCGGTGCCGTCGAATGACAAGTTCAAAGTCTTCGAGAAAGAGCCCCAGCGCCTGAACATCGACGACCTGTTCTTCCGCTCCATCGACCTGCCGCACTTCAACAAGGTCACCCAGGCCATCGAAGGCATCAGCCTGTTACCGATCGAGTCCAAGCGCTACAAAGCGTCCCTGGAGCAGTACAAGAACTCCGGCTACGACGCGGCGGCGCTGCATGACCTGCACTTCTTCAAGAACTGCTCGTCGGTGGTGTCGATCGTCTCACTGCCCAAGGACTACAAGCTGTCCTACATGGACCTGAACCGGCTCAAAACTCACCTCAACAGCCTGTTCCCCAACACCACCCTCAAGCGCTATGCCCTGGTGATCGGCGCGTCGGCCAACCTGTCGCTGACCACCCTGATCGCCAAGAGCCCGTGCCTGTCGGATGACTTCCTGACGCTGATCGTGGCCTTTATCAAGCGCTGCTTCGCGCGCAACCCGTACCGCTTCGACGACACGCTGGATAACTCGATCCTGGACTTCATCATCCACGAGGACTTCGACGAAGACCGCATCGACGAGCTGCTCAACGAGTTTGAAAACCCGGCGAAGATCCTTGATACCAACTGGTACGCGATCAAGCCGATGTATGAGAAGAAGTACCGCGAGTTGATCAACGACAAAGAGAAGTTTGTGTCGATCAATGACATTCGTCTGTCACGGGATTGCGTGAAGAAAGCGATCAAGTACCTGCGCGAGATCTACCGTCACCGCATCGGCAAGACCAAGGTCATTTCGTTGAATAACCATACCGGCAAGACCGGCTAACAACGTGGGACGGCGCCGCCTGGCGCCGTCGCAACCTCAGTGCGTCATGCGTTGGCGCAGGAACGCGAGGATGGTCTTTTCGTCGCCGCGCTTTGCAGGCCGGGGCAGTTGCTTCGGCCAGCCCGAGTTTTTCGCGCCGAAGAAGCGCTTCTGCTCCGCCTCATCCCAGCCGCGAATCTCGCGCAAAGCCGATTCCCACCAGCCGTGTCGGCACACGTCGTAATACGGATGCGCAGGCGCCGAACTACCGTAGAGCAAGTCTCGACCGACCTTTTTCAAATGCTTGCGTTGATTGCGCAGCTTCCACTTGATGCGCAGCCGCTGCCAGGGAGAGGGCACCGGTTTGACCCGCGGCACATCCAGGCAACGCGCCACCAGCTCAGGGCCAAATGCCTCACCGTACAGGGTAAAGAAGTGCGCCTGCATGGCATGGAAGAAGCGCTTGTCGGCAAAGTAGTGATGAACGAACTTGCGGGCCTCGCGCACCTTCTGGCCGCGCATCGCGAAGGAAATCGCGATTTGCTCGATGGTGTGGATATCGAACGAGTTCCGGGTCCACTCGTCGATCAGGCGGATAGACGCTTCGAGCAGCGGCGAATCGCTGGCACGGACACCGCACAGACCACTGTTATAGAGCTTGAAGCTGTTATCCGCCGAGATGCCATGGGCCTGTAGGTGCTCGCCCAGCTTGAGGTAGTCCGGGCGCTTGCAGACGTAGCTCCAGTCGTATTCAAAACCGTCCATCACATACTGGCCCGGCTCGATCAGCTCGAACACACGATGGGGGGACTTGAGGAACAGCGTGTCGGTGTCGACGAACAGGGTCTTGTCCGCCAGCGTCAGCCCTTGGGCGATCGCGCAGGCCTTGCGGCGATGGGGGTAACCGTTTTCACCCTGCCATTGGGCCAGGGTCTGCTCGTCCAGGGCGATGGTTTCAACCGGCCAGCCGTCGTAGTCCTGGGGGCGATCGGTCATGACCCGGATGCACAGCGACTCGCCCGCTTTAAGTTGAGACAGGGCGGTGAGGATGCTGAACTTGGCTTCGCGCCGATAAACGTCCTGATGACCGTAGATAAGGTAAAGCAGTTGGTGTGAAGGTTTCGCTAAAGGGGGCAGCGCTGACGGCATGACTAGCTCCGGGTGACAAGCGGCGAACTTTACCGGAATTCACCGTTTCCTACGCCATGATCTGACAGCCACCTGCCTTTTATTCACACCGAGAAACAATTCTTCCGCCGATTCACCCGCGAGAAAACTGTTCCCATGACGTGCGCGTCACCCTGCGCTGTGACCTTTCTCCACGGCAAGATGCCATCACGGCGCCAGCGGTTACTCAGCTACACACTTTTAAAACCGAAAATCACGCACCATTTAAGTGCTAAACGTTATCGCGACGCCCTTTCCTGGATCAGTATCCACGGCGAAACCACCACAGCCCACAAGCTCGGGTCACGCTCAACAAGGTCCAATGCCCGCGTCGCAGACACTTCGCACAGGCTGCCCGAGGCCAGCCAGGCAGCGACTTTATCGCGGTTGTCTTCAGCCATTCCCTCGGCGGCTTCAATCAAATCCAGGCCGGCGTCGACCCACAATAGGGCACCCTTGGCAAAGAACGGTTCAAGCTCCTTCCAGGAGATTTCGGCGGTTTCGCCGAGCAGCTTGGCATAGAGGGTGCTAGGTTCTTGCGTCATGGGAATTCACCTGGGAAAAAAATCGGCGCAATCATAACGTCGTGCCTTTCGTATAAAAAGCCAGGTAGAAAAACCCCGTTGCAAATGAGTCATCGATAGAAAGTGTCAGGAAAGCCAAGGATTGCCCGAGACTCTGGCATTACCCCGCCGCAATTCTGTCTTTTTCTTTCATTTAAGCGACATACACAGGTTTTGCCCCCAGCAGCCAGCTTTTCAAGCGATCAACCGGCGCTCTACACTGTACCGGTACAGTTGCCAGGGCACTGCCGGGGGGATATCCGAGATATCTGATCCGGTTCTGCAGCTCACAAGGCCGCTAGAACTATAAAAAATACAACAGTAAGAGTGGAGCACTATGAATAAGGCTACTAAGCAGATTTCCAAACTGTTTGCCGCTATGGTCCTGGCTGGGGTTGCCGGCCATTCGTTCGCAGCTGACACCATCAAGATCGGCATCGCCGGTCCGAAAACTGGTCCTGTAACGCAATACGGCGACATGCAATTCATGGGTGCCAAGCAGGCCATCGCCGACATCAACGCCAAGGGCGGCGTCGACGGCAAAATGCTCGAAGCCAAGGAATACGACGACGCTTGCGATCCTAAACAAGCCGTGGCCGTTGCCAACAAAGTGGTCAACGACGGCGTCAAGTTCGTGGTCGGTCACCTCTGCTCCAGCTCCACTCAGCCAGCGTCCGACATCTATGAAGACGAAGGCGTGATCATGATTACCCCGGCAGCTACCAGCCCGGAAATCACCGCCCGTGGCTACAAGCTGATCTTCCGCACCATCGGCCTGGACAGCGCCCAAGGCCCAGCGGCCGGCAACTACATCGCCGACCACGTGAAGCCGAAAATCGTTGCCGTCCTGCACGACAAGCAGCAATACGGTGAAGGTATCGCCACCGCCGTCAAACAGACCCTTGAGAAGAAAGGCACCAAGGTTGCCGTCTTCGAAGGCCTGAACGCCGGCGACAAAGACTTCTCCTCGATCATCCAGAAGCTCAAGCAAGCCAACGTCGATTTCGTCTACTACGGCGGCTACCACCCGGAGCTGGGCCTGATCCTGCGCCAAGCCAAGGAAAAAGGCCTGAACGCCAAGTTCATGGGCCCTGAAGGTGTTGGCAACGACTCCATCTCGCAAATCGCCCAAGGCGCTTCCGAAGGCCTGCTGGTAACCCTGCCGAAATCCTTCGACACCGACCCGGCCAACAAAGCCATCGTTGAAGAGTTCGCCAAGAACAAGCAGGACCCAACCGGTCCGTTCGTGTTCCCGGCCTACTCGGCCATTGAAGTCATCGCCGGCGGTATTACCGCTGCCAAGAGCGAAGACACCGCCAAAGTGGCTGCCGCCATCCACGCGGGCACCTTCAAGACCCCTACCGGCGAGCTGAGCTTCGACGCCAAGGGCGACCTGAAGGACTTCAAGTTCGTGGTCTACGAATGGCACTTCGGCAAACCAAAAACCGAAGTTTCCCCTCAGTAAGCCAGGCATTACTGGTCCAACAAGCCCACTGTGAGAGCAGTGGGTTTTGTTTTACGAGGTTTATGGGCCTGTCACCCGCGATCCGGGCGCTGGCTCACCTGAAAATCTTAAAACCGTCACCAGCGGTTCGCTGGCAAACGCTTTGTGCAAATGTGCTCACAGAACACAGCACGGGGCCGGAACATGACTCCACCAGTGAAATGCGTATCGGGTTTTTAGGAGCGCTGTAATGCCTGAGATCTATCATTTTTTCCAACAGCTGGTTAATGGCCTGACCATTGGCAGCACCTATGCCTTGATAGCCATTGGCTACACAATGGTTTACGGCATCATTGGAATGATTAACTTCGCCCATGGCGAGGTGTACATGATTGGTTCCTACGTGGCCTTCATCGCCCTTGCCGGGCTGGCCATGATGGGTATCCACTCCCTGCCGCTGTTGATGACCGCTGCGTTCCTTGCATCGATCGTCGTGACCAGTGCCTATGGCTACAGTATCGAGCGCGTTGCCTACCGTCCCTTGCGTGGCAGCAACCGTTTGATCCCGCTGATTTCCGCCATCGGCATGTCGATTTTCCTGCAGAACACCGTATTGCTGTCCCAGGACTCCAAGGATAAATCCATCCCCAACCTGATCCCGGGGAGCTTCTCCTTCGGTCCGGGTGGTGCGGAAGAGGTCCTGATTTCCTACATGCAGATCCTGGTCTTCGTCGTCACCCTGGTGGCCATGCTGGGCCTGACCCTGTTCATCTCCCGCTCCCGTCTGGGGCGCGCCTGCCGGGCCTGCGCCGAAGACATCAAGATGGCCAACCTGTTGGGCATCAACACCAACAACATCATCGCCCTGACGTTCGTGATCGGTGCTGCGCTGGCAGCCGTCGCGGCGGTACTGCTGAGCATGCAGTACGGCGTGATCAACCCCAACGCCGGTTTCCTGGTAGGCCTCAAGGCCTTTACCGCAGCGGTATTGGGCGGCATCGGCAGTATTCCGGGCGCGATGCTCGGCGGCCTGGTGCTGGGGGTGGCCGAGGCGTTTGGTGCCGATATTTTCGGCGACCAATACAAGGACGTCGTCGCGTTCGGCCTGTTGGTTCTGGTGCTGTTGTTCCGTCCGACCGGCATCCTGGGCCGTCCGGAGGTTGAGAAAGTATGAGCAGATATCTTAAATCGGCGTTTTTCAGCGCCTTGCTGGTGTGGGCTGTGGCCTTCCCGGTACTCGGCCTCAAGCTGAGCATTGTCGGCATCAACCTTGAAGTGCACGGCACCGGCCCCGTGACCCTGACCATCATCGCCCTGTGCTCGGTGCTGATGTTCCTGCGCGTGCTGTTCACCCAGCAGGTCGGCGCTCTGTTCAAGAGCAACCGTGGCCCGTTGGTCTCGCCCAAGGTCAGCCAATTCCTGACCCTGCCACGCACCCAGCGCTACATCATCATCGGCCTGATCGTGGCCGCGTTGATCTGGCCGTTCTTCGGCTCGCGCGGTGCGGTCGACATTGCCACCCTGATCCTGATCTACGTGTTGCTGGGCCTGGGCCTGAACATCGTGGTGGGCCTAGCCGGCCTGCTCGACCTGGGTTATGTGGGCTTCTACGCCGTGGGTGCCTACACCTACGCGCTGCTGTCGCACTACCTGGGCTGGAGCTTCTGGATCTGCCTGCCGCTGGCCGGCATGGCGGCGGCCACGTTCGGCTTCCTGCTGGGCTTCCCGGTACTGCGCCTGCGCGGTGACTACCTGGCCATCGTGACCCTGGGCTTCGGGGAAATCATCCGTCTGTTCCTGCGTAACCTGACCGACATCACCGGTGGTCCCAACGGTATCAGCAGCATCCCCAAGCCGACGTTCTTCGGGCTGTCGTTCGACCGCACCGCTGCCGAAGGCATGCAGACGTTCCACGAGTACTTCGGGATCGACTACAACCCGGTAAGCAAAGTGGTGTTCCTGTACCTGGTGGCACTGTTGCTGGCGCTGGCGGCACTGTTCGTGATCAACCGCTTGCTGCGCATGCCGATCGGCCGCGCCTGGGAAGCGTTGCGCGAAGATGAGATCGCCTGCCGTGCCCTGGGCCTGAACCCGACCATCATCAAGCTCTCCGCCTTCACCCTGGGTGCCGCGTTCGCCGGTTTCGCCGGCAGCTTCTTCGCCGCGCGCCAAGGCCTGGTGACCCCGGAGTCGTTCACCTTTATCGAGTCGGCGATCATCCTCGCCATCGTGGTATTGGGTGGCATGGGCTCGCAACTGGGTGTGATCCTGGCGGCGATCGTGATGATCCTGCTGCCGGAAATGATGCGTGAGTTCAGCGAATACCGCATGTTGATGTTCGGCGCCATGATGGTGCTGATGATGATCTGGCGTCCTCAAGGCCTGCTGCCCATGCAACGTCCACACATGGAGCTGCGCAAATGAGCCGCGAGATCCTGAAAGTCGAAAACTTGAGCATGCGCTTCGGCGGCTTGCTGGCGGTCAACGGCGTCGCCCTGACCGTGAAAGAGAAACAGGTAGTAGCGCTGATCGGCCCCAACGGCGCCGGCAAGACCACGGTGTTCAACTGCCTCACCGGTTTCTACAAGCCGAGTGGCGGCAGCATCCTGCTGGACGGCCAGCCGATCCAGGGCCTGGCCGGTCACGAGATCGCCCGCAAGGGCGTGGTGCGGACATTCCAGAACGTGCGGCTGTTCAAGGACATGACGGCGGTCGAGAACCTGCTGATCGCCCAGCATCGTCACCTGAACACCAACTTCTTTGCAGGCCTGTTCAAGACCCCGGCGTTCCGCAAGAGCGAGCGCGAGGCCATGGAATATGCGGAGTACTGGCTGGACAAGGTCAACCTCACCGAGTTCGCCAACCGCCCCGCCGGCACCCTGGCCTATGGTCAGCAACGTCGCCTGGAAATCGCCCGCTGCATGATGACCCGCCCGCGGATCCTGATGCTCGACGAACCGGCCGCCGGCCTGAACCCCAAGGAAACCGAAGACCTCAAGGCACTGATCGGTGTGTTGCGTGAGGAAAACAACGCCACGGTGCTGTTGATCGAACACGACATGAAACTGGTCATGAGCATTTCCGACCATATCGTCGTGATCAACCAGGGCACGCCGCTGGCAGACGGGACGCCGGAGCAGATCCGTGACAATCCTGAAGTGATCAAAGCCTATCTGGGGGAAGCGTAAAATGCTGCAATTCGAAAACGTTTCCACTTTCTACGGCAAGATCCAGGCCCTGCACAGCGTCAACGTGGAAGTGCGCCAGGGTGAGATCGTCACGCTGATCGGTGCCAACGGCGCCGGCAAGTCGACCTTGCTGATGACCTTGTGCGGCTCGCCGCAGGCCCACAGCGGCAGCATCCGCTACATGGGCGAAGAGCTGGTGGGCCAGCAGTCCTCGCAGATCATGCGCAAGAGCATTGCCGTGGTGCCGGAAGGCCGGCGGGTGTTCTCACGCCTGACCGTGGAGGAGAACCTGGCCATGGGCGGGTTCTTCACCGACAAGGGCGACTATCAGGAGCAGATGGACAAGGTGCTGCACCTGTTCCCTCGCCTCAAGGAGCGTTTCAGCCAGCGCGGCGGCACCATGTCCGGCGGCGAGCAGCAAATGCTCGCCATCGGCCGGGCGCTGATGAGCAAGCCCAAGCTGTTGCTGTTGGACGAACCCTCCCTGGGCCTGGCACCGATCATCATCCAGCAGATCTTCGACATCATCGAACAGTTGCGCAAGGACGGTGTAACGGTGTTCCTCGTGGAGCAGAACGCCAACCAGGCGCTGAAAATCGCCGACCGTGCCTACGTGCTGGAAAACGGCCGGGTGGTGATGCAAGGCACTGGCGAGCAGTTGCTGACCGATCCGAAGGTACGTGAGGCGTACCTGGGCGGCTAAGAGACGGTTGCTGAACAAACCGGATCTAATGTGGGAGGGGCTTGCCCCCTCCCACATTTTTTTTGCATGGTTTTAAATTATTTCGTCTGGCCTTGTAACGAACATCCTCCTCCCGCCTCTAGTGGTGCAAGCAGGCATTCAAGCCCGCTCCTCAACCTACTGCTGGAGATCCACCATGACCACCAAACTGTCTGCCGCTACCCTCGTCCTCGCCTTGGGTTCGGCCCTGAGCCTGTCCGCCCTGACCACCACCGCCCACGCCGCCGACGACATGCAGAAATGCTTCGGCGTCGCTGAAGCCGGCAAGAACGATTGCGCCGCCGGCGCCGGCACGTCCTGTGCCGGCACCTCGAAAACCAAGGATCAGGCCAACGCCTGGAAACTGGTCCCGGCCGGCACCTGCACCCAAACCCCAAGCTCCACATCGCCGACCGGTTTCGGCCAGGAAGCCGCCTTCACCGCCAAGTCCTGAAACCCTGCACAGCCTGAGTACGGATGATGACGCTTTCACTCCTGCCCACAGTCTCACCGGTTCAGGTGCCCGGGCTGCCCTATCGGGCCGGGCTGGGGCTGAAGAACGAGCACTTCAAGGAAGTGCTCGATACTTCGCCCGACATCGGTTTTTTTGAAGTGCACGCCGAAAACTACATGGTGGCCGGCGGCCCGTTTCATCACTACCTGGGGTTGATTCGCGAACGTTACCCCCTGTCGTTGCACGGCGTGGGCCTGTCCATCGGCGGCGAAGGCCCGCTCAACCGTGAGCACCTGGGGCGCTTGGCCGCACTGATCGAACGCTACCAGCCACACTCGTTTTCCGAACACCTGGCCTGGTCCAGCCACGGCCCGGTGTTTCTCAATGACCTGCTGCCCCTGGCTTATGACGCCGCCACCTTGAGTCGAGTGTGCGAACACGTCGACCAAGTCCAGAGCACCCTTAAGCGGCCGATGCTGCTGGAGAACCCATCGACCTACCTGCAGTTCCAGCGCTCCACCCTGGACGAGACCGACTTCATCAGCGAAATCATCCGCCGCACCGGCTGCGGCTTGCTGCTGGACGTGAACAACGTCTACGTGTCGTGCATCAACCACCAGCGCGACCCACTGGCCTACGTCAACGCCCTACCGTTGCGCGCCGTGGGTGAGATTCATCTGGCCGGCTTCGCCGAAGACACCGACAACCTGGGCGATCGCCTGCTGATCGACGACCACGGCGCGCCCATTGATAGCGCGGTGTGGCAGCTGTACGAACAGGTGCTCGCGCTTACGGGCCCGGTCGCGACACTGATCGAGCGCGACAACCAAGTGCCGGCATTCAGTGTGTTGCACGCGGAAGCCCAACACGCTGAACGGTATTTATCGCAGGCCCACCCATGAGCCTTCACGACGACTTTGCCAGCGCCTTGCTGGCGCCCGACCAGCCTTGCCCCGACGGTCTGTTCAGCAGCAACGGGGCCGATCCGGCCAGCCGTTTTGCGGTGTATCGCAACAATGTTCACAGTTCGTTGATCAATGCGCTGGCAACGGCTTATCCCGTAACGGCGCAATTGGTAGGCGATGCATTTTTCCGCGCCATGGCCGGCATATTCGTCCAGGCATATCCGCCCAACAGCCCGTTGATCAGCGAGTACGGCAGCACATTCGCCGACTTTATCCAGGGTTTCGAGCCGGCCGCCAGCGTGCCTTACCTGGCCGATGTGGCCCGGCTGGAATGCCTGCGGGTTCGCGCTTATCACGCGGCGGATACACCCTGGGTGGATTCGCAAGCCGTGCTGCAACAACTGCAAACCCAAACGAATCTGGGCGCGCAGCACCTGCAACTGCACCCGTCCGTAGGCGCATTGAACTCCGCCTACGCAGTGGTGGCGGTATGGGCGGCACACCAGACCGAAGGTGCCCTGGCCACCCTGGATCCTTGGCATGCCCAAGGCGTGCTGGTGTTGCGCCAAGGACTGAGCGTCAAGGTCTTCGCCATCGACGGCGGCTCGGTCGCCTTTATCAATAGCCTGAAACACGGCTCGGCATTGGAAATGGCGGTCGCCGACGCCCTTGAGGCCAGCGCCGCGTTCGACCTGCACCAATGCCTGGCGCTGCTGATCAACCACGACGCCCTCACTCATTCGCTCCCAGAACAAAAGGTATCGCCATGAACAGCCGTCCTTCGTGCCTGATCAAACAGGCCATCACGCTTTTCGAAAAAATCCCTTACAGCCTGATCGCGTTGATTGCGCGCTTCTCCATTGCGGCGGTGTTCTGGAAGTCCGGGCAAACCAAGATCGAAGGCCTTGCCATTGACCTGATCAACGGCACGTTCGAACTCGGTACGCCCAAACTCGCCGCCTCGACATTGCCGCTGTTTCGCAGTGAATACCACGTGCCGTTGCTGTCGCCGGAAGTGGCCGCGCACATGGGGGCGTTTGCCGAGCACTTTTTCCCGGTGCTGATCCTGGTGGGCCTGGCCACACGCTTCCCGGCCCTGGCCTTGATCGGCATGACCCTGGTCATTCAACTGTTCGTCTACCCGGACGCCTACCCCACCCACGGCACCTGGATTGCGCTGCTGTTGCTGTTGGTCGCCAAAGGGCCAGGCAGCCTGTCCATCGACCACCTGATTGCGCGCCGTTACCGTTAAAGCCGATCCAGTGCCTCGCCGCTGCGCTTGAACCAGTCCACCAGGTAGTCGGCCAATACTTGGGGACGCCTCGGCAGGCCGCCTTGATAAGGGTGGACCAGGTACATCGGCATACTCCGCGTCTGGTAATCGCGCAGGAGCCAACGCAATCGGCCGTCAGCCAATTCCGTCGGCAGCACGTAGGACGGCAAGCGGGCGATACCGGCCCCCACCAGGGCTGCCTTCTTCAGCAAGTTGTAATGGTTGGAGGCAAAGGTGCCGCTCACCCTTACCCGCAACAACTCGTGCTGCTGGTGATACAGCCATTCCTCGCGGCCGCTGTAGTGACTGTTGAGCAAACACGTGTGCGCCGCAAGATCCCCGGGGGTCAGTGGTTCGCCGTTCTGCTCCAGATAAGCGGGGCTGGCACAGGTCATCTCGTGCCAGGCCAACAGCGGCCTGGCCACCAGGCGCTCGTTTTCAATCGCACCCGAACGCACCCCCAAGTCAAAGCCGTCTCGCGCCAGGTCTCGGTAGCTGTTGTTGAGTTCCAGCTCGATCTGCACCTGGGGGTACTGCTTGGAAAACTCCAACAACAAACCATCGAAGAAGGTTTCCCCCAGTGAAACCGGAACCGTCATACGCACAGGCCCGGCCAAATCGTCCTTGAGACGCGCCAATGCCTGACGGGCACGTTCCACCTGCACCACCAGCGCTTGCGCCTGGGGCAGCAACGCCGCGCCCGCGGCGGTCAGGCTGAGCTTGCGCGTGGTGCGGTGCAGCAAAACCACGCAGAACTGCGCTTCCAAATGGCTGATGCGCTTGGACAGCTGGCCCTTGCTGCAGCCCAGTTGCTCGGCCGCCACGGTAAAACTGCCGGCTTCGATCAGTACGGCGAAGGCCGCCAAATCATCCATCTCACTCACGGACTGTTTCCATTTGAAAACCAAAGGTTGCCTATTAGCACGTTTATCCGTCTGAAAAGCCACCCTAGACTTGATGCCTACCCCCTACTGCAGGAGCGAGCTTGCTCGCGAAAATCGTCAACGATAACGCGGTGAGCCTGGTACACAGCGGCGCTCTTGCGTTCTTCGCGGGCAAGCCCGCTCCTACAGTTCCTGATAAACCCAGAGGAACAGCACCATGAAAATCCTATTGATTGGCGCCAGCGGCACCGTCGGCTCAGCAGTCAAGGCCGAACTGGCCCAGCGTCATGAGGTGATCAGCATTGGCCGCAGCAGCGGCGACTTCCAGGTGGATATCAGCGACAGCACCTCGATTCGCAAACTGTTCGAACAGACCGGCAAATTCGACGCACTCGTCTGCGCTGCAGGCAACGTGAATTTCGTGGCGCTGGGTGATATGAGCGAAAGCGACTTTGAACTGGGCCTGCGTGACAAGCTGATGGGCCAGGTGAACCTGCTGTTGATCGGCCGCGAGTATGCCAACGACGGCGCCTCGTTCACGTTCACCAGTGGCATTCTCAACCGTGACCCGATCCGCACTGGCGCTTCGGCGGCACTGGTCAACGGTGCACTCGACGCTTTTATCAAAGCGGCGGCAATCGAATTGCCACGAGGGCTGCGCATCAATTCCGTGAGCCCAACGGTGCTGGTGGAAGCCATGGGCAGTTACGCGCCGTACTTCCGTGGCTATAAACCGGCTACGGGCGCTGACGTGGCGTTGGCCTACGCAAAAAGCGTGGAAGGCTTACAGACCGGTCAGACGTTTATAGTGGGTTGAATGTAACCATTGTAAGAATTGCCTGAAGCATGGCTGCGGGGTTGTGATGCAACGCCAGCCTGCGTAACGTGGCGGCACTTGTCTGGAGACCCGATAATGCGTGCCGCCCGTACCCTCGCTCTGTTTGCCTTACTTCCTTTGTTCGCCGCTTGCCAGATGTTCGAAAACGAGCCGACTAAGCCGTCTACCGCCGGGCTGACCCGCATGCAGGGCGAACTCACGGCAGTAGGTGGCAAGCTGCTGTTCCAGCCGTGCGACGATAAACGCAACTATGTCGTCAACGACACCAGCGGCACCAGCATCCTGCAGGAAGCAGCTGCCCTGGCCGGCCAGCAAGGTGCGTTGTTTGCCGACTTGCGCGGCAAGTTTTCGGGCGTCGCCAGCGGCACCCAAGGCAGCGTCGACCTGCAACAACTCTACCGCGTAGAGCGCTCGACCTCTGCCTGTGCCGACCCGGACTTCAAGCGCATGACCCTGCGGGCCAACGGCCACAAGCCGGCCTGGGCCATGAATGTCACCGCCAAGGGCATGGTGCTTGAGCGTGAAGGTCAGCCGCCACTGGCGGTGCCTTATGTCGAAGAGCAAATCGGTGAGGGTCGCTTCAACCTGATGACCGAAGCCAACAACCAGCACATCGAACTGTGGGTAGCGCCGCAACGCTGTATCGACAGCGTCAGCGGCAGCCTGCAGCACATGACCGCCGAATTGCGCGTCAACGGCCAAGTGCAGCGCGGTTGCGCGGCGTTTGGTGGTTCCCGAGACGACTGATTCAGCACTGCGCCGTTTTAACATGACGGAAAACCGCCTTTGAGGCTTATAATCGCCGGTTTGCAAAACAGCCGGCCTTTTTGTCCGCCGCCTACCGGATCCCGTCATGTTACGAATCACCGAACTCAAGCTGCCCATCGACCATCCCGAAGAAGACCTGCGGCCTGCCATCGTGCAGCGCCTGGGCATCGCCAGTGATGACCTGCTCGATTTCACCCTGTTCAAACGCAGCTACGACGCGCGCAAGAAATCGTCGGAGCTGTGCTTCATCTACACCATCGACCTGAACGTGAAGGGTGAAGCCGCCCTGCTGCTCAAGTTCGCCGATGACCGCAACGTCAACCCGGCGCCGGACGTCAGCTACAAGGTAGTGGGCCAGGCCCCGGCAGGCTTGGTCGAGCGGCCGGTCGTCGTCGGTTTTGGCCCGTGCGGCATCTTCGCCGGGCTGTTGCTGGCGCAGATGGGCTTCAAGCCGATCATCCTCGAACGCGGCAAGGAAGTGCGCCAGCGCACCAAGGACACCTGGGGCCTGTGGCGCAAAAGCGTGCTCAACCCTGAGTCCAACGTGCAATTCGGTGAGGGCGGCGCCGGAACCTTCTCCGATGGCAAACTCTACAGCCAGATCAAGGACCCGAAATTCCACGGTCGCAAAGTCCTGCACGAGTTCGTCAAGGCCGGCGCGCCGGAAGAAATCCTCTACGTCAGCAAGCCGCATATTGGCACCTTCCGCCTGACCGGCGTGGTGGAAAACATGCGCGAGCAGATCATCGCGCTCGGCGGTGAAGTGCGTTTCGAGCAACGGGTGACCGACGTGCTGATCGAAGACGGCCAGTTGAATGGCGTCGTCATCGACGGTGGTGAGCAGATCCTCTCCAAGCATGTGATCCTGGCCCTCGGCCACAGCGCCCGCGACACCTTCCGCATGCTCCACGGCCGTGGCGTGTACATGGAAGCCAAGCCGTTCTCGGTGGGTTTCCGGATCGAACACCCGCAATCGCTGATCGACGCCGCGCGCCTGGGCAAATATGCCGGGCACCCAAAGCTGGGCGCCGCCGACTACAAGCTGGTGCACCATGCCAAGAACGGTCGTTCGGTCTACAGCTTCTGCATGTGCCCGGGCGGCACCGTGGTGGCAGCGACCTCCGAGCCGAACCGCGTGGTGACCAACGGCATGAGCCAGTACTCGCGTAACGAGCGCAATGCCAACTCCGGCATCGTGGTCGGCATCACGCCGGAAGTGGATTACCCAGGCGGCCCGCTGGCGGGTATCGAGCTGCAGGAGCGCCTGGAGTCCCACGCCTACATCCTCGGCGGCAGCAACTACGAAGCCCCGGCACAGTTGGTCGGCGACTTTATCGCCGGTAAGCCGTCCACGGCGATCGGCAGTGTGGAACCGTCCTACAAGCCAGGGGTGGCCCTGGGTGACCTGGCCCTGGCCTTGCCGGACTTCGCCATCGAAGCGATCCGCGAAGCACTGCCGGCGTTCGAGAAGCAGATCAAGGGCTACTCGCTGCACGATGCCGTGTTGACCGGTATCGAGACGCGCACTTCGTCGCCGCTGCGGATTACCCGCGACGAATCGATGCAGAGCCTGAACGTGAAAGGCCTGTTCCCGGCCGGTGAAGGCGCTGGCTATGCGGGCGGGATTCTGTCGGCGGGTGTTGACGGGATCCGGATCGCCGAGGCGTTGGCGCGGGATATGCTCGGCATCGAAGCCTGAGAACAGCGCAAATTAAATGAGGGAGAGGACAAGCCCCCTCCCTCATTTGGTTTTGCGTTGTATCAAATATTAGCGCGCAGGATGTTGGCTGGTAATGGCTCGCCCTGCTCCACACTGGCCGCAACGGCCGCGATCAAACCCTCCAGCGCATAGCCCTGCCCCGCCAACCACGCCTGATCGTAATAGGTGGTGGCATACCGCTCGCCCCCATCGCACAAGATCGCCACGATCGAACCCGACTCCCCCGCCGCTTTCATCTGCTGCGCCGCCACTAAAGCGCCAATCAGGTTGGTCCCACTGGAACCGCCGACTCGCCGACCCAAGCGCTCAGCCAAGTAATGCATGGCCGCCAGCGACAGCGCATCCGGCACTTTGACCATCGCATCGATCACGTTGGGCAGAAACGACGCCTCGACCCGAGGCCGGCCAATGCCTTCGATGCGCGAACCGCAGTCCAGGCGCAGGCTGGCGTCGCCACTCTGGTAAAAGTCAAAAAATACCGAGCGCTCGGCATCGGCACACAACACACGGGTGCAGTGCTGGCGATAACGCACATAACGGCCCAGCGTGGCGGTGGTGCCGCCAGTGCCGGGGCTGGAAATCAACCAGCTCGGCTCCGGGTGCTGTTCGAAACGCATCTGCTGGAAGATTGATTCGGCGATGTTGTTGTTTGCCCGCCAGTCGGTGGCACGCTCGGCATAGGTGAACTGATCCATGAAATGACCGCCGCTTTCCTGCGCCAGACGTTCGGATTCGGCGTAGATCTGCGTCGGATCCTGTACCAGATGGCTCTTGCCGCCATAGAACGCAATCTGTGCGATCTTTTCCTGGGACGTCGTGGCAGGCATCACCGCAATGAACGGCACCCCGAGCAGCCGGGCAAAGTACGCTTCGGAAATTGCCGTCGACCCACTGGATGCTTCAATAACCGGCGCGCCCGGCTTGAGCCAGCCATTGCACAGCGCATACAAGAACAGCGAACGCGCCAGCCGATGTTTCAGGCTGCCGGTGGGGTGGCTGGATTCATCCTTGAAGTACAACTCGATACCCGGCAGGCCCGGCAGCGGTAAGGGGATCAGATGCGTGTCAGCGCTGCGCTGGAAGTCCGCTTCAATGATGCGAATGGCTTCGCGGGCCCAGGGACGGTGGTCACTCATGAGGAGGATCTCTTAGGATTTCAGCGCCAATCTTAGGATGTTTCCTACACTGCACACAGATACAGTGAAGACTCAATTGGACACATAATTGCTAGGCTTTGGCGCAATGCCACCGTACCGCTGCTCTTATAACAAATAAGAATATAACTTTTGTTTTAACAACTAACGGTACGGGTTAGGGTACCCACCTATTGAACCTGGATTGGAGAGCATCCCTTGCCTCTGCGTAGCACTTTCACCCGTTTCTTCCAGCTGGAAGCCGCCAGCGGACTGTTGTTGATCGCCGCTGCCGCCTTGGCGCTGATCATTAATAACTCTCCGTTGTCGCACCTGTACGGCGCGTTTCTTGACGTGCCGGTGGTGGCCCAGATTGGCGCGCTGCAAATCGCCAAGCCCGCGCTGCTGTGGATCAACGATGGCCTGATGGCCCTGTTCTTTCTGCTGATCGGCCTTGAGGTCAAGCGCGAGCTGCTTGACGGCCACCTGTCCAAGCCTTCGCAAGTCGTCCTGCCCGGCGCAGCCGCCATCGGCGGTATGGTGGTGCCGGCGCTGATCTACTGGGCGATCAACAAGGACTACCCCGCCGCACTCTCTGGCTGGGCAATCCCGATGGCCACCGACATCGCCTTCGCATTGGGCGTCCTGGCACTGCTGGGCAAGCGCGTTCCCGTGTCGTTGAAACTGTTCCTGATGACCCTGGCCATCATCGACGACCTTGGCGCGATCATTGTTATCGCAGTGTTCTATTCCGCCGATCTGTCCGGTGCAGCCCTGGCTGGCGCGGGTGCCTGCTTGATTGCCTTGATTGCAATGAACCGCCTGGGCGTGATCAAGCTCGGGCCGTACCTGATCATCGGCCTGATCCTGTGGGTGTGCGTCCTCAAGAGCGGCGTGCACGCCACCCTGGCCGGCGTGACCCTGGCGTTCTGCATTCCAATGCGCACCAAAAACGCCGAACCCTCGCCGCTGCTCACGCTGGAACACGCCCTGCACCCATGGGTGGCCTACGGCATTCTGCCGCTGTTCGCCTTTGCCAACGCCGGTGTGTCACTCACCGGGGTCAGCATGGAAAGTTTCACCCACCATGTGCCCCTGGGCATTGCCGCAGGCTTGCTGATCGGCAAGACCGTCGGCGTGTTCGGTCTCACCTGGCTCGCCATCAAGACCGGCCTTGCCGCACTGCCCAGCGGCGCCAATTGGGGCCAGGTTTTCGGTGTGGCGATCCTGTGCGGCATCGGCTTCACCATGAGCCTGTTTGTCGGCTCCCTGGCGTTTGTGCCGGGTGCCAGTGAGTTTGCCGGGGAGGATCGAATGGGGATTCTGACCGGGTCGATACTTGCGGCATGTATCGGGTATGTGGTGACGGCGATGGCGAGTCGCAAAAAAGCCTGAGCCGACTGAAACGCAGCCCACAAAAAACCCCAACCGGTCACCCGGTTGGGGTTTTTCTTTTGCCTGCGGCTTACCGGTCAGCGAGTAACGCGGCTGGTGCCATCAACCGTCATGATGCGTACGCGATCACCGATGCGGAAGATTTCATTTTCCTGCACGGCTTGTACGTAGGCGCGCATGCTGCCGTCGTCTTCGCGAACGGTGATTTCCACGCCTTGGGTGCGGGTCAGGCCTTCTTCGGTGGCCGAGCCCAGCAGGCCGCCGGCAACGGCGCCGATCACCGCAGTCACGATACTGCCACGACCACCGCCGATGGCGCTGCCGCCAACACCACCGATGACTGCGCCAGCAGCGCCGCCGATTGGGGTCTTGGTGCCTTCGATTTTCACCGGACGCAGGGATTCGATGGTACCCATGCGAACGGTCTGCACGCGACGCGCTTCATCACGGGAGTACGAGTCGCCGGTCAGACTCGAAGCGCAGCCGCCCAGCAGAAGCGACAGGGTGGTAAAGCAGGCAACCAGTAAAACAGACTTACGCATAGCATCAACTCCAAAGGACAGGTATTCATTAAACGCTGCAGCTTGACGCCTGTCACGGCAAGCCGGGCAGAAAATTGCTTTCATTCAGCCCTAGTACAGACAGCCCGCACCAGGAAAATCGACGAACGGTAGCACTCTTCTTGTCTTCAGGAACTTCATGGATTATTTCATTATTGTAGTCACCACCCTCGCCGGCCTGTACTTCCATGCCTGGCTTTACCTGCGCATCAGACGCTGGGGCGACCGCGATCTGGCGCTCTCCATGGCGGGTGATGACCCACTCAAACGGACCTTCATGCTGCAGCAGTTGGAGAGGGCCCGCGCCTTGAAAATCAAACGGGGCGATTTGGCCAACTGGTTAAAGGACGCCGCACAGCAGTACACGCCTGAAGCCTCTTCAACAGAGACTTCAGCGTGACAGGCATCATTCAAGTGAGGTGACGAAAGGTGCTGCTCAGGGCGCCAGGCGCTCGCGGACCCAGTCGGTCCCTTGCAGACGGTAGTTCAGGCGATCGTGCAGGCGGCTGGCGCGGCCTTGCCAGAACTCGATGCGCTCGGGAAGCAGGCGATAGCCACCCCAATGCTCGGGACAGTCAGGCTGGGTATCGCTGAAACGCTGTTCGGTGGCCTTGAGCAGATCTTGCAGTTCTTCACGGTCACGAATGACCTTGCTCTGCGGAGACGCCCATGCACCCAGGCGACTTCCCAGAGGACGGACCTGATAGTAAGCATCCGACTCTTCCGGGGTGACCTTGACCACCCGCCCCTCGATGCGCACCTGGCGCTCCAGGGTCGGCCAGAAGAAGGTCATGGCCGCAAACGGCCGCGCCGCGAGCTGCTCGCCCTTGGCGCTCTGATAGTTGGTGAAGAAGGTAAAGCCCTGCGCATCCAGGCCTTTGAGCAGCAGGATACGGCAGTGCGGGCGACCGTCCTGGTCGACCGTAGCCAAGGTCATGGCATTGGCTTCCACCGGCGGTTGCTCGGTCTTCACCGCATCGGCAAACCACTGGTGGAACAACGCAAACGGCTCGTTCGGGGCCTGGGCCTCGCTCAAACCGTCCCGAGTGTAGTCACGGCGCATATCGGCCAGTGCCTGGGTCATGCGGCTTTATCCTTCTGGTTCAGCGGATCAGTTTTTCGCCTGGTCGTTCGCAGCAGGTGTCGCAGCCGGTGTAGCCGCCTTGGCTTTGGCCGGGGCCGGTTTCTTGGCAGCTGGCTTGGCCGGGGCTTTTTTAGCCGCTGGCTTGGCAGCCGCTTTTTTAGCGGCGGGTGCCTTTTTAGCCGGGGCCTTGGCGGCCGGAGCCGGGGCTGGAACGTTCTGCACCGCAACCATTTCGGCTGCAGGTGGGGTCTTGCCCGATTGATACTTGCTCAACAGCGCCAGCATGGTAGTGCGCTGGGTGAACATGATTTCCATACGACGGTTCAAGGCACGGCCCTGTGTGCTGTCGTTGGCGGCACGCGGCATCAGGTCACCCATGCCACGCAGCATCAGGCGGTCCTGCTTCAAGCCGCTGAGGCTGAAGATCGAGGCAATGGACTGCGCGCGTTCCTTGGTCAACGCCTGGCTGGCAGGCGCGGTACCGGTGGCATCCACGTGACCCAGCACCAGCACGGCGGTTTTTGGATCGGCTTCAACCGCCTTGGCAACGCGAGTGAACGGACCCAGGGTAACCGGCAGCAGCATCGCCGGGCGTTTCGGGTTGTAGGAGCCGTCGACCGGGGCAATCACGACGAGCACGTTGTCGCGACGCTCCAGTTGCAGGTTGCTGTCCTTGATGGCGGCGCGCAGGCGCGGCTCATAGTCGTCCAACCAGGCCTGGGTGATTTTCGGGTCAGGCATCGGCACATTGGTCACGTCGACCTTGGCCAATGGCTTGGGTTTGCTTTCGAACGGCCACCACCAGTGGGTCTCGGTGTCGGTCTTGGCGACCGCAGGGGCAGGCTCTGCAGCCTTGAGGTCGGCTTTCAGGTCAGCCTTGGCATCAGCAGCCTTTTCGTCGGCGCTCTTGGAGGAGAACGGCCACCAGCTGGAGCCGGTGTCAGCCTTGGCGGCCGGCGCTGGCGCGGCGGCAGCGGCTACCGGAGCGGCAGGCTTGGCGCCGGCAGCTGGCTTGGCATCCGGCTTGGCGTCGGTTTGGGTCACTGCGTCCTTGGTAACAGCCTTATCAGATCCAAATGACCACCAATGCCCGCCTTCGGCATCATTTTGTGGAGTTTGTGCGCAGCCAGTAATAGTGAGGCACAGCGCCAGTGCCAAGGACTTGTTCGATAACATGAGATATCCACAAAATGAGAAAGAAACGGGGGTCTGGATGACCCGTTAAACAGACGCTTACAGAACTTTAAAGTTACAAATTTCGTTCAGCGCCTTCTTATAGTTGCCTTTGTAACAAAAAAATGTGAAACAGCAAGGGGTTTACAGACAACCGGCCAATATTCCGACCAACTTCTGTGCACGCGGGTCCATTAGTACATAAGGTCCCAATGTATTAGTCACGAAACCAAACGCTACATCATGCTCAGGATCGGCAAAACCCACCGAACCGCCGGCGCCAGGGTGCCCGAAAGCACGCGGGGCAAGCCCAAATGTGGCATTGGGCAAGTGTGGTTGATCCAACATGCAGCCCAGGCCGAAGCGGGTTTGGGTCAATAATGTTTTATCCGGCCCGATACTGTGTTCCCGGGTCAATTGTTCGAGCATGTCGGCTTCCAGCAAACTACCGTCCAACAAACCACTATAAAACCCGGCCAGGCTGCGCGCATTACCGTGACCATTTGCCGCTGGCTGCTGCATGCGCCGCCATTCAGGTTTGTTAGTACTGGTGAGAATAGACGGTGGATTGGCAAATGCCCGCGTGGTCATGGCAGTGGGTTCACGCATCATAACTTGCAGTAAACGTTGTGCGGCTTCATCGCCCATATTGCCTTTGCTACGAGCTATATGTGCAACACGATAAAACTCTTCATCTGCCAGGCCCACATGGAAGTCCAGCCCCAGCGGCCGCGCCACCCGCGCCACGATGGACTCACCCGGCCCACGTCCATCGGCACGGCGCAGCAATTCGCCGATCAGCCAACCGTAGGTGATCGCCTCGTAGCCATGGCCCTGGCCGGGGGTCCACCACGGGGCTTCGGCCGCCAGGGTGTCGACCATCAGTTGCCAGTCATACAGGGCTTCGGCGGGCAGCATTTCGCGGATCGCCGGCAATCCGGCCTGGTGGCACAGCAACTGGCGCAGGGTGATGCTTTCCTTGCCGGCTGCGGCGAACTCAGGCCAGTACTTGGCCACTGGGGCGTCCAACTGCAACTTGCCTTCGGCCACCAGTTGCAGGGCCGTGACGGCGGTGAAGGTCTTGGTGCAGGAAAACAGATTAACGATGGTGTCGCTGTGCCAGGCTTCGGCGCCGTCCTTGTCGGCAGTGCCGGCCCACAGGTCGACGACGGTTTCGCCGCCGATCTGGATGCAGAGCCCGGCGCCACGCTCCTGCGGGTCATCGAACAACGCGGCGAACGCTTCACGCACCGCTTCGAACTGGAGCTCGTAATGACCCTGAACCTGCACCTCAGCCCCCTCGAAAAACACCGTAAAAAGTGGCCGACATTGTTCCAGTCATTGTCGGTTTTGTGAACCCGTCAACGATGAATCAATGACCATTTCCCGAATGCCCACCGGCGTGTCCAGCGCCCTGCTCCGGGCCTTTGCCATCATGCCCAGGCTTGCCGACTTCGCTTTCACCAACGGTGCTGGCTGCCCTGGCCTTTTCCGCTTCCTTGCCCAGTTGATCCACCGCCGCCAGGTTGCTTTTACGCACACTGTCGACAAAGCCCTGGAACGGTACGTCGGTGATGCCTACCAGGCCGAAGTGGCCGTTTTCACCGTCCAGCAAACGCCCGGTCACCGGTTGGTCCAGGTACTGAAACCAATGCACGCCGACAATTGACGGCTCGCTCATGGCTTGCTTGAGGAAGTTGGCGTATGCCGCGCCACGATCTTCTTCCCTGGCCAACGGGGTCACTCCCCCCCAGAACGGGCCACGGTCCGCAGAGCCGAAGTTGAATTCAGTGATCAACACCGGTTTGTCCAGTGCGCGCAGTGCGGCAAAGTCGTAGCCGTCCTGGGGCTTGAGCGTGTACATGTTGAAGCTCAGCACATCGCAATACTGCGCACACGACGCCACGGCTTCCGGCGTACTCACCGCATAACGCCCACCCAGCAGCAGTTGGTTGGGTGCGTGCCATTTCAGTGAGTCGGAGATGGTCTTGAAGTAGGCATCGGCGAAGGTCTTCTGGAAGTACTTGAAGTCAGCTTCGATTTCCGGATGCTCAGGGTTGGGAATCGGCGGCTCGAAGCCCGGATCTTCCATCAACTCCCAGCCTGCCAAGTCAATGCCCCAGGCTTTCGACAGGCCTTGCTCGTTGCGGTACTTGTCACGCAATTGCTTGAGGAACGCGCGCTTGGCCGGTACATCGGTGGTCATGCGCAACGTGCCGTAGGCCAGGGCGTAGCGGGATTTTGGATCATCGCCGGGGCCGGCCCAGGCCAGTTCGTTATCGGCAAAGAAGCCGATCAACCACGGGTCATCGCGATGGTCGCGGGCGGCAATGGCGACCGCGCGCTCGGTCGCCATGGCGAAGCGCGGATCGAATGGGTCGGGCATGCCGCCCCACCAGTCGATGCCGGTGCTGATGCTGGCGTAGTCGCCGACGATCGACAGCGGCAAGGTGTACGGCACGCGGTCGGCCGCGGCCAAATCCTCGTCACTCCAGTTGCCGACGGTGTTGAAGCCCCAGGCTTGCAGGCGATCAAGGGTATGGGTTACCCAACGTTTCTGATCAAACCCTTCGCCGCCATAAGTGCGCTGCAGGTTGGCCGCGTAAAAATCATACCAACGCCCGGCACCAAAACTGCGACCTTCACCTGCGCCGTTGCCGGTACGGTTATCGCTGCTGCCGTAGTATTTGTCGAAGGGTTCGCCGGCCTTTGGCAGCGCCGCAAACATCCACTCACGTCCGGCCACATAGGTCTGGCTGTTGTCCGGGGCAACGGTGTTGACGCCCAGGGAATAGAACGGATGGCCTTCCGGGGTCACCAGGTACCAGCGACCGTCGCGCTTTTCGGTGCGGAAAAAGCCACTGGCCTTGAACGCCGGCCCTTTGTTCCAGCCGCCGAACTTGTCCAATGCAGATTTATCACGCGCGGCCAGCCAGCCCTGCAGTTGGGTTTGCTCCTTTGCGGCGGCAGTCTTGAGCTGTTCGTCACTGCTGACCTTTTCCGGCCAGCGGGCACGGGTGGATTGGCCATACGTATCCACCAGTTCACTGTAGGCGGCCTTCAATACCGGCTCACTGTCCTGCACACCAAAGCGCTCCAGCAGGATGCTTTGCGCGGCGTTGGGCTTGATCATCGACAAGGTCACCGAGACCACCTGGCTACGGTCGATCTCGCCAGCGCTGCTGGCCAGCAACACACGCTGGCCGTCCACGGTGATCGGCATCGGCGGGCCGGCCTTCATGCCCTGGCTCAACGGCGAGTTGGCTTGCAGCGGGATCAGCAAGGTTTGGGCCGGGCCGGCCGGCAGGTCGATGCGGCTGACCAGGGTCTTGCCATCGCTGCTCTGCACCTTGACGTAGAGGGTCAGCGCCCAATCCATGGCGCTCTGGATACGCAGGCTCATGGCGCCGGACTGCGACCAGTCCCAGGCGCCGGTCTGCGGGCTGAGCACCAGGCTCGGCTCGGCGGCCGGGTTGAAGGTGATACGACGCAACACCTCGCCTTCGGGGGTTTGTTCGGCGTTGTATTGCGGCAGGCTGGCGTCCTGGGTCACCACCTTGACCACATCGGCAGGCCGCACAAAGTTGAACAATGTCTGTTGCCCCGCGGGTGCGGCCATCAAGGGCGCAGTGAACAGCAGGGCAAAAAGGGCGGGCAGCGTGCGAATCATACGAACAAGGTTCTCCCAAATGGCCGGTGAATGGCCTGATGACATACATCGATAGCAGTGAAATAGACCACGGGGTGGGCGGATTCGCCCACGGTGACCTAAGAAATTTCGCGTCGGAACGGCGGCAACGCATTCAGGATCGCCTTGCCATAACGCTGGGTAACCAGGCGGCGGTCGAGCAAGGTGATGGTGCCCCGGTCTTCCTCGGTACGCAGCAAGCGACCGCAGGCCTGCACCAGCTTCAACGAAGCATCCGGCACCGAGATTTCCATGAACGGATTACCGCCCCGCGCTTCGATCCATTCGGCCAATGCGGCCTCGACCGGATCATCCGGCACCGAGAACGGGATCTTGGCGATCACCACGTGTTCGCAGTAGGCCCCGGGCAAGTCGACGCCTTCGGCAAAACTCGCCAGGCCGAACAGCACGCTGGAATCCCCGCCATCGACCCGCGCCTTGTGCTTGTTCAGGGTTTCCTGCTTGGACAGGTTGCCCTGGATAAACACCTGTTTGCGCCAGTCGCGGTCGAGGCCGTCGAACACGTCCTGCATCTGTTTGCGTGACGAGAACAGCACCAGGGTGCCGCGCGAACCTTCCACCAGGGAGGGCAAGTCACGAATGATCGCGGCAGTATGGGCCGGAGCGTCCCGAGGATCGGCCTTGAGGTCGGGCACCCGCAGCACACCGGCATCAGCGTGGTGGAATGGGCTCGGGACCACGGCGGTCACGGCTTTTTTCGGTAGGCCAGCACGCATGCGGAAGCGATCGAAGGTGCCCAGGGCGGTCAGCGTGGCGGAGGTCACCAGGCAGCCATACGCCACGTTCCACAGGTTGCGGCGGAGCATTTCGGCGGCAAGGATCGGGCTGGCGTTGACCTCGATATCAAACAGCGCGCCGCTTTCCGACAATGTCAGCCAGCGGGCCATGGGTGGGTTGTCTTCCGGGTCTTCGACGGTAAACGCCGTCCACAGCTCCCAGTTGCCCTGGGAACGGGACAACAGGCTGCCGAACAGCGGGTACCATTCCTCGGCCTGGTTGCTGGCGATGCCGATGTTGACCTCGCCGTCCATGCCTTCCTTGAGCAGGTCGGTCAGGCGGGTGAACAGGTCGGTGAGACGGGAAAAGCCTTTCTTCAGCTCAATGCCCATCTCGCGCATATGCTCGGGGATCATCCCACCGACAAAGCGGTGGCGCGGGCGCTCACGGCCTTCCACATCTTCACCGGGCTTGAAGTCGGCCACCTGTTCACAGGCGCTGAACATGAACTGTTGCTGGGTCTTGATCTCCCGCGCCAGCTCCGGCACCTGTTCGATCAGTTTGCCCAAATCGCCCGGCAGCGGGTGCTGGGCGAGCAACTTGGTCAGATTCTTCGCGGTGGTCTCCAGCCAGTCGGCGGTGGAGCGCAGGCGCGTGTAGTGGGCGAAGTGGCCGATAGCCTTGTCGGGCAGGTGATGGCCTTCGTCGAATACATAGAGGGTGTCACGCGGGTCCGGCAGCACAGCGCCGCCGCCCAGGGCCAGGTCGGCCAGGACCATGTCGTGGTTGGTGACGATCACGTCGACCTTGCCCATGCCTTCGCGGGCCTTGTAGAAGGCGCACTGGCCGAAGTTCGGGCAATGGCGGTTGGTGCACTGGCTGTGGTCGGTGGTCAGGCGTGCCCAGTCGGCGTCTTCGAGGGCGGTGGGCCAGCTGTCGCGGTCGCCGTCCCATTTATTGCCGGCCAGCTTCTCGATCATGCTGGTGAACAGCTTCTGGCTGACCTCATCCACCTCGATCTTGAAGCCTTCTTCTTCGAACAGCGACGCCGTGGCGGTTTGCGCATGGCCTTCCTGCAGCAGCACATCGAGCTTGGACAGGCACATGTAGCGGCCACGACCCTTGGCCAGGGCGAAGGTGAAGTTCAGGCCGCTGTTGCGCATCAGATCGGGCAGGTCTTTGTAGACGATCTGCTCCTGCAGGGCGACAGTGGCGGTGGCGATCACCAGGCGCTTGCCGGCAGCCTTGGCGGTCGGGATCGCAGCCAGGCTGTAGGCCACGGTCTTGCCGGTACCGGTGCCGGCTTCGACGGCCACGACGGCGGGCTCACCTTCGCGGCGGCCTTCGTCGTCGGTGTCGATATCTCCGAGGACCTTGGCCACTTCGGCGATCATCAGGCGCTGGCCGTAGCGCGGTTTCAAGCTCTTGGCTTCGAGAAAACGCGTGTAGGCGCCCTGGATCGTGGTTTTGAGTTCAGTGCTGATCATGGATAGTCGGGCGCAAAAACGCTGGATAAATTTTCAGTGGTTCGGTTCGGCCGCTATCATACCCCGCTAATTAATCCCGCGCAGAACGGAGTACCACAATGACCGCGTTTAGCCTCGCTTACACCCTGCATGTATTGGCCGCCCTGATCTGGGTCGGCGGTATGTTTTTCGCCTGGATGATCCTGCGCCCAGCCGCTGTGGCGGCCCTTGAGGGCCCTGCCCGACTCAAGCTGTGGGCAAATGTGTTTCAACGTTTTTTCGTGTGGGTCTGGGTAGCGGTGCTGGTTTTGCCGATCAGCGGTGTCGGCCTGCTGCAACTGCGCTTCAACGGGTTTGAAACCGCACCGCGTTATGTGCAGGTGATGATGGGCTTGTATCTGGTGATGACGGCGCTGTTTATCCGTATCCAGGCGTTGAAGTTTCCGCAACTGAAGGCGGCGGTGGCAGCAGAGGACTGGCCGGCGGGTGCCGCTGCGCTGGGACAGATTCGCAAGTTGGTAGGGATTAATCTGATCGTGGGGTTGCTGGTGGTGGCGATTGCTTCGGCTCGGCCGATGTTCTGAGCACAGTCACAAGCTGCAAGCTTGAAGCTTGCAGCTTGTGACTGCGGCTTTTTAGAGTCGCTGAATAGTCACGGTACCCGCAGGCCCAGCTGGCCCCGGCTGCCCTTCCAACCCTGGCCGGCCCTTCTCGCCACCATCGGCGCGGTACACCAGGCAGCCTTTGGACTCCCCGCCTTTGCCCGGTTTACCGGCCGTACCGGCCAAACCGCCAGCACCGCCATCCACCCAGACCTTGATGTGTTCAGCCGGGAAGTCCTTCGGCAACTCCACGCGGACCTGCGCGCCCGCCCCACCCGGCAAGCCATCGCCGCCGTTATCGCCATTAAAACCGCGCCCCGCCGAACCCCAGGTGCACCCAGGATCCACGCCATTGGCACCATCCAGCCCGGCATACCCTTGGGCACCCGCGCCGCCACGGGCATCCACCGACAGTTCTTCAGCCGTCAGCGAGTTGATGCGCAAGGTCAGGTCACGCCCGGCCTTGGCCGGTTTTTCATGGGTGCCGGGGGCACCGCGCGAGGTGATCTGGCTGCCATGCTCAAGTTGCGCATGCCGCACCTGCAATTGCAGCGCCGTATTGCCGGGGACCACGGTGATGCGTGCGTCGCGGCCCAGGTGCAGCTCATCGACGGTGACCTGGCTGATGGTGGCCGGAATCAGCAAGGTGCCGTAGTCCGCCACCTCCAGGCGCTCCAGTTGCAACACACTGGTGCTGGAGGGAAGGCGCATCAATGAGTTGGTTTCAACACTGACGCTCTGGGCCAGGGCAACGGGGCTGACCAACAGGGCCAACAGAAAAACCTTACGCATCATGGGGCTCCTGAGTGTTTTCAAATTTTTCTTTGGACGCACAGTAACGACTTCTACAGGCGATTTGCCAGTGAAGGTTCAAAAAACTTGAGAGGGCTGCGATTTAAGCGAGGATTGCCGGCAATGCCCCTGTGGATCCCACAGGGGCAAGGGCTGTCAGCGGTTGATCTGGATTTCCGTACGACGGTTCAAGGCGCGGCCTTCAGCGGTCTTATTGTCGGCGACCGGATGGCTTTCGCCCGCACCGGTGACAGACACAAAGGCACTGCGAGGCACGCCGGCGCTGATCAGGTAATCGGTGACCGAATGCGCACGTTTTTCCGAGAGTTTCTGGTTGTAGGCGTCTTTACCGACGCTGTCGGTGTGGCCGCTGACCCGCAGTTGGGCGCTCGGCGCCTCTCGTTTCAGGCGCGTGGCAATGGTGTCGAGTTTGGTTTTATCCGCCGCCGTCAACTTGGCTGAGTCGAACTGGAAGTGCACATCGCGAATCACGATGGTTTCTTCCTTGACCACAACCACCTCCTCAACCACCGCCGCGGCTGGCGGCGCCGGTGGGCAACCGTTGGCGTCGACCTGTACGCCTTTCGGAGTACCCGGGCACTTATCGCGGCTGTCGGGCACGCCATCACCGTCTTCGTCGCCATCGCCATGCACCCAGCAATAGGCGCCGGCCATACCGCCGATCAACAGCGCGCCATAGCCCGCATAGGCTGAGCTTTCAGTCGCACCGATCGCCGCACCGGTCACACCGCCAACAGCGGCGCAGGTAGGCCAATCGGTTTTTTGCAAGCCTGCGCAACCTGTCAATACTCCGGTTAGCAGAACCAAGGGTAGAGCTGTCCGCATGATGCTCATCTGACTTTCTCCTGAGGGGATCGGCGGGGGCCGACGGGTGGAGTAAAGACCGCTCTTTTCAACTGTGCCACTACGCTACGCCCCCGTATTCATTGAGGATCGCCGCCGACGTCGGACTTTTCGCAGCCGCCCGCTCTAGGCCCGCACGCTCAGCCGCGCTAGTCTCTATGGTCCTGATGTGAGGATCTCTGATGACCGCTGGTATTTCTGCCCGTACACCCCAGCAAGCGCTGGCCGCCTTGCTCGATCTGCACCAGCCCAAACGCCTGTTGCTGTTGGGTGCCAGCCAGTTCCCGGCGCTGGACGCCTTTAAGGACGCACACCCTGACACCCAGGTGTTCTGCGCTGCGCCAGGCCCCTTGCCGCAAGCACTGGCGGCCCAGCGTTTTGACCTGGCGCTGGTGGTCGATTGCCTGGAGCACCTGCCAAAACCCCAAGGCCTGACCTTGCTCGGCGGCATCCGCAACCTAAACGCCAGCCGCATTGCGGTGCTGGTGGACCTGGGCGCCTGCGGCTGGAAGGAAACCGACTTCTTCTCCCTGGCCCTGCAGGCCGGTGAGCGTTTCCAGCGCGATGAACAGGTCCTGACGCTGTTTACCTACGATCTGCTTGACTATAAACAGGTGCCGGACTGGCTCAACGCCCGTTTCTGGGCCAACCCGGAAAACTTTGGAAAGTATTGGTGGTAAGCGGGTGAGTACATCGATTCCAAGCGCCCTACGCCGTTCGGACTTCATTAAGTAACTCAGGGTGACGATCGAGCAACTTGAGAAGTTTTATGAGTGCCAGCGGTGGCTTGGTTTTTCCATTCTCATAGCGAGAAAAGGCGTTGACCCCGCCACCGAATATCTCGGCGGCTTCCCGTTGGTCCAACGAAAGCTTCTTACGTACCGTAGCGATAAAGCCGGGGTCTACGAAATCCGCATTGACCCGTTTTGAGAAGGCGCGCATCGCCTTCATGACACGATCCGATTCAACCAAATCCAGGATCGATTCGGAGCAGGACGGGCAGAACTCACCCGTCACATTCGCAACCACAGTGGTTTCACCTTTGTAGGAATAGGGTATGTCGCGGGTGTCATGGACCAAGTCCGCAGCGCCGCAAACAGGGCATTTCATGTTCATAGCTCCTTGAAGGACACGATCAGTACGTCTTCGATAACCGTGAGTTTCAGATAGACCTTCCCCGCCTTCGTGTGTGGCCGGTACACGTCTTGCCATAGCGTGTGGTCGGCGTAGGTGGTCATGCTTTTGTAAAAGTCCGTTGGTTTAAGAGCCAGTATCACGGCCAGCATCTCGGAGAGGTTGAGGTTAAGAGCATCGGCGCCGATTCGTGCAGCATTCGTGGTGCGTACCTTCCCAGATTCGACTAGGGCCTTGACGTTGGTCAGCTTGCAGTGAGGCGCGTTTTTCTCCATGCAGAAATTAACCTAATGGGTTTTTATTTGGCAAGTAGGTTAATTCACCTATTCTTGCGGTAGACCCAATGGAACCTCAAGCGGCTCTGCGCGAGCCAGCCAGGAAGTGCCTCAACGAATGAATGCTCGCTCGGCTGTCCCTCGCACCCGCTGGCCGTCGAGTTCCGCTGCGATCCTCTGTAGTATCAGGTCATAAGCTGTCAACGGCTGCGTCTGTGGTAATACCAAGGCTTAGCTATTGTTACGTCTAACAGAACGTGTATTGGTGGTAACCCAATGAGTACATCCATTTGCCCCTGCGGCAGTGGCAACCTGCTGGATGCCTGCTGCGGCCATTATCACGCCGGGCACCCGGCCCCCTGCGCCAGCGCCCTGATGCGCTCACGCTACAGCGCTTATGTGCTGGGCCTGGTGGACTATCTGGTCGCCACTACGTTGCCCGCGCAACAGGCCGGCCTGGACCGTGAGGCCATCGGCGCCTGGAGCGCACAAAGCACCTGGCTGGGCCTGGAGGTTGAAAGTTCCGAGGTGTTCGGCGGCCAGCCGGAACATGCCTTCGTGACCTTCACCGCACGCTGGCATGACAGTACCGGCGAACATAGCCACCGCGAGCAGTCTTCTTTCGTACAGAATGAAGGGCGCTGGTACTTCATCGACCCCACCGTGGAAGTAAAAGCCGGACGCAACGATGCGTGCCTGTGCGGCAGTGGGCAGAAATTCAAGAAGTGTTGTTCCAGCTACCTCTAACCACCACAGGACTCACGCCATGCTTCGGATCTACAGCTTGATGCTGGCGTTAATCTTTGGCCTGACCGGATGCGCCTCCTGGTTCGAAGACGATTCGCCCCCGCCCCACGTCTCCCTGGTGAAAGTCGAAGTGGTGCGGGCCAAGCTGCTGGAGCAGAAATTCAAGCTGTACTTTCGCGTGGATAACCGCGACGACTCCGACCTGACCGTGCGCGGCCTGATCTACAAGGTCACCCTGGATGATTTTGTGCTGACCGAGGGCGAGTCGGATGAATGGCTCACCGTCCCGCCACGCGGCCATGCATTTTTCAAGGTGTCGGTGCGCACCAATCTCTGGCCGCAGATCCGCGATGTGGTGCAACTGCTGAAAAAACCCGACCAGCCCGTGCCGTATCGCCTGGAAGGTGAGCTGAAAACCGGATTATTCATCGGTTATGACGTGCAGGTGAACCACAATGGCGAGATAATCCCCGGCGATTTTATTCCGGAGCGACATCGATGACTCAGCAACCCCATGTCCATGGTCCTGACTGCAACCACGATCACGATCACCATGATCACGACCACGGCCATGTCCACGGCCCGAACTGCGGCCACGCTCACCAGGAGCCCGTGCGCAATGCGTTGAAGGACGTCGGCCGCAATGATCCTTGCCCATGCGGCAGCGAGAAGAAATTCAAGAAGTGCCACGGGGCGTAAATCGCGCTGAAGGCCCACGTGTGTGAGGGAGTTCGCTCCCTTCCACAGCTGCATCGCATTCCAAACCGAAAGCGTCTAAGGGTAGACGTAAATGTTTGATTGAATTTCCACCCTCCCACCTTTACCTATACCTACAGGCATTCGCTCAAGCATCACCACTTTTTTGGAGAGCTTCATGATCGACCTGTATTACTGGACCACTCCCAACGGTCACAAAGTATCGCTGTTCCTGGAAGAAGCCGGTCTGCCCTACAACGTGCACCCGATCAACATCGGCCAGGGCGACCAGTTCAAGCCGGACTTCCTGAAGATTGCTCCCAACAACCGCATCCCGGCCATCGTCGATCAGAACCCGAGCGACGGCGGCGCGCCGATCTCGCTGTTTGAATCCGGCGCGATCCTGCTGTACCTCGCGGAAAAAACCGGCCAGTTCATTCCAAAAGACCTGCGCGGTCGCCAGGAAGCGCTGCAATGGTTGTTCTGGCAAATGGGTGGGCTGGGGCCGATGGCGGGTCAGAACCATCATTTCAGCCAGTTTGCACCGGAGAAAATCCCCTACGCGATCAAGCGCTACGTAGATGAAACCGCCCGTCTATACGGAGTGCTGGATCGACGTTTGGCGGACCGTGCGTTCGTCGCGGGTGAGGACTACAGCATTGCCGATATGGCGATCTATCCGTGGATCGTTTCCCACAAGTGGCAGAGCCAGCGCCTGGAAGATTTCCCACACGTTCAGCGCTGGTTCAATAGCATCAAGGAACGGCCAGCGACGGTTCGGGCGTATGAATTAGTCCAAAAGGTCAATCCGCCTAAATCCTGACCTGAAGTCGCACCGCCTCTCCCACATTTGATCTGCATAAGACTCAAGATCCAATGTTTTGCCAAAACTCCTGCTTGCGTCGTTTCACCGCGCTCACTAACGTAGCGCCTTTACTGACGCTACCCCCCCGCAGGAGCTTTGCCATGGCCTCGCCAGCCCTCTCACATTTTCTTCCCCGGTTCGGCGTTGCCGCGGCAGTGGCCAGTGCGTTAAGCCTGGCCGGTTGCCAGCTCCAGAGCACCCAGGACACCCTGCCCCCCGTTGCCGGCGTACAGCCGATCAAGGGCCTCGCACAGAATGTTTCGATACGCCGCAACGCCCAAGGCATGCCGCTGATCGAAAGCAACACCTTCCATGACGCGCTGTTCAGCCTCGGTTATGTACACGCCAGTGACCGCATCACCCAGATGGTCACCCTGCGCCTGCTGGCTCAGGGCCGCCTGGCGGAAATGTCCGGGCCTGAGGTGCTGGATGTGGACCGCTTCATGCGCGCGGTCAATCTGAAAAAAAGCGCCGGCGAGCTGTATAACGCCTCGTCGCCGCGCCTCAAGCGCTTCTTTGAAGTGTATGCCCGTGGCGTCAACGCCTACCTGTTCCGCTACCGTGACAAACTGCCACCGGACCTGGCCCAGACCGGCTACAAGCCGGAATACTGGAAGCCGGAAGATTCGGCGCTGCTGTTCTGCCTACTGAACTTCAGCGAGTCGGCCAACCTGCAGGAAGAACTGGCGTCGCTGCTGCTGGCGCAAAAGGTCGGGGTGGACAAACTCGCCTGGCTGACGCCGAGCGCGCCGGATGAGCCGATCCCCCTGGCCGAAGCCGAGAAACTCAAAGGCGTGAACCTGGGCCAGATCACCGGCCTCGCCGGGCTTGACGCGGTCAGCCAGCAATTGAGCAGCCTCAACTCATTGGCCGTGACCACGTCGAGCAACTGGGCCATCGGCCCGCAACGCAGCCGCAGCGGCAAAAGCCTGCTGGCCGGCGACCTCGCCGCCCAGCCACAAGCGCCGTCGCCGTGGAGCTACGTGCAGATCCGTGCACCGAAATACCAGGCCGTTGGCGCTTCGATTGCCGGCCTGCCGACCCTGTTGTCCGGTTTCAACGGTAACGTGGCCTGGAGCATGAGCACGGTCAAAGGCGATACCCAGGACCTGTTCCTGGAAAAGGTCAAACGCCAAGGCAGCGCGTTGTACTACGAAAACAACGGAAAATGGCTACCCGCAGCGGTGCGTAACGAAACCTTCTTCGTCAAAGGCCAACGCTCGATTCGCGAAGTGGTGTACGAAACCCGCCACGGCGCCCTGCTCAACAGCAGCCAGGCGCTGACCACCGGCTTGGGCCTGGCCCTGCAAACCGCCGACTTCAAGGATGACAAGAGCCTCGACGCGTTCTTCGACCTCTCCCGCGCGCAAAACGCCGGCAAGGCCTCGGACGCGACCCGCAACATCCGCGCCATTGCCTTGAACATGGTCTTCGCCGACGCCAGCAGCATTGGCTGGCAGGTTACCGGCCGCTTCCCTAACCGCCGCGAAGGCGAAGGCCTGTTGCCGTCGCCGGGCTGGGATACGCGTTTTGACTGGGACGGTTACGCCGACGCGATGCTGCACCCCTATGACCAGGACCCGGCACAAGGCTGGATCGGCACCGCCAACCAACGCACCGCACCGCGTGGCTACGGTATGCAGCTGTCCAACTCCTGGGATGCACCGGAGCGCAGCGAGCGCCTGGCGCAACTGGCCAATGCGGGCAAGCACGACAGCCGCAGCATGATCGCCATGCAGTACGACCAGACCACCACCTTCGCCGCCAAGCTCAAGACCATGTTCCAGGCGCCGGGCATGGCCCAGCCATTGAGGCAGGCGATTGATGCGTTGCCGGCGCCCGAGCAGGCCAAGGCACGGGAAGCACTGAAGCGCCTGATGGCGTTCGATGGGCGCCTGGTGTCGACCTCCGCCGACGCGGCGCTCTACGAGCTGTTCCTGCAGGAAAGCACCCGGCAGATCTTCCTCGACGAGCTGGGCCCGGACAACAGCGCCAGCTGGAAAGCCTTTGTCAGCAACGCCAACCTGTCCTATGCCGCCCAGGCCGATCACCTGCTGGGCCGCGAAGACAGCCCATTCTGGGACGACGTGCGCACCGCGCAAAAAGAAGACAAACCCGCCATCCTCGCCCGCAGCCTCGCCGCCGCGATCACCGCCGGCGACAACCAACTGGGCGCCGACCACAAAGCCTGGCAGTGGGGCAAGTTGCACAACACCACTTGGAAAAACACCAGCGGCCAAGTGATTCGCGGCCCACTGGCGTCCGGTGGCGACCACAACACCTTGAACCCGGCACCGTACAGCTGGGGCCAGGATTTCAACACCACCCAGGTGCCGGCACTGCGCATGATCGTCGACTTCGGCCAGGTCGAACCGATGATGGGCCAGGGCGGCATAGGCCAATCCGGCAACCCGGCCAGCCCGAACTACGCCAATGGCATCGACCCGTCGCTCAAGGCGCAATACCTGAGCTTCCCGATGCAGCCGCAGAACTTCGAGAAGGTGTATGGCAAGGCCAGGTTGACCCTGACCCCAGGCAAGTGACCTGACTTCCACCTGACGAAACCGGATTCAAATGTGGGAAGGGGCTTGCCCTAATGCCGGTCAGTTAAGCGTACTTCGCCTCCTGTAGGAGCGAGCTTGCTCGCGAAAAACGTCAACGATAACGCGTGCTTCCTGAATGAACGCGGCGCCTGTGAGTTTTTCGCGAGCAAGCTCGCTCCTACAAAAAGCCATAACTAGGGCTTGCCCCCTCCCACATTTGGCCCACATGCATTCAGATAGAACTTCTGCGCTCGCCCCCGCCTCATACCTGATAAGCCCATCGCCCCGGTCACCCCATGGACCTTGTCATCGCCCGGCCGGAAGGCCTCTACTGCCCCGCCGGAGATTTCTACATCGATCCCTGGCGCCCGGTGGAACGCTCGGTCATCACCCACGCCCACGGCGACCACGCCCGCAGCGGTAACCAGCACTACCTGGCCGCCGCCCCCGGCGAAGGCATCCTGCGCTCGCGCCTGGGCCAGGACATCAACCTGCAAACCCTGGCCTACGGCGAAAAACTCGTCCGCCACGGCGTGACCCTGAGCTTTCACCCAGCCGGGCATGTACTCGGCTCGGCCCAAGTGCGCCTGGAATACCAGGGCGAAGTCTGGGTGGCGTCCGGTGACTACAAAGTGGAACCCGACGGCACCTGCGCGCCTTTCGAACCGGTGCGTTGCCATACCTTTATCACCGAATCCACCTTCGGCCTGCCGATCTACCGCTGGCAGCCCCAGGCGCAGATCTTTGCCGGGATCAACGACTGGTGGCAGGCCAATATCGCCGCCGGAAAAGCCAGCGTGTTGTTCTGTTACTCCTTCGGCAAAGCCCAGCGCATCCTGCATGGCATCGACGCCAGCATCGGTCCTATCCTCAGCCACGGCGCCGTCGAGCCGTTGAACCGGGTGTACCGCGAGGCCGGCATCTACATCCCCGAAACCCTCTACGCCGGTGATTTCAAAAAGACCGACGCGCTGCTGCGCCAGGCCCTGATCATCGCCCCGCCGTCCGCTGGTGGCAGCAGTTGGATCAAGCGCTTCGGCGATTACAGCGACGCCTTCGCCAGCGGCTGGATGCGCCTGCGCGGCACCCGGCGGCGGCGTGGGGTGGACCGAGGTTTCGTGCTGTCGGACCATGCCGACTGGCCCGGGCTGCTGTGGGCCATTGAGCAAACCGGTGCCGAGCGGGTGATGGTCACCCACGGTTCTGTCGGCGTATTGGTGCGCCATCTGCGGGAAAAAGGCTTGGATGCCCAAGGCTTCACCACTGAATACGGCGATGACGAAGAAGAGGCTACGGCATGAAAGCTTTCGCCGAGCTGTACGCCAACCTCGACGCCACTACCTCCAGTAATGCCAAGCTCGCGGCCCTGCAAGCCTACTTCCTGCAAGCGCCCCCGGAAGACGCCGCCTGGGCGGTGTATTTCCTGTCTGGCGGGCGCCCCCGGCAATTGGTGCCCACGCGCCTGCTGCGAGACATGGCCACCGAAGCGTCCGGCATCGAGCCGTGGCTGTTCGAAGAAAGCTACCAGTCTGTAGGCGACCTGGCCGAGACGATTTCCCTGCTCCTGCCAGAATCCACCTACACCTCCGAGGACGGCCTGGCCGTATGGCTGGAAGAAAAACTCCTGCCGCTGCGTGGCCTGTCGCCCCTGGACCTGGCCGAACGGTTGCCGGCGTTATGGGCGCAACTGGACCAGCCGAGCCTGATGGTGTGCATCAAGTTGATCACCGGCAGCTTTCGCGTCGGCGTGTCCAAATTGCTGGTCACCCGCGCGCTCGCGACCATGGCCGATCTCGACAGCAAGCGTGTGGCCCAGCGGCTGGTGGGCTACACCGATTTGTCCAACCGACCGACAGCCGAAGGCTACCTCAAGCTGATCGCCGCCGAATCATCCGACGAACATGCGCAACGAGGTGGACAGCCTTATCCGTTTTTTCTGGCCCACGGGTTGTCGCAGCCGGTGGAGCAGTTCGACGCGTTGCTCGGCGCCCCCGCCGACTGGCAGGTGGAATGGAAGTGGGACGGCATTCGCGCGCAACTGGTCAAGCGCGAAGGCCGGCTGTGGGTCTGGTCGCGGGGCGAAGAGCTGGTGACCGAACGTTTTCCCGAACTGCACAGCCTGGTCAGTGGCCTGCCCGATGGCACGGTGATCGATGGCGAGATCGTGGTCTGGAAAGACGCGGTGCAACCCTTTGCCCTGCTGCAACAACGAATCGGCCGCAAGACCTTGAGCAAAAAGGTGCTCGACGAGGCACCGGTCGCCGTACTGGCCTACGACCTGCTGGAACATCAGGGCGACGACTGGCGTAACCGCACCCTGGCCGAACGCCGCGCGCAGCTTGAACAGGTTATCGCCCAGTGCAACCAACCTGTGCTTCTGCCCTCGCCACTGCTGACGGGCGCGACCTGGCAGGCGTTGGCCGAACAACGCGAAGCGTCTCGCAGCCTCGGCGTGGAAGGCATGATGATCAAGAATCGACAAGGCCTCTACGGCGTGGGCCGCACCAAGGACATGGGCCTGTGGTGGAAGTGGAAAGTCGACCCCTTCAGTGTCGATGCGGTATTGATCTATGCCCAGCGCGGCCATGGTCGGCGCGCCAGCCTGTACAGCGACTACACCTTTGCCGTGTGGGATGGCCCGCCCGGCAGCGAACGTACGCTGGTGCCCTTCGCCAAGGCCTATTCGGGGCTGACCGATGAGGAAATGCGCAAGGTCGACGCCATCGTACGCAAGACCACCGTGGAGAAATTCGGTCCGGTCAGCAGCGTGACGCCCAGCATGGTGTTTGAGTTGGGGTTTGAAGGCATTGCGCTGTCCAAGCGACACAAGAGCGGGATTGCGGTGCGGTTCCCACGGATGTTGCGTTGGCGCCAGGACAAGGCGGTGGATGAGGCGGATAACCTTGCCACCCTGCAGGACTTACTGGCCTGACACAGAACACCGGCCCTCCCCCACAAGTGGATCTGCAAATGTTCCGAAATGGTGCGCTCAATTTTCAGTGCCCACTTTCGGGCATCTCCTACACTCAGGACTCCCTTGTCCCACCTTTTAAAACGCTCATTCGGAACTATGGTGCAGAAATTGCTACTTGTGATCCGTCTGACACCGTTCAGTAACAGTCCTAAACGCGCCACAAGCGCTTATCTTGGTTTCCAGGGATTAAATAATGAAAAAAGCATTGCTGACCCTTTCTGCACTGGCTCTGTGCATGGCCGCAGGTACCGCGCTGGCCAAGGAATACAAGGAACTGCGTTTTGGTGTCGATCCGTCCTACGCGCCGTTCGAATCCAAGGCGGCCGACGGCAGCCTGGTGGGCTTCGATATCGACCTGGGCAATGCGATCTGCGCCGAACTGAAAGTGAAGTGCAAGTGGGTCGAAAGTGACTTTGACGGCATGATTCCAGGCCTCAAAGCCAACAAGTTCGACGGTGTGATTTCGTCCATGACCGTGACCCCGGTGCGTGAAAAGGCCATCGACTTCTCCAGCGAACTGTTCTCCGGCCCGACCTCGCTGGTGTTCAAGAAAGGCGCGGGTTACTCGACGCCAGAGTCCCTCAAGGGTAAATCCGTGGGTTATGAGCAAGGCACCATCCAGGAAGCCTACGCCAAGGCTGTACTGGATAAAGCCGGTGTGACCACCAAGGCCTACGCCAACCAGGACCAGGTTTACGCTGACCTGACTTCCGGGCGTCTCGACGCTTCCGTGCAGGACATGCTGCAAGCCGAACTGGGCTTCTTGAAGTCCCCGGCCGGTGCCGGCTATGAAGTCAGCGCCGCCATCGATGACCCATTGCTGCCATCGAAAACCGCCATCGGTATCAAAAAAGGTAACACTGAACTGAAGGCCCTTTTGGATAAAGGTATCAAAGCGTTACACGATGATGGCACCTACGCCACCATCCAGAAGAAACACTTTGGCGATCTGAACCTGTACAGCGGCAAATAATGCCTGGGGCGCCCCTCCTGTGGAGGGGCGCTTTTTTATCGCCATAGGTCCTGATTTATGTTCGAAGAACTGTTGCAAACCCTCGGGCTGAGCGCACTCAGCTTGAAGGGTTTCGGCCCGTTGTTGCTGCAAGGCACCTGGATGACCATCAAGTTGTCGGTGCTGTCCCTGGCCGTCAGCGTATTGCTGGGCCTGCTCGGCGCCAGCGCCAAGCTCTCCAGCCTGCCCTTCCTGCGCATCCCCGCCCAGCTCTACACCACCCTGATTCGCGGTGTACCTGACCTGGTGCTGATGCTGCTGATTTTCTACAGCCTGCAAACCTGGCTCACCGGCCTGACCGACTTCATGGAATGGGAATACATCGAGATCGACCCATTCAGCGCCGGGGTGATCACCCTGGGCTTTATCTACGGTGCTTATTTCACCGAGACGTTTCGCGGCGCGATCCTCGCCGTCCCCCGTGGCCAGTTGGAAGCCGCCACGGCCTATGGCCTCAAGCGCGGGCAACGCTTTCGCTACGTGACCTTCCCGCAGATGATGCGCTTTGCCCTGCCGGGTATCGGCAACAACTGGATGGTGATGCTCAAGGCCACGGCCCTGGTGTCGATCATCGGTCTGGCGGACCTGGTCAAGGCCGCCCAGGATGCCGGCAAAAGCACCTACCAACTGTTCTATTTCCTGGTGCTCGCTGCGCTGATCTACCTGTTGATCACCAGCGCGTCCAACTTTGTCCTGCGTCGTCTTGAACGTCGCTACTCCGCAGGCTCACGGGAGGCGGTGCGATGATCGAACTCTTGCAGGAATACTGGCGCCCTTTCCTTTATAGCGACGGCCAGCACATCACCGGCCTGGCCATGACCCTGTGGTTGCTCAGCGCCGCCCTGGTCATTGGCTTTGTGGTCTCGATCCCGCTGTCCATCGCCCGTGTATCGCGCAACCCGCTGGTACGCTGGCCGGTGCAGTTCTACACCTACCTGTTTCGTGGCACGCCGCTCTATATACAGTTGCTGATCTGCTACACCGGCATCTACAGCATTGCCGCCGTGCGTGAACAACCGGTGTTGGATGCGTTCTTTCGCGATGCGATGAACTGCACGATCCTGGCCTTCGCGCTCAACACCTGCGCCTACACCACGGAGATTTTCGCCGGGTCCATCCGCAGCATGGCCCACGGCGAAGTCGAGGCCGCCAAGGCCTATGGTTTAAGCGGCTGGAAGTTGTACGCCTACGTGATCATGCCGTCGGCCTTACGCCGCTCGCTGCCCTACTACAGCAACGAAGTGATCTTGATGCTGCACTCGACCACGGTAGCGTTTACCGCGACGATTCCAGACATCCTCAAGGTGGCGCGGGACGCCAACTCGGCCACGTTCATGACGTTTCAATCATTCGGCATCGCCGCGCTGATCTACCTGACCGTGACCTTCGCCCTGGTCGGTCTGTTTCGTCTGGCAGAGCGCCGCTGGCTGGCGTTTCTCGGACCAAGCCATTAAGGAGCCTCCATGCGTCATCAGGTACACGATCTGATCGCGCCGGTGCCAGGCACGGCGCGGCAGATTCACAGTTTTCACTTCGGTCCCGAGCGGGCCGCAGGCAAGGTCTATATCCAGTCGTCGCTGCATGCCGATGAACTGCCGGGCATGCTGGTGGCCTGGCACTTGAAGGTGCGCCTGGCTGAGCTGGCAGCCGCCGGGCGCCTGCGCGCCGAGATCGTGCTGGTGCCCATCGCCAACCCAGTGGGCCTGGAACAGGTGTTGATGGATATCCCCCTGGGCCGCTACGAGCTGGAAAGCGGGCAGAACTTCAATCGCCTGTTTGTTGACCTCAGCGAAACCGTCGGCAATCAGGTCGAGGACTTGCTTGGCGATGACCCACTGCACAACGTCGACCTGATCCGCGCTGCCTTGATCCGCGCCCTGGCCGCGCAAACCGCCGAGACCCAGTTGCAATCCCAACGCCTGGTGCTGCAAAGCCTGGCCTGCGACGCCGACATGGTGTTGGACCTGCATTGCGACTTCGAAGCCGTGGCGCACCTGTACACCACGCCCGAAGCCTGGCCGAAGGTGGAACCGCTGGCACGCTATATCGGCTCGGAGGCCAACCTGCTGGCAACAGACTCCGGCGGGCAATCCTTCGATGAGTGTTTCACCTTGGTGTGGTGGCAGTTACAGCAACGTTTCGGCGAACGCTTCCCGATCCCCATGGGCAGCTTTTCGGTGACCGTCGAGTTGCGCGGCCAGGGCGACGTCAACCATGGATTGGCCGCCCTCGACTGCCAGGCAATCATCGACTACCTGATCCACTTCGGCGCGATTGCCGGCGACGTAGCACCGCTGCCGCCACTCACCTACCCCGCTACGCCGCTGGCGGGCGTCGAACCGGTGGCTACACCGGTGGGCGGCTTGCTGGTGTTCAGCGCCCTGCCCGGTGAATACCTGGAAGCCGGGCAGCTGATCGCCGAAATCATCGACCCTATTACCGACCGCGTAACGCCTGTGCACTGCCAGAAGGCCGGCCTGCTTTACGCGCGTTCGCTGCGCCGCATGGCCACTGCCGGGATGGTCATCGGCCATGTCGCCGGCACCGAGGCCTACCGCAGCGGCTATCTACTTTCGCCTTGAGGATGCATGCCCCATGTACAAATTGACCGTTGAAGGCCTGCATAAAAGCTATGGCGACAATGAGGTGCTCAAAGGTGTCTCGCTCAAGGCCAAGACCGGTGACGTGATCAGCCTGATCGGCGCCAGCGGCTCGGGCAAGAGCACCTTTTTGCGCTGCATCAACTTCCTGGAAACCCCCAACGACGGCGCCATGACCCTCGACGGCCAGCCGATCCGCATGGTCAGCGACCGCCACGGCATGCGCGTGGCCGACGATGCCGAACTGCAGCGCCTGCGCACACGGCTGGCGATGGTGTTCCAGCACTTCAACCTATGGAGCCATATGAGCGTGCTGGAAAACATCACCATGGCCCCGCGCCGGGTGCTGGGTTGCAGCAAGAAGGACGCCGAAGACCGCGCCCGCCGCTACCTGGACAAGGTGGGTTTACCGGCACGCGTAGCGGACCAATACCCGGCGTTTCTCTCCGGTGGCCAGCAGCAACGGGTGGCCATCGCCCGCGCCTTGGCCATGGAACCGGAAGTGATGCTGTTCGACGAACCCACCTCGGCCCTCGACCCGGAGCTGGTGGGTGAAGTGTTGAAGGTGATCCAGGGCCTGGCCGAGGAAGGCCGCACCATGATCATGGTCACCCACGAGATGAGCTTTGCGCGCAAGGTATCCAGCCAGGTGTTGTTCCTGCACAAGGGCTTGGTGGAAGAACAAGGCGCACCTGAGGATGTACTCGGCAATCCGAAGAGCGAGCGCCTGCAACAGTTCCTGAGCGGCAATTTGAAGTAAACCTTTGCGACGCCTGGAGGGTCTGTGGAATAGGCCCTCCAGAGCGTTCGCTGCCGCATGGCAAAACCCCTCGACTTCGCCAAACAGTGGTTTGCCGCCAAAGGCTGGAAGCCGTTCGCCTTCCAGAAAGACGTCTGGACGGCGGTCAAGGACGGCCAGTCGGGCTTGCTGCACGCCAGCACCGGTGCCGGCAAAACCTACGCCCTGTGGTTTGCCGCCCTCAATCGTTTCGCGATCACCCGCCAGCCCGCCACCGGTAAACGCAAACCGCCGGCTGAGCCACTGACCGTGCTGTGGATCACGCCCATGCGTGCGTTGGCCGCTGACACCGCACGCGCCCTCGAAGCGCCGCTTGAAGCCTTGCAGATTCCCTGGAGCGTCGGCCTGCGCACCGGCGATACCAGCAGCAGCGAGCGTGCCCGGCAAACCCGACGCCAGCCCACCGCGCTGGTCACCACCCCGGAAAGCCTGACCCTGATGCTCGCCCGCGCCGACAGCGAAACGAGTCTGGCGCACCTGCGCATGGTGGTGGTGGATGAATGGCATGAACTGATCGGCAACAAGCGCGGCGTGCAATTGCAACTGGCGTTGGCGCGGCTGCGACGCTGGCATCCCGAACTGATGGTGTGGGGCATTTCGGCCACCCTTGGTAACCAGTCCCACGCCTTGGAGGTGCTTGTCCCACAAGGAAACGGGATCAATGTGCAGGGGCAAACGGCCAAGCAACTGAAAGTCGACACCTTGCTGCCGCCCGTCGCCGAGCGGTTTCCGTGGGCCGGGCATATCGGCTTGAAGATGCTGCCGCAGGTGGTGGCCGAGGTCGACGCCAGCAGCAGTTGCCTGGTGTTTACCAACACGCGGGCGCAGTCGGAAATCTGGTATCAGGCATTGCTCGATGCCCGACCCGATTGGGCCGGGGTGATTGCCCTGCACCATGGTTCGCTGTCCCGCGAGACACGCGACTGGGTGGAGCGGGCATTGAAAGACGGTCAGCTCAAGGCAGTGGTATGCACCTCCAGCCTGGACCTGGGGGTGGATTTTCTGCCGGTGGAGCGCGTGCTGCAAATCGGCTCGGCCAAAGGTGTGGCGAGGCTGATGCAACGCGCCGGGCGCTCGGGGCATGCACCCGGACGGCCGTCGCGGGTGACCCTGGTGCCGACCCACAGCCTGGAACTGGTGGAAGCCGCTGCGGCCCAGGACGCCATTGCAGAGCGGCGTATCGAAGCCCGCGAATCGCCCCACAAGCCATTGGATGTGCTCGTACAACATTTGGTGAGCATGGCCCTCGGCGGTGGCTTTACGCCGCAGGCGCTGCTGGCGGAGGTGCGTGGTGCCTGGGCCTATCGTGATCTCACCGAGGCCGATTGGGACTGGGCCCTAGGCTTTGTACGCCACGGTGGCTTGTCGCTGAGCGCTTACCCGGATTACCGCCGCGTCGAGCCAGACGAGCACGGCATCTGGCGCGTCCCCGATGCCCGGCTTGCGCGCCGCCATCGGATGAGCGTGGGCACCATCGTCAGCGATGCCAGCATCCAGCTGAAATTCTGGAGTAAGGGCGGCGGCGGCAGGAACCTGGGCAGTGTTGAGGAAGGTTTTATTGCACGGCTCAAGCCGGGTGATGGGTTCTTGTTTGCCGGGCGGTTGCTGGAGTTGGTGCGGGTGGAAAACATGACCGCCTATGTGCGCCGCAGCAGCGCGAAAAAAGCCGCCGTGCCGCGCTGGAATGGCGGGCGCATGCCCCTTTCCAACGAGTTGGCCCAAGCCGTGGTGGAGCGCTTCGATGCGGCGGCGCAGGGGCGCTACGAGGGCCCGGAAATGCAGGCCGTGCAACCGCTGTTGCAGACGCAACTGCGCTGGTCCGGCTTGCCGACGCGCGCGCACTTGTTGGCCGAAGCCTTGAAATCGCGGGAGGGCTGGCACCTGTTCCTCTACCCGTTTGCCGGCCGCCAGGTGCACCTGGGGTTGGCGAGTCTGTTGGCGTGGCGGGTCAGCCAGCAGCAGCCTGTGACGTTCTCGATTGCCGTCAACGATTACGGCTTGGAATTGCTCAGCGCCACCGAGGTGGATTGGCCACGCTTACTGAATAAGGCGCTACTGAGCCCGAAGCAGTTGCTGGCAGACGTGGCAGCCAGCCTCAACGCCGGAGAGCTGGCCCTGCGCCGCTTTCGTGAGATTGCGCGGATCTCCGGGCTGGTGTTTGCCGGCTACCCTGGCGCGCCAAAAAGCACCCGCCAGGTGCAGGCATCCAGCGGGTTGTTCTTTGAGGTGTTCAAGCAATATGACCCGCAGAACCTGTTGCTGACCCAGGCAGGGGAAGAAGTCCTGCGCGACGAATTGGATATTCGTCGGCTGGAAGAGACTTTACTTCGCCTCTCGGCGCTGACACTGGACTTGCATGTGATCGAACGTCCTACGCCCCTGGCCTTCCCGCTGCTGGTGGAACGGATGCGCGAAAGTATGAGTTCGGAAAAACTCTCGGAACGCATTACGCGGATGGTCAAGGACTTGGAAAAAGTCGCTGATAACGGGAAACGCTGATGGTCTGCTCAGTGACGATTGAGGGCGAAGAGCTGTGGCTGCTGGCGGATAAGGCAGTCTACTGGCCCGCGCGCCAGTGCCTGCTGATCGCCGATGCACACTTTGGCAAGGCATCGGCCTATCGCAGCCTGGGCCAGCCGGTACCGCAAGGCACCACCACCGAAAACCTGCAGCGCCTGGATCGGCTGTTGGCAGCCGTACCGTGCGCCCAGGTGATCTTTCTCGGCGACTTCCTCCACGGGCCCGGTTCCCATGCCAGCGGCACCCTCAACGCCTTGAGGGCTTGGCGAGCGCGCCATTGCGACCTGTCGATGACCTTGATTCGCGGTAATCACGATAAACGCGCGGGCGACCCACCGGCTGACTTGAGGATCGAAGTGGTTCCGGAGCCACTGCTGATGGGCCCTTTCGCCCTGCAACACGAACCGCATGCCCATGCCAGCCACCATGTGCTGGCGGGGCATGTGCACCCCGTGTATCGCTTGCGCGGCAAGGGCCGGCAGAGCCTGCGCCTGCCGTGCTTTCAGCTCGGCACGCGCGTCAGTCTGCTGCCGGCGTTTGGGGCGTTTACCGGGGGGTATGCAGTCGATCAGGACAATGAACGCCGAATCTTCGTCATCGGCGATCACCAGGTGTGGCAGGTGGGCTGACCGGCCTTGCGGGTATCAGGCGACCGGCGCGGGAGGTGGCTCGTCCGGCAGGGTTGGCTCACCGGGTTCGGTGGGCTGCTGCGGCCAATCTTCATCGGGCTGGCCGGGGATGCCGCCCGCATAGGCGGGATCGGCCATCAGGGACCAGGCCAGAACGCCAATCTGGTTGGGTTCAAGCCGGGCAAGTTCTGCGCTGATTCGCGGGTCAATCTTCATAGGGCACTCCTCAAGCGTGGCTCGGCGCGTTTTGCACGCACCGAGGCAGTACACCCAATAGAGTCACTTTCTGCGGACTAATTCCCTTTACGCATAGGACCTTTCGATCAAGCGCGTGGAAGGGTGACGCCACGCTGGCCCTGGTACTTGCCGGCGCGGTCTTTGTAGGACACTTCACAGGCCTCGTCAGACTGCAGGAACAGCATCTGCGCCACGCCTTCGTTGGCGTAGATTTTCGCAGGCAGGGTGGTGGTGTTGGAGAACTCCAGGGTCACGTGGCCTTCCCACTCAGGCTCAAGCGGCGTCACGTTGACGATAATGCCGCAGCGCGCGTAAGTGCTTTTACCCAGGCAGATAGTCAGCACGTCGCGGGGGATGCGGAAGAATTCCACGGTGCGTGCCAGGGCAAAGGAGTTTGGCGGGATAATGCACACGTCGCTTTTCACGTCGACGAAGCTCTTTTCGTCGAAGTTCTTCGGATCGACAATTGCCGAGTTGATGTTGGTGAACACCTTGAATTCATCGGCGCAACGCACATCGTAGCCATAGCTGGAAACGCCGTACGAGATCACGCGGTCATCGCCTTCGCCACGAATCTGGCGCTCAACGAACGGTTCGATCATGCCGTGCTCTTGCGCCATGCGGCGAATCCACTTGTCCGATTTGATGCTCATGGCGGGTGTCCTGAATAGCGAGGTGGAAAAATTCTGTGTGGCATCTTACCGGGGCCGGCGTTGGGGTTCAAAGGGCGTGGGTCTTTTCTTGATGAATGCGCCGGCTGCTATAAGGCGCAGCCAGCGGGGCCGGGCTCCGTATTGCCGCAACCGGTGTCTGTAAATACCACCGCCAGTCACGAAAATAGAGAAACCTTCGGAAATACCATTGGCACGTCCCGGAAAAAGGGTTAAGGTGGCGCCACTGTGCTGCTTGTGTCACTGAGAATCTCTACACGATATGTTGAATTTCGATCCAACCATCTCCAAGAATTTTTCCTGCTCTTTGCACTCAGTCTCGGCCAGGGCTTTTCCTGAGTCGCAGTTAACTTTGTCCAAGGAGATACACCATGTCTAATCGCCAAACTGGTACCGTTAAGTGGTTCAACGATGAAAAAGGCTTCGGCTTCATCACACCACAATCCGGTGACGACCTGTTCGTTCACTTCAAAGCTATCCAATCCGACGGCTTCAAAAGCCTGAAAGAAGGCCAACAGGTTTCTTTCATCGCTACCCGCGGTCAGAAAGGCATGCAAGCTGAAGAAGTTCAAGTTATCTAACTTGTACTGACTTAGTCGAAAAGACCCCGCCCTTAAAAGCGGGGTTTTTTTATGCCTGGAATTTGGGCATGCATGAATAAAATGCAACGCGCAAAAAATGTGGGAGGGAGCTTGCCCCCGGTGGTAGTAGTTCAGTCACTGGATGTATCGACTGACCCATCGCCATCGGGGGCAAGCCCCCTCCCACATTCAAGCATTCAAGCTGTGTCGTTATTGAAACAACGACTCACTCGACAAGCCATTCTTCTCCAGGATCTCGCGCAAGCGCTTGAGGCCTTCCACCTGGATCTGCCGCACCCGCTCACGGGTCAGGCCGATCTCCAGGCCTACATCCTCCAGCGTGCTGCTCTCATGGCCACGCAGGCCGAAGCGGCGAATCACCACCTCACGCTGCTTGTCCGTGAGCTCCGACAGCCACTGGTCAATACTTTGGGAAAGATCATCGTCCTGCAGCAGCTCGCAAGGATCGGTAGGACGATCATCCGTCAGGGTGTCCAGCAGGGTTTTATCCGAATCCGGACCCAGCGAGACGTCGACCGAAGACACACGCTCGTTAAGACCAAGCATACGCTTGACCTCCCCTACCGGTTTTTCCAGCAGGTTGGCGATTTCTTCGGGCGAGGGTTCATGATCGAGTTTTTGAGTGAGCTCACGTGCAGCCCGCAGGTAGACGTTGAGCTCCTTGACCACATGGATCGGCAACCGGATCGTGCGGGTCTGATTCATGATCGCCCGTTCGATGGTCTGGCGAATCCACCAGGTGGCATAGGTAGAGAAGCGGAAGCCGCGCTCAGGGTCGAACTTCTCCACCGCCCGGATCAAGCCCAGGTTGCCCTCCTCGATCAAGTCCAACAGGGACAGCCCACGATTGACGTAGCGTCGGGCGATTTTCACCACCAGGCGCAGGTTGCTTTCAATCATGCGCTTGCGCCCAGCCGGATCGCCCTTTTGCGACAATCGCGCAAAATGGACTTCTTCTTCGGGAGTCAGCAGAGGGGAAAAGCCGATTTCATTGAGGTACAGCTGGGTCGCATCGAGCGCCCGCGTGTAATCAATGTATTTGTGTTGCTTTAACGCAGTGGAGTTCTTGGATTTGGTGCGAACTGAAGGTGTTGCAGGTCCCTCATTCGACATCGATTCCATAGCGATACCGGTCTCCATAAGGAGAACCTCATCGTCGATGTCAAACTCCGGCGCTTCTTTACTGAGAGCCATTGTTATAGTCCTTTGGTGAGTTCGACCTCAAGCTCAAGCGACGCCTTTATCCTTGGCAGCGCTGGAGCCTGTTCCTTCTACGTGAGGAACAGGCTGTGCAACACATCAACGACGGGGTAGGAATTGCAGTGGATCTACAGGCTTCCCTTGACGGCGAATCTCAAAGTGCAGTTTCACCCGGTCTGTACCAGTTGACCCCATTTCGGCAATTGTCTGTCCGACTTTGACCTGCTGCCCCTCCCGAACCAACAGCCTACGGTTGTGGCCGTAAGCACTGACGTAGGTATCGCTGTGTTTGATGATGACCAGCTCGCCGTAGCCCCGTAAACCACTCCCGGCGTACACCACCGTCCCATCAGACGCAGCCAAAACAGGCTGTCCCAAATCCCCGGCGATATCAATGCCTTTATTCAAACTACCGTTTGAAGAGAATTTTCCAATCAATACTCCGTTTGAGGGCCATCCCCAGCCGGTCGGAGCCGGCCCGGCAGGTGGCAACGGCGCAGGTGCCGGCTTGTTCGCGACACTCGGCGAAGCCGTACCCGCAGGCCGGGTAATGATGGTGGTTTTGCTCGAAGACGACGGCGAAGATCCGGTGTTTGTCACAACTGCCGTAGGAACAGTCCCGGTACGACCGTCAAAGCGAATCGTCTGACCCGGATGTATGGTGTAAGGCACAGGAATGTTGTTACGGGCTGCGAGCGCTTTGTAGTCCCAGCCATAACGGAAGGCGATCGAGAACAGCGTGTCGCCTTTTCGCACCACATATTGCCCGGTGGTCACCGTCGGCTTTTGCGGCGCGGCGTTATTGCGGTCAACGACCCGCGCACCGCTGCTTGGCGAGCTGGAACACCCTACCAGAAGGGAACCAAAGACAAGGCCAAGCACCAGTCGCTGAAAACTTGTTTTACTCATACGCTGCGCAAGACCTGTGAGACTCACCCGCCGCTCCCTTTGTGGTGGCTGAACATGAACGCCTGTATCAGGCTTGAAATATGACGCAAGTATAACTGGGCATTGAAGTTTTACCGGCAAACGACTGAAACGAATCATTCAGCACGTTTAATCGATCTGCCCGGCATGTTGATTTGATAGACCCCGCCGTAAGACACATCCACACCAACAGAATTCACTGCCCGCAAAAAATGATCAGGCCAGCGGGCCGTTGAGCAACGGAACAAAGCGTACGGCCCCCAGTACATGGCGGGAAAAACCGTCTTCCTCACGGACAATAAGCATCAATTGTTGCACTTCACCGGAGCCCACCGGGATGACCAGGCGCCCGCCCGGGGCCAACTGGTCGAGCAACGCTTGCGGAACATCAGTGGCCACGGCAGTGACGATAATTCCGTTGTAAGGCGCCAGTGCCGGCCAACCTTCCCAGCCATCACCCCAGCGGAATACCACGTTGCGCAGGTTCAGCTCCACCAGGCGCTCCTTGGCGCGATCCTGCAGCACCTTGATGCGCTCCACCGAGAACACCCGCTCCACCAGTTGCGACAGCACGGCCGTCTGGTAGCCGGAACCGGTGCCGATCTCCAGCACCTTGTCCAACGGCCCCGCCGCCAGCAGCAGCTCACTCATGCGCGCAACCATATAAGGCTGGGAGATGGTCTGGTTATGGCCGATGGGCAATGCCGTGTCTTCATAGGCGCGATGGGCCAGGGCCTCATCGACAAACAGATGGCGAGGCGTACGCCGGATCACTTCCAACACCTGGGCGTTGGAAAGGCCCTCTTCGTACAGGCGCTGGATCAAACGCTCACGGGTGCGCTGGGACGTCATCCCGATGCCCCGACGCAGCAGGTCGTCTTGTTCACGAGCCATCAGCGCAGCCCCTCCAGCCAGCCATCGAGACTACTGAAGGCATCACTGAAGGTGCGATCAAGTTGCAACGGGGTAATTGACACATAGCCTTGCATCACCGCGTGAAAGTCTGTGCCTGGACCACCGTCTTCGGCATCGCCCGCTGCAGCAATCCAATAGCCTTCCTTGCCACGCGGGTCGACCACCTTCAACGGCGCTGCCGCACGGGCGCGATGGCCCAGGCGGGTCAACTGGATGCCGCGAATATGGTCGAGGGGCAAGTTGGGAATGTTGACGTTGAGCACCGTGCGCGGCGGCAGGTCCAGGGAGCCATGGGCCTCTACCAGCTTGCGGGCGAAATAGGCGGCGGTGGGCAGGTTGTCCAGTTGGCGCGATGCCAACGAAAACGCGAACGAGGTCCGACCGAGGAAGCGCCCTTCAAGGGCCGCCGCCACGGTGCCGGAATACAGCACATCGTCGCCCAGGTTGGCGCCGAGGTTGATACCCGACACCACAAGGTCCGGCTCCTGATCCAACAGGCTGTTGATCGCCAGGTGCACGCAGTCGGTGGGGGTGCCGTTCACACTGATAAAGCCATTGGCCAGAACCTGCGGGTGCAGCGGACGGTCGAGCGTCAGCGAACTGCTGGCGCCACTCTTGTCCTGGTCGGGGGCGACCACCACGCACTCGGCGTAATCTTCCAGCGCAGCATAGAGCGCGGCAAGACCGGGTGCGGTGGCACCGTCATCGTTTGATATCAGAATACGCATGGGCTGTCCGTCTGCCCCACCGGCACCAGATCAACAAGCTCGCGCACCAAGACAGTGGCGAAGCATCCGGCCGGCAGGACGAATTCCAATTGCAGAATGTCAGGCCCGGGATAATGCCACGTCAACCCGCCAATGGGCAGTCGAAGAATGCGACGTTCCTGGCTCATGCCGGCATTCACCAGCCAATCACGCAGGTCGGCTTCACCCTCGGCAACCGCCTGTTCCAACTCAAATGTGGCGCCCGTCGCCGGAGAATCACCCTCGCCCCACTGCGGGCCGGTGGGATGCAGGTCCAGGATCGCCAGGCGCGGGTCGCTGCACTCTGCCTCCCCCGCCGGAAAAAAGCTGCGGCTGTCGGTAAACGCCAGCAGATCACCCACTTGCGCGCGCTGCCACGAACCGTCGGCAACGCGTGCCGCCAATACTTTGTTGAAGAGAAAACTACGCGCGGTGGACAACAACCGCGAACGCACGTTGCGCTGCTCCGGCAGAGCCTTGCGCGCAGCCCATTCACGGGCGTCGACGACATTGCCACCGTTGTGGCCAAAGCGTTGGGTGCCGAAATAGTTGGGAATGCCGTGCTGGGCAATCAGTTGCAACCGTGCGTCGATGGCAGCGGTATCACCGACCAATTGGGTCAGGCGCAAGGTAAAGCCGTTGGCCGAATGTGCGCCACGCTGCAGCTTGCGCTTGTGGCGGGCGGTTTTCAGGATCTTGAGGGTGTCGTTCTCCGCCCCGCTCATGTCCGGATCGGCCTTGCCCGGCAGTTGCACACTGAACCACTGGCGGGTCAACGCCTGGCGATCCTTGAGCCCGGCATAGCTGACCGTGCGCAACGGCACGCCGGCAGCCTTGGCGATACGCCGCGCGGCTTCCTCAGTGTTGAGCCCGCGCTTTTCAACCCACAACCACAGGTGCTCGCCTTCGCCGGTAAGCGGAATATCGAGCACTTCGTCAACCTGGAAATCTTCAGCAGTGGCCTTCAGGACGGCGCTGCCCAGGGCCTCGCCATAGGCACGCGGGCCCAGCAGTTGCAGATCGTTCATGCGCGCAGCAACAAGGCGACGGAGTGCACCGCAATGCCCTCTTCACGACCGGTGAATCCGAGCTTTTCGGTGGTGGTGGCTTTCACGTTGACTTGATCCAATTCAATTTGCAGGTCTGCGGCAATCAGTGCGCGCATGGATTCGATATGCGGGGCCATTTTCGGCGCCTGGGCCACGATAGTGTTATCGACGTTGCCGACCTTCCAGCCTTTGGCGTGGATCAGGCCGACCACATGGCGCAGCAAGACACGGCTGTCGGCGCCCTTGAAGGTCGGATCGGTATCCGGAAAGTGCTTGCCGATATCGCCCAGCGCCGCCGCGCCGAGCAAGGCATCGCTCAAGGCATGCAAGACAACGTCGCCGTCGGAATGAGCCAGCAACCCATGGTGGTGCGCAATGCGCACGCCGCCCAAGGTGATGAAATCGCCTTCAGCGAAACGGTGCACATCGTAGCCGTGGCCAATACGCATAAAAAAACGCCCCGATTTAATTCAGGGCGTGATTCTACCTACTTTTGCCTCACATTAACCGAGCAAAGCACGACCATGGTGTCGCAAATGGTCTTCGATGAAGCTGGCGATAAAAAAGTAGCTGTGGTCGTAGCCGGGCTGCAGGCGCAGTTCCAATGGATGGCTGGCCGCCTTGGCCGCTTGCTGCAAAGCTTCGGGCTTGAGCTGCACGGCAAGGAAATCGTCGCGGTCGCCCTGATCCACCAGCAACGGCAGCTTTTCCGAGGCTTCGCTGATCAGCACACAGGCATCCCATTCACGCCACTTGGAACGCTCTTCACCGAGGTAGCGCGAGAAAGCTTTCTGACCCCATGGGCAATCCATCGGATTGTTAATCGGAGAAAACGCCGACACCGACAGGTAACGCCCAGGGTTGCGCAAGGCACACACCAACGCACCGTGGCCGCCCATGGAGTGGCCGCTGATACCGCGTTTGTCCGAAGCCGGGAAATGCGCTTCAACCAATGCCGGCAATTCATGCACCACGTAGTCATGCATCCGATAGTGCTTGGCCCAAGGCTCCTGGGTGGCATTCAGGTAGAACCCTGCACCCAGGCCAAAATCCCAGGCGTTATCCGGGTCGCCCGGTACACCGGGCCCACGGGGACTGGTGTCGGGTGCGACGATGATCAGCCCCAACTCGGCGGCCATGCGCTGGGCGCCGGCTTTCTGCATGAAATTCTCATCGGTGCAGGTCAACCCGGACAGCCAGTACAGCACCGGCAGCCTGCCGCCCTGCTCGGCTTGCGGCGGCAGGTAGACGGCGAAGGTCATGTCACAGCCGAGCACATCGGAGTGATGCTTGTAGCGTTTATGCCAGCCGCCGAAGCTCTTCTGGCACGACAGGTTTTCCAGACTCATGGCCGACCTCAGAAGTGGATGACGGTACGAATGCTCTTGCCTTCATGCATCAGGTCAAACGCTTTGTTGATGTCTTCCAGGCCCATGGTGTGGGTGATGAAGGTGTCCAGCGGGATCTCGCCGGTCTGAGCCATTTCCACGTAGCTTGGCAACTCGGTACGGCCGCGTACGCCACCGAACGCCGAGCCACGCCAGACGCGACCGGTCACCAGTTGGAATGGACGCGTGGAGATTTCCTGGCCAGCACCGGCAACGCCGATGATCACCGACTCGCCCCAACCTTTATGGCAGCACTCAAGCGCGGCGCGCATCAGTTGCACGTTGCCGATGCATTCGAAGGAAAAGTCCACGCCGCCGTCGGTCAAGTCGACAATCACGTCCTGGATCGGGCGGTCGTAGTCTTTCGGGTTGATACAGTCGGTGGCGCCCAGTTGTTTGGCGATTTCGAACTTGGCCGGGTTGATGTCAATCGCAATGATACGGCCGGCCTTGGCCTTGACCGCACCGATCACGGCCGACAGACCGATACCGCCAAGACCGAAGATGGCCACGGTGTCGCCAGGCTTGACCTTGGCGGTGTTGATCACTGCACCGATGCCGGTGGTAACGCCACAGCCGAGCAGGCAGACCTTCTCCAGCGGTGCTTCTTTAGGAATCTTGGCGACGGAAATTTCCGGCAGCACGGTGTACTCGGAGAACGTCGAAGTCCCCATGTAGTGGAAAATCGGCTGGCCCTTGTAGGAGAAACGCGTGGTGCCATCCGGCATCAGGCCTTTACCTTGGGTAGAACGAATGGCCTGGCACAGGTTGGTCTTGCCCGACAGGCAGAATTTGCACTTGCCGCATTCCGGGGTGTACAGCGGGATCACATGGTCGCCGACCGCCACCGACGTCACGCCCTCGCCGATGGCCTCGACCACAGCACCGCCTTCATGGCCAAGGATCGACGGGAAGATGCCTTCCGGGTCAGCGCCGGACAAGGTGTAGGCGTCGGTGTGGCAGACCCCGGAGGCGACCACACGCAACAGCACTTCGCCAGCCTTGGGCATGGCCACATCGACTTCCACGATCTCGAGGGGTTTCTTGGCTTCAAAGGCAACGGCAGCGCGGGACTTGATCATCCGGGTTTCTCCATCGGGTTAAAAACTGAGGCGGTGAGTGTAAAACATGGCTCGTTGATTAATAATCCAGGCGAAAGCAAAACTTTATTGCCGTACAGGGATAATCACCGTGCTGGAAAACCGTTGGGAAGGCATCGATGAATTTGTCGCCGTCGCCGAATGCAGCCAATTCACGGCAGCCGCCGAGCGGCTGGGGGTGTCGTCATCCCACATCAGCCGCCAAGTGGCGCGCCTGGAAGAGCGCCTGCAAACGCGGTTGCTGTATCGCAGTACCCGTAAGGTGACCCTGACTGAAGCGGGTCAGACATTTCTGCAACATTGCCAGCGTCTACAGGACGGCCGCGAAGAAGCTCTGCGTGCGGTGGGTGACCTTGCCAGCGAGCCAAAAGGCATGTTGCGCATGACCTGCGCGGTGGCCTATGGCGAGCGGTTTATCGTGCCGCTGGTGACGCGGTTCATGGGTTTGTACCCGCAACTACGGGTCGATATCGAACTGAGCAACCGCCAACTGGACCTGGTGCACGAAGGCCTCGACCTGGCGATTCGCCTGGGGCGCTTGCAGGACTCGCGCATGGTCGCCAGCCGTCTCGCGCCTCGGCGCATGTACCTGTGCGCGTCGCCTTCCTACCTGGCCAGGTATGGTCGGCCACATAGTTTGTCGGAACTGAGCCGGCATAACTGCCTGATCGGCAGCTCGGACATTTGGCAATTGGCCCAGGACGGACGCGAATTTTCCCAACGGGTGCAGGGCAACTGGCGCTGCAACAGTGGGCAAGCGGTGTTGGATGCGGCGTTGCAAGGGGTGGGCTTGTGCCAACTGCCGGACTATTACGTGCTGGAGCATCTGCACAGCGGCGCGCTGGTGTCGCTGCTGGAGGCGCATCAGCCGCCGAATACGGCCGTGTGGGCGTTGTATCCGCAGCAGCGGCATTTGTCGCCGAAGGTCAGGAAGTTGGTGGATTTCTTGAAAGAGGGGTTGGCCGAGCGGCCGGAGTACAGTGGTTGATTAACGACGATTCGCCCACCGCAACCGCAGCCACTCCAGGTCTTCCGGCCGGGTCACCTTGATATTGTCCGACCGCCCTTCGATCAAACGCGGCGCCTGCCCAGCCCATTCCATCGCCGAGGCTTCGTCGGTGATCACCGCATCGGCCACCAGGCTATCAGCCAATGCGCGGTGCAAGGCTCCCAAGCGGAACATCTGCGGCGTATAGGCTTGCCAGATCAAACTGCGGTCAACGGTTTCCACCACCCGACCCTGCTTGTCGACGCGTTTGAGGGTGTCGCGGGCCGGTACAGCGAGCAGGCCGCCTACCGGATCGTCCGCCAACTCGGCCAACAACGTGTCGAGGTCATCACGGCTCAGGTTAGGCCGCGCCGCATCGTGTACCAACACCCAATCATCATCGCTGGCGCCCAGGGCATTGAGCTGCAAGAGTGCATTGAGCACCGAGCCCGAGCGCTCCGAACCACCGTCCGCACGTTGGATACGCGGGTCAGCGGCGCACGCCAGGGTGGGCCAATACGGATCTTCAGCAGCAAGACTGACCACCAACCCCTTGAGGTTGGGATGGTCGAGAAAACAGCCGAGGCTGTGTTCGAGAATAGTGCGCGCGCCCAACTGCAAGTATTGCTTGGGACGGTCCGCGGCCATACGGGCACCGACGCCCGCGGCAGGTATCACGGCCCAGAAGGCCGGCAAACAGGGGTTCATTGGGCCAACTGGTAGAGGGTTTCGCCCTCCTTGACCATGCCCAACTCATGACGAGCGCGTTCTTCAACGGTCTCGGTGCCTTTTTTCAGCTCAAGTACTTCGGCATCGAGGACGCGGTTGCGCTCCAGCAGGCGTTCGTTCTCGGCGTGCTGGTCGGCAATTTGCTGGGTCAGGTCTTTTACTTGCGCAAAGCTGCCATTACCCACCCATAGGCGGTACTGCAGGCCAGCCAGCAACAAGAGCAAGACGAGGAACAACCAATTGGGACTGCGCATCGAATATCGGGTATCCAGTGAAAAAAGACGCCATGCATAACTTTTACAGCAACTGATAGCACGAAGCCTGGAAGAACCAGGCTTGTGCTTGATAGCCATCAGATTAGCGCCGAAATGTTCACTATCGTGAATTTTCCGACGCAATCCGCCGACTTTTTACCACGCTTTACTCTTAACTAGCGATCAGCCGCGAAACTCGCCGCGACCGTTGTACTTGGCTTTGCCGGCCAGTTGCTCTTCGATACGCAGCAATTGGTTGTACTTGGACACACGGTCAGAGCGGCACAGGGAGCCGGTCTTGATCTGGCCCGCCGAAGTGCCCACGGCCAGGTCGGCGATGGTCGAATCTTCGGTTTCGCCGGAGCGGTGCGAGATCACGGCGGTGTAGCCCGCTGCCTTGGCCATCTGGATGGCTTCCAGGGTTTCGGTCAGGGTGCCGATCTGGTTGAACTTGATCAGGATCGAGTTGGCGATCTTTTTGTCGATGCCTTCTTTCAGGATCTTGGTGTTGGTCACGAACAAGTCGTCACCCACCAGCTGGACTTTCTCGCCAATCTTGTCGGTGAGAATCTTCCAGCCATCCCAGTCGGACTCGTCCAGGCCGTCTTCGATCGAGATGATCGGATAGCGCTGGGTCAGGCCCTTCAGGTACTCGGCAAAACCTTCGGAGTTGAACACCTGGCCTTCGCCGGACAGGTTGTATTTGCCATCTTCGTAGAACTCGCTGGCAGCGCAGTCCAGGGCCAGGGTCACATCGGTGCCCAGTGTGTAGCCAGCGTTGGCCACGGCTTCGGAGATCACTTTCAGTGCATCTTCGTTGGACGCCAGGTTCGGTGCGAAACCACCTTCGTCACCCACGGCAGTGCTCAGGCCACGGGCCTTCAGCACGGCTTTGAGGTGATGGAAAATCTCGGTGCCCATGCGCAGGCCTTCGGAGAAGGTCTTGGCGCCGACCGGCTGCACCATGAATTCCTGGATATCGACGTTGTTGTCGGCATGCTCGCCACCGTTGATGATGTTCATCATCGGAACCGGCATCGAGTACACACCCGGGGTACCGTTCAGGTTGGCGATGTGGGCGTACAACGGCAGGTCCTGGTCCTGGGCGGCGGCCTTGGCAGCAGCCAGGGACACGGCGAGGATGGCGTTGGCGCCCAGGCTGCCTTTGTTTTCGGTGCCGTCGAGTTTGATCATCGCGTGGTCCAGGGCTTTCTGGTCCAGCGGGTCTTTGCCCAGCAGCAGGTCACGGATCGGGCCGTTGATGTTGGCTACAGCCTTGAGTACACCCTTGCCCAGGTAACGGCTCTTGTCGCCATCACGCAGTTCCAGCGCTTCGCGCGAACCTGTGGAAGCACCGGACGGCGCGCAGGCGCTGCCGATGATGCCGTTATCGAGAAGCACGTCGGCTTCGACGGTGGGGTTGCCACGGGAGTCGAGAACTTCACGACCTTTGATGTCGACGATTTTTGCCATTGTTGTAAACACTCCAAAGTTGACGAAAACGACGCAGCTGAAGGAAATCTTTTGACCGACCGCAAGGGTGGAACAACGGGGCAGGCTTGCAGGCGACAAGGCTCAGGCCCGTAGGCCTGAGCGTAAAGCGTGGGAAAGTCTACCGGAGAATCAACGCTTACGCGGTCTCTACTGTCGGAAAACTCTTGACCAGTTCGTCCAACTGCTTGAGCTGGGCCAGGAAGGGTTCCAGCTTGTCCAGGCGCAGGGCGCATGGGCCGTCGCATTTGGCGTTGTCCGGGTCCGGGTGGGCTTCCAGGAACAGGCCAGCCAGGGACTGGCTGATGCCGGCCTTGGCCAGGTCCAGTACCTGGGCACGGCGCCCACCGGCAGAGTCGGCGCGACCACCGGGCATTTGCAGCGCGTGGGTCACGTCGAAGAACACTGGGTATTCGAACTGTTTCATGATGCCGAAACCGAGCATGTCCACCACGAGGTTGTTGTAGCCGAAGCTCGAACCACGCTCGCAGAGGATCAACTGGTCGTTACCCGCTTCCACGCACTTGTTCAGGATGTGTTTCATTTCCTGAGGTGCAAGGAACTGGGCTTTCTTGATATTGATCACAGCGCCGGTCTTGGCCATCGCAACGACCAGGTCGGTCTGGCGCGACAGGAAGGCCGGCAACTGGATGATGTCGCACACTTCGGCGACCACGGCAGCCTGTTCAGGCTCGTGGACGTCGGTGATGATCGGCACGCCGAAGGCTTGCTTGATGTCCTGGAAGATCCGCATGCCTTCTTCAAGGCCGGGGCCGCGATAGGAGGCCACGGACGAACGGTTGGCCTTGTCGAAGCTGGCCTTGAACACGTAAGGGATACCCAGTTTCTCGGTAACCTTTACGTACTCTTCACAGACCTGCATCGCCATGTCACGGCTTTCCAGCACGTTCATGCCGCCGAACAGCACCATGGGCTTGTCGTTGGCAATCTCGATGTCGCCAACGCGAATGATCTTCTGGGCCATCAGGTTTACGCCTTCTTCTGATGTTGCGTCAGTGCGGCTTTGACGAAACCGCTGAACAGCGGGTGACCGTCGCGTGGAGTCGAGGTGAACTCAGGGTGGAACTGGCAAGCGACGAACCAAGGATGATCCGGGGCCTCGACCACTTCAACCAGCGCGCCATCACCGGAGCGACCGGAGATTTTCAGGCCAGCCTCTTTGATTTGCGGCAGCAGGTTGTTGTTCACTTCGTAGCGGTGACGGTGACGCTCAACGATCACGTCCTTGCCGTAGCAATCGTGAACCAGGGAACCTGGCTCCAGCAGGCAGTCTTGCGCGCCAAGGCGCATGGTGCCGCCCAGGTCGGAGCTTTCGGTACGGGTTTCGACGGCGCCGGTGGCATCTTCCCACTCGGTGATCAAGCCCACGACCGGGTGGCCGCTCTTGCTGTCGAACTCGGTGGAGTTGGCGTCTTTCCAGCCCATCACGTTACGGGCGAATTCGATAACAGCCACTTGCATGCCCAGGCAGATACCCAGGTACGGCACCTTGTTCTCACGAGCGTATTGCACGGCGGTGATCTTGCCTTCCACGCCACGCAGGCCGAAACCGCCTGGAACGAGGATCGCATCGACACCTTCGAGCAGCGCGGTGCCCTGGTTCTCGATGTCTTCGGAATCGATGTAGCGCAGGTTGACCTTGGTACGGTTGCTGATGCCGGCGTGGCTCATCGCTTCGATCAGCGACTTGTACGCGTCCAGCAGCTCCATGTACTTGCCGACCATGGCGATGGTGACTTCGTGCTCAGGGTTGAGCTTGGCGTCAACCACGGCTTCCCACTCGGACAGGTCCGCGCCGTTGCACTGCAGGCCGAAACGCTCGACCACAAAATCATCCAGGCCTTGCGAATGCAGGATGCCCGGGATCTTGTAGATGGTGTCGGCGTCTTCCAGGGCGATCACCGCACGTTCTTCAACGTTGGTGAACTGCGCGATCTTGCGACGCGAGGAAATGTCGATCGGATGATCGGAGCGGCATACCAGCACGTCCGGCTGCAGGCCGATGGAACGCAGTTCCTTGACCGAGTGCTGGGTAGGCTTGGTTTTGGTTTCACCGGCGGTGGCGATGTACGGCACCAGCGTGAGGTGCATCAGCATCGCGCGCTTGGCGCCGACTTCGAAACGCAACTGGCGGATGGCTTCGAGGAACGGTTGGGATTCGATGTCACCCACGGTGCCACCGATCTCGACCATCGCCACGTCGGCATCGCCCGCACCCTTGATGATGCGGCGCTTGATTTCGTCGGTAATGTGCGGGATCACCTGAATGGTTGCACCCAGGTAATCGCCACGGCGCTCTTTGCGCAGCACGTGCTCGTAGACACGGCCGGTGGTGAAGTTGTTGTTCTGGGTCATGGTCGTGCGGATGAACCGCTCGTAGTGGCCCAGGTCCAGGTCGGTCTCGGCGCCGTCGTGTGTGACGAACACTTCACCGTGCTGGAACGGGCTCATGGTGCCCGGGTCGACGTTGATGTACGGGTCCAGCTTGAGCATGGTGACTTTAAGCCCCCGCGCCTCCAGGATGGCCGCCAATGAAGCGGAGGCAATGCCTTTCCCCAATGAAGAAACAACACCGCCCGTGACGAATATGTAGCGCGTCATGAAAAACCCTAGAAGTCTGCGTTAAAGCGGTCCGAGCCGCCGGGGAAAGCGAAGAGAGGCCGAAGCCCCCGATCACCTGCATTAATCACAGTGCACCTTTCAAAAAAACCGCCGCGTTGTGACAGACCAGCAATGAAACGCCGGTACGTTGATCGCTACACATTTTTTGGAATCGCCCAGCAAAGACTGCTTGGTAATCGGCAACTGCTGCGATTCAGGCGAATCCACAGAAGTTGTATCAAGAAGGGAGCGTAGTCTACCGGAAAGGCTCTATCAGCTCAAACCTTGATCGCAGCTCTGTGGCATCCAATGTAATTGCCAGCCTTCACTCGGTGCCGCCCAGAGTCCAGTGAGGTTGGGCACGCCGAGCAATTGCTCACCCTGATACAGCAGCGGCAATCTGCCACGGACGAAGCCCGGCACGCCACGCTCATTAAGCAAGCGCTTCAAGTCACGCCGGCCTCGGCCTGGCACTTCAAGCATTTCACCGCCCTGGCGATAACGGACCGCCAAGGGGCCTTCTGGCGCCTTGCCGATAATCGTCAGCACGCCATTGCCGGGTAACTCTAGTGGGTTTTGCGTATCGAGCCAGCTCACCGATGCGTGGGAAAACTCCGACCAGGCGCGAGGCAACCACCAGATGCGTTCACCGCAACGGTGCAACGCCCCATCGGCCAGACGCCATAGGGGCTGTGCGTCGCCCTTGGCATCGCGTAGGGAATACCAGCCAGCCCAATGGTCGCTGTCGGGTAACCGGGTCAGCTGCGCCAGCCAATGGCGCAGGAGGTTGCGCTGACGGGCGTCGGAAAGTTCGCGCAATGGGCCAAGGTCCAATGACGGCAAACCCAGCCAAGGAAACCGTGAAGGTTGATCGGCGGCTTGCAGGTCCATGCAGGCTAACTCGCCCAGCAACGCGTGGGCTTCACCGAGGTGTTCGGCAGTGCGGGCCAGACTGGAAACAGCTTGGGGCCAACGTTCCGTCAGCGTCGGGATCACGCGGTGGCGCAGGTAATTGCGGGAGAACTGCATGTCGGCGTTGGAAGGGTCTTCGATCCACTTGAGTTGATGTTCATCGGCGTAGGCCACCAACTCGGCGCGCGAGACATCCAGCAACGGCCGCACCAAATGGCCGCCCGCTAATGGACGGTGCACAGGCATTGCCGCCGCCCCCCGCACGCCGGCCCCGCGCAACAGGCGAAACAGCAGGGTTTCAGCCTGATCGTCGCGATGCTGGCCCGTGAGTAACACCTCCCCTGCCCCGATCACCTGGGTAAAAGCCCGGTAACGCGCATCACGCGCTGCACGCTCAAGGCTGGCGCCGGGCTGCACCTGCACACGCATTACGCGCAGGGGCACGCCCAGCCTGTCGCAAATGGACTGGCAATGGCTCGGCCAGGTGTCGGCGGCGGCTTGCAGGCCATGGTGGACATGGACAGCGCTTAGAGGCGGAAGGGCTTCGGCGTTGGCCAGGAGATGCAGCAGGACAGTGGAATCAAGACCACCAGAGAAGGCGATATGCCAAGCCGGGGCGTTGCGCCAGGGGGCTAGGGCGTGCAGGAGTTTGGCGGATAAAGTCGGTTTCATCACAGGTTACCGCCGCAAATCTGGAATACCCAAGCCAAGCATACACAAAGCAAATGTGGGAGGGGGCTTGCCCCCGATAGCGGAGCATCAGCCAGTGAATACAGTGACTGACACTCAGCAATCGGGGGCAAGCCCCCTCCCACATTAGTACCGCTGCGGCCTTAGAGACCGTAGCTCATCAGGCGCTCGTAACGACGGGCCAGCAGCGCTTCGTTATCCAGCTTCTTGAGCATCGCCAGTTGCGACCCCAACTCGGCACGGATAGTCGCGGCGGCGGCGGCCGGGTCGCGGTGGGCGCCGCCCAATGGCTCGGCGATCACTTTGTCGACGATACCCAAGCCTTTGAGGCGATCGGCGGTGATGCCCATGGCTTCAGCAGCGTCCGGCGCCTTTTCTGCGGTCTTCCACAGGATCGAGGCGCAACCTTCCGGCGAGATCACCGCATAGGTCGAATATTGCAGCATGTTCAACTGGTCGCAGACGCCAATCGCCAGTGCGCCGCCAGAACCACCTTCACCGATCACGGTGGCAATGATTGGGGTTTTCAGGCGGGACATGACGCGCAGGTTCCAGGCGATCGCTTCGCTCTGGTTGCGCTCTTCGGCGTCGATACCCGGGTATGCACCCGGCGTGTCGATGAAGGTCAGGATCGGCATCTTGAAGCGCTCGGCCATCTCCATCAGGCGGCAGGCCTTGCGGTAGCCTTCCGGACGCGGCATGCCGAAGTTGCGACGCACTTTCTCACGCACTTCACGGCCTTTCTGGTGACCGATGACCATGACCGGCTGGTCGTCCAGGCGAGCGATACCGCCCACGATGGCCGCGTCGTCGGAGAAGTGGCGGTCGCCGTGCAACTCGTCGAACTCGGTGAAGATGTGCTGAATGTAGTCCAGGGTGTACGGACGGCGCGGGTGGCGGGCCAGGCGCGCGATCTGCCAGCTGGTCAGCTTGCCGAAGATGTCTTCGGTGAGCGTGCTGCTCTTGTCTTGCAGGCGGGCAATCTCATCGCCGATGTTCAGCGAATTGTCATTGCCGACCAGGCGCAGTTCTTCGATCTTGGCTTGCAGGTCAGCGATCGGCTGTTCGAAATCAAGAAAATTCGGGTTCATAAGCGTCCGTCTTGGGTCGACGGCCAGGGAGTGCCTGGCCAGCCGGTTGTCTATTCGCGCCCTACCTTAAGGGAGAGGCGCGTTTAGGTCGAGATTAAATGTTGAGCCGAGGTCAGGCGTTCTGACCGTCAACGGTATTGGAGGAAGACGTTGTCTCGCCCGAACTGGTCACGCAATGCTTGAATCAAGCCATCAGCGGGATCAATTCGCCAGGTCTCACCGAACTGCAACATGGCCTTGGCGTCATTGCCGGTGTACTCCATGGTCACCGGGCACGCGCCACGATGGCGCTTGAGCAGGTCACCCAACCAGCGTAGCTGATCGCCCTTGAGGGCTTCGGTTTTCACCTTCAGGCGCAGGCTCTCGGCCAGGTTGGTGCGCGCATCTTCCATGCTCATCACCCGCTTGATCCGCAGGCGCAGGCCGCCGGAGAAGTCATCGTTGCTGACCTCGCCTTCCACCACCACCATCGCGTCGGTCTGCAGCAACGACTGCGCGGAGTGGAAGGCGTCGGCAAACAGCGACGCTTCGATCCGGCCCGAGCGGTCGTCGAGGGTGATAAAGCCCATCTTGTCGCCCTTTTTGTTTTTCATCACTCGCAGGGCGATGATCATGCCGGCGACGGTCTGGGTATCCCGCGCCGGCTTCAGGTCGATAATACGTTGACGGGCAAAACGGCGGATTTCGCCTTCATATTCGTCAATCGGGTGACCGGTGAGGTACAGGCCCAAGGTGTCTTTTTCACCCTTGAGGCGCTCCTTGAGGGTCAGGTCCTTGGCCTTGCGGTGGTTGGCATACACATCCGCATCTTCTTCGACGAACAACCCGCCAAACAGGTCGGCGTGGCCGCTGTCGTGGGTCCGGGCGGTCTGTTCGGCGGCCTTGATCGCTTCTTCCATGGCGGTGAGCAGCACCGCGCGGTTGCGGTCGATATTCGCCTGGTACGCCTTCGGCTCATCATGGAAATACGGGCCGAGACGGTCGAGTGCGCCGCTGCGGATAAGACCATCGAGGGTACGTTTGTTGATGCGCTTGAGGTCAACCCGTGCGCAGAAGTCGAACAAATCCTTGAACGGTCCGTCCTGGCGCGCTTCGGTGATGGCTTCCACCGGGCCTTCACCGACGCCCTTGATAGCGCCCAGGCCATAGATGATGCGGCCTTCGTCGTTCACCGTGAACTTGAACTCCGAGGCGTTCACGTCCGGCGCGTCGAGGCGCAGCTTCATGGTGCGCACTTCTTCGATCAAGGTCACGACCTTGTCGGTGTTGTGCATATCCGCCGAAAGTACCGCAGCCATGAACGGCGCCGGGTAGTGGGCCTTTAGCCAGGCGGTCTGGTACGACACCAGGCCGTAGGCGGCGGAGTGGGATTTGTTGAAGCCGTAACCGGCGAATTTTTCCACCAGGTCGAAAATGTTACCGGCGAGGTCCGCGTCGATATTGTTGGTGGCGCAACCTTCAATGAAACCGCCGCGCTGCTTGGCCATTTCCTCGGGCTTTTTCTTACCCATGGCACGACGCAGCATGTCCGCACCACCGAGGGTGTAGCCGGCCATGACCTGGGCGATCTGCATCACCTGTTCCTGGTACAGGATGATGCCGTAGGTCGGCGCCAGTACTGGCTTGAGGCCTTCATACTGGTAGTCGGAGTGCGGGTACGCCAGCTCGGCGCGACCGTGCTTACGGTTGATGAAGTCATCCACCATGCCTGATTGCAGAGGGCCCGGACGGAACAGGGCCACCAGTGCGATCAAGTCTTCCAGGCAGTCGGGCTTGAGCTTTTTGATCAGCTCTTTCATACCCCGCGACTCAAGCTGGAACACCGCCGTGGTTTCAGCTTTTTGCAGCAATTGGTAAGTCGGCTTGTCGTCCAGCGGGATGAACGCGATATCCAGCGGCGCTTCGTTGACCTTGGCGCGGTCGCGGTTGATGGTCTTGAGTGCCCAGTCGATGATCGTCAAGGTCCGCAGGCCAAGGAAGTCGAACTTCACCAGGCCGGCCGCCTCCACATCGTCCTTGTCGAACTGGGTAACCAGGCCGCCGCCCTCTTCGTCGCAATAGATAGGCGAAAAGTCAGTCAGCTTGGTCGGCGCAATTACCACACCGCCGGCGTGTTTACCGACGTTACGCACCACGCCTTCCAGTTTGCGCGCCATGTCCCAGATTTCGGCGGCCTCTTCATCGATCTTGATGAAGTCGCGCAGGATTTCTTCCTGTTCGTAGGCCTTTTCGAGGGTCATGCCGACCTCGAACGGGATCATCTTCGACAGGCGGTCCGCCAGGCCGTAGGACTTGCCCTGCACCCGGGCCACGTCACGGATTACCGCCTTGGCCGCCATGGAACCGAAGGTGATGATCTGGCTCACGGCGTTGCGGCCGTATTTCTCGGCCACGTATTCGATCACGCGGTCGCGACCGTCCATGCAGAAGTCAACGTCGAAGTCGGGCATGGAGACCCGTTCCGGGTTCAGGAACCGTTCGAACAGCAGGTCATATTCCAGCGGGTCAAGGTCGGTGATCTTCTGTACATAGGCGACCAGCGAGCCGGCACCCGACCCCCGGCCCGGACCTACCGGTACGCCGTTGCTTTTGGCCCACTGGATAAAGTCCATCACGATCAGGAAGTAACCGGGGAACCCCATCTGGATGATGATATCCAGCTCGAAATTCAGCCGATCGACATAGACCTGGCGCTTGGCCTCGTAATCTTCGGTGGTGTCCTTGGGCAGCAGGACGGAGAGCCGCTCCTCCAGACCATCAAACGATACCTTGCGGAAATACTCGTCGATGGTCATGCCATCGGGAATCGGGAAGTTGGGCAAAAAGTGCTTGCCCAGCTTCACTTCAATATTGCAGCGCTTGGCGATCTCGACGGAGTTTTCCAGGGCCTCGGGCAGGTCGCTGAACAGCTCGGCCATCTCCTCCGCGCTCTTGAGGTACTGCTCTTCGCTGTAGTTCTTGGAGCGGCGCGGGTCATCCAGGGCCCGGCCTTCGCCGATGCACACGCGGGTTTCGTGGGCTTCGAAATCCTCTTTCTTGATAAAGCGCACATCGTTGGTCGCCACCAGCGGCGCACCCAGCTTGTCGGCCAGGGCCACAGCGGCGTGCAGGTGCTCTTCATCGTTGGGGCGGTTGGTGCGCTGGACTTCAAGGTAGAAACGGTCGGGGAAGACCTGCATCCACTCACTCGCCAGTACTTCGGCTTCATGGGGATTGCCGCCCAGCAGCGCGATACCGATCTCGCCCTCCTTGGCGGCCGACAGCATGATCAGGCCTTCGCTGGCCTCGGCGACCCATTCGCGCTCGATGATGATCGAGCCGTTGCGCTGACCGTCGATAAAGCCACGGGAAATCAATTCGGTGAGGTTGCGATAACCCACGCCATTCATCGCCAGCAGGCTGATGCGGCTCAGGGGGTTATCCGGGTCTTTGTTGGACAGCCACAGGTCGGCGCCGCAGATCGGCTTGATGCCGGCGCCCATGGCGTTCTTGTAGAACTTGACCAGGGAACACATGTTGTTCTGATCGGTAACCGCGACCGCAGGCATGTTCATGCCCACCAAGGTTTTGACCAGGGGTTTGATCCGTACCAGGCCGTCGACCAGGGAGTATTCAGTGTGCAGGCGCAGGTGAACGAATGAAGCCGGCATAGTGATCCTGTCTAGAAACTTAGAAACAACAAGGCCCGGGATTGTACCGGGCCTTGGCAAAAACATCAGCCTCGCGACTACACCTCGCTGAGACTCTCACGCGCCTCGTAAGCCTGGCGCACCGGGGCGAACGAGCGACGGTGGATCGGCGTGGGGCCGAGACGGGCCAGGGCTTCCAGATGAACGGGCGTCGGATAGCCTTTGTGCCCCCCGATACCGTAGCCGGGGTAAATCAATTCGAAGGCCGCCATTTCACGGTCTCGGCTGACCTTGGCCAGGATCGAAGCGGCGGCAATGGCTGGAACCTTGCTATCGCCCTTGACCACCGCTTCAGCCGGCATCGCCAGCTTCGGGCAACGGTTGCCGTCGATCATCGCCAGTTTTGGCGTGATATGCAGGCCTTCAACGGCACGCTGCATGGCCAGCATTGTGGCGTGCAGAATGTTCAATTCGTCGATTTCTTCGACTTCAGCCCGGGCGATGTGCCAGCTCAGCGCCTTTTCACAGATTTCGTCGTAGAGCTTTTCACGGCGCGCTTCGGTGAGTTTTTTCGAGTCGTTGAGACCCAGGATCGGACGGTTCGGATCCAGGATCACGGCCGCCGTAACCACCGCACCACACAGCGGACCGCGCCCTACTTCGTCAACACCGGCCACCAGTTCGTGGGCTTCGGCAACCAGGCTGAAATCCAGGCCCATTTGCGTGCTCATAACGTTTCCTGTTTATGCCCGATCAAGGTCAACACGGCGTCTGCCGCCTGGTTCGACGCATCACGACGCAGGGTGCGGTGGATGTCGTCAAAACCACGGGTCTGTTCTTCGCCGCCGTCGATCAAGGGCAGTAGGGTTTGCGCGAGGGCTTCGGGCGTTGCATCGTCCTGCAACAACTCCGGCACCAACAGACGCTGGGCGAGCAAGTTGGGCAAGGAGATGTAAGGGCTTTTGACCATGCGCTTGAGAATCCAGAACGTCAGCGGTGCCAGGCGATAGGCCACGACCATCGGGCGCTTGTAGAGCAGTGCCTCCAGGGTCGCGGTACCCGAAGCGATCAGCACCGCGTCACAGGCCGCCAGGGCCAGGTGCGAGTGGCCGTCAAGCAGGGTCAAGGGCAGATTGCGCCCGACCAGCAGCGACTCGATCTGCGCGCGACGCTGCGGGCTGGCGCAGGGCAGCACGAAACGCACGCCCGGTTTCAAGGCTTGCAGGCGTTCGGCTGCATCGAAAAACACACTAGCCAAACGACCGACTTCGCCGCCGCGGCTGCCCGGCATCAACGCGACCAGCGGGCCGTCGGGCAAACCCAGTTGGGCACGAGCTGCCGCCCGGTCGGCCTGCAAGGGAATGGTGTCAGCCAGGGTATGCCCGACAAACCGTACCGGCACGCCCTTCTCTTCGTAGAACCGCGCCTCGAACGGCAGCAACGTCAACATCAAGTCACAACCTTCGCGGATCTTCAGTACGCGCTTCTGCCGCCATGCCCACACGGAGGGGCTGACGTAGTGCACCGTCTTGATCCCGGCCTGACGCAACTTGAGTTCGATATTGAGGGTGAAGTCCGGTGCATCGATTCCGATAAAGACGTCGGGCTTTTCTTCGATGAGAGTCTGAATCAGCAGCTTGCGACGAGCCAGGAGCTCACGCAGGCGACCCAGCACCTCGACCAGCCCCATGACCGACAAGCGCTCCATGGGAAAGTAGGAAGTGAGGCCTTCAGCCTGCATCAGTGGGCCGCCGACGCCGATAAATTCCACCGCAGGGTGCTGGGCCTTGAGCGCCCGCATAAGACCTGCGCCCAAAATGTCGCCGGAGGCTTCTCCGGCCACCAGCGCGATACGCAGATTCGCCATGATCAGCGGGTGATGCCGCGAGTCGACGCCTGGATCGAGTCACGGAACACCGCGACTTCCGGGAACAACGCTGCCGGCTCGGCCAGTTGGGTCAATGCCTGGTCGACCGTCAGCCCCTGGCGGTAGACCACTTTGTAGGCGCGGCGCAGGGCGTGGATCGCCTCTTCGCTGAAGCCACGACGGCGCATGCCCTCGAAATTCATGCTGCGGGCTTCGGCCGGGTTGCCGAACACCGTGACGAACGCCGGAACGTCCTTGCCGATGGCGGTACCCATGCCGGAAAAGCTGTGGGCACCGATATGGCAATACTGATGCACCAGGGTAAAGCCGGACAGGATGGCCCAATCATCAACGTGCACATGGCCGGCCAACGCTGTGTTGTTGACCAGGATGCAGTGGTTGCCGATGACGCTGTCATGGCCGATATGGGCATAGGCCATGACCAGGTTGTGATCACCCAGCGTGGTCTCGGCACGATCCTGCACGGTGCCACGGTGAATGGTCACGCCTTCACGGATGATGTTGTGATCACCGATTACCAAGCGTGTCTCTTCACCCTTGTACTTCATGTCCGGGGTGTCTTCGCCTACCGAGGAAAACTGGTAGATACGATTGTGTTTGCCAATGCGGGTCGGACCTTTGAGGATCACGTGCGGCCCGATGACAGTCCCCTCGCCGATTTCCACACCTGCGCCGATGATCGACCAGGGGCCGACCTCAACGTCGGCGGCCAGAACGGCCGACGGATCGATGATTGCGCGAGGGTCAATCAAACTCATAGTTTGCGTTCCGCACAGATGATCTCGGCGGAGCACACCGGCTTGCCGTCTACCGAGGCCTGGCATTCGAACTTCCAGATCTGGCGCTTGCAGCTGATGAACTTGGCTTCCAGGATCAACTGGTCACCCGGGGTGACCGGGTTACGGAAACGCAACTTGTCGGAGCCCACGAAATAGTAAAGCGTGCCATCGGCAGGCTTGAGGTCGAGCATTTTGAAACCAAGGATACCGGCAGCCTGGGCCATCGCTTCAATGATCAATACGCCCGGCATGATGGGATGCGCGGGGAAGTGACCGTTGAAGAACGGTTCGTTGATGCTGACATTCTTGTAGGCACGAATGCGCTTTTCCTCAACATTGAGGTCCACTACGCGGTCCACCAGCAGGAACGGGTAACGGTGAGGCAGGTATTCGCGAATCTCGTTGATGTCCATCATTTCGGGGGGAAGCCTGTAATAAAGATTGGGGGCGGGCGACTAAACGCACGCCCCGCTAGCAAATCAAGGAGGCAGTCTAGCGGCTGTGCACACTTGATATGGAAATGGTATCAGCCTTCAGATGAAGCATTACCGCCAGGGGTCACGTCCCCAACACGCTTTTCCAGCTGTTTGAGACGTCGAGCCATGTCGTCGAGCTGCCTCAAACGTGCTGCACTCTTGCGCCATTCAGCTGCGGGCTGCATGGCGGTACCGGAAGAGTAGGCGCCCGGCTCGGTAATCGAGTGGGTGACCATGGTCATGCCGGTGATGAAGACGTTGTCGCAAATATCGATATGTCCTACCAGACCTACGCCACCGGCGAGCATGCAATGCTTGCCGATTTTGGTGCTGCCGGAAATGCCTACACACGCGGCCATGGCGGTGTGATCGCCAATCTGCACGTTGTGGGCGATCTGGATCTGGTTGTCGAGCTTCACGCCGTTACCGATCACGGTATCGGCCAAGGCCCCACGATCGACAGCCGTGTTGACACCAATCTCCACGTCGTCGCCGATCAATACGCCGCCGACCTGGGCAATCTTGTGCCAGACGCCTTTCGAGTTGGCAAAGCCGAAGCCTTCGCCACCGATCACCGCCCCCGATTGAATGACCACACGCTCACCGATACGCACATCGTGGTACAGGGTCACGCGAGGCGCCAACCAACCGTCGGCGCCGATTACACAGCGAGCGCCGATAAAGCAATGCGCGCCGACCGTTACACCGGCCGCGATACGCGCGCCGCTCTCGATCACCGCAAAGGCGCCAATGCTCGCCGCAGGGTCAACCTGGGCATCATCGGCGATCACCGCAGACGGATGAATACCGCCGGCAGCCTTGGGTTTCGGATCGAACAGGTGCGACACCTGCGCATAGGCCAGGTAAGGGTCGGGCACCACCAGCGCATCCCCGGCAAACCCTTCGGCATCAGCCGCCTTCAACAACACGGCTGCGGCTTGGCTGTCGACGAGGTATTTACGGTATTGAGGATTTGCGAGGAAGCTCAACTGAGCTGGGCCAGCCTCCTGCAAGGTGGCTAGCCCAGTGATTTCCTTCTCCGGGGAACCACGCAAGGTGGCTCCCAGGAACTCGGCCAACTCGCCGAGCTTGATAGTCGCGGTCATGGCTTACTTCAGCTGGTTCATGCGCTCGATCACCTGACGGGTGATGTCGTATTGAGGCTTGACGTCGATCACTGCGCCACGCTCGAACACCAGGTCAAAAGCACCTTTCTTGATGACTTCTTCCACTGCGCTGTCGAGTTTAGGCTTGAGCTGCTTGAGCATTTCGCGGTCAGCAACAGCCTTGGCTTCGTTCAGTTCCTTGGACTGGAACTGATAGTCACGGGCCTTTTGCTTGAACTCAAGCTCCAGACGCTCGCGTTCGCCTTGCTGCATCTTGTCGCCACCCGCTACCAGGCGGTCCTGGATGCCCTTGGCACTGCTTTCCAGAGTCTTGAGTTTGGTCAGTTGCGGACCGAATTTTTTCTCGGCATCCACGGCGTATTTCTTGGCCGCGTCGGATTCCAGCAGGGCCATCTGATAGTTCAGGACGGCGATTTTCATTTCGGCGAAGGCCGGGGTGGTTACCAGCACAGTGGCCAGCAGAACCAATTGAGTCAACTTACGCACGATGTACTCCTACAGAATCCGTTGTCGTTATCTTGGGTCAGACGCTTAGAACGTCTGGCCGAGGGAGAATTGGAAAATCTGGGTTTCAGCGTTATCCGGTTTCTTGATCGGCATGGCCAGAGCAAAGCTCAACGGGCCAAGCGCAGTCACCCAGGTCACACCTACACCCACCGAGCTCGCCAGGTTGCTGAGGCTCACGTCGTTGCACTCAGTCCTGGACTTCACGCCGCTTGGGTTGGTGATCTGTTCGCACTTGGAGTCGAACACGTTACCCACGTCCCAGAAGACCGAAGTTCGCAGGGACCGCTGATCTTTGACAAACGGCAGCGGGAACAGGATTTCTGCACCACCCTGGATCAACACGTTACCACCGAATGGCAGCGGGTCGTTGTCGGAGTCAGCTACGGTGCCCTGGTTACCGGTCACCCCAACACCACGGCTCGGTGTACCACGCGGACCCAACGTGCTGTCCTTGAAGCCACGTACCGAGTTGAAACCACCTGCATAATAGTTTTCATAGAACGGCAAGCCGTTGGTCGAACCATAACCATCGCCATAACCCAGCTCAGTGTGCAGGCGCATGGTGTAGTTATCGCTCAGTGGCTGGAACAACTGGCCACGGTAGTCGAGCTTGAAGAACGACAGGTCGCTGCCTGGCGTCGTTGCTTCCAGAGTCAGGCTCTGGGAGTGACCACGGGTAGCCAGTACACCTTTGTTCAGGGTCGACTCGGACCAGCCGGCGGACGCCTTGAAGTTCAGGAACTTGTCACCTTCCTTGCGGGTGAAGTCAAAGATCTCATCCACGGTGTATACACCGGTCTTGATCTCATCCTGTTGCGCAGTCAGGCCGAAGGTCAGGCGCGAAGTCTCGCTGATCGGGTAACCGATGTTGGCGCCCACGCCCAGGCTGTCGATTGCATAGCTTGCTACGTCAACGTCGAGGTCTTTGTAGTCGGTGGTGCGGTAGAAGGCGTTGTAGCCCAGGCTCACACCGTCTGCAGTCCAGTAGGGGTCGACATAACCGAAGTTATAGCGGCTCTGGTATTCGCTTCGGGTCAGGCCGATGGATACCTTGTTACCGGTACCCAGGAAGTTGTTCTGGGTAATGGAACCACCAAGGATCAGACCGGCACTCTGTGCGAAACCGACGCTGGCGGTGATCGAACCCGACGCTTGCTCTTCCACGGCGTAGTTCACGTCAACCTGGTCATCCACACCCGGTACGGCCGGGGTTTCGACGTTCACTTCCTTGAAGAAGCCCAGGCGCTCAAGACGGGTCTTGGACTGGTCGATCAGATAGGTCGACGCCCAGCCACCTTCCATCTGGCGCATTTCACGGCGCAGCACTTCGTCCGCAGACTTGGTGTTGCCACGGAAGTTGATACGGTTCACGTAGGCACGCTTGCCTGGATCGACGACAAAGGTGATGTCCACCGTGTGGTCTTCATCGTGCGGGGTCGGCACGCCGTTGACGTTGGCGAAGGTATAGCCTTCGTTACCCAGGCGACGGGTGATCAGTTCGGACGTGGTGGTCATCAGCTTGCGCGAGAACACCTGGTCTTTCTGCACCAGCAGCAGGGCCTTGACCTGGTCTTCAGGTACTTTCAGGTCGCCGCTGAGCTTCACGTCACGAACCTTGTACTTCTCACCTTCATTGACGTTGACAGTGATGTAGACGTGCTTCTTGTCCGGGGTGATGGACACCTGGGTCGAAGCGATATCCATGTTGATGTAGCCACGGTCCAGGTAGTAGGAGCGCAGACGCTCCAGGTCACCGGAGAGTTTTTCACGGGCGTACTTGTCATCGTTCTTGAAGAACGACAGCCAGTTGGTGGTCTTGAGTTCGAACAGGTCGATCAGGTCTTCATCAGCGAACTTGGTATTGCCCACCACGTTGATGTGCTGAATCGCCGCCACGGTGCCTTCGTTGATGTTGACCTTGAGGCCGACACGGTTACGTGGCTGCGGCACCACTTCCGTTTCCACGGTCGCGGAGTAGCGCCCCTGGGCAACGTACTGGCGTTGCAGTTCATTACGCACACCTTCAAGGGTGGCGCGCTGGAAGATCTCGCCCTCGGCCAGGCCGGATTGCTTCAGGCCCTTCATCAGGTCTTCAGTAGAGATCGCCTTGTTGCCTTCGATCTCGATACTGGCGACAGACGGTCGCTCGACGACGGTGATGACCAGGACGTTACCTTCGCGACCCAGTTGGATGTCTTGAAAGAACCCGGTTTTGAACAGCGCACGAGTGGATTCCACCAGGCGACGGTCATCAGCCTGTTCCCCGACGTTCAACGGCAACGCACCAAACACGCTACCCGCGGAAACCCGCTGGAGGCCGTTGACGCGAATATCGGAGATAGTGAAGGACTCGGCGTGAACTTCGGCGATCATCAATACGGTGAGAACCGCAGTTAGCAGCAGACGTTTCATGAAGTCCTTTCTTATTCCAACTGGCAATAAACAAACTGCCGCAAAATGCGGCAGATTCGCAATTCAGCGAAGCGTTACAGTCGACCCAGATCGTTGACCAAGGCTAATAACATCACCCCGACCACCAAACTGATACCGATCTGTATCCCCCAACCCTGCACCCGATCCGACAAGGGGCGACCACGCACCCACTCGACCAGATAAAACAACAGATGCCCCCCATCCAATACAGGAATGGGCAGCAAATTCAGAACCCCCAGGCTAATACTCAGATAAGCCAGGAAATTCAGGAAATCCGCGACACCCGACTGGGCAGAAGCGCCCGCCACTTTAGCAATGGTTATCGGTCCACTCAAGTTTTTTACCGAGAGCTCGCCGAACAACATTTTCTTAAGGGATTCGAGTGTCAGCACACTCATGGTCCAGGTGCGTTTTGCACCCTCGCCAATTGCCGCCAGCGGCCCGAAACTGACCTCACGCACCATCGACGGCGGCCACTCCGGACTCTTGACACCAGCGCCCAGGTAACCCCCGGCCGCCTTGGCTTCCCCACGTACCGCCAGGGTCACGGGGATGTCGATTTGAGCACCGTCGCGCTCAACTTTCAGCACAATTTTGGTATCAGGACGTACACGTACGAGGTCGACCACCTGCTGCCACTCACCCAGCACCTGGCCATCGAGGGCCAGCAGGCGATCGCCGGTTTTCAGGCCAGCAGCCTGGGCCGGACCTTTAGGATCCAGCTCGGCAAGGACTGGCGGCAGCGCAGGACGCCAGGGTCGGATACCCAGGGACTTGATTGGATCAGGCTCATCAGCACCCTTGAGCCAATGATCCAGAGCCAACGCGCGCGGAGTTTCGGCACTGGAATCCTGCTCACGCACCACGACATTGACGGTACCGCTCTCACCCAAGCGACGCACCAGCTGCAAATTGACCGCGCCCCAACCCGTAGTCGGCTCGCCATCAATGGATACAATTTCCTGCCCCGCGACCAGACCTGCCTTGGCTGCGATGCTGTCCGCCTCGACTGCGCCGATGACCGGGCGCACCTGCTCGCTGCCGAGCATGGCCAACACCCAGAAAAACACCATCGCCAACAGGAAGTTGGCGATCGGACCCGCGGCAACAATAGCGATACGCTGACGAACGGTCTTGCGATTGAAGGATTGGTCCAACTGATCGGCCGGCACTTCGCCTTCACGCTCATCGAGCATCTTGACGTAGCCACCCAACGGGATAGCCGCAATCACGAATTCGGTGCCACGCCGGTCGTGCCAGCGAACCAGCGGCATGCCGAAGCCGACGGAAAAGCGCAGTACCTTGACGCCGCAACGACGTGCCACCCAGAAGTGGCCGAATTCGTGGAAGGTAACCAGCACGCCCAGAGCAACCAGGGTGCCGACAATCATGTAAAGCGCACTCATCTAATTTCTCCGCATCCCAATCCAGTGCCCAAAGGCTCAATCGCGCCCACAGATTAACGCGCGTTGCGGTTCAACCATTGTTCGGCCAAGGCACGTGCCTTGGTATCTGCCTCGAATACCGCGCCGAGGTCATTCACTGCCACTACGGGCTCAAGCCCCAGGACGTCCTCGATGATACTCGCGATCTGCGGAAAACGGATGCGCCGCTCGAGAAACGCCGCCACAGCCACTTCATTCGCCGCATTAAGCATCGCCGGCGCGCTGTTACCAGCCTCCGCTGCCTCACGCGCCAGGCGCAGACAAGGAAAACGCTGCTCGTCCGGCGCTTCAAAGTCCAGGCGGGCAATAGTAAACAGATCCAATGGCGCCACGCCGGAATCAATCCGCTCAGGCCAGGCCAGGGCATTGGCGATGGGCGTACGCATATCGGGATTGCCCAATTGAGCCAATACCGAGCCATCCACATAGTCGACCAGTGAATGGATCACACTTTGCGGGTGAATCACCACCTCGACCTGATCTGGTCGCGCATCGAACAACCAGCACGCCTCGATCAACTCCAGGCCTTTATTCATCATGCTTGCCGAGTCCACGGAGATCTTGCGCCCCATCGACCAGTTCGGGTGCGCGCACGCCTGATCTGGTGACACGCGCTCCAACTCCGCCAAGGGAGTTTGCCGAAAAGGGCCACCCGAAGCGGTCAGCAGAATCCGACGCACGCCAACCTGGCTCAGGCCGCGGGCAAAGTCACCGGGCATGCACTGGAAGATTGCGTTGTGCTCACTGTCGAGGGGCAGCAGTACGGCACCGCTCTTGCGCACCGCCTGCATAAAGAGCGCCCCAGACATCACCAGCGCTTCTTTGTTGGCCAGCAGGATCTTCTTGCCGGCGTCCACGGCAGCCAAGGTCGGACGCAAGCCGGCGGCACCGACGATAGCGGCGACCATCGTATCCACCTCAGCAGCGGCCGAGACCTGACACAATCCCTCCTCCCCCACCAGCACCTGAGTGGCCAGCCCGGCAGCCCGCAGATCATCCTGCAGGTTCCGCGCTGCCAAACTTTCAGGCACTACAGCAAAGCGCGGCACATGACGCACACACAACGCCAACAACTCGCTCAGGCGGGTGAACCCGGTCAAGGCAAACACTTGATAGCGGTCAGGATGACGGGCGATCACATCCAGGGTACTCAAGCCTACCGAGCCGGTTGCACCCAGCACGGTCACTTGTTGCAGGCGGCTCACGAAGCAGTCATCCACAGCAGCACGGCAAAGATCGGGATGGCGGCAGTAAGGCTATCGATACGGTCCAGCACGCCGCCATGCCCCGGCAGCAGATTGCTGCTGTCCTTGATCCCGGCCTGGCGCTTGAACATGCTTTCAGTGAGATCACCCACTACCGAGATAAACACGACGATGGCCGTACCGATCAGCGCCAGGAGGATCTCCTTCACCGACCAGTCGCGCACCACACCCACCACAAGCGTGATCACCAGCGTAAGCGCGAGGCCACCATACACCCCTTCCCAGCTCTTGCCCGGACTGACTGCCGGCGCCAGCTTGCGCTTACCGAATGCCCGACCCGAGAAGTAGGCGCCGATATCAGCGCCCCAGACCAGCACCATCACCGCCATGATCAACCAGTTGCCCATCGGCGAATTCTTGATCTCCACCAGCCCTTGCCAGGCCGGCAGCAGAATCAACAAACCGATCACCAACTTGCTGGCAACACTGGCCCACTGACCACTGCTGCGCGGAAAAGTCAGCACCAGGTAGGTCGCAAGCGCCCACCACAGTACCGCCGCCCCCAACACCCAAGGCACGATGATGCTCGACAGGGTATGCATCAGAAACAGCAGTACCGCCACGACAACGGCATACACCACACGCGGCAGCTGCTCGCTGAAACCTGCCAAACGCGCCCATTCCCAGGCGCCCAGGGTGACGACCAGGCCGATAAACAGTGCAAAGCCGGAACCATCGAGCAGGAAAAACCCGCACAAGGCAATCGGCAACAGGATCAGTGCTGTGATGATTCGTTGTTTAAGCATTTAAACCCGGGCTCCAGCTTCGATCTGCTCACTCGTTTTACCGAAGCGACGCTGACGGGAAGCGAAATCGGCCAGCGCAGTACGCATGGCATCGTGTTTGAAGTCCGGCCAGAACAGGTCGGAGAAGTACAGCTCGGTGTAGGCCAACTGCCACAGGAGGAAATTGCTGATGCGATGCTCACCACCCGTGCGGATGCACAAGTCAGGCAGCGGCAGGTCGCCGGTCACCAGACAGGTTTGCAACAGTTCAGGCGTGATGTCGTCCGGCCGCAGATGACCTGCCTGCACCTCGCGGGCCAGCCGCTGCGCAGCCTGGGCGATATCCCACTGACCGCCGTAGTTGGCTGCGATCTGCAACACAAAACGGTCAGCGCCAGCAGTGATGGCCTCGGCTTCGCGCATGGCCGCCTGCAGCTCCGGATGGAACCGCGAACGATCACCGATGATGCGCAGACTGATGTTGTTGTCATTAAGGCGCTTGGCCTCACGACGCAGCGCCTTGAAGAACAAATCCATCAAGGCGCTGACTTCTTCGGCGGGCCGCTGCCAGTTTTCACTGGAGAAAGCGAACAAGGTCAATACCTCGACCTTGGCCTCTGCACACACCTCAACCACAGCCCGCACTGCATCGACACCCGCTTTATGCCCGGCGACACCCGGCATAAAGCGTTTTTTCGCCCAGCGATTATTCCCATCCATGATGATCGCGACATGGCGCGGCACCACAGAGGGCACAGTCTGCTTGGTCTTTTCCATGAAGGCGTCCTGACCCCTTATACGGCCATCAGGTCCTTTTCTTTTTCTTCGGTGGCCTTGGTGATCTGGGCCTCGGATTCCTTGGTCAGCTTATCGATATCAGCGATGGCACGACGCTCTTCGTCTTCGCTGATTTCCTTGTCCTTGACCAGCTTCTTCAGGTCGCCCAAGGCATCGCGACGGATGTTGCGTACGGCAACGCGAGCGTCTTCAGCTGCACTGCGCGCCTGCTTGGTGAAGCCCTTGCGGGTCTCTTCAGTCAGGGCAGGCATGGAGATCAGCAGCAACTCACCCAGGTTGGTCGGGTTGAGGTTCAGGCCGGCGCTTTGGATGGCCTTGTCGACTGCGGCGAGCATATTGCGCTCGAAAGCCACGACTTGCAGGGTACGCGAGTCTTTTACGGTGATGTTGGCCACCTGGGTGATGGAAGTATCTGCGCCGTAGTACGGCACCATCACGCTACCCAGGATGCTTGGGTGAGCCTTGCCGGTACGAATCTGACCAAATGCGTGGTTCAGAGAGTCCAGGGATTTCTGCATACGCTCTTGAGCGTCTTTCTTGATTTCGTTGATCATTGTTGGCCTTCCTCGATCAGAGTCCCTTCCGCGCCGCCGTGTACGATATTCAGCAGGGCACCGGGCTTGTTCATGTTAAATACGCGCAGCGGCATCTTGTGGTCGCGGCACAGGCAAATAGCCGTCAGGTCCATCACACCCAGCTTGCGATCCAGCACTTCATCGTAGGTCAGATGATCGAACTTCTCGGCATGCGGGTCTTTGAATGGGTCTGCGGTGTACACGCCATCAACCTTGGTCGCTTTGAGCACCACATCAGCATCGATCTCGATAGCGCGCAGGCACGCCGCCGAATCGGTGGTGAAGAACGGGTTGCCCGTGCCAGCAGCGAAGATCACCACTTCCTTGGCATTCAGGTGGCGCATGGCTTTGCGGCGATCATAGTGATCGGTCACGCCCACCATGGAAATAGCCGACATCACGATAGCCGAGATATTGGCACGCTCCAGGGCGTCGCGCATGGCCAGGGCGTTCATCACAGTGGCCAGCATGCCCATGTGGTCGCCGGTGACCCGATCCATACCGGCCGCACTCAGTGCCGCACCGCGGAACAGGTTGCCCCCGCCGATCACCAGGCCGACTTGTACGCCGATGCCGACCAATTGGCCGACTTCCAGCGCCATACGGTCGAGGACCTTGGGATCGATCCCGAACTCTTCCGAGCCCATCAGGGCCTCGCCGCTAAGCTTGAGTAGAATGCGTTTATAGCGAGCCTGATAACCACTGCCCTGCTGAGCCATTGCGAATCTCTCCTGCGGCGTATTTTTAAAAATTCTTGGCGAGCCGTTTACGGCTTGCGTTCACTCTAGCTGGACGCTCTCACAGCGCCATCGGAACACGGCTTTGTAAGCCAGTTCCGAGGGTAAGCCAATAAAATCGGCCTGCCCATTTGAAAAGAGGCTGCGCGCGTGAGCGGGCAGCCTCTTTCGGGCGACAGTTGAAAACTGTCTTATTGCTTGGCGGCAGCCAGCTGGGCAGCAACTTCTTCAGCGAAGTTGTCGACCGGCTTCTCGATGCCTTCGCCTACTTTGAAGTAAGTGAAGGAAACGATTTCAGCACCGGCTTTCTTAGCCAGTTCGCCAACCTTGATTTCAGGGTTCTTGACGAACGCCTGCTCAACCAGGCTTGCTTCGGCCAGGAACTTGCTGATACGGCCTTTGACCATATTTTCAACAATGTTTTCTGGCTTGCCTTTGATTTTCTCTTCGTTCAGCTGCAGGAACACAGCCTTTTCACGCTCGATCGCTTCGGCAGAAACTTCCGAAGGCAGCAGGAACTCAGGGTTGCTGGCCGCTACGTGCATAGCGATGTCCTTGGCCAGTTCAACGTTGCCGCCCTTCAGGACAACTGCAACGCCGATCTTGTTGCCGTGCAGGTAACCACCAACAACATCACCTTCAACGCGTACCAGGCGACGGATGTTGACGTTTTCGCCAACCTTGCCAACCAGTACCAGGCGATCAGCTTCTTGAGCGGCGATCAGCGGAGCAACGTCAGTCAGTTTGTCGGCGAACGCTTTTTCAACGCTGGCAGCAACAAATGCCTTGAAGTCGTCCTGCAGGGCCAGGAAGTCGGTCTGAGAGTTCACTTCCAGCAGAACAGCAGATTTGCCGTCTTCTTTCAGAGCGATAGCGCCTTCAGCAGCCACGTTGCCTGCTTTCTTGGCAGCCTTGATGGCGCCGGAAGCACGCATGTCATCAATGGCTTTTTCGATGTCGCCGTCAGCCTTTTCCAGGGCTTTCTTGCAATCCATCATGCCTTCGCCGGTACGCTCACGCAGTTCTTTAACCAACGCTGCAGTAATTGCTGCCATTTTCAAATTCCTCTTGGATAGGTTTTCAACCATTCCACCCGATCGAACGGGGGATCAATTCTTCCCGAACCACCCTTGTTAGCCGCTGCACGTTACAGGTGATGTAGCTGCGCTGCTCACAAATGGTTTTCGAGGTGGCAAAAAGGGGGCCAAGCCCCCTTTTTGCTTACTGAGTCAACGCCAGGGCGTCAATTACTCAGCTGCAGCTACCGGAGCTTCTTCAACGAACTGCTCGGTACCACCAGCAACGTGGTTGCGACCACGGATTACAGCGTCAGCCATCGAACCCATGTACAGCTGGATAGCGCGGATTGCGTCATCGTTGCCTGGGATGATGTAGTCAACGCCTTCCGGGCTGCTGTTGGTATCGACTACGCCGATAACAGGGATGCCCAGCTTGTTGGCTTCGGTGATCGCGATGCGCTCGTGATCAACGTCGATAACGAACAGTGCGTCAGGCAGACCGCCCATGTCCTTGATACCACCCAGGGAACGATCGAGCTTTTCCAGGTCACGAGTGCGCATCAGCGCTTCTTTCTTGGTCAGCTTGGCGAAAGTACCGTCTTCGGCTTGCACTTCAAGGTCACGCAGACGCTTGATGGAAGCACGGATGGTTTTGAAGTTGGTCAGCATGCCGCCCAACCAGCGGTGATCGACGTACGGCGAACCGCAACGTGCTGCTTCTTCAGCAACGATCTTGCCAGCGGAACGCTTGGTGCCGACGAACAGAATCTTGTTTTTGCCCTGGGCCAGGCGCTCTACGAAAGTCAGAGCTTCGTTGAACATTGGCAGGGTTTTTTCAAGGTTGATGATGTGGATCTTGTTACGCGCGCCGAAAATGTACTTACCCATTTTCGGGTTCCAGTAACGGGTCTGGTGACCGAAGTGCACACCGGCCTTCAGCATATCGCGCATGTTGACTTGGGACATGATAGTTCCTTAATAAGTCGGGTTTGGCCTCCACGTATCCCAATGACCAACCAGCGGCATCAAGGCCTCCGGCACCCAGGTCATCGTGTCGACACGTGTGTGGATTTAAGCTTTTCGGGGTATCCCCGGAAAGCGGCGCATTTTATACCACACGAAGGGCGAAAACGAAACCCGCAATCACATTTGGCATCCGCGACTTGTGCGCAAGCCTTTGAATAGAGCCGATATAACCCCAGCTGATAGAGAGAAGCGATCGTCAGGGGCTCATGATTTGCCGCCCGCGTCTGTTAGAATCGCGTTTTTTGTGGCTTGTGCGAATTCAGCAACCTTTTGTCGCACGCCCGTAAACCGTATTGATTTCAGCGCGCCGCGCTAGAGAGAGCCTGTATGACCGTTAGTTTGAAAACCGCCGAAGACATCGCCGGCATGCGCATTGCCGGCAAGCTGGCTGCCGACGTGCTGGAAATGATTGCCGAGCACGTCAAGCCCGGCGTTACCACCGAAACCCTGAACCAGATCTGCCATGACTATATCGTCAATGTGCAAAAGGCCATCCCTGCCCCCCTGAACTACAAGGGTTTCCCCAAGTCGATCTGCACTTCGGTCAACCACGTGGTCTGCCACGGGATCCCGGGCGACAAGCCGTTGAAGGACGGCGACACCCTGAACATCGACGTCACCGTGATCAAGGACCGCTACTTCGGCGACACCAGCCGCATGTTCCACGTCGGCACCGTGCCGGTCTGGGCCGAGCGCTTGTCCCAGGTCACCCAGGAATGCATGTACAAGGCTATCGAAATCGTCAAGCCTGGCTGCCGCCTGGGCGACATCGGTGAAGTGATCCAGAAGCACGCCGAAAAGAACGGTTTCTCGGTGGTGCGTGAATTCTGCGGCCACGGTATCGGCACCGTGTTCCACGAAGAACCGCAGATCCTGCACTACGGCCGCGCCGGCACCGGCATGGAGCTCAAGGCAGGCATGACTTTCACCATCGAGCCGATGATCAACCAAGGCAAGGCCGACACCAAGGTATTGGGCGACGGCTGGACGGCCATCACCAAGGACCGCAAGCTCTCGGCCCAGTGGGAACACACCCTGCTGGTCACCGAAACCGGCTACGAGATCTTCACCCTGCGCGCCGACGACACGATCCCACGCGTCTCCGCATAAAAGGCTGCCAAGGTTTTCCCCAACTGTGTTGTGACTGACTGACTAGATAGAAAGGAAAGCCGATCGATGCCCCAGGTGGATCCCGAACTCTTCGACCGTGGCCAGTTCCAGGCGGAGCTGGCACTGAAAGCGAGTCCCATTGCCGCGTTCAAAAAGGCCATCCGCCAGGCCCGCGAGGTGCTCGACGAGCGCTTTCGCAGCGGCCGGGACATCCGCCGACTGATCGAGGACCGCGCCTGGTTCGTCGATAACATCCTGCAAAAGGCCTGGGAACAGTTCAGTTGGAGTGAAGACGCCGATATTGCCCTGGTGGCGGTCGGCGGCTACGGCCGTGGCGAGCTGCACCCCTACTCCGACATCGACCTGCTGATCCTGCTGGACAGCGCCGACCATGAGATCTTTCGCGATTCCATCGAGCGTTTTCTGACGCTGCTGTGGGACATCGGCCTGGAAGTCGGCCAGAGCGTGCGCTCGGTGGACGAATGCGCCGAAGAGGCCCGCGCCGACCTCACCGTCATCACCAACCTGATGGAAAGCCGCACCATCGCCGGCCCCGAGCGCTTGCGCCAGCGCATGCTCGAAGTCACCAGCACCGCGCACATGTGGCCGAGCAAGGATTTCTTCCTGGCCAAGCGTGCCGAACAGAAGGCCCGGCACCACAAGTACAACGACACCGAATACAACCTGGAACCCAACGTCAAAGGCTCCCCAGGTGGGCTGCGCGATATCCAGACGATTCTGTGGGTAGCGCGTCGCCAATACGGCACTCTGAACCTGCGCGCCCTGGCCGGCGAAGGCTTCCTGGTGGAAAGCGAAAACGCCCTGCTGGCGTCGTCCCAGGAATTCCTGTGGAAAGTGCGCTACGCCCTGCACATGCTCGCCGGGCGCTCCGAAGACCGCCTGCTGTTCGACCACCAACGCTCCATCGCCACCCTGCTGGGGTTTGAAGGCGAAGACGCGAAGACCAGCATCGAAAGCTTCATGCAGCAGTACTATCGGGTAGTCATGAGCATCGCCCAGCTCAGCGACCTGATCATCCAGCACTTCGAAGAAGTGATCCTCGCCCCCGAAGACGAAGCTCCGCCGCAGCCGATCAATTCGCGCTTCCAGTTGCACGACGGCTATATCGAGGCGCGCAACGACAACGTGTTCCGCCGCACCCCGTTCGCCATGCTGGAAATCTTCGTGCTGATGGCCCAGCAGCCGGAAATCAAGGGCGTACGCGCCGATACCATCCGCCTGCTGCGGGAAAACCGTCACCTGATCGACGATGACTTTCGCAACGACATTCGCAACACCAGCCTGTTTATCGAGCTGTTCAAGTGCAAGATCGGCATCCACCGCAACCTGCGCCGCATGAACCGCTACGGCATCCTCGGGCGCTACCTGCCGGAGTTCGGCTTTATCGTCGGGCAGATGCAGCACGACCTGTTCCACATCTATACCGTGGACGCCCACACCCTGAACCTGATCAAGCACCTGCGTAAGTTGCAGTACACCCAGGTGTCCGAGAAATTCCCGCTGGCCAGCAAGCTCATGGCCAAGCTGCCCAAGCCGGAGTTGATCTACCTCGCCGGCCTGTACCACGACATCGGCAAGGGCCGGCACGGTGATCACTCGGAAATCGGCGCAGTGGATGCCGAGGCGTTCTGCCAGCGTCACCAGTTGCCACTGTGGGACAGCCGCCTGATCGTCTGGCTGGTGCAGAACCACCTGGTGATGTCGACCACCGCCCAGCGCAAGGACTTGTCCGACCCGCAGGTGATCCACGATTTCGCGCAGATCGTCGGCGATGAAACCCGCCTCGACTACCTGTACGTGCTGACCGTCTCCGATATCAACGCCACCAATCCGACCCTATGGAACTCCTGGCGCGCAAGCCTGTTGCGCCAGCTCTACACCGAGACCAAGCGTGCCCTGCGCCGAGGCCTGGAAAACCCGGTGGACCGCGAAGAGCAGATCCGCCGCACCCAAAGCGCGGCGCTGGATATCCTGGTGCGCGGCGGCAACGACCCGGACGACGTCGAGCAACTGTGGTCGCAATTGGGTGACGATTACTTCCTGCGCCACACCGCCGGCGATGTGGCCTGGCACACCGACGCGATCCTGCAGCAACCGGCTGATGGCGGCCCGCTGGTGCTGATCAAGGAAACCACCCAGCGCGAATTCGAAGGCGGCACGCAGATCTTCATCTATGCGCCCGACCAGCACGACTTCTTCGCCGTGACCGTGGCGGCCATGGACCAGCTCAACCTGAACATCCATGACGCCCGCGTCATCACCTCCAGCAGCCAGTTCACCCTCGACACCTACATCGTGCTGGATACCGAAGGCGAGTCCATCGGCGATAACCCGGCGCGGGTGAAAAAGATCCGCGAAGGCCTGACCGAAGCGCTGCGTAACCCGGATGACTACCCGACCATCATCCAGCGTCGAGTACCGCGCCAACTCAAGCACTTTGCCTTTGCGCCCCAGGTAACCATTTCCAACGATGCCCAGCGTCCGGTCACGGTGCTGGAGCTCAGCGCGCCGGACCGGCCAGGCCTGCTGGCAAGGATCGGCGGCATTTTCCTGGAATTCGATTTGTCACTGCAGAACGCCAAGATCGCAACCCTGGGCGAACGGGTGGAAGACGTGTTCTTTATTACCGATGCCGATAACCAGCCGCTGTCCGACCCGGAACTGTGCCGCCGCTTGCAGGAAGCCATCGTCCAGCAGTTGAGCGTCAATCAGGAAAATAGCGTTGAGTTGTCGCGCTTGAGTATCTGACCGACAGCCTTTTTTTGCTTCCAATGAATTGAACGAGATCCACCGATGAACAACGCCCTGAACCAGCTGCAGCCTTACCCGTTCGAGAAACTGCGCGCCCTGCTCGGCAGCGTTACGCCAAACCCGGACAAACGCCCAATCGCGCTGTCCATCGGCGAACCCAAGCATAAGTCCCCGACGTTCGTCGCCGAGGCACTGAGCAATAACCTCGACCAGATGGCGGTGTACCCGACCACCCTGGGCATCCCGGCTTTGCGCGAGGCCATCGGCGCCTGGTGCGAACGCCGCTTCAACATGCCCAAGAGCTGGCTGGACCCGGCGCGCAATATCCTGCCGGTCAACGGCACCCGTGAAGCGCTGTTCGCCTTCACCCAGACCGTGGTCAACCGTGGCGACGACGCGCTGGTGGTCAGCCCGAACCCGTTCTACCAGATCTACGAAGGCGCCGCGTTCCTGGCCGGGGCCAAGCCGCACTACCTGCCATGCCTGGATGAAAACGGCTTCAACCCGGATTTCGACGCCGTGTCGCCGGACATCTGGAAACGCTGCCAGATCCTGTTCCTGTGCTCCCCCGGCAACCCGACCGGCGCGCTGATCCCGGTCGAGACCCTGAAAAAACTCATCGCCCTGGCCGACGAATACGACTTCGTCATCGCTGCTGACGAGTGCTACAGCGAACTCTACTTCGACGAACAAACCCCACCGCCGGGCCTGCTCAGCGCATGTGTCGAACTGGGCCGCCAGGACTTCAAGCGCTGTGTGGTATTCCATAGCCTGTCCAAGCGCTCCAACCTGCCAGGCCTGCGCTCCGGCTTCGTGGCCGGCGACGCCGAGATCCTCAAGGGCTTCCTGCTGTACCGCACCTACCACGGCTGTGCGATGCCGGTTCAAACCCAACTGGCCAGCATCGCCGCATGGCAGGACGAGGCCCATGTGCAGGCCAACCGAGACCTGTACCGCGAAAAGTTTGACGCCGTGCTGGCGATCCTCAAGCCCGTGCTGGACGTACAGGCCCCGGATGGCGGGTTCTATCTGTGGCCGAATGTGCAGGGCGATGATGCCGCGTTCTGCCGCGACCTGTTCGTGGAGGAGCACGTGACGGTGGTGCCGGGTTCGTACCTGTCGCGGGAAGTCGAGGGCGTCAACCCCGGCGCCGGGCGTGTGCGCCTGGCGCTGGTGGCACCCCTGGCGGAGTGCGTGGAAGCCGCTGAACGGATGCGGGATTTTATCCAGCGTCGTCGGTAAACGCCTTGCGGGTCATTTCACCTGACCCAGATTCGCTTCACTCATGTCCAGCTCCGCCAACACCTCCCTCAAGACGTCATCACCAATCTGGTGATGACGGCTCAGGCTATACAACTCCAGGCGTTGCGCGCGCAGGGCCTTGAGCCGCAGCTTGCGCTCAAGCAGATCCATTTGCTGCGCCAGCGCCTGGGCTTCCGCCGAGTCATTGAACACCTCCAACTGATGGCGATATTCCGACATCAACCGCGCCTTTAGCTCAGTGGCCAATGCGGCCTGGGCGGCGTCCTGGGTTTCGGTTTCTGTCGGCTCTTCGGCCTCCAAGGCGTGGATTGCGGCGACAGCGGTCTTTTTCCAAGCTTCACGCACTTCGTTGTGGCGCTTTTCATCGGGGCTTTTTTCGATCCCGCGCAACAGCATCGGCAAGGCGATGCAGGCAGCGATCAGCGACAGCAGGATCACGCCAGCAGCGATGAAAATCAGCAGGTCACGCTCAGGAAAGTCTTTGCCCGGCGCCAGCAACAAAGGCACCGACATCACACCGGCCAAGGTCACCGCACCGCGCACACCGCCCACGGTCAGCAACCAACAGGACCGTGCGGTGGGCACCAGGGTCAGTTCACTTTTCCCACGTAGGCGACGGAGCAAACCCGACAAGCGCCAGATGCTCTGCACCCAGATAAAGCGCAACACCACCAGCACCAGGAAGATCGCAATCACATCCAGGCAGCGATACAGCAAGGTCGGCCACAATGTCGGTTCATGGCTGACCACGGCTTTGATGATGTCCGGCAATTGCAGGCCCAGCAGCAGGAAGATCAGACCGTTGAAGGCAAACTCCAGCAATGACCAGACACTGCGATTGAGCAGGCGCGTACTGGTCTGGCGGGGCAGCAGGTCGAGCCAGCTTTGCATCATGCCCGCCGCCACCGCCGACAAGATGCCCGAGGCCCCAAGGCGTTCGGCCAGCACGTAGGCCGCAAACGGCAGCAGCAACATGAACACCACGTGGGTCGCCGGGTCATCCCAACCTCGAGCAATCATCCAGGCACGCAGGCGGCCGACCAGCCAGCTCAACGCCACGCCCACCGCCAGGCCACCGACAGCCACCAGCACGAACGTCAGGCTGGCATCCGCGAGCGAAAAGATTCCGGTCAATGCCGCCGCCAGGGCAAACTTAAACGTCACCAGGCCCGAAGCATCATTCATCAGGGCCTCGCCCTGGAGCATATGCATCAGAGGCGTCGGCAAGCGGTTCTGAGCGATCGCCGACACGGCCACGGCATCCGTCGGCGACAACACAGCTGCGAGGGCGAAGGCCACCGGCAGCGGGATCGTCGGCAATAGCCAATGAATGAAGTAACCAGCACCGACCACGGTGAACAGCACCAGCCCGACGGCCAGCGTCAGGATCGGCCCGCGCAGGCGCCACAATTCGCGCTTGGGCATGCGCCAGCCATCGGAGAACAGCAACGGTGGCAGGAACAGAAACAGGAACAACTCCGGGTCCAGCGCCACATGCAGCCCCAGCGTGGGCCAGGCGAGCAACGCGCCAGCGGCAATCTGCACCAGAGGCAACGGCAGGGGGATGACACGCCCGACCAGACGCGAAACGCTGACCAGCATCAGCAGGATAAGAACGGTGTAGGCGGTTTGCATAACGCGGTTTTCCCGGACAATCGACTTGCAACGACACACATCAGGCAACAACTGGCAGTTGAAGTGCCATATTACCCGGCTATGTTACCGGCCTATGCTGCGCGCTGGCTTTTGCACAAAAGTCGCACGACGCTGACGAGCGGCACTCAAACGTGCTGGTCGTGGCATAATCCGTGATCTTTCGGTTTCATCCGCACACGACATCAGATCAGAGGGGGGGCAATTCCTTGACCGCTTCAAGCAAAACGTTGCACCTTTTCGGCATCAAAGCCTGCGACACCATGAAAAAGGCGCGCACCTGGCTCGATGAGCACGCTGTGAGCTATGAGTTCCACGACTACAAAACGGCCGGTATCGACCGCGAACACTTGACCCAATGGTGCAACGAGCACGGTTGGCAGGTGGTTTTGAACCGTGCGGGCACCACCTTTCGCAAACTCGAAGACGAACGCAAAGCCGATCTCGATCAGTCGAAAGCCATTGAATTGATGCTCGCACAACCTTCGATGATCAAGCGCCCGGTGCTTGATCTCGGTGACAGAACCCTGATTGGCTTCAAGCCAGATAGCTATTCGGCAGCCCTCAAGTAGGCCAGCCCTTCCATTTTTGTAGAGGTAACAGCATGTCCAATTCCCTGTTCAGCCTGGGCTTCGGCGTCGGCACTCAGAACCGCCAAGGTGCTTGGCTGGAAGTGTTTTACGCACAACCCTTGCTCAACCCATCGGCTGAAATCGTCGCTGCCATTGCGCCGATCCTCGGCTACAACGAAGGCAACCAGGCGATCACCTTCACCGTCGCCCAGGCCCTGCAACTGGCTGACGCGCTCAAAGGCGTCGACGCTGTCCAAGCCGCGCTGCTGAGCCGCCTGGCAGAAAGCCACACGCCGCTGGTCGCCACGTTGCTGGCCGAGGACGCCGCACTGACGTCTACCCCCGAGGCCTACCTCAAGCTGCACCTGTTGTCCCATCGCCTGGTCAAGCCACACGGCCTGAGCCTCGCCGGTGTGTTCCCGCAACTGCCGAACGTGGCCTGGACCAGCCAGGGTGCGATCGACATCAATGAGCTGGCCGAACGCCAACTGGAAGCACGCCTGCGTGGCGAACTGCTGGAAGTGTTCTCGGTGGACAAGTTCCCGAAAATGACCGACTACGTGGTGCCGAGCGGCGTGCGTATCGCTGACGCCGCGCGTATCCGCCTCGGCGCCTACGTGGGCGAAGGCACCACCGTGATGCACGAAGGTTTCGTCAACTTCAACGCCGGCACCGAAGGCCCGGGCATGATCGAAGGCCGCGTATCGGCTGGCGTGTTCGTCGGCAAGGGTTCGGACCTGGGCGGCGGTTGCTCGACCATGGGCACCCTGTCGGGCGGCGGCAACATCGTGATCAAGGTCGGCGAAGGCTGCCTGATCGGCGCCAACGCCGGTATCGGTATCCCATTGGGCGACCGCAACACAGTGGAATCGGGCCTGTATGTCACCGCCGGCACCAAGGTTGCACTGCTGGACGAGTCGAACCAACTGGTCAAGGTGGTCAAGGCGCGCGAACTGGCCGGCCAACCGGACCTGCTGTTCCGCCGTAACTCCGAGACCGGTGCCGTGGAGTGCAAAACCCACAAATCGGCCATCGAACTGAACGAAGCGCTGCACGCTCACAACTAAGCAGCCACTCGATGCCACTAGCGGGCCCCGACCCTGGGGCTCGCTTATACGAGTCTTGAACACCATGCTAGTGCCCTCCCCCTGGCGCGCCGATTTCCCGGCCATCGCCGCCCTGCAACGGCAAGACCAGACCTATCTGGACAACGCCGCCACCACGCAAAAACCCCAAGCCCTGCTGGACGCCATCAGCCATTACTACGCCAATGGCGCCGCCAATGTGCACCGTGCCCAGCATTTGCCGGGTGCCCATGCGACCCAGGCTTTCGAGGACAGTCGCAGCAAGGTTGCGCAGTGGTTGAATGCAGGTGACAGCGGGCAAATTATCTTCACCCACGGCGCGACATCAGCGCTGAACCTCTTGGCCTACGGCCTTGAGCACTTATTCAATGCGGGCGATGAAATTGTCATCAGCGCCCTGGAACACCACGCCAACCTGTTGCCGTGGCAGCAACTGGCCAAGCGTCGCGCGCTCAACCTGGTGGTATTGCCACTCGACGATGACGGCGTGATCGACCTGCAAGCCGCCGCCGCGTTGATCGGCCCGCGTACGCGCCTGCTGGCGGTGAGCCAACTGTCCAACGTCCTCGGCACCTGGCAACCGCTGCAAGCCTTGCTGGCATTGGCCCAGACCCACGGCGCCGTGACCGTGGTCGATGGCGCCCAAGGCATCGTCCACGGCCGCCATGACGTGCAGGCACTGGGCTGCGACTTCTATGTATTTTCCAGCCACAAGCTGTACGGCCCGGACGGCGTCGGCGTGCTCTATGGCCGCAACGAGGCCCTGCATCACCTGCGCCATTGGCAATTTGGTGGCGAGATGGTGCAACAGGCTGAGTACCAAAGCGCGAGCTTTCGCCCGGCACCGCTGGGTTTCGAGGCCGGCACCCCGCCGATTGCCGGTGTGATCGGCCTGGGCGCGTCCCTGGACTACCTGAGTTCGCTGGATCAGCACGCGGCGCTCGCCCATGAAGCGGCCCTGCATGACTACCTGCTGCGCGGGCTGAAGGCGCGCAATGGCGTCCGTGTGCTGGGTTCGCCGCAGGCGGCGCTGGTCAGCTTTGTGGTCGAGGGCGTGCACAACGCCGACCTCGCGCACCTGCTGACCGAGCAAGGCATTGCCGTACGTGCCGGCCATCATTGCGCAATGCCGCTGCTCAAGGCCATGCACTTGTCGGGGGCGATCCGCGTCTCCCTGGCGCTGTATAACGACTCCGATGACCTGGAACGCTTCTTCGAAGCGCTGGATCAGGCGCTGGATATGCTGCGATGAGCCTGCCGGTGGAAGCGGTTGCCGCGTTGGAGGCCTTTCAGTCGGTGGGCAGCTGGGAGCAACGCGCTCGAATGCTGATGCAGTGGGGCGAGCGCCTGCCCGTATTGGCGGATGAGGATAAGGTCGATGCCAATCTCGTGCAGGGCTGTGAAAGCCTGGTGTGGTTGGTCGGGCGCTTGCACGATGGCCACTGGCAGTTCGCCGCCAGCAGTGAGGCCCGCATGATTCGTGGCTTGGTCGCATTGCTGCTGGCGCGGGTCAATGGGTTGTCGGCGGACGACTTGCAGGCGGTCGACTTGCCTGACTGGTTCAATCAACTGGGGCTTTCTCGACAACTGTCGCCGTCGCGCAGCAATGGGCTGAATGCAGTCCTGCAGCGCATGCGCGAACTCAGTCATACCCACATTTGAACCGTGTAACGTTCTGAGACTCAGGCGGGCTTGACCCGCTCCGAGGGCCTGCGCACCCCGGCCACAATCTTGTCCACTGCCTTGGTCGCCGCGACCATGCCGAATGTGGCCGTCACCATCATTACCGCGCCAAACCCGCCGGCGCAGTCGAGCTTCACCCCATCACCGACAAAACTCTTCTGCAAACAGATGCTGCCATCCGGCTTGGGGTAGCGCAGTTGCTCGGTGGAAAACACGCACGGCACGCTGTAATGACGGGTCACCGTGCGGGAAAAGCCGTAGTCACGGCGCAGCGTAGAGCGCACTTTCGACGCCAAGGGGTCATTAAAGGTACGGTTCAGGTCGCATACCTGGATCAGCGTCGGGTCGATCTGCCCGCCGGCGCCGCCGGTGGTGATGATCTGGATCTTGCGGCGCTTGCACCAGGCGATCAGCGCGGCCTTGGCGTTGACGGCGTCGATGCAGTCGATCACGCAATCGATGTTGGGCGTGATGTATTCGGCCATGGTGTCGCGGGTCACGAAGTCCGCCACCGCATGCACCGTGCAATCCGGGTTGATAGCGCGCAGGCGCTCGGCCATCACTTCGACCTTGGGCTTGCCCACGGTGCTGTCCAAGGCGTGCAGTTGGCGGTTGCTGTTGCTGACACACACGTCGTCCAGGTCGAACAGCGAGATCTCGCCCACCCCGCAACGGGCCATGGCTTCCGCTGCCCACGAGCCGACGCCACCGACGCCGACAATCGCCACATGGGCCGCTTTCAAGCGTTCCAGGCCTTCAATGCCATACAAGCGGGCGACGCCTGCAAACCGCGGATCTTCTGTGCTCATGACCATTACCCCAAAAACCGGCGCGCATTATGGACTACATAGCGACAAGTTCGAAGCTACAAGCTACAAGTAAAGAACTTAGAGGCTGTTTCGCTGACTAACGTCCGGCTTTTCTCTGTCTGCTATACGCTCATGGAGCGGCCGGTGTAGGATGCGCGCCGTTCGGCGCAGGCCGACACCTCTTTTCGTTCCGCACCCTTTGGAACCCGAAATAGCCATGTCATCGCGTAAATTTGGACTCAACCTGGTGGTGGTGCTGGCAATTGCCGCGCTGTTCACCGGCTTCTGGGCGTTGATCAACCGCCCGGTCACTGCTCCCAACTGGCCTGAGCAGATCTCCGGTTTTTCCTACTCGCCGTTCCAGCAAGGCCAGTTCCCGCAGAAAGACCAGTACCCCACCGACGAGCAGATGCGTCGCGATCTGGAGATCATGAGCAAGCTGACGGACAACATCCGTACTTACTCGGTCGACGGCACATTGGGTGACATTCCCAAGCTCGCCGAAGAGTTCGGCCTGCGCGTAACGCTGGGGATCTGGATCAGCCCGGACCTGGAGCGTAACGAGCGCGAAGTCCAGCGCGCCATCGAGATCGCCAACAGCTCGCGCAGTGTTGTGCGGGTTGTCGTCGGTAACGAGGCGCTGTTCCGTGAAGAGATCACCCCTGAAGCACTGATCGTGCTGCTGGACCGGGTGCGCGGCGCCGTGAAAGTACCGGTGACGACCTCCGAGCAATGGCATATCTGGGAAAAGAATCCGCAACTGGCCAAGCACGTCGACCTGATCGCCGCGCACATCCTGCCGTTCTGGGAGTACATCCCGATGGACAAGGCCGGCCAGTACGTACTCGACCGCGCCAAGGACCTGAAGAAACTGTTCCCGAAAAAGCCACTGCTGCTGTCGGAAGTGGGCTGGCCAAGTAACGGCCGGATGCGCGGCGGGAATGAAACGTCCCCGGCAGACCAGGCGATTTACCTGCGCACGCTGGTGAACAAGCTCAACCGCCAGGGCTACAACTACTTCGTGATCGAGGCCTTCGACCAGCCGTGGAAAGTCAGCGACGAAGGCTCGGCCGGCGCGTATTGGGGCGTGTACAACGCCGCGCGCCAGCAGAAGTTCAACTTCGAAGGGCCCGTCGTTGCGATTCCGCAATGGCGCGTCCTGGCGATCGGATCGGTGGTGCTCGCACTGCTGTCCCTGACCCTGCTGATGATCGACGGCTCATCCCTGCGCCAGCGTGGCCGCACCTTCCTGACCTTTATCGCGTTCCTCTGCGGTTCGGTACTGGTGTGGATCGGCTACGACTACAGTCAGCAATACAGCACGTGGTTCAGCGTGACCGTCGGTATCTTGCTCGCGCTGGGCGCCCTGGGCGTGTTTATCGTGCTGCTGACCGAAGCCCACGAACTGGCGGAAGCGGTCTGGACGCACAAGCGTCGACGTGAATTCCTGCCGGTGGAAGGCGATTCGGACTACCGCCCGAAAGTGTCGATCCATGTGCCGTGCTACAACGAGCCGCCAGAGATGGTCAAACAGACCCTCGACGCCCTGGCCGCCCTCGATTACCCGGACTACGAAGTCCTGATCATCGACAACAACACCAAAGACCCGGCGGTGTGGGAGCCGGTACGCGACTACTGCGAAACCCTGGGCCCGCGCTTCAAGTTCTTCCACGTCGCGCCCCTGGCCGGTTTCAAGGGCGGTGCTCTGAACTACCTGATCCCGCACACCGCCAAGGATGCCGAAGTGATCGCGGTGATCGACTCGGACTACTGCGTGTCGCCGAACTGGCTCAAGCATATGGTGCCGCACTTCGCCGCCCCGAAAATCGCCGTGGTGCAGTCGCCACAGGACTACCGCGACCAGAACGAAAGCACGTTCAAGAAGCTCTGCTACGCCGAATACAAAGGCTTCTTCCATATCGGCATGGTCACCCGTAACGACCGCGACGCGATCATTCAGCACGGCACCATGACCATGACCCGTCGCTCGGTGCTCGAAGAGCTTGGCTGGGCTGACTGGTGCATCTGCGAAGACGCCGAACTGGGCCTGCGCGTGTTCGAGAAAGGTCTGTCGGCGGCGTATTACCACGACAGCTACGGCAAGGGCCTGATGCCGGATACCTTTATCGACTTCAAGAAACAGCGTTTCCGCTGGGCCTATGGTGCGATCCAGATCATCAAGCGTCACACCGCCAGCCTGCTGCGTGGCAAAGACACCGAGCTGACCCGTGGCCAGCGCTACCACTTCCTCGCGGGCTGGTTGCCGTGGGTGGCGGACGGCATGAACATCTTCTTCACCGTCGGCGCGCTGTTGTGGTCGGCGGCGATGATCATCGTGCCGACGCGGGTCGACCCGCCGCTGCTGATTTTCGCGATCCCGCCGTTGGCGTTGTTCGTGTTCAAGGTGGGCAAGATCATCTTTCTCTACCGCCGTGCCGTGGGCGTGAACCTCAAGGATGCGTTCTGCGCCGCCCTGGCTGGCCTGGCGCTGTCCCACACCATCGCCAAGGCGGTGCTGTATGGCTTCTTCACCACCAGCATTCCGTTCTTTCGCACCCCGAAAAACGCGGATAACCACGGCTTCTGGGTAGCGATTTCCGAAGCCCGCGAAGAAATGTTCATCATGCTGCTGTTGTGGGGCGCCGCGCTGGGGATCTACCTGGTGCAAGGCCTGCCGAGCAATGACATCCGTTTCTGGGTGGTGATGCTGCTGGTGCAATCGCTGCCGTATGTGGCGGCGTTGATCATGGCGTTCCTGTCGTCGCTGCCAAAACCGGCAGTGGCACCTGAGCCTGCACCTGCGGCTTAAAAACTTGCGCAATGCACTAAACGGCGGCCTCTGGCCGCCGTTTTGCTATAAGATAACGGCCGTTTTGTCTGCCCGCCCTGCTCTTCCAAACATGCTTTCCGGAGTTTTCCCATGACGGCCCATGCCGACCTTTCGCCGACCCTTCAACTTGCCATCGACCTGATCCGTCGCCCCTCGGTCACGCCGATCGACGCCGATTGCCAGAAGCTGATGATGCAGCGCCTGGGCGACGCCGGTTTTGCGCTGGAGCCGATGCGTATCGAGGACGTGGACAACTTCTGGGCCACCCATGGCAAGCACGACGGTCCAGTGCTGTGCTTCGCCGGCCACACCGACGTGGTCCCCACCGGCCCGGTGCAAGCCTGGCAGAACGACCCGTTCGACGCCTTGATCGACGAAAACGGCATGCTCTGCGGGCGTGGCGCGGCCGACATGAAGGGCAGCCTGGCGGCGATGCTGGTGGCGGCAGAGCGCTTCGTCCGCGACTACCCGGACCACAAGGGTTCGGTCGCTTTCCTGATCACCAGCGATGAAGAAGGCCCGGCGCACCACGGCACCAAGGCCGTGATCGAACGCCTGGCGGCGCGCAAGGAGCGCCTGGACTGGTGCATCGTCGGCGAGCCGTCGAGCACCACCCTGGTGGGCGATGTGGTCAAGAACGGCCGTCGCGGCTCCCTCGGCGCCACCCTGACCGTGCGCGGCGTGCAAGGCCACGTGGCCTACCCGCACCTGGCGAAGAACCCGATCCACCTGGCCGCACCGGCCCTGGCCGAACTGGCCGCCGAACACTGGGACGACGGCAACACCTTCTTCCCGCCGACCAGCTTCCAGATCTCCAACCTCAACTCCGGCACCGGCGCCACCAACGTGATTCCGGGTGACCTGACGGCGGTGTTCAACTTCCGTTTTTCCACCGAATCCACGGTCGAAGGCCTGCAACAGCGCGTTGCGGCGATTCTCGACAAGCATGACCTGGACTGGCATGTGGAGTGGGCGCTGTCGGGCCTGCCTTTTCTTACCGAGCCGGGCGCATTGCTCGATGCGGTGTCGGCCAGCATCAAGGCGATTACCGGGCGTGAGACCCAGGCCTCCACCAGTGGCGGCACCTCCGATGGGCGCTTCATTGCAACCCTTGGCACCCAGGTGGTCGAGTTGGGCCCGGTGAATGCGACGATCCACCAGGTCAACGAGCGGATCCTGGCCAGCGACCTCGATGTGCTGACCGAAATCTATTACCAGACCCTGATCAAGTTGCTCGCCTGATGCTTGCCTGCCCCATTTGCAGCGCACCGCTCAACGCGGTGGACAATGGCGTAGCGTGCCCGGCCGGGCACCGTTTCGACCGCGCGCGCCAGGGTTACCTGAACCTGTTGCCGGTGCAGCACAAGAACAGCCGCGACCCGGGCGACAACCTGGCGATGGTCGAGGCGCGCCGTGACTTTCTCAACGCCGGGCACTACGCCCCGGTGGCCAAGCGCCTGGCCGAGCTGGCCGCTGAACGCGCACCGCAGCGCTGGGTGGACATCGGGTGTGGCGAGGGTTACTACACCGCGCAAATCGCCGAGGCCCTGCCCCATGCCGATGGCTACGCGTTGGACATTTCCAAGGAAGCGGTCAAGCGCGCGTGCAAACGCAACCCGGCGCTGACCTGGTTGATCGCCAGCATGGCCCGCGTGCCCTTGGCCGACGCCAGCTGCCAGTTCCTCGCCAGTGTGTTCAGCCCGTTGGACTGGCAAGAGGCCAAGCGCCTGCTCAGCCCGGGCGGCGGCTTGATGAAAGTCGGCCCTACCAGCGGCCATCTGATGGAACTGCGCGAGCGCCTGTACGACGAAGTGCGCGAGTACACCGACGACAAGCACCTGGCCCTGGTGCCGGACGGCATGAGCCTGGCGCACAGCGAAACCCTGGAATTCAAGTTAAGCCTGGCCGAGCCCCAGGACCGCGCCAACCTGCTGGCCATGACCCCTCACGGCTGGCGCGCCAGTGCCGAACGCCGTGCCGAGGTGATCGAGGCGGCCGAGCCGCTGCTGGTCACGGTATCGATGCGCTACGATTATTTCGTGCTTCAATAACCGACTTTTAAACATCCGCGAATGGATTTTCGAATCCCGCAACGAGGAATATCCATGCGCCAACCCGATATCGAGATTTACCTGAAGGACGCCGACGTCGACTACAAGGCCATCGCCACCTGGCTGGGCGCCGCCCTGGGCCCGTGCAGCGACTGGGTCCAACGTGGCCAGACCTACAAGTGCAAGGCTGGTGACGTGCCCGTGACCTGGCTGCCGAAAGCCGTGGGCAAGTGGAACAGCCTGTATCTGGAAAGTGACCAGACGCCGTGGGAAGACGACATCGCCTGCGCCCGCGCGGCGTTTGCTGCGCTGAACGTGGAAGTGCGCTGCGCACCGGGGACATGGGTCGAGGAAGAAGGTGAAGAAAGCGCCGACACCTGGATACGCATCAGCGAAGACGGTGAAGAGCAGATCACCTGGAAAACTGCCTGAGTCTGAATTGCGAACCCAGTCAAATGTGGGAGGGGGCTTGCCCCCTCCCACATGGGTTCAGTGGTGAACTTACAGACCTACTACATCCTCCGCCTGCAACCCTTTCTCGCCGCTCACCACGGCGTATTCCACCTGCTGGCCCTCGGCCAATGAACGGTGGCCGTCACCGCGAATGGCGCGGTAGTGCACAAACACATCCTTGCCATCTTCACGTTGTATAAAGCCGTAGCCCTTGGCGTCGTTGAACCACTTCACATTGCCGGTTTCGCGCGTTGCCATCTGTTCACTCCCACTTGATTGTTATTGTTGAGTCGGTCGCGTTGAACTGCCGAGTATAAGACAGGCTCAAAAACGATCAACTCAAGTTTACATCGCTGCTTTTTTGCCGATTTTCGGCGAATACGGCACACTACCCGCCCGAGCGCCTGCTCGGTTTTTCCCACTTGAAGCAGCTCGCCTATGACCCGCTCCCCGTTCCGCCGTCTGGTATTTGGCACCTTGCGCCGACTGTTGTACCTCTGGGTTCGCTCAGAGACGATCAACCAGTCGTCCCTTACCCTCAACCTGGACCGCAGCCGGCCGGTGTTTTACGTCCTGCAATCGCCCTCCCTCACCGAATTGGCCGTGGTCGATGCCGAGTGCACCAAGGCCGGCCTGCCGCGCCCGGTGCTGCCGGTATCGGTGGGTCCGCTGATGGAGCCTGCGGCGTTCTTCTACCTCACACCCGAGCCGGACTGGCTCGGCCGTCAGGACAAGCGCGGCGCGCCGCCAACCCTGACCCGCCTGGTCAACACCCTCAGCGAACACGCCGAAGAGAATGCACAAATCATTCCGGTCAGCGTGTTCTGGGGGCAAACCCCTGCGAGCGAGTCCAGCCCGTGGAAACTGCTGTTTGCCGACAGCTGGGCGGTCACTGGGCGTCTACGCCGGTTGTTGAGCATCCTGATCCTGGGACGCAAGACCCGCGTGCAATTCTCCGCGCCCATCAACCTGCGTGAATTGATCGAGCACAATAAAGGCCACGAACGCACCGTGCGCATGGCCCAACGCATCCTGCGCGTGCACTTTCGTAACCTGAAGACTGCGGTGATCGGTCCCGATTTGTCCCACCGGCGCAATCTGGTCAAGGGCCTGGTCAACATGCCGCTGGTGCGCCAGGCCATTGCCGAGGAAGCCGAGCGGGAAAAAATCAGCCCGGAAAAAGCCAAGGCCCAGGCCCTGCGCTACGGCAACGAGATTGCCTCCGACTACACCTACACCGCGATCCGTTTCCTGGAAGTGGTGCTGAGCTGGTTCTGGAACAAAATCTACGACGGCATCAAGGTCAATAACATTGAGGGCGTGCAAAAGGTTGCCCAGGGCTACGAGGTGATTTATGTGCCTTGCCACCGCAGCCATATCGACTACCTGCTGCTGTCCTACCTGCTGTTCAAGAACGGCCTGACCCCGCCGCATATCGCCGCCGGCATCAACCTGAACATGCCGGTGATCGGCAGCCTGTTGCGCCGTGGCGGTGCGTTTTTCATGCGCCGCACCTTCAAGGGCAACCCGCTGTACACCTCGGTGTTCAACGAATACCTGCATACCCTCTTCACCAAGGGCTTCCCGGTGGAGTACTTCGTCGAAGGCGGGCGCTCGCGCACCGGGCGCATGCTGCAGCCGAAGACCGGGATGCTGGCGATCACCTTGCGCAGCTTCCTGCGCTCCTCGCGCATGCCGATCGTGTTCGTGCCGGTGTATATCGGCTATGAGCGCGTGCTCGAAGGCCGCACCTACCTCGGCGAACTGCGCGGGGCGAGCAAGAAGAAAGAATCGATCTTCGACATTTTCAAAGTGATCGGCGCACTCAAGCAGCGCTTTGGCCAGGTCGCGGTCAACTTCGGCGAGCCGATCAAGTTGGCGGAATTCCTCGACGCCGAGCAACCGGACTGGCGCGCCCAGGAACTGGGCCCGAACTACAAACCGGCCTGGCTCAACGAAACCACCAACCGCCTCGGCGAGCGGGTGGCCCGCCACCTGAACGAAGCCGCCGCCGTGAACCCGGTGAACCTGGTCGCCCTGGCCCTGCTGTCGACCACGCGCCTGGCCCTGGATGAACAGGCCATGGCCCGCCAGCTGGACCTGTACCTGGCGCTGCTGCGCCGCGTGCCTTATTCGCCGCACACCACCTTGCCCGAAGGCGATGGGCTGGCGCTGATCAAGCACGTCAAGGACATGAACCTGCTGTCGGAACAGAGCGATGCCCTGGGCAAGATTCTGTACCTGGACGAGCAGAACGCCGTCCTGATGACCTACTACCGCAACAACGTACTGCACATCTTCGCCCTGCCGGCGCTGTTGGCCAGCTTCTTCCAGAGCAGCTCGCGGATGAGCCGCGAGCAGATCCTGCGCTACACCCACGCGCTGTACCCGTACCTGCAATCGGAGCTGTTTATCCGCTGGTCGCTGGAAGAGCTGGATACCGTCGTCGACCAGTGGCTGGAGGCCTTTGTCGAACAAGGCCTGCTGCGCTTCGAAAACAATGTGTTCCTGCGCCCGGCACCGAGTTCGCGACACTTCGTGCTGCTGACGTTGCTGTCCAAGACCATCGCCCAGACCCTGCAACGCTTCTACATGGCGATCTCGCTGCTGCTCAACAGCGGCCAGAACAGCATCAGCGCCGAAGAGCTCGAAGACCTGTGCACGGTCATGGCCCAACGCCTGTCGATCCTGCATGGGCTCAATGCCCCGGAATTCTTCGACAAGAGCCTTTTCCGACATTTCATACAGACCTTGCTGGAACAAGATGTGCTGCGTCGCGATGAAGCGGGCAAGTTGAGCTATCACGACCTGCTCGGTGAACTGGCTGAGGGCGCAGCCAAGCGCGTGTTGCCGGCGGAGATTCGCTTGTCGATCCGCCAGGTGGCCTTGCACCGTGTGGATGGCGCAGCCGAAGCGCCGGTGGAAGCAGAAGAAACACGCTAGATTGAAGAAGGCGCCAGCTGGATGCTGGCGCCGTTGAAAAGGAGCTGCACCATGAAAAAGATCATCCTCCTGGGTCTCACCGCCCTGCTCGGAGCCTGCCAATCCATGCATCCAGCACCCAAGGCCAGCCTCGACGGCGAAGTGTTCTACCTGCAACGTATCGCCCTGCCGCCAACCGCCACCTTGAGTGTCAGCCTGCAGGACGTGTCCCTGGCCGATGCGCCTGCCGTGACCCTCGCCGAACAGAAAGGCCCGGTCAAAGGCCAGGTACCGCTGCCGTTTCACCTGACCTACGACCCCGCGCAGGTCAAGCCGGGCCACAGTTACTCGGTGAGCGCTCGCATCGAACTGGATGGCAGGCTACTGTTTATCACCACCGAACGGCACGCGGTGCAGCTCAACGGCCAGGATCCACAGCCGCTGCGCCTGCGCGTTGATGCGGTCGCTCACTGAATTTTACGAACATAAGGAAGCGCTCATGCTCCGCAACTCCCTTCGCCTCACTGCCCTGTGTGCCGGCCTGCTGCTCGGCGCCAATGCCATGGCTCTGGACCTTGGTAGCCTGTCCCAGGGCGACGCCAGCGGCGGCCTCAAGGACGCCCTGACCCAAGGTGCGCAGATCGCGGTGAAACAACTGGGTGTACCCGGCGGTTTCAGCAACAACCCTGAAGTGAAAATCGGCCTGCCGGGCAAGCTGGGCAAAGTCGCCGACAAGCTGAAAATGTTCGGCATGGGCGACCAGGTCACGCAGTTGGAAGACAGCATGAACAAAGCGGCGGAAACCGCCGTGACCCAGGCCCAGCCGATTCTGGTCAATGCGGTGAAGAACATGAGCGTGACCGACGCCAAGGGCATCCTCAGCGGCGGCCAGGACTCGGCCACCCAATACCTGAACAAAAGCAGCCGCGAAGCCATCCGCGCCAAGTTCCTGCCGATCGTCAAGGCCGCTACCGACAAGGTCGGCGTCGCCCAGCAATACAACGCCCTGGCCGGCAAGGCCGCCGCGTTTGGCGCCGTGGATGCCAAGAGCGCCAACGTCGAAAACTACGTGACCGAACAGGCGCTGGATGGTTTGTTCAAGATGATTGCGCAGCAGGAAGAGACGATTCGCAAGAACCCGGCGGCTGCGGCTACCAGCCTGGCGAAGAAGGTGTTTGGCGCACTTTAAGCCGTGGAAGAATCGCTCCCTGCAACGGGGAGCGATTCAATGCAGTACCGACTCAGCCAATCGCCCCACCGTCAACGTAGCAAAGCATCCCATTGCCAGCGCCGTCGCACGGTTGATCTTCAGGGGTGTCAGCCAGGCTTTTTGCAGCCCTTCGAAGCGACTGCCGAACACGATCCACGCAGACCCTACGGGTATCACCACCAATGCCAGTGTGGTCATGAACCCGGCATAGCCTTGCCATGTGGCAAAGCTGCCGGCCGGTGCAATGAACGACACGATCAACAGCCCCTTGGGGTTCATCAGCGTCAGCCAGAAGAAATTCAACCCACTGAAGCGATCACGGCCAGGATCGACGGTGCTGTTTTTGCGTTGCCAGAGCCGGTATGAGACATACAGCAGGTAACAGGCCGCCGCCAATTGCGTGAGCTTCGATGCCCACGGCGAATAGGCCGCCAGGTAGAGCAGTGCAACGCCCCACACCGAGACTTGCAGCAAGTAAGCCAGGCACTCGACCAGCGCCAACCACCAGGACGCGCGATAGCCAAACAGCACCCCGGCGCGAAACAGCAGGGTGTTGGTCGGGCCGGGGGCGAGTAATAACAACATCAGGGCTGAAACAGTAGCCAGCATGATTACACGACGTCCTTCCTCACTCGGAACCATGCAGCATACAGGGCCGGAAGGAACAATAGGGTCAACGCCGTCGCCACAATCAGCCCGCCCATGATTGCCACCGCCATCGGCCCGAAGAACACACTGCGCGACAGCGGAATCATCGCCAGCACCGCCGCCAGGGCAGTGAGCACAATCGGGCGGAAACGGCGCACGGTGGCTTCGATAATCGCCTGCCACGGAGCCAGGCCGGCCTTGATGTCCTGTTCGATCTGGTCCACCAGGATCACCGAGTTGCGCATGATCATCCCCGACAGCGCGATGGTGCCGAGCATGGCCACGAAGCCGAAGGGTTGGCGGAACACCAGCAGGAACAACGTGACACCAATCAGGCCCAACGGCGCGGTAAGAAACACCATCGCCGTGCGTGAGAAGCTGCGCAGTTGCAGCATCAGCAAGGTCAGCACCACCACGATAAACAGTGGCACGCCGGCCTTCACCGAGTTCTGCCCGCGCGCAGAATCCTCGACGGTGCCGCCGACGTCCAGCAGGTAGCCATCCGGCAGCTCGGCGCGCACGCCTTCGAGGGTCGGCAGGATCTGCTGCACCAGGGTCGCCGGTTGCTCCTTGCCGTAGATATCGGCGCGCACGGTCACCGTCGGCAGGCGGTTACGGTGCCAGATAATGCCCTCTTCAAAGCCGTATTCGAGGGTGGCGATCTGCGACAGTGCCACGCTCTTGCCGTTGTCGGTCGGTACCGCCAGGCTGGGCAGCAGCGACAACTCGGTGCGTTCGTGGACGGTGCCGCGCAGGAGGATTTCGATCAACTCGTTGTCCTCCCGGTATTGGCTGACGCTGGAGCCGGTGAGTGAGCTTTGCAGGAATTTCGACAGGTTGGCGGTGCTGACGCCAAGGGCGCGCGCGCGGTCCTGGTCGATATTGAGGTAGACGATCTTGCTCGGTTCTTCCCAGTCCAGGTGCACATTGACCACATGGGTATTTTCGCGAACCTTGGCCGCGACTTTGCGTGCGAGGGCGCGAACTTCCTCGATGTGTTCGCCGGTAACGCGAAACTGCACCGGATAGCCCACGGGCGGGCCGTTTTCCAGACGGGTGACGCGCGAGCGCAGGTCGGGAAATTGTTCGTTGAGGGTTTCGATCAGCCAGGTACGTAGGCTTTCGCGTTCCTCAATGGTTTTAGCCAACACCACGAACTGCGCAAAACTGGCCGCTGGCAGTTGCTGGTCCAGCGGCAGGTAGAAACGCGGCGACCCCGTACCGACGTAGGCCACGTAGTTCTCGATACCGGCGTGTTCCTTGAGCAAGGCTTCCAGGCGCTTGACCTGGTCAGCGGTGTTGCTCAGGGAAGCGCCTTCGGCCAGTTTCAGGTCAACCATCAATTCCTGGCGGCCTGAGGCCGGGAAGAACTGTTGCGGCACAAAGCGGAACAATGCCACCGAGCCGATAAACAGCAGCAGCGTGAGCACAATCACGGTTTTGCGCCGACGCACGCACCACTCCACCAAACGCCTTACACGTTGGTAGAACGGTGTGCCGTAGGGATCCGGGCCATCGGTGCCATGTTTGGCCGCGTGAATCTTCGCCAGGTCCGGCAGGAGCTTTTCCCCCAGGTACGGCACAAACACCACGGCGGCGATCCATGAGGCGAGTAACGCGATGGTCACTACCTGGAAGATCGAGCGTGTGTATTCACCTGTGCTCGACTGCGCGGTGGCAATCGGCAGGAAGCCCGCCGCCGTGATCAGCGTGCCGGTGAGCATCGGGAAAGCGGTGCTGGTCCAGGCAAAACTGGCCGCCTTGAGCCGGTCGTAGCCCTGCTCCATTTTGATTGCCATCATCTCCACGGCGATGATCGCGTCATCCACCAGCAGACCGAGGGCCAATACCAACGCGCCCAAGGAGATCTTGTGCAGGCCGATGCCGAGGTAATACATGGTGGCAAAGGTCATCGCCAGCACCAGCGGAATCGCCAGGGCCACCACCATGCCGGTGCGTACACCCAGGGAGAAAAAGCTCACCAGCAAGACAATCGCCAATGCCTCGGCCAACACCTGCACGAATTCTCCGACACTGGTTTTCACCGCTGCCGGTTGGTCTGAAACCTTGCGCAGCTCCATGCCCGCCGGAAGGTTCTTTTGCAAACGTGCGAATTCGCCTTCGAGGGCCTTGCCCAATACCAGAATATCGCCGCCATCACGCATGGCCACGGCCAGTCCGATAGCATCCGCCCCCATGTATCGCATGCGCGGTGCCGGTGGATCGTTGAAGCCGCGGTGAATGTCGGCTACATCGCCAATGCGAAAGGTTCGATCACCGACACGAATCGGAAAGTTGCGGATCTCTTCCACCGTCTTGAAGTTGCCCGACACACGCAATTGCACGCGCTCGCTCGGGGTTTCAAAGAAGCCGGCAGTGGATACCGCGTTCTGCTCCTGCAACGCCTGCTGCACAGCGGCCAACGGCAGGCCAAGGGTAGCGAGCTTGAGGTTGGACAGTTCGATCCAGATCTTCTCATCCTGTAGGCCAAGCAACTCGACCTTGCCCACATCCGCTACCCGTTGCAGCTGAATCTGGATGCGGTCGGCGTAGTCCTTGAGCACGGCATAGTCGAAGCCGTCGCCGGTCAGCGCGTAGATATTGCCGAAGGTGGTGCCGAACTCGTCGTTGAAAAACGGCCCCTGGATATCCGGGGGCAAGGTCTGGCGGATGTCGCTGATCTTCTTGCGCACCTGGTACCACAGCTCAGGAATCTGCACGGAGTGCATGGAGTCGCGTGCAATGAAGGTGACCGTGGACTCACCAGGGCGAGAGAAAGAGACAATGCGCTCGTATTCGCCGGTCTCCATCAGTTTTTTCTCGATACGCTCGGTGACCTGGCGCGAGACTTCCTGGGCCGTAGCGCCGGGCCAGTTGGTCTTGATCACCATGGCTTTGAAGGTGAACGGTGGGTCTTCGCTTTGCCCCAGCTTGGTGTAGGACAAGGTGCCGACCACCGCCAGCAGGATCATCAGGAACAGTACGATCTGGCGGTTACGCAACGCCCATTCGGAAAGATTGAAACTCATCGGGGACTACTCCTTGGCCGCCAGATTCACTACACGGTTGGAGCCATCCACTGGGCGTACCTGCTGGCCCTCGTGGAGCACATGCACACCGGCGGCAACCACCCAATCGGTGGGCGCCAGGCCTTCCAGCACCGGTACGGTTTTTTCGCCGAAGGCGCCGATGCGTACCGGCGTGCGCTTGAGGGTGTTGTCCGGCTGTACACGCCAGACGTAGGACGCACCGTTCTCCGCACTGAGGGCAGACAGCGGTACCGACAGCGGAACAACGCCGTCGGCCTGTATGAATACGCGAGCGCTCTGACCCAGTTCCGCCGGGACTTTGCCGCCGGTGAAGGCAACGCGAGCGGCGAAGGTCCGCGATTTTGGATCAGCCGCAGGCGACAGTTCACGAATGCGCCCGGTGAAACGCTGGCCCGGCTGGCTCCACAATTCCACGGCCACCGGCTGGCCGATCTTGAAGCGACCAAACCCTTGTTCGGGCAGGCTGATGAGCACTTCGCGCTCGCCATCGGTGGCCAGGGTGAACACGGTCTGGCCAGCGGAGACCACTTGGCCGACCTCTACTGCGCGCTTGGCCACGACGCCATCCTGCGGCGCGCGTAATACGGCGTAACCGGCCTGGTTACTGGCGACGTCGAACTCGGCCTTGATCTGCTTGAGACGCGCCTCACCGGAGCGGTAGAGGTTTTCGGAATTGTCGTACTGGGAACGGCTGACCATCTGACGGTCCATCAGGGTCTTGTAGCGATCACGCTCGGCGCGTACCAGGCTCAGGTTGGCCTCGGCAGCGGCGACCTGGGCACGGGTGGCTTCCAGTTGCAGGCGCACGTCTTGGGGATCCAGCTCCGCCAGCGGCTGGTTGGCCTTGACCCGCTCACCCTCCTCTACCAGGCGTTTGCTGACTTTGCCACCGATGCGAAAGGCCAGGTCCGGCTCATAGCGAGCGCGTACTTCACCGGGGTAGCTGTCCGTCGACTGCGCAGAGGGTTGCGGCTGCACCACCATGGCCGGGCGGACGGTGGTCTGGATCGGGTCTTCATGGCCGCAAGCGGACAGCAGGAAGACCAGGCAGACAGGCAACGCAAAGGGCAGGAAAGTGCTGCGCATGCTGAAGGACCTTTCGCAAATGAAGCTAGGAATAATTATACTGGCCAGTATGTTATTAATACCAAACTCGCCAGTCCAGTATTAAAGGTGAAAATGTCCGACAATCCTGTAAACACCAATAGCCCTGGGCGTCCCAAGGACATGGCAAAACGCCAGGCTATCCTCTCGGCAGCGAAAACCCTGTTTTTGAGCAATGGCTACGCCAACACCAGCATGGATGCCGTGGCCCTTGAGGCCGGCGTGTCGAAACTGACCGTCTACAGTCACTTCACCGACAAAGAAACCTTGTTCACCGCCGCCGTGGTAGCCAAGTGCGAGGAGCAGTTGCCGGTGATGTACTTCGAACTGCCTGAAGGCATGCCGGTGCAAACGGTATTGTTGAATATCGCGCGGGGATTCCATCGGCTGATCAACAGTGAAGAGTCGGTGAACCTGCATCGCCTGATGATGACCACCGGCAATCAGGACGTGAAACTCTCACAGATCTTCTTCGAAGCCGGGCCCATGCGCATGCTCCAGGGCATGGAGCGCCTGCTCGGCAAAATCGACCAGAGCGGCGCCCTGCGCATCGATACACCGTTTACCGCGGCCGAGCACTTCTTTTGCCTGCTCAAGGGCACGGCGAACTTTTGCTTGCTGTATGGCTGCGGCGGGCAGTTGAGTGAGGAAGCCGCCGAAGCCCATGTGCAGGATGTGGTGGGGTTGTTTATGCGGGCCTATAGGCCTTGAGCCCGCTTGCCACACGTTCTTGCGTACCTTTTAAGGCTTGAGTGCTTTCTTGGGATAAATGTCATACCGGCTGGACTTGCCATCCAACGCGTGGCTCGGCTTGGGCCCCTCGATGCAGGGCGCCTTGCGCGGGCGCTTGACCACCACACGGTGGCTGGCCAAGGCCAGGGCGGCGGCCAGCAGGGCCGGTGCATCCGGGTCATCGCCCACCAGTGGCCGGAACAGGCGCATTTCTTTCTTCACCAGGGCGGTTTTCTCACGATGGGGGAACATCGGGTCGAGGTAGATCACCTGGGGCGGCTCCCCTTGCCAATTGAGCATCACGTCAATGGAGTTGCCCTTGAGCAGCTTCATACGCGCGACGATGGGCGCCACGTCAAAATCCTGCGTACCGCGTGCCAGGCCATCTTCGAGCAGGGCGCCAATCAGCGGTTGCCGCTCGATCAGGCTCATCTCGCAGCCCAGGCTGGCCAGCACGAACGCGTCCTTGCCCAGGCCGGCCGTTGCGTCCAGCACCCGGGGACGCACGCCTTGGGCAATACCCACGGCCTTGGCGATCATCTGTCCGCTGCCGCCACCATATAGCCGCCGGTGAGCCGCGCCGCCTTCGACAAAGTCCACTCGCACCGGTCCCGGCGCGTCAGGCCCAAGCTGCTGCAGTTGCAGGCCGTGTTCCCCCACTTGTAGGGAAAAATCCGCATCCGCGAGCTGTAAAGGCAAGCCGAGCTGTTCAGCCCACTGCTCGGCCCGGGTCTGGAAACCTTCGCCCAAGGCCTCGACCTGGATGCGGCTGGCCGCTGGTTGTTCACTCATCAATCGCTACGCTCAAAAATATTAAGGATCGGCAAACAACGGCCGATAAAAACAACAGTCAGGTATTTTGCCAGAGCTGAGCGTCGACCGAGAAAAATGTCAGACATTCTCCCCCTAACCATCGGTGTACTGCCGACCCACAACCACTACGGCCTGCGCAATACTCAAGCGCTGGCCGGGGTGAGTCATGTGTGGCAGGACTTCTTCGCCCGAGCGCTGGCCGAACAGCTCGGTGAAACGCCGGACGCGCTCGCCGCCAAGGCGCCAGCACCGGCGGACCCGGCGGTAGAGCCCAGCGCCGGTGCCGACCTGTTGTCGCAGATCCTCACCCAGCGTGAGTGCGACGTCAAAGACACCGAGATCGCCCCGCCTGAGCCACTGTTCCTGCCTATCGCCGAATTCGAAACCGAGTTGCTGCCACCGGCCGCCGAGCCGTTCCCACAGGAAGAAATCGTCGCCCAACAGCGCCAGCAGAATTTCGAAAGCGGCTGGGTTCGTCCCATCGTCCTGACGGCGGGTCAGCCGCTGCCCGCGCCAGGCCCTGCGCCGGAACCACGCCCATTGCACTTGCCAATTGCCGAGTTCGAGCTGGACCTGTTGCCGCCGCCGGCCACGCCTTACCCCACCGAAGAACTGCTGGCGCAACAGAAGGCGCTGGATTTCGACTACCACTGGGCACGCCCACTGATCACCCAGAACCTGCGACTGGCCGCTTAACGACAGACCCACCAACGCCCCATGTCCAGATGGAAATGGTTGCGGTGCGCGGCGTTGTAGTCCGGGCTCAACACCACATTGAAATCATCACAGGCACCATCGCGCACCTGGCGCAGGAACCGCGCGCTGTCGCCTTCCCCCGACCAATCCTTGAGCACGCTGATACTGCGCCCGTCCGCCAGGCGAAACCCGGCAATATCCAGGGCATTGGCCGACGCATGCTGGCTGAGCCGCCCTTCGGCACGGCTATACATGTTGCGACAGGCAAAACTGCCCAGGTGATCGACCCGCGTCACCGCCTGGCCGAACACCGCCTGGGCCGCCGGTTGCAGGCTGTGACGCTCAAACAGCGCGAACGCCACCGCCAATGGGCAACTGGCGAGGAAGCTGCTGCTTAATGCCACGTCTGCGCCCTGCACGCGCAAGGTATTGCGCAGAGGACAGACCGCGTCCGCAGGCGTATCGGCCTGGTGGCTGACCCGCAGGCCCGAGGTTTTCAGCACTTGATCGCACAACGCGGGGTCATCCTGCAGGCGCCCCAGCTTGTAGCGGGTCAACAGGTTCGGACTGGCGCGCACATCCAGGGGCGCCCAGGGATTCCACGCATCCGGCAGCGGTAACCAGCCGCGCCAGACACCGACCGTAAACGCCCCGCCAAGCAACAACAGCACGCCCATCCCGTTGAGAACGCGCACGCCTTAACCCTTGAAGAACTGATTGGCCTGGCTGAAGGGCATCGAACGCTCGGTAAAGGTGAACGTGCCCAATGCCTGGACTTCCTGCGCCGCCCGATAGAACTCGCCATACGCCGCCAGCGCCATGGCCGACCCGACGCTGATGCGCTTGACGCCCATTTCGCTCAATTGCGCCACGCTGAGTTTCAGCCCACCGGACATCAGCACATTCACCGGTTTGGGCGCCACGGCCTTGACCACCGCCAGCACGTCTTCGGCACTGCGCAGGCCCGGCGCATAGAGCACGTCGGCGCCGGCTTCGGCGTAGGCCTGCAGGCGGCGAATGGTGTCGGGCAGATCCAGGCGACCATGCAGAAGGTTTTCCGCGCGGGCGGTCAGCGTGAAGGGGAATGGCAGACTGCGGGCGGCGGCAACGGCGGCTTCCACACGCTCGACGGAGAGGTCGAAGGGATAGATTGGGTCGACAGCAATGCCGGTGGCATCCTCGATAGAGCCCCCCACGATACCGCTGGCCGCCGCACGCAAGATGGTCTCGGCACAGCCGTCGGGGGTGTCGCTGAAGCCGTTTTCCAGGTCGGCCGCCACCGGCAGCGCGGTAGCCTTGGCGATCATGGCGGCATTGAGCAACGTGTCTTCCAAGGACAATGCCCCTTCCGCATCCGGGCGCCCCAGGCTGAACGCATAACCCGCACTGGTCGTGGCCAGGGCTTCAAAGCCAAGGCTGGCGAGCATCACCGCCGAGCCCGCGTCCCAAGGGTTGGGCATCACGAAGGCGCGGTCGCGCTCATGCAGGGCCTTAAAGGTTTCGGCGCGAAGGGTTTGGGCATCCATGACTGACTCCTGGCGGAAAAAGGAGCCCTAGAGTAACCCCAGCTGCTCCACTTCGGGTTGCCGATCCAATGTCGGCAGTGCAGGAAGGCCGGGCAGGCGCGCCATCAGCTTGGCGTGAAAACGCAAGGCCAGCTGTGCAGCCAGGCGATTGTCCGAGGTGTGCAGGAATACGTAGGGCGTGCGGCCTTCTTCGATCCAGCCGGCGATTTTTTCAACCCACGGGATCAGGAACGGGTCGTTGGCCTCCAGCTCCGGATGGCCAATAAAACGCACTTGGGGAAACTGGGTCAGCGCTGCCGGACGGGGTGGCACCTTGGGCTTTTTCGATTGAGCATGCAGTACCGCAGCCGAGGTCGACGTGCAACTGAACAACGCGCGCGGGTCGAGGCAGATGCGCTCGACACCCCGATCACGCAACAAACGGTTGAGGGTGCGCTCGGCATCGCCCTTGGCGAAGAACTCAGGGTGGCGTACTTCAACCGCCATCGGGCGTTCCAGGCCATCAATAAAACCGGCCAGTTCAGCCAGGCGTTGCGGCGAAAAACTCGCCGACAGTTGCAGCCACAGCGGCGAAACACGGGCACCGAGCGGGCTCATCAGACCGACAAAACTTTCCGCTGCCGGCAATTGCTCACGCAAGTCGCCACCGTGACTGATGTCACCGGGAAATTTGGCCGTGAAGCGAAAGTCTTCGGGCATGATGTCGGCCCAGCGCTGCACGGTAGCGGCCGAGGGGCGAGCGTAGAACGTGGTATTGCCTTCAACGGCGTTGAAGACCTGGGAATAAAGGGCAAGGTAATCGCCGGAGCGGGCGTCGGCTGGGTACAAGTACTCGCGCCAGGCGTTTTCACTCCAGGACGGGCAACCGAGGTAGTAAGGCAGCCGCATCAGATGTGAATGTCGAGGCCCAGCACTTCCATATCCCATTCGACGAAACCGGCGGTGGTCAGGTAGCTGGCCAAGGCAGTGGCAACGCTTTTGCTCATGGAGCGCGGGAAGAGCATGTCTTGCTGACGGGCAGGAACGCCGCTGATACGGGCTTGTGAACTGGCCTTCGCATCGGATTGGACCTCAATGAAGTCCGGCGAGTCCTCGACAGAATCGTCCACCGTAGCGTTTGCCTTACGCGGCTTGCGCTTGATTGGGTACGACTGTGAGGAAAATCCATCAATACGCATAGGCGCGAACTCGCTATCAGTAATGGCATTTTGGCAGCACTGTCCGTCGCGCGCAAATGCTCTGGTGATAACTAGAACACATAATTTGAAAAAGGTTTAAAAACCGGGGCAAAATCTGACGATTGGCGACTTTGGCCTCATATTGCCATCATTTTTGGCGTCAAATAATCCCTCTTTCGGCCTTGGTCTGTGCGACTTTATCGCGCAAGTAAACCGGCGCAGCCTGGTCAGCAGGAATCGCCTCGCCACGTTCAAACGCGAAGCGTGCCAAAGTCAGCAAGTCTTCGGCATGGGGCAACATGCTCGCGTCCTGGCCCACCAGCGACACACCGATGCGCTCGCCATAACCCCAGCCGGTGCCAGCACCGAACCAGTCACCACTGGCATCATCGGGCAATACCGCCGATTCCGGTGGCTGCACCGCTTCCACGCCGATAAGGCGCATTTCGCCAGCCGTTTCGCGGTAGCAGCCCCAGTACACTTCGTCCATGCGCGCATCGATAGCCGCCGCCACCTGCTGGGCGCCGTGTTCGCGCAAGGCACGCTGAGCCAGTACGGCCAGGTTGGAGACCGGCAGTACCGGGCGCTCCAATGCAAAGGCCAGGCCCTGAACCACACCAATGGCAATGCGCACCCCGGTAAACGCCCCCGGGCCGCGGCCGAAGGCGATGGCGTCCACGGCCGACAGGGTGGTGCCCGCGTCTTCGAGCAGTTGCTTGATCATCGGCAACAGTTTCTGCGCGTGCAGGCGCGGGATCACCTCGTAGTGGCTTGTGACTTTGCCATCGTGCAGCAAGGCAACGGAGCAAGCTTCAGTCGCGGTGTCCAGGGCCAGCAGGGTGCTCATCGGTGTCGGTGTCCAAGTCGAAAAAAAGTGCGCCAGTATAAACAACAACGGCCCGCAAGCGGGCCGTTGTGTATCAAGCCGATAAAGGATCAGCTCAGTGCTTGCAGCACCTTGGCAGTGATCGCTTCTACCGAACCGACGCCAGGGATATGGCTGTACTTCGGCTTGCCCTGTGCTGCGGACAGCTTCTGGTAGAAATCCACCAGCGGCTTGGTCTGGGAATGGTAGACCGACAGGCGATGACGCACGGTTTCTTCAGTGTCGTCTTTACGCTGCACCAGGTCGTCGCCGGTGACATCGTCCTTGCCTTCAACTTTTGGCGGGTTATACACGGTGTGATACACCCGGCCCGACGCTTCGTGAACGCGACGACCAGCAATACGCTGGACGATTTCTTCGTCTTCAACCGCAATTTCAACCACGGCGTCGAGTTCAACGCCGGCCTTCACCAGGGCTTCAGCCTGGGGAATGGTGCGTGGGAAGCCGTCGAACAGGAAGCCGTTCTTGCAGTCTTCCTGGCTGATGCGTTCCTTGACCAGGTTGATGATCAGGTCATCGGAGACCAGGCCACCGCTGTCCATCACGCTCTTGGCGATCAGGCCCAGCTCGGTGCCGGCCTTGACGGCAGCACGCAGCATGTCGCCAGTGGAGATTTGTGGAATGCCGAATTTTTCAGTGATGAACTTTGCCTGAGTACCTTTACCGGCCCCGGGAGCTCCCAGCAGAATGACGCGCATCGATGTGCTCCTCAATTTTTTATAGAGATGACGCTCGGATTCGCCGCGTGGGGCCAATCTCGTAAAAATATATGGCTCATAAAAATATGGGCCCAAGCCGCCCAAACGGCCAAAGGCTGATCAAGATACACAGCGGGCCCTAACCACACAAGCCGCCAAAAGTCGCAGGAACCCGCGCCACGCGTACGTCATAGGTAGGGTGTGCCTGAGTGCAACCGGCCCCGTAAACGCCGACCACCCTTTTCAGGGCGGCCGTCGTGGTTTCTGCGCAAGCCGTTGAGAACTCGCAAAAAACCTCAGCCGGTGTTGCGCAAGCCGGCGGCAATACCGGCCACAGACACCAGCAGCGCCTGTTCCAGAGGGCTGTCTTGCGCGGCTTCCTGGCGCCGCGAGCGCGCCAGCAACTCGGCCTGCAACAGGTGCAGGGGGTCGAGATAGGTGTTGCGCAGGCGGATGAACTCCAGGGTGTCAGGGCTATGGGCCAGCAGTTGCGACTGGCCGGTCAGGCCAAGTACCACGCTACAGGCCTGCGACAATAGGTCGCGTAAGTGCGCACCCAATGGCAACAGGTCCGGCTGCACCAGGCGCTCGTCATAGAGACGCGCAATATCGGCATCGGCCTTGGCCAGCACCATTTCCAGCATATCGATGCGGGTGCGAAAGAACGGCCACTGTTCGCGCATTTGCCCCAGCAGTTCGCCTTCACCGCGCTCCAGCGCCTTGCTAAGCGCGGCTTCCCAACCCAGCCAGGCCGGCAGCATCAGGCGAGTCTGGGTCCAGCCGAAGATCCACGGAATGGCGCGCAGGCTTTCTATACCGCCGGCACGCCGCTTGGCCGGGCGACTGCCCAGGGGCAGGCGACCCAGCTCCTGCTCGGGGGTGGACTGGCGAAAATACTCGACGAATTGCGGATTTTCCCGCACCACTGCGCGGTAAGCGCTGACACCGTCGGCCGCCAATTCATCCATCAAATGCCGCCAAGCCGGCTCCGGTGGCGGCGGTGGCAGCAACGTCGCTTCCAACACGGCGGCCAGGTACAGATTGAGGTTCTGTTCAGCAATGTCCGGCAAGCCGAACTTGAAGCGGATCATCTCGCCTTGCTCGGTGGTACGGAAACGCCCCGCCACCGAACCCGGCGGTTGCGACAGGATCGCCGCGTGGGCCGGGCCGCCGCCACGCCCGACGGTGCCGCCGCGACCATGGAACAGCAGCAATTCCACCTGTTGCTCACGGCAAATATCCACCAGCCGCTCCTGGGCCCGGTACTGCGCCCAGGCGGCGGCGGTGGTGCCGGCGTCCTTGGCCGAGTCGGAGTAGCCGATCATCACTTCCTGCGGGCCGTGCAAGCGCGCGCGGTAGCCCGGCAGCAGCAACAGTTGCTCGATCACGGGACCGGCGTTATCCAGGTCGGCCAGGGTTTCGAACAGAGGCACAACGCGCATTGGTCGTTGCACGCCCGACTCTTTAAGCAGCAGTTGCACCGCCAATACGTCTGACGCGGCGCCAGCCATGGAGATGACATACGAGCCTAAAGAGGCGGCAGGTGCGGCGGCGACTTCCTTGCAGGTGTTGAGCACTTCGGCGGTATCGGCCGAGGGCTTGAAATAGCCCGGCAACAGCGGTCGACGATTGGCCAGCTCCTTCATCAGGAAGCTGATGCGCATCTCTTCGTTCCAGTCCTCGTAACGGCCCAGGCCCAGGTAATCAGTGATTTCGGTCATGGCCGCCGAGTGGCGACTGGAATCCTGGCGCACGTCGAGGCGCACCAGGAACAGACCAAAGGTGACGGCCCGGCGCAGGCAATCGAGCAGTGGGCCGTCGGCGATCACGCCCATGCCGCACTCGTGCAGCGACTGGTAGCACAGCTCCAGTGGCTCGAGCAGGTCGCGGTTGTTCTGCAAGACCTCGGCAGGCGCCGGCGTGCTGCTGCTCAACGCGGTATGCGCCCATTGGCGCGTGGCGCGCAGGCGTTCGCGCAGTTGCTTGAGCAGGGCGCGATAGGGTTCGACGCTGTCGCCAACCTTGGCCTGCAACGCCGGGCTGGCCTTTTGCATCGACAGTTCGGAGGCCAGGTGGTCAATATCGCGCAGGTACAGATCGGCAGCCATCCAGCGCGCCAGCAGCAACACCTCGCGGGTCACCGGCGCGGTGACATTCGGGTTGCCGTCACGGTCGCCGCCCATCCACGACGCAAAGCGGATCGGCGCAGCTTCCAGCGGCAGGCGCAGGCCCGTGGCGGCATGTAACGCCTGGTCGGCCTTGCGCAGGTAATTGGGGATCGCATGCCACAACGAATGCTCAATCACCGCAAAGCCCCATTTGGCTTCATCCACCGGCGTCGGCCGGGTGCGGCGGATTTCTTCGGTGTGCCAGGCTTCGGCGATCAAGCGTTGCAGGCGCTGGCGGATCTGCTCGCGCTCAGCGGTGGTGAGGTCACGGTGATCCTGCAGCGCCAGTTGTGCGGCGATGGCATCGTATTTCTGGATCAGGGTGCGACGCGCCACTTCGGTGGGGTGGGCGGTGAGCACCAGTTCAATCTCCAGGCGCCCCAACTGGCGGGCCAGGGATTCGTTGCTGTGACCCTCGCCTTGCAGACGGGCCAGCAACTCCGGCAATACGCGGGATTCGAACGGTGCCGGCTGCGACTCATCGCGCCGATGAATCAACTGGTACTGCTCGGCGATATTGGCCAGGTTGAGGAACTGGTTGAAGGCCCGCGCAACGGGCAGCAGTTCGTCTTCCTGCAACTGATTGAGACTGGCGCTCAGTTCATCACCCGCGGCTTTGTCCGGGGTGGCTCCACGGCGGTCGGCCTTGGCGCCTTTGCGGATCTGCTCGATCTTGTCGAGGAAATCATCGCCGTACTGCTCTCGAATGGTGTTGCCCAACAGCTCACCCAGCAGGTGAACATCCTCACGCAAGCGTGCATCGATATCACTCATCAGCCAATCTCCAGCCAGAAATCCGGGACGCGCAGGTCTGCCAGAGTGCCGCCAGCATCGTTTTATGACAAGACTTTAAACCTTGTGACTTGCGGCTAGTCTCAACTGTGAGTCGTCGTGTTATCCATGCGAGCGACTGGTCACTCATCACCGCCCGCCATCGCGGGTTCTATTGAGGTTGCCATGAAAATTCGAGAACTGGCCCAGCATTGGGAAGAGAACGCCAAGGGTCGCCTGACCAAGACCGAGTACGCCATCCATCTCGATGTCGAGGCCGCAGCGCGGTTGGCGGCCATTGCCGAGATGTACCCCAAGCGCCACACCGAAGAACTGCTCGGCGAGCTGATCGGGGCGGCGCTCGAAGAGCTGGAAGCCAGCTTTCCCTACGTCAAGGGGCAGCATGTGATTGCCACCGATGAAGAGGGCGATCCCTTGTACGAAGACGTCGGCCCTACCCCGCGCTTTCTCTCTTTATCGCGGCGCTACCTGCAAGATTTGTCGGACAGCGCTGACGAACCCAAGCACTGAAAGAGCTACGCCCCCCGATAAAACCCTTGTATTCCGGGCCTCCCAGAGGCCCGGCGTACCGCTGTCCGTCATGAAAGTTCCAATTTTTTTCGCTGACCGTTTAGTCAGATATTTTTTTTGGCAAATCGCCATCTTCTCTGAACTTTTGAAAAAAGCCTCCGGTCACAGCCAGTAAGCCATCACTTGGAACGGCCGTTTGAAAGGGCATGTCGTGCTTTACCGCCGCGCCCCCGCCGCTCACCGACTGAGATGGATTTTGATGTTTTTCAGGAGTTATCCAATGGAGTTGAAGACGATGAAGACCAGCACTGCCAAATCCTCGTTTAACCACCTGCGCGGGCTTAAATTGGCCGCGCTGGCAATCGGCACCAGCTTCGTTCTGGCCGGTTGCGCCGGCAACCCGCCAACCGAGCAATACGCGGTGACCCAATCTGCGGTCAACAGCGCAGTGAGCGCCGGCGGCACCGAGTACGCGGCCGTAGAAATGAAGTCGGCCCAGGACAAGCTCAAGCAAGCCGAAATCGCCATGCACGACAAGAACTATGACGAGGCCCGTCGCCTGTCTGAGCAAGCCGAATGGGACGCTCGCGTTGCAGAGCGCAAAGCCCAGGCTGCCAAGGCTGAACAGGCTGTGAAGGACTCCCAGAAGGCTGTCCAGGAGCTGCGTCAGGAAGGCATGCGCCCGGCTGTTATCAAACAGCAATAAGCCGCCGCCCCTGATTGCATTGCACCCGATATCGAATTGAAAGGACGACACGACTATGCGTAAACAATTGATGATCCCTGCCCTGCTGGCGATGAGCGTTGCCCTGGCGGCGTGCTCCACCCCGCCAAACGCGAACCTGGAAAACGCACGGACCAACTTCTCGGCCCTGCAGGCCAACCCGAACGCCACCAAAGTAGCAGCCTTGGAAACCAAGGACGCCCAGGATTGGCTGGACAAGGCTGACAAGGCCTACCGTGACAAGGAAGACCAGAAGAAAGTTGACCAACTGGCCTACCTGACCAACCAACGCGTTGAAGTCGCCAAAGACACCATCGTGCTGCGCGAATCCGAAGCCAAGCTGAAAAACGCCGGCGACGAACGTGCCCGTGCACTGCTCGAAGCACGCGATGCACAGATCAAGCAACTGCAGGACAGCCTGAACGCCAAGCAAACCGATCGCGGCACCCTGGTGACCTTTGGTGACGTGCTGTTTGCTACCAACAAGGCTGACCTGAAATCCAGCGGCCTGGTCAATATCAATAAGCTGGCTCAGTTCCTTCAGGAAAACCCGGATCGCCAGGTGATCGTTGAAGGCTACACAGACAGCACCGGCAGCGATGCCTACAACCAGAGCCTGTCGGAGCGCCGTGCCGCTTCGGTGCAGGTTGCGCTGATCAAGATGGGCGTTGACCCACGCCGCATCGTGACCACCGGTTACGGCAAGGAATACCCGGTTGCCGATAACGGCAGTGTGTCGGGCCGCGCCATGAACCGCCGCGTTGAAGTGACCATCTCCAACGATAACCAACCGGTCAAGCCACGGTCGTCCCTGGCTAACTGATTGATTGATGCTGGATAAAAAAACCCACCTTATGGTGGGTTTTTTTTTGGCTCGCCAAAGTGAATAGGACGGTTTGTGTCATCGCCTGGCAGCTCAATCTTCGGGGCTTGCTTATGCTGCTGAGCGTTTAACCGTTCCAGAGCCCCATGGCACCTGACCATATCCAGCATGTTCTGCACTGCCGGACTTTCAGGAACTGCAGGATTTGCAGGAGTTGAAAAAATAGTTATCGCCACTTTCTCGGCCCTGATCTGTGTAAGTTACACCGTTTTCTGTGGCGTTTTACGCGATATGGTTCCAACTAATCCCGACTGTTGGAATTGAACCGTCTCACAACCCATGCAGCACATCGACTCCGATACGATGGTTCACTGCTGCAGTTGCGGGGTTTCCTGGCCCAGGCAACGCACCGCCTGCTTCTTGTTGTTGACCAACACGCCACTCAAGCCTTTTTGCTCGGTATCGAACATTACCAGCACGCCATCGACGCACTGCGCCACTTGCGCGGCCGGAGTCAGGGAGATCTTGTAGTCCTCGCCCGGCACGGTCTTGAGCATGGTGAAGTCGCTGAGCAGCAGCGCATCTTCCGGCTTGGCGAAGTGCAAATAGCCGTAGTACCACAGGCAGCCGACGGTGCCGATGATGGTACCGATGCCGGTGAGAATCAGCGGGATCATGTTGCGTTCTTCGCTCATTGCGGGCTCTCTGATGAATCAACTTTAGGAATGGGGTAGTTCGGAATCTCGCCCAGGCGGCGCAGGCCGTTAAAGTGCTGCGGGTCGTCCAGGTAGCGCAGCATCACGGTCTGCCAGGTCTTGTCGGCGAAGGTCTGCACATGGCCGCCCCGGGTCAACTGCAACACGCGGGGCGCTGGCGCGGCCTGATACAGCCGGATGCCGTTGGCCAGGGGCACGATCGGGTCATCCAGGCTGTGGAACAGCAATTTCGGCACGCCGGTCAGTTGCGGCATGGCCTTGATCGCGCTGTCGGCGTCGGGCACCAACCAAGACAAGGGCACCTGCAATGGCCATGTTAACCAGGAGGTGCTCAGGGCGAATTGTCCTACGTCACGATAACTGGCGGGCACACCATCGAGCACCAGCGCTTTGAGTTGGGACTGACGCTGCGGGTGCTCCGCCAGGTAATGCACCGCCAGCGCACCGCCGAGGCTTTGACCGAGGACGATCAACGGCTGGCCCTGGGTTTCAGGGGCTTTGTCGAGCCAACTGAAGGCCGCATCCACATCCTGATAAATCGCCGGCAATGAGGGCTTGCCTTCTGACAGCCCATAACCGCGATAGTCCAGCAGCAGTACCTGGTAGCCCTGCTCCGGCAACCACCAGCTGCCGCCCAGGTGCCAGGCCAGGTTGCCGCCATTGCCGTGCAGGTGCAGCACGGTACCTTTGACGGGCACTCCGGCCTTGGCCGGCAGCCACCACGCGTGCAACTTCACGCCATCGGCGGTGGTGAGGGTGACGTCGCGGTACTGCAGGTGCGCTTTTTCGGGCGTAAACGGCAGACCGGGTTCGGGGTAGAACAGCAACGAGCTGCAACCGTTCAATGTGAGTAGCAGGCATAGAATGCCGAGGATTCTCATCCGTTGAAGCCTCGTGAGTAACAGCGTTTAGAGGATATTGGAGTAATCCGCCTCGATCCGGTCCAGGCTCAAGTGGTTGAGGAAGTTGGAGAAGCACATCCACGCCGCCAGTGCGTTCATGTCGCGGAACTGTTCAGGCAGGTACTTGGGTGGCACCACCAGGCCTTCGTCCACCAGTTGGCGCAAGGTGCGCATGTCTTCCAGGGTGGTCTTGCCGCAGAACAGCAGCGGCACTTGCTCCAGCTTGCCTTTGCGCACTGCCAGCTGGATGTAGTTGTAAACCATGATAAAGCCCTTGAGGTAGGACAAATCCTTGGTAAACGGCAGACCGTTCGGCACCGAGCCACGAAACACCCGACTGGCATTGCCATAGCTTTCGGCCATTTCAAAGCCTTGCTCGCGGAAGAACTCGAACACCTGCAGGAAATCGGCACCCTCCTCCACCATGTGAATGGCACGGGTGCGGTTGGTCAGTTTGCGCAAGCGGCTCGGGTAGGAGGCGAAGGTGATGATCTCCATCAGGATCGCCAGGCCTTCCTGGGTCACGGTGGACGACGGCGGGCCCTTGGACAGGAAGGTGCAGATCGGCTGGTTCTGGCCGTTGAGCGTGGTACCGACATGCACCAGGCCTTCGTGGACTTCCAGCGCACGCACGTCGCGGTCGTTGAACATCGCGTCGGCGCGGATCTTGATGTAGTCGGCGCCCGCTGCGGCATCGGCGACGATACCGTCGGACTCGAACACGCGGATGGTTTCTTCGGCTTCGCCAAACACCTTGTTCAGGCGGGTTTGCAGCAGGGCGACGGCGTCCTTGGCGGTGAGGGTCTTGGCTTCGTCCTTGAGGTCGCCACGGCCGTCAATATTGTTCAGGTAATCGGAAAGCATCAGGCCCAGGTCAGCCAGGGTCGGGTCGCCGGCGTGAAAGGCGTCGGAGGCGGCGCCGTACAGTTCCTGGGAAATCAGGCCGAAGTCCTCGGTGCCGCGCGCTTCGAGCATCCGCACCACCATGCGGTATTCACGGCACATGCGGCGCATGATCTGCCCCACCGGGCTGAACTGGCCAAGGCGGCGAGTGATGTCACGTTCGATGTTCTGGAACTCCAGCTTCACTGCACTGGAGTCGAACGACAGCGGCCGGTTCAGGTAATAGTCGCGGTCCACGGCCGGCATTGCCTTGCCCTTGGCCTTGAGGAATCCCTGACGAATGTTGTCGTCCCACTTCACGGCGTCGAGGACGCGAATCGGTGTTTGCGCCAGCACAATGCGATCGGACAAGCTGCGTATCGTCTGCTGGTAATCGTCCACCCGGTGCTTCCTCTCTAAACGTTATTTGCCCGCGCGCTGATAGCGCACGGCTTCAACGAACACATCGGCATTGGCCGGATCGTCCAGGTAGGCGAACACCTGGTCCATGGAGCTGTCGACCAATACACCGGCGCCTTCGACGGTATCCACGGTACTGCCGTGCAGCACCTGTTGGCCCATGGCTTGGTGAATCTGGTCGAGGTCGAGGTTATAGACCACCAATTCGTGCTTATCGTCGAACTCGAACCCGGCCAGGAAATAATGCCCACCGAATCGGGCCGGCAACGGGGCCGACAGATACCAGCGGCTGCCATGGCGCGACACGGTAAACAGGTACTCATCGCGCTGGGCCGGTGTGGCTTTAGGGTAGCTCACCGCCTTGTAGCGGTGCTCTCCGGCAGCGCTGATTTGCAGATTGAGCGGTTCGCCCCAGGCATTCTTGCTGGTCCAATGGCCCAACAACTCTTGCGGCGCCGCCTCATGGGCGGGCAATGGATCCTTGAACGTGACCAGGCAACCGCTGAGCAGCAGGAACGACAAGGCGATTACCGCCACACGCCAGGTTTTCATTGGACTCCCCCGGTGTCAGACCGAGGCCAACACCAAATGCATGTAACGCTTGAGGATCTCAAGCATCTCTTCACCGGTCAGAGGCTCTGCGCCGCCCAGCAGGCACTGATATTCCATCCGACTGATTATCGCCGTCAACACCTTGGCGTCCTGTTGCGGCTCGCGGGAGCCCAATACCTGGAAAAACTGCCCCGTGCCCTGCAACAGAATCTGCTGGTGGGAGCGCACCAATTGCGCCAGGCGCGGGTTGAGCAAGGCTTCCTGGCGAAAGGCCTGTTCGGCCATCAGGTGTTCGCGGCGGTTGGTCAGTTGGCGCAGCACATAGTCGGCGGTCAGCCGCGCGATGTCATCGGCCAGTTGCGAGCGCGATTCCGGGCTGCCGTCGCCATAGGCGACCATCTCGCGCAGCAGGCCTTCGTTGCGCACCCACAACTTGCCCATGAACGCAGCGCTGCGTTCAACGTACTGGGCAAAGGTATCGGTGAGCAGGTCATCGATGTCCTTGAAGTAATAGGTAGTGGCCGACAACGGCACCCCCGCCTCCGCCGCCACCGCGCGATGACGCACGGCTCGCACGCCCTCGCGCACCACGATGCGCATGGCCGCATCGAGAATGTCTTGCCGGCGTTGCTCGCTGCCCCGACGGCTGGCCTTACGGCCCTGGTACTGGACGCTTTCAGCCACGGCAGCGGCAATGCCGGCGGCACCTTCTTGAGCGGTTACGCGGTTCACGACACACATCCTTGAATAGATCAAAACCTGGCGCTGTTTGCTTGACGCTTAAAAACGCCACATAAAAAAGCCGCCTTATAAAAGGCGGCTCTGGATTTCGCTGAGGTTACGCTTGTGGCCGCATGTGCGGGAACAAGATCACATCGCGGATCGACGGCGAGTTGGTCAACAACATCACCAAGCGGTCGATGCCGATACCTTCACCGGCCGTTGGCGGCATGCCGTATTCCAGGGCACGTACGAAGTCAGCGTCGTAGTGCATGGCTTCGTCGTCGCCGGCGTCCTTGTCGGCCACCTGGGCCATGAAGCGCTCGGCCTGGTCTTCGGCATCGTTGAGCTCGGAGTAGGCGTTGGCGATTTCGCGGCCACCGATGAACAGCTCGAAACGGTCGGTGACGTTCGGGTTGTCATCGTTGCGACGAGCCAGCGGCGACACTTCGAACGGGTACTGGGTAATGAAGTGCGGCTGCTCCAGCTTGTGCTCCACCAGCTCTTCGAAAATCATCACCTGCAGTTTGCCCAGGCCTTCGAAGCCCAGCACCTTGGCGCCGGCTTTCTTGGCGATGGCGCGGGCCTTGTCGATGTCGTTAAGGTCGTCTGCGGTCAGCTCGGGGTTGTACTTGAGGATCGAGTCGAACACCGACAGGCGCACGAACGGCTCACCGAAATGGAACACCTTGTCGCCGTAAGGCACGTCGGTGCTGCCCAGGACCAACTGCGCCAGCTCGCGGAACAGCTCTTCGGTCAGGTCCATGTTGTCTTCGTAGTCGGCGTAGGCCTGGTAGAACTCCAACATGGTGAATTCTGGGTTGTGACGGGTCGAGACGCCTTCGTTACGGAAGTTGCGGTTGATCTCGAACACCTTCTCGAAGCCGCCGACCACAAGACGCTTGAGGTACAGCTCCGGCGCGATACGCAGGAACATTTCCAGGTCCAGCGCGTTGTGGTGGGTTTCGAACGGCTTGGCTGCGGCACCACCCGGGATGGTTTGCAGCATCGGGGTTTCCACTTCCAGGAAGTCACGCTGCATCAGGAAGCTGCGGATGTGCGCGATGACCTGCGAACGCACGCGGAATGTCTGGCGCACGTCTTCGTTGACGATCAGGTCGACATAACGCTGGCGGTAGCGCTGCTCGGTGTCGGTCAGGCCATGGTGCTTGTCCGGGAGCGGGCGCAGGGATTTGGTCAGCAGGCGCACGCTGGTCATTTCCACGTACAGGTCGCCCTTGCCGGAACGGGCCAGGGTGCCTTCGGCTGCGATGATGTCGCCCATGTCCCAGGTTTTCACCGAGGCCAGGGTCTCTTCCGACAGGGTCTTGCGGTTGACGTAGACCTGGATACGCCCGGTCATGTCCTGGATCACCATGAACGAGCCACGGTTGAGCATGATGCGACCTGCCACCTTGACCGGGATCGCAGCCTCTGCCAGCTCTTCCTTGGTCTTGTCCGCGTACTGCTTCTGCAACGCATCGCAGTAGTTTTCGCGGCGGAAGTCGTTGGGAAAGGCATTGCCCTTGGCGCGCTCGGCAGCCAGCTTTTCCTTGCGCAGGGCGATCAGGGAGTTTTCTTCCTGTTGCAGGGCTTGCGGGTCGAGTTGTTGGTCGCTCATGTCTTTAAATTTTCCATCAGGTTCGTTGTCCCAGGCGTAGGCCGGGGATCGCCGGCATGCCGGCTCCTACAAGGGGTTACAGGCCAGATTTCAGGCTGGCTTCCAGGTATTCGTCGATGTCGCCGTCGAGCACCTTGTCGCAGTCGCTGCGTTCGATGTTAGTGCGCAGATCCTTGATCCGCGATGCATCGAGCACATAAGAGCGGATCTGGTGACCCCAGCCGATATCCGACTTGGTGTCTTCCAGCGCTTGGGACGCGGCGTTGCGCTTCTGCATTTCCTGCTCGTACAACTTGGCCCGCAGCATTTTCATGGCGGTGTCCTTGTTGGCGTGCTGGGAACGCTCGTTCTGGCAGCTGACCACGGTGTTGGTCGGTACGTGGGTAATCCGTACGGCCGAGTCGGTGGTGTTTACGTGCTGGCCACCGGCGCCGGAGGAGCGGTAGGTGTCGATACGCAGGTCGGCCGGGTTGATCTCGATTTCCACCTTGTCATCGATCTCAGGCGAGACGAACACCGCAGAGAACGAGGTGTGGCGACGGTTGCCGGAGTCGAACGGACTCTTGCGCACCAGGCGGTGCACGCCGATCTCGGTACGCAGCCAGCCAAAGGCGTATTCGCCCTTGATGTGCACGGTCGCGCCCTTGATGCCGGCGACTTCACCGGCCGACAATTCCATGATGGTGGCGTCGAAACCGCGTTTGTCGGCCCAGCGCAGGTACATGCGCAACAGGATGTTGGCCCAGTCCTGGGCTTCGGTGCCGCCGGAACCGGCCTGGATGTCCAGGTAGGCGTTGTTCGGGTCCATTTCGTGGCTGAACATGCGACGGAATTCAAGCTTGGCGAGGTTTTCCTCAAGACGGGCCAGCTCGGCGACAACATCGCCCACTGCGCCTTCGTCATTTTCTTCGACGGCCATGTCGAGCAGGTCGCGGCAATCGCCCAGGCCGGTGTTCAGTTCGTCGAGGGTATCGACGATCTGCGCCAGCGCAGAGCGCTCGCGGCCCAGTTCCTGGGCGTATTCAGGTTTGTTCCAGACACTCGGATCTTCAAGCTCGCGATTGACTTCGGTCAGACGCTCATGCTTTTGATCGTAGTCAAAGATACCCCCGAATAGTTTCGGAGCGCTCGGACAGGTCCTTGATGGTGTTCAGGATCGGGTTGATTTCCATGGCGGGCAGCACTCGTTGGCGAACTTTTGAAAGCCGGCGAGTATAACGGCAAACGGGGGGGAGCGGCAGCCCGCCTGGCGAAAAGGCAGACTACGCAGGGTTAAATGTGGGAGGGGGCAAGCTCCCTCCCACATTTTGATCTGTTGCGGCCTCAGGTCACTCGATGCCGACGAGGTTTCGCCCGTTGTGCTTGGCCGTATACAAGCCCTTGTCCGCCGCCATGATCAACTGGCGGCAATCGGTCCCCTGCACCGGCGTCATGGTCGACAGGCCGATGCTGATGGTCAGGCTGGAGCCTTCAACCGGGGCGATATGCGGGATTTTCAGCGCAGCAACCGCCATGCGCAGCTTTTCCGCCACCAGCCGTGCGCCGCCCGGCGAGGTGTTCGGCAGCACCAGGGCGAACTCTTCGCCACCGTAACGCGCCGGCAGGTCCGAGGGGCGACTGCTGGCTTCACGGATGGTGGTGGCGACTTTGCGCAGGGCTTCATCGCCTTCGACGTGGCCAAAGCTGTCGTTGTAGGTCTTGAAGAAGTCCACGTCGATCATCAGCAGCGACAGCTGGGTCTGGTCGCGCATGGCGCGCCGCCATTCCAGCTCCAGGTATTCGTCGAAGTGGCGGCGGTTGGACAGCCCGGTCAGGCCATCGGAGTTCATCAGCCGTTGCAACACCAGGTTGGTGTCCAGCAACTGCTGCTGACTGACGCGCAGCGCACGGTAGGCGGCATCGCGCTGCAACAGGGTCATGTAGGAGCGCGAGTGATAGCGGATCCGCGCCACCAGCTCGATGTTATCCGGCAGCTTGACCAGGTAATCGTTAGCCCCCGCCGAGAACGCCGCGCTCTTGATCAGCGGGTCTTCCTTGGTGGAAAGCACGATGATCGGGATGTTCTGGGTAGCCGGGTGGTTGCGGTACTCGCGCACCAGGGTCAGGCCGTCGAGGCCCGGCATCACCAGATCCTGCAGGATCACCGTCGGCTTGATACGGATGGCCTGGGCAATCGCCTGGTGCGGGTCGGCGCAGAAGTGGAAGTCGATGTTTTCTTCATGGGCCAGGCCACGCCGTACGGCTTCGCCGATCATGGCCTGGTCGTCGACCAGCAACACCATGGCGGCGTTTTCGTCGGTCTTGATGTCGTCGATCTGTAAATCATTCATGTGCAGTCACCTGAATTACTACCTGCAAGCCAGCACCGCGGAAGGTCATGATCATCTTGCAAAGACCTCCAGCAATCGGGGCGCAATGCTATCCAGTGGGCGAATTTCAACAGCAGCATCAATCGCCGCCGCCGCTTTGGGCATGCCATACACCGCCGAGCTCTGCTGATCCTGGGCGATGGTCAAATAACCTTGTTCACGCATTACCTTGAGCCCCTGGGCCCCGTCACGGCCCATGCCAGTCAGCAGTACGCCGACGGCATCGCCATACCAATGGCTGGCCACACTTTCGAAGAACACATCGATCGAAGGCCGGTAAATCTCGTTCACCGGCTCTGCGGTATAGGCTAGCGTGCCATTCTTCAGCAGACGAATGTGGTGATTGGTACCGGCCAGCAGGACCACTCCGCTTTGCGGCGGTTCGCCTTCGCGGGCCAGGCGCACCGGAAGGCCGGAGGCACTGCTCAGCCACTCGGCCATACCGGCGGCGAAGACCTGGTCCACATGCTGCACCAGCACAATGGCCGCGGCAAAGTCCCGGGGCAAACCCTTGAGCAGGATTTCCAGGGCAGCCGGCCCGCCCGCCGATGAGCCGATAGCCACCAGGCTCTGGCGCTTTCCGGTGTTACGTCCGGGCGCAGTTTCGGCGCGCACACGGCTGCCGCGCTGGCCGATCAGCCAGCCGATGTTGAGGATCTTGCGCAGTAACGGTGCCGCCGCATCCTTGGGGTTGCCCACGCCGAGTGCCGGCGTGTCCACCACGTCCAGAGCGCCGTGCCCCATGGCTTCGAACACCCGGCTCATATTGGCCTGGCGGTCGACGGTCACCAGCAGGATCGCGCACGGCGTCTCGGCCATGATCAGCCGCGTCGCCTCCACACCGTCCATCACCGGCATGATCAAATCCATCAGGATCAGGTCCGGGGTCAGTTCAGCGCAGCGCTGCACCGCTTCCAGGCCATTGCTGGCCACCCACACCACCTGGTGCGCGGGCTCGAAGCTCAAGGCGCGGCGCAGGGCCTCCACGGCCAGGGGCATGTCATTGACGATCGCAACCCTCATGCCCGCGGGCCTCCAATCAGTTCCACCACGGCATCCAGCAGCGCGTCATCGTGGAAGCTGGCTTTGGCCAGGTAATAATCGGCACCAGCGTCCAGCCCGCGACGGCGGTCCTCTTCACGGTCTTTGTACGACACCACCATCACCGGCAACGATTGCAGGCGACTGTCACGGCGCAAGAGTGTGACCAATTCAATACCGTCCATACGAGGCATATCAATGTCAGTGATAAGCAGGTCGAAGTCTTCGGACCGCAAGGCGTTCCAGCCGTCCATACCGTCGACCGCGACGGCCACTTCGTACCCGCGATTAAGCAGCAATTTGCGCTGCAACTCACGCACGGTGAGCGAGTCGTCCACCACCAGTACCCGTTTGCGCGGTGCCTCGGTGGCCTGCTGGCTGCGCCGGGCGATGCGTTCCAGGCGTCCGGTGTTGAGCAGCTTGTCCACCGAGCGCAGCATATCTTCGACGTCGACGATCAACACCACCGAGCCGTCGTCCAGCAAGGCGCCGGCGGAAATATCCTGGACCTTGCCCAGGCGGGCATCCAGCGGCAACACCACCAGGGTGCGCTCGCCGATAAAGCGTTCCACGGCGATACCGTAAATCGCATCGCGCTCGCGGATCACCACCACCTTCAAGGTTTCGTCATTGTTCTGCCCCGGCGGGCGCTGCAACAGTTGGCTGGCGGCAACCAGGCCGACATGCCGACCTTCGTGCCAGAAATGCTGGCGGCCTTCCAACTGCACAATGTCGTCGGGCGCCAGGTCGCACATGCGCTCGATATGCGCCAGCGGAAACGCATAGGCTTCTTCGCCGACCTCCACCACCAGGCTGCGCACCACCGACAGGGTCAGCGGCACCTCCAGGTGGAAACGACTGCCCTGCCCCGCCGACTGCTCCAGCACCACCGCGCCGCGCAGTTGACGGACCATATGCTGCACCGCATCCAACCCGACACCGCGCCCGGACACCTCGGTGACGGTGTCGCGCAGGCTGAAACCCGGCAGGAACAGGAACGTCAGCAGTTCCTCCTCGCTCAGGTTCAGGGCCGTGTCCAAGGTTGAAAGATGCCGATCAACGATGGTGCCGCGCAGGCGCTCCAGGTCGACGCCATTGCCGTCGTCACTCAGCTCCAGCACCAGCAAACCGGCCTGATGGGAGGCGCGCAGACGGATCAAGCCTTCGGCAGGTTTGCCGGCCAGCAGGCGTTGGTCGGGCATTTCGATGCCGTGGTCGACGGCATTGCGTAATAGATGGGTAAGGGGCGCCTCGAGTTTTTCCAGCACGTCACGGTCGACCTGGGTCTTTTCGCCCTCGATCTCCAGGCGCACCTGCTTGCCCAGGCTGCGGCCGAGGTCGCGCACCATGCGCACCTGGCCGGCCAGCACATCGGCAAACGGACGCATGCGACAGGCCAGCGCGGTGTCGTAGAGCACCTGGGCGCGCTGCCCGGCCTGCCAGCCAAACTCATCCAGCTCGGCGGTTTTTTCCGCCAGCAGCGCCTGGGCCTCGCTCAGCATACGCCGCGCATCGGCCAGCGCTTCCTCGGCTTCCAGGCTCAAACCCAGGGGCTTGAGCTGACCATCCAGGCTATCCAGGGCCCGCATGCTCTGGCTTTGAATCCGTTTGAGGCGCTGCATGCTGGCCAGGTAAGGCTTGAGCCGCTGGGTTTCCACCAGGGATTTGCTCGACAGGTCCAGCAGGCTGTTCAAGCGCTCGGCCGTCACCCGCAGCACGCGCTCGCCCCCTTCGGTCATGCGCTTGCCCTGGCGCGGTGGGTCGCTGGCGACGGGCGGTGCGGGCTCGGGTTCTGGTGGCAGCTCTTCGATCATCAGCGCCGCAACCGGCTCGGACGCCACCGGCAGTGGCGCGAGGTTGGCGGTGGGCAGCGAAGGATCCAGCAGGCGCTCCATCAACGCCACATAAGCGTCGATATCCGCCGGGCCGACGTCGTTGCCAGGGGTGGCGATACGCATCAGCAAGTCGGTGCCTTGCAGCAAGGCATCGATATGTTCGGGTTGCAGGTACAGGCGACTTTCCTGAGCGCTGACCAGGCAATCCTCCATGACATGCGCCACGCTGACCCCGGCGTCCACTCCAACAATTCGCGCCGCCCCCTTGAGTGAGTGCGCGGCACGCATGCAGGCTTCCAACTGGTCAGCCTGGGTCGGATTGCGTTCCAAGGCCAGCAGGCCCGCGCTCAGCACCTGGGTCTGTGCATCGGCTTCCAGGCTGAACAGCTCCAGCAGCGAGGCGTCGCGCATCTGGTCGGGGGTCATGTGAGGCTCCGGGTCACGGCGGACAACAACTGCGCCTCGTCCAGCCAGCGCAGGCTACGGCCTTTCCACTGCAATACACCCTGGGTGTAGCGCGCACTCGCCTGGGTGCCCGAGGCCGATGCGGCCTTCAAGGTGCGCTCATCGATGGCATGGATGCCGTCCACTTCGTCTACCGGCACCACCACCGGACCGTCCTGCGCGGCGATGATCAGCATGCGCGGCATGATCCGCCCACCGCTGACGCCAGGACTGGCTGTTTCCAGTCCGAGCAACTCCGCCAACGACAGGCACGCCACCAGCGCACCACGCACATTGGCCACGCCGAGCAAGGCGCGGGAACGCTGGTGTGGCAATGAGTGAATCGGTTGCAACGGGGCCACTTCCACCAGGCAGCGGGTGGCGATGCCCAGCCATTCTTCGCCGAGGCGGAACATCAACAACGAACGGGTGACAATGTCTTCGTCGGCCTCGGCAGCTGCCACCGGGCGACGGTCGTCCTGCTGCAAGGCATAGCGATCCAGCAGACGTGTGGCGGCAGCCGAGTACACCGAGCAGTTGCGGCAGTGGATATGCTCCACCAGCAGCGGGCACGACTTGTCGCCATGGATACCGATACGGTTCCAGCAGTCATCGATGGCTTGGGTGTCGGCCAGGGTCAGGTCCAGGCCTGCGGTATCGAGCGCATCGGTGTTACTCATCGTTTGGACTCACTGTCTGCTCGCTCGCTACGGGCGGCGCGCGCCTGCAATCGACGTGCCCCCGCACTGTCGCCCTGGGACTCCAGCAAAGCGGCCAGGTGCATCAAGGCCTGCGGGTGCTGGGGTTCCAGGTATAAGGCTTTTCGATAATACCCCTGGGCTTCCAGGGCGCTGCCGGCCACGTCGCTGAGCAGCCCCAGCCAGTAGAACACTTGGGCCGCCGGCGGGTGATTGTTCAGATACTGCTCGCAGGCGGCACGGGCCTCGGCGCTTTTACCTTCGTTGGCCAGGGTGGCAATGCGGCTGAGCAAGGTGCCCGCATCGGAGGGCGGCGCCTCGACTGGCACGACCTGGGTGCTGGCCGTGCTGAAGGGTCGCGGCTTGAGCGGGATCGGCGCGGCGCTGCGCGGCGGCGTCGGCGTCGGCGTCGGCATGGGCACGAATACCGGCTCAGGCTTCACCGGTTCGGCATGCCGGCTGAAGGCAAATGACTGCGGCACCCCAATCGAGCGCATGCCGTGGCGCCCCAACAAGCTGCCCTCGGCGGGGCCGATGAACAGCACGCCATCCACATGGGTCAGGCCCTTGAGTACATCGAAGACTTGCTTCTGGGTGGGCTGGTCAAAGTAGATCAGCAGGTTGCGGCAAAACACGAAATCGTAGCTCGCCTCGTTCGCCAGCAGCGCCGGGTCGAGCAGGTTGCCGACTTGCAGGCGTACCTGTTCGCGTACGCGGTCGGCGATATGGAACCCGTCGCCGTACTCAGTGAAATGACGGTCGCGAAAGGCAATGTCGCCGCCGCGAAAGGAGTTCTTGCCATACACCCCACGCTGGGCGCGCTCCACCGACAGTGGGCTGACATCCAGGCCCAGCACCTTGAACTGGTGCGGCGCCAGCCCGGCATCGAGCAAGGCCATGGCAATCGAATAGGGTTCCTCGCCGGTGGAGCACGGCAGGCTGAGGATGCGCAATGCGCGCATCTGCTTGATCTCGGCCAGGCGTGCCAGCGCCAGTCGGGCCAGGGTCGCAAAGGATTCGGGGTAACGGAAAAACCAGGTCTCGGGGACGATCACCGCTTCGATCAGCGCTTGTTGCTCGTCATGGGAGCTTTGCAGGTGCTGCCAGTACTCCCCTGGGGTTTGCGCCTGCACGGCCTGGCTGCGCTGGCGCACGGCGCGTTCGATGATGGCTTCGCCGACCGAGGCGACGTCCAGGCCGATGCGTTCTTTCAAGAAGGCAAAGAAGCGCGGATCGTTGCTCATAGGCTCAACTCGGCAGAAAACAACAGCGCGCGCACATCATCGGTGAGCACCTCATTCACGCCAATCCACTGCATCAGTCCGAGGGCATCCTCCCGCACCGGCCCCAGGTATGGCGCCTGGCGGTTATTCAGGCCGTAAGGTTGAAATTCGGCCGGATCGCAACGCAGGGTGTCAGTGGCCTGTTCCAGGATCAGCCCCAGCCGGCGCGCCTCGAGCCAGGGTTGCGGCTGGTAATTGACCAGCACCAGCCGCGTGCTGGTACGCGCCTGGGCCGCTGCGCCGAAGGTCAGCGCGCTCAAGTCGATGACCGGCACCAGCGCCCCGCGATGGGCAAAGATACCCGCCACCCACGATGGCGCGTGGGCGATGGGCTTGAGCGGCAGGCGTGGCAGCACCTCGGCCACTTCCGTGGCCTTGAGGGCAAAGCGCTCACTGCCGATATGAAACACCAGGAACAAGGCTTTTTTCACTGCCGGGACGGCGCCGCGTTTAGCCGTGAGGTCGCTCATCAGACTTTGAAACGCGACACGCCGCTGCGCAGACCCACCGCAACTTGGCTCAGTTCATCGATGGCAAAGCTGGCCTGGCGCAGGGACTCCACCGTCTGGCTGCTGGCATCGCCCAGTTGCACCAGGGCGTGGTTGATCTGCTCGGCGCCGGTGGCCTGGGCCTGCATGCCTTCGTTGACCATCAACACCCGCGGCGCCAAGGCCTGTACCTGATGGATGATCTGCGAGAGTTGCTCGCCCACTTGCTGCACTTCGAACATGCCTCGGCGCACTTCTTCGGAGAACTTGTCCATGCCCATCACGCCAGCCGAAACCGCCGACTGGATCTCGCGCACCATCTGCTCGATATCGTAGGTAGCCACGGCGGTCTGGTCCGCCAGGCGACGTACTTCGGTGGCGACCACGGCAAAACCGCGACCGTACTCACCGGCCTTTTCGGCTTCGATGGCGGCATTCAGGGACAGCAGGTTGGTCTGGTCGGCGACCTTGACGATGGTGACCACCACCTGGTTGATGTTGCCGGCCTTCTCATTGAGGATCGCCAGCTTGGCGTTTACCAGGTCGGCAGCCCCCATCACCGAATGCATGGTTTCTTCCATGCGCGCCAGGCCTTGCTGGCCGGAGCCAGCAGCCACCGAGGCCTGATCGGCGGCGGTGGATACTTCGGTCATGGTGCGGACCAGGTCCTTGGAAGTGGCAGCGATTTCCCGCGAAGTGGCGCCGATCTCGGTAGTAGTCGCCGCTGTTTCAGTGGCTGTGGCCTGTTGTTGCTTGGAGGTGGCGGCAATCTCGGTGACCGAGGTGGTGACCTGCACCGAAGAACGCTGGGCCTGGGACACCAGGGCCGTAAGCTCGGTCATCATGTCGTTGAAGCCGGTTTCCACCGCGTTGAATTCGTCCTTGCGCGCCAGGTTCAGGCGTTTGCTCAGGTCACCGTCACGCATGGTGCCGAGGATGTCGACGATGCGCTGCATCGGCGCCATGATCGCGCGCATCAGCAGCAGGCCGCACAGACCAGCGGCAAGAATCGCCACGGCCAGCGACAGGAACATGCTGACCTTGGCCGAGGCAACGGCGTCGTCAATAGCCGCCGTTGCGTTATCCGACACGGCCTTGTTTTCGGTGATGATGTCGTTGAGCTTCATGCGCCCTTCGGTCCAGATCGGCGTCAGTTGCTCCTCCAACAGCTCGCGCGCCGCTGGCATGTCATTGGCTTCGATGCGGTCAAGCACCTGGGCCAGGACCTTGTTGTAATTGATATGAGCAGCCTTGAAGTTATCGAACTCCATGCGATCGGCCTGGCTATGAACGGTTTTTTCGTAGTTGGCCATCTGCTGTTCAATGCGCGATTCGAAGGACTTGTAGTCCGACTTGTCGCTATTGGTCAGGGTTTTATCTTCACGCAGGCCAATGATATCGATTGTCTGCAAATAACTGTCGACCCACGCGCTGCGAATCATCGAACTGAGATAAACCCCCGGCACCGCATCGTCACGGACCGATTCCTGACTGGCTTCGATCTTCATCAACCGTGAGTAGGACACCACGACCATCAGCAGCATGATCGCGATAATGACCGCAAAACTCGCCAAAATCCGTTGGCGCAAGGTCCAGTTCTTCACAGTATTTCCTCGAAGGGCCATTCAAATGGAGGGGAGTATAGCTGAGCAGAAGCCCTCATTAATCAATGGGTTTCGATGTGGCACACACACATTGCAAAAACACCTGTGGGAAGGGGTTTGCTGCCGATTGCCGTGGGTCCGTTGCAGAGATTCGAACTGGACCACCGCTATCGGGAGCAAGCCCCCTCCCACAGGTTGGATTTGCCCGGACTCTATGGTTATTGGTTAAGCCGCACCTGCTTTTCCAGCTCCAGCTTCAAGCCGGGTTCGAGCTTCAGTTGACGGGCCAATTCGTCCAGGTACGCCTTCTCCATAAAATTTTCCTCATCCACCAGCATCACACTGGCGATGTACATCTCGGCGGCCATTTCCGGGGTGCCTGCGGCGCGGGCGACGTCGGCCGGGTCCAGCGGTTTGTTCAGCTCGGCGTGCAGCCAGCTTTGCAGTTCGCGGTCGTTGTCCAGCTTGGTGAATTCACCTTCAATCAGTGTGCGCTCACGCTCGTCGACGTGGCCGTCAGCCTTGGCTGCAGCGACCAGGGCCTTGAGGATGGCCTGGCTGTGCTGCTCGACCTGGGCCGGTGGCAGCCGGTCGATGGTTTGCGGCTCGCCTTGAGGTGCGTTGGCCTGGTTGGCTTGCCAGTTGCCATAAGCTTTGTAGGCAATCACGCCCAACGCGGCCAGCCCGCCGTAGGTCAGGGCCTTGCCGCCAAAGTTGCGCGCCTTCTTGTTGCCCAGCAACAGGCCCATGGCGCCCGCCGCCAGGGCTCCGCCGCCAGCGCCGCCGAGCAGGCTGCCAAGCCCGCCGCCGCCCAGCAGCCCACCGAGTGCGCCTTTATCGTCCTGCTTGCGCTGGCCGCCGGTTTTGTTCTGCAACATGTCCTGGCCGGACTTGAGCAACTGATCGAGCAATCCACGGGTATTCATTCGTAGCCTCCAGACACTAGGGTTCATAGGACCAATAGGCCCCCAGCGTAAAACTAAGTGCCAAAAAGCCGCGAGCTAGAGTGCTTCCAGATGTAACGCCGCGGCCCTTCGCTTAAATCGATATACGCTCGAACAAATCTATAGTCGCCATCCCCCTTCCCACATCTGGATCTTCATAATTCGTGGGTAATGTGTTCACTCACAGCACCGGAAATGTCTTGTTTCACATGCAACGCCATCACCCCGCCATCAATCAATTTTCCTACACCATCGAACCGCTTAAGCTATCCGGCGTCTGTTTAATGTCCGTTGCGTTTGGCCGAAGGCATGTCCGAACCGTAATTTCTGATCCAGCACGTGCCAGGAACGGCGCGGGATTTGCTCACGACAGGTTGTCTCTATGCACCGCAGGAATTTGCTCAAAGCCTCCATGGCCATTGCGGCCTACACCGGTTTATCGGCCAGCGGTCTGCTCGCTGCACATGCCTGGGCCGGGAACCGAGCCGCCGATGGCAAGGCCGTGGCGTTCGATTTTGAAACGCTCAAGGCCCAAGCTAAACAGCTCGCCGGCACCGCGTATAAAGACACCAAGCAGGTGCTGCCGCCCACACTGGCGACCATGACTCCGCAGAATTTCAACGCCATCGGCTACGACGGCAACCATTCGCTGTGGAAGGAATTGAACGGCCAACTCGACGTGCAGTTCTTCCACGTCGGCATGGGTTTCAAGACGCCGGTGCGCATGCACAGCGTCGACCCGAAGACCCGTGAAGCCCGCGAAGTGCATTTCCGCCCTTCGCTGTTCAACTATGAAAAAACCACCGTCGACACCAAACAGCTGACCGGCGACCTGGGGTTCTCCGGCTTCAAGCTGTTCAAGGCGCCGGAACTGGATCGCCATGACGTGCTGTCGTTTCTCGGCGCCAGCTATTTCCGCGCGGTGGATTCCACCGGCCAGTACGGCCTTTCCGCACGCGGCCTGGCGATTGATACCTACGCGAAAAAACGCGAAGAGTTCCCCGATTTCACGCAGTTCTGGTTCGAGACCCCGGACAAGAACGCCACTCGCTTTGTGGTCTACGCCCTGCTCGACTCGCCGAGCGCCACCGGTGCCTATCGCTTCGATATCGACTGCCAGGCCAACCAGGTGGTGATGGCCATCGACGCCCACATCAACGCACGTACCGCCATCGAACAGTTGGGCATCGCCGCCATGACCAGCATGTTCAGCTGCGGCACCCATGAGCGCCGCATGTGCGACACCATCCACCCGCAAATCCACGATTCGGACCGCCTGGCGATGTGGCGTGGCAATGGCGAGTGGATCTGCCGCCCGTTGAATAACCCGGCCAAGCTGCAATTCAACGCGTTCGCCGACACCGACCCGAAAGGTTTCGGCCTGGTGCAGACCGACCACGAATTCGCCAGCTACCAGGACACCGTGGACTGGTACAGCAAGCGCCCAAGCCTGTGGGTCGAACCCACCACCCCCTGGGGCGAAGGCTCGATCGACCTGTTGGAAATCCCCACCACCGGCGAGACCCTGGATAACATCGTGGCCTTCTGGACCCCGAAAAAACCCGTGGCGGCCGGCGATTCACTCAACTATGGCTACAAGCTGTACTGGAGCGCACTGCCTCCGGTGAGCACACCGCTGGCGCAAGTCGACGCAACCCGTTCCGGCATGGGCGGCTTTACCGAAGGTTGGGCTCCGGGCGAGCACTACCCGACGGTCTGGGCGCGCCGGTTTGCCGTGGACTTCAAGGGGGGCGGCCTGGATCGCTTGCCTCCAGGCACCGGGATCGAACCGGTGGTGACCTGCTCACACGGTGAAGTGAAGGATTTCAGCGTGCTGGTGCTCGACAACATCAAGGGCTACCGCATTCTGTTCGACTGGTACCCCACCAGCGACAGCGTGGAGCCGGTGGAACTGCGCCTGTTTATCCGCACCCAGGACCGCACCTTGAGTGAAACCTGGCTGTACCAGTACTTCCCGCCTGCGCCGGAGCAGCGCAAGTACACCTGACAATGTGGGAGGGAGGGCGACCATTCGACGGGCGCCCTCCCACCTTGCTCAACACGACGTCAGAAGCGCGACACACTCTTCATCGCCCCAATCAGATACCGCATCGCCACCTGATCGCTTTCGGTCAGGGCGCGATACTGCGCCAGTAATTCGGCTTCGTCTGAACTCAACCTGCTGCCACGCAAGGACATCCTGCGGGTCAAAAAAGACGCCACCACACCCGCTACACCATAGGACTTGGCCATGGACTGTTTCTCCTGATATCGATCAAATACTCCCGGCGCCCACAAACCTTTTCCCGTCAAGCGCAATGCCTGCGCGGACAAACAGACTGACTCCCTGGGCCAGAAATCAGTCCTACCCTAAGCGTAGAAAGAATCTCGTTACGTGTGGGATTTTTTTAGAGTATTCACTTAAAAAATTACTTCGGTAACAAATACCTACAACCTCTTCCCACAGCAGCAGGCAGAAAAAACCCACCGCTTGAGGGTGGGTTTCGATGGGGCAGATAGGGGATCAATCCCTCAGGTCAGACTCATGAATCGGCTGGTCCCGATGGGTCGCCCTCTGGTACTGAGCTGGCCAGATGGCCTTGCGCCCGCCCAGATCATCATCGGCGTGCAACGGCCAGTAGGGATCACGCAGTAATTCACGGGCCAGGAAGATGATATCGGCCTGGCAGGTGCGCAGGATGTGCTCAGCCTGGGCCGGTTCGGTGATCATGCCAACGGTGCCGGTGGCAATACCGGACTCTTTGCGCACACGCTCGGCAAAGCGCGTCTGGTAGCCGGGGCCGGTGGGGATTTCAGCGTTGGCGGCAGTGCCACCGGAGGACACGTCGATCAGGTCTACGCCAAGGTCTTTGAGGCGGCGCGCCAGTTCCACGGTTTCATCGGGGTTCCAGCCATCTTCCACCCAGTCGGTGGCCGAGACCCGCACGAACAACGGCAAATCCTGGGGCCAGACGTCGCGCACCGCTTCGGTCACTTGCAACACCAGGCGGATACGATTTTCAAACGAGCCGCCGTACTGGTCCTGGCGCTGGTTGCTGATGGGCGACAGGAACTGATGCAACAAGTAACCATGGGCAGCATGGATTTCCACCACTTCAAACCCGGCGGTCAGGGCGCGCTTGGCCGCCGCGACAAAGTCGGCAATCACCTGCTGGATCTGCGCTTCATCCAATGGCTTGGGTGGCGTGTGCTGCGGGTCAAAGGCAATCGGCGATGGCCCCACCGGCACCCAGCCGCCATCTTCCGGTTTGACGCTGCCATGCTTACCGATCCACGGCCGGTGGGTGCTGGCCTTGCGCCCGGCGTGAGCCAGCTGGATGCCAGCCACCGCGCCCTGGGCGGCGATAAAACGCGTGATGCGTTGCAGGGGTTCGATCTGTTCGTCCTGCCACAGGCCCAGGTCTTGGGCAGTGATGCGGCCATCGGCAGTCACAGCGGTGGCTTCGGTGAATATCAGCCCGGCGCCGCCAACCGCGCGGCTGCCGAGGTGGACCAGGTGCCAGTCATTGGCCAGGCCATCGACGCTTGAGTATTGGCACATCGGCGACACCGCAATGCGGTTGAGCAGGGTCAATTGGCGCAGGGTATAGGGTTCGAGCAGCTGACTCATGGCGCACCTCTTCTGGGCTTTTTGGGCACTTCTGTAGGAGCGAGCTTGCTCGCGAAAGCCTCATAGGCACCGCGTTTATCAAGGATTGACGCGTTACCGTTGACGTTTTTCGCGGGCAAGCCCGCGCCTACACAACAGTGCGTAGAGCCTAGTCGACAACAGTGGATTGCACAGGGTTCAGAAGCAAAGCGGGAGCCGATTGCCGGCTCCCGTGACGCACACGCTACATCTCGACCTGGGTGCCCAGCTCGATCACCCGGTTGACCGGGAGCTTGAAAAACCGCAGGTTGCCGTTGGCGTTCTTGAGCATGAAGGCGAACAAGGCTTCGCGCCAACGGGCCATGCCCTTGATGCGCGAGGCGATCACCGTTTCACGGCTGAGGAAATACGTGGTCCGCATCGGACTGAAGTCCAGGTCGTCCAAATGGCACAGTTTCAGCGCTTCGGGCACGTCCGGCTCATCAGTGAAGCCAAAGTGCAGGATCACCCGGAAGAACCCTTCGCCATAGGCATCCACCTCAAAACGTCGTGCGGCGGGTACGCGCGGAATGTCTTCGTAGACCACCGTCAGCAGCACCACTTGCGCATGCAGCACCTGGTTATGCAACAGGTTGTGCAACAGCGCATGGGGCACGGCGTCCGGGCGGGCGGTGAGGAACACTGCCGTGCCCTGCACGCGATGCGGCGGCTGCATGCGAATACTGCTGATAAAGATCGGCAGCGGCAGGCCACCTTCGTCAAGGCGATCAACGAGCAATTGCTTGCCGCGCTTCCAGGTGGTCATCAGCACGAACAGCACAATCCCCGCCAATACCGGGAAGGCACCGCCCTGGATGATCTTCGGCACGTTGGCGGCGAAGTACAGCCCGTCCACCAGCAGGCAGCAGACCAGTACCGGCACGGCCAGAATGGGTGGCCATTTCCACAGCAGCAACATCACCGCCGAGACCAGGATGGTGGTCATCAGCATGGTGCCGGTCACAGCCACGCCGTAGGCCGAGGCCAGTGCGTTGGAGGACTCGAAGCCCAGCACCAGCAGGATCACGCCGACCATCAGCGACCAGTTCACCGCGCCGATGTAGATCTGGCCCTGTTCGGCGCTGGAGGTGTGCTGGATATGCATGCGCGGGATGTAACCCAGCTGGATCGCCTGGCGCGTCAATGAGAACGCGCCGGAAATCACCGCCTGGGACGCAATCACCGTAGCCAGGGTCGACAACACCACCAACGGGATCAGCGCCCAACTCGGCGCCAGCAGGTAGAAAGGGTTGCGTGCGGCTTCTGGATCGCCCAGCAGCATGGCGCCCTGGCCGAAATAGTTGAGCACCAGCGCCGGCAATACCAGGATGAACCAGGCGCGGGCGATGGGCTTGCGGCCGAAGTGGCCCATGTCGGCATACAGCGCTTCGGCACCGGTCAACGCCAGCACCACTGCACCCAGGATGGCCACGCCGATGCCTGGGTGAGCCTCGAAGAAACGCACGGCCCACATCGGGTTCAACGCCTTGAGCACTTCAGGATGCTGGACGATGCCATAGATGCCCAGGCCACCCAGCACCAGGAACCACGTCACCATCACCGGTCCGAAAAGCTTGCCGATGCGGTCAGTGCCGTGTTTTTGGATCAGGAACAGCGCCACCAGCACCACCAGTGCAATCGGCACGACCCACTTTTCCAGGCCGTCGAACGCCAGCTCCAGGCCTTCTACCGCCGACAATACGGAAATTGCCGGGGTGATCATGCTGTCGCCATAAAACAGCGCCGCGCCACACAGGCCGCAGACCACCAGGAAACTGCGCAGCTTCTTGCGCTCGCCTGCCGCCCGTCGCGCCAAGGCAGTCAACGCCATAATGCCGCCCTCGCCCTGGTTGTCGGCGCGCAGCACGAACAGCATGTATTTGATCGATACGACCCAGATCAGCGACCAGAAGATCAGCGCCAAAATCCCCAACACGCCGTCATGGTTGACTTGGACCCCATAACCGCCGGTGAACACTTCTTTAAGGGTATAGAGCGGACTGGTGCCGATATCGCCGTAAACCACCCCGACTGCTGCCACCAACATGCCAATCGGCTTTGTGTTGGATTGCTCGGCACCTGCTGCCTGACTACTTGCCTGACCCATCAACCACTCCTGCCCTTTGACCTGAGGTCTCTTATAAACAACGCGTCTAAGCTGACCCTAGCATGCGCTGTTTTACTTCTCGTAACAGACGTTTTATTGACCCAAGGGTTTTACCCGTGGGCAACGGCGCGAAGCATAGCGCAGCACTCGTCGCATTTCCCTGCATAAAGCTGGTCAAGTGCGTTGCCCGTCGCTAGAATTGCGCACTTTTTGATCAGAGGCGCAGCAAGCGCCCGTCCGCAGCCCTGTCGTGCCCGACTGGCGGCGTCATTCAATACCGAGGTTAGACATGTCCACCACCATCGCAAAAGCCAACCCCAAGGTTGGCTTTGTTTCCCTGGGTTGCCCGAAGGCGCTCGTCGATTCCGAGCGCATCCTCACGCAACTGCGTATGGAAGGCTATGACGTTGTGTCCACTTACCAGGACGCTGATGTGGTGGTGGTCAACACCTGCGGCTTCATCGACTCGGCCAAGGCAGAGTCCCTGGAAGTGATCGGCGAAGCCATCAAGGAAAACGGCAAGGTCATCGTGACCGGCTGCATGGGGGTGGAAGAAGGCAATATCCGCAACGTGCACCCAAGCGTGCTGGCCGTGACCGGCCCGCAGCAGTACGAGCAGGTGGTCAATGCCGTGCACCAGGTGGTGCCACCGCGCCAGGATCACAACCCGCTGATCGACCTGGTACCGCCGCAAGGCATCAAGCTGACCCCGCGTCACTATGCGTACCTGAAGATCTCCGAAGGCTGCAACCACAGCTGCAGCTTCTGCATCATCCCGTCGATGCGCGGCAAGCTGGTCAGCCGTCCGGTGGGTGACGTGCTCGACGAGGCCCAGCGCCTGGTCAAATCCGGCGTCAAAGAGCTGCTGGTGATCTCCCAGGACACCAGCGCCTACGGCGTCGACGTGAAATACCGCACTGGCTTCTGGAACGGCGCGCCGGTGAAAACCCGCATGACCGAACTCTGCGAAGCCCTCAGCAGCCTGGGCGTGTGGGTGCGCCTGCACTACGTCTACCCGTACCCGCATGTGGACGAGCTGATCCCGTTGATGGCTGCCGGCAAGATCCTGCCGTACCTGGACATCCCGTTCCAGCACGCCAGCCCGAAAGTGCTCAAGGCCATGAAACGCCCAGCCTTCGAAGACAAGACCCTGGCGCGTATCAAGAACTGGCGCGAGATCTGCCCCGAGCTGATCATCCGCTCGACCTTCATCGTCGGCTTCCCCGGCGAAACCGAAGAAGACTTCCAGTACCTGCTGGACTGGCTGACCGAAGCGCAACTGGATCGTGTGGGTTGCTTCCAGTACTCGCCCGTGGAAGGTGCCCCGGCCAACCTGCTCGACCTGGCCGTGGTCCCGGATGACGTCAAGCAGGACCGTTGGGAGCGCTTCATGGCGCACCAGCAGGCGATCAGCTCGGCGCGCCTGCAACTGCGTATCGGCAAGGAAATCGAAGTACTGATCGACGAAGTCGACGAGCAAGGCGCAGTCGGCCGTTGCTTCTTCGATGCACCGGAAATCGACGGTAACGTGTTTATCGACGATGCCAGCGGCCTGAAGCCAGGTGACAAGGTCTGGTGCACCGTGACCGACGCTGATGAATACGATCTGTGGGCTGAAAAGCGCGACTGATCGAAAAAACTTGAAAAGCCCTGCCTCTGGACAAGATGCGGGGCTTTTTTAGGTCTATCGTTTTGCCCATCAACGCCAATCATGGCAAGGGGCAGCAGGCATGCGCCAGCATTCGGTTATCCACACACCTAAAGCCAGCGACTACGTAGAGTTGGCGCGCATCTGGGAGGCCTCGGTGCGGGCCACCCATGATTTTTTGCCGGACAGTTATATCGTGCGACTGAAAAATCTGCTGCTGACCCGCTACCTGGATTCGGTGATGCTGATCTGCACCAAAGACGCACGCCAACGTATCAGCGGGTTCGCCGGGGTGGCGTGCGGCAAGGTGGAAATGCTGTTTATAGACCCGGCATACCGGGGCCAGGGCCTCGGCCGGCAGTTGCTGCGTTATGCGATCGACTGCATGAATGCCGACGAGCTGGACGTTAACGAGCAGAATCCCCAAGCGCTGGGATTCTATTTCAAGCAGGGTTTCGAAGTGGTCGGACGCACCGAGCATGACGGCCTGGGGCAGCCTTATCCACTGCTGCACCTGCGCTTGCGCCAGCCACAACAACAGGCCCGCCAGGGCTAAATGAAATGGGGTCGGGATTAACCGCGCCCACACAGGTACAATAGCCGCCCCCTTTTGTTACGGCCCTTGTCATGACTGACCCCATACGCCTCTCCAAACGCCTTATCGAACTGGTCGGTTGCTCCCGTCGGGAGGCTGAGCTGTTTATCGAAGGCGGCTGGGTCTCGGTGGACGGTGAAGTGATCGACGAACCGCAATTCAAGATCACCACCCAGAAGGTCGAACTGGACCCAGAGGCCAAGGCCACCGCGCCAGAGCCGGTGACCATCCTGTTCCATGCCCCGGTTGGTGTCGATGCCGAGACGGCAATGGCCTCGATCAGCGCCGAAACCCTGTCCGAAGAACACCGCTTCAGCAAGCGTCCGCTCAAGGGCCATTTCCTGCGCCTGACCGCCAGCGCCGACCTGCAAGCCAAGGCCAGCGGCCTGTTGGTGTTTACCCAGGACTGGAAGATTCTGCGCAAGTTGACCGCCGATGCCGCCAAGATCGAGCAGGAATACGTGGTAGAGGTTGAAGGCGACATGGTTGCCCACGGCCTCAACCGCCTGAACCACGGCCTGACCTACAAAGGCAAAGAGCTGCCAGCCGTAAAAGCCAGCTGGCAGAACGAAAATCGCCTGCGCTTTGCGATGAAAAACCCGCAACCGGGCGTGATCGCCCTGTTCTGCGAAGCCGTTGGCCTGAAGGTCATCGCCATCCGCCGCATTCGTATCGGCGGCGTGTCCATCGGCAAAGTGCCAGTTGGCCAATGGCGTTACCTGTCCGGCAAAGAGAAGTTCTAAGCCGCCTCCCCTTTCCAGGCACCGCCCCACCCGGCGGCGCCCACCGTTGAAAACCAGGATTGCCCACCATGATTCACAATGACGTACTGCGCAGCGTGCGCTACATGCTCGACATCAGCGACAACAAGATGGTCGAGCTCATCAAGCTCGGCGGCATGGACGTGACCAAGGAAGACCTGCTGACTTACCTCAAGAAAGACGAGGAAGAGGGCTTTGTGTTCTGCCCGGATGACGTCATGGCCCACTTCCTCGATGGCTTGGTGATTTTCAAGCGCGGCAAGGACGAAAGCCGTCCGCCGCAGCCGATCGAAACGCCGGTGACCAACAACATCATCCTCAAGAAGCTGCGCGTGGCCTTCGAACTTAAGGAAGACGACATGCACGCCATCCTCAAGGCTGCCGAATTCCCGGTGTCCAAACCTGAGCTGAGCGCGCTGTTCCGCAAGTTCGGCCACACCAACTACCGCACCTGTGGCGACCAGTTGCTGCGCAACTTCCTCAAGGGCCTGACGCTGCGGGTTCGCGCGTAAGCCATGAGTTACCAGGTCTCGCCCGTCGGCTTCGTACGCTCCTGCTTCAAGGAGAAGTTCGCCATCCCGCGCCAACCGCAACTGGCGCCTGCCGCGCGGGGCGTGCTGGAGTTGGTGGCGCCGTTCGACCAGGGTGAAGCGGTACAGGGCCTGGAGCAGGTCAGCCACGTGTGGCTGTTGTTTCTGTTCCACCAGGCCTTGGAAGACAAGCCCCGCCTGAAAGTACGCCCGCCCCGCCTGGGCGGCAACACGTCCATGGGCGTGTTTGCGACCCGCGCGACTCATCGGCCCAACGGGATTGGCCAGTCAGTGGTCAAGCTGGACAAGGTCGAGCCGGGGCGGCTGTGGATTTCCGGGATCGATTTGCTCGATGGCACACCGGTATTGGATATCAAGCCGTATGTGCCCTACGCCGACATCATCGACACGGCCACCAACAACATCGCCAGCGGTGCGCCGCAGCTGATTGCCGTGCAGTGGCTGAAGACGGCGCTGCAGCAGGCACAAGGCCACGCCCAGCGCCTTGGGGAGCCATTGGTGGAGTTGATCGATCAGTGCCTGGCACAGGATCCACGGCCGGCGTACCAGACGCCAGGGCCGGAGCGCGAATACGGGGCGCAGTTCTGGGATGTGGATGTGCGCTGGCACTATCCTGAGGCTGGGATGATTTGTGTGTTGGAAGTGGTTCCGGCGGGATAAACCGGAAACCCAATGTGGGAGGGGGCTTGCTCCCGATGGCAGTGGATCAGTCAACTTGTATATCGACTGACCCACCGCCATCGGGAGCAAGCCCCCTCCCACATTTTTTACCGCAGTTATTTCTCGACGAACGCGCGCTCGATCAAGTAATCACCCGGCTCACGCATGCGTGGCGAAACCTTCAGGCCGAAGCTGTTCAGCACTTCGCTGGTCTCGTCCAACATGCTTGGGCTGCCGCACAGCATGGCGCGGTCGTCCTCGGGGTTGATCGGTGGCAGGCCGATGTCGCTGAACAGCTTGCCGCTGCGCATCAGGTCGGTCAGGCGGCCTTCGTTTTCGAATGGCTCGCGGGTCACGGTCGGGTAGTAGATCAACTTGTCACGCAGGGCCTCGCCGAAGAACTCGTTCTGCGGCAGGTGCTCGGTGATGAATTCGCGGTAAGCGACTTCGTTGACGTAACGCACGCCGTGGCACAGGATCACTTTTTCGAAACGCTCGTAGGTTTCCGGGTCCTGGATCACGCTCATGAATGGAGCAAGGCCAGTACCGGTGCTGAGCAGGTACAGGTGTTTGCCCGGCTTCAAATCGTCAAGCACCAGGGTGCCTGTCGGTTTTTTGCTGATGATGATCTCGTCGCCTTCCTTCAAGTGCTGCAATTGGGAAGTCAGCGGGCCATCCGGCACCTTGATGCTGAAGAACTCCAGATGCTCTTCCCAGTTCGGGCTGGCAATGGAGTAAGCGCGCATGAGCGGGCGGCCGTTGGGCTGTTGCAGGCCGATCATCACGAACTGACCGTTCTCGAAGCGCAGGCCCGGATCGCGGGTGCACTTGAAGCTGAACAGAGTGTCGTTCCAGTGATGAACACTGAGGACACGCTCGTGGTTCATGTTGCTCATGTACGGGGGACTCCTGGAAATGGGTCTGCGCCAAAGGTGTAGATGCGCAATTGCACAGCATTCTAATGGCGGCGACAATATCTGTTAACTGGATTATTAAGATAAGGGTTATCGGTTATATCGATATGCGATTTACTCTCCGTCAACTGCAAGTCTTCGTCGCCGTCGCCCAGCAGGAAAGCGTCTCTCGCGCTGCTGGCCTTCTGGCCTTATCTCAATCCGCCGCCAGCACCTCGATTACCGAGCTGGAGCGCCAATCCAGCTGCCAATTATTCGACCGCGCCGGTAAACGCCTGAGTCTCAACGCCTTGGGCCATCAGCTGTTGCCTCAAGCGGTGGCGCTGCTGGACCAGGCCAAGGAGATCGAAGACCTGCTCAACGGTAAGTCCGGCTTCGGCTCCCTGGCGGTCGGCGCTACCCTGACCATTGGTAATTACCTGGCCACCCTGCTGATCGGCAGCTTCATGCAGCAGCACCCGGAAAGCCAGGTGAAGCTGCACGTGCAGAACACTGCCAATATCGTGCACCAGGTTGCGCACTACGAAATTGACCTGGGTCTAATCGAAGGCGACTGCAGCCACCCGGATATCGAGGTGCAAACCTGGGTAGAGGATGAATTGGTAGTGTTCTGTGCGCCTCAGCACCCCCTGGCCAAGCGCGGTGTGGCCACCCTGGAAGAGTTGACCCATGAGGCATGGATCCTGCGGGAACAAGGCTCGGGCACGCGCCTAACCTTTGACCAGGCCATGCGCCATCACCGCAGCGCGCTGAATATCCGCCTGGAGCTGGAGCACACCGAGGCGATCAAACGGGCGGTGGAGTCGGGTTTGGGGATTGGCTGCATCTCTCGCCTGGCACTGCGCGATGCGTTCCGCCGCGGCAGCCTGGTACCGGTGGAAACCCCGGACCTGGACCTGGCGCGACAGTTCTATTTCATCTGGCACAAGCAGAAATACCAGACCTCGGCGATGCGCGAGTTCCTGGAGCTGTGCCGTGCTTTTACCGCCGGGGTTCAGCGCAGCGACGAGATCGTGCTGCCGAGCATTGCCTGATCGTTAGATCAGGATCACCACCCACACCAGAGTAATCATGGTCAGTGCCACGAATTGCGCGGCGCTGCCCATGTCCTTGGCGTTTTTCGACAGGGGGTGGCGGTCGAGGGAGATACGGTCGATGGCCGCTTCTACCGCCGAATTGAGCAATTCAACGATCAAGGCCAACAGGCACACCGCAATCAACAGCGCCCGTTCGACACGGCTGACGTGCAGGAAAAAGCTCAGAGGGATCAGGATGACGTTCAGCAGCACCAGTTGGCGGAACGCCGCCTCACCGGTGAAAGCCGCGCGCAGGCCATCCAGGGAATAACCCCCTGCATTAAAGATACGTTTGAGACCGGTTTGACCCTTGAAAGGCGACATAGACGTAGGCAACTGAACCAAAGAAGTGGGGAAACTAGATCACGCAAAGTCAAAAAAGCGTGAATCGGTAACAACTTAATGCTGCGAAATTGACTCAAGTTGTTGCAAGAGCAGCGCCGCCTGGGTCCGCGTGCGCACCCCGAGTTTGCGAAAGATCGCTGTGACGTGAGCCTTGATGGTCGCTTCCGACACGCTCAACTCATAGGCGATCTGCTTGTTCAGCAACCCTTCGCAGACCATCGTCAACACTCGAAACTGCTGCGGCGTCAGGCTGGCCAGGCCATCGCGGGCGGCTTTGGCTTCATCGGACACGTTGATTTCTTCAAACGCTTGCGGCGGCCAGGACACATCACCGTCGAGCACCTTACGCACGGCGTTCTGGATATCTTCCATGGCGCTGGACTTGGGGATAAAACCGCTGGCGCCAAACTCCTTGGAGCGCACCACCACGTCAGCGTCTTCCTGGGCCGAAACCATCACCACGGGAATCTGCGGGTATTGCCCGCGCAGCAGCACCAGGCCTGAGAAGCCGTAGGCGCCGGGCATGTTGAGGTCGAGCAGCACCAGATCCCAGTCGGACTTTTCGGTAAGGCGGGCTTCCAGCTCGGCAATGCTGGCCACTTCAACCAGGCGCACATCCGGGCCAAGGCCCAGCGTCACGGCCTGGTGCAATGCACTGCGAAACAGCGGATGGTCATCGGCTATCAGGATTTCGTATGTGGCCATTGATTAAATGATCCTGTTTTTTATGGCAGCCCTGATGGGTTCAGGGTTCGCCAGTACACAAGGCAACGGCCAGGCAGCCATCGCCACAGGGCAGGTTCAACGTCAAAAGCACCTGAAACGACGTCGAAAATTCACGGTTACGCCCCAATCGGCGCTCAGCATGCCCAGCGCAGCCTGGAGGGTCAAGCACTACGCCCATGGGCATTTTAGCGAGGGGCAGGTTTACGGTGCCATCATGCAAACGTCGTCTGGCTATAGCTCGGGTATATAGGGCGCAAGACGAGTATGGACCCTGTCGGTCGGGTCCAGCGGTAACTGGAACTTGGCAGCCAAGTAGTGGGTGCTGAATACATCCAGGTAGGCATCCAGCACTTCGCTTGCAGCGGCGTCCTCGGCCAGCTCCAGGCACAGGGCCGCGACTTCGGCGGTGCAGAAATGGTCATCGCGCTTGGAGCGGCGCAGTTTGTAGCGCGAGAGTTGCTCAGGTGCCAGGCTCAATACCGGCAGATGTTCCAGATACGGACTCTTGCGGAACATTTTGCGTGCTTCGCTCCAGGTGCCGTCCAGCAGGATGAACAGCGGGCGCTTGCCTTTTGCCACCGTCACGGTACTGACGACACGCTCGGGCGCCACGAATTCGCCGGGAAACACGATGTAGGGCTGCCACTGCGGGTCAGCGAGCAGGGTGAGCAAATCCGGGTCGACTTCAGTGCGCGACCAGGCGAATGCGCTGGTGTCGTCGATCACGTCGGCGATCAGCCAGCCGGTGTTGCTGGGCTTCATCGGTTCGACATCGTGCATCAGCAGGCACATGGCCGACTGGGCCGCGACACGGGGACGCCAGGCACACAGACAATACTCGGGGATGACCCGGCAGCCGGGACAACGCTCGGCACGGGAGCCTCGATTGACGAAGGGTTTGATCGCGCGTGCCAGGCGCTGGGTACGCAGGCGGGAGACGGCGTGGCTCATCGGATGCGCCGTACAGGGGGGTAGATCGACACGGAGAAAACTCGTGGAGGCTGAAGTGGCCGCAGTTTAACAGCGATACGCCTGGCTGTAGTGGCAAGGGGTCACCTATAATTGCGCGCCACTGAACGCACAGCGCAGTGGCTGGTCTATGCACCAGTAACCGAATCAGGAGAGTTTCATGCTGCGTTCCATGCTGCGTCTTGCCGCCCCATCCATCGCACTTGCGTTGGTATTGCCTGTGGGCGCCCAGGCGGCCTCGCTGCTGGAGGCCCAAATGAACAGGAAGCTGCAAAGCGTCGCGGCTGAAAGCAACAAAGACCTGCCCCGGGAAATCGACGATAAAACCCTGGAAGTCGCCTACACCGTTGAAGGAATGCAGTTAATCGATCACCTGAGCGTCTTGCCCGACCGTGCCGAACAGATGCGCGCCAACCCCAAGGCTGTGTACTTCCAACTGGGGCAGAGCGTGTGCCTGAACAAAGGTTATCGCGAGCTGATGGCCAAGGGCGCAGTGATGCGCTACGAAATCACTGAAAACAAGACTAACCGTCCTGTGGCATCGGTGAAATTCGTGGAAGCGGATTGCCCGGCACCGGCTGCCGCCAAGAAGAAAAAGTAATCTGCGCTTCCCCTTCGCGCGCTGCTGTCCAGTAGCGCGCACTCCCCCGCTTCATTTTCCCGCAGGCAGCTAAACTCCCTACTGAGTGGCCAATAAGCGGTTGCCAGCCAAGGGTTTTTCGGCCCATGATCAAGTCATCCCAACCGCCCGTTCACAACGGCTTCCATGTCGTTCTGTAACATTTTCAGGGCAAAACAGGGTTGCCCTCCTGCGACTTGCAGTGCAAAGGTTTTTAAATCACAAGGAACATACAGAGCCCATTTGCCGCCCGGCAAACACGTGCAATGCCTTGGGCATGCAGCGACACATGCAGTGTCGTGGCCTGCGGACGAATCTCTCGCCGTTGGCCCAGCCTCTGTGAAGAAGGAGACGTTGAATGCCTTACGAACCGAATGACCGCCTGCTCCGGCATTTTGAAGAAAACGGCGCTGACCTTACGCAGCAGGTCGAAGCTCAACTCCAACAGATAGCGCCCAACAGCCCGAATATCCCTCTCTATCGCGACATGATCCTTACCGTGCTGCGCATGGCTCAGGACGACCGCAACCGTTGGAATGCCAAGATCACCCTGCAGGCTATCCGCGAATTGGACCATGCCTTCCGCGTACTCGAACAGTTCAAGGGGCGCCGCAAGGTCACGGTGTTCGGCTCGGCACGCACCCCGGTAGAAAGCCCCCTGTACGCCCTGGCCCGTGAAGTAGGTGCAGCGCTGGCGCGCTCGGACCTGATGGTGATCACCGGTGGTGGCGGCGGCATCATGGCGGCGGCCCACGAAGGGGCAGGCCTGGAACACAGCCTGGGGTTCAACATTACCCTGCCGTTTGAACAGCATGCCAACCCGACTATCGATGGCACCGAGAACCTGCTGTCCTTCCACTTCTTCTTTACCCGCAAGCTGTTCTTCGTCAAGGAAGCCGACGCGTTGGTGTTGTGCCCAGGTGGTTTCGGCACCCTGGATGAAGCCCTGGAAGTATTGACCCTGATCCAGACCGGCAAAAGCCCGCTGGTACCGGTGGTGTTGCTGGATGCGCCGGGGGGAGGTTTCTGGCAGGGCGCGCTGGACTTTATCCGCAGCCAACTGGAAGCCAATCGCTACATCCTGCCCACCGACCTCAAGCTGGTACGCCTGGTGTACAGCGCTGAAGAGGCAGTGGAGGAGATCAATCAGTTCTATGCCAACTTCCACTCCACGCGCTGGTTGAAGCGGGAGTTTGTGGTTCGCATGAATCATCCACTCAGCGATCGAGCGCTGGCTCATTTGCAGAGTGAATTTGCCAGCCTGCGGTTGAGTGGGGATTTCCAGCAACTTGCCTATACGGGTGAGGAGCATGACGAACCGAGGTTCAGCCATTTGACGCGGTTGGTGTTCAACTTCAATGGCCGCGATCAGGGCCGGTTGCGAGAACTGGTGGATTACATCAACTTGCCGGAGAACTGGGCACAGGCTCAGGGGAAGACGCAACAGCGGGTAGCGCCGCAGCCGGCGTGAAATCCAGAAACGCAAAAAGGCTCGCTATTTTCATAGCGGGCCTTTTTTGGTGCTTCAGTTTTGGTATTTCAAGTTAGATCGAAGGTGAGGCCATTGGGGCTGCTTCGCAGCCCGACGCGGGGCAAGCCCGCTCGCCACAACAAGCCCATTCACCACACAACAAGGCCGTTCATCACACAACAAGGTGTTCAGTCGTCCATATCTCGACCACTGAGTAAGCGGCTGATCATCTCCATCGAAAAACCGCGATAACTCAGGAAGCGGCCTTGTTTCGCGCGTTCTCTCGCATCGATGGGGAGATGACCAGAGAACTTTCGACGCCAAGTGTCTTCCAGTTGCGCCTGCCAACTGATACCGCACTCGCGCAGGGCAAGGTCAATATCATTACGTTGCAAACCGCGCTGGCTCAGCTCTTCGCGAATACGCGCTGGGCCGTAGCCGGAACGGGCTCGGTAGGAGACAAAACTTTCGAGGTAACGGGATTCCGAAAGCAGCCCCTCTTCCGTCAAACGGTCAAGGGCGGTTTCGATCATCTCGGGTTCCGCGCCGCGCTGACGCAGTTTGCGCGTCAGCTCGACTCGACCATGCTCGCGGCGAGCGAGCAGGTCCATTGCGGTGCGCCGAACGGCGACGAGTGTATCCAGTACAACAGTCATCGTTTGCTTCAGATGTCAGTGTCAGCTTCTTCTACTTCTTCAACCGGCTCGCGGTTGGCGGCAGCTTTCACGTCTGGCGCCGGGGTCAGCAGCTTGTCGCGGATCTGCTTCTCAAGCGTGGCCGCGATATCCGGGTTGTCCGCCAGGAACTTGGCCGAGTTGGCCTTACCCTGACCGATCTTGCTGCCGTTATACGCATACCAGGCACCGGATTTCTCGACGAAGCCGTGCAGCACGCCCAGGTCGATCATTTCGCCGTTCAGGTAGATACCCTTGCCATAGAGAATCTGGAATTCAGCCTGGCGGAAAGGCGGAGCCACTTTGTTCTTCACGACTTTGACGCGGGTTTCGCTACCAACCACCTCGTCACCTTCTTTCACCGCGCCGGTACGGCGGATGTCCAGACGGACCGACGCATAGAACTTCAGCGCGTTACCACCGGTAGTGGTTTCCGGGCTGCCGAACATCACGCCGATTTTCATACGGATCTGGTTGATGAAGATCACCAGGCAGTTGGCGTTCTTGATGTTACCGGTGATTTTACGCAGCGCCTGGGACATCAGACGGGCTTGCAGGCCCACGTGCATGTCGCCCATTTCGCCTTCGATTTCAGCCTTGGGTACCAGGGCTGCCACGGAGTCGACCACGATCACGTCGATGGCGTTGGAGCGCACCAGCATGTCGGTGATTTCCAGGGCTTGTTCACCGGTGTCCGGCTGCGAAACCAGCAGGTCGTCGACATTGACGCCCAGCTTGCCCGCGTATTCAGGATCCAGGGCGTGCTCGGCGTCGACGAACGCGCAAGTGGCGCCCATTTTTTGTGCCTGGGCAATCACCGACAGGGTCAAGGTGGTTTTACCGGAAGATTCAGGACCGTAGATTTCAACGATACGGCCTTTTGGCAGACCGCCAATGCCGAGCGCGATGTCCAGACCCAGAGAGCCAGTGGAAATAGCCGGGATCGCCTGACGGTCGTGATCGCCCATACGCATTACGGCACCCTTGCCGAATTGACGTTCGATCTGACCCAGGGCCGCAGCCAAGGCTTTCTTCTTGTTGTCGTCCATTAAAGTCCTCACGTAATCAATAAGGCCTGGCGGCCAACACCTGTATAAGTAGACAGTATTGTTCCATAAAGATCAGAGATCGCCTACCCCTGATTTTCTATTTCTGCTGCAGCTCGTCGCAACAAGCCCTCCAGCGCAGCCTTTACCGTTTGTCGACGAACCTCGTCGCGGTTGCCGGGGAAGTGCTGAAGCTCGGCCGTGACCTCATCACCAACGCCAAAGGCCAGCCACACGGTGCCCACCGGTTTGTCCGCCGAACCACCGTCCGGCCCCGCCACACCGCTGACCGCCACGGCAAAGCGCGCCAGGCTTTTCTCCTGCGCGCCGCGCGCCATGGCCTCAACCACCTCCTGGCTGACGGCCCCGACTTTTGCAAACAACCCCTCCGGCACGTTCAACTGCCGGGTCTTCTGCCGATTGGAATAGGTGACATACCCCGCTTCGAACCAGGACGAACTCCCTGGGATCCGCGTGATGGCTTCCGCGATACCGCCGCCTGTACAGGACTCGGCGGTAGTGACGTGGGCATTGAGCACCTGCAAGCGGCGACCCAGGTCAGCGGCAAGTTGGGTGATTTCCTTCACGGTGATCTCCAGAATTGGACGGGGGTTTGCCTACCCTACAGGAGCAAATCGCTCATGCAAGCGACAGACTGGAACAAGAGATTAGCGGGCGACGGCGCGCGCAGGCCTGGCCAGATCGAGCGCTTGCAAGTGTGCAGCCAACAAGCGCTCAAGCTGCGCTTCATACCGCCAGCAAGACATAGCCCGATAACCGGTAGGCGACTAGGAAACGCATAACGCCGCCCTCGCCGGCGTCCACAACTGCAAACGGGCCTCCAGCCCATTGATGCCACCGTCGATGCGCCGGGGGGATAGTGACGAACGGGGACTTATCGAACTGCGATAGCCCGTCACCGGGTAGCCCCCAGTTGCATGCATAACAGCGCGTCAAACTGGACTACTCCTGCAGCGGGCGATACTGATCCGGATCGTCGATGTTCAACACGTCCCAGCCGCGAGAAAATAGCGCTTTGCCTGTAGGATCGTCGAGCAGGGCCCGGTCGATATAAAGGGTCTGGGTGAAGGACACGATCCAGGTGTCGTAGTCCGTTTCGACGCCGTTACGTCCGAAGGGCGCCGCGATCATGGATGTGGGCACGTCGCACTGGTCGGACGGCAGGCCCCAGCGATTATCCAGGGCCAGGTCCATCAACTGGCTGGCCAGGTCACAGGCGTCAAACGCGTCTGACCCGCTGGGAACCATAGCCTTGAGTGAAACCAACAAGGTGTGGGCCTTGCGTCCGTCAGGGGAGCGAGCGCCTGGGGCGTTGAGCTCCACCCTGATCAGCACACCGGCTTTGTCTTCGGCGCCGATGAAACCCTGGTGATTGCCTACAAGCAATTGTGGGAAGGCACTCTTTAGCACCATCCCAATCGCCGTGGGCAGTTGTGAGGTTTTTTCGATAGGTGTCATCTGTTGCGTCCTTGCAGCGATTACTGCTGATCCGGGTGGGATGGCGGGGTCTCATTGACCCCGATGCGCTTGGCCGCCCAGCGTTCATAAAGGCCGATGGCGACGTCTGCACCAGCCATGGCCGTCAGGCAGCCAATGGCGCCGGCGGTCCAGATCGACATGCCTGCGGCGTAGCACAGCATCAATGCCGAGACTCCGCAGACCATGCATGCACCGGACCGCAGAGCCAGACGCCGAACCAGCGACCAGCCGCGGGCGCCCTCCTTGTCAGCCCGCCACATTTCGCCGGATACGCCGCCGATCAGGGCCAGTACGATCACCAGCCAGATAGGCATTTCCGCTAACGCTTGCTGCTCGTTTGTCATGTCACGCCTCCTGGCTGAGCAATCCCGGCAATGGGCCGGCTTTTGGGTAATTCCATTTAGAGGTAGGCATTCCAAAAAGCCCGGTTGCCCAGGCTTTTCAGTAATGCGGTCCAGATTCGATCTTTCGGCGCTACTGGCGCGGTACGGATCTTTCCTCATTGTTTTTCCGACCACGATCCCTGTGTGCGGGGTAACTGCTTCGATGCTTTACGCTGCACATCCGGGTCAGTTGCCAACCCTCTGAACCGTTGAGGCCGGCTCATCGCTGCCTGTTCTTGCAAAGCTGTGAAACTAAAGAGCGTCGGCATCCTTGCCGGTGTTGCCTGGCGTCCCTGCCATCGCTCGGATGGCGTCCTTGCCGATGTTGCGTGCCTTCCTTGTCTTCCTTGGCAGCATCCTTGCCGCCTCCACCAGACCTTATCGGCTGGCTTGAGATGAAGAATATGCATGTATGCATATACAGTCAATGCGTAAATGCATTTATTTTCATCCAAATAATGCGCTGATGCATTTCAGGCGTTATGGACAAAGGGTTTGGCGATTTTCCACAGGCCAAAAAAAGCCCGCTCAATGGCGGGCTTTCTCTTACGCAAGGAGGTTAACGGGCGTACATACCCCACCAGAATACATGACCAAGGATGCTGATCTGCTCATCCTGAATATCCTGGAAGCTGTAGTCCTCATCCGGGTGTTCATCGCGATTGAAACTGCGCAGGCGAATACCGGAAGGCAGGCGATAGAGCTGTTTCACCCGCAGTTGGCCATTGTGGTTGATGGCATACAAGTCGCCATCGACGATGTCGCCAATGCCACTTTTACCCGCATTCACTCCTACCGTCGCGCCGTCGCGCAGTACCGGCAGCATACTGTTGCCGCGCACCGTCACACACTTGGCCTGGTCGAACTGCACACCGTTGTGTCGCAGACTGCGTTTTCCAAAACGCAGGCTGGCCTTCTCGCTTTCCTCGATGACGAATCTCCCTGATCCAGCAGCCAATTCAACCTCGCGCAGAAAGGGGATCGACACCTCGTCATCATTAACGGGGGTGTCGTCATCCCACAGGCTTATATCCTTGAGTTCCGAATGCATCGGGTCGCGCCCTTCATCGCGCAAAGCGCCCACCGCCGCGCGTCCGCGCAGCTGGTCGGTGCTGATGCGGAAGTACTCGGCGATGCGCGAGATGTGTTTATCCGAAGGATCAACGATCTTGCCGCTGAGGATCCGGGACAATGTGGATTGAGGCACGCCAGTACGCCGGTGAAGCTCCGTGGGGGAGATCCGGTCGCGGTCCAACAGCTCTCTTAAGACAATAGAAACGTTGCGTTTTTGCATAACGGCGATAGTGACGGGAGTTTTTGGGGTTGGCAAATGCTAATTTGCATATTCCATGCACATCAGCGGAACTCCCGGGCAAAATAATGTCAATTTGACATGAGCACCGCGGTACTTGATGCAATGTGCTCAAACAGCGCCAGGCTGATTCCTGGCAAGCCAAGGAAGAAAGTAATGAAACTCGTGCTTGCCATTTTGTTGATGTTCAGTGGGTACACCTTTGCGGCAAGTTGCACTCTGACCAACGAGCGTATTGCAACGCCCAGCAAAGTGGCGCCAGCTGCGAAAACATCAGCAATAGCGATTTGCGCACTCAGTGCAACGCAATGAAGCGTTGACCAAGGATGGGCTAAAGGACAAAAAAGGTCGCCCCCACTTTTAGTTTCTGCCTATCCGTTTAGGACCTGCGAAGCCCCCAACCTTGCGTGCTAACCTTGCCGCCAACGCCCATTCACCTCAATTTAAAGCGGTATGCGGAAGACCACGAATGACCGAATGGAGAAATCAGAGCTTCTGGGGCAAGGCGTGGATATACGCCGTGCTGGCGCTCCTAATGTTGATTTCCGACGGCGCAGACTTAAGCTCGCTGGGCGACGGGGGCTCTAATCGCAAGCGGGTTTTCAGCCCCGGATTCATTGTTCTGTGCTGTTTCGTCGCGGTGATTGAATTGATAGTGCTGAACCATTTCTATGGGGCGAACTGATGAGTCGAGAGCTAAAGACCACCCCGTCAAGCACAGCAACCCGCCCCAGTGTCGACGGCGCCTTATATCTGCAAAGTGACCAGCTCTGCTATCGTGCGCCCCTCTTATAGAAATGGAAGCTTCGAAGAATGGACTCATGGAAGACTCTGGCAATCGCTGTCATGGTATTGATCGGCGCCCCAGCAGTGGCCGCTGAAAATGCCAACCCTTTCGATAAAGCGCTGATGTATTCGACGTTCTTGCCAACCATCCTGGTTGCGGGGACTACCTCTCTCACGACCGATGCGCCAAAGCTTTTCACATCCTCCAAAACCGATGCCCTTGCTTTTATCGGTTCGGACGGAGAGATCCGCGGTGCTGAGTTTGAACAGGCATCTCGGTACTATCGCTCGACCTACGCCGCGCCTCTTATGTCCGACATGCAACTGGCCAAGGCAATCGTGTCAGCGTACTGAGAAGAAGGCTTTCTCCGTTGCGCGCCAACAGCGTTGCTTGCGTGCAATAAACCTCGCGCATTTAAGTAAATGCGTCGCCCCCTTTGCGTTTTACCTATCCGTTTGCGACCTGCGAAGGGCCGACCGCGCGTGTTAACCTTGCGGCCATTGCAAAATCAGCAGGGCCAAGTGCCCCACCTTTGCCCCACTCCTTTCAACGAATTTGCCTATTATCCAATGAGTAAAAACACGTCCGATCTGTCTTCCCACACCCCGATGATGCAGCAGTACTGGCGCCTGAAAAACCAGCACCCTGATCAGTTGATGTTCTATCGCATGGGCGACTTCTACGAGATCTTCTATGAAGACGCGAAGAAGGCCGCCAAGTTGCTGGACATCACCCTGACCGCGCGCGGGCAGTCGGCGGGGCAGTCGATTCCGATGTGCGGAATTCCTTACCACTCGTTGGAAGGCTACCTGGTCAAGCTGGTGAAGCTGGGCGAGTCGGTGGTGATCTGTGAGCAGATCGGCGATCCGGCCACCAGCAAGGGGCCGGTGGAACGCCAGGTGGTGCGCATTATTACGCCGGGGACGGTGAGTGATGAGGCGCTGCTGGATGAGCGTCGCGATAACCTGATCGCTGCGGTGTTGGGCGATGAGCGCTTGTTCGGACTGTCGGTGCTGGATATCACCAGCGGCAATTTCAGCGTGCTGGAAATTAAGGGTTGGGAGAACCTGCTGGCGGAGTTGGAGCGCATCAACCCGGTGGAGCTGTTGATCCCGGATGATTGGCCGAAGGATCTGCCCGCCGAAAAACGCCGTGGGACAAAACGCCGTGCGCCGTGGGATTTCGAGCGTGACTCGGCACTGAAAAGTCTGTGCCAGCAGTTCTCGGTGCAAGACCTTAAGGGTTTCGGCTGCGAAACCCTGACCCTGGCCATCGGCGCCGCCGGTTGCCTGCTCAGCTACGCCAAGGAAACCCAGCGCACCGCCCTGCCGCACTTGCGCAGCCTGCGTCATGAGCGTCTGGACGATACCGTGGTGCTCGATGGCGCGAGCCGTCGCAACCTGGAACTGGACACCAACCTGTCAGGCGGGCGTGATAACACCCTGCAGTCGGTGGTCGACCGTTGCCAGACCGCCATGGGCAGCCGCTTGTTGACCCGTTGGCTGAACCGTCCGCTGCGGGATTTGACTGTGCTGCAAGCGCGTCAGACGTCTATTACCTGCTTGCTGGACGGCTATCGGTTTGAAAAGCTGCAACCGCAGTTGAAGGAAATCGGCGATATCGAGCGCATCCTGGCGCGGATCGGCCTGCGCAACGCGCGCCCCCGCGACTTGGCGCGTCTGCGCGATGCCCTCAGCGCCCTGCCACAACTACAAGTGGCGATGACCGAACTGGATACACCGCACCTGCAACAACTCGCCATGACGGCCGGCACCTACCCGGAACTGGCAGCGCTGCTGGAAAAGGCCATCATCGACAACCCACCAGCGATCATTCGTGACGGCGGCGTGCTCAAGACCGGCTATGACAGCGAACTGGACGAACTGCAATCCCTGAGCGAAAACGCCGGGCAGTTCCTGATTGATCTGGAAGCCCGTGAAAAAGCCCGCACCGGCCTGGCCAACCTGAAGGTTGGCTACAACCGCGTGCACGGCTACTTTATCGAGTTGCCGAGCAAGCAGGCCGAGTCAGCGCCCATCGACTATCAACGCCGCCAGACACTCAAAGGTGCCGAGCGCTTTATCACGCCAGAGCTGAAAGAGTTCGAAGACAAGGCGCTGTCGGCTAAAAGCCGTGCCTTGGCGCGGGAAAAGATGCTTTATGAGGCCTTGCTTGAGGACCTGATCAGCCAACTGGCACCGCTGCAGGACACCGCCGCAGCCCTGGCGGAACTGGACGTACTGAGCAACCTCGCCGAGCGCGCGCTGAACCTCGACCTGAACTGCCCGCGCTTTGTCAGCGAACCGTGCATGCGCATCGTGCAGGGGCGTCACCCGGTGGTGGAGCAGGTGCTGACCACACCATTCGTCGCCAACGACCTATCGCTGGACGACGATACCCGCATGTTGGTGATCACCGGTCCGAACATGGGTGGTAAATCCACCTACATGCGTCAAACCGCCTTGATCGTACTGCTGGCGCATATCGGCAGCTTTGTGCCAGCGGCCAGTTGTGAATTGTCCCTGGTAGACCGCATCTTCACCCGGATCGGCTCCAGCGATGACCTGGCCGGTGGCCGTTCGACCTTTATGGTGGAAATGAGCGAAACCGCCAACATCCTGCACAACGCCACCGAGCGCAGCCTGGTGCTGATGGACGAAGTGGGTCGCGGCACCAGCACGTTTGATGGCCTATCCCTGGCGTGGGCAGCCGCCGAGCGGTTGGCGCACCTGCGTGCCTATACGCTGTTTGCCACCCACTACTTCGAACTGACGGTGCTGCCGGAAAGCGAGCCACTGGTGGCCAACGTGCATCTGAATGCCACCGAGCACAACGAACGCATCGTGTTCCTGCACCATGTGTTGCCCGGGCCCGCCAGCCAGAGCTACGGCCTGGCCGTGGCGCAATTGGCCGGTGTGCCGAGCGACGTGATCACCCGCGCCCGCGAGCACCTCAGCCGCCTGGAAACCACGGCCCTGCCCCATGAAACCGTGGTTGCCAGCCCTGCCAAGACAAGCCGTAAACCCGCCGCACCGCACCAGAGCGATATGTTCGCGAGCCTGCCCCATCCGGTGCTGGATGAGTTGGCAAAGCTTGACCTGGACGAGTTGACACCGCGAAAAGCGCTCGAAATGTTATATGCACTGAAGACTCGGATATAACGCTAAGGCTTGCAAGCTGATAGACTCTCGCGCGGTTTGGGATGCTGCTGGCTTTTAGCCTGGCCTGCAGACTATCGCTCCCGAACCTCGCGAGCCCTACCACAAAGGGTTTCGCTGCCGCCGCCTGAGGAGAGAATTAGAAATGACCTTCGTCGTCACCGACAACTGCATCAAGTGCAAGTACACCGACTGCGTAGAAGTGTGTCCGGTGGACTGCTTCTACGAAGGCCCGAACTTCCTGGTCATCCACCCGGACGAGTGCATTGACTGCGCCCTGTGTGAACCTGAATGCCCGGCCGTCGCCATTTTCTCCGAGGACGAAGTCCCGGCGGATATGCAGGAATTTATTCAGTTGAACGTCGAGCTGGCGGAAATCTGGCCGAATATCACTGAGAAGAAAGAACCGCTTCCAGACGCGGAAGAGTGGGATGGCAAGAAGGGCAAAATCAAAGACCTTGAGCGCTAACGCGCTGCTGCCCTCCCAAAAAGGCCCCTTGCGGGCCTTTTTTGCGTTTAGGGGCAGGCGTTCACTTTTCTACAGGCAAAAAAAGGGGCGGTATGACCCGCCCACATTTTTTCCCTAGTCCCTGTGTTCCTTTTCATCATCCTGATGAATCGCATCCTGCGACGTTCCTTCAACCATCGTTCCTTGATGGCTGTGTCAATCCGTGGACACAGGGCTGATGTTAGAGAGTTCCAAGGGAAGTACAACGGGATCCAACGTGGACACCGACAAGTTCCAGCGCCCAAACACAGATAAATAGTTGTTATATTTCAAATAGATAGAAAAAACTCTCAAGATTTTTAGCGGCGTGCACCGAGTAAAAAAACCAAACACTTACGAAAAAGTAAGTGAATGCTTACACCCGCAATTGCGTAAAAGCGTAACTCAAGCCCCTTGACCGATCTTCAGGCAAGAAAAAGCCCCGACAAAGTCGAGGCTTCTTGCCCTTCAACGAACTCAGTCGTCGCTGACCGTAATCGTCGGCATTGCCGGCGCAGACGCTTCCTGCAGGACGATCCGCGCGCCCACATGGCGAGCCAGTTCCTGGTAGATCATGGCGATCTGACCATCGGGCTCTGCCGCTACAGTGGGCTTGCCGCCATCAGCCTGTTCACGGATCACCATCGACAACGGCAACGAGGCCAGCAGTTCAACGCCGTATTGGGTCGCCAGCTTCTCACCACCGCCCTCACCGAACAGATGCTCGGCGTGACCGCAGTTGGAACAGATGTGCACGGCCATGTTCTCCACGACACCCAGCACCGGAATGTTGACCTTGCGGAACATCTCCACGCCTTTCTTGGCGTCCAGCAGCGCAAGATCCTGGGGAGTGGTCACGATCACAGAGCCTGCCACCGGGACTTTCTGCGCCAGGGTCAGTTGGATATCGCCGGTGCCTGGCGGCATGTCGATCACCAGGTAATCCAGGTCGCCCCAGGCGGTCTGGGTGACCAATTGCAGCAAGGCGCCGGAGACCATCGGTCCACGCCACACCATCGGCGTGTTGTCATCCGTCAGGAACGCCATGGACATGACTTCCACGCCCATGGACTCGATCGGCACAAACCACTTCTGGTCCTTGACCTTCGGCCGCGTGCCTTCGGCAATACCGAACATCACGCCTTGGCTTGGGCCGTAGATGTCGGCGTCGAGAATGCCCACCCGCGCGCCTTCACGGGCCAGGGCCAAGGCCAGGTTGGCTGCAGTGGTGGATTTCCCCACGCCGCCCTTGCCGGACGCCACGGCGACCACGTTCTTAACGTTGGCCAGCCCTGGAATCTGCGCCTGGGCCTTGTGCGGTGCGATGACGCACTGGATGTCGACCTTGGCGGCACCCACACCGTCGAGGCCTTCAATGGCCATTTGCAGCATCTGCGCCCAGCCCTTCTTGAACAGGCCGGCGGCATAACCCAGCTCCAACTGGACCGACACCTGATCCCCCTGGACCTCGATGGCGCGTACACAGCCGGCGCTGACCGGGTCCTGGTTCAAATAGGGGTCGGTGTACTGGCGAAGAACGGCTTCCACCGCTGCGCGATTGACGGCGCTCATGGGCTACTCCCGAAAAAAGACTGACTGAAACAGGCGGCTATCCTAACCGTTCCAGCGGCATTGCGGCATGCTTTCGCAGGTGCGGAAGATTCTGAAACAGCGCCACGGGGTGAAATAAATTTCCCGGCGCTTTATAGTGGCCGACCTCCGTTTCATCAAGTAGCCGAGCCCCATGTCCGAGCCACGCAAGATCCTCGTCACCAGCGCCCTGCCCTATGCCAATGGTTCTATCCATCTTGGCCATATGCTTGAGTACATCCAGACCGATATGTGGGTGCGCTTCCAGAAGCATCGCGGCAATCAATGCATCTATGTCTGCGCGGACGACGCCCACGGTTCGGCCATCATGCTGCGCGCCGAAAAGGAAGGGATCACCCCGGAACAACTGATCGCCAATGTGCAGGCTGAACACAGCGCCGACTTTGCCGAGTTCCTGGTGGATTTCGACAATTTCCACTCGACCCACTCCGAAGAAAACCGCGAGCTGTCGAGCCAGATCTACCTGCGGTTGAAGGACGCCGGGCACATTGCCACGCGCTCGATCACCCAGTATTTCGACCCGGAAAAGAAAATGTTCCTGGCCGACCGCTTCATCAAGGGCACCTGCCCGAAATGCGGCACTGAAGACCAGTACGGCGACAACTGTGAAAAATGCGGTGCCACCTATGCACCCACCGACCTGAAGGATCCTAAGTCGGCGATTTCCGGCGCTACTCCGGTGCTCAAGGATTCCCAGCACTTCTTCTTCAAACTCCCGGATTTCCAGCAGATGCTGCAAACCTGGACCCGCAGCGGCACCCTGCAGGACGCCGTGGCGAACAAGATCGCCGAATGGCTGGACGCCGGCCTGCAACAGTGGGACATCTCCCGCGATGCGCCGTACTTCGGCTTCGAGATCCCAGGCGAGCCCGGCAAATACTTCTACGTGTGGCTGGACGCGCCGATCGGCTACATGGCCAGCTTCAAGAATCTCTGCGACCGTACGCCGGAGCTGGACTTCGATGCGTTCTGGAGCAAGGACTCGACCGCCGAGCTGTACCACTTCATCGGCAAGGACATCGTCAACTTCCACGCCCTGTTCTGGCCAGCGATGCTCGAAGGTTCGGGCTACCGCAAGCCGACCGGCATCGCAGTACACGGCTACCTGACGGTCAATGGCCAGAAAATGTCCAAATCACGTGGCACCTTTATCAAGGCGCGCACTTACCTGGATCACCTGTCGCCCGAATACCTGCGCTACTACTACGCCTCCAAGCTGGGCCGTGGCGTCGACGACCTGGACCTGAACCTGGAAGACTTCGTGCAGAAGGTCAACTCGGACCTCGTGGGCAAAGTCGTCAACATCGCCAGCCGATGCGCCGGTTTTATCCAAAAGGGTAACGCCGGCCTGCTGGTGGCCGAGAACGCCGCGCCAGAGTTGACTGAAGCGTTCCTGGCCGCCGCGCCAAGCATCGCCGACGCCTATGAAGCCCGCGACTTTGCCCGCGCCATGCGCGAGATCATGGGCCTGGCCGACCGTGCCAACGCCTGGATCGCCGATAAGGCTCCATGGTCGCTGAACAAACAGGAAGGCAAGCAGGCTGAGGTCCAGGCGATTTGTGCCACAGGCGTCAACCTGTTCCGCCAGTTGGTGATCTTCCTCAAACCGGTACTGCCATTGCTGGCCGCCGACGCCGAGGCGTTCCTCAACGTCGCGCCGCTGACCTGGAACGACCACGCCACCTGGCTCAGTAACCATCAGTTGAACGAGTTCAAGCCATTGATGACCCGTATCGACCCAGTCAAGGTCCAGGCCATGACCGACGCCTCGAAAGAAGACCTGGCCGCCAGCCAGACCGATACCGGCGAATCCAAGCCGGCCGGTAACGGCGAGCTGGCCAAGGACCCGCTTTCTCCGGAAATCGAGTTCGACGCCTTTGCTGCTGTAGACCTGCGTGTTGCGCTGATCATCAAGGCCGAAGCCGTGGAAGGCGCGGACAAGCTGCTGCGCCTGACACTGGATATCGGTGATGAACAGCGCAACGTGTTCTCCGGGATCAAGAGCGCTTATCCGGATCCATCCAAGCTCGATGGTCGCCTGACCATGATGATCGCCAACCTCAAGCCACGGAAAATGAAGTTCGGTATCTCCGAAGGCATGGTGATGGCGGCCGGCCCCGGCGGTGAAGAGATCTACCTGTTGAGCCCGGACAGCGGCGCCAAGCCTGGTCAACGCATCAAGTAAGCCTGCAAGACAGCCCTGTCGTTTCAGCGACGGGGCTTTTCAGCTAGTCCCCCTTTCTCGCTTGCCGGATAATCAGACCCTGTTTGTTCAACCGGCATGCCAATGATCACTCCATGAACCTGATTCAACGTATCGACGCGCTGCTGCCACAGACCCAATGCGGCAAGTGCGGGCACCCGGGCTGCAAGCCTTACGCCGAAGGCATCGCCCGAGGCGAGGCGATCAACAAGTGCCCGCCCGGAGGCCAGGAGACCATCGCTGGCCTTGCGCTATTGCTGCGTGTGCCAGTTCTGGAACTGGACACCAGCTGCGGTGAAGCCCCGGCCCAGGTCGCCTACATCCGCGAGGCCGAGTGCATCGGCTGCACCAAATGCATCCAGGCCTGCCCGGTCGACGCGATTGTCGGCGCTGCCAAGTTGATGCACACCGTTATCATCGATGAGTGCACCGGCTGCGACCTCTGTGTGGCGCCCTGCCCTGTCGATTGCATTGAGATGCGCCCGCTGGCCGCAGGGCTGCCGATCGTCGGAGGCCTGGCCGCCAACGACGATCAACGCCGTGAGCGAGGTTTAAAGCGCGACCGTGCCCGGCGCCGCTTTGAACAACGCAATGCGCGCCTGCAACGGGAAGAAGAACACAGGATTGCCGAGCGTTTGGCACGGGCCAAGCGCTCAGCATCGGTGCAACCCTTGCCACTTGACGCAGCGCGGGCCGCCCTGGATGCGGCGGTGAAAAAAGCCAAGATCAATGTGGCCATGAGCCGCGCCCAGTTGCACAAATCCTTGAAGGCTTTTGGGCACCCGCCGACCTTTGAGCAGCAATCCCAGCTGATAGTCCTGCAACAGCAGTTCGAAGCCGCGGAGCAGGCACTGGCCGCCCTGGACCAGAACGACACGCCCGCGAAACCGCTGCCAGCCGCCAACAACGCCGACCTTAAACGCGCCAAAATCCAACTGGCGATGCGTCGGGCCGAGTTGAAGAAAGCTCTGGATCAACACGCCGATCCGCAGCAATTGGCCGACGCGCAACATAAGCTCGACGACGCGCAACGCCAGGTAGATGCCCATGGCACATAACTGATCATCGTGGGGTTGTTACGGCCCATCGCCGGCACCACATTGATACCTGTCGGGGTTATCCTGCCCGGTGACTGCTCGCAGGGTTCCAGACCTGGCTCCACTATTCGAAACTACGCTGACTGCCCGCAAGGAACCTTCCACCCCATGAACGCCGCAAAACGCCTGGAAATTTTCCGCAGGCTTCACGAAGACAATCCGGAACCCAAGACCGAACTGGCCTACTCCTCGCCGTTCGAGTTACTGATTGCAGTGATCCTGTCGGCCCAATCCACAGACGTTGGCGTCAACAAGGCCACGGCCAAGCTATACCCTGTGGCAAACACCCCAGAGGCGATTTATGCGCTGGGTGTGGAAGGGTTGTCGGAATACATCAAGACCATCGGCCTCTACAACAGCAAGGCCAAGAATGTCATCGAGACTTGCCGCTTGCTGGTAGAACTGCACGGCAGCGAAGTGCCGCAAACCCGCGAAGCGTTGGAAGCCCTGCCAGGGGTGGGCCGCAAAACCGCCAACGTGGTGCTCAACACCGCCTTCAGGCAACTCACTATGGCCGTGGACACCCATATCTTCAGGGTCAGTAATCGAACCGGTATTGCCCGTGGCAAGAACGTGGTTGAAGTGGAGAAGCAGTTAATGAAGTTTGTGCCCAAGCCATTCCTGCTCGACTCCCACCATTGGCTGATCCTGCATGGACGTTATGTTTGCCAGGCCCGCAAGCCACGCTGCGGCAGTTGCCGCATTGAAGACCTGTGCGAATACAAGGACAAGACGTCGGACGATTGAGGGTTCATTGGCTTTTTCGATCAGTCGATTGAAAAAATCTTTTTTACCCACTCATGGATTATCGTTATAAGGGGCGCCAACGGCAGTCTTACTCCGGAGTTAACGTTATGAGCACTGACAAAGAACAGTTGGATGTGGAAGACGACCTCGTTGAGTCGGAGGACGATGGCGTAGAAGCCCCTGTAGCAGAGGTGGCCAAGACCAATCTGAGCAAACGCCGTACTATCGACAACCTTCTGGAAGAACGACGCTTGCAAAAACAACTGGCCGACTACGACTTCGACCTCTGATCGAGCGGTCGACGGCCGGAAGCCTCCCTGACGGAGGCTTTTTTCTGCCGGTTACGCTGCCTGGGTGCAGTTATGTGCCCTCATCTATACCAAGCCGTTACGCTGAGCCAATTCGATCAGATCCACCAGAGAGCGGGCATTGAGCTTGAGCAGCAGGCGCGTCTTGTAGGTACTGACAGTCTTGTTGCTTAGAAACATACCGTCGGCGATCTCCTTGTTGGTTCTGCCCCGAGCCAATTGCTGCAACACCATCATTTCCCGGCCAGACAACCGCTCTACCATATCGGCCTCGCTGGCATTGCCCATGGTGGAGCGCACCGAGTTAAGCGCCTGGTTTGGAAAATAGCTGTAGCCGGATAAAACCGCCTTGATCGCACTCAGCAACTCGGTCAGGTCCTGTTGTTTGCACACATAGCCAGCAGCGCCCGCCTGCATGCAGCGCATGGAAAAGTGACCTGGGGCCTGGGATGTGAGTACCAGGACCTTGAACGGAACCGCCTGCTTGGTAGACGAGAGCCGGCAGATAACTTCCAGGCCATCGAGTTTGGGAATCCCAATATCCAGTATGACAATGTCCGGCATATGCTCCCGTGCAAGTTGCAACGCATCGACACCGTTATTGGTCTCGGCAACGACCTCATAACCATGACGTTCCATTAGCATACGTACAGCAAGACGAATGACGGGATGATCATCTACGATCAGCACTTTATTCATGAGAAAGTCCAATTTCGCTGTTCGAATTATTTAGAGCAAACACAATAGCCTAGTCGTTTCCTAGTTGGCATAGCGTTCCCCCCCGAGCAACAGCAAGCAGAGACCCAACCCACAGCGATAAAGGAAATGCCCTACAAAAAAACACCAATTCGGATGTTTCCAGTTTTATGGAGCCTTTCAGAACTTTCCGGTGCTTCACATATTTTGAGTGAAATTCACAGGCTCCCGAGTAGGCAAGGTAAACATTGCGCACGCAACTATCAGGAAATGCCCCTTGCCTGGCGCCTGCGACTGCTGGAGCCGGCAGAGAAAAATCGGTAGTTTCAGTTCCATTTAACATATTTACTTACATCCTTATTTCCTACAGAACTTTAGGCTTCTTACATACTCATCGCACCTATATGAGTGAATTATCTGTAAGACTGGTTCCTACAAGAGTGTAAAAA
>NZ_LHVO01000054.1 GCF_001269925.1 Pseudomonas sp. MIACH
AAGATGGTTATCTTGTACTGAATACATAGGTGCAAGAGGCGAACCAGGGGAACTGAAACATCTAAGTACCCTGAGGAAAAGAAATCAACCGAGATTCCCTTAGTAGTGGCGAGCGAACGGGGACTAGCCCTTAAGTGGCTTTGAGATTAGCGGAACGCTCTGGAAAGTGCGGCCATAGTGGGTGATAGCCCTGTACGCGAAAATCTCTTAGTCATGAAATCGAGTAGGACGGAGCACGAGAAACTTTGTCTGAATATGGGGGGACCATCCTCCAAGGCTAAATACTACTGACTGACCGATAGTGAACTAGTACCGTGAGGGAAAGGCGAAAAGAACCCCGGAGAGGGGAGTGAAATAGATCCTGAAACCGTATGCGTACAAGCAGTGGGAGCCCACTTTGTTGGGTGACTGCGTACCTTTTGTATAATGGGTCAGCGACTTATTTTCAGTGGCGAGCTTAACCGAATAGGGGAGGCGTAGCGAAAGCGAGTCTTAATAGGGCGTCTAGTCGCTGGGAATAGACCCGAAACCGGGCGATCTATCCATGGGCAGGTTGAAGGTTGGGTAACACTAACTGGAGGACCGAACCGACTACCGTTGAAAAGTTAGCGGATGACCTGTGGATCGGAGTGAAAGGCTAATCAAGCTCGGAGATAGCTGGTTCTCCTCGAAAGCTATTTAGGTAGCGCCTCATGTATCACTGTAGGGGGTAGAGCACTGTTTCGGCTAGGGGGTCATCCCGACTTACCAAACCGATGCAAACTCCGAATACCTACAAGTGCCGAGCATGGGAGACACACGGCGGGTGCTAACGTCCGTCGTGAAAAGGGAAACAACCCAGACCGTCAGCTAAGGTCCCAAAGTTATGGTTAAGTGGGAAACGATGTGGGAAGGCTTAGACAGCTAGGAGGTTGGCTTAGAAGCAGCCACCCTTTAAAGAAAGCGTAATAGCTCACTAGTCGAGTCGGCCTGCGCGGAAGATGTAACGGGGCTCAAACCATACACCGAAGCTACGGGTATCACGTAAGTGATGCGGTAGAGGAGCGTTCTGTAAGCCTGTGAAGGTGAGTTGAGAAGCTTGCTGGAGGTATCAGAAGTGCGAATGCTGACATGAGTAACGATAATGGGTGTGAAAAACACCCACGCCGAAAGACCAAGGTTTCCTGCGCAACGTTAATCGACGCAGGGTTAGTCGGTCCCTAAGGCGAGGCTGAAAAGCGTAGTCGATGGAAAACAGGTTAATATTCCTGTACTTCTGGTTATTGCGATGGAGGGACGGAGAAGGCTAGGCCAGCTTGGCGTTGGTTGTCCAAGTTTAAGGTGGTAGGCTGAGATCTTAGGTAAATCCGGGATCTTAAGGCCGAGAGCTGATGACGAGTTAACTTTTAGTTAACGAAGTGGTTGATGCCATGCTTCCAAGAAAAGCTTCTAAGCTTCAGGTAACCAGGAACCGTACCCCAAACCGACACAGGTGGTTGGGTAGAGAATACCAAGGCGCTTGAGAGAACTCGGGTGAAGGAACTAGGCAAAATGGCACCGTAACTTCGGGAGAAGGTGCGCCGGTGAGGGTGAAGGACTTGCTCCGTAAGCTCATGCCGGTCGAAGATACCAGGCCGCTGCGACTGTTTATTAAAAACACAGCACTCTGCAAACACGAAAGTGGACGTATAGGGTGTGACGCCTGCCCGGTGCCGGAAGGTTAATTGATGGGGTTAGCTAACGCGAAGCTCTTGATCGAAGCCCCGGTAAACGGCGGCCGTAACTATAACGGTCCTAAGGTAGCGAAATTCCTTGTCGGGTAAGTTCCGACCTGCACGAATGGCGTAACGATGGCGGCGCTGTCTCCACCCGAGACTCAGTGAAATTGAAATCGCTGTGAAGATGCAGTGTATCCGCGGCTAGACGGAAAGACCCCGTGAACCTTTACTATAGCTTTGCACTGGACTTTGAATTTGCTTGTGTAGGATAGGTGGGAGGCTTTGAAGCGTGGACGCCAGTCTGCGTGGAGCCAACCTTGAAATACCACCCTGGCAACTTTGAGGTTCTAACTCAGGTCCGTTATCCGGATCGAGGACAGTGTATGGTGGGTAGTTTGACTGGGGCGGTCTCCTCCTAAAGAGTAACGGAGGAGTACGAAGGTGCGCTCAGACCGGTCGGAAATCGGTCGTAGAGTATAAAGGCAAAAGCGCGCTTGACTGCGAGACAGACACGTCGAGCAGGTACGAAAGTAGGTCTTAGTGATCCGGTGGTTCTGTATGGAAGGGCCATCGCTCAACGGATAAAAGGTACTCCGGGGATAACAGGCTGATACCGCCCAAGAGTTCATATCGACGGCGGTGTTTGGCACCTCGATGTCGGCTCATCACATCCTGGGGCTGAAGCCGGTCCCAAGGGTATGGCTGTTCGCCATTTAAAGTGGTACGCGAGCTGGGTTTAGAACGTCGTGAGACAGTTCGGTCCCTATCTGCCGTGGACGTTTGAGATTTGAGAGGGGCTGCTCCTAGTACGAGAGGACCGGAGTGGACGAACCTCTGGTGTTCCGGTTGTCACGCCAGTGGCATTGCCGGGTAGCTATGTTCGGAATAGATAACCGCTGAAAGCATCTAAGCGGGAAACTAGCCTCAAGATGAGATCTCACTGGGACCTTGAGTCCCCTGAAGGGCCGTCGAAGACTACGACGTTGATAGGTTGGGTGTGTAAGCGCTGTGAGGCGTTGAGCTAACCAATACTAATTGCCCGTGAGGCTTGACCATATAACACCCAAGCAATTTGACTACTCGAAAGAGCATCAGATTGCGGTGTGTGAAGACGCAATGAACCGAAAGTTCGATGCTCACAAAACACCGACAGCTGTCACATACCCAATTTGCTGAAGCGAGGCCAACTGGCCGCGACTCAGTACCCGAATTTCTTGACGACCATAGAGCATTGGAACCACCTGATCCCATCCCGAACTCAGCAGTGAAACGATGCATCGCCGATGGTAGTGTGGGGTTTCCCCATGTGAGAGTAGGTCATCGTCAAGATTAAATTCCGAAACCCCATTTGCGAAAGCAGATGGGGTTTTGTTTTTGTAGAAGTACATGAATTTCATCGGCACGTTACAAACGTAACGCACCGGTACACAGAATTTCTTGACGACCATAGAGCATTGGAACCACCTGATCCCATCCCGAACTCAGCAGTGAAACGATGCATCGCCGATGGTAGTGTGGGGTTTCCCCATGTGAGAGTAGGTCATCGTCAAGATCAAATTCCAAAACCCCTGTCTGCTAACGCAGCCAGGGGTTTTGTCGTTTAGAGGGTTTGGAGAACAAGCGCCGAAATTTAACAGCAGATACGCCAACCGAACTCCAAAAATACGGGTCATAGCCCCCGGGCGCGCGCAGGCATCAATGAAAAATCATCGCACCGTTTAAAGGAAGAAATGTTTACTCCTAAGGCTTGTACGACAACCTTCGGTCGGGCTTCCTACGTAAAAAGAAGATTCATCCCACAATCCCCTAAGTTTTCCTTCTGCTTAGCCGAAAGCCTTATGAGCCATGCGTGCACCGAAATAGAGCTGCCCATTAGGCTGCCTATACCGTTACATGGAATGTTCCACTCGGCACGCTCATCCCCCTTTGGCAAAAAGAAGTCGATGAAATGAATCTCAAGTTCAGTCATAAAATTCTGTTGGCCGCGTCAGGCGTTGTGGTTCTAGCCTTCGCGTTATTTACTCTTTACAACGATTATCTGCAGCGCAGCACCATCAAACAGAATCTGGAGTCGTCTATCCAACAATCCGGTGAGCTCACCGCCAGCAGTGTGCAGAACTGGCTCAGTGGTCGAATACTGGTGCTCGAAAGTCTGACGCAAAACGTTGCCCACCAGGGTAGTAGCGCTGACCTGCCAGGGTTGGTCGATCAACCGGCGTTCACCTCAAACTTCCAGTTCACCTACGTAGGTCAAACCAACGGTGTGTTCACCCAGCGCCCGGACGCAAAAATGCCTGACGGCTACGATCCTCGCCAGCGTCCCTGGTACAAACAAGCAGTCGCTGCCGATAAACCCATGCTCACGCCGCCCTACATGGCCGCAGTGGGTGGGCAGATCGTAACTATTGCTATGCCGGTGAAAAAGAACGGCGAGCTACTCGGTGTGGTCGGTGGTGATCTGAGCCTGCAAACCCTGGTGAAGATTATCAATTCGGTAGACTTCGGCGGCATCGGCCATGCGTTTCTGGTCAGCGGCGACGGTCAAGTCATCGTCAGCCCTGACGAAGATCAGGTGATGAAAAACCTCAAGGACATCTACCCAGGTACTAACGTCCGCATCGAGAAAGTTAACCAGGAGGTAGTCCTCAAGGGGCAGGATCGTATTCTGTCGTTCACGCCTATCAGCGGCTTGCCCGGGGCAGATTGGTACATTGGCCTGTCGATCGATAAAGACAAAGCTTACGCACCGCTTGGTAAATTCCGTACGTCGGCATTGATTGCCATGTTGATCGCCGTAGTCGCGATTGCCGTGCTCTTGAGCCTGTTGATTCAAGTGTTGCTGCGGCCTTTGACCACCATGGGCATTGCCATGCAGGACATCGCCCAGGGTGAAGGCGACCTGACCCGTCGCTTGACGGTCACCAGTAAAGACGAGTTCGGTGAAGTGGGCAGTGCGTTCAACCGATTTGTGGAGCGTATCCACGCCTCGATTTCCGAAGTGTCTTCTGCAACACGCCAAGTGCATGATTTGTCTCAGCGTGTGATGGCTTCATCCAACGCCTCGATCATTGGCTCTGACGAGCAGAGTGCGCGCACCAACAGCGTGGCCGCCGCTATCAACGAACTGGGGGCTGCTACCCAGGAAATCGCACGTAACGCCGCAGATGCATCACAGCACGCCAGTGGTGCCAGCGAGCAGGCCGATGATGGGCGTAAGGTGGTCGAGCAAACCATCCTGGCCATGTCGGAGCTGTCGCAGAAGATCAGCCTCTCCTGCACCCAGATCGAAACCCTGAACGCCAGCACCGACAATATCGGCCACATCCTCGATGTGATTAAAGGCATCTCTCAGCAAACCAACTTGCTCGCACTCAACGCTGCGATCGAAGCGGCACGTGCCGGGGAAGCAGGACGCGGGTTTGCGGTGGTCGCCGATGAGGTGCGTAACCTGGCTCACCGTACCCAGGAGTCGGCGGAAGAGATTCATAAAATGATCACTTCGCTGCAAGTGGGTTCGCGTGAGGCAGTGACAACCATGAATGCCAGCCAGACCTCCAGCGAAGAAAGCGTCCAGGTGGCTAACCAGGCCGGTGAACGCCTGGTCAGCGTAACGCAGCGAATTGTTGAGATCGACGGCATGAACCAGTCCGTCGCTGCGGCGACCGAGGAACAGACTGCCGTGGTGGAAACCCTCAACGTCGACATCAACCAGATCAACCTGCTGAACCAACAGGGCGTGACTAACCTCAACGAAACCCTGAAAGACTGTGATGCCCTGTCGCAACAGGCCAATCGGTTGAAGCAACTGGTCGATAGCTTCAAGATCTGACCCGCTGAGCGTGTGAGTAGGAGCGAGCCGGTTCGCTCCTACTGCTTACCCAGCAAACGGCGAACATTGTCCAGCGCGTCGTCGGTGAAACCCTGCACAAACTGATCAAATCCTGCCTGTGCCGGGTCTACAGGGTCGGCAATAATGGTCCAGGTTACCTGGGAGCAATGCGCTCCAAGAGCCTCTACTTGGATTGCCGCCCACAACCTTGCCACTCCCAGAGTGTTGTAGATCGTAGTCCAGGTCATGTGCATCGCGTGCTCATCCCGGCTATTGAGCTGTTCCACCACGCGGTTGCCATCGCGGAAAAATTTGGTGCGCAAAGCGCCCACACCAGTACCGGTCATTTCGATATGCGTCAGGGAAGGGATGAACGCATCGAAGCTTGCAAACTGCCCCACTACGTCCCACAGACGGGTAGCAGGGCAGTCGATCACCACAGAGGACACTATCGGCTGGCCGTTCGGGTTATGAATCAACGTATCGGGTTGCAGCGGTTTCATAACGTTGTCCTGAAGCGGTTCAAAGAAAGCCGATGGCCTTGAGGTAGTTGCAACCTTTACTCAGCAGTGCCGGATCTTTTTCGGGGTACTGCTCCCCCATCAGCTCAACGCCGCGTTGCGCGTTGTCATGGAGGATCGTCGAAGTGTCACCGATGTCCTCATCCAGTCGATCAAGGTAAAACCCGAGTACGCCAAACATCGCATTGTCCTGGCTTACCGTTCGCAGCGCCCGCTGCCAATGCGCAGCACTTACCCGTTCGAACCGGTGGCCTGCCCGATTGAATGCATCCAGGTAGTGCTCCCAGCTCAATGGTTGTGGGTTGTGCAGGTTGAATACGCTTCTATCGGCTTGAAAGCGAGTGCAGTGGAACGCGATGAAGCGAGCCAGAAAGTCCACGGGCATCAGGTCGAAATTCAGATCCAACCGAGGCAGCATGCCCAATTGCAGTGACCCCTTGAGCATCAGCATCAGGCGATTCTTCTGTGGCTGGCAGACCCCGTTACCGCTGTTGAAGCTGATATTTCCAGGGCGATGGATGTTCACCCAGGCACCTTGCTCAACTGCCCGTCCCAGCACCCGCTCGGCTACCCACTTGGACAGGTTGTAGCCATTGCGGATGTACAGCGGCAGAGTCGCCGCAGCCGGGGCTTCGAGCACATGCCCCAACGTGTCGATGCTACTGGAGGCAGACAATGTCGAGATAAAGTTGAAGACCTTCTTGCAGCGGGTTTCACACAAGCGCAGGCATTCGAAAATGGGGTCGACGTTGTCCCTTGCCAGTGCGGCGTAATCCATGACGTGATTGACCCGCGCGGCGTTGTGCACCAGCACGCCGAAGTCTGCGGCGAGTGCGTCATACACGTCGCTTGCCAAACCCAATCGGGGCAAGCTGATGTCGGCGGCAAATACCCGTACCCGGCTCAAGTCCAAATGTTCCAGATGGTATTCACGCAACGCCTGGGCAAAGCGTGTAATTGCAGGGAGCCCCGGTAACTCACGCACCAGGCACGCCACCTCGATGGCTCCAGCGGCCAGCAACGCTTCGACAACATGCACGCCGACGAAGCTGTTCGCCCCTGTCACGATCACCTTGTGCGGATTGCCAGCGCAGTCTGCTTGCAACGGATTGAGCTCCCACTCCCGTTGAGCGTCCAGAAACGCTTGGGCAGAGGATGCGTCGGGCAGTTCACCATCCTCCATCAGCGTTGCGAGCGTACGAATCGTCGGTACTTCAATGAAATGGCTCAAGGCGAAACTACGGCCGCATTGTTCTCGAACCCGCAGCAACAGCGTCGACAACAAAATCGAATGGCCGCCCAGTGCGAAGAAGCTTTCATCGATGGACAACTGGCTCGCAGGCACCCCCAGCAACTCGCCCCACAAGCCGCTCAACTGCGCTTGAAGCGGTGTCTGTGCTGCCCGGGGAGTGGTGTGCAATATGGGCCGCAAGGGCAATGCCAGCAGCGCCTTGCGGTCGACTTTGCCATTGTTGGAGCGCGGCATGCCTGGCAGTTCCACCCAGAAACCGGGTTGCATGTAGTCCGGTAGCCACTGGCGCGCATGTTGCTGAAGGGTCACCAACGTGGCGTTATGTTCAGGTTGGGCGACAAAAGCACAGATCCGGCTCTCACGGTCGATCACCACTGCCAATTCGCGATACAGCCGGCTGTTACGCAGATACTGCTCAATCTCCTGAGGGTCGACTCGAAAGCCGCGGATCTTGACCTGATCGTCGCGACGCCCACCGAGCAAAATTCCCTTGGCCGTCCACTGCGCCAGGTCCCCGCTACGATAGGCCTTCAGCCTCTGGCCGCCCGGCACCAACAGTTCGACGAACGGGCTGTTAGCCTGCTGTGGCGCATTCACATATCCCAGGCTCACGCCGGGCCCGATGATGTACAACTCGCCCATCACCGCTTCATCCACCGGTTGCAGATCGTCATCGAGGATCAGCACCTGGCTGTTGCCGATGGGGTGGCCGACGTTGCGATTGTTGTCATCGAGGGCGAACGTCCGGTGTGTAATCAGGACTGTGGTTTCTGTAGGGCCATAGAGGTTGTGCAACTGACACTGGCCGGCCAGCCGCTCGATTACATGGGGTTCGCAGGCATCGCCGCCGGTGAGCAGATGCGTCACGCCCAGGGGCTGATCCAGCGGCAGGATATTAAGCAGCGCGGGCGGCAGGAAGGCATGAGTGACGCGTTGTCGGCGGAGCAACTCCACCAGTTGCCCAGGGTCGCGCCGCTGTTCTTCACTGGGCACGATCAACTCGGCGCCGGCAATCAGGGCGGGAAAGATGTCGATCAATGACGAGTCGAAACCCAAGGGCGAAAACTGCAGCACGCGGCTCTGTTCATCTTGCGCCATGCAGGACCCGAACCAGGCCGTGAAATGCGCCAGGTTACCTTGGCTCAGCAGCACACCCTTGGGCTGACCCGTACTGCCCGATGTATAGAGCACCATGCACGGCATATCCGAGCAGGGGCGATTGTGCATCAACGAGGATGCCGGATTGGCGCTGCACGGCTCGACTGTGCTCACATCCAAAGAAATGAAACGCTCCCTTAATGGATGTTGGCCTGCATCCAGCAATACGCTGGCCCCGGCGTTTTCGAGCATGACCCGATGGCGTTGTGCGGGCTGATCAGATCCCAGTGGCAGGTACACCGCACCACAGCCCATTACGGCAAGAATACTGGCATATAACGCCATGGATTTTTCCAGGCACACGCCGATCACCGCTGGCACCTCAAGCCCCCCCACCAGCGGGCGCAATCGCTGTTGAATCGCCATGGCCTGCAGGTGCAGTTGGTGGTAGGTCGCGCAATCCCCAGCAATGTTCAGCGCTGGCCGTTCGGCGAACAGATGAAGGCTGGCCTGCACCCGTTCGATCACCGGCACCTGGGATTCGCGGATCAGATCGGGGTCCGTCGTATGGTTGAATCGATGCATGAATGCCAATGGCTCAAGCCCATGCAGGTCGTGCTCGGGCCAGTCAGTGGCAACCGCGCTCGTAAACAGAGACTCGGGGTCACGTGAAAAGCCACTGACGAGGAGCGCGACCCAATCCACCAGCGCCTCGGTTGCCCGTTGACGCAGTCGCTGGCCATTACCACTGGGCTCTGCGGCGATGTCCAGTACCGCAGACAAACGCCGGTCATGATCATAGGCGCGCAATTGCAGCATGGGTAACCCGCAGTCGGTTAACGGGCCAACCCCCAGGCGCAGGCTTATACAGGTGGTGTCGCCCACGTCATCGGGCAACGGTAGGCTGCCGTCTTCAATCCAAAGGTCGACGGCTTCATCCGCCGACACATGACCGTACTGTTCCAACATTGGCCTGATTGCGCCAAGAGCCTGGCTTGTGCCGCACCAGCCGATTGTCAGGCACCTCATGGCGACACCGGCAGGTAGTCGTTCAGTGCCTGCGCCACGCTCGGCGTTTGCAGCAAGCCGCTGCGTTGCAGGAAGCCCATGATATTGCCCATCAACGGGTGCTGGCGGGTGATGGGGAACGCCAGTGCCGATACTTCATCGCGCAGCACACCGCGCAGGCGGTCGCTGATGTCGAGGTGTTCGATCAGCCGCAGGTCGAAGTTTTTCTGCAGGTCGTTGGTCAGATAATGCGCCAGGAATGTTGGCAGTACGCGAGCGATGCTGTCACGGTCATCCGGGCTTGCGGCTTGCCAATAGAGGCGCACCAGCCGCGTCCAGAACAGCGCGTGACGACCTTCGTCAAACAAGTGGTCGTCCATCAGGCCGCGTATAGAGGCCTTGACACTGCTGTCCCTGGAAAATGCTGCTACATCGTGAGTGACGGTGTTTTCAGCGATGGCCACGCCAATCAGTTCCACCGCATCGCTTAGATGTGCAGGCGCCTGCGCCTGGGCCGCCGGCAGCGCGCGACTCAGTTCGATATGCCCGGGCAGGTCGAGCGGTTGGATGCCTGTCATGGCGACAGTCTGTTGCATGAAATCCAGTGCCACCAAGGCGTGGTAGTCCTCGTCCACCACGACCGTCATCGCATCCACGCGACAGGCGAGGGGGAAGGGCAGCGAGAAGTGATTCTTGGCAATACTGCGCGCAGTCTTGTCGACGATTTCGGTTTCGAAAATAACCACGTCGTTGATGAATTTGTAGAAGCTTTGCACCAGCACGAAGTCGCGCCATTGCGGGCAATGTTCCACGAAGCTCGCGCTGAGTACCAAGGGTTGACGGCACAGTGGATAGATCAGCTTGTCGTCGTTTTCCAACAAGCGGCGAGGCCGGGTCCGGATGGTAGCGCGGCGTTCCCAGTCGTCGGCGATGGGGGTGTAGCCAGCCGTATTCATGGGTGCACCTCTTGCAGCGCGGCACGCACCTCGTCCCACAACGTGATACGGCTTTCTACCGCGGCAAGGGCGGCGTCGTGGGCCTCTTGCGGGTAAGTCGGATCTGCACCCACGAGGCGTTCGAGCAGGTGCTCTGCTGCTGGCCCATGATGCTCAGTGTCCAGTTCGATGTGGCGTTCGAAGTAGCCACACAAGGTGGGGGCCTGGCGATGGATGAGCGTATCCGGTTGCAGGAGGTGTTCGAACATACTCGGGATGACACGCTCGCGACCGTGAAGGAAGGCGGCTGCTACGCAGTGGGTCGGGGCGTTCAGCGCAATCTGCAGTGTGTCGTTCACGAAGCGTGCTGCGCCAGCCGGAACATCGGCCATGCGCAGGGCAGTGCTTGCGTCCATGCCTTGCTGTTGCAGTGCAACGAAACGGTGTATCGCTGAAGTGCTGGCGCCGACTTCGACCATGGCTTCCAGGTACAACTCGAAGTGGCTGCAATGGCCTTGCCTGTTGGGGTGTGAGTCTGATTCTTCACCCAGCACTATCTCATTGATCAGGCGCGCAGCTTGCGGGTCGGCCGGTGGCAGCCAGGGCAAGCGAGTACAGGTCAAGTCCTGTTGCAGGCGTTTGGTGAGGGTCATGAAGTCCCAAACAGCGAACACATGGTTCTCCATAAATAGTTGTAACTTGCCCAGCGAAGTTATTTCCAGAAATAACGGATGGCTGCACAACAGCAGTTTTCTTTGCTCAAGTAAAGGTTGATACATGGTTGATGCCTATAAGTTATTGCGTCTGCCGCTAAAACAGCATTAGGCGTTTGTCAGCGGCAAGGAGATAAAAAGATGTAAACCAGGCTTGGCGCGCACGAGTGCTCATGCAAGTGGGGCTGCACGGTCGAATTAAGTGTCTGGTTTAGTAATGAAAGATAATAGGCGGGTCAAACAAGTTGGCGAGTATATGAATGCATTAGATGTTTTTCTAAATAATATAAGCTGTCGGCAAGTTGCTTTATAAGAGTGGGAAGTTTCTTAGACGCGCGGCGCTACCCGATCAGGTAGGGCCCCCCGCAGAGCTGGAGGGGCAAGACGAGACCTGGACTTTGTCAGGGCGCCTTCTTTGCGCGGGCGTCGAGGTCATTTAAATAGGTTGTGATCACTTCCATCCCGCGCATCAAGTGATTGCGCAGCGTCAGGATGCTTTCCTGGACTTTCTTCTGTGCCACCAGGTTCAGCAGTTCGCGGTGGTCTTCCTGTGAGGTCTCGCCCAGCCCCATCGCTTCAAGGTTGAAACGCAGGAAGCGCTCCTCCTCGTTCAACCCGTGCTCCACCAACTTGAGCAGCCGCTGGTTGGGAGCCTTGCTATACAGGGTCATGTGAAACAGGCGATTGAGACGGCCAATCTCTGTGTAGTCTTTTTCCTGTTCCAGGGCACAGATGAAAGTGTTTGCCTCGGCGATATCGGCGTCAGTCAGCAGAGGAATCGACAAGCGCAGGGCTTCAGACTCCAGCAACATTCGCAGCCCATAGGTCTCAGCCGAATTATCATCGATTAACGGTGCAACCACGGCGCCCTTGTGGGTGACCACATGCAGCAGTGACTGGGCCTCCAGCTGGCGCAAGGCTTCACGCACCGGCATGCGGCTGACGCCGAACAGGCTGGCCAGCTCCTGCTGACGCATGGCGGTACCGCAGGGCAATCGGCCATCGAGGATGGCATTACGCAAGGTTTCTTCAATCACGGAGCGAGCAAGATGGGCGGGAATAGGGCCGCTGATCTTGATGCTGTTCAAAGGGTTCGGCTTCTGCGTCACGGTTACGCTATCCTCCTTTTTAGAAGGGTGGTGGCTAATTGGATCCAATGCACACTAGAGGCTGCCCATAAGCTTGTCAAACGAGCAGGGTTTCGGCTTGTAAGCGTTTCAACACTTGATTCCGGCGGCCCACGCTCAGGCTTTGCGAGGTCTGACACGCCAATGCCATGTTGCGACATTCCCGCATATAGATATTCTTTAACGGTATTTAAATTGCCGTTCTTATACCTATAAAGTCACTCTCCTGATTGATCGGGAGTGACCTCATGTCCGCCACCTCTACTGTTCCAACAGCGACCCTTGCCGCCCAGGCGTTCGAGATTCGACCACTGCCCGGCAGCGTCGGTGCCGAGATTGTCGGCCTGGACTTGTCCCGGCCAGTCAGCGACCAGGATTTCGCCCGCATTCACCGCGCGCACCTGGACCACCACGTGGTGGTGTTCCGCGACCAGCGCATCACCCCCGAACAACAGATCGCTTTCAGCCGCCGCTTTGGCGTGCTGCAGATCCACGTGCTCAAGCAGTTCCTGCTGGCCAACCACCCGGAAATCCTGATCGTCTCCAACATCATCGAAAACGGCCAATCCATCGGTCTGGGAGATGCAGGAAAATTCTGGCACTCGGACCTGTCCTATAAAGAGCTGCCAAGCCTGGGCTCGATGCTGCATGCCCAGGAGCTGCCGTCCGAAGGCGGCGACACCCTGTTTGCCGACATGCACAAAGCCTGGGACCAACTGCCCGAGCACCTGCGCAAAGCCGTTGAAGGCCGCAGTGCCGCGCACTCTTACACCGCGCGCTATAGCGAAACCAAATTCGAAGGCAACTGGCGCCCGACGTTGACGCCTGAGCAGCTGGCCCAAGTCGCGGAAGTGGTTCACCCGATCGTGCGCACTCACCCGGAAAACGGCCGCAGGGCGTTGTTCGTCAGTGAAGGCTTCACCACCCGCATCGTCGGCCTGCCGGAAGACGAAAGTCGCGACCTGCTCGCCCAGCTCTACGCCCACAGCGTTTTGCCGCACAACATCTACCGCCACCAATGGCAGCCCCACGATCTGGTGTTCTGGGACAACCGCTCGTTGATCCACCTGGCCGCCGGTTGCCCGAGCCATCTGCGCCGCAAGCTGTTTCGCACCACCATCCAGGGCGACGCGCCTTTCTGATTCGGAGCATGACCATGTCCAGGAACATTCCATTTGCACGGCTGGCCGCGACCGTTGGCCTGGGTATCAGCCTGTTGGCCGGCAGCCTGGTCGCTCCGGCGGCCGCACAGGCCGAAGGCGAGATCCGCATTGCCGAACAGTTCGGCATCGTCTACCTGTTGCTTAACGTGGTACGCGACCAGAACCTGATCGAAAAATACGGCAAGCAGGAAGGCATCGACATCAAGGTCGACTGGACCCAACTGTCCGGGGGCGCGGCGGTCAACGACGCACTGCTCTCCGGCTCTATCGATATCGCCGGTGCCGGCGTCGGCCCGCTGCTGACCATCTGGGACCGCACCCGCGGCAAGCAGAACGTCAAGGCCGTGGCCTCCCTGGGCAACTTCCCCTACTACCTGGTGAGTAACAATCCCAAGGTCAAGACCATTGCCGATTTCACCGACAAGGACCGTATCGCCGTGCCCGCGGTGGGCGTGTCGGTGCAGTCGCGCTTCCTGCAATACGCCGCCGCCAAGCAATGGGGCGACAAGGAATTCAATCGCCTCGACAAGTACACCGTCGCCGTCCCGCACCCTGATGCCACGGCTGCCCTGATCGCCGGCGGCACCGAACTGACCGGGCACTTTTCCAACCCGCCGTTCCAGGACCAGGCCCTGGCCAACCCTAACGTGCATGTGGTGCTGAACACCTACGACCTGCTGGGGCCGAACTCGCCAACGGTACTGTTCGCCACCGAAAAATTCCGCAACGACAACCCGAAAACCTACAAGGCATTTGTCGAAGCATTGACTGAAGCCGCACAGTTCGCCCAGAACGATAAAGGCGCTGCGGCTGACACCTACATCCGCGTCACCAAGGCCAAGATCGACCGCGCCGAGTTGCTGAAAATCATCGATAACCCGCAGTTCGAATTCAGTGTCACGCCGAAAAACACCTACCCGCTGGCGGAATTCCTCTACCGCATCGGCGCCATCAAAAACAAGCCTGAATCGTGGAAGGACTACTTCTTCCAGGACGCCAAGCCCCTGCAAGGAAGTTGAGATGAACGCGCCCTTGCAAGGCCACACGGCCAGCAACCTGCAAACCCCTTTGCCATTGCTGGCGGTGGATAACGTCAGCCTGGAATACCGCACCCCCGAGCGCGTGGTGCGGGCCACTCACCAAGTCAGTTTCGAGATCGACCCGGCGGATCGCTACGTGTTGCTCGGCCCATCGGGTTGCGGCAAATCCACGCTGCTCAAGTCCATTGCCGGGTTTATCAAACCCTGCGAAGGCGAGATCCGCCTGCTGGGGCAAAAGGTCGAACAGCCGGGCCCGGACCGCATCGTGGTGTTCCAGGAGTTCGATCAGTTGCCGCCGTGGAAAACCGTCAAGCAGAACGTGATGTTTCCGCTGCTGGCGTCGAAAACCTTACCGCGTCGCGAAGCCGAAGAGCGGGCCCTGCACTACCTCGACAAAGTCGGCCTCAGCGCCTTTGCCGACGCTTACCCGCACACCCTTTCCGGCGGTATGAAAGCCCGCGTGGCCATCGCCCGCGCCCTGGCCATGCAGCCGAAAATCCTGCTGATGGACGAACCCTTCGCCGCCCTCGACGCGCTGACCCGGCGCAAGATGCAGGAAGAATTGCTGCTGCTCTGGGAAGAAGTGCGCTTCACCCTGCTGTTTGTCACCCACTCCATCGAAGAAGCGCTGGTGGTGGGCAATCGCATCCTGTTGCTGTCGCCGCACCCGGGGCGCGTGCGCGCGGAAATCCACAGCCATCAATACGACTTGCACAGCCTCGGTGGCGTGGAGTTCCAGGCGTCGGCGCGGCGGATTCATCGCCTGCTGTTCGATGAAGCGCCCGAGGCCGAACGTGAGTTGGGTTTCGCCGATATCCGCATCGCTTACTAAGGGGACAACCCAATGCGCCAGGAATACGAAATCACCCTTGAGCCGCTGCTCAGCGTCCCCGTTGAACGCGAACTGCCCCTGCGCCAACGCCTGTGGCAGCAAGGCTGGCTGCGCAAGGGCCTGATCCTGATCGTGCTCGCGATCCTCTGGGAAGCCGTTGCGCGCTACCAGAATAACGACCTGCTGCTGCCGAGTTTCCTGCAGACCTTTCACGCGCTCTACGACGGCCTGCTCAGTGGCGAACTGCTGAGCAAGGTGAGTATCTCGCTGGTGGTGCTGATCAAGGGCTACCTGATCGGCATCGTGCTGGCGTTTGCCCTGACCACCCTGGCGGTGTCGACGCAACTGGGCCGTGACCTGTTGAGCACCCTGACCTCGATGTTCAACCCGCTGCCGGCCATTGCGTTGTTGCCCCTGGCGCTGCTGTGGTTTGGCCTGGGCCAGAACAGTCTGATCTTCGTGCTGGTGCATTCGGTGTTGTGGGCGCTGGCGCTCAACACGTATTCAGGGTTCCTCGGCGTGTCCGAAACCCTGCGCATGGCGGGGCGCAACTATGGCCTCAAGGGCATGCGCTTTGTGCTGTTCATCCTGATTCCGGCGGCACTGCCGTCGATCCTCGCCGGCCTGAAAATCGGTTGGGCCTTCGCCTGGCGTACCCTGATCGCCGCCGAGCTGGTATTCGGTGCGACCAGCGGCAAAGGGGGCCTGGGCTGGTACATCTTCCAGAACCGCAACGAGCTGTACACCGACAAGGTATTCGCAGGGCTGGCGGTGGTGATCCTGATCGGCCTGCTCGTGGAAAACCTGGTGTTCGACACCTTCGAGCGGCTCACCGTGAAGCGCTGGGGTATGCAGCGCTGATACACCCACCCTGCTACGATTGCGGCCAGCTCACTCCCGACTGATCACGAGTGCTTGGCATGCAACTACCCGACATGAACCTGCTGGTCGCCCTCGACGCCTTGCTCGACGAGGGCAGCGTGGTCGGTGCCGCGCGGCGGATGAACCTCAGCCCGGCGGCCATGAGCCGCACCCTCACGCGCATCCGCGAAGCGGTGGGCGATCCGATCCTGGTGCGCGCCGGCCGTGGCCTCGTGCCGACGCCCAAGGCCCTGGAGCTGCAAGGCCAGGTGCGCAACGTGGTGGAGCAGGCCGCGTTGCTGTTTCGCTCGGCGGACCAGGTTGACCTGAGCACCCTGCGCCGTCGCTTCAGCGTGCGCGCCAATGACTTTTTCATCGGCGTATATGGCGGCCGTCTGTTCGACACCATGGAGCGCATGGCGCCACTGTGCGAGCTGTGTTTCGTGCCCGAAGGCGACACCGACGACGAAGCGCTGCGTGAAGGGCGGCTGGATCTGCGCGTGAGCAACACCATGCCGGTCACCCCGGAAGTGAAGGTGCAGAACCTGTTTTCCACCACCTTCGTGGGCCTCGCGCGGGAGGACCATCCGTTGTTTGACGAAGAGATCACCGCCGCGCGCTTCGCCAGCTATTCCCATATCAGCATCTCGCGACGCGGCATCGCCCGTGGGCCGATCGACACCGCACTGAATGCCCAGGGCCTGGAGCGGCGCGTGGCGATGATTGCCCCGGGATTTCACGGCGCAATGTTCATGTTGCCCGACTCCGACCTGATTCTGCCGGTGCCCAAAGAGGCGCTCTACAGCGCCAATCGCCTGAAGCTGCCGCTGCGCGCGTTCCCGCTGCCGATCTCCTTACCGACCCTGGTCCTGGCCCAATCCTGGCACCCGCGCTTCGACAAAGACCCCGCCCATAAATGGCTGCGCGAGACGATGCGTGAGAGCTGCCACGCCACTTGGCTGGAAGCTCAACCAACCTGATTTACAAGCCATGCACGGTCAAAATGTGGGAGGGGGCTTGCTCCCGATTGCTGTGTGTCAGACTCAGATTTTCTATCTAATCCACCGCAATCGGGAGCAAGCCCCCTCCCACAAGGGTTCTATAGTGAATTTAGGATTGCGTCTGGCGCACTTATATCCTGCCAACATGTAACTTTTTGTCATGCATGTGCCTGATTAAACTGCTCGGGTATTTCTAATTCCGAGTTACCTGTTCATGACTTCCCTCGCTGCCCCCACCCTTGCGGCCGCAGCCAAACCCACCGCCATCACCCCGCCTGTATTTGGCCCGCGCATCATCATCGGCCTGGTTGGCGTGTTGCTGGCGGTGCTGGTGTCCGGTCTCAACGAGATGGTCACCAAGGTGGCCCTCGCGGATATTCGCGGTGCGCTGTACATCGGTTTCGACGAAGGCACCTGGCTGGTCGCCGCGTACACGGCTACCTCCGTGTCGGCCATGGCCTTTGCGCCCTGGTGTTCGGTGACGTTTTCCCTGCGGCGCTTCACCCTGTGCGCCATCGGCCTGTTCACCGTGCTCGGGATCCTTTGCCCGTTTGCGCCGAACTACGAAAGCCTGCTGTTGCTGCGTACCGTCCAGGGCCTGGCGGGCGGCGCATTGCCGCCGATGCTGATGACCGTCGCGCTGCGCTTCCTGCCGGCCAACGTCAAGCTGTATGGCCTGGCCGGCTACGCACTTACCGCCACGTTCGGGCCGAGCCTCGGCACGCCGTTGGCGGCGCTGTGGACTGAATACGTCGGCTGGCAGTGGGCGTTCTGGCAGATCGTCGGACCGTGCCTGCTGGCGATGGCCGCCGTGGCCTACGGCTTGCCGCAAGACCCGCTGCGCCTGGAGCGCTTCAAGCAGTTCAATTGGCGCGGCCTGCTGCTGGGGTTTCCGGCGATCTGCATGCTGGTGATCGGCATTCTGCAGGGCAATCGCCTGGACTGGTTCGAGTCGGGCCTGATCACCTTCCTGCTGTGCGGCGGCAGCGTGCTGCTGGTGCTGTTCATGTTCAATGAATGGTCGCACCCGATGCCGTTTTTCAAGTTGCAGATGCTCGGCCTGCGCAACCTGGCGTTTGCCCTGATCGTGCTGGCGGGCGTGCTGATGGTGCTGACCTCGGTGATCATCATCCCCTCCAGTTTCCTCGCCCAGGTCCAGGGTTATCGCCCCCTGCAAACCGCGCCGGTGATGCTGCTGATGGCGCTGCCGCAATTGATCGCGCTGCCGTTGGTGGCCGCGTTGTGCAACCTGCGCTGGGTCGATTGCCGCTGGGTGCTGGGGATCGGGCTGGGCATGCTGGTGCTGTGTTGCGTGGGCAGCGCGCACCTGACCTCGGCATGGATTCGCGACGATTTCTGCGGCCTGTACCTGCTGCAAATCTTCGGGCAGCCCATGGCCGTGTTGCCGCTGCTGATGCTCTCCACCGGCAGCATTCAACCGGCGGATGGGCCGTTCGCCTCGGCCTGGTTCAACACCGTCAAAGGCCTGGCCGCCGTGATTGCCACCGGCGTGCTGGATGCGCTGACCACCCAGCGCCTGCACTTTCACTCGACCATGCTGGTGGATCGTTTGGGCAACTCGCCGCTGGCCGACGGCGATGCGCCGGGCCTGGCCCACCGCCTCCACGAGCAGGCCGTGGTGCTGACTTCTTCGGATCTTTATTACGTCATGGCCGCTGTCGCGGTGGCGTTGATCCTGCTGATTTTCTGGATGCCCACGCGGATTTTTCCGCCTCGCGCACCGACCTAGCCACAAGGACTTCCCATGAAACGCAAAGACAAAATTGCCGTCTCCGTTATCGCCGTATTTGCCGTCGGCGTACTGGTGTATCTGGTCGCGCCGGGCCTGCTCGGCAGCCAACGGCAGACCACCAACGACGCCTTCGTCGCCGCCGACTTCACCCTGGTGGCGCCGCGTGTGGCGGGCTTTATCAAGGAAGTGCTGGTGGAAGACAACCAGCGCGTCAAGGCCGGGCAACTGCTGGCGCTGATCGACGACCGCGATTTTCGCGCCGCCGCCCAGGCCGCCGACGCCGACACCCTGGTCGCCCAGGCCCAGCTGAAAAACGCCACCGCGACCCTGGAGCGCCAAAGCTCGGTGATCGCCCAGGCCCAGGCCACCGTGGCGGCAGATCGTGCCGAAGTGGCCTTCGCCGAACACGAACTGAACCGCTACAACCACCTTGCCGGCGTGGGCGCGGGCACCGTGCAGAACGCCCAGCAAGCCAAGACCCGCATCGACCAGGCCAACGCGCGCCTGGCCAACGCCACTGCGGTGCTGGCGGCCGAACGTAAGCAGGTGGAGATCCTCACCGCCCAGCGCGATGCGGCCGAAGGTGGACTCAAGCGTGCCCAGGCCGCGTTGGAAATGGCCAGCTATCAGCTGTCCTACACGCGCATCGTCGCGCCGGTGGATGGCATGGTTGGTGAGCGCGCGGTACGGGTCGGCGCTTATGTGACGCCGGGCAGCAAGATCCTCGCGGTGGTGCCGTTGGCCGAGGCCTACGTGGTCGCCAATTTTCAGGAAACCCAGCTTTTCCATATGCACGCCGGCCAGGCCGTACAGGTGCGGGTCGACAGCCTCGACGGCGAGCTGCTCAACGGCCACCTGGAGAGCCTCGCGCCGGCCACGGGCGTGACTTTCGCCTCGGTCAAACCGGATAACGCTACCGGCAACTTCACCAAGGTGGTGCAGCGTATCCCGGTGAAGATTGTCCTCGAACCCAACCAACCGCTGACCGAGCGCCTGCGGGTCGGCATGTCGGTTGAAGCCAGCGTCGACACCCAGCCGGTCGCGCCGCAGCGTGAGGTGGCCCAGCAATGAGACACCTTGCCTGGCTCACCCTGAGCGTTATCAGCCTGAGCGCCTGCAGCGTCGGTCCGGATTTTCAGCGCCCACACACTTCGCAAGCCACGCAATGGAGCGAACCTCAGGGCCGACAAGCCGCCAGCCGTGCGGTCAGCGAGCCGCTGCAAGAGCGCTGGTGGGACGTGTTCCACGACGAGCAACTGTCGGCCCTCACGCGCCGCGCGCTCAGCGATAACCTCGACCTGAAACTGGCCAGCAGCCGCCTGCAACAAAGCCGCGCCGTGCGCCAGGTGACCACCGCCGAGCGCTATCCCACTGTCGACGCCACGGGTGCCTACCAGCGCAAACGCAACAGCGGCAAAGGCTTGAACGACCCCTCCGGCGAAAACGGCCGTTCCGCGTTCAACCAATGGGACGCGGGCTTCTCGGCGTCTTGGGAGCTGGACTTATGGGGCCGGGTCAAACGCGAAACCGAAGCCGCCGACGCCACCCTGCAAGTCGCCGAAAACGATCGCCGCGCCGTGCTGTTATCGGTGCTGGCCGAGACTGCCCAGGACTACATCCAACTGCGCGGCGTGCAAAATACCCGCGCGGTGACCGAGCAAAACCTCGACGTCGCCCGCCACAGCCTCAAGCTCTCGCAGTTGCGCCTGGCCGATGGCGTGGCCACCGACTTGGACGTCGCCGAAGCCGCCGCCCAGGTTGCCGCCATCGAAGCGCGCCTGCCGGATTTACAGCAACGCCAGGACCAGTTGATCAACGCCCTCAGCCTGCTGATGGGCGAGCCACCGCAAGCCCTGCACGCGCAATTGTCCAAGGATGCTGCCGTGCCGCAGACCCAACGCCAGGTCGCCATCGGCCTGCCGTCGGAACTCGCCGAACGCCGCCCCGACATCCGCCAGGCCGAAGCGCGCCTGCACGCCGCCACCGCCAGCATCGGCGTGGCCAAGGGTGACTTTTACCCGCGTATCACCTTGTCCGGCAACCTCGGCTCCCAGGCCATGCAACTGTCGGATTTCGGCTCCTGGGGCTCCCGCGCGTTTGCCTTCGGCCCGCAATTGAGCCTGCCGCTGTTCAACGGCGGACGCCTGCAAGGCATGGTGAACCTGCGCGAAGCCCAGCAACAGGAAGCGGCCCTGGCCTACCAGCAAACCGTACTGCGCGCCTGGCATGAAATCGACGACCAATTGACCCGCTACAACGCCAGCCAACTGCGCCGCGACAGCCTCGCCGAAGCCGTGCGCCAGAACCAGATCGCGCTGACCACCGCACAGCACCAATACGTCGAAGGCGTGGTGGATTTCGTCAACGTACTCACCGTGCAAAGCGCGCTGCTGGCCACGCAGGAGCAGTGGGTGGAGAGTTCCACCGGGGTGTCGTTGGCGATGGTGGGGTTGTACAAGGCGTTGGGGGGAGGGTGGCAGTCGGTGTATCCGTTGCAAACCGCCGGGCGCTGATTGACAAAGAGTTTTGCCAGCCGTCAAACAAGGTGTAATGATAATTGCTCTCAATAGTGTATCTGAGCTTTTCATGGACACCGCGACTGACGGCCAGCAACAGCTTCACCTCCTGTACCGCGACCATCACGGCTGGCTGCAAGGCTGGCTGCGCAAGCGTCTGGGCGACCGCGAACACGCCGCCGATGTAGCGCAGGACACGTTCCTGCGCCTGCTGGTGTCCGGTCGTTACCCCGGTGACAAGGAAAGCCGCAGCTACCTGGTGCAGATCGCGCGCAACCTGGTGATCGACCAATGGCGACGCCTGCGTATCGAGCGGGCTTACCTGGAAAGCATTGCGCACCTGCCCGAGCCCGAGTCGCCGTCCCTGGAGACCCGCGTGCTGATCCTCGAAACCCTGATGCAGATCGACGCCATGCTCGACCGCATGCCCGACAACGTACGCCGCGCGTTCCTGCTGTCGCAGTTCGAAGGCCTGAGCTACGCGCAGATCGCCGAGCACCTGGGCGTTACCGTCAGTTCGGTGCAGAAGTACATGACCCGCGCCATCGTCGCCTGCTACCAAGTGGCGTACGCAGAATGAGGCCTGACGCCCCCATCGCCCCGGCCATTGTCGAGCAAGCCAGCGAATGGCTGATGCTGCACTGGAGCGGCGAGCTGCAAGGCGAGCAACACCAGGCGTTTGCGCAATGGCAGGCGGCGGATCCGGAACACCGTCGCGCCTGGCAACGTCTGCAGCACCTGCAACAAACCCTTGGCAGCGTGCCCATCGACAGCGCCCGTGCAGTGTTGCGCGACACTCCGGACACCCAGCGCCGCGCCGCGTTGAAACTGCTCGGCCTGCTGTTGGTGGCGGGCGGCAGCGGCTACCTGATGCAGCGCAGCGAACCCTGGCAGGCAGCCTTTGCCGACTACCGCACCACCACGGGTGAGATTCGCCACGTGACCCTCAGCGACGGCACGCGCCTGGACCTCAACAGCGACAGTGCAGTGGACCTGCGTTTCAGCGCCAGCGAGCGGCGCATTCGCCTGATCCGTGGTGAGATCCTGTTGACCAGCGGCCACGACCCGATGCGTCCTTTGATCGTCGAAACGGCGGCCGGTGATGTGCAGGCGCTGGGCACCCGCTTTGCCGTGCGCGAACTGCCCGACGGCAGCCGCGTCGACCTGTATGAAGGCCGCGTGCGGGTCACCCCGGTGCATGGCCCGGCGGTGCAGATGAATGCCGGCGACAGCCTGTGGTTCGACCAGCGCCACAGCTCGGCGCTCCCGGCGACGGACGCCAACGCCAGCAGTTGGACCGAGCATCGCCTGATCGCCGAGCGCCAGCCACTGGGTGAGTTTGTGGCGCGGCTGAGTCGCTACCGCCCGGGGCTGTTGCGCTGTGATCCGGCGGTGGCCGGCCTGCTGCTGACCGGCGTGTTTCCGCTGAACGATACCGACGCAATCCTGGCGGCACTGGAGCGTTCATTGCCGGTGCAGGTGCGGGCAGTGACGCGTTACTGGGTGACGATCAAGGCGCGAGTCTGAAAATATTTTTGCCGAGTCTTGTCGGTTTGCGCGCTCCGTTCGGGATACCTCTTGAAAGCCAATCAAGAAGCGTTCTCACGGGGAGTCCTGCAATGCCGCACCACCCAATCCAACCCTTGGCCCGCGCCTTGCGCCGTGGCCTGTTTGTCAGCCTGCTGGCGACGGTACCGATGCTGCCGACCCAGGTGCATGCCGAAGAACGCACCGAAGCACTGCGCGCCTACAACATCCCGGCGGGTAGCCTCGATCAGGCCTTGAACCAGTTCGCGAGTGCGTCGGGCATCTTGTTGTCGGTCGATGCCTCCCTTACCCAAGGCAAGCGCACCCCAGGCCTGCAGGGAAGCTATGGCGTCGGGTCCGGCCTGGAGCGGCTGCTGGCGGGCAGCGGCCTGGTGGCGGTGCAGGCCCAGGGCGGTTGGTCGTTGCAGGCGATGCCATCCGCCGGGCCGTTGCAGCTCGGCGCGACGCAGATCAGCGCCCAGCAGGCCGAGGAAAGCGCCTGGGGCCCGGTGGACGGCCTTGTCGCCACGCGCAGTGCGTCCGGCAGCAAGACCGATTCGGCATTGGTGGAAATCCCCCAGACCATCAACGTGATCACCGCCGCCGAGATCAAGGCGCGTGGCGCCCAAAGTGTCACCCAGGCGTTGCTCTACACCCCAGGCATGACCGCCGGTGGCTTTGCCGACCGGGTCAAGTTGTTCGACGAACCCACCTCGCGCGGCTTCACCCCCACGCCCTTGTACCTTGACGGTTTGCACCTGCCCTACGGCGGCGGCAGCACGGGTGGAGCGCTGCAGATCGAGCCCTACTCCCTGGAGCGCATCGAAGTGCTTAAGGGCCCGGCCTCGGTGCTGTACGGGCAGAACCAGCCGGGCGGTATCGTCAATATGGTCAGCAAGCGCCCCAGCGAAACCCCGGTGCACCAAGTGGTGCTGGAAGCCGGCACCTACGAGCACAAGAGTGCGGCCATCGACCTCAGCGGCCCGCTGGATGAACAGGGGCAATTCCTCTACCGCCTTACCGGCCTGGCCAACGACGGACAGGACGAGATCAACTACGTCGAGAACAAACGCCAGTTCATCGCCCCCAGCCTCACCTGGCGCCCCAACGACGACACCCGTGTGACGCTGTTCGCCCAATACCAGAAGGACAAGGGCGTGCCCGAGGCCCAAGGGTTGCCGGCGTCCGGCACCTTGTGGGCCAACCCCAACGGCAAGATCAAGCGCGATGTGTTTATCGGCGAGCCCGGCGTCAACCAGTACAACCGCGAGCAGTACGTGCTGGGCTACGAGATTTCCCATCGCCTCAACGACACCTGGACCCTCAAGCAGAACGCGCGCTACGCCGAGGTGGACGACCGCTACACCGCACCGCTGCACGGCTACCGCTTCGTCGCCAACCCGGCCACCGGTGTGCAGGACCAACGCTACCTGCAACGCTTCGGGGTGGACTGGGCGCAGAACAACAAAGTGTTTGGCGTGGACAGCATCGCCCAGGCCGAATTCGATACCGGTGCGTTGTCCCATACGGTGATCGTCGGCCTGGATTACTACCACTCCGGCTCGCTGTTTCATGGCCTGTATGACCGCAACCCGCCGGTAATCGACCTGTTCAAGCCGGTCTACGGCCAGCGCCTGAATTTTGGCCAACCGTACCGTTGGGACCGGACCCTGAGCCAGACCGGCCTGTATGTGCAGGACCAGATCAAACTGGATAAGTGGGCCTTGGTGCTCGGTGGGCGTTATGACTGGGCCAGCGTGGTGAACAAGGAGCCGCTGCAAGGCACCCGCTTCGCCAGCAAGGACGAAGCCTTCACCGGCCGCGCCGGCCTGGTGTACCTGTTCGATAACGGCCTGGCGCCTTTTGTCAGCTATTCCGAATCGTTCCTGCCGCTGACCGGCACCGACGCCCAGCGCAAACCGTTCGACCCTTCCACCGGTAAGCAATATGAAGTGGGCATGAAGTACCAGCCGCCGGGCCAGAAGAGTTTTGTGCAGGTCGCGGTCTACCAGCTCGACCAGGAAAACGTGATCACCACCAACCCCAACGACACCTTCAGCACCCAGAGCGGCGCCATGCGTTCACGCGGCGTAGAGCTGGAAGCCAAGGCCGCCCTCAGCGACGCCTGGGAGATCATCGCCTCGGCCGCGCGCAACGACATCAAGTACACCAAGGACGAAGAAGGTCGCCAAGGCCGCCACCCCGCTGGCATCTCGCCGCTGACGGCGTCGATGTGGGTCAACTACACCGTACTGGGAGACACTCCGCTCGCCGGCCTCGGTGCCGGCCTGGGCGTGCGCTACGCGCGCCAAAGCCTGGGCGACTATTACGAAGGCGCGTTCAGCGTGCCGTCGTACAGCGTCTACGACGCCAGCCTGAACTACGACCTGGGCACCTCGCCGCTCAAGCTCAAAGGCGTGAAACTGGCGATGAACGTGCAGAACCTCACCAACAAGACCTATGTCTCGCAGTGCACCAGCGACCTGGATTGCTACTACGGCGAAGGGCGCACGGTGGTGTCCAGCCTGACCTATGACTGGTGACTGTGTTTCTACGTCCGCAATAGCATGAACGTGGCGTCATCCTCCGTTGAGGCTCCATCAAGGGTCTGCTTTGCGATGGCCTTGAGTTGGTTCTGGGTCGAGAGTTCGGCCCAGAACCCATCGGTCGCCAAGATCCATGTTGTACCTTGGGTGATTCGCATGGATTGAATATGAGGCTCATGGGCCCGTCGGAGGCTCATGCAGTTGAGCAGCGTTTTGCGTGCGGGGCTGCTGGCGATGAATGAATGGCTCAGATCACCTTTCCAGTTGGGGCCGCAATGAGGTGGGCTCAGCCAGTTCATGCTTTGGTCTGTCTCCAGGTAACCCAGACAGCAGTCACCGGCGTGAATGGAGATGGCCGTTTGGCCAACCACCAGCATTACGAGATAGCTGGTGGAGGCAAATGGAAAGTCTGGGCATACATTCGAGTGCACTTCGTCCAGTGAAGTCAGTACCTGTTTCAGGGCTTGATCGGGACAAGACACGACAGAAGGTTGCGCGCCGGAAAAGCACTCAAGCAGATGGTTGCTCAAGGCTCTCGCTAATTGCCCGCTGCCTGGTTTTGAGGTGCCGTCGGCAATCACGTAGAGGTACGCGCCGCAGTTCTGTGTGGAACCGCTGGCATCGCGATTTTCTGTTCTATGAGTTCCTTTGCGACTGAGGCTCGCGTGCAGGATCAAGCGGCCACTCCCAGCTTAATCAATGCCTTCAGGCGTCCGTAAATCAACGCCTCACGATCGTGATCTTGAGCGGTGCTTTGGATCACGTCGTGAAACGCGGATAACGACAATAATGCGGTGAATTGTTCGCTCACGAACTGCCGCAGGTCGATGGGTGCACACTTCACCTCTTCAATGAGTTCTTCCCTGCCGTCCAATAGCGCGATGATGTCTTCTATGTCGTTGGACATCAGCACATCGCCACGACCGCGACCCTGATAAGCCTGAAGTTTTGCTGCGAGGAACCACGGCGCGGCAAACACCTTGATAGAGGTGCCGTTGGGGAGTACGTAATCGACGGCGTTTTCCAGCCCGCCGACAAACCAGGTATTGGAAAAGCCCAATACCTTTTCATCGGTCGGCATGAAATCGACTTTCAAGGCGCCGAGCCGTAAGCGACAGGTGACGGAGTCCTGGCCAGTATTTTTGAAGCCTCTGGGTTTCAGGTTTTCTTCCAACCGATACCAGTCAGGGGTGCCGGTCAGATGAATGACCAAATCAACATCATCCGTGCCGCGAATCGATTCCAGGGTGTATTCATCGGTGATAAGCAGAACGGTGGTGCAACCGCCGACGAAGGCGACTTGCGTGCGCAACTCTTCGCCCAACGCCTCAGCAACCTCTTCAAGCATTTGCAGCATCATTGTTCTGTTGGACGTCACAGGATCCACTCCCGCAGCATGGCATCGGCCACTTTGGCTTCGCGAGGGCCCCCGATGCGGATGGCGTCAACCAGGGCCAGGAAATGATAAAGAAGCTCATCTTTCTTCACGGCGCCAGGAACGGTTTTATACAACGGTGTGATTTCCTGGCCTTTGCTTTTTCCGTATGCGTCCGGCCAGACGGGAATGAGGTCGCCGCCGCTCATCACTTTTCCCGCCAAGACTGGCGCGGCGAAGGCTGTCGGAATACCGCGAACGATAGGGCCTGGTTTAACCGGGAAAATATAGCGGATGCCGTACGTGACCAAATCAAGCAGTGCCTTGCTTCTTACCAGAGGAATTCCGTCGGTGTGGCTCGTATAGATCAAGCCAATTTCCCTGCAACGATTCAGGGATGAGGAAACCTCTGTTTTGCTTAGGCCCAACGCTGAGGACAGCGCTCTCACAGAATAGGTTTGTGAGCTGTGTCCTTCAAAGTCTTCGTCTACTCCCTCCCAGCCCCGCCAGTCATCAATTGACGAAAGTTGAACAGTTTCGAAGTTTTGAATGTAATCCGGAAGGTTTTGAAACCCGAGGCTCGCGCTCTCTTTTTCCACAGAAAACACGCGTTTTTTTACGCGCTCCCCTTTGGCCTGTAGTTCCAGGCTGATCAGTTTGAACAGAATGACGATGTCTTGACTTTTCATGGGGCTCCAAAAGCGAGTGTCCTCTGTCCGCGGACAGAGGACACTTTCTGGCACAGGGCTGACACTCATGTCAACGGTTTTGCAAAAACACCACATACCCCCGAAACCACTCACTCCCCTGCAAATACCTCGGCTCCTCCCACTCTCCACCCTGAATCAAACCGATCTTGAACGGCAGCCCCATCCGGTTCATCCGTGGCAAATACGCCGCGTAATCCGGAATGCTCTGGCGGCCCTGATAAGTCTGTACCACCACTTCATCCACCACGCCCTTGAGCTGGGCGATGGCGGTGGGGTCGGCGTTGCTGCTCCAGTCCATCAGGCCGGTGATGCTCAGGCGCAGCTCAAAGGGCAGGCGCTGGCGCAGGTCGCGCAGGAAGTCGGCGTATTCGTGCAGGTATTGGGTGCGGGCGTCGAAGTCGATCTGGATGCCGACCACCGGGTTGCCTGCGTCGCGCCAGCGTTGTACCTGGCCGAGCAGTTGGGTGTAGACCTGTTCGGGCCAGCGCAGGGTGTGGGCGCGGTAGACCACCCAGACGTCGCCTCGGGTGAGGCGCGGCACGCTGATGCCTTGGGCGATCAGTTGCACACCGCGCTGGGGCGCGCGGCGGGTGGAGTTGATCTGGCCCTGGAGGATGTACAGGGTCTTGGCCTGCTTGAGTACCGGCTGCGGAGTGACGCCGCTCCACAGCCAGAAGGCGTCATAGTCGCGGGCATCGACGGCACCGAATGCCGGGCTTGCCAGCAGCAGCAAGCCCAGCCACAGGTGTTTCACCAGTAGTACTGCAGCGATTTGCCCCACTGGGTGTCGGCGAAACCACTTTTCAGTTGGCGGAACCAGGCTTTGCGCACGCCAGGTTCGACGTCCTGGCCGCCGCAGCTGTTGTAGCCGGCCGGCGCGTAGCAGTTGATGGCGCGGAACAGGGCGTAGGCCTTGTCGGTTTTTGGCGCCTTGGCGTTGCCGATCACCTGCCTGTAACCGTCGAGCCGCGAGAAGGTTTCACCCTTGAAGTCCGATGCGGTGCTGCCCAGGCTGCCAGCGGCGCGCGCCTGCTCCAGGGGCATGCCGTCCAGGCCGTTGCGCAGGATGAATTCGCCGAAGCAGTTCAGGGCCTGGGGGTTCTTCGCGTCGGCCTGCAAGGTCGCTGCGGTTTGCGCGATGCTCGGGCAGGCGTAGCCGGATTCGGCCTTGTCGCCGTTCCACTGGAACAGCTTAAGCGTCTGGCTGGCGCTGTAGACATAACCCAGGCTGGTGCCCAGTTTGTCCTCGGGGGCCTGGGGCGGCAGTTGCTTGAGGTCCTCGGCGAAGGTGGCGAATTGGCCGCGCAGCAAGTCTTTGTAGAGCAGCACGAATTGCGCGGTCTGGCGTTCCAGCGGATCGCTGGCCTGGGCGATCTGTTGGCGCAGCAGTTCAGGCCCGGCAACATTGCGCAGCAGGATGTAGCGCACCTGCTTGGCACTGATCGGCGAATCGGCGGCGAATACTTTGGCCAACTGGCCGCTGCGCTCGTAGTTCATGGCCAGTGCCAACTCCAACTGGTCGCGTTGCAGCGGCAGTTTTGCCAGTGGCAACAGTTGCAGCCACACGGCCTCGGCGCCTTTCCAGTCTTGCTTGGCTTCCAGGGCCAGGGCGCGCAGGGTCTGCTGGCTGAAGGCGAAGTAGTTCAGGTTCGACGGCACGCTCTGCGGCAACTGCTTCAAGGCGGCGTCCGGTTGATGCTCGATGTACAGCGCACACACGGCCAGCAAGTACTCATAGAGCTCTGGCTCGCCGGCGAACACGGCCTTTTGCTTCTCAAGGTCTGCGCGGCTGATGGCGGGCTGGTTGCCGCCGCGCATCACCATCAGGTCGCTGACGAGCTGGATCATCGGGGTCTTGACCGTATCGCTGTTGACCATCAACAGCTTGAGGTCAGCTTCTTCTACCAGCTCATCCTCAGACACGTTGCGCTGCTCGTCGGTGGCCGTCAGTGCCCAGGCGAACGCGTCGGCGAGCTTGGTGTTGTCGTCGGCGAGCCAGTACACCCGGCGCAGCAGGCCGTGGGCCGAGGCCGCGTATTCGCCCTGTGGATAAGTTTTCAGGTAGGCGTTGAAACCCTGCTCGGCCGTGGCCAATGCGGGCTTATCCACACGGTCCAGGTGCGGTACGCCGTCTTCGTCATAGGTGTCGGCCTGGGCCTGGTTGAGCGCTGTGCGGGCGGTCATGTACAGCGCGGTTTCCTTCAGCCACGGCGATGGGGCGCTGCCGATGCCAGCAAAGCCCTGTGCGGCCTCGGCGAAGCGGCCGCTGTAGAAATCGGCGGCGGCTTGCAAGTAGGTGCGAAACAGTTGGCCGTCGGCTGACTGGATCTGCTGCGGCTCGGCGATCACCGGGCCATCCCAGGTGCAGGTGGTGAGCAGTTGCAGCCGCGCCTTCGCCAGCAACTCGCGCTCGGCCGCCGGCATGTCGGACTTGACCACTTGGCGGATAAACGCCGTGGCGCTGTCATCGTCGTTGCTGCGGCAGCGGCTGCCTTCGCCATTGAGGAACGCTTCGCCGGCGGTTTTGTACGCCTCGCGCTTGATGCCCAGGGGCGTCAGCAGGGTGTCGAGTTCGGCGGTAGGCGAATCGTCCGAGTCGGGCTCAGTCTCGGCGCTGGAGGCAGCGGCCAGGCGATACACCGGGAACGGCACCGGGCCGAACCCCTGGGCCAGGTCATCTTCGCTCAACGCCTTGGGCGCCAACGGCGCGGCCTTTTTGTCGGCCAGCAACAGGCGCAGGTTGGCCCGGCTGTCATTGCCTGGGCTCAGGAACGGCACGTTGTTGCAAGGGTCCAGGCTGTCACGCGAGACACGCCAATCGGGGTAGCACGAATCGTCGGAACTGGCCTGGGCCTGCTGGGAAATACCGGCCAGCAGGGCCAGTGCCACGGGGGAGAGAAAACCGATGCGCATGACGTGTCCTTGATCCTGGGTCCTTGGAGGGCGCCAATCATAACGTGTTCCTACTCAGGCTTCGGTGAAGCCCTACACAAATTGCTGATTTGTCGGGTGGGAATAGTGGCAATTTAATTGTGCTGCCCTAGACTGCGGTCATCTTCAGGGAGAAGCACACGCATGACGCGCCTACGTAAATGGATCTTAAGTTTTTCCTGTGTGTTGGGTGTGGCAACCATGGCCATGGCCGACGATCCGCTGTTGGATCATCCCTCCACGGCGACCGCCGCCGGCACCGACAGCGAAGCCCGTGGTGTATTACGCGCCCGCGACCAGGCGATGCTGGCCAGCGAATTATCCGGGCGCATCGTCGACCTGCCGTTCAGCGAAGGCGAATCCTTCAAGAAGGGTGACACCCTGGCGCGTTTCGATTGTTCGGCCTACCAGGCCCAACTCAATGCGGCTTCAGCGGCCAGCCGCGGTGCCAGTGAAGAGTTGGCGCATAACAAGCAATTGGCCGCGCTGAATTCCGTCGGGCGTTTCGAAGTCGCCCGCGCCGAAGCCAAACTCACCGAAACCCAGGCCCAGTCCCAGGTCTACCAGGTGCAGGTCAAGCGCTGCAGCGTGCTGGCGCCGTATGACGGCCAGGTGGTGCAGCGCAAAGTGCAGCGCTATGAAAGCGTTTCCGCGGGTGCGCCGCTGCTGGAAATCGTCGACAACCGCAGCCTGGAAATCCACCTGCTGGTGCCCTCGCGCTGGATGGGCAAACTCAAGCCCGGCCAGACCTTCAGCTTCATCCCCGACGAAACCGGCCAGGCGTTCATCGCCACGGTCAAACGCCTCGGCGCGCGTATTGATGAAGGCAGCCAGACCCTGCTGCTGGTCGCGAGCCTGCCCAAGGCCGATGGCTTGCTGGCAGGCATGAGCGGCACCGCGCATTTCGAGGCAGCTAAGTGAATGCGCCCATGACGGGTAGCGCCGAGCGTTTCTTTGCCCAGTTCCTTGACCTTGAGCGCCTGGCTCGCGCCGCTCGCACCCTCGATCAATTGGCCTACAGCCTGGTGAACGACGGGCAGGCGCTGTTCGGCTTCCGCCATGCAGCCCTGTTGATCGCCGGCAAAGTGCGTGCGGTGACCGGCGTGAGCATGATCGAGCCGAATGCGCCGTTTGTGGCGTTTGTCGAGCATGCCGTGGCCGAGGTGTTCAAGCAGGGGCGGTCTGCACCTGCGACCGTGTTGCCGATGGAGGCTTTCGGTACCGCAGTGCGTGAGGACTGGCAAAGCCTGTCGGCGCCCCATGTGTTCTGGCTGCCATTGCTCGATCATCACGGCGAGGTGTTCGGCGGCATCTGGCTGGCGCGCGATACGCCCTGGAGCCCACCGGAGCAGGTGTTGCTTGCGCAATTGGGCGATACCTACAGCCACGCCTGGCTGGCCTTGCAGCCACGACGCCCATGGCGCCTGCGGTTTACCCGCAAGCGCCAGGTACTGCTGGCGGCGACAGTGTTGCTGGGGCTGTTGATTCCGGTGCGTCAGTCCGTGCTGGCACCGGCGCAAGTGGTGCCGCTGGGCGGGCGGGTGGTCGCTGCACCGCTGGATGGGGTGATTGCCGAGTTTCTGGTCAAGCCCAACCAAGCGGTGAAAAGCGGCGATCTGCTGGTGCGCTTTGAAAGCACCACCCTCAAGGCCCAGGCCGATGTGGCCGAGCGGGCGCTGGGGGTGGCAGAAGCCGAATTGAAGGCCAACGCACAACGGGCGTTCGCCGATGCCGAGTCCAATTCGAAAATCGATTTGCTCGCCGCCCGCGTCGAGCAAAAGCGCGCCGAACGCAACTACGCCGAACAGTTGCTCAAGCGCAGCGAAGTGCGCGCCGAGCGCGACGGTATCGCGGTATTCGCCGATGCCGAGCGCTGGACCGGCAAGCCGATCCAGACCGGCGAGCGGCTGATGGATATCGCCGACCCTGGTCAGGCCGAGCTGCGCATCGAGTTGGCCGTGGGGGACGCCATCGCCCTGGCGACGGACGCCGAGGTGGCGCTGTTTCTCGACAGTGACCCGCTGCAACGCTATGCCGCTCGGGTCGAGCGCGTGGCCTATGAAGCGCAGCCGACGCCGTCCGGGCAGTTGGCCTATCGGGTCGATGCGGCCTTTACTGAATCACCGCCCCCACGCATCGGTCTGCGCGGTACCGCCAAGCTGTTTGGCCAGCGCGCGCCGTTGGCCCTGTACCTGCTGCGTCGCCCTCTGGCCGGGCTGCGCCAGAGCGTGGGCCTGTAATGGGGTTGCCCAGCCTGCGCGCCGACCTGCAACTGACCGTCGCCGCCCCGGCCCTGGACGGCTCGCCACGTTGGACACTGGCCGACCCGCTGCGCGGCCGCTATTTCAAGTTGGGCGCCCAGGCCATGCGCCTGCTGCGTCATTGGACCCTGGGGGATGCGGCCCAAGTGCTGCACGCGGCCAACCGCGAGCCGGGCTTGAAGCTGGGCGAGACGGAGCTCGAAGAGTTGCTGGCGTTCCTGCGCGCGCATGACCTGATCGCCGCGCTGGACCCGCAGCAGCGCGCCAGCTACGTCTTGAAGTCCGCCGCATCACGCCAGAGCCTGTGGCAAAAGGCACTGCACCAATACCTGTTTTTCCGCATTCCATTGTGGCGCCCGGACGCCTTTCTCAATCGTGCCTGGCCGTGGCTGCAGCGGTTTGGCCCGCGCCTGTTGCGCTACGGGTTGCCGGCGACCCTGGGGCTGGGTGTGTTTCTGGTGTCCCGTGACTGGGAGCGGTTCCTGGCGACCTTTCCCCATCTGTTCAGCCTTGGCGGCGCCATCGCGTTTGGCATGGCGTTGTTCTTCGCCAAGCTGTGCCATGAGTTCGGTCATGCCTTCATGGCCAAGCGCGCGGGGTGTCGGGTGCAGAGCATGGGAGTGGCGTTCATGGTGCTGCTGCCGTTGTTCTACACGGATGTGAGTGATGCCTGGCGGGTCAACGACCGCAAGGCACGGCTACTGATCGGTGCCGGTGGGGTGATGGCCGAATTGCTGCTGGCCTGCATCGCATTGCTGGCGTGGTCGTTGTTGCCGGACGGGCCGGCGCGCACCGCTGCATTCATGCTTGCCAGCGCGACGTGGATCACCACGCTGGTGGTCAATCTCAACCCGTTCATGCGGTTTGATGGTTATTTTCTGATCAGCGATCTGTGGGGGGTCGACAACCTGCAAGGACGCGCCTTCGCCCTGTGTCGCTGGCGCCTGCGTGAGGCCTTGTTCGGCTACGGCGAACCGGCTCCGGAGGCGTGGTCGCCCGCCATGCGTCAGCGCCTGTTGTGGTGGGGCTATTTGTCATGGCTGTGGCGCGCCGCATTGTTCTTCGGGATTGCGCTGGCGGTGTACCACTTGTTCTTCAAGCTACTGGGAATCTTCCTGATGTTGGTGGAGTTGGGCTGGTTTATCGTCCTGCCGATTCTCAAGGAAGGTCGTGAGTGGTGGACCCGACGTGAGCAGGCGCATACCCCGCGTGTGCTGATGACGGGCCTGGGGCTGCTGGCGCTGTTGCTGCTGGTGGCGGTGCCGTGGCGCAGCAGCGTTGAGGTGCCGGCGATGCTTGAGGCGGCGCGGGTCACGGCGTTGCATGCGCCGGTGGCGGCGCGGGTCAAGCAGGTGAATGTGGTCGATGGCCAAACCGTGGAGCGGGGCGCGGTGCTGGTGGAGCTGGAGTCGCCGGACATTGATTCGCGGCTGCTGATCGTGCGCCGCGAAATCGACATCCTGCAATTGCAGATGCGTCGCCAGGCCGGGCGCAGCGAAACGGCGGCAGATGTCGGCATTCTGGAGCAACGTCTGGCCGAAGCCGTGGCCGAATACCGTGGCTTGCAGGCCCGGCGTGAGCGACTGCTGCTGCGCGCGCCCGAGGCTGGCCAGGTGCGTGACCTGATGCCGCAACTGGTGGCCGGCCGCTGGGTGTCGACCCGCGACCCACTGGCGCGCATCGTCGAAGGCGGCACACGCCTGCGCGGTTACCTGGCCGAGGCGGATTTGTGGCGTGTGGCGCCGGGTGCCAGCGGGCGGTTTATCGCCGACGACCCGATGCGCCCGGCGTGGCCGGTGGAACTGCTGGACGTGGATGCCAACGGCGTTGCCGTCCTCGACCAGGAAGCCCTGACCTCGGACCAGCACGGGCCGATTGCCGTACGCCGTGACGAGAGCCGGCGACCGGAGCCGGTGCAGGCGCAGTATGGCGCGCGCCTGAAACTGCTCGAAGACGCGCCGGCGCCCCCCCATCCACTGCGCGGTGTGGTGGTTTTGCAGGGGCGCAGTGAATCATTGCTAGGGGCAGCCTGGCGGCGCATGGCGGCGTTGGGTGTACGCGAAAGTGGTTTTTGATCCAAGGAGATGATCAATGCTGGACAGTTCGTCGTGCGCGGGTTTATCCATGCGCCCTTCACGGCCCACCGATGCGCCGTTTTTGCACAACCTGTACCGCTGCGCGCGGCCGGAACTGCAGTGGGTCGATGCCCATCCCGAGGTGATCGAGCAGATCGTCGCCCAGCAGTATCAGGTTCAGGAGCAGGGGATCGCCGAGCATTTTCCGGGAGCGATGCACTACGTGGTGGAGAAACTCGACACCCCGATCGGCGTGTTGACGGCGGACTTCGGCGCGAATGAAGTGCGCGTGCTCTATCTGGCATTTGTCCCGGCTGCGCGTGGCCAGGGTTTTGGCCGCGCAGTGCTGCAAGGCGTGCAAAAAGCCGCCGCCCAAGTGCGCTGCCCGGTGGCGACGGTGGTGTGGGCCAGCAACCCCGGTGCGCGCCAGCATTACCTGGCGCTGGGGTTTCGCGTCGAGGAAACCGTGCCGGGGGCCGAGCGGCTGGTGTGGTACCCGGGGCTCAGTTGAACACAATGTTGAAATAGCCAAGGTTCGGGTCGCGGCCCAGGGCCGGTTCCCGGGACACGAAAATCCCGTCGACGCTGCCAAGCTCTGGCAGGGCCAGGGCACACAGGCCATCGACGAAGTCCGTGGGCGCCAGGCTGCGCAGCGTGACGTTGAAGGGTGTGCGGGAGTTGTCCGGCAGGCGCGATTGTGGGCGCAGGTCGACGGCCTCGATGTGCACGTGCAGCACTCGGCCATCGGGCAGTTGCAGCGGGCAGGACTGATTGATCAGGGGCTGGAAATGTTCGTTGCATACCTGTTGCAGCATGGCGCGTCTCCGGTCGTTGCGGCAGGCACCGGGGCGATTGCCCCGGTGTTGGAGCGGTTTACGGGCGGGGCGGGAAAAGCCCTGTCAGGGCGATGCTGAAATTCAGCGCGAGGTACGGTGCCATTGTTGGCAACGGCTGGTTGCCGCCTGGAACCGTCAAGTTGCCGCCCAGGGTGCTGCTGGCGCCTTTGAGGGCGACGGGTGCGCTGCCGGGATTGTCGGAGTAGATCGCCGCCGAGCCGGGGCCACCCGTGCTGGAGGCGCCGATGTAGGCATTGGTGCTGGTGGGTGTGGTGGTGGCGGCACTGGGCTCGTTGGCCAGGTTGATGGTGGTGGTGACCGTCAGGCCGGTGGTGGGGATCAGTTGGGTCGGAAGGTTGCCGCTCAGGATGTTCGATTTTTCGGTGCCGCCGACTTCACCGATGACCCGTGGTGTCAGGCCGGCACCATTGCCCATATGGATCGGTGCACGGCCTTGCAGGTTGGGTAGGGCAAAAGTGTTCTGGCCGTCACCGCCATAGACCGTGCCCAACAAGGCAAACAGTGCGTTGTTTTGCGCGATCGATACTAATTGGCCGTTGCAATAGGCCCATCCCTGGGGTGCGTAGTTGAACGCGAACATCTGAACCGTACCGAGAAAAACTTCCATGAAAACCTCTCCTGCTAAGTGTCGGATGAGATGCGCCGCGCGATGCAAACCTGGCGCACCGCCCCACAGCCTAGACGCGGGTCTGCACTTCGTCCGCTTTTTGGTCGGGCTTTGGGGTAGAGGGAGGATTACACCGGCCGCCGGGGATGCTTCTGGCCTACAATCAGCGCGTTCGAGCACCCGGCCGGGTGCGGGTGTCGATTTCAGAGGGTGGTAATGGGCGTTCCGAGTCGTGATGAAACAACAAGCACCTGTCAGCCTGTCACACCTGCGCACTCTCTTTTTCAATTGCTTCGCGAACCCTGGTTACTGCCGCTCCTGGCGCTGGCCCTGGGGTTGCGCTGCTATGAGTTGACGGCAGCGGCGATCTGGGGCGATGAAGGCTCCAGCCTGCTGCTGGCCCATTACGCGCTGCCTGGCATCTGGTTCCATGCGGCCCACGATGTGCACCCACCCCTGTATTTCATGCTGCTGCACGGCTGGATCGCGGTGTTTTGCGACTCCATCCTGTCGATCCGCCTGCTCAGCGCACTGCCGGGGGTGGCCGCGGTCTTTCTGGGCACCTGGCTGGTGCACCTGATCGCCACGCGCCGGGCCACGTTGCTGGCCTGCCTGCTGCTGGCCTTGCTGCCCACGGCGGTGCGCTACAGCCAGGAAATCCGCATGTATTCACTGCTGGGTGTCTGGCTGTTGGGGGCGACCCTCGCGCTGGTGTATTGGGTGAAGGCGCCGCAGCGTTCGCGTTACCTGGTGGTCTACGCGTTGCTGATGACGGCGGCGTTCTACACCCATTATTTCGCCGCCTTGTGTGTGCTTGCCCACTGGCTGTATGTGGCGCTGCTGGGGCCCGTGCCCGGTGCACGCCAGCGTTTTATCGGCCGTCACGACTGGTGGCTGGCCAACGTCGCGATTGTGCTGCTGTTTGCGCCCTGGCTGCCGGGGCTGATTGACCTGGTACTGCATATGGAGGAGCTGAAGGCCGGCAACGATGTGGGTTGGGAGTTGCCGGTCACCTGGCGTTCACTGCCGTCGATGGTCTGGCAGCTGTTGGCGCTGGATGATGGAGAAACCATGTCGCCGTGGCTGTTGCTCACGTTGCCGACTGTGGTCACGGCGGTACTCGGTTATGTGCTGTGGAACGACCGCAGTCGCTACCGCTTCGCCACGCTGGTGGTGATCTATTGCACCTTGCCGGTGCTGCTGGTGTTTGCGATATCTTTTATTTCGCCGGTATTTATCGACCGCTATTTGACCGCACCCGCCCTGGGCTTGCCGATTGTCCTGGCGCTGGCCATCGACCGCCTGGCCCTGCGCCACAGAGCCTTGGCGGCGGTGCTGTTGGCCGTGGTACTGGGCGCTTCGGCCGTGGGGCTGAAGAATAACTACACGGTCGACCCCGATGATCAATTCAGCAACATGGTCGACTACATGAACCAGCACACCGTGGCCGGTGACCAGATCGTCCTGGGGGATATGTTCTGGTACCTCACTTGGGGTTATTACGATAAAAGCGCAACCGCGCCCCGTCTCTACACCCCACCGACGGCCAAGGGTGTATCGACCCGCCCCAATGCCTACGGCTTCGGTACCTTGATCGAGCCCGATGCCGGGGTTTATCTGGACGATTTGAACGACCTGCCCATTGGCAACGGCCGGGTATGGCTGGTGATGAGCCGGGTGGCCCCTGACGAATTCCCCTCGATTCCGAAGAACTGGCGAGCCATTGATCAGCATGCAGGCGGTGATACCCAGGCAGTTTTATATGAGGTTTGTCATCTCACCTGCACCCGGCCCTGAGGGGCGGTAGCTGTCTTTCGTCGGATATATCGCAAAGCCCCGAAAATAAAGGGCATTTATGCCGAATTAAACCAGTTGATGGCAAAGTAATATTGGCTGGAAATGATTCCTTACGCTACGCTTTGTCCTACAAAGGACTGCTAGTAAAGGTGAAAGGATTGAGCCGTTTTCACTTCATTTCCGGGTTGCCGCGTTCCGGTTCGACCCTGTTGTCCGCCATTCTTTTACAGAATCCGCGTTTTCATGCGGGCATGACCAGCCCGGTCGGTGCGCTGTTTGCCGGTGTACTCGGCCAGTGCAGCGCCGGCAGTGAGTTTGGCGCGGTCATCAACACGGATGTACGACGCCGCCTGCTGGGCGGCTTGTTCGACTCCTATTACGCCGATCAGGCTGACAAGTCCGTGGTGTTCGACACCAATCGGCAGTGGTCCGCCCGTCTCCCGGCTATTCGCGATTTGTTTCCCCAGGCCAAGGTCATCGCGTGTGTGCGCAACGTTGCCTGGGTCATGGACAGCATCGAGCGGCTGTACCGCGCCAATCCCTTCGAGAATACCAAGCTGTTCAATGATGACGGTGAGCGCAACACCGTTTACAGCCGGGTCGAAACCTTGGCTCAGCGTAATCGCCTGGTGGGGTTTGCCTGGGCGGCACTCAAGGAAGCCTATTACGGCGAGCAGGCCGATTCTTTGCTGATCATCGACTACGACCTGCTGAGCCAGGCGCCTGAGCGTGTGCTGCGCCTGGTCTACGAGTTCATCGGCGAGCCCTGGTTCGAGCACGACTTCGACAACCTGGCCTATGACGCACCGGAATTCGATGACGCGCTGGGCCTGGCGGGTCTGCATAAGGTCAAGCGCAAGGTGGCCTTCGAGACCCGGCGCACGATCCTGCCGCCAGATTTGTTCGAACAGTATTCCAAGCTGTCGTTCTGGCTGGATGGCGCCTCCAGCGCCGCCAATGTGATTCGTATCAAAAACAACCTCGCGAGTCACTGATCGCGATTTTTCCTGAGTTTCAGACGTTCGATCCCGGGTGAGTCTCATGTGGTGGAATAAACAGAAGTCGCGTGGGGCATCGCAGGCAACCGCCGCAGCCCGGTCCCTGGGTTCGCCCATGATCATGTCCCTGGAACCGCGCATGTTGTTCGACGGCGCCGTGGCGGCGACGGTGGCGACGGCGGCTGATAACCACTCGACCGTGGACGCGGCCAAGCCACCCACCGCAGACCAGCCCACGGCTGCCAAGGACACTCATGGCCAGACGGATGCCGCCCCGGCGACTGCACCTGTTGCCGTGCCCGGCCAGGGTGTGGTGTTTGTCGACTCGCGGGTCAAGGACTTCGACAGCCTGCTCAAGGGCGTCGCTCCCGGCACTCAGGTTGTGGTGCTGGACGGCAGCAAGGACGGTCTGCAACAGATCGCCGAATACCTGGGCAGCCACCAGGGCGTGAGTACCGTGGAGATCATTGCCCACGGCAATACCGGTGACTTGTGGCTGGGCAGTACCTACCTGTCGGCGGACAACGTGGCGGCGCGCGCCGATGTGCTGGGCCAGATCGGCAAAGACATGAACGTGGGCGGCGATATCCTGATCTACGCCTGCAACACTGCCGAAGGCGAGCGCGGCGTGAGCTTCGTCGATTCCCTGGCGCAGTACACCGGGCGTGACATTGCGGCCTCCACCAACCGCACCGGCGTGGGCGGCGACTGGACGTTGGAAATCGCAACCGGCGCCATCGAAAGCACGCCCCTGCTGTCGCAACAGGTGATGAACGATTACCAGTGGGGCCTGGCGACCTGGACCGCGACCAACGGCAATGATTCGGGTGTCGGCTCCCTGCGCGCGGCGCTGGCGTCCTCGCAGAACGGCGACATCGTGACCTTCAACAACGGCATGACCGTACTGTTGAACAGCCAGTTGGTGGTCACCAAGAACATCACCCTCGACGGCGACCTGAACAATGACGGCGTCGCTGAGGTAACCCTGGACGGGCAGTACAAGACCAGCGTGATCCAGGTCAACAGCGGTACCACCGTGACCTTCGACGGCCTGGTGATTACCCGTGGCCTGATTGCCGGTAACGGTGGCAATGGCGGCAGCGGTACCAGCGCGGGCAACTCGCTGGGCGCGGGGCTCAGCAACTTCGGCGACCTGACGCTGAGAAACGTCAGCGTCACGGCAAACGCGGCTTCCGGTGGCGGTGGCGGTGGCGGTGTCACCGGTGGCGCGGTCGGCGGCGCCGGGGGCGGCGGCGGTGCACTGGGCAACGGCATCGGCGGGCATGGCGGCAGCACCGGCAGTGGTACTGGCAACTACGCCGGCACCGCTGGCTCGGCCAATCAGGGCGGTACGGGAGGCGGGTATAACCTGGTGGTGATGGGCGGCAAGGGTGGCTCGGGCAGCGCCGGCGCGGGCTCGACCAACCCCTACGGCTACTCCAACGGCAGCGCCGGCGGCGCTGCGGCCGTCGGCGGAATATCGATCGGCGGTGGTGGCGGCGGTGCCGGCTGGAACGCCCTCGGCGGCAAGGGCGGTGGTGCTGCGGGCGGTATCTACAACGCCGCTGGCGCCAAATTGACCATCATCGGCAACTCGGCGATTACCGGTAACATCGGTGCCGGCGGCGGTGGTGGCGGTGGCGGCTCCATCAACAGCGGCAGCAACGCCAGCGGCGGCGACGGTGGCCTGGGCGTTGGCGCAATCTGGAACAAGGGTTCGGTACTGATCACGGCGGCCAACTTCGCCAGCCTGGGCGGTAGCGCCAACTCCGGCGCCAGCGGCAATGGCGGCCTGGCCAGTGCGGGTACAGCCGGCAACAAACCGACGGCGGCCAATGGCCTGTTCAACGATATCGGCGGTACGTCGGACAATGCCTATGTGCCGAACCCGACCGCGACCATCGTGGTTGCAACCCCAGCGCAGCACATCGGCAGTACGTCGCAGGTGACCATTACCTTCAGCGAAGCCGTCAACGGTTTCACCCTGGCTGACCTGACCGCTGCCAACGGCGTTCTCACTAACCTGACCACCAGCGATAACAAGACCTGGACCGCGACCTTCACCCCGAACGCGAACGTCGCCAGCAGTGCCGGCCAGATCACCTTGGACAACACCGGTGTCACCAGCCAGTCGCTGGGTTTGGCAGGCATCGGCACCACCGCGTCCAACAGCTACACCGTCGACACCGAACGCCCGAGCGCGACCATCGTGGTCGACAGTCCGGCGTTGAAAGTCGGTGGTTCGTCCCAGGTGCACATCACGTTCAACGAGGCAGTGAGTGGTTTCAGTCTGTCGGACATGACGGCAACCAACGGCACCCTGAGCAACCTGACCACCAGCGACAACATCCACTGGACCGCCACCCTGACCCCGGCTGCCGGCAACAACAGCAGCGGCAACAGCATCTCCCTGGACAACACGCTCTACACCGATACTGCGAGCAACGCGGGCACTGGCACCAGCACGTCCAACGCCTACGTGATCGATACCGTGCGGCCGACCGCGGGCATTGTGGTGTCCAACACCGCGCTCAACATTGGCGGTTCGTCCCAGGTGACCATCACCTTCAGCGAAACGGTCAACGATCTGGACCTGAGCGACCTGAGCGCATCCAATGGCGTCCTGAGCAACCTGGTCCAGGTCGATGGCACCCACTGGACGGCCGTCCTCACCCCCAACAGTGGGGTTACCCACAGCGGTGACCTGGTCACCCTGAACAACACGTTGATTACCGACGGTGCGGGCAACGCCGGCAGCGGTAGCACCAACTCCAACACCTATGTCGTCGATACCCAGCGCCCGACCGCGACCATCGTGTTCGGCAGCGCCAATCTTGGGATCGGCCAGACCTCCCCGGTCACTATCACCTTCAGCGAAGCCGTGACCGGTTTTACCCTGGCCGACCTGACGGCGAGCAACGGCGTCCTGAGCAACCTGAGCACCAGCGACAGCATTACCTGGACCGCGACCTTCACCCCGACTGCGGCTGTCGTCAGCGCGAGCAACCACATCACCCTGGACAATACCGGGGTCCAGGATGGGGCGGGCAACGCTGGCAGCGGCACCACCACTTCCAACAACATCGCCATCGATGGCGTGCGCCCGACCGCCACCGTGGTGGTCGCCAACGACTCGCTGAACATCGGCGACACCTCGCTGGTAACCATTACCTTCTCGGAAGCCGTGGTCGGATTCAGCAATGCCGACCTGACCATTACCAACGGCACGCTGACGGCAGTGGGCAGCAGCGATGGCGGCATCACCTGGACCGCAACCTTCACACCGAGCGCGAGCATCACCGACACCAGCAACCTGATCACCCTCGACAACACCGGCTACAGCGACACCGTCGGCAATACCGGCACCGGCTCCACCGACTCCAACAACTACAGCATCGATACCCAGCGGCCGACCGCGACCATCGTCGTCGCCGATCCGACACTGACGGCCGGGGAAACCTCGCTGGTGACCATTACGTTCAGCGAAGCGGTAACCGGCTTCAGCCTGAGCGACCTGAGTACCAGCCACGGTAGCCTGAGCGGCTTGAGCAGCGCTGACGGCATCACCTGGACCGCGACCTTCACGCCAGGTACGAACACCAACAGCGCAACCAATGCCATCACCCTGGCCAATACCGGTATCGCTGACCTTGCCGGCAACGCGGGGGCGGGCAGCACCAACTCGGCCAACTTCACCATCGACACCGTGCTGCCCACGGCGAGCATCGTAGTCGCGAGCCCAGCGTTGAATATCGGTGGCACGTCGTTGGTGACCATCACGTTCAGCCAGGCGGTCACCGGTTTCAGCAATGCCGACCTGACCATTACCAACGGCACCCTGAGCGCGGTGGCCAGCAGCGATGGCGGCATCACCTGGACCGCCACCTTCACCCCGAGCACCAATCTTACCGACGCCACCAACCTGATCACCCTGGACAACAGCGGGGTGCAGGCGATGGCGTCGGGCAATGCGGGCAGCGGCACCACCGACTCCAACAACTACGTTATCGACACCCAGCGTCCGACCGCCACTGTGGTGGTGGACAACGAAAACCTGGGCGTCGGTGGCACGTCAACGGTGACCATTACCTTCAACGAAGCAGTGACCGGCTTCGACCTGTCCGACCTGACCGTCGGCAACGGTACCCTCAGCAACCTGAGCACCAGCGACAACATCACCTACACCGCAACCCTGACGGCGCTGGCGGGCATCAACCAGGCCAGCAACCAGATCACCCTGAATAACACCGGCGTGCTCGACACGGCTGGCAACAGCGGCTCCGGCACCACTGACTCCAACAACTATGCGATCGACAGCCAGAGGCCGACCGCGACCATCGTGATAGCCGATCCGGTGCTCGCAGCGGGTGAAGCCTCGCTGGTGACCATCACCTTCAGCGAGGCGGTGAGCGGTTTCGACAACAGCGACCTGACCGTGCCCAATGGCACGTTGAGCGCGGTGAGCAGCAGCGATGGAGGCATCACCTGGACCGCGACGTTCACGCCGACCAGCAACATCAAGGACACCACCAATATCGTCAGCCTGAACAACGCAGGCTATACGGACCTGGCGGGCAACGCTGGCACCGGCTCCACCCTCTCGGGTAATTTCACCATCGACACGGTACGGCCGACCGCGACGATCGTGGTGGCGGACAACGCCCTGGCGCTGGGTGAAACCTCGACGGTGACCATCACCTTCAGCGAAGCGGTGAGTGGCTTCAGCACCGCCGACCTGACGATCAGCAACGGTACGTTGACGAACCTTGCCAGCGGCGACGGCGGCATCACCTGGACGGCGACCTTTACGCCGACCAGCAACATCACCGACAGCAGCAACCTGATCGTGCTGGACAACACCGGCGTGGCGAATGCCTCGGGCAACGCCGGCATCGGTACTACCGATTCCAACAACTTCAGCATCGACACCCAGCGGCCGACGGCGACCATCGTGGTCAGTAACGACGCCCTGAATGCAGCGGGTTCATCGGTGGTGACCATCACCTTCAGTGAAGCCGTGACCGGCTTCACCCTGGGCGACCTGACAGCCCCCAACGGCACCCTGAGCAACCTGAGCACCCTGGACAACATCACCTGGACCGCAACCCTGACGCCGAACGCCGCGACCACCCATGCCGGCGACGTCATCAGCCTGGACAATAGCCTGGTCAGCGACAGTGCCGGTAATGCCGGTGCGGGGAACACCGTCTCCAATGCGTACAGCGTCGATACCGTGGCGCCGACGGCCAGCATTGTGCTCGGCAGTGCGAGCCTGCTCGTCGGGCAAACCACGACGGTGACCATCACCTTCAGCGAAGCGGTGGCCGGCCTCGACAGCAGCGACCTGAGCGTGCCCAACGGCAGCTTGAGCAGCCTGCTCAGCAGCGACGGCGGCATCACCTGGACCGGGACCTTTACCCCGGACAGCAATGTTCACGACACCACCAACCTGATCAGCCTGAACAACACCGGCTACACCGACCTGGCCGGCAACACCGGTACCGGTACCACCGACTCGGCCAACTTTAGCATCGATACGGTACGTCCGACGGCGACGATCGTGGTGGCGGACACTGCCCTCAAGGCCGGCGAAACCTCGACGGTGACCATCACCTTCAGCGAAGCCGTGAGCGGTTTCAGCAATGCCGACCTGACCCTCAGCAACGGCACACTGACGAACGTCACCTCCAGCGACGGCGGCATCACCTGGACCGCGACACTCACGCCGACCAGCAATATCACCGACACCACTAACGTCATCACCCTGGACAACAGCGGTGTCGTCAACGCCTCCGGCAACGCTGGCAGCGGCACCACAGACTCCAGTAACTACAGCATCGACACCCAGCGCCCAGGCGCGACTATTACGGTGGCCAACGGCCTGTTGGGGATCGGCCAGACCACCACCGTGAGCATCACCTTCACCGAGGCGGTCAGCGGCTTTGACCTGTCGGACCTGAGCGTGGCCAACGGTGTGCTGTCCAACCTGACCACCAGTGACAACATCCACTGGACCGCGACCCTTACCCCCACTGCGGGCATCACCGATGCCACCAACCTGGTGGTACTCGACAACAGCCTGGTCAGCGATGGCGCAGGCAACACCGGGTCGGGCGTGGCCATCTCCAATAACTACGCAATCGACGGCGACCTGCCCACGGCGACTATCTCGGTCGCCAACCCCAACCTGGTTGTCGGCCAGACCACCACCGTGACCTTCACCTTCAGCGAAAAAGTCACGGGCTTCGACCTGAATGACCTCAGCGTCGCCAACGGCACCTTGTCCGACCTGGCCACCAGCGATGGCGGCAAAACCTGGACCGCCACCCTGACACCGACGGCGAATATCACCGACCCGAGCAACTTCATCACCCTCGACACCAGCCTGGTGACTGACCTGGCAGGCAACGCCGGCAGCGGTTATGCCAACTCCAATAACTACGGGGTGAACACCACCGCCCTCACCGGCGACCCGCTGTTTCGCGTCACGGTCCCTACAGTGCCTGTGGATGCGCCGAACGTGCCCTTGCAGCCGATCATTTTTGGCCGGCCGGGTGGCGACCTGGGCTCACCGATTGGTTTCCCGCCGCTGTTTGAACAGCGTGAAATGGGCGCGGGCCTGCCGCCGATCGGCAGTATCTTCATCAACAACGGCGCGTCGTCGCCCAGCTTTATTGCCCAGGTGTTCAGCACCGATGGCAGTGGTGACGGCAGTGGCAATGGCTTCCTCGGCTTCGGCGGTGGCGACGGCGGGGTGTTTGGCTCAAGCACGTTGTCGGGCCTGTTCAACCGCGATAACAGTGGCAGCGACTCAGGCTTTAAAGCGTTCGACAGCAAGTCGATCAAGGGCGGCGGTGATCCGGCCCAAGGCCTGCGCGGCGTCTTTGGCGCACCGACCCTAGGCCAGCAATTGCAACAGATCAACGACAGGGAGCATCGCCAGGTGATCGACCTGGCACAGGCACTGCAACAAGTCGGCATCAGCGAAATGCAGGCTTGAACACCACTAATTTCGACGCAGGAACAGGGGCAGTACAAGGATGAATACACGTCATAAGGTGTTCGGCGCCAGCTTGCTGGTGCTGGCGATCAGCGGTTGCGCGGTCACCAGTGAGCCGATTGAGCGCAGTGTCAGTGAGCAACGCGCCCGCAATGATCTGCAAGGCATGTACAAGGATCAGGAACCCCTCAGTGGTCCGCTTACCCTGCACCAGGCCATGGCCCGCGCAGTGAAATACAACCTCGAAGGCCGCCTGAAGGTGATGGAAGAAGCCTTGGCCAAGCGCCAGTCGGACCTGTCCAGCTTTGACATGCTGCCGCGCATGGCGCTGTCCGCCGGTTACGCCGGGCGCAACAACACCAACGCCTCCAGCAGCCAGAGCGTGCGCACTGGCACCCAGTCCCTGGAGCCGTCGACCTCCCAGGACCGCGACCGCCGTGTGGCCGACTTGACCATGGTGTGGAACGTCCTCGACTTCGGCGTCAGCTACATCAGTGCCAAACAGCAAGGCGACCAGCGCCTGATCATCCAGGAGCGTCGGCGCAAGGTCATCAACACCATCGTCCAGGACGTGCGCTCGGCCTATTGGCGAGCGGTGGCAGCCGAGCGTCTGCTGACTCAGATTGACAGCCTGATGGTACGGGTCGACCAAGCCCAGACCGACAGCCAGAACATGAGCGAACAGCGTATCGGCGACCCGGTCCAGGCCCTTGGCTACCAGCGCTCGCTGATCGAAGCCACGCGCCAGTTGCAGGAACAGCGCCGCGCCTTGTCCCTGGCCAAGACTGAACTGGCGACCTTGATCAACCTGCCCATGGGCACTGACCTGAAACTCGCCACGCCGGACGATTACGTGGTGCCCCAGCTCAAGGTCAACCTGGCCAGCCTGGAACAGGAAGCCTTGGCCAATCGTCCCGAACTGCGCGAGCAGGACTACCAGACCCGTATCAGCGCCGCCGAAACCCGCAAAGCCATGCTGCGCCTGCTGCCTGGCCTGGAGTTCTCGGCCGGCGGCCACTACGACAGCAACTCGTTCCTGGTGGACAATCGCTGGGCCGACTACGGCGCCAAGATCACCTGGAACCTGTTCAACGTGATCTCCGCCCCGGCCGCCATCGACGTCGCCAAAGCCGGTGAAGAAGTCGCCACCGCTCGGCGCCAGGCCATGTCCATCGCGGTACTGGCGCAGGTCTATGTGGCCAACGCGAACTTCCAGGATGCCGTACGCCAGTTCAAGACCAACGAACAACTGGCCAATATCGACGGGCAAATCCTCACTCAACTGCGCAACCGCCACCAGGCGGCGGGCCTGGGCGAACTCGACCTGATCCAGGGCGAGCTCAACACCCTGCAAGCCGACCTGCGCCGCGACCTGGCCTACGCCGACCTGCGCAACGCCTACGGCCAGATCTTCGCCAGCGCCGGGCTCGACCCGCTGCCGGAACAACTGGACTCCGACCGCGTACAGACCATCGCCACGGCGCTGGCCAGCCGTGAGTCAGCCTGGGCCGCCGGCAACATTGTTACCGCACCGGTGCCGCGTGCCGTCGCCCACTAACCGGGTGGCGGCGCTGCGGGTGGACAACGGGCAGATCGTGATCATTGGTTCGCCCTACGGGCCACCCCCTCCCGCTGCGCTGGTACTGGACACCGGCGCGCTGTCGGCACCGCAGAGTGTCGAGCGATTGTTGGCCTGGCTGGCGCCTGAACTAGACTCTGGGAAATCCTCTTCTTAGGAGCCCGCCATGCAATCGCCCGTGCACAGCTTGCCGTCACTGTTCAAACAGCTTGGACTGCCGGATGACCCGATCAGTATTGATCAGTTTGTGACCACCCACTCGCCACTCAAGCCGGATCTTAAATTGGCAGATGCGTTTTTCTGGACAGACAGCCAGAAAGCGTTTTTGCGCGAGGAAATTTTGGACGATGCCGATTGGGCGGAAGTGGTGGATGAGTTGAATCTGATGTTGCGGGGTGGGCGAGGGGTGTAAAAAAATCTTTTGGAAATTGTGTTTTTGTAAAAAAAAAGGTGAGGAGTAAAAAAAATCTGGGTTTTGATCGCCTGAGTAATTTTTTCTGAGGTCGCGCGATGGCCTGGACATTTTGGACCAAAACCAGCGCCGCCTGGATGGCCAGGCCGCACAGCAATCCTGAAGCCGACGCCGATCCGATTGTGGGAGGGGGCTTGTCCTAATGCCAGTCAGTGAAGGCTTTTTGTAGGAGCGAGCTTGCTCGCGAAAAACTCATAGGCGCCGCGTTCATTCAGGAAGCCCGCGTTATCGTTGGCGTTTTTCGCGAGCAAGCTCGCTCCTACAGGAGGCCATGTACGCTTAACTGACTGTCCTTAGGGCAAGCCCCTCCCACATTCGTCCTGCGGTGTTGCCACTGAATCGCTCCACCCATCCGCTAAATTGTTTCAAAACTTGACGCAATTCGATCCCTCGGCCATATTGATAGTTAGCAAACTAACTGTATGCGAACTATCCAGTGCCTCAATCCCTCGAACAACTCCAGATGAACCTCAGCAGCAGCATGGTGGTGGGCGCCCGTAACTGGCGCAAAATCTGCCAGACCACGCTGGTCAGCTATGGCATCTCCGAAGCCTGCGCCGTGCCGCTGTTGATGATCGGTCGCTTGGGCGACGGGGTGCATCAGGTCAAAGTGGCCCAGGCGTCGGGGATGGAAAGCCCGTCGCTGGTGCGCCTGCTCGACCGGCTGTGCCATGACGGCTATGTGTGCCGTACCGAAGACATCCACGACCGCCGCGCCAAGGCCCTGAGCCTGACCGAGCGCGGTCGCGAGTTGGTGCAGGCGGTGGAGGTGCAGTTGGTGCGTCTGCGCCGCGAAGTGCTGGCGGACATTCCGACCGCCGACATGGAAGCGGCACTGCGCGTACTGCGGGCCTTTGAGGCGGCGACGCTTTGAACGGATTTTTCAGCGGCTTTCCGCCCGCCCGTGACTGGTTCTACGGCGTTCGTACCTTCGCCGCGTCGATGATCGCGCTGTACATCGCCATGCTCATGCAAATGCCGCGTCCTTACTGGGCGATGGCCACGGTGTATATCGTCTCCAGCCCGTTTGTCGGCCCTACCAGTTCCAAGGCCTTATACCGCGCCATCGGCACCTTGATGGGGGCGGCGGCGGCGGTGTTTTTTGTGCCGATGTTCGTGCAATCGCCGTACATCCTGGTGGTGGTGATCGCATTGTGGACGGGCACCTTGCTGTTCCTCTCCATGCACCTGCGCACCGCCAACAACTATGCCTTGATGCTCGCCGGCTACACCTTGCCGCTGATCGCCCTGCCAGTGGTGGATAACCCGCTGGCGGTATGGGACGTGGCCGAGGCGCGTACCGAAGAAATTTTCCTCGGTATCGCGGTCGCGGCGGTGGTGGGCGCGATGTTCTGGCCGCGGCGCCTGATGCCGGTGTTCGATGGCTCGGTGGCCAAGTGGTTCAGCGACGCCCAGGTCTATAGCCAGCGCTTTCTTTCGCGCAATGTGCAGCCGGAAGAAGTCAGCACCCTGCGCGGCGGCATGGTTGCCACCTTCAACACCCTTGAACTGATGATCGGCCAGTTGCCCCACGAAGGCGCGCGGCCGCAGACGGTGCGCAACACCAAGGAACTGCGCGGACGCATGATCCATCTGTTGCCGGTGATCGATGCGCTCGACGATGCGCTGTACGCCATCGAACACCGCGCGCCGCAGTTTCTCGACCGGCTCATGCCGTTGCTGGAAGCCAGCCAGCAGTGGCTGGAGAACACCACCGAAAGCGCACCGCTGGAACGCTGGCGCGCCCTGCGTGACCAGGTCGACGCCCTGCAACCCCACGGCGAAGCCCTGGATGACCGCCACACGCTGCTGTTTTCCAACGCCCTCTACCGCCTCGGTGAGTGGATCGACCTGTGGCAAGACTGTCGCAGCCTGCAAGCCGCCATCCAGTGCGAAAGCCAGGACACCTGGCGCGCCGTGTACCGCCACTGGCGCCTGGGCCGGCTCACGCCGTTCCTCGACCGTGGCCTGATGTTCTACTCGGCGTTTTCCACCGTCACCGCGATCATCGTCGCTTCGGTGCTGTGGATTCTGCTGGGCTGGACCGACGGCGGCAGCGCGGTGATCCTGGCAGCGGTGGCCTGCAGCTTTTTCGCCTCGATGGACGACCCGGCACCGCAGATCTACCGGTTCTTTTTCTGGACCGCCATGTCGGTGCTGTTCGCCAGCCTCTATCTGTTCCTGGTACTGCCCAACCTGCATGATTTCCCGATGCTGGTACTGGCGTTCGCCGTGCCGTTTATCTGCATCGGTACGTTGACCGTGCAGCCGCGTTTTTACCTGGGCATGCTGCTGACGCTGGTGAACACCTCGTCGTTCATCAGCATCCAGGGCGCCTACGACGCGGACTTCCTCAACTTCGCCAACGTCAACCTGGCCGGGCCCGTGGGCCTGCTGTTCGCCTTTGTGTGGACGTTGATCGCACGGCCCTTCGGCGCCGAACTGGCGGCCAAGCGTCTGACCCGGTTCAGCTGGCGCGACATCGTCGGCCTGACCGAGCCCGCCACCCTGAACGAACACCGCTACCTGGCGGTGCAAATGCTCGACCGCCTGATGCAGCACCTGCCGCGCCTGGCGTTGATCAATCAGGACACCGGCAGCGCCCTGCGCGACTTGCGCGTGGCGCTCAACCTGCTCGACCTGCTGGCCTACTCGCCGCGCATCCTCGGCGTCCCGCGGGTACTGCTCAACCAAGTGGTGGAAGGTGTGGGCGGTTACTTCAAGGCCTGCCTCAAGGCGGGTGAACGCTTGCCCGCGCCCAGCGGTCTGCTGATGACCCTCGACCGCACGCGCCGCGCCCTCAACGGCCAGGGCCTGCAAGACGAAGACGATACCCGCCTGCACCTGCTGCACGCGCTGGCCGGCCTGCGCCTGGCGTTGTTGCCGGGTGTGGAATTCATTGGCGGCACGGAGATGGAAGCGCCGCTACCCGATGGAGCGCCTTTATGATCGGTGATCTGGATATCAGCGGGGTGTTCCTGCCCACGCTGCTGGTGCTGATGGGCATTACGTACGTGTTGTTTCTGGTGGTGCACGGGCTGTTGACCCGACTCCACTTCTATCGCCTGGTCTGGCACCGGGCATTGTTCAATGTGGGGCTCTACGCGCTGTTGCTGGGCGCGGTGGACTCACTCAGTCGATACCTGATGACATGAAAAAACCTTTTTTGACCATCGGCCGTGTAGTCCTGACGTTGTTGATCGTGAGCTTCGCGGTCGTCGTTGTGTGGCGCATGGTCATGTACTACATGTTTGCCCCCTGGACCCGTGACGGCCACATCCGTGCCGACATCGTGCAGATCGCGCCGGACGTGTCCGGGCTGATCCAGCGCGTCGATGTGCGCGATAACCAGCTGGTGACCAAGGGCCAGGTACTGTTTGCCGTGGACCAGGACCGCTTCAAGCTGGCCCTGCGCCAAGCCCAGGCCGCCGTGGCCGACCGCCAGGAAACCCTGGCCCAGGCAAGCCGCGAGTACAAGCGTAACCGTGGCCTCGGCAACCTGGTGCCCAGCGAGCAACTGGAAGAAAGCCAGTCCCGCGTTGCCCGCGCCCAGTCGGCCCTGGCCGAAGCGCAAGTGACGGTGGATTCGGCCCAACTCAACCTCGACCGTTCGGTGATCCGCAGTCCGGTGGATGGCTACGTCAACGACCGCGCGCCGCGTACCCAGGAGTTCGTCACCGCCGGGCGGCCGGTGCTGTCGGTGGTGGATAGCAACTCGTTCCACATCGACGGCTACTTCGAAGAGACCAAGCTCGACGGCATCCACGTCGGCATGGGCGTCGATATCCGTGTGATCGGCGACAACGCCCGCCTGCACGGCCATGTGCAGAGCATCGTCGCCGGTATCGAAGACCGTGACCGCAGCAGCGGCTCGAACCTGCTGCCCAACGTCAACCCGGCGTTCAGCTGGGTGCGCCTGGCCCAGCGGATTCCGGTGCGCATCGCCTTTGACGATGTACCGGCGGACTTCCGCATGATCGCCGGGCGTACGGCCACCGTATCGATCATTGGCGACAAACCCAATGAGGGAGCCCAGCCATGAAGCAGCTTTGGGCAACCGCTGCGCTGGGGTTGTTGCTGTCGGCCTGCCAAGTGGTGGGGCCGGATTACAAGCTGCCGCAAACGTCCGCCGTCAACCGCAGCGACCTGCAAGGGCAACTGGCGGGTGAGGGCAACAACGTGGTGTCGGCGCCGGTGCCGGCCGACTGGTGGAAGCTCTACAAAGACCCGCGCCTGGATGAACTGGTGCACCAGGCCATGGCCTCCAACACCGACTTGCGTGTGGCCGCTGCCAACCTGCAGCGCTCGCGTTACCAGGTGCAGCAAGCCGAGTCCGCCGGCGGCTGGAGTGCCGGCGCCAAGGCCGAGGCCCAGCGTCTGCAGGAATCCGGTGAAGCATTCTTGCTGACGGAAAAAGTCCCGGTATCGAACATCGGCAGTGTCGGTATCAGCACCTCTTACCAGTTCGACCTGTTTGGCACGTTGCAGCGCGGCATCGAAAGTGCCCAGGCCAGTGCCGACGCGGCTCAGGCTGCCGCCGATATTGCCCGCATCACGTTGGTGGCGGATGTGGTGCGCTCCTACACCCAGGTCTGCGCCGCCAACGAAGAACTGGCGATTGCCAACGAGTCCCTGGAGCTGCAAGCCCAGAGCACCAAGCTGACCCAACGCCTGCGTGATGCGGGCCGTGGCGATGAAACCCAGGTCACCCGCTCGCAAACCCAGTACAAATCCTTGCGCGCCGACATGCCGCGCTACGAAGCGGCGCGCCAGGCCGGGCTGTTCCGCCTGTCGATGCTGCTGGCCAAGCCAGTGGACCAACTGCCGGCGGGCACCGGCACCTGCGCCGAGCTGCCGCACATCGCCCAACTGTTGCCGGTGGGCGACGGTGCGGCACTGCTCAAGCGTCGCCCCGACGTGCGCCAGGCCGAACGCCAACTGGCCGCCGCCACTGCGCGTATCGGCGTGGCCACCGGCGCGTTGTACCCGGACATCGCCATCGGCGCCACGGTGGGCACCGTGGGCCTGCTCGACAACCTCGGCCAGCCCGCGACCAACCGCTGGGGCTTCGGCCCGATGATCAGTTGGACGCTGCCGACCAACGGCGCCCGTGCGCGCATCCACGAGGCCGAAGCCGCGACCCAGGGCGCCCTGGCGCATTTCGACGGGGTGGTACTCAACGCCATCCGCGAAACCCAGACCGGCCTGGCGCAATACACCGCTGTGTTGCAACGGCGCGAGGCGCTGGCTGACGCCGAGCAATCGGCCCAACAAGCGGCAGACCAGACCCACCGGTTCTTCCAGGCCGGCCGCGAATCGTTTCTCGCCGACCTGCAAGCCACCCGCACCTACACCGCGATGCGCGCGCAACTGGCGGCGGCGAACACTGAGGTTGCCATGAGCCAGATCGATCTGTTCCTGGCCCTGGGCGGCGGCTGGGAAAGCGGACGAACGCAAGCGTCACAGCCCGGCAAACCCTGAGCGAATGACTATGCTTTGTCAGGTGGAGCGCACTGCGGTTTGACGGGCAGGTGCTCCCCTGACACTGCTCGCGTTTGCTCATGGGGATTCCAATAATGAAAAACCCTTATGCTCCCGCTTTCTGGTGCGTGCTCTTCGCACTGGTGTTGTTATCGGCCGCGTATTTTTACGGCGTCATGCTCTCCCATCAACTCGACAAGGCCATGGTGTTTCTCGACAGCGCCTGCCTGGTGATCGGCTCCTTGTCCATCGGCGTGGTGGCCTGGGCGTCCTACCAGAACCAACGCGTGAAGAAAAAACTCCTCGAACAAGGCAAGACCCGCGTGGCGATCTGGGACACCAAGGTCGCGCTGCGTCGGGTCGAAACCGTGTTCGACCGCTATTTCTGGGGCAGCTATTGGCAGCCGGGGCGTACCTTCCAGGAAGTCATGGGCGACCTCACCGGCACGCCCTTGGAAAAAAGCCTCGAAATCCTGAAAAAACAGTGTGTGTTGCTTGATCGGCAGGTCGCCGATGGCAGGCATTGGCTCAATAACGCGCGGGAATTATCTGACGTTGCCACCCAGATGGCCCGTGAGCGCTACCAACTGGACTTCTGCGACCCCAAGTCCGACACCCCCGGCAATGCAGTCATACACCGCGAGTTTGAGGTGCTGGTATACACCTGGACCGCACGCCTGAAGACCTTCGACCACCAGCTCGACGAGATCGAATTGGAGTATTCGTGAACCAACGGCGCGCCTGACCCCTCTGAGAAAGCTGGGCCGTTCGCGGCAGCCAGTGCTAATCTTCCCCCGTTTTCGGCGGGCTTGAGCCAACCCCAACAGGGTTCAAGGAAGACAGCCCACTTCTCACAGGATTTGATCAGGTCACTTCATGAATAAGCCAGCAGTCGTTCTTTTGGGTTTTGTTGTCGCCGTAGGCGTCGTCAGTGCAGGCGGCGCCTGGTACACCGGTAAACAACTGGAGCCGGTGCTGCAAACCGCGATCCAGAACGCCAACAAGGAACTGCAGACGTCCATGGCGGGCGTCGACGGCACCGTGGCCCTGGAGCTGGTGTCCCTGGACCGTGGCGTGTTCAGCAGCACCGCCCATTACCGCTTGAAAGGCCAGGGTTCGGTCTTCGGCGAAGAAAACCCTAATCCGGAATTGCTCTTCGTCGACCATATCGAACACGGCCCGCTGCCGTTCTCGCGCCTGGTGACGCTCAAATGGCTGCCGGTCATGGCCACCAGTCACTACGAACTGGAAAAGAACGCCACCACCGAGAAGTGGTTCGCCGCCGCCAAAGACGTGTCGCCGCTCAAAGGCGTGGCCAATATCGGCTATAGCCGCTCGGTCAACGGCAACATCGAGTTGCTGCCCCTGGAGTTCAAGGACGCCGCAGCGTCGGCGAGCTTCTCCGGCGCCAACCTGAACTTCGACAGCACCGCCGAAGGCCAGAAGGTCAAGGCTGACGGCTTCATGAACAGCTTCAAGATCGCCGGGCAGGATGGCAAGGGCGAACACTTCGAAGCTGAATTGTCTGGTCTGACCATCGCCAGCAATCTGGAAAAATCCACCTTTGGCTTCTACACCGGGCAAAACACCGTTGAGCTGACCGACAGTAAGTTCACCTTCGGCCCGCAGAAAGCCGTACTGACCGTCAAAGGCTTCGAGCAGAAAGACTCCAGCGAAACCAAGGACAACAACCTGGCCGGCCGTGTCGACTACAAGATCGACGAGATCGGTTACCAGGGCAAACCCGTGGGTTCGGCGGCCATGGCCCTGAGCATGAAGAATGTCGACATCCCGGCCATGCTGGTGCTGACCAAGCTTTACCAGGACAAGATGCAGCCGGTGCAAGCCGCTGCCGCAGCCGGCGAGCCCGCACCTGAGTTGCAACTGACCGAAGCCGAGCAGGCCCTGGCCGAAGCGAACGTCAACCAGGTACTGGCCGCCAAGCCGCAAGTGGCGGTGGAAAACCTGTCCCTGAAAACCACCCATGGCGAAAGCAAGTTCAACCTGCTGGTGGACCTGGCCAAGCCGGCGTCCATGGAGCTGCCGCCGGTTGAACTGGGCAAGCAGATGATTGCCCTGCTGGATGCCAACCTGACCCTGTCCAAACCGATGATAGGTGACGTTGCCGCCCTGCAAGCGCAACTCGGTGGCGTCACCGACCCGAAAGCCATCGAGCAGCAGTCGCAGATGGCCGCTGAGATGGTCAGTGGCATGGCGGTTGGCACCCAGTTGGCAACCCTGGTCGGTAGCGACGTGGTGTCCAAGTTGCACTACGCCAACAATGAAGTGACGTTCAACGGCCAGAAGATGACCGTCGAGCAGTTCATTGGTTTTGTGATGGCCAAGGTCGGCGCGGTCAGCGGCGCGCAGTAAAGATTTTGCCATCGCCCGGAAATAAATAATGGGGGCGCGGGAGTGCCCGCGATAGGGGTCAAACAGTCGGCGCCCGTGGCGGCTGCCAGCCGTTATCGCAGGCAAGTCCGCTCCCTCGTTCACATTTCAGGCGGCTGGCCAATTCTGAACAATTGTTCTGAATTGGTCTTTTTCCTACTTTCCTAAGAGATAGTTCGCATAGGAAAGCTAGGCCGGGTCATTAGACGCCGGCACCCTGCAGCAATTCGCTCAGGACCACCTATCGTTACAGCTTTCCTTGTGTAAGGAAGCTCACGATATGTTGCGAAACCTACCACTCAGTGCATCAGGCCGGTTGCGACTGCTCATCGGTGCAGCCTTATGCAGCCAATTGCTGATGCCCGCCTTCGCCATGGCCGATCCGGCCTACGACGCCCTGATCATCCAGGCGCGCAACGGCAACTTCACCCCCGCCCTGACCCAATTGCGCCAGTTGTCTGCCGAACGCCAGACGCCAGGCCAGGTCAGCGATCATCTGGTGATCGCCGGTTGGGCCGGCCAGGACGCCGAAGTGTTGAAGGTGTACGAGGCTCAGGGCAAACATATCAACCTCAGCACCCAGGCGCTCGCCACCGTCGCGCGTACCTACCGGAACCAGAAGCAATGGGCCCAGGCCGAGGCGGTCTATCGCCAGGCGCTGCTGCGCGAACCGAATAACGTCGACCTGCAACTGGGCCTGGCGCTGACCCAGGCCGATGGCGGCAAGGCTGACGAGGCGGTGCAACGCACCCGAGCATTGGTCGCCGCCAAGCCCGATGACCCCAACCGCCGCATGGCCCTGGGTTATGCGCTGACCCGTGCCGGCTTGAACTACGACGCACTGTTCGAGTTCGACCAGGCGTTTATCCGCGCCGGCGACAAGCCTGACGTCGCCCGCGAATACATCGTCGCCCTGCAAAAGGCCCGCCTGCCGGAAGCCGCATTGCGCCTGTCGGCCCAGCGTCCTGGCCTGCTGGACCCGGTGACCCAGCGCCGCCTGGAAGGCGACCTCGCTGCCGAGCGTGTGCGCATGGCCGAGTTCGCCACCCGCAGCGAAAAAGAACGCTACGTGATTGCCGACCGCGCCCTGGCCGATTACGACAAACTGCTCGCCCGCTGGACCCCGGACGCCACCGCCCATGACGATGTGGTGCGCTGGCGTATCGACCGCCTGGGAGCACTCAAGGCCCGTGCGCGTACCGCTGAAGTGATCCGCGAGTACGAAGTGCTTAAGGCCGAAGGTGTGCAACTGCCGACCTACGCCGTGCGCTGGGTGGCCGCGTCCTACCTCGACCAGCGTCAGCCGGAAAAAGCCGAGCCGCTGTATCGCCAGGCCCTGAGCGCCACCGACGCCGAGCCCGATGATCGGGTCGAAGACACCACCGCGCTGTTCTACGCCTTGCAGGAAAGCGATAAAGCCGAGGACGCCAACGAGGTCGCCAAGGGGCTCGCCAACAGCCAGAACCCGCGGGTCGAACTCAAGGGCTTGCCCATCGGCAACCCCAACGACGCATGGATGGACGCCCAGCAACTGTCGGCCCAGGCCGGCGTCTACGGCGGCGACCTGCCGGGCAGCGAAGCCGGCCTGGAAGCGCTGGTGGCAAAAGCCCCCGGCAACGTCGGCCTGCGCCTGGCCCAGGCTGACATGTACCGCGCCCGTGATCTGCCTCGGCGCGCCGAAGGTATTCTCAAGGAAACCGAAGCCCAGGCCCCGCGCGACACAAACCTGGAAGTGAGCCAGGCCTACACCGCCATGGACCTGCAGGAGTGGCGCCAGCTCGACGTGCTCACCGATGACGTGGTCGCCCGTAACGGCGACAACCGCCAGGTCCAGCGCCTCAGCCGCCTGCGCGATGTGCATGACATGGCCGAACTGCGCGTGGAGGCGTACACCGGCAAAAGCTTTGGTGGCGGCAATGACAGCGAAGCGGGCGCCGTCGCGGGTAGCCGCGATTGGGGCATCGAGAGTCGCCTCTACACCCCGCCCATCGACGAAGACTGGCGTGTGTTCGCCGGCGCCGGCTACGCCAAGGCCGATTTCAGCGAAGGCACGGGCCAGCATCGCTGGCAGGTCGTGGGTGTGGAGCGGCGTACCCGCGACATGACCATTGAAGCCGAGGTGTCCAACCACTCCTACGGCGATGGCTCCAAACAAGGCGCCGCCGTGTCGATTGCCCGCGACATCAACGACAACTGGCAATACGGCGGCAGCCTGGGCTACCTCCTGAGTACCACGCCGCTGCGGGCATTGAATGACGGTGTCACGGCCAACGGCGGCAGCGGCTTTATCCGCTGGCGCGCCAACGAAAGCCGCGAATGGAAACTGACCCTCAGCCCCTCCCATTTCAGCGATGGCAACGACCGCTTCGAAGCCTTGCTCAGCGGTCGCGAAGGCCTCTACAGCTCGCCGAAAGTGCAAGTGGACCTGGGCCTGGAAGTCGGCGCCAGCCGCAACAGCAAGGAAGACACGGTGTACTTCAACCCGAAGTCGGATTTCACCGTGTTGCCCGTCCTCAACATCAACCATGTGCTCTATCACCGCTACGAGACCCAGTGGAGTCAGCAGTTCCAAATCGGTGCGGGTACGTATAGCCAGCGGGATTATTCCACCGGTGGCATCGGTCTGGTGGGCTACGGCCAACGCTTTCGCTGGAACGACGTTCTGGACGCCGGCGCCAACCTGAGCCTGATCAGCCGACCTTACGACGGTGATCGCGAACGCGATCTGCGCCTGCTCGTCGACCTCACTTACCGTTTCTAAAAGAGCCTGACCATGACCTTCCTCAGCCGTTGCTTGTTGGTTCTGGGCGTATTGCTGGCCAGTGCCTGCGCCCAACAACCCGCACCTTTCACTCCACCCGCCGAGCGGCCGACACCGGCCAACGAAGTGGCGTGGCCGAAAAACCACTTCCTGGGCATTGCCTACCATGACGTGTCGGACCGCGATCCTGACCAGGCCGTGGTGGCGGTGCGCACCGAGCGTTTGATCGAACAACTGGCCTGGCTGCGGGAGAACGGTTACCAGGCGGTCAGCGTTGACCAGATCCTGGCCGCCCGGCGTGGCGGCCCCGCGTTGCCGCCCAAAGCCATCATGCTCAGCTTCGACGATGGCTACTCCAGCTTCTACACCCGCGTGATGCCGATCCTGCGTGCCTATCACTGGCCGGCTGTGCTGGCGCCAGTAGGCTACTGGATCGACACGCCGATGAACAAACCGGTGGACTTCGCTGGCTCGCCACGACCACGCGGGGAGTTCCTCACCTGGCAGCAGATCCGCGAAGTGTCCCAGTCCGGCCTGGTGGAAATCGCTGCGCACACCGATGCCAGTCACACCGGGATCCTGGCCAACCCCCAGGGCAACCTCGAGCCGGCGGCGACCTCGCTGCGCTATGACCCGGCCACGGGCCGCTATGAAACCCAAGCGCAGTTCCAGGCGCGGATCCGGGCGGACGTCGCGGCGATCACCCACAAGATCCAGACCGTGACCGGCAAGAAGCCTCGGGTATGGGTATGGCCGTACGGCGCCGCCAAGGGCACTTCCCTGGCGATCGTCGGCGAGCAGGGCTACCAGATGGCCCTGACCCTGGAAGACGGTCTCGACAGCTCCGATGACTTGATGAACAGCCCACGCTTCCTGGTGGCCTCCGACCCGGACGGCGAACATTTCGCCAACAGCATCGTCGCCGTGCAAACCCCGGCACCGCTGCGGGTGCTGCATGTGGACCTGGACAACGTCTACGACCCGGACCCGGCCCAGCAAGCGCGCAACCTCGACCAATTGGTGCAGCGCGTAGTGGACATGGGCGCCGGTACGGTGTTCCTGCAAGCCTTCGCCGACCCCAAGGGTGATGGCCTGGTGCACGAGCTGTACTTCCCCAACCGTCACTTGCCGGTGCGCGCCGACCTGTTCAACCGCGTCTCCTGGCAGTTGCACACCCGTGCCCATGCCGCCGTGTATGCGTGGATGCCGGTGTTGAGTTTTGCCCTTGACCCCAAGCTGCCCCGCGTAACGCGCTGGGACCCGGAAACCGGCAAGGTCGGCACCGACCCGGACCAATACAAACGCCTGTCGCCGTTCGACCCGCAGGTGCGCAAGATCATTGGCGAGATCTATGAAGACCTGGCGCGCAACAATGCCATCGACGGCGTGCTGTACCACGACGACGCGGTGCTCTCGGACTTCGAAGACGCCAGCCCCGCCGCGCTCAAGGCCTATGCCGCCAACGGCCTGCCGGGCAGCATCGAGGCCCTGCGCGCCGACCCTGCGGTGATGCAGCGCTGGACGCGCTTCAAGAGCCGCTACCTGATCGACTTCACCAAAGAGCTGACCGCCAAGGTCCACGCCATCGGTGGGCCGCAGGTGCTGACCGCGCGCAATATCTTCGCCGAGCCGATGCTCAACCCGGCGAGCGAGGCCTGGTTCGCCCAGAACCTCGATGATTTCCTCCAGACCTATGACTGGACCGCGCCGATGGCCATGCCGCTGATGGAAGGCCAGGAGTACAAGACCTCCAACGCCTGGCTGGAGAAGCTGGTGGCGACGGTCAAGGCGCGTCCGGGTGCGTTGCAACGCACTGTATTTGAACTGCAGGCCAAAGATTGGCGCACCAAGGCCGCACCCGATATCGGCGGTGCGCAGATGGCTGAATGGATGGGTGTGCTCAAGCGCCAGGGGGTCACGAGTTTTGGTTACTACCCGGACAACTTCCTGGAAAACTCCCCGGACCTGAAGACTGTGCGTCCGGCCCTTTCCAACCAATGGAACCCTTGACCATGTTCGACAGAATCCTGGCTTTATTCGTGCTGGCACTGGTATTAGGCGTGCCCCTGGGCCTGATCTTCCTGGTCACCGGGCAGTTCCTGATGGACTTCGTGTTTTTCTACCCGCTGTTCATGTCGGCACTGTGGATCGCCGGCGGTTTGTACTTCTGGCTGCACTGGGAGCGCCACTGGCCCTGGGACGAAGACACCCCGGCGCCAACCCTGGCCGGCAACCCGCTGATCTCGATCATCATCCCTTGCTACAACGAAGGGGATAACGCCGCCGACACTATCCATGCGGCACTGGGTCAGCTGTACCCGAACATCGAAGTGATCGCCGTCAACGACGGTTCCAAGGACAACACCGCCGCCGTCCTCGATGCCCTGGCACTGGAGCATCCGCGCCTGCGGGTGCTGCACCTGGCGCAGAACCAGGGCAAGGCCGTGGCCTTGCGCATGGGCGCCGTGGCCGCGCGCAGCGAATACCTGGTGTGCATCGATGGCGATGCGTTGCTGGATAAAAACGCGGCGGCGTATATGGTCGCGCCGATGCTCGACAACCCACGCCTGGGCGCCGTCACCGGCAACCCACGTATCCGCACACGCTCGACCTTGATCGGCCGCGTGCAGGTGGGTGAATTCTCCTCGATCATCGGCTTGATCAAGCGCACCCAGCGTGTATTCGGACGGATCTTCACGGTGTCCGGTGTGGTGGTGGCGTTCCGTAAAAAGGCGCTGGACCGCATCGAGTACTGGAGCACCGACATGATCACCGAGGACATCGATGTCAGTTGGAAGCTGCAACTCGATCACTGGAGCATCTTCTACGAGCCCCGCGCCCTGTGCTGGATCCTGATGCCCGAGACCGTCGGCGGCCTGTGGAAGCAACGCCTGCGTTGGGCCCAGGGCGGTGCCGAAGTGCTGTTCAAGAACATCCGTGGCATCTGGCAATGGCGCCACCGCTACCTTTGGCCGCTGCTGTTCGAATACTGCCTGTCCACCGGTTGGGCCTTTACCTTTATGTTGTCGGTGATCTTCTGGGGCGTGGGCAAATTCATCCCGATGCCACAGGCCATTGCGGTGGACTCACTGATGCCACCGGCGTTTACCGGACTGGTGCTGGCGATGGTGTGCCTGTTGCAGTTTGCGGTGAGCATCCTGATCGACCGCCGCTACGAGAAAGACCTGTGGAAAACCCTGTTCTGGACCGTGTGGTACCCGATGGTGTTCTGGCTGGTCAGCCTGTTTACCACCCTGGTCAGTTTTCCCAAGGTGCTGTTCAACCAGCACCAGAAACGTGCGCGCTGGGTCAGCCCGGATCGCGGTATCAAACCGGCTGAAGAGGAGGCGTGAGCATGAAACTGGTCAGAACTCGCCAAAGTACCGTGATGTGGATCATCGACGTGATCCTGACCTTGATGGCCTGGGCCGGACTGGTCTGGCTGCTGGCGCGCGGGATCAGCTCGATGCTGGACACCCGCGGTGGCCCACGCATCGAGGCGCCGATCTTCGCGGCGCTCAATACCCTGCAGATCTACCTGTGGATCGCGTTGTTCAACGCCGTGATCCTGGTCACCTGGGCACGCTACCAGCAACGCAAGGGGCGCAAGTTCGCCCAACGCCGCGCCGAGGCCAAGGCCCTCACCGACCAGAACCTGAGCGACAGCTTCAGCCTCGCCGAGGGCGACCTGGAGCAACTGCGCCGGCCTGGCGTGCTGGTGATCCACAACGACGAAGACGGCGGCGTGTCGGAAGTCAAAGCCCACGTCTCCCGCGACGTGGAAAAACCAGGCTTGACCCTCGTGCCTGGCGCGTCTCAGAACAAAGACGCCAGCTAAGGCTGTAAACCCAATCCAATGTGGGATTCACTGTAGGGGCGAGCTTGCTCGCTCCTGCAAAAGCCTTAACTGAATGGCATTAGGGCAAGCCCCCTCCCACATGGGGCTCTCACCCTGCCAATACCGGTTATTGCGATCCAATTCACAAAACCCCCGCGAACTTATCGGCTTTTTTCGGTACTAACTTATCTCGGAAAGAACTTGATGGCCAAATAATGGCAATTCCAAGTTCTCCGACGAATAGCCATCAAAACAGCTGCCGCCTGTCGGACTAATACTTGGCGCTAAAGCTAGGCAGTCTGTTTTATTGTTATTAATCAATTAGTTGCGTGATTAACTAGTGCGCAAGTGCAACTAACCCAGTTTCTTGGGCTGGCGCACTTTCGATGTTAGTTTCCCGGCCCTTGAATTTCGACGGATCGAACATGTCTTTGTTATTGCCACGGACTCGGTATTTTCTATGCACTTTGCTGCTCGCTTATTTGAGCGCAAACAGTGCCTTGGCCGCCCCTACGCCGGGTGATCAGGACCTGATCCGCGACCGGCAGAACCGCCTCCTCGAAGAGCAGCGCCGGCGCCTGGAAGAACTCCAGGACCTGCCCGGCAAAAGCAACCAGCCACAGGCCCCGGCACAGCCTGCGGACACACGTTGTTTCCCCATCCAGGACATCGAGCTCAAGGGCGCCGACAGCCTCTCCGCTGCCGACCGTAACCGCCTGCTTAAACCCTATATCGGCCAATGCCTGGGCGTTACGCAGCTCAATGAACTGCTCAAGGTCATCACCGACGACTACATCGCCAAGGGCCGCGTCACCAGCCGTGCCTACTTGCCACAACAGGACCTTTCCAGCGGCCATCTGCAAGTGCTGGTGGTCGAAGGCAAACTCGAAGGCATAAAGGGCGCCCAGGGCAGTACGGTCACCGACCGCGAGCTGGCCATGGCGTTTCCCGGCAAGGTCGGCGAGGCCCTCAACCTGCGCGAAGTCGAGCAACTGGTGGATCAACTGAGCCGCTTGCCGTCCAAGCAGGCGCAAATGGAACTGACCCCCGGCACCCAGATCGGCGGCAGTGAAGTGTTGGTCAAGAACCAGCCGCAAAAGCCCTGGCGCGCCAGCCTGTCGCGCAATAACGACGGCCAGAAAAGCACCGGCGAACAGCAGTGGGGCGCCGGCCTTGAGTGGGATAGCCCGCTGGGCCTGGCCGATCAACTGATCCTGCGCGGCGGCCACGATGCCATCAGCGACCACCAGAAAACCTCGAAAAACAGCATGCTCTACTACAACGTGCCGTGGGGCTGGTGGAACTTCAGTTACACCTACAGCGAGAGCGAGTACCGCACGCCGGGCGACCTTGACGGCTACAAGTACAAGCAAACGGGCGACAGCCAGAACCACCAGCTGCGTGCCGAGCGCGTGGTGCATCGCGATGACGTGAGCAAGACCTCGGTCAACGTCGGCCTGACGCATCTGCGCACCAACAACTACTTCAACGACGAGCGCCTGGACGTCAGCAGCAACCGCCTCAGCGAGTTCCAGGTGGGCATCAACCACGGGCGCCGCATCGGCAATGCCTTCGTCAACCTGGATGTCGGCATGCAGAACGGCACCGGCGCCTTTGACGCCCAAAAGGATGACCAGGAACGCATCCGCGGCAACCTCACCCCAACCCCGCGCTACCGCAAATACACCGCCACCGTGAGCTACCTGCAACCCTTCACGCTGTGGGGCGAATCGTTGAGTTTTTCCAGCCTGGCCACCGGACAGCGCAGTGAAGACGTGCTGTACCCGGCGCAACGCATGAGCCTCGGCGGCTCGTACTCGGTGCGCGGGTTCAAGGACCAGCAACTGACCGGCGACAGCGGCGGCTACTGGCGCAACGAAGTGCGCTGGGCACGCCCGGTGACCCTCGACTGGATGCGCCCGGCCTTTGCCGAATACGGCGCCAGCGTCGGCTATGACCAGGGCGTGATTCGCAACGATCGCTACAACGATGACCAGCACGGCAGGGTGTCGAGTAATTCCCTGGAGCTGTTCGCCCGCGGCAAAAACGTCAGCACCAGCGTGACCTTTGCCCACTCCCTGGAGCGACCTGGCGTGATGACCGAGCGCGAAGCGCCGATCTATTTCCGCCTGGATTTCTACCTGTAATTCAACACCCGCAGCCTTTGAGATTTTGAATATGGACGTTCGCCCCGTTACTGCCCTGAAAACCCTGAGCCAACGCGGCCTGGCCTTGATCCTGGCCAACGCGCTGTTCTGGCAGCCACTGCTGGCCCAGGCCGACGGGATCGTGGTCAGTGGCCCGGGCACCACGCTTGGCCAGGCCGGCAACGGCGTGCCGGTGGTGAACATCGCCACCCCTAACGGCAGCGGCCTGTCCCACAACCAGTTCAAGGACTACAACGTCGGCCCCAACGGCGTGATCCTCAACAACGCCAACAGCATTGTGCAAAGCACGCAACTGGGCGGGATCATTGTCGGCAACCCGAACCTCAAGGGCGGCGCGGCGAATGTCATCCTCAACGAAGTCAAAGGCGGTAGCCCCAGCCAATTGCGCGGCTACACCGAAGTGGCGGGCCAGTCGGCCAAGGTCATCGTCGCCAACCCCTACGGCATCAGCTGCAACGGTTGCGGGTTCATCAACACCCCCAACGTCACCCTGACCACCGGTAAACCGGTGATCGATCAGGCCGGGCAACTGAAAAGCTACCAGGTCGACGGCGGCGCCGTGACCATCGATGGCAAAGGCCTGAACGCGAGCAACGTCGACCACTTCGAGATCATCACGCGTTCGGCCAAGATCAATGCGCAGATCAACGCGAAACAACTCACGGTGATCGCCGGGCGTAATGACGTCGATGCCCAAAGCCTGAAAGCCACCGCGCGCGCCGACGACGGCAGCACCAAGCCGGAACTGGCCATCGACTCGTCGGCCTTGGGCGGCATGTATGCCGGTGCGATCAAACTGGTGGGCACCGAAGCCGGTGTGGGCGTGAAGCTCGACGGTACACTGGCGGCCAGTGGTGGTGATATTCAGCTCGACGCAAACGGCCACCTGAGCATGGCCCAGGCCGCCGCCAGCGGTGCGGTGGACATCAAGGCCGCGAGCCTGGAGACCAAGGGCGCTGTGTACGCGGGCACCACCCTCAAGGCACAGACCAAGGGCACCCTGAAAAACAGCAAGACCCTCGCCGCCCGCGACAGCATTGCCCTGGCCAGCAACGGTCAACTGACCAACAGCGGCATCATCGAAGCCGGGGTCAACCCCGACAACACGCGCAATGCCGGTGGCGACGTCACCCTCGACAGCCAGCACCTCACCAACACCGGTACGGTGATCGCCAATCGCAACCTCACCGCCACCGCGCAAAGCCTGGATAACCACGGCGCTACCTTAAGCGCCAAGCAGGCGCTGAACGTCACCGCCGCCAGCGTCGACAACCGCAACAAAGGTCGCCTGCTCAGCGATGGCGCACAGACCCTCAACGTCAGCGGCCTGCTGGACAACAGCCAGGGCGGCATCATCGACAGCACCGGTGCGTTCACCCTTAACGGCAATACCCTGGATAACAGCGCTGGTAACCTGACCGCTGGCGGGGCGATCACCCTGGATTTGATCGGCGACCTGATCAACCGCAACGGCAAGCTGGCCAGCGCCGGGCCGCTGCTGATCCAGCGCGCCGCGCACATCGATAACCAGGGCGGCAAGCTCGCCAGCCAGGGCTTGCTGACGGTATTCGCCAACAGCATCGACAACCGTAACACCGGTACCCTGGCCGCCAACGATGGCCTGGCCCTGACCACCAGCGGCCTGTTGCAAAACAGCGGCAACGGCCTGATCCACAGTGAAAAGTCTGGCGTGACCATCACCGCCGGCACCCTCGACAACAACGGTGGCCGCATCGCCGCCAAAGCCGGTGATGCGCAGATCGACGCTACGGATTTCAACAACGGCAGCGGCGCGCTGTTTGCTCGGGATCGCGTGCACCTGACCGGTAAGAATGTGGATAACGGCGGCGAGATCGCGGGTAACCGCATCGACGTCAGCCTGAAGGGCGCACTGACCAACCGTGGTCTCATCGAAAGCGCCACGGCCCTCGATGTCGAGACCGCCAGCCTGAACAACAGCGGGCAAATGCGTGCCTTGGGCACCAGCGGCAAGACCCGCTACGCCATCGGTGGCCTGCTCAACAACAGCGGTAGCCTGGAGACCGCCAACGACCAATTGAGCCTCGCCGCCACCCGCTTCCAGAACACCGGTGGCAAGGTGTTGCATGTGGGCACCGGGGTGCTCGACCTCAGTGGCATCAGCCTCGATGACGTGGGTGGCAGCCTGGTCACCAACGGCGACCTGACCTTCGACAAAGTCAATTGGACCAACAGCACCGCGATCCAGGCCGGGCGCCTGACCGTCAACGTGGATAACCTGCAACAGACCGCCACCGGCAAACTGCTCGGCACCCGCGCCCTGGTCGGCAGCGGCAAGGACTGGACCGTAGGCGGCAGCGTCGCCAGCCAGGGCAGCCTGGATCTTTCGGTGGGCAACCTGCTCAACGACCACGGCCTGATCTTCAGTGGCGGCGACCTGAACCTCAAGGTCGAGCGCCTGAAAAACCTCGGCGCCACGATCTACGCCATGGGTAACCTGCGCGTCGACCGCGACGGCCAGGGCGGCTTGGCCACCAGCATCATCAACAGCTCGGGCACCATCGAGAGCGAGCGCAACCTGGTCCTGGCCGCCAGCACGATCCAGAACATCCGTACTGTGCTCACCACCGAGTCCGGCATCTACAGCGCCTCCATCACTCCCACGGCCTGCATCTTTCGCGTGACCGGTGGCGACTGCGAAGGCGGCAAGCAAAACCGGCCGTTCCAGATTACCCAGCGTGATCACTTCATCGTCAGCGATGCCACGGCAGCGTCCAGCATCACTTCGGGCGGCAACATGCTGCTCACCGGCGGCGAACTGCTCAACAGCAGCAGTAGCATTGCCGCCGGTGGCAACCTCACGGCCGTCGTCAACCAACTCACCAATGTCGGTGTAGTGACCCACGACACTCAGTACGATCGCATCTTCACCTCCGCCCGTGAGCGCAAGCCCGGTGCCTGGTACCGCGAAGCCGCTGCGTTCACCCAGCGCTATTCGGCCGGCCAGGACATGAGCGGCGTCGAAGCAGGCCTGGCCTCGTTCATCGGCAAGATGGAGAGCGAGCAGATCGCCCTGCGCAAGACCACCCAGTTAAGCGCGCCAGACCAAAGCTACGCCGCCGTCATCCAGGCCGGCGGCAGCGTGGATGTGAAGGCTCAGGCCGGCATCGACAACAGTGTCGTGCGAGGTGGCTACACCTACGTCGGCAGCGGCGCCAACACCAATGCGCCGGGCTACTCGACCCTGGTCAGTCTCAACCCGCAACTGCCACCGGACGTGGTCCAGCAACAGGTCAACCCGCTGGGCCTGCCTGGCTTCGACCTGCCCACCGGCCAGAACGGCCTGTTCCACCTCAACGACAGCGATGGCGCCAAAGGCCTGCCCACCAGCCAGTTCGCGGCCAGCCCGCATAAATACCTGATCGAAACCAACCCGCTTTTCACCGACATGCGCAAGTTCCTGGGCTCGGACTACATGCTGACCAAGCTCGGCTATGACCCTGACACCGCGCAAAAGCGCCTGGGCGATGGTTTCTACGAACAGCGCCTGATCCAGCAAGCCGTACTCGCGCGCACCGGCCAGCGCTTCATCGACGGCCAGACCAGCGACGCCGACCTGTTCAAGCACTTGATGGACAACGCCATCGCCAGCAAAACCGCGCTTAACCTGTCGGTGGGCGTAAGCCTCACCGCCGAACAAGTCGCCGCCCTGACCCACGACATCGTGTGGCTGGAAAGCACCACCGTCGCCGGCCAACAAGTGCTGGTGCCGGTGCTGTACCTCGCCCAGGCCAGCAACCGCCTGGCACCCAACGGCGCGTTGATTTCCGGCACTGACGTCAACCTGATCACCGGCAGCAACCTCAACAACGCCGGCACCTTGCGCGCTACCGGCAGCCTGCTGGCGAACGTCGGCGGCAACCTCACCAACAGTGGGTTGATGGAAGCCGGTGGTCGCCTGGACCTGCTCAGCGGCAACAACCTGACCAACCGCGCAGGCGGTGTGATCAGCGCAGGCAACGTCAACCTCGCCGCCGGCGCCGACCTGCTCAACGAACGTAGCGTCACCACCCACGAAAGCGCCAGCAGCTACCGCACTGAGCGCAGCGACTTCGTCGACAGCGCCGCCCGCATCGAATCAGCCAACGATCTGGCCATGCAAGCCGGTGGCAACGTCAACAACGTCGGCGGCGTGCTCAAGAGCGGCGCCGACACCACGGTCAAAGCCGTGGGCGACGTCAACATCACCGCCTCGAAAACCCTCGACAGCGGCGCCATCGGCAACCGTTCCAGCTTCAGCACCATCGCCCAACAGGGCTCGGTGGTCGATGCTGGCCGCGACTTGCATGTGATCGCCGGGCGCGATATCAGCGCCATCGCCAGCCAGGTCGAAGCCAAGCGCGACGTCAACCTGATTGCCACCCGCGACCTCAACGCCATCGCGGCAGCGAACGAGCAACACTCCACGGGCAACACGAAAAAGGTCAAGAGCATCGAAGACCACGTGCAGCAAGTGTCCAGCGTGATCAAGGCCGGCGGCGACGCCACCCTGAGCGCCGGGCAGAACCTGCAACTGGTCGCCAGCCAGGTCAATGCCGGCAACGAGGCCTACCTGGTCTCCGGTAAAAACCTCGAGCTCAAAGCCGCCGAAAATCAGGACTACAGCTTCTACAGCAAGACCAAGAAAACCTCCCAGGGCAAAAAATTCCGCCTGGATGAAACCGACGTGGTGAATAACGTCGGCAGCCTGGTCAGCGCGGGGACGAACAGCACAGTCGTCGCCGGTGCAGACCTGCTGCTGGCTGGGAGTGCCGTCACTGCTGAAAAAGGCGCCACGCAACTGGTGGCCGGCCAGGACGTGAACATCCTCGCCGTCAGTAACGCCGACAGCGCCCGCCACGAACGCAAGGAAAGCAAAAGCAGCTGGGGCGGCCTCAAGTCGAGCAAAGTCCAGGACAAAGTCGACGAAAAACGCACCACCGCCATGGGCAGCATGGTCTCCGGCGAAACCGTCACGGTCGCCGCCAAACGCGATGCCACGGTCACCGGCTCGTCCCTGGTCAGCACCGGCGACCTCGCCGTCCAGGCCGGCCGCGACCTGACCATCGACGCGGCGCAGAACACCTTCGCCCGCACCGACATGCACAAGGAAAAAAATCGCGACCTCACCGGCGTGCTGACCGGCAACAAGCTCGGTCTGGACGACATGACCGGCAACCAGAAGCTGTACATCAACAGCTCGAAGCACAACGGTACGGCCAATGAAATGACCTTGACCGGCAGCACGATTGGTTCGAGTGCGGGCAATGTGTCGCTGACGGCAGGGCGTGAGTTGAAGGTGGTGGCCAGTGATCTGGTGAGCACCAAGAACATGGAGTTGAGTGGTGCCAATGTCACCGTTACTTCGGGGATGGAGACGGCCAGTCAGACCAGTAAGGACAGCTCAAAAAGCTTGGCGGTTGGGCGAGTGATTGCGGGCACCGTGGTCGACACCGCCAACAGCATCCGCGACGCAGCCGAGGCGGCGCGCAGCTCCGACGATCCACGCCTCAAGGCTGTGAAGATCGCCCAGGCGGCGCTGTCGATGTACAACCTGAATAACCAGGCGGGCGATCTCGCTAAACAAAGTACCGGCTTCAAGGACAAGACTGGTGGCTCTGCCGGCAACGGGTCGCTGATCAAGATCGGTACCGAACTGGCCAACACCCGCACCAAAAGCAGCAGCGAATACACGGCGCAGACCGCTCACCAGAGCAACCTCAACGCCGGGGGCAAACTGTCGATCATCGCTGCGGGCGATGCGCCGGGCACTGTGGGTGACTTGACGATTACCGGCAGTACGTTGAAAGCCGACAGCACGTTGCTCTCCGCGAAAAACAACATCCTGATGCAAAGCGCACAGAACACCACCGATCGCAAAAACGACGGTTCACGCAACAGGACCGCTATCGGTGCCAGCTTCAACATAGGCGAGCAAAACGGTTTCACCATCGACCTCGGTGCACAAACCGCCAAGAACCTTGGCTCTGGAGGCTCGGTTACCCAGGTCAACACCACGTTGGACACCGGCTCGCTGGTACTGCGCAGCGGCCAGGACACCAGCCTGATCGGCGCGCAGGTACGCGCTGACCGTATCGATGCCAACATCGGCGGCAACCTCAACATCCTGTCGCGCCAAGACACCGAAACGTCCAAGAGCAAGCAGAACAGTGCGGGCTTCGGTGCGAGCATCTGCATTCCGCCGATCTGTTATGGCTCCCCAGTAACCGCGTCCGCGAACCTGGCGGCGTCGAAGATGAACAGCGACTACCAGGCCGTCACCGACCAGAGCGGCTTCTTTGCCGGCAAGGGTGGCTACACCATCGATGTGGCCAAAAACACCACCCTGCAAGGTGCGGTGATTGCCAGTGAAGCCACGGCCGACAAAAACCTGCTGCTCACCGATCGGCTGCTGGTCAGCGACATCAAGAATAAGAGCGAGATCAAGAGCCAATCGGCCGGCGTCAGCGTCTCCGGTTCCTACAGTGGCGGCGCGACTACCCTCACGCCGGGTGCCTTGTATGGAATGTCGCTGAACGATTCGGACCACAGCTACACGCGCAGTGCTGTCAGCGAAGGCACGATCGTGGTGCGTAACCCCGAGGGTTCGGGTGATCTGGTCGGCCTTAACCGTGACACGGCCAACGCCAACCAGCGTCTCGACAAGCCTGATGAAAAGGCCATGCAGGAACGCATGGAACTGATCAAGAGTTCGATGGAGTTGACCAAGGGCATTGGCGATGCGATTGCTGCGGCGCGGATCAAGGCCGCCAACGATCCAAACAGCGACGTCAGTAAAGCTACGCGGCAGAAGCTGATTGAGGACGGTATCGCCAACCCGACACCGGAACAAGTCAGCCAGCGTGCCCAACAGGATTACGGCGTTGGCAGCAGCTTCCAGAAGGCCAGCCAGGCGGTGACTGCCGTGGTGCAAGCGGCGATGGGCGGCAGCGTGGGCGGTGCGTTGGCGGGTGCGGCAGCGCCGTATCTGGCAGAAACAATCAGGGACAGGACCAAGGGCGACCCTACAGCCAATCTGATGGCCCATGCGGTACTGGGTGCTGTGCTCGCCAAGGCTGGCGGTAACTCAGCACTCGCTGGTGCAGCCGGTGCTGTGGCGGCAGAGGAAACCGCACGTCTGATCAAAGAGAACCTGTATGGCGATGTCAGTAACGAGAACCTGACCCAGGCGCAAAAGCAGACGATCTCCAGCCTCGCGACCTTGGCGGGTGGCCTTTCAGGATCGTTGTCCGGCAAGGGCGCACTGGATGCGGTGGCAGCGGCTCAGGTTGGGAGGAATGCGGTTGAGAATAACTATCTCAGCGTGCCGGAAGCGACCCGTAAGTTTGTGCTTTCACGCAAGCAAATGCTGGGCACCATCACTGACAAAGAAAAAGATGAACTCGCGTATATAAACGTTATCGATAAAGATCGAGATGAAGCGATTCGCGATGCCTGCACTACCGGAAATTTGTCCAGTTCCGCTTGCGGTCGTTTGATCGAACCTGCACGTCAGGCTCTTGCGGAATACGAGGCTCCTGTCTCTGTCCGTCTGCTTTATAAAGAACTTTACCCGGCTGATGCAAAAAATGCCGAGGCTGCATTACGTGGCTTAGACGATGCCAGCATTCTCCACGACATCGTGATAACGGACCTTGCGAGCCGTTCTGAGAAAACGCGGGCGGAAGTTGAGCAACAGTATGATTTTGTCATGACGATGCATGCCATCACGGCGGCGATTGCTGGGGGGTACGGATTAAAAGGGTTAACGTCTACTACAAAAGTGCCTGCATCGACTTTGATTTCTGGAGAGGCCAAAGTTGTCGGAACCGGAAAATCAGCAGCAAACGACGCGAGCTTTAATGTTCCCAAAGGCTACACACAAGAAATTGATGGAACCGTGAACGGCCCCGGTGGTGGGACTTACAAACCTACCGGAACGCAGGACGCCAATGGCAATCAGGTGTTTCTGGCCGGTAATGGTAACTACTACACGTTGACCGAGGATAGAGCGACGCGAATTGTTTCTCCTAATCCGTCCGCCGGAATTGGAGCAACAGGGAAAATCGGGGAGGATGCCCTAAAACCATTGGGTGGTCAGTCTCAAGTTACCTTCCAAACGACCCAAGGCGTGCGTGTCGTCGACCAGCTAGCTCCAGGTGCTTTGGCTCATGAGTCCAAGGTTGGATACACTTCACTCGACGCCAATACAGCCCTTCAGGTGATGAAGGATACGGAGCTCCTGAGCCGCGGTATGGTTAATGGGGTAACATGGAATTTTTATAGGAGCCCCGTCACAGGACGCGTTGGACCTGCGCCAGCCCTTGAAAAAGCTTTGTCCGACGCGGGAATCAAAATTAAGGTGCATTGATTATGGAATTTACAACCGCCTATACGCCAGTCACAGATTTTTTTTCATCTATGAATTCGAAAGAGCTAAATAGTTTTTATGAACTCTTTATGCTTAATAAACCCTACTGTTTAGATGAGTTAATTCAAGCTGTTTGGCATACGCCGGGATATGAAAGCTGGAACGCGGATTTTTCCCCGGAATCTTTAGATGGTGTGGCTGAGTGGTTAGCTTCACGGATTTATAAAGAGCAACTGTCATCAACGGTTAACGAAACAGGAAATGATTCAATTGCCGGCACGGCTGATTTGAACACACCTGTTCTATCCGAAGAGGCAATGTCTTTGGCTGTTTTAGTTGGAATGTATTATGGTGAAGTGGCGGTTCGAAATAACCCTGAACTGAGCTGGAGTCACTTAAAAGGTAATAAGAAACAGGCGGATTACGGGCAGCCTGTTATATCCGCATCTGGCTCGCTGCCTACCAATCCAGTAAGAGTTGCTCATGCATTCGCGTGCGCTATTGCTGATGGATCAAAGACATTAGGTCGGCTTCGAGAGACATATAACTATTGGATGCAATTAATAAAGGCTAAATAAGATGTGCAGTGACGTGCAAGTATTTCACTGTGTCGTTTGTCGTAACTGTGATTGCGCTATCCATTAGGGGGCAGGCCACGTTTTTGTTTGAATGCTTGTGGAGAAGCAAATCTGGAGGTGTTACGTTCTT
>NZ_LHVO01000055.1 GCF_001269925.1 Pseudomonas sp. MIACH
GCGGTGTGTCAGTACATCTTTGACTGACACACCGCTATCGGGAGCAAGCCCCCTCCCACATTTTGATTGCATTCCAAATTACAGGCGTAAAAAACGCCGACGCTGTAGTAGCCGTCGGCGTTGAAACCTTGAAGGGGGTTTTGGCTTACATCAGAACGCCGGCACGACTGCGCCGTTGTACTTCTTCTCGATGAAGGCTTTGACTTCCGGGCTGGTCAGGGCCTTGGACAGTTTCTGGATAGCGTCGCTGTCCTTGTTGTCCGGACGAGCCACCAGGAAGTTCACGTAAGGCGAGTCGGCACTTTCAATGATCAGCGCGTCCTTGGCCGGGTTCAGGCCAGCTTCGAGAGCGTAGTTGGTGTTGATCAAATCCAGGTCAACCTGGTCCAGCACGCGTGGCAGCAGGGCCGATTCCAGCTCTTTGAACTTCAGGTTCTTCGGGTTGCTGGCGATGTCTTTCGGCGTGGCCAGGGCGTTGGTCGGGTCTTTCAGGGTAATCAGACCGTTCTTTTGCAGCAGCAACAGGGCGCGGCCGCTGTTGGAGCCTTCGTTCGGGATGGCCACGGTGGCGCCATCCTTGAGCTCGGAAATGTTCTTGATCTTTTTCGAGTAGCCGCCGAAGGGTTCAACGTGCACGCCAACCACGGTGACCAGGTTGGTGCCCTTGCCCTTGTTGAAGTTTTCCAGGTACGGCAGGGTCTGGAAGTAGTTGGCGTCCAGGCGCTTCTCGGCTACCTGTACGTTTGGCTGTACGTAGTCGGTGAAGACTTTGATTTCCAGGTCCACGCCTTCCTTTTTCAGGACGGGCTTGACCAGTTCGAGGATCTCGGCGTGCGGGACCGGGGTCGCGGCTACCACCAGTTTCTCGTTGGCCTGGGCGAAGCTTGCAGTCAGGGCAGCCGCCAGTGCGGTAAACAACAGAACCTTTTTCATGCAGTGTCCTTATCGAAATTCCGGGGCGTCTCTGACGACCGTTTTTTATGTGGTGTGCCAGCGAAGTGCTATCGCGGCGTGGGATGGACAATACCTAGATTTTTTATTCCCGAACAATATCTTTTATTCACGTTGATATTCCATTTTGCTCATGTAGCGGCTTTGTTCACTTAGAAAGCTGCGCAAGGTTTCCTGCTCAGCCGGGCTCGCATTGGCGAAAATCCGCTGCACTTGTTCCAACGGCGAGCCCGCCACCGGCAGGTTCAAATGTTCGGGCAGAATTTCGTCGCCGCTGCTCACCAGCAAGGCAAAGTGAATGACGTTCTCCAACTCACGGGTATTGCCCGGCCAACTGTGGTGTTCCAGCACATGCTGGGCCGCATCGCTGATCAGCGGCACCGGCAGGTCCAGGCGCTGACTGTAGATGCCGAGAAAGTATTCGGCCAACGACAGGATATCGCCCACCCGCTCACGCAATGCCGGCAAGTCCAGCTGACCTTCGCTGAGGTAATGGAACAGCCGCTCATGAAATTTGCCGGCCGCCACGGCCTGGGCCAGGTCGATGCTGGTGGCGGCCACCAGGCGCACGTCCACCGGGCTCGGCTGATGGGCGCCAACGCGAGTGACTTCATGGTTTTCCAGGGCGGCGAGCAGTTTTACCTGGATGGGCAGCGGCAGATCGCCGATCTCATCCAGGTACAAGGTGCCGCCATTCGCCGAGCCAAACCACCCGGCCCGGCTGCTGGCCGCGCCACTGTGGGCGCCGGCGGCATAGCCGAACAACTCGGCGTCGGCATAGGTCGGGCTGATGGCGCCGCAATTGACCGAGACAAACAAGCCGGTGCGGTCGCTGCCCCGGTGGATATGCCGTGCCAACAGTTCTTTACCGCTGCCGGTTTCGCCGCGTATCAACACCGGCAAAGCGCGGGGGGCGAGGCTTTCCAGGTCTTCGCGCAGCTTGCGCGAGCGAGGGTCGACAAACACCAGCGCCTTGGCACGAATGCTCAGCGGGCTTTTTTCGGCGTCGGGGAAGGTCAGCAGCGGCTGACCGAAGGTTTCATGCAGACTCATGGCAAGCTCCCGCCCCAAATCCACTCAGGGACGGGGCGTTGAAAAAAATTCAGGCACTACGCCGGGCGTGGTGCTCAAGACGGCTTTGCAGGCGATACAGGTAGGCGAACCCCTGCTCCCAGCGCTGGTGACCGGACTTCACATTGATATGCCCGGCACCCGACAGGATGCCGGCTTCGGCACCCCAGTTACGCGCCAGCTCCAGGGCCCGGGGGGCGCTGACGGCGCTGTCGTTATCGGAGCTGACCACCTGGATGGGAAACGGCAACAGGTCGGTCGGGATCGGTGCAAAGTTGCGCAGGGCGGGCGAGCAGGCCGGACGCTCGACGTCCGCCGGCGCTACCAGCAAAGCACCGCGCACCTGTCGCAGGAACTGCACGGGGGCGGTGGCAGCCCAATGGGCCACGGTGATGCAGCCCAGGCTATGGGCGATCAGAATCACCGGTGTGCTGTCGGCGGCAATCGCCTCGGCCAGCGCAGCCACCCAATCTTCGCGGCGCGGCGTCAGCCAATCGGCCTGCTCAACGCGTGCGCTGTTGGGCAGGCTGTTCTGCCAGTGACTTTGCCAATGATCTTCTGGCGATCCTTGCCAGCCCGGCACGATCAGATAACGAATCGACTCGCTGTGCATGGGTGTGCCCTCCTGCAGCGTTTAACGTTGTAGGACAGTATAGGGACGAGGGTTATATTCGTTAAGGAATAAGAAGCTATTTATTAATAACCAAAAACTCAAATCTTCATAAGGTTCAAATGTGGGAGGGGGCTTGCTCCCGATGGCGGTGGGTCAGTGACATATTTATCAACTGACCCACTGCTATCGGGGGCAAGCCCCCTCCCACATTGCCCCCATTCCACATTGGGATTTGGCGGCGTGGCTTGAATTCCAGGCAAAAAAAAAGGCCGCACCCTGCCAAGGAGACGGCCAAAAACTTGTCGAGGCTTTTGCAACTAACGTGCGGTAATCACCGACAGCTTGGTAATGCCCGCGCGCTCGATAGACGCCATGGCTCGCGCCACTTCGCCGTAGTTCACTCCATCGTCAGCCTGCAGTTGCACCCGCACATCGGGGTCCTTGGCCTTGGCCGCCTGCAGGTTGAATTCCAGCAGGTCCGGCTGGATTTCGTCCTTGTTGATAAACAGTTTGCCGCCGCCGTCGATGCTCACCACCAGCGGGTCTTTCTGCTCCACCGGCGCCACGGCCTCGGTCTTGGGCAGGTTGATCGGGATCGCGTTGGTCAACAGCGGCGCGGTGACGATAAACACCACCAGCAGCACCAGCATCACATCCACCAGCGGCGTGACGTTGATCTCGCTCAGCACCTCATCACTGTCTTGTGTGGAGAAGGCCATATCAGGATGCCTCCTTCACTTTTTGCGGGTTGCCCGGCGCATTTTTAGTCAGTGCCGGGTGCAGCAGTACGCGGAAAGAGTTCTTCTGCGCCAGGCTGTAGAAGTCGTGGGCAAAGTCATCCAGGTCGGCAGCCGTGAGCTTCAGGCGACGCAGGAAGTAGTTGTAGACCAGCACCGCCGGTACCGCGACGGCGATCCCCACGCCCGTGGCGACCAGGGCCGCACCGATCGGGCCGGCCACGGTTTCAAGGCTGGCGGAGCCGGCGGCGCTGATGCCCTTGAGCGCTTCCATGATCCCCCACACGGTGCCGAACAGGCCGATAAACGGCGAGGTGCTGCCGATACTGGCGACCACGGCCAGGCCGGTCTCCAGGGAGCGGCGCTCACGTACGATCTGCTGGCGCAGGGCACGCTCGAGACGGTCCTGGTGGTTGATCGCCTGGCTCAGGTCGGCCGCGTGCGGCGCTTCACCGACCTGGATCGCGGCGTAACCGGCCTGGGCCACACGGGCAGCGGCGCCGGGCTGGGTTTCGGCCAGTTCGGCGGCCGAGTCGAGACTCGACGCCGCCCAGAACTGTTTGTGGAACTTGCGATCCTGCGCTTTAAGGCGCCCGAACTGCACGCCCTTGAGCAGGGCCAGGCCCCAGGTGGCGACCGAAAAGACCACCAGCAGCCAGATCACCGCGCTTTCGATGGATTCAAGTGGAGATGCTAATGCCATGATGTTTTCCCTCTGTACAAGTCGCGGCGTGTGTTGCACACCGCAGCGCAATAGTTAGTGAATCTTGAAATCGATCGGTACGCTGACCCAGCCGTCCTGGGCCACATCGCCCTGCTTGGCCGGCACGAAGCTCCAACGCTTCACGGCGGTCAGTGCGGCGTCGTCGAGTTGCTGGCGACCGCTGCTTTTCTGGACCTGTATCTCGCCCGGCTTGCCGCTGGCCAGTACATGCACCCGCAACAACACCGTGCCTTCCCAACCGCGACGCTGCGCCAGTGACGGGTACTCCGGCGCCGGGTTCTTGAGGTACGCGGCGTTGGCCGAAGCCGGTGTCACCGGGGCTGGCGCGGGCGGAGCGGGCGCGGGGGCCGGTGGCGCCGGTTGCGGTGGCGTGGGCGCCTGCTCGACCGGTTTCGGTGCGGGCTTGGGCTCAGGCTTTGGCACCGGCTTGGGCTTGGGTTTTGGAATCGGCTTGGGCGGCGCCGGCTTGGCGGCCAACTCATCCACAACCGGCGGCGGTGGCTCGACCACGGGCGGCGGCGGTGGTGGCGGCACAGGCGGCGGCGGTTCCACCACGGGCGGTGCCGGCTGGGAAAATTCGATGGTCATCGGCGGAATTTCCGGCGGCACAATCGGCAGCACCGGGGTGGGTTTCTGGCTTACCCAATAAATCACTGCACCGTGAAGGGCCAACACCAACAAACCGAGCAGGATCCCTTCGCGACGGCTGGAGAAGCGCTTCGGGGTTTTCTGCGTTCGCAATTGCCCCAACGGCGCGCGGTGCGGCCGGCCAAGGTCGACCAACTCACCACTCGGTGCCTGGCGCCATTGCGCCTCGGATGCACTGGCGGCGGTCTGGACATTGCCCATTGATTCACTCCCTACGGTTTCGAAACCAAAAAACCGACGGGCCTGCGTGGAAGGCCGTCGAGGGCTGAATCATCGGGGCCAGACGCTTATCTCTTAAAGTAATCTTTGAAGTTATAGATAGATCAAATCTGAATAAGCGGACGCTCTGCAAACACCAAAGCCCCGGCCGGCGTGGCCTGGCGCCGAGGTGGTTTTTTTTGATGCTTTTCAGGCATACAAAATATTCAGTTAAGGCATGGCTCAACGGGGCTGTTTGCTCACAAATCGAACAGTTCAGCCTGTAAGCACTGCCCTGCGGCACTCAGGCCATGACGGGCATACAACGCCAGACGCACGCCTTGCACCACGGGCAAACCACTGTCCGGCCCCAGTTCCACATGCCCTGGCTGCACTACCCGCCGCGGCAACAGACTCACACCCAATCCCGCCGCCACCGCCGAACACACGCTGGCCAGGCTCGCGCTGGAATAGCCGATACGCCAGCGCCAGCCGCTCACTTCCAGGTGTTGCAGCATTTCATTGCGGTACAGGCCACCCACCGGAAAGGCCACCAACGGCAACGGATCGCGGCTCAGGCACGGCGTGCTGCGGCTGTCGACCCAGCACAGTGGCTCGGGCCAGGAGGCCAGGCAGTCGGCGCTGTCGCCCATCTGCTTGACCAGCAACACATCGAACTCGCCGCTGCGGTATTGGCGCTGCAACTCCGGGCCGAGACCGCTGGTGACTTCCAAGCGCACCCGTGGATACGCCAGCACAAACGCCGACAGCAACGGCATCAGGCGCTCGGCGGCAAAGTCTTCCGGTACGCCGAGGCGCAGCACGCCGTCGCTCTGTTGGTTGATCAACACATCGGCGGCTTCTTCATGCAGCGCGAGGATGCGCCGCGCATAGGCCAGCAAGCGCTCGCCCTCGGCGGTGGCGACCACGCGGCGCTGGTCGCGGTCCAGCAACTGGCACGCCACCGCCTCTTCCAGGCGGCGGATCTGCTGGCTCACGGTGGACTGGGTCAAGTGCAGGCGCTCGGCGGCGCGGGTGAAGTTGCCGCAGTCCACCACGGCGACAAAGCTGCGCAACAACACGGGATCGAACATGGGTGTCACCATTCCATTTGCCACTGGTTAGCATGGTTATATTTAATTTCAGAATACCTTTGGTGCTGGCCATACTCACGCCTCATTTACCGACTGCAAGAGCGTTGCATGACCCTGAATAAATCCCTCGCCGGCTGGGGCCTGCTGGTGGTGCTCGGCCTGAACCTGCGGCCGATCCTCAGCTCCATCAGCCCGTTGCTCGGCGAGATTCGCCAGGCCACCGGCCTGAGTTTCCAGAGCAGCGCACTGCTGACCAGCCTGCCGGTGGTGTGCATGGGGTTGGTGGCGCTGGTGGGCGTGCGCGTCGAAGCCCGCCTGGGCGAACGGCGCGGCATCGCCCTGGGCTTGATGATGATCCTGCTGGCGTGCCTGGCGCGCTGGTTGATGGGCCAGGCGTCGGCGCTGCTGGTCACGGCGTTGCTCGGCGGCGCGGGTGTGGCGCTGATCCAGGCCTTGGTGCCGGCGATGATCAAGCGCGAATTCCGTCATCGCGTGCCGGTGGCGATGGGCGTGTACTCCGCCTCGCTGATGGCCGGCGGCGGGCTCGCTGCGCTGCTCAGCCCGCTGGTGGCCACGCATTTCCAGCAATGGCAGGCGGGGTTGGGGGTGTGGCTGCTGCCGGCGCTGGGCGCCTTGCTGCTATGGGCCTGGCTGCCGCTGGGCGCGGCCAGAAATCCACAGGTGGTGCCGGCCTTCAAGGACCTGCGCAATCGTCGCGCCTGGTTGCTGGCGCTGTATTTCGGCCTGGTCAATTGCGGCTACATGAGCCTGGTGGCGTGGCTGCCGGCCTACTATCAGCAACTGGGCTGGGGCGTGTTGCCCAGCGGTTCGCTGCTGGCGTTCATGACTATTTTCCAGGTGCTCGCCGCGCTGTTGATGCCGGTGCTGGCGCAACGCGGTATCGACCGTCGGCCGCTGCTGGGCATTGCCCTGCTGGCCCAGACCGTGGGTTACCTCGGCCTGATCATCGCGCCGCAGGAGTATCCGCACCTCTGGGTGGCGTTGTGTGGCTTCGGCCTGGGCGCGTGTTTCGCCCTGAGCCTGCTGCTGACCCTCGACCACCACCGCGACCCACGCCAAGCCGGGCAACTGGCGGCCTTTGTGCAAGGCGTGGGCTTTTTGATCAACGCCGTGTCGCCGTGGATGACCGGCTGGCTGCGCGAACTGACCGGCAATTTTGTCAGCGCCTGGGTGGTGCTGACGGTCACGGCGGTGGCGATGCTGGTGGTGACGCGAGTGTTCAGCCCGGCCACCTATCGCACAGGGCTAGAAGTCATAGCGCCCAGTCACTCCTAGCGTGCGCGGTGAACCGAGCAAGCCTTCGTAGCCGCCGTTCCCCCCCGTCCACAGAGTGGTGTAGTAGGTCTTGTCGAAGGCGTTTTTCAGCCATAACGACACGTCCCACTGCCCCTGCTCATAGTTGCCACGCAGGCCGGTGGACAGGTTGACCACGGCGTAGGCAGGAATCTGTCCATAGTCGGAGTCCTCCACCGTGCCCACGGCCTTGGAGCGGAAGGCATAGCTTGCGGTGACATAGGGTTCGAAGCCGTTATCCAGGTTCCACTTGTATTCGCCGTTGGCGTTGGCGATCCATTTCGACGCCCCCACCACTTGATGCCCACTCAGGTCGCAGGAGGCCGGCGCACCGGGGCGCAGACTGACTTCCGGCGGGCACGGCGCATCCTTGTAAGACAGGTAGCTCACATCGTTGAACGAGCCGTTGATGTTCAGCGTCAGGCCCTTGATCGGCACCAGGGTGCTTTCCACCTCGACGCCCCGCGAGCGCACCGAACCAGCGTTGGTCAGGTACTGCACACGGTTGTTCTGGTCATAGGCATTGGTCTGGTAACCGTTGACCTGGGTCCAGAACAGGTTGGCATTGAGCTGCAGCCGCCGGTCCCACAACGTGCTTTTGAAACCCAGTTCGGCGTTGTTGGCGCGCTCGGTGCCGATCAGCAATGAGTCGGCACCGGCCGTCGGTGCTGAGCCTACCGCCAGGTTGACCCCGCCGGACTTCTCGCCATGGGACAAGGTCGCGTAGCCCAGCAGGTTTTCGTTGAAGTGGTAGCTCAGGTTCAGCAAACCCGAGGGGCTGGTGCTGTATTGCTTGAGATCACCGGAATCGTATGCCCCCGCGCGGCCACGTCGGGCCGTAGCGGCAGCACCGGTGACCGCCGCACCGCCGAGGGGATTGTTACGCGTGACCCAGGCACTTTTTTCTTCATAGGTGCCACGCAGGCCAGCGGTGAAATCCAGGCGCTCGGTGAGGTGCCAAGTGCCTTGGGCAAACAGTGCAAAACTGTCGGTGCGAATGTGCCCGTTGCCCACGCTGCTGACGTTGGCCAGTGCGCCGGCTGGCGTGCCGTTCCAGATGTCGGCCTGCGGCCCGTAATAGCTGAAGGATTTGTTATCCAGCGAATTACCGAAGTAGTAGGCGCCCAGCACGTAATCGAAGAAACCGCCGGTAGGCGAAGCCAGCCGGAATTCCTGGGACCACTGCTTATCTTCCACCGACACCCCGGCGTTATACGACGCCGGCACGTTAAGGCCGTCGTCGTTACGCGGGGTGAAATTCCAGAAGCGATACGAACTGACCGAGGTCAGGGTGAAGTCACTCGGCAACGTCCAGTTGGCTTCCAGCGACGTGCCGCCCTGGAACACCGTGACATGCTGGTCGCTGTCGAGGTTGACCTTGCGATGGGTGCCGTCCACCAGGGTCGCGCCTGCCGCGTTGGCCCGCGACTGGTAGAGGTTGGTGCCGTTGATGGTTGGCCCGGTGCTGTACAGCACACGGGTGCCGGCGCTGGAATCCTCTTCGTTGTAATCGCCGATCCAGCGCAGGTTGAACGCCTCGCTGGGCTTGTACAGCAGTTGCCCGCGAAAACCCTGGCGCGAGCCACCGTTGAGGTCATGGCCGTTGTATTCGTTCTTGATGTCGCCGTCGCTGCGGGTGCGATACGCCGAGAAACGCCCCGCCAGGTCATCGGTGAGCGGGCCGGAAATCGTGCCTTTGGTCTGGAAGTAGCCGTCCTCGCCCAACGAGGTTTCAATGCTGCGCTCCGGGGTAAAACTCGGCGCGCGCGTGCTGATGTTGATCACCCCGGCGGTGGTGTTTTTGCCGAACAAGGTCCCTTGCGGGCCGCGCAAGACTTCAAGCTGTTCGATGTCCATCAGGTCGAACACCGCCATGCCCGGCCGCCCGAGGTAGACGTTGTCGATATACAGCCCCACGCTGCCCTCAAGGCCGTCACTCGCCGGGTTGTTGCCCAGGCCGCGAATCGACACGCTGGACTGACGCGCATGCATGTAGGCGACGTTGACGCTGGGCACCAGTTGCTGCAAATCCTGAATCCGGTACACCCGCTGGCTCTCCAGCGCCTGCCCGCCGATCACGCTCATGGGCGTCGGCACTGCCTGGGCACTCTCGGTGCGGCGCCGAGCGGTCACCGTGACGGTTTCCAGTTGGCCATTGGCGCTCTCGCCTTCGGGCGCTGGCGTGTTTGCGTCGGCCGCGTGGCTGGGCGTCCAGCTGGCACTACCGGCCAGCAACAGCGCCAGCGGCAAGCGCTTGAGCCGCCAGGGAGAGGAAGGGACAGCGGACTTCAACAGACTCATAAGCGGCTCCGGAACCTGGAAATATCCCTCGAGAGATATTCCTTTAGGTTATTTATTTATGTTTTAACGAACATTTACTGCATAAGAGATAGCCTTTATAAGGAGTCGACCTAATGCATAGCCAATGCATTTCCCAGATATTTTTGATGTGAAAAATGCATATCGATTTGCGCCAGCTTCGTCACTTCATCGCCCTTGCTGAACAACGCAGTTTTGTGGCGGCGGCGTTGGCCGTGAACCTGTCGCAATCGGCGTTCAGTCGCAGCATCCAGGCCCTGGAACACAGTGCCGGCTGCCAACTGGTGGATCGCGGCCGCAAGGACCTGGCACCGACCAAACAAGGCCAGGTCTTGCTGGAGCACGCCCGGCGCCTGGTCAGCGGCGCGCAGCAATTGGCCAACGAGATCAGCCAGTTCAATGGCCTGGAGGCGGGGGAGTTGCGCTTCGGTTGCGGCCCGGCACCGGCCGGCGGCTTGATCCCCCGCGCCATCGGCAGTTTTATCGGGCGCTACCCCAAGGCACGGGTGCAGTACCAGGTGGACGACTGGCAGAGCCTGAGCAAACGCCTGCTCAGTGAAGAGTTCGAGTTTTTCGTCGCCGATACCCGCCACTTCGAAGCCAACCCGGACTATCACACCCACCGCCTGCGCCCGCGCCGCTGGTATTTCTGCTGCCGCGCCGGCCACCCGCTGGCCCTGCGCGACAGCGTGAGCGCCGCCGAGCTGATGAGTTACCCGCTGGCCGTGACCATCCGCCCGCCCAACCTGCGCAAGGTCATCGTCGACCTCAGCGGCCGGCCCGATTACCTGCCCAATGTCGAATGCGAGAACGGCTATAGCCTGATGGGCGTAGTGCTGCGCTCCGACGCCATCGGCATCGTCAGCGCCAACAGCGATGTGCTGCACATGGCCCGGGGCGAACTGGTGTGCTTGAAGATCGAGGGCCTGGCTGAGGATCTGGAGGAGCGTTACACCCGCTACGGCATCGTCAGCCGTGCGGGGTATCGCTTGTCGCCGCTGGCGGAAGCGATGATCGAGCAGATCAAGCAGATCGATGAGTTGGATGAGGATGTGTGTGCACTGGAGAACGTCGCCGTTTAGGCCATGCATTCACTGCATCAAACCCAGTCCCCAAATGCACTTGCCAGCCCCCCACCCGAACGGCGAAAAACCTCACCTGTCCTCCGTCTGGTGAAGCCCCATGTCCCACCCCCAACCCGTGCGCAACGTGCTGTACATCATGTGCGACCAACTGCGCCGCGATTACCTGTCGTGCTACGGCCACGCCCACTTGCACACGCCGAACATCGATCGCCTGGCCGCCGCCGGCGTGCGCTTCAGCCGCGCCTATACCCAAGGCACCATCTGCGGGCCCTCACGCATGTCGGCCTATACCGGGCGCTACGTCAGCAGCCACCAGGTGGCGTGGAATGCGGTGCCGTTGCCCCTGGAAGAACTGACCATCGGCGACTACCTGCGCCCCCACGGCATCCGCACGGCACTGGTCGGCAAGACCCACGCCACGCCCAATGTGGAAGCCTTGCAACGCCTGAATATCGACCCTGACAGCGAGCAGGCCGAGCCGTTGAACGAGGTCGGCTTCGAGGCGTACCTGCGTCACGACGGCATCTACCCCGACAGCCCGCTGTTCGATGAAAAACGCGAGTCCGCGCCCTACACCCATTACCTGCGCGAGCAAGGCTACAGCGGCACCAACCCGTGGCACGAATGGGCGAATGCGGCAGCAGGTGAAAACGGCGAAGTCCTCAGCGGTTGGCACATGCGCAATGCAGGCCTGCCTGCGCGCGTGGCCGAGGAACACTCGGAAACCGTCTACACCACCGACCGTGCGATCGACTTTATCCGTGAGCAGGCCGAACAACCGTGGTGCCTGCACCTGTCGTATATCAAGCCACACTGGCCCTACATCGCACCGGCGCCGTATCACGCGCTGTATGGCGCCGAGCATATCCAGGCACCGATCCAGCCAGGGGAGACCAGCGATCACCCGGTGTACCAGGCGTTCCGCCAGCACCAGGAGAGCCTGAACTTTTCCCGTGAGGAGGTACGGCTCACGGTGATTCCCACCTACATGGGCCTGATCAAACAGGTCGACGACCAACTGGGACGCCTGTTCGATTTTCTGCAAGGCAATGGCCGTTGGGACGACACCCTGATCGTGTTCACCAGCGACCATGGTGACTTCCTCGGCGATCACTTCCTCGGCGAAAAAGAATTTTTGCTGGAACCTGCCGTGGGCATTCCGCTGATCGTGCGTGACCCACGCGCCGCTGCCGATGCCAGCCGTGGCACGGTGGACGCGCGCCTGGTGGAAACCATTGATGCACTGCCGACCTTCCTCGACGCCTTGGGCCTGCCCGCAGCCGAGCACCGCCTGGAAGGGCGCTCACTGATCCCGTTGCTGCAAGGCCAGGCAACGCGCTGGCGCCGCTACGCCATCGCCGAGTACGACTACGCCTTCCAGGCCCCGGCTCGCGAACGCCTGGCGCAACCCATCGACCGTTGCCGCATGACCATGGTGCGCAGCGAGCGCTGGAAATACCTGGCGTACGACGGGTTTCGCCCACAGCTGTTCGACCTGGAAAACGACCCGCAGGAACTGCACGACCTGGGCAACGACCCGGCCTATGCCGACGTGCGCGAAACCCATGTGGGGTACCTGTTCGAATGGCTGCGCGGGCTGAAGCGGCGCACCACCATCAGCCACGCAGAGATCGATCTGCGTGGCCAACGGTTTCGGTATGGTGAGCCGGAGGCGGAGAAAGTGGTGCAAATCGGCGTGTGGTAAACCACACATCGAATGTGGGAGGCCCCACTACCTCTGTGGCGAGCGGGCTTGTCCCGCGTTGGGGCGCGAAGCGCCCCTAACGAAGACGAATGTGGTGCATCAGGCACTCCTCTGCGCCTGGTTCTGGGGCTGCTTCGCACCCCAACGCGGGACAAGCCCGCTCGCCACAGGTACGGTGTTCGCCCTTAACTAACTGGTATTGGGGCTTACCCCCTCCCACATTTGAAGCGTTGTCAGCTCAGAGACCTTTGGTGGTCTGACTGCGCTGCCCGTGCACGCCCACCGGCACATCCCCCTTGAGCGTCACCCGGCGCACGATGCGTTCCTGGGTGCCGTAGTCGTCCACGGCGTAATGCTGGGTCGCGCGGTTGTCCCAGATCGCCACGTCGCCAGTGCTCCAGCGCCAGCGCACGGTATTTTCCAGGCGGGTGACATGGCTTTGGAGCAGGTTGAACAGCTGGGTCGAGTCCGCCTGGGAATAGCCTTTCAGGCGCTTGACGAAGTGCCCCAGCAACAGGGTCTTCTCGCCACTGACCGGATGCACGCGCACCACCGGGTGTTCGGTTTCGTACACCGTCGAGGTGAACACCTTGCGGTATGCCTCAAGCCGCTCTACCGACACATCCGGCTTGAGCGCGGCGTAGTCGTATTCGTTGCTGTGCACCGCCCACAAGTTATCCGCCAGGGCGCGCAGTTCGACGCTGAGGTCGTTGTAGGCGCTTGAGGTGTTGGCCCAGACCGTGTCGCCACCGGATTTGGGCGCGAGCACCGAACGCAGGACCGAGGCTTTCGGGTAGGCATCGACGAAGGTCACGTCGGTGTGCCAGGAATTGGCGCGCTGGCCACGGGTACCGTCCAGCTCCATGAGGAAGCGCGTGCCGTCGCGCACCGGCACCGTCGGGTGGGCAATCGGCTCGCCGAGCAGATGGGCAAAGGCTTCCTGGCTCTGGTCATCGAGGTGAGTCTGCTCGCGGAAGAAGATCACCTTGTACTGCACCAGCGCCTGCTGGATGGCTTCGACCGTGGCGGCATCCAGATCGCCGGACAATGTGATGCCGCGGATCTCGGCGCCGATGCGGCCGGCGACCGGGTGAATATCCAGCGCCTGGGCGACGGGTTGAACAGCTAATGCGGCGTTGCTCATGGTGATGACCCTCTTGTGCCTGCTGATGGGGACGCTTTCCGACAACGCTCTATCCATATGCAATTTAGGTCTAGCAAATGAACTAATGCTTCGTTGACGGAATAAGAGCTTGCATTTAAAACCTCTCCTCCCGTGGTCGCAAATGCCTTCGACCTATTTTTAAGATGCAGGGAAAGCATATGGATCTTCGCCAACTGCGGTACTTCATCGCCCTCAACGAACACCGCAGTTTCGTGCGTGCGGCGGACGCCATGGGCATCACCCAACCGGCGTTCAGCCGCAGCATCCAGGGGTTGGAACAGGAGTTCGGCTGCGTGCTGGTCGACCGTGGTCACAAAGACCTGCGCCCCACGCCGGAAGGCCAGGTAGTGCTGCAACACGCCCTGACCCTGGTGCATGGCGCGGCGTTGCTGAGCAGCGAAGTCACGCGCATGACCAAGCTCGACGCCGGCGACCTGCGCTTCGGCTGCGGCCCGGCCCCGGCGGTGAAACTGGTGCCGGATGCGGTGGCGCGCTTTATCAGCGCCCACCCGAAAATCCGCACCAGTTTCCAGGTGGATAACTGGGAAAAACTCAGCCGTGCCCTGAGCCGTGAAGAGATCGAGTTCTTTATCGCCGACATCCGCCAATTCGAAGCCGACCCGAATTTCCAGACCCGCGCGCTGACCCCCAAGCGCGGGGTATTTTTTTGCCGACCGGGGCACCCGTTGCTGGCCAAGGACAGCCTGTCGACCAACGACATGTTCGACTACCCGCTGGCGGCGCCGCTGATCTCACAGGGCATTCGCAAGCTGTTGGCAAACCTGAGCGGGCGCATGGATTTTTCCCCGAGCATCCAGACCGAACATTTCCCGGCGCTGGTGAAGATCGTGCTGCAGTCCAACGCCATCGGCGTCGGCACCGAGGAGGCGTTCGCCGAAGACATCGCCCAAGGCACGTTGAAGCTGCTGCACTGGCGCAACCTGCCGCAGAACATGGAGACCATGAGCGCCCGCTGCGGGATTGTCAGCCGCACCGGTTCGCGGTTGTCGCCGGCGGCAAAAGCGATGATCGAGACGCTGGTGGAGGTGGACAGGCAGGAAGTGAGTGTGGCGGTTTGAAGGGCCTCATCGGGGGCAAGCCCCCGATGTCGATAGCCCAGGCACCACCCGACTCAAAGCCCCGCCGCCGCCAGATTCGGCGCCACCCAGTCACTCACCTGGAACGGCTTGCGAATCAGCTTCTCCTTGGAGGCCAGGTCCACCGAACCCTGCAATTTTGTCAGGAACACCGGGTCCAGGGTCGACGGGAAAATCTCGCTGAGGGTCTGGTCTTTCAAGTCATTGGTGAGGATCACCGGCGGGTAACTGGCCAGCCCGGACACCAGCGCAATGTAGGCTTGTTTGTTGTTGTCATCGATCAACCATTGCACCGCCTGCTGCTGGGCCTTGAGCAGCTTGGCGACGGCGTCGGGGTGCTCGTCGACAAACTGTTTGCTGCCCACCAGCACCGCCTGGACGCTGCCGGCGCCGCCGAGGTCCTTGGTGGTCAGCGGAATTTCAGCCAGCCCCTTGGCTTGTAACGCCGTCAGGTTCGATCCACCCCAGGTGGCGTCGATCTGCTTGGCGGCCAACGCGGCATTGGCGGCGTTGTAGTCCAGGCTGATGACTTTGAGGTCCTTCTCACTCAAGCCCTGGCTGGCCAATGCACTGTCGAACGACAGCTGGCTTGCCGTACCACGGAACACCGCGACGCGCTTGCCCTTGAGGTCCTGCAAGGTCTTGATGCCTGAGCCCGGTACCACGCCGAGGTACTGCTTGATGTCCCGCGCGGTGGCGCTGAGCAAGCGCGTCTCCAGGCCATTGGAGCGGCCGATGATCGCCGCCAGGTCGCCCAGGTAAGCCAGGTCCACCTGGCCATTGGCGAAGGCTTCATTGATCACCGGGCCGGCGCCCTTGAAGTAATTCCACTGGATCTTGATGCCTTGGTCGGCAAAGGCTTTTTCGAAGATCTGCTGCTCGCGCAACACGTCCGTTATACCGCCGCCACTGTGCTGGCTGCCTGCGCTGAGGTCGGGCACGGCGATGCGGATTTCCTTGAGGTCGGCAGCCTGTACCAGGCCCGCCAGTGCGGTGCCTGCGACCAGGGTGATCAGTCGTTTGAAGGGCAGTTTCATAAGCGCAGCTCCTTGTGGGCGAGGGTCGCCTGGGGAGCAGAAAGTACGCACACCCTGATCAAAACTTTAAATACTATAAATTCACAATTTAATAGCTTTTGGATCTATACAAGTGAAAACGCCGGCCCCAGAGGACTATGCATAAACAGCATCGAAAATATTCTTCGAATGCATTGGATGCGTGCCGGGCAGAAGCTTTAAATGATTTTTCTTATCCCCCAATCATCTTGATTGCGTTTTTATAAGATCAAAAACACATAACGCCATCGGCGACAACGGAGGTCCTCCATGGCCCGAATTTCACTTTTGAGCCTCCCGCTCGCGGCCCCCGGCGCCACGCCGCGCTGGCCGCTGCGCAGTGAACGCCTGTTGCCATGGTTGCTGCCGGTGACGCTGTTTGCGCTGTGGTGGCTGGCCAGCCGCAATCACTGGATGAGCGAACAGATCCTGCCACCACCGTCCCTGGTGTGGAGCAGCGCCGTGGAGCTGGCTGGCGGCGAGTTGTGGAGCCACTTGGCAATCAGCCTGCAACGCCTGTTCTGGGGCCTGCTGGCGGGTATTGGGGCCGGGGCGCTGCTGGGCGCGTTGCTGGGTTTCAGTGCGCGCGCCGAGCGCCTGGTGTTTCCGACGTTCAGTGCGTTGTCGCAAGTACCGACACTGGCCTGGATTCCACTGTTCATGGTGTTCTTCGGCATTGGCGAAACCCTGAAACTGGTGGTGCTGGTGAAGGCGATCGTGGTGCCCGTCACCCTGCATACCCTGGTGGGCGTACGCGACGCCCAACCCCAGTTGCGTGAAGCCGCCCGCGTGTTGCGCTTGCCCACGCACCTGTTGATCCGCCGCCTGATCCTGCCTGCCGCGCTGCCCGCCTTTATGGCCGGCGTGCGCCTGGCCCTGGCGGCCGGCTGGACCTCGCTGCTGGCGGTGGAGTTGCTGGCCTCCAGCGAAGGCATCGGCTACCTGATGGTGTGGGCGCGCCAGCTGTTCATGCTCGATATTGTCTTCGTGTGCATCGTGGTCATCGGCGTATTTGGCGTGGTGATGGACCGTGGCATTGGCTGGCTGGACCGCAAATGGGTGCACTGGCCCCATCCGGCCACGGCGCAGATTCGTCGCGGGCCGCGCTATCAAGGCTGGCAGCGCCTGCAACCGTGGTTGCTGCCCCTGCTGTTGCTGGCGCTGTGGCAGGTCGCGACGCAACAAGGCTGGGTAGACCCGAACATTCTGGTCAGCCCATGGGTGGTGCTGCACACCACCGTCGCCGGGGTAGTGGATGGCAACCTCAGCGGTGCACTGGGCACCAGCCTGGGGCGAAGCCTGGGCGGCTTGCTGCTCGGTGGCGGCCTTGGCTTTGCCATGGGCCTGTGGCTGGGACTGTCACGGCGCAGTGAGCGGGTACTCGGGCCGACCCTGGCCGCCTTGCGCCAGATCGCGATTTTCGCCTGGGTGCCGCTGCTCACTGCCTGGTTTGGCCTGGGTGAGTTGGCCAAGTGGGTGTTTATCGCCCTTGCCGCCTTCTTCCCGCTGTTTATCGCCACCCAACGCAGCGTGCTGAATCTGTCGCCGCAGCTCAACGAAGCGGCGCAGGTGTTGCGCCTGAACCTGTTCCAACGGCTGCGACGCCTGGTGCTGCCAGGCGCCGCAGCCGGCATTTTCGCCGGCCTGCGCCTGAGCCTGATCTACGCCTGGCTGGGCACCATCGGTGCGGAATATTTCATGCCGTCCAACGGCGGTATCGGCAGCCTGATGATCGGCGCCCAACAACTGCTGCGCATGGACCTGATCATGAGCGGCATGCTCCTGGTCGGCCTCACCGGCGCGGCCCTCAACCTGATCGGCCAACGCATCGAAACCCGCGCCACCCGCTGGAGACACGCATGAACGCACCTATCGTCAGCTTCAACCATGTGGGCAAGACCTTTGACGTCGACGGCTTCGAGCTGGAAGCCATCCGCGAATTCAACCTGGAGATTGCCGAAGGCGAATTCGTCGCGATTGTCGGCTCCAGCGGCTGCGGCAAATCCACCCTGCTGCGCCTGTTGGTGGGGCTGGATACGCAGTTTCGCGGCGAGATCCGCGTCGACGGCAAAGCGGTCAGCGGCATCGGCGGCGAACGCGGCATCGTGTTCCAGGAGCACCGTTTGTTCCCCTGGCTGAGCGTGGCGGAAAACATCGGCCTGGGCCTGGTCAACGAGCCGTTGAGCGAGGCCGAGCGAAACCGGCGCATCGCTGACTTTATCGAACTGGTGGGCCTCACCGACTTCACCCGCGCCTATCCGCACCAACTGTCCGGCGGCATGGCGCAACGGGTGGCGATTGCCCGCGGCCTGGTGGCCAGCCCGCGCATCCTGTTGCTGGACGAACCGTTCGGCGCCCTCGACGCCCTGACCCGCCAGCAGATGCAGGATGAACTCCTGGCAATTCGCGCCCGCGCCAAAATCACCACGGTGTTGGTGACCCACGATGTGGAGGAAGCGATTTTCCTCGCCGACCGGGTGGTGGTGATGGAGCCCCGGCCGGGGCGGATCAAGCAGGTGGTGGACGTCGCCCTGCCACATCCACGTCAGCGCAGCAGTTTTGAATTCCACCAACTGCGTGAAGAACTGCTGCATGAATTGACCAACGATGACCATTACCAGCCGCCGGTGCGCGAACAGATCCGCGATCTGCCATTGGCCTTTATTGCCTGCTGAAAAAAGGAGCGCCTTGATGCCGCAACGTCCCAATTTTCTCGTGATCCTGGCCGATGACATGGGCTTCTCCGACCTCGGCGCCTTTGGCGGGGAAATTTCCACGCCGCACCTGGACGCCCTCGCGCTGAACGGCCTGCGCCTGACCGACTTCCACACCGCCCCCACCTGCTCGCCCACCCGCTCGATGCTGCTGACTGGCACCGACCACCATATCGCCGGTATCGGCACCATGGCCGAGGCGCTGACCCCGGAGCTGATCGGCAAGCCCGGCTACGAGGGCTACTTGAATGACAAGGTGGTGGCGCTGCCGGAGCTGCTGCGCGAGGCCGGTTACCAGACACTGATGAGCGGCAAGTGGCACCTGGGCCTGACCGCCGAACTGGCGCCTCACGCCCGTGGTTTCGAGCGTTCGTTCTCGCTGCTGCCGGGGGCGGCCAACCACTACGGTTTCGAGCCGACCTACGACGACCACACGCCTGGCCTGCTCAAATCCACCCCGGCGCTGTACATCGAAGACGACCGGTTCGTCGAACAACTGCCCAAGGATTTCTATTCCTCCGATGCCTTCGGCGACAAGCTGCTGCAGTACCTCAAGGAGCGCGACCAGGCCCAGCCGTTCTTCGCTTACCTGCCGTTTTCCGCGCCGCACTGGCCGTTGCAAGCGCCTGCGGACATCGTCGAGAAGTACCGTGGCCGCTACGACGCCGGCCCCGACGCGCTGCGCCAGGAACGCCTGGAAAAACTCAAGGCACTCGGGCTGATCGATGCCGACGTCGAACCCCATCCGTTGATCGAACTGAACACCCAGTGGGCGGCCTTGACCGACAAACAGCGCCAGGTCTCGGCGCGGGCCATGGAGGTGTATGCGGCGATGGTCGAACGCATGGACTGGAACATCGGCCGGGTCGTGGATTACCTGCGCCAGCAGGGGCTACTGGATAACACCTTCATCGTATTCATGTCCGACAACGGTGCCGAAGGCGCCCTGCTGGAAGCCTTTCCCAAGTTCGGCCCCGAGCTGCTGACTTACCTCAACCAGCATTACGACAACAGCCTCGACAATATCGGCCGCGCCAACTCCTACGTCTGGTATGGCCCGTCGTGGGCGCAGGTGGCAACCGCACCGTCACGCTTGTTCAAGGCGTTCACCACCGAGGGCGGGATTCGCGTGCCGGCGCTGGTGCACTATCCGCAGCTGTCGCTCAAAGGCCGTATCAGCCATGGATTCGGCACGGTGATGGACATTACGCCGACCATCCTGGACCTGGCCGGCGTGCGTCATCCGGGCAAACAATGGCGTGGCAAGCCGGTGGCGCCGCTGCGGGGCAAGTCGTGGCTGGGCTTCCTCTCTGGCGAGACCGCCCAGGTGCACGACGAAAACACGGTGACCGGCTGGGAACTATTTGGCCGCCGCGCGATTCGCCAGGGTCAGTGGAAGGCCGTGTACATCCCCGGCCCCGTGGGCCCGGCGACCTGGCAGCTGTATGACCTGGGCCAGGACCCTGGAGAAATCCACGACCTGGCCTTGAGTCATCCGCACAAACTCGCCACGTTAATCGGCCACTGGCAGCAGTATGTGGACGAAACCGGCGTGGTACTCAGTGCGTCGCCGTTTCAGCCGGATTGAGCCGGGCCTGGGGCGACGCCATGGGTTCAAGCCGATTAGCCCGCGCAAACGTACCGAAATCATTGAAGCGCACGCCCATCTGGGCCATGACCTTATGCGCCACCTTGGCCGTCATCTGGCGGATGTAGAACGGTTCCTTCACCACAAAGTGGTGAATCCCGTGGGTGCTGCCGAAGTTGAAGCAGAACGCCTGCAACGGCCATAGCCACCACGGATTCAGCACCTGGGTTTGCTGGATCACATTGCCCAGTTCCACATCGCCGTAGTAGTGCATGTTGGAGCTGACAAAGTGCAGGCAAAAGGTGCGCAGCACGTTGGGGCCGATGATCACCACGGCGGCGATGTCGATCACCTGCATCATCTGCAAGGTGCCGGTGGACCAGTCGATCGGCGTACCCAACAGGCTGGCGATGCCATTGGCGGCATGGAAGCCGAGGAAGATGTACCACGCGCCCCAATGCAGCAGCGCCAGGGGCGCGTAGACCAGCAGCGAGCGCTTGAGGATCTTGAGTTTGTGGCCCCAGGTCTTGGCGCGCAGCATGCGGATAAACGCCGACATCACGTTATCGCCCACCATCAGCAACCGCGCGAAGCCCCAGGGCTCGCCGTTGGTGATCGCGCGCTCCTCCATATCGGTCTCGGTGCCGGAGACCTTGTGGTGATTGAGGTGCAGGTGGCGACGGATCCACGGGTTGATGGTGCTCGGCCGCGCCAGCCACACCAGGCCCATCATCAGGTTGTGCGGCACGCGCTGTTTGCGAAAGTACATGCTGTGGATCAGGTCGTGTTCCAGCTCGTGGGTCAGTGAGGCGAGGAACGCATTGAGCAGCAGGCAGGCCCACCAGGCCATGTGACCGCTGATATAGAGCGCCGCCGAGCCGATCATGCCCACCAGCGCAAACGCCAGGATGCCCGCGCCCAGGGCGTCCTGATGCTGCAACCACGGATGCCGGCGGCGCAAGCGCACGCCTTCCGCGAGCACCACCTCACGGATATGCGCCGAACGCTGTTGCGCGTTCATCTGCTGGGGACTTGCAGAAGTACCGTCCATGCTCCCATCCTCTTATTCATTGAGGGTTACATCCTGCACCAGGGCTTGTTGCAGGACGCTAGCCCCACACGCCAACCTGTTGACCGCAAGCGCCAATCGCCATGACCGAACCGACTTCCCTCGCCAGCTGGACCCGCGCCCTGCGCAAGCAGCTCGATGCCCTCGGTCTCGACAGCGCCGCGCTGTGCGCCCAGGCCGGGCTCGATCCGCAGCAGATGGACGACCCCAACGCGCGTTACCCGCTGTCGGCCACCACGCGCTTGTGGGCACTGGCGGTGGAGGCCAGCGGCGATCCGGCCATCGGGTTGCGGGTGTCGCGGTTTGTCAGCCCGACCACCTTTCATGCGCTGGGTTATGCGCTGGTGGCGAGTGGCAGCCTGCGTGAGGTGTTCGAGCGCATCGTGCGGTATCACCAGGTGGTCAGCGACGCCCTGACGCTCGAACTTAGCGGCGATGGCGAGCGCTACCGCTTTCGCCTGCTGCAACCACCGGGCAGCCCGGCGCCGGCGCTGGAAGCCATCGATGCGTTTGCCGCGATCTATGTGCGCACATGCCGCAATCGCCTGGGACGCGACTACGCGCCGTTGGCGGTGTACCTGCGGCGCCCGGAACCCGCCGACCCCAAGCCCTGGCACGCGGTGTTTCGCGCACCGGTGTTTTTCGGCGCCGAAGAAGACCGCCTCGAATTTGCCGCCCGCGATTTCGACAGCCACCTGGACGACGCCAACCCGGAACTGGCCGAACATAACGAAACCGTGCTCAAACGCACCCTCGCCCAACTGCAACCGCTGACCTGGGAACGCAAGGTGCGCGCGGCCATCGAGGCGCAACTGCCCGATGGCGAGCCGAGTGCCGAGCGGATTGCCCAGGCGCTGCACTTGAGTTTGCGCAGTTTGCAGCGGCATCTGGCGGATGAGGGGTGTCGGTTTGATGCGTTGCTCAATGAGTGCCGGGAGAATCTGGCGTTGTTGCACCTGCGGGATCCGCAGTGCTCATTGGCGGAGATCAGTCATCTGCTCGGGTTTGCGGATACCAGCAGCTTTAATCGCGCGTTCAAGCGCTGGACGGGGATGACGCCGGGGCAGTTTCGGGATGGGTTGCGGTAGGGGGATGTGTGGTGACGGTGATGGCCTCATCGGGAGCAAGCCCCCTCCCACATTTGAAATGCGTTCTCCTGTGGGAGGGGGCTTGCTCCCGATGGCGATCGCTCAGCGACCCCGATCGCGCCGCAACAGTTTCTTCACCCGCATCACCAGCACCTTGGCCTCAAACGGCTTGAGCAGGTAATCATCCTCATGCAGCTCCAAGCCGCGCAGGCGATCTTCAATGCCGCCCGGCGTGGTCAGGAACAACAACGGCGTTTCGCCCTTCTGCCGGATGGCCTGCTGCAGCTTCCAGGCATTCAGGCCTGGCAGCATCACATCCAGGATCACCAGATCGTATTCGGCGCTTTCGACAAAGCGCTGAGCCGCCATGCCGTTGGCCGCGACTTCCACGGTGTAACCGGCCTCGTTCAAGCCCTGGGCCATCCGCTGTGCCTCTTCGGATTCATGTTCCACTAACAGGACGCGCATAACACACCTCGATTGATCAGGTTTGCAGGCTAACACCCTCAGGTGTGCGCCGCCTCTCGTAGCCGCTGTGCATCGAGGATTTCGATCTCGCCGTAGCCCAGGCGCACGATGCCTTGGGCTTGCAGATCCTTGAGCAAGGCGTTGGTGGTCTGGCGTGACAGGTTCAACATCGCCGCGAGGTCTTCCTGAGGCAATTGCAGCCGGCGCTTTGAGTGTTCGATGTCGCCGTAACCCTCAATGATCATCAACAAGCGGTGGGCCAGGCGCACGGAGGCCGGCATCAGGCTGAGTTGTTCGAGGCCGATAAAACTCAGGCGTAGCTTCTGACTCATCAGCAATGCCAGGTCACGCCAATACTGTGGGGTGTCATCAAGGATGCTCAGCAGCGCCTGCTGCGGCACCTGCAAGAGCGTGCAAGGCCCGGTGGCGCAGGCGTCGTGGGTGCGCGGCAAGCCGTCGAACAGGCAGATTTCGCCGAACCAGTAGGGCGCGCCCACCAGGCTCAACAGCGCTTCCTTGCCCTGCTCATTCACCGCACTGACACGCAGGGTGCCGTCGAGCACCGCATACAAGCCACAGGGCGGGTCGCCACGCTTGAACAGGTATTGTCCCGCCGTCAGCTGCCGCAGCCGCGCATGGGCCAGCAGACTATGCTGGAAAGGTCCGGGCAGATGACTGAACCAGTGACCGACGGCCAACCGGGCGTGCCATTGCTCTACGTCCATGGGAACTCCGAAGATTGTCGCCCAGCTGACAGTTAGTCCCAGGCTGACAGGGCATGATCAAACATCCTACAGGAGGAACAACAATGAAAAGCCTCGTCGATCACCTCAGTCAATACGCCGCTTACCACCGCGACCCACGCAATATCGCCAGCCACTTCATTGGCATCCCGCTGATTGTGGTCGCCGTGGCCGTGCTGCTGTCACGCCCCGAATGGGCGGTGGGCGGGCTGTGGCTTTCCCCGGCGGTAATCGTCGCGCTGTTTTCGGCGTGGTTTTACCTGCGCCTCGAACGGGCACTGGGCGTGCTGATGACGGTGTTGATGGGTTTGTCGGTATGGGCCGGGCATGCGTTGGCGGCGCAGAGCACGATGGTGTGGCTCAGCAGCGGCGTCGGCCTGTTTGTGGTGGGTTGGGTGATTCAGTTTGTCGGGCATTACTACGAGGGCAAGAAGCCGGCGTTTGTGGATGACGTGTCGGGGCTGATTGTGGGGCCGTTGTTCGTGGTGGCGGAGGTGGCGTTTTTGCTGGGGTTGCGCCAGGGCTTGAAGCAGCAGATTGAAGAGCGCTCGGGGCCAGTGGTTCGACGCGATCTGAAGCCGAGAGAGGCCTGAATGTGGGAGGGGGCTTGCTCCCGATTGCAGTGGGTCAGCAGCAGATAAGCTGGCTGAAACACCGCTATCGGGAGCAAGCCCCCTCCCACATTGAACCTGTTTCACATCGGGATTTTTGTTTGGGGCTCAGGCTTTTTGCCAGACCTTGGGTTTGAAGAACAAGGTCTCGCCGCGAGCCAGGCCGGTCAGGCTGTCGTGGTCTTTCACCACTTCGGCTTCGATCAGCTCACTCTGGCCTTCGACCTTCAAGGTCACCCGCGTGGTCGCGCCCAATGGACGAATATCACGCACTTCAGCCGCATGGTGGTCTTCCAGTTCGTGGCGCGACAGCGACACTTCATGGGGGCGGAACAGCACGTGCTGGTCTTCACCCAGGTGCAAGCGGTTGGAGTCGCCGAGGAAGTGGTAGACGAAATCGCTGGCCGGGTTTTCGTAGACGTCGCCCGGTGAGCCGATCTGCTCGATCACGCCTTTGTTCATCACCACGATGCGGTCGGCGACTTCCATGGCCTCTTCCTGGTCGTGTGTCACGAACACCGACGTCAGGTTGATGTCTTCGTGCAGGCGCGCCAGCCAGCGGCGCAGCTCTTTACGCACCTTGGCGTCGAGGGCGCCGAAGGGTTCATCCAGCAGCAGCACTTTCGGCTCGACCGCCAGGGCGCGGGCCAGGGCGATACGCTGGCGCTGGCCACCGGAGAGTTGTTCCGGGTAACGGTCGGACAGCCAGTCCAGCTGCACCATGTTCAGCAGTTCGTGAACCTTGGCCGCAATCTGGCTTTCGTTCGGGCGCTGGTTTTTCGGCTTCATGCGCAGGCCGAAGGCGACGTTGTCGAACACGGTCATGTGGCGAAACAGCGCGTAGTGCTGGAACACAAAACCGACGTTGCGATCGCGCACGTCGTGGCCGGAGACGTCTTCACCGTGGAACACGATGCTGCCGTCGTCCGGGGTTTCCAGGCCGGCGATGATGCGCAGCAAGGTAGTCTTGCCGCAGCCGGACGGGCCAAGCAACGCCACCAGCTCGCCACTCTGGATGTCCAGATTGATGCTGTTCAGGGCCTTGAAGGCGTTGAAATTCTTGCTGACATTACGGACTTCAATCGACATGACTTATTCCTCAGCCGCACCGGCGCGCAGGCGATTAATACGGTTCTCGCTCCACTGCTTGAGCAGCAGGATGAAGAGCGCCAGGATCAGCAACAGACTCGCCACCGCAAAGGCGGCAACGTGGTTGTATTCGTTGTAGAGAATCTCGACGTGCAGCGGCAGGGTGTTGGTCACGCCGCGAATGTGGCCGGACACCACCGACACCGCGCCGAACTCACCCATGGCCCGCGCGGTACACAGCACCACGCCGTAGATCAGGCCCCATTTGATGTTCGGCACGGTGACATGCCAGAACATCTGCCAGCCATTGGCACCGAGCAGGCGCGCGGCCTCTTCTTCCTGGGTGCCCTGCTCCTGCATCAGCGGGATCAGTTCCCGGGCGACGAAGGGTACGGTGACGAAAATGGTCGCCAGTACGATGCCGGGCAAGGCGAACACGATCTGGATGTCATGCTCCTGCAACCACGGGCCAAACAGGCCCTGGGCGCCGAACATCAGCACGTAGACCAGGCCTGCGATCACCGGGGAGACCGAGAACGGCAGGTCGATCAGCGTGACCAGGATGCTCTTGCCACGGAACGAGTACTTGCTCACGCACCAGGCGGCGCTGACGCCGAATACCAGGTTGAGCGGCACCGAAATCAGCACGGCGATCACCGTGAGTTTCAACGCGGACAACGCGTCCGGTTCAAGGATCGCGGTGAAAAACGCGCCGAGGCCATTCTTCAAGCCCTGGGACACCACGATAAACAGCGGCAGCAGCAGGAACAGGAAGAACACCAGCCAGCCGAGGCTGATCAGGATGCGCCGGGAAACAGCGCTGCCACGGCGGGCGGCGTTGGCCGAGGATGCAGCGGAAATAGACGATTGGGACATGTTCCGCGCCTCCTTATGGACGTTCGATGCGCCGCTGCAACAAGTTGATCAGCAGCAGCAGGACAAAGGAAACCACCAGCATCAGCACGCCAATGGAGGTGGCACCGCGGTAGTCGTATTGGTCGAGCTTGACCATGATCAGCAGCGGCAGGATCTCGGTTTTCATCGGCATGTTGCCGGCGATGAAAATCACCGAGCCGTACTCACCGACGCCACGGGCGAACGCCAGGGCGAAGCCGGTCAGCCAAGCGGGCAGCAGCGCGGGGACGAGGATGTAGCGGAACACCTGCAACGGCTTGGCGCCCAGGCAGGCGGCGGCTTCTTCGATTTCCCGGGGGATATCCGCGAGTACCGGCTGCACCGTGCGCACTACGAACGGCAGGGTCACGAAGGTCAGCGCCAGGGTGATGCCCAACGGGCTGTAGGCGATCTTGAAGCCCAGGTCGGCGGCGAACTGGCCCACCAGGCCGGTCGGCGTGTACAGCGCAGTCAGGGCAATACCGGCCACGGCGGTGGGCAAGGCGAACGGCAGGTCGATCATCGCATCGATGATCTTGCGGCCGGGGAAGGTGTAGCGCACCAGCACCCAGGCCAGCAGCGTGCCGATCACGCCGTTGATCAGGGCGGCGTAAAGCGCGGTGCTGAAGCTCAGTTTCAACGCCGCCAGCACACGCGGTGCGGAGATGATGTTCCAGAACTGATCCCAGGTGAGTTGTGCGGCGTGTACAAACATCGCCGCGAGGGGGATGAGTACGATCAGGCTGAGGTACACCACGGTGTAGCCCAGCGTCAGCCCGAAGCCGGGTATGACGGGGGAAATACGACGCGACATAAGAGTCCTTGGTTAGCGGAACTGACACACAAAACCCGCAGGTGAATGCGGGCTCTGTGGGCGGGTTGTTGCTCGGCTTACTGCGCCGTGTAGATCTGGTCGAACACGCCACCGTCGTTAAAGAATTTCGGTTGGGCAGTTTTCCAGCCGCCGAAGTCTTTGTCGATAGTCACCAGGTCCAGTTTCGGGAACTGCTGGGCGTATTTGGCGGCCACTTTTGCATCGCGTGGGCGGTAGAAGTTCTTCGCCGCAATCTCCTGGCCAGCCGGGCTGTACAGGTGCTTGAGGTATTCAGTGGCGATCTCGGTGTTGCCCTTTTTCTCGGCGTTCTTGTCGACCACGGCCACCGGCGGCTCCGCGAGGATCGACAGGGACGGCACGACGATGTCGAACTTGTCGGCGCCGCCGTCTTCTTTCAGGGCCAGGAAGGCTTCGTTTTCCCAGGCCAGCAACACGTCGCCCTGACCGTTGTTGACGAAGGTGATGGTCGAGCCACGCGCGCCGGTGTCGAGGATCGGCACGTGCTTGAACAGCTCTTTCACGTACTCCTGGGCCTTGGCTTCGCTGCCACCGGATTTCAGGCCGTAGGCCCAGGCGGCCAGGAAGTTCCAGCGTGCACCGCCGGAGGTTTTCGGATTAGGCGTGATCACCGACACGTCTTTCTTGATCAGGTCGCCCCAATCCTTGATGCCTTTAGGGTTGCCCTTGCGCACCAGGAACACAATGGTCGAGGTGTACGGGGTGCTGGCGTCCGGCAGGCGGGTCTGCCAGTTCTCCGGCAGGGTCTTGCCCAGCTTGGCGATTTCATCGATGTCACCGGCCAGGGCCAGGGTCACCACGTCGGCGCGCAGGCCATCGATCACGGCCCGGCCTTGCTTGCCCGAACCACCGTGGGATTGCTGGATCTTGACGTTGTCGCCGGGGTGGGACTGTTTCCAGAAGTTGGTGAACTCTGCGTTGTAGTCCTGGTACAGCTCACGGGTAGGGTCGTACGAGACGTTAAGCAACTCGTAGTCCTTGGCAACGGCGGAACCGGCAAACACGGCGCTGGCCAGGGCGGCCAAGGCATAACGGCGAATCGACGACATAGAAGCTCCTGAAAATTCTGGGGTGTTGGCTTTTTCTTATAGTTGCGGGTCTATCGCCGTTCTTGCTTAGCTCGGTTTGTTACCCGGGTTCTGCAAACGGAATTTTTCCTTGCGTTCGATCTGTACCACTTGAGCGTTGTGCACAGTGATTTCCACCGCGCCAAACCGCAGATCGCGCAAGGCGCTCTGGATCTCACGCAAAATGGCTGCTTCGTCCTGGCCGTCGACGCTACGTAGAGATGCGCTCATGGTCTCGCTCCTGAAATGAATAGTGCCTCGCAGTGGCGGCACTGCTTGCGGCGTAGGGCGATAGTAGATAAGCGCGGATATTCTTAAAAATACTATTTAAGAATGTTTATATAACCGAAAAGAATTTTCTGGCAGGACGCGGGGTTGCGTGGGGCATGCGCCGAAAACAGCACCTTGCAAAGACCTCTATGTGGGAGGGCGCTTGCCCCCGATGGCGGTGGGTCAGGTACCGATGTTCTGCCTGATGCGCCGCTATCGGGGCAAGCCCCCTCCCACATTTTGAATGCACTTCAAGGCTGGAGAGTGGGTGCGCGGCTCCAATCAATCTCGTCCGCCGGCATCGGCCGCCCAAACCAGTATCCCTGGCCCATATCGCAGTCTTGTTCCAACAAAAACCGCGCCTGCTCCACTTGCTCGATCCCCTCGGCATGCACCTGCATGCCCATGCTTTTGGCCAGGGCAATGACCACGCGCACAATCGCGGCGTCGTCGTCGTCCCATGGCAATCCTGCGACAAAGCCCTGGTCGATCTTGAGTTTCTGCACCGGCAGGCGCTTGAGGCGCAGCAGTGAGGAATAGCCGGTGCCGAAGTCATCGATGGCCAGGCGCAAGCCCAGTTCGCGCAGGCGGTGCAGTTGTTCCAAGGCTACTTCCGGGTCGTCCATCACCGCGCTTTCGGTGACTTCCAGCTCAAGGAACGCCGGGTCCAGACCGGTATCGTGCAGCACTTGGGCGACTTGATCGTAGAGTTCGCGTCGGGCAAACAGGCGGCTGGATACGTTGATGGCAATAAAACTCAGCGGCACGCCGTCGGCCAGCCACTGGCACATCTGGCGGCAGGCCTGCTCCATCACCCAGCCATCGATATCGGCAATCAACCCGGTCCGCTCGGCGATGGGGACGAATTCGCCCGGTGGCACCAGGCCGCGTTCCGGGTGCTCCCAGCGCACCAGGGCTTCGACGCCAATCAGGCGGCTGGTGTGCAAATCATGCACAGGCTGGTAGTAGACGCGCAGCTCCTGCTGTTCGAGGGCGCGTCGCAGCTCGCGGGCGATTTCCACACGGTTCTGCGCGTGGGCGGTGAGTTCTTCGGTGTACAGGGCGTAACCTTCGCGCCCCACGCTTTTGGCCTTGAACAGCGCGGAGTCGGCGTTGCGCAGCAACTGTTCGGCGCTCAGGGCGTCATTTGGGAACAGGCTGATGCCGATGCTGGCGCTGATAAAGAGTTGATGGCCGTCAAAGATGAACGGCTGCTTCATCACATCCAGCATGCGCTGCGCCAACGCTGCGGCCTGCACCACCTGTGAACAGCTTTCCGCAAGCACCGCGAACTCATCCCCACCCAGGCGCGCCAGGGTCACGCCGGGGCCGAACAGCGCCTTGAGCCGCTCGCCCACCAGCTTGAGCAACTGGTCGCCAATGTTATGGCCGAGGCTGTCGTTGATGATCTTGAAGTGGTCCAGGTCCAGCAACAGCAGGGCGCAGCCGCGTTTGTGCAGTTGCGCCGAGGCCAGCGCCTGCTCGGCGCGGTCGGTGAACAGCAGGCGGTTGGGCAGGTCGGTCAGCGGGTCGTGGTGAGCCAGGTGGGCCAGTTCGTGTTCGGAATTCTTGATGGCGCTGATGTCGGAAAACACCGCGACGTAGTGGCTGACGTGGCCCTGGTCATCGTGAATCACGCGAATGGTTTGCCACTGTGGATAAATCTCACCGCTTTTGCGCCGATTCCAGATTTCACCGCTCCATTCGCCACTTTCTTCCAGGGTCTGGAACATCTGCTGATAGAAATTCGACGAGTGGCGACCGGACTTGAACAGGCTCGGCTGCTGGCCCATGACGTCCTCGCACTGATAGCCGGTAATTTCCATGAACGCCCGGTTCACATGCACGATCAGGCCGTTGGCGTCGGTGACCAATACCCCTTCGCGGGTGCAGTCGAACACGGCGGCAGCCTGGCGCAGGCGCTCACGGTTCTCTTTCAAGGGTTGCTGCAACTGGCTGGCCCCGGCAAACCGGGCACAGATCAGGTAGATCAGCAGGGCGCTGAGCACCACCCACACATAGCCGCGCACCTGCAACCAGTGGCTTAGCTCGGTCGGATTATCGAGAAACTCGATCAATACCCGATGAGTGATACCTATCCAGGCACTCGAAGCCAGCAGGTATACCAGCCCCGCACGCAGGGCACCTCGGTATGAAAACAGCATATGTCCAGTAATCCTTACCCAAAATCCGGAATTGTCCTACAAAGACTGTGGATTATAGGATATGTAACATCTCGTAAGTCTTATCTGAAAGGGCCGCTGGTTTTCTCTGTAGGCTTAGTGATAATGCGTGAGCTGTTCTTTTCTTTATCTGAGGGCCATACAGCCTATGTGGTACAACGGTTTTCTTGACCTGTCAGCCTGGCAACTGGTGGCAGTCACTCTGTTGATGACCCACGTGACCATCGTTGCGGTCACGGTCTATCTGCACCGCTATTCAGCCCATCGCTCCCTGGAGCTCAATGCTGGCCTGAAACACTTCTTCCGCTTCTGGCTGTGGTTGACCACGGCGCAGAACACCCGCGAGTGGACTGCCATCCACCGCAAGCACCACGCCAAATGCGAAACCGTCGACGACCCGCACAGTCCGGTGATCAAGGGCCTGTCTACCGTACTGCGCAAAGGCGCCGAACTGTATCGCACCGAGGCCGAAAACCCGGAGACCCTGCGTATCTACGGCAAGAACTGCCCGGACGATTGGATCGAGCGCAAGATCTACACCCCCTACCCGCTGCTTGGCGTGGCGATCATGGGTGTGATCGACCTGCTGCTGTTCGGCACCATCGGCATCACCATCTGGGCGATCCAGATGATGTGGATTCCATTCTGGGCCGCCGGCGTGATCAATGGCCTGGGCCATGCCGTGGGCTATCGCAACTTCGAATGCCGTGACGCCGCCACCAACCTGGTGCCGTGGGGGATCATCGTCGGCGGTGAAGAGCTGCACAACAACCACCACACCTATCCCAACTCGGCCAAGCTGTCGGTGAAGAAGTGGGAATTCGACCTGGGGTGGGCGTGGATCAAGGTATTCAGTTTCCTGCGCCTGGCCAAAGTGCAGCGTGTAGCACCGATTGCCCACCGCGTGGAAGGCAAGGGCCACCTGGACATGGACACCGCCATGGCGATCCTCAATAACCGCTTCCAGATCATGGCCCAATACCGCAAGTTGGTAATTGGCCCGCTGGTCAAGCAGGAGCTGGAGAAGGTCGATCATTCGGTGCGCCACCAGTTCCACCGCGCCAAGCGCCTGCTGTCGCGGGAAACCAGCCTGCTGGATGACCGTCACCACCTGCGTATCCAGAGCATGCTGGAACACAGCCAGGCCCTGAAAGTGATCTATGAAAAACGCCTGGCACTGCAGCAGATCTGGCTCAAGACCAGTTCCAACGGCCATGACATGCTGGCCGCCATCAAGGAATGGGTACACGAGGCCGAGGCCAGCGGCATCCAGTCCCTGCGGGATTTTGCCCACCAATTGAAGACCTACTCACTGCGACCTGCATCCGTATGACAACATGGCGGGAGGGCCTTCCCTCCCGCCCATCAGCTTTTTGGCGTCATTTCTCGGACACCGTCAATCGCGCCTGTTGACGGAACTTCACTGCAATTCCCCTCTCTCAATGAACACTTCGCCATCATGGTGACCCCTTGTAGTGACCGCTGCTCGATCTTGCGGCGCGCCCAGAGAGAGTTGTACCGATGGTTCACGAAAAGTCCTGCTTACCCGATACGCCCACTGCTGAGCCGCCGCGCCCAGCAGCTGCGGCGACCCTGCTGGCGCTGATGCACGCCCAGGGTGAAGTCGAGCGGCTGAGTGAGCGCGAACAACTGCTCAGTTCTCTGCTGGTCAGCGTGAACGCCGTGCTGTGGGCCATCGATTGGCAAACCCGCCGCGTGCTCTACGTGAGCCCGGCGTATGAGCGGATTTTCGGACGCTCCGCCGGCCTGTTACTGGCCGACCACCGGGAATGGCGCAACAGCATTCACCCCGAAGACCTCGACTACGCCGAACACAGCCTGGCCCGTGTGCTTGAGCTGGGCGCCGTGGAGGACCGCGAGTACCGCATTATCACCGCCGACGGGCAGATCCGCTGGCTGAGCGACAAGTGCTACATCAACCAACAGGTCGAGCCCGGCGAACCGGTGATCGTCGTCGGCATCGCCGAGGACATCACTGAAAAAAAGCAGCTGGAACTGGAGTTGCACCGTCTCGCCACCACCGACGTGCTGACCCAGAGCAGCAACCGCCGGCACTTCTTCGAATGCGCCAACCAGGCCTTCGACAGCGCCTGCGCCCAAGGCGCGCCGCTGGCCTTCCTGTTGCTGGACATTGATGACTTCAAAGACGTGAACGACACCTACGGCCACCTGGAGGGCGACCAAGTGCTGCGGCGTATCGCCGAGAGCGGTCGCGGGGTACTGCGCCGTGGCGATCTGTTCGGGCGCATTGGCGGCGAAGAATTCGCGGCCGTGTTGCCGGGTTGCGCGCCGGAGATGGCCCTGCAAGTGGCTGAGCGCCTGGGCCGGGAGATCCAGGAGCTGAGTTTCAGCTACGAAGGCCAGACGTTCGGCGTGACCATCAGCCAGGGCCTGGCCAGCCTGACCGAGGAAGACTCAACCCTGGACAGCCTGTTCGCCCGCGCCGATGCCGCGATGTATGAGGCCAAGCGCCTGGGCAAGAATCGTGTGATTGCGGGTTAGAACTTCATTGTTCTCTAAGGCTTGCGCAGCCTCATCAGTTCCGACAAACCAATCTTCAGCAAGCGCGCGGTCTTGCCGCGGGCCAGCTCTTCCAGCCCTTCATGCTCGGTCAAACGAGCCATTTGCGCAGCCAGGTTCACCACCAGCGCATCCCGGGCGTACACCCCGCCCTCCAGGGAATAGGTCGCCGCAATCAATTGGCGCAACTCCAATGGCAACCGCCAGCGGGCGCGCAGGGCTGAGCCATAGGCGGCGCCAAAGGTGTAGAGGGACTCGCCAATCGCTTCGTCATCCAGCGCCCCGCCGCCTTGGCGCCACTCTTCCAGGCAGCGCAACAACGCCAGGTCGCCTAACCGGTGCAGGATGCCGGCGCAGTAACAACGCTCGTCGTCCAGCCCCAACATACGCGCGAGGCCCCGAGCATAGTCGGCGGTGTCTTGGGACAATTGCCAATGGCGCTCGGCGTAGGCCACCAGGCCCGGGTCACCCAATACCACGTTGTGCTTGAGGGCCAGGCCGAGGATCAGGTTCATGCTTTGCCCGGCGACGAGCTTGTGCAACGCCTCGGGCAGGGTTTGCACCGGCGAGCCGTGATGGCCGGCGCTGTTGGCAGCGGCGATCAGCACGGCGGTGATTTGCGGGTCCATGCGCACCAGGTCTTCCAGGTGCTTGAGGTCCAGGCCGTCGGGGCCGAGGCTAGCTTGCACGGCGGCTTTCACATCGACCCGCAACGGCGCGCCATCGGACGCTTCGCGACGGCGTTCGAGGAACACGGGCAACGTCATGCCCGGCGCCAGCGGCGGAATCTCGCAGTACACGTTTTCGCCTTCGTTAAGCAGCAGGTCCTGCAGGCGCTGGGTCAGGCTTTCCATGTTCAGGGGTTTGGTGAGGTACGCCGTGGGCGCCAGGGGCAGGGCTTCGCGCACACTGGCGCTGTCATTGCGGCTGCTCAGCAGAATGAACGGCAGCGCGGGCGCGCGACGCGTCTGACGCACGTTGCGCAACAAGCTGAGGCCATCGATGCCCGGCAGCTCCCAATCCGCCAGGATCAAGTCGTAGGCCTTTTCCCGCAGCAGCGTGGCGGCCTGCTGCCCATCGGCACACACATCCAGCCGCGCGTCGCAGCGCACATTCAACAACACTTGCTTGAGCAGATCCCGTGACCAAGGGTCCGCCTCGGCAATCAACACTCGGGGTACAGCCGGCAAATCAACAGCAGTCATCCAGCACGCTCCATCGGCAATGCTTGCAACCTTAGACAATGACGCCGACTGCGTAAAATGCTGGGGCACAAAAAAACCGCCGAAGCGGTTTTTTGTTGTTTGTAGGCGCGAGCTTGCTCGCGAAGACCGTCAACGATAACGCGGGCAACCAGAATAACGCGGTGCCTGGGCGTTTCTCGCGAGCAAGCTCGCTCCTACAGGGGCTGTGTTACAGCTCGGAGAAGCACTCTTCGATGATTGCCAGGCCTTTGTCCAACAGCTCGTCCGGTGCGGTCAGCGGGACCAGTACGCGCAACACGTTGCCGTAGGTGCCGCAGGACAGCAGGATCAGGCCCTTGTCACGCGCCTTGGCCACCACGGCCGCCACAGCAGCAGCGTTTGGCTTGTGGCTGTCGCCGTCTTCGAACAACTCGACCGCGATCATCGCGCCCAGGGCACGCACATCGCCGATCACCGGGTACTTGGCTTGAATCGCCTTGAGGCCAGTCACCAGGCGCTCGCCGACAGCCTTGCAGCGGTCCAGCAGGTGCTCTTCTTCGAACACTTCCATCACCGCCAGCGCAGCGGCGCAAGCGATCGGGCTACCGGCGTAGGTGCCGCCCAGGCCACCTGGGGCAATGGCGTCCATGTATTCGGCCTTGCCGCACACACCGGCCAGCGGGAAACCGCCAGCGATGGATTTGGCGAAGGTGGTCAGGTCGGCGGCAACGCCCATCTGCTCCATGGCGAAGAAGGTACCGGTACGGCCGGCGCCGGTTTGCACTTCGTCGGCGATCAGCAGGATGCCGTGCTTGTCGCACAGTTCGCGCAGGCGCTTCATGAACGGCTTCGGCGCGACGTAGAAACCGCCTTCGCCTTGTACCGGCTCGATGATGATGGCGGCAATATCACGCGGCTCGGCATCGTTCTTGAAGATGCGCTCGATGCTGGCGATGGAGTCGTCGTCGCTGACACCGTGCAGTTCGTTCGGGTACAGCGCGCGGAACACGCCGCCGGGCATCAGGCCCATGCCGGCCGAGTAAGGCACGACTTTACCGGTCAGACCCAGGGTCATCATGGTGCGGCCGTGGTAGGCGCCGGTGAAGGCGATCACGCCAGCACGGCCAGTCGCGGCACGGGCGATTTTCACGGCGTTTTCAACGGCTTCGGAACCGGTGGTGACCAGCAGGGTTTTCTTGGCGAAATCGCCTGGGACCTTGGCGTTCACTTTTTCGCACACTTCTACGTACGGCTCGTAGGCCAGTACCTGGAAGCAGGTGTGGGTCAGCTTGTTCAACTGCTCGGTCACGGCGGCGATGATTTTCGGGTGCACGTGGCCGGTGTTCAGCACGGCGATACCGCCGGCGAAGTCGATGAACTCGCGACCTTCAACGTCGGTCACGGTGGCGTTCTTCGCGGATTCGGCGAAGATCGGGTGAATCTGGCCAACACCGCGCGGTACAGCGGCTTCGCGGCGTTTCATCAGGGAAGCGTTGGTCTTGCTCATAAAGTCCTCATTCGCCACTCATCGGGTGGCGTTGTTCAAGGAATACGTGACGGGGAGGCAACTACGGCAGCATGCGATGATCGACTGCCACAGCTTTCCCGGCCACTACGAATAACGGTGTGAAACACGCAAAGGGTCAGCGCTCTCGTGCCCTTTGCGTTTACTGCAATCCCTTCCCGGCTTAGATGCCCAGGCAGAGGTATTTGATTTCCAGGTAATCCTCGATCCCGTACTTGGAGCCTTCACGGCCCAGGCCCGAGGCCTTGATGCCGCCGAACGGCGCCACTTCGTTGGAGATCAACCCGGTGTTGACCCCGACCATGCCGTATTCCAGGGCTTCGGCCACACGGAACACACGGCCCAGGTCGCGGGCGTAGAAGTAGGAAGCCAGGCCGAACTCGGTGTCGTTGGACATCGCGATCACTTCGGCTTCGTCTTTGAAGCGGAACAGCGGCGCCAGCGGGCCGAAGGTTTCTTCCTTGGCAACGGCGGCGTTTTTCGGCACGTCGACCAGGATGGTCGGTTCAAAGAAGTTACCTTCCATGACCTTGCCACCGGCCAACAGCTTGGCGCCTTTGCTCAGGGCGTCGGCGATGTGTTCCTGGACCTTGGCCACGGCTTTTTCGTCGATCAGCGGGCCGGTAGTGGTGCCTTCTTCCAGACCGTTGCCGATCTTCAATTTGGCCACCGCCACTTTCAGCTTTTCGGCGAACGCGTCGTACACCGAATCCTGGATGTACAGGCGGTTGGCGCAGACGCAGGTCTGGCCGTTGTTGCGGTACTTGGAGATGATCGCGCCTTCGACGGCCTTATCCAGGTCCGCGTCGTCGAACACGATAAACGGCGCGTTGCCGCCCAGCTCCAGGGAAACTTTCTTGATGTCCTTGGCGCATTCGGCCATCAACTGGCGACCGATTTCGGTCGAGCCGGTGAAGGACAATTTACGCACGATCGGGTTGCTGGTCAGCTCGCCGCCGATGTCGCCGGCGCTGCCGGTGACCACGCTCAGCACGCCTTTCGGGATACCGGCACGGTGCGCCAGCTCAACCAGGGCCAGGGCCGAGAACGGGGTTTGCGAAGCAGGCTTGATCACCATAGTGCAACCGGCGGCCAAGGCCGGGCCGGCTTTACGGGTGATCATCGCGGCCGGGAAGTTCCACGGAGTGATGGCGGCGGTCACACCGATAGGCTGCTTGATCACGATCAGGCGCTTGTCAGGCTGGTGGCCGGGAATCACGTCACCGTAGATGCGCTTGGCTTCTTCAGCGAACCACTCGATAAAGGACGCGGCGTAGACGATTTCGCCCTTGGCTTCGGCCAATGGCTTGCCTTGTTCGAGGGTCATCAGGCGACCGAGGTCGTCCTGGTTTTCGATCAGCAGCTCAAACCAACGGCGCAGCTTGTTGGCGCGCTCCTTGGCGGTCAGCGCACGCCAGGCCGGCAGCGCCTTGTCGGCAGCTTCGATAGCGCGACGGGTTTCCGCGGCGCCCATCTTCGGCACGGTGCCGATAATCTCGCCCGTGGCAGGGTTGTTGACCTTGATGGTCTGACCGTTGTCCGCATCCACCCAAGCGCCATCGATAAAGGCTTGCTGGCGGAACAACTGGGAATCTTTGAGCTGCATGTCGGCTTTCCTTAACAGCACCGCGCGCACGCGGAGCGAATTAGAGTTGTTGAAAGGCGCCTTGTGGGCTGCCGTCAGGGAAATCAGCCCCCGCGCGCGCGATCAATAAATAGCGCACGAGAGACAGAGCGTTTGAAATCTCAAACGAATCCTAGGATCAATGGGGGTACAGGGCAATAGTCTGTTCGAAAAAAAGAACGAAAACGGCGCATTTGCTGGATTTTTCTGATCAGCGTGATTTGAGCGCGTTCCGCCGCGTTGACCAACGGCGCCCGGCGCAGGGCCTCTGCGCAGCAAATGCCTACGTTTGAACGGCCAAAGACCAGCATGGACGCCCAAGGTCGACATGGGTATGATGTCGCCCGCACAAGCATCCGTAGCTCAGCTGGATAGAGTACTGCCCTCCGAAGGCAGGGGTCGTGGGTTCGAATCCCGCCGGGTGCACCATATAGCAGTCTCGGGCTTTCTCAGACAGTCTACGAAATACCCCAAGAAGCCCGCCCTGTGCGGGCTTTCTTGTATCTGGCTATCCGTCCCTGTCTACCCCTATAACTTCCCGCCGTGTATTCGCCTTGCCGGAAGCCGATCAGGACGCAATGCCCGCAACGACCTGCAGAGTTATCTCGGCGGGTTCGACAGGACCCAGCGCGCACGCTTGGTGAGGCGCTTGGGCTGGCACGACAATGCGTTTTCTATTGCCCGAACAACAGATCGGTTCGCACTCCGAACACCTTTATTTTTATGAAGCCGGTGCGCAGTTGCCACCGATCTGCGAAGCGGGTTCTCTGGAGAAATGGCAGCAGCAAATCGGCGCGCTGTGCGTTGGTAATCACCGCTTGGCGTTTGTCGTCTCTGTGGCCTTTGCAGGGCCGTTGCTGAACCTGCTGGAGATGAGTCAGGCGGCTTCCACCTCTACGGCGACAGCTGCGGCGGCAAGACCACCCACTTGCAGGTCGCTGCCTCGGTCTATGGCGGGCCGCGCTTGGTGCGTTCGTGGCGCTCGACAGATAACGCCCTGGAATCCATCGCCGCCGCCCACTCAAACGGTCTCCTGGTGCTGAATGAAATCGGCATGTGCGATCCACGCATTGTTGGCGAGACGGTGTACATGCTCGGCAACGGCACCGGTAAGGCCCGGGCGAATGATCGAGGACAAGCGGGCCGACAGGTGCAGGAGTGGTGCTTGCTGTTTCTCTCGACGGGCGAGAAGACTTTGGCGCAGCACATGGCGGATGCCAACAAGGAGCTGAAAGCCGATATGGAGGTGCGCATGCTCGCCGTCCCTGCGGATGCCAGCAAAGGACTCGGTATGTTCGATGTGCTGAACGGTTTTGAGGACGCTGCCGCTCTCTCCGATGCGCTCAAAGCCCGAGTAGCCAAATACTAGCCCCCCCTCACCGCCTTCCTGCACGCACTGTGTGCGCCTGTCGAAATGCTCAGATGGACGGTGATCATTCGCCGCACGGTGGAGCAGTTCATCACCCAAAACCTGCCCGTTTCGGCCAGTGGTCAGGCGCAGCGTGCCGCCCTTCGCTTTGACCTCGCAGCAGCAGCCGGAGAGTTGGCCACCTCCTTCGGCGTCACCGGTTGGCCTGATGGTACGGCCACGACTGCCGCGCGGGTTTGCCTGCATGCATGGCTGGCTGAGCGTGGCGGCGCCGGTAACTTCTAGGGTGATGCGATCTTGGCTCGACTGCGCCAGGTGATCGAACGATTCGGAGAAAGCCGCTTCACCCGCGGGGAATCAGCCGCCGCCAAGATCGATGAATACGGCCCACGCACGATTGATCGGTTGGGCTTTCGCAAGACGATGGAACACGGGATGGGCGACGCCCTGCACACCACCAACACCTACTACGTGCTGCCGGAAGCATGGCGCCCGAGATCTTCCGAGGCATGAACCTGAGTGCGGTCAACAAAGAGCTTTTGCGAAAGGGTGTTCTAGAGCCTGGAAAGGACGGCAAAGCCTCAACCGCAGTGCGACTACCGGGACAGGGCTTGCAGCGCTGCTATGTGGTTGTCCAGTGCCAGAACAAGGTGATCACGGCGCCCAGGCGGCGTAATAACGGCCGCTCCATGAGGAATGCAGGCTCACCTTGGCCTGGCCCGCCAACGAAAAAAAACCAGTCAACCTTTCGCCTTTAGGAACGCAACATGAAACAGCTATAACAGCAACAAGCCGCCTTGATTCAAGAACTGGAAACACTGGAAGAAAGCCTGCCACAACTGGAGGCCGAATGGCGCAATGCACCCAGCGGATTCAGCGCGAATGGCAACGTAATTGGAAGCCCTGAAAGCCGCGAGGCTATGGAAAAATTATCAAGCGTCAAAGCCCGCATAGATGCAATTCCCGGTGAGCTGGCATCAATTGATCGCAAGCTTCAACACCTGGAGAGGTTAGAAAAAACTGGTCAGATCAAAGCTGCCGCTATTCAAGCGATGACCGATGCAACCGCTGAAGTAGAAGCGCTGGAACGAAAAAAATCGCACCTGAGCGAGCGGTTTCTGACAATTCAATCAGAAGCCGATCAAGACCTGGAAAAGGCGCAACAAGCCGAGCGCGATGCTGCAACGTCCTACGCCAAATGCCTCGCGAGCGGTGATGCCGAAGGGGAAAAATCAGCAAGCGGAGAAATGCAAAAGGCCGCTAAGCAACTGGCAACAACGGACGAGCAGGTAAGGAGGCAAGACCTGATCCTCAGTGCTCTGCAAGTCGAGCTTGATGCTCTTGAGGCTCAAATCACGAGTGCTCGCCAACGTGGAGATGAGTCCAAGACAGCCGCATTGAGCGCGGTTGGATTTGCATTAGATGAGGAGTGGAACGCGGTGACCGAGCAACTGCTCGCTGTAGGCGCACGGATACTTGCCGTCAGCTACCAAAAAGGCGGAATGGGTGATGCGTTGTCTGGGCTTGAGGTGCCCCGTTTCGATCCCTTCCATTCGAGCCTTGAACGCTCCGATTTGGCAGCGGTCGCCCGCAACTTCTCTCTAGACGACCTTCTCGCCGCGTAGATCCGAATCAGCCCGCACATGCGGGCTGCTTTCCCAACAGACTATCCTTAATCTATGAAACATATAGATAATAACAATGTTATGACTTTCAACTTAATAGAAAATTTCATCCGGATCGGCTGGCTCTATAGTCTCTGTTATCATTGTACTAACACTATTATTACTAACATACCCCATAGAAA
>NZ_LHVO01000056.1 GCF_001269925.1 Pseudomonas sp. MIACH
CAACTTCAACCACTTGCGCTTCCGATCTCTCGTTAGCGGGAGGCGAATTCTACAGCGTTACACGCTGCTGTCAACACCTCTTTTTCTCCGCTTTCGACCGAGAAGATCGAATCGTTAATAGTGCCAAATAACACGACGCTATCAACTCCTTCTGGGCTTCGATGAACTGAAGCAAACCGCTGTCTAATCTTGCATAACTCTTTGTTTATCAAGGAGTTTTACGTTTCGACTGCGCCGGAAGTGGGGCGAATTATAGACTTCTAGGATCTGCGGTCAAGCGTTAATTACGCTTTTGTTGCAGAGGGTGCTTTTTTAGCAATAAGTCGGGGGATTCGGCGCGCTACCGGCGGTACACGCAACACCAGGAGCAGCGCACCTATAGAAGCATAGATCGCCCATTCCTTCAGATCGGCCCGCACGATCCACAACATATGCAACAAACCAAGCCCAAGAATCACATACACCAGACGATGCAGCTTCTTCCAACGACTACCCAGTCGGCGTTGGCTATAGCGATTGGACGTCACCGCCAGCACCAACAAAGACAGGAACCCTAATGCCCCGACAATGATGTAAGGCCGCTTACGCAGCTCCACACCCAATTGCGACCAATCCAGTCCCAGGACAAACACACAGTACGCCGCCAAATGCAGCACTACATAAGCAAAGCACCACAACCCAAGCTGCCGACGCACCGCGATCCACCCAGCCCAACCGCTCAGTTTCTGCAGCGGCGTCATTCCCAGGGTAATCAGCAGCAGGATCAAAGTGCCCAAGCCCAGCCGATCAACCAGCACCTTGCCCGGATCCGGCCCCAAGGCAAAACTCCACGCTTCATATAGCCATAACAATGGCCACACTGCCGCAGTCATAAAAACGCCAATGCGCCAGACGGGGTAACGCATCAGTAGTTCTTCCGTAGATCGAGACCGGTATATAAGGAGGCAACCTCATCCGAGTAGCCATTGAACATCTGCGTCTCACGCACATTGGGACTGAACAGGCCGCTTGGCAGACGGCGCTCCCGCGCCTGGGTCCAACGAGGATGATCCACTGTGGGGTTCACATTGGCATAGAAGCCATACTCATCTGCCGCGATGCTCTGCCAGGTGGTTTTTGGCTGCTCACTCACAAGGCTGATGCGCACGATGGACTTAACGCTCTTAAAACCGTACTTCCATGGCACCACCAGACGTAGCGGCGCACCATTTTGATTAGGCAACTCGCGCCCATACATGCCAACGGCAAGAATCGCCAAAGGGTTCATCGCTTCATCCAGCCGCAACCCTTCTACATAAGGCCAGTCGATCAAGCCAAAACTCGAACGCTGCCCAGGCATACTTTTGGCATCCTGAAGGGTTTCAAAACGGATGTATTTGGCCTTGGAGGTCGGCTCAACCTGCTTGAGTAAGGCAGAGATCGGAAAACCCATCCACGGGATGACCATCGACCACGCCTCTACACAGCGCAAACGATAGATCCGCTCTTCTAATTGATAGGGCTTCATAAAGTCTTCAAGCGCATACCGCCCCGGCTTGGCAACTTCACCATCAATCACCACACTCCAGGGCTCGGTCTTGAGTGAGCCTGCATTTTTCGCAGGATCGCCCTTGTCTGTACCGAACTCATAAAAGTTGTTGTAGTGGGTTGCATCCTTGAACGGGGTGATGGACTCATCCTTGACCGTCACCGCCTGCCATTTCGTTGCCGGCAATTTTTCGGCAAACCAATTGGGCGCCTTGCCAGCCTCAACATCGGGATAACGCGCGGCCTCGTCAGCACTGGCCCAACGCGGCAGGCTGCTGGCAGCAATGCCGACAAGCGCACCACCGAGCAAGCTACGGCGAGAAAGGTAGAAGGACTCAGGCGTGACATCCGATTCTTGGCAATCGGACGCTTTGGGCAATTTGATTAACATGGCAACTCCGCAGCATTGGAGAACTGATGCACCAATAGACTGCGGAGTATGGGGGAAATTACATTAAGGCAACGTTTTGTCCCGACGCATATGCAGCAAGTACTGAATTGGCCCGGAAGCGGCATAGACCAGGAAGGCCAACAGCAGAATCCGAGGAGGGTCACTGAAGACCACCGCAAACACCAGTACCACTGCCAGGATCGCCACAAAAGGTACACGCCCTTTGAGATCAAGCTCCTTGAAGCTGTTGTACTTGATGTTGCTGACCATCAGCATACCGGCCGCAGCAACCATCAGCGCCACCAGGAACGACATTTTCGACCCCTGGATGCCGTAGTCGCTGAACGCCCAGACAATACCCGCCACCACGCCTGCCGCTGCCGGACTGGCCAAACCAATGAAGTAACGCTTGTCAGCAGTCCCCACCTGGGTATTGAAGCGCGCCAGACGCAGCGCCGCACCTGCGACATAGATGAAGGCAACCATCCAGCCAACCTTGCCCATATCACCCAGCGCCCAGGCGAAGGCCAGCAGTGCAGGCGCAACACCAAAGGCAACCATGTCCGATAGCGAGTCATACTCGGCACCGAAGGCGCTTTGGGTGTTGGTCATGCGCGCCACGCGACCATCAAGGCCGTCCAACACCATGGCCACGAAAATTGCGATGGCAGCAAAGCCGAAATACTTGCTGGCGCTCGCCGCATCACCCGCCGCCAGTGCGCTCTGGGCACTCATGGAGTTGATAATGGAATAGAACCCGGCAAACAAGTTTGCCGTAGTGAACAGATTGGGCAGCAAATAGATGCCACGATGCCGGACCTTGCGGCCTTCAGCGTCATGCCCTTCTTCGACATGCTCATCGATCGGCAGCAGGCTTTCGGCGTCAGAAGCCTGGTTTGGCTCTTCGGGACGTTCGCTCATGGACTTTACCTTGCAACGGTGTGAAAAAAATTCGACCAATACTTGCGGCGAGTGTTCGCCCGCAAACGATGCAGCTTTATACCAGAACCCGCCCCCCAAACGAAAAAACGCGGCCTAAGCCGCGTTTTCTGTTGATGCGTACGACTTAGTTTTTAGCTTTATCGACGATCTTGTTGGCACCGATCCACGGCATCATGGAGCGCAGTTGCTCGCCGATGACTTCGATACCGTGCGCAGCGTTGTTGCGACGCTTGGCGGTCATCGAAGGGTAGCCGGTAGCGCCTTCGCTGATGAACATTTTGGCGTATTCGCCATCCTGAATACGTTTCAGGGCGTTGCGCATAGCCTGGCGGGACTCGGCGTTGATCACTTCCGGGCCAGTCACGTACTCGCCGTATTCGGCGTTGTTGGAGATCGAGTAGTTCATGTTGGCGATACCGCCTTCGTACATGAGGTCAACGATCAGCTTCAGTTCGTGCAGGCATTCGAAGTAGGCCATTTCCGGCGCGTAGCCAGCTTCAACCAGGGTTTCGAAACCGGCTTTAACCAGCTCAACGGTACCGCCGCACAGAACGGCTTGCTCGCCGAACAGGTCGGTTTCGGTCTCGTCCTTGAAGGTGGTTTCGATGATGCCGGTACGACCGCCACCTACGCCAGCAGCGTAAGACAGCGCAACGTTCTTGGCGTTGCCCGAAGCATCCTGGTAGATCGCGATCAGGTCAGGGATACCGCCGCCTTTAACGAACTCGGAACGTACGGTGTGACCCGGTGCTTTCGGCGCGATCATGATCACGTCGAGGTCAGCGCGCGGCACAACCTGGTTGTAGTGGATCGCGAAGCCGTGGGAGAAGGCCAGGGTGGCGCCCTTCTTGATATTCGGCTCGATTTCGTTCTTGTACAGCGCGGACTGGAACTCGTCCGGGGTCAGGATCATGACCAGGTCGGCAGCAGCAACGGCGGAAGCAACGTCAGTCACTTTCAGGCCGTGGGCTTCCGCCTTGGCAACGGTGGCCGAGCCTTTACGCAGGCCAACAGTCACGTCAACGCCGGAGTCTTTCAGGTTGCAAGCTTGCGCGTGACCCTGGGAGCCGTAGCCGATGATGGCGACTTTCTTGCCCTGGATGATCGACAGGTCACAATCTTTATCGTAATAAACTTTCATGAGGTTCCTCTATATATCCAGGCCTTAAGGCCATTCGCTAATTTGGGTTAGATGCTGAGTACTTTGTCGCCACGGGCAATCCCGGTGACACCACTGCGTACCGTTTCCAGAATCGAGGCCGTCCCGATCGACTGGATGAAGCTGTCCAGTTTGTCGCTCGTACCGGTCAGCTGAACGGTATAAACGCTGGCGCTCACATCGACGATCTGCCCGCGATAAATATCGGTAGTGCGCTTGATCTCGGCACGCTGGGCACCCGTGGCCTTGACTTTAACCAACATCAGCTCGCGCTCGATGTGGGCACTCTCCGACAGGTCGACCAGCTTGACCACTTCGATCAGCTTGTTGAGGTTCTTGGTGATCTGCTCGATCACCTCATCATGGCCAACGGTGGTCAACGTCAGGCGCGACAGGGTCGGGTCTTCGGTCGGCGCCACGGTCAGGCTTTCGATGTTGTAGTTACGTTGCGAAAACAGGCCGACAACACGAGACAGAGCGCCGGGTTCGTTCTCCAGAAGCAGGGAGATAATGTGCCGCATGATTAAGTACGCTCCGTCTTGTTCAGCCACATATCGCGCATAGAGCCGTCTTTGATCTGCATCGGGTACACGTGCTCGCTGGTATCCACCTGAATATCGAGGAACACCAGGCGGTCCTTCATGGCGAACGCTTCTTCCATCTTCGGCTTCAGATCTTTCAGATCGGTGATGCGAACGCCAACGTGGCCATAGGCTTCAACCAACTTGATGAAATCCGGCAACGATTCCATGTAGGAATGGGAATGACGGCTACCGTAGCTCATGTCCTGCCACTGACGAACCATACCCAGCACACCGTTGTTCAAGCAGACAATCTTCACGGGAAGACCGTACTGCAGGCACGTCGACAGTTCCTGGATGTTCATCTGAATGCTGCCTTCACCGGTGACGCATGCGACGTCAGAGTCCGGGAAACTCAGCTTCACACCCATGGCTGCTGGGAAACCAAAGCCCATCGTGCCCAGGCCACCGGAGTTGATCCAGCGGTTAGGCTTGTCGAACTTGTAGTACTGCGCGGCGAACATCTGGTGCTGGCCCACATCGGAGGTCACAAAGGCGTCGCCCTTGGTCACTTCGCAGAGGGTCTCGATCACGGTCTGTGGCTTGATGATGCTGCCGTCGCCCTTGTCGTAAGGGAACAGGCCACGGTCACCACGCCATTCGTCGATCTGCTTCCACCAGCTGGCAACGGATTCCTTGTTCGGCGTCTCGCCGATGTCCTTGAGCGCAGCGACCATTTCAGTCAATACACTTTCAACAGGACCTACGATCGGCACATCGGCCTTGATGGTCTTGGAGATGGACGCCGGGTCGATGTCGATATGGATGATCTTGGCATTCGGGCAGAACTTGCTCGCGCCATTGATCACGCGGTCATCGAAACGCGCACCCACTGCCAGGATCACGTCGGCGTGGTGCATGGTCAGGTTGGCGGTGTAGCTGCCGTGCATGCCCAGCATACCCACGAACTGACGGTCCGTACCCGGGAATGCGCCAAGGCCCATCAGGGTGTTGGTTACCGGCAGGTTGAGCAGCTTGGCCAGTTCGGTCAGCGGTGCGGAACCGCCGCCCAGAATCACGCCACCACCCGAGTACAGCACTGGACGCTTGGCCGCCAGGAGCATCTCTGCCGCCTTGCGGATTTGCCCCGAGTGCCCACGGACGGCCGGGCTGTAGGAACGCAGCTTGGCTTTCTTCGGGAAAACGTATTCGAATTTTTCAGCCGGGTTGGTCATGTCTTTCGGGATATCGACCACGACAGGGCCCGGGCGACCGGACTGCGCGAGGTAGAAGGCCTTTTTCATGATTTCCGGGATTTCCGACGCATGCTTGATCATGAAGCTGTGTTTCACGATCGGCCTGGAGATACCGATCATGTCGGTTTCCTGGAACGCATCGGTCCCCACCATCGTGCTTGGCACCTGGCCGGAAATGATCACCATCGGGATGGAGTCCATATAAGCAGTCGCAATGCCAGTAATGGCATTGGTTGCGCCTGGACCGGACGTTACCAGTACCACGCCGGCTTTACCGGTGGCACGGGCGTAACCGTCAGCCATATGGGTCGCGGCCTGCTCGTGGCGAACCAGGATGTGGGTAACAGCCGGTTCCTTGAACAGTGCGTCGTAGACATGCAGCAGAGCACCACCTGGGTACCCGTAGATATAGTCGACGCCTTCGTCACGCAAAAAGCGGACGAGCATCTCACCGCCAGATAAAAGCTCCACGTTGTTCACCTCTAAAACGCCAGAATACCGTCCGTTGAAAACCGACGGGTCTTAATAGGTTTACTTCTCAACAGAGCATGAGCGACGGTGGTCGCCGACTACGTCAGCACTGACTGAGCAAGTATTGGGATCGTCCCAAGTGTTGCGGGCTTTTCCCACCCAGCGCGAGGTAACGCGTTGCGGGTGTAACAGGTCGGCGCGGATGTGCGCCTCATGATCTGCTGAGCGGGCCTGCTTCTGGCAGTCCCGATACAGCGGACTTTGGATTCTTCTGTTTCAGGCCTCTCAAGTCAAGCAATAATTGCGCTTTTTTCCAACTAAGCGCATGAGAACGCAGAAGAAAGGGCTTTGATGAGGGATAAAACTCGCCTGAATGTCGTCAAGCGGTAGAAATGTGCGCAAGACTGCCGGAAAAACCGGCAGCCAGGCAATTAACGAGCGTCGACGATCAGTTGATCGAACTTTTTCAGCGCATTACGCAAGCCAAGGCTCTCTCGCGGCCGATCGGCATAGACCATCTCGGCCATTTCGAGAATGCCTGAAGCATTGGGCAACGGCAGATCCTGTTCGAGGATCTGTTTCATGCGCACCAGGAAGACCCATTGCAGCCACTGGTGGAAGTCCAAGGTGTCGACAGAGAACGGCTCAACGCTGCTCAGTGCTTCGGCGCTGGGGGACACTTCGTCCCACCAGCCCTGCACACGCAATTCGCGCTCGATCAGCAATAACTGTTCGGCAATCGCGGGAAAACGTACATCCATCAGAGGCTGACCTTGGCTTTCTGCCGGGCCTGGGCAGCGCCGGCGGCGTCACCTTGTGCGGCGCGCGCATCACCAATCAAAGCCCACAGACTGGCTTGAAGGTCAGGACGGCCGTTGGCCAGGGTTAGGCCACGACGCGCAAATTGCTCAGCCTGCGGCGCATCGCCCTGGGCCATGCGTACCTGAGCCAGGCGATACAGCACTTGCGGCTCGCGCGGTGCAACACGTTGCGCACGCTCAAGGCTGGATGACGCACCATTCAGGTCACCACCCGCCTGCTGTTGCTGGGCAGTGGTCAGCAACGCCAGTACCGGACCGTCCAACTGCTCGTCAGCCGACAGGCCGCCAGCGCTGGAGGACGATGGAATGCCACTCGGCGTCGACGGCATGTTGTAGGTGCCCTGGTTGATCGGCGCGGTCTGCATCGGCGCGGAATCGATCGGCCCGGAGGCACTTGGCCCAGGCGTCCAAGGCTCGGCACTGATTGGCGCCGAGGTGGCCGCACCGCCGCCTGGCACCATTACGACCACACCCGAATCCTGCGGCACCGCCTGAGTTTTGGCCTGGGCCGGACGGTTGGTCACGGTTTGGCGAAAACCACCGTTGGCCGAGATCCGGTCGTTATTGGAAACAGCTGTACTCGAATCCACCACAGGAATAGAGCCGCGCTGCACGCTGGAGCAACCGCCGAGCAAAGCCAGAGCTGTAATAGCTGGAATAAACCACTTGTTCACTTGAAACCCTCTTTGCTTAATTCATCCAGCCCTTGACCCAATCCATCACCGATTCCGCATCTGCAGGGGCACCGCCACCGCACGCAGCACCGGGTGGTGGTTCGCTGCCGCGAATATACGGCATCTGCACCGCGCCCGGACAGTTGGCATCGGAGCCCTGGCCGGTATGCGGATCAATCCAGGCCTGCACAATGTTATCCGGCTGCGGCATGTTCAACGGCAGCGGGTCAGCCTTGCGCATAAAACTGGTCCAGACCTGCAATGCGCCGGTGGCACCGGTAAATGGCGTCTTGCCATTATCGTCACGACCCAGCCACACCACTGCGAGCACATCCTGACCGAAACCTGCGAACCAGCTATCGCGCGAGTCGTTACTGGTACCGGTCTTACCCGCCAGCGTCAGGTTGGAAGGCAACACCTTATAGACCGAGCTACCGGTACCTTCACGCATGACACGCTGCATGGCGTTCTGGATCAGATAGATGGAGCCCGCATCGAAACGCTGCTGAATCTGGAACGGATAGCGCTTGAGCGGCTCACCCTCAGCCGTCAGTACACTGCGAATCCCGCGCATCGGGGTATTGAAGCCACCGTTGGCGAGGGTCTGGTACATGGTCGCCACCTCAATCGGCGTCATGGCGCCGGCGCCCAGCAGAATCGATGGGAAGGCCGGGAATTCGCGGGTAATGCCCAGGCGAGCGAGTGTCTTGAGGACATTCGGCACGCCAACCTCAAGCCCCAGCCGAGACGTGGAAATGTTGTAGGAATGCGCCAAGCCCTGATACAGGAATACCGTGCCGTGGGAGCGGCGATCAAAGTTCTGCGGCGTCCAAACCTGGCCGTCGGCCCCTTTGACCGACAGCGGGTCATCCGACAGCCAACTGGTGAGGGTGTATTTGCTCGGTTTTTCCAACGCCGTCAGGTAGACCGCTGGCTTGACCAGCGAGCCGATCGGCCGCACCGCATCCAGTGCGCGATTGAACCCGGCAAAGCTGGCCTGGCGGCTGCCGATCATGGCCTGGACTTCACCGGTTTCCGGGTTGGTCACCACCATTGCGGCTTCTACTTCGTCGGCACCCTTACGGCCCGTCAAGCGTTTGAAGGTGTCGTTGACCGACGCTTCTGCCTTCATCTGCAGAATCGGGTCGAAGCTGGTGAAGATCCGCAGGCCCTCTTCGGTCAAGTCTTCGTCGCGATAGTCTTCACGCAACTGGCGCTTTACCAGATCGATAAAGCCTGGGAATGAACTGTCTGCCAACTTCCCGCGGGTTGTCACACCCAGTGGCATTTTCTTCGCCGCGGCAACTTGTTCAGCCGTGGCAACGCCTTGCTGCTCCAGCACATCGAGCACCAGGTTACGGCGCTCCAGCGCACGCTCGGGATTGCGACGCGGGTTGTAGTAGGACGGCCCCTTGACCATGCCCACCAACAAGGCCACTTGATGCAGCTTCAACTCGGACAGCGGCTGACCGAAGAAGAACTGGCTGGCCAAACCGAAACCGTGCACCGCGCGCTGGCCATCCTGGCCGACGAATACCTCGTTGAGGTACGCCTCAAGGATCTCCTGCTTGCTGTAGTGCAGTTCAAGCAGCATCGCCATCATGGCTTCGGTGAGCTTGCGGGTCAGGCTGCGCTCGTTGGTCAGGTAGAAGTTTTTCACCAACTGCTGGGTCAGCGTACTGCCGCCCTGGGTCATCCTGCCGCCGGAAGTATTCACCCAGACGGCACGGGCGATCGACTTCGGCGAAACACCCCAGTGACTATAAAAGTCACGATCCTCTACAGCCACCAACGTTTCGAGCAGATACGGCGGCACCTGATCAAGCTTGATCAGGATGCGATCTTCAAGATTCTTCGGGTAAATCCCGCCGATCATCAGCGGTTCAAGGCGTACCACCGGTAACTTCGAGCCGTTGAGCGAGGACAGCTCGGCCACATAGTCGCCGGAGAAGCGCACGCGCACCGGCTGGGCTTTTTCCAGGCCTTCATAGAACTGAAAGCCGCGCGTATTGAGGTCGACGGTATTGCCGCTGACCGCCGCCGCGCCCGGACCATTGCTCACGGGTTCGCGTCGGTAGCCCAGGGCGTCGAGCTCGGTGAGGAAATCATCCTTGCTCAGCTTCTGGCCGGTGAACAGCTCCAGTGGGCGTGCATACACCTTGGCCGGAATGGTCCAGCGCTTGCCGGAGAATTTCTCCTGGACCACAGCGTCGAGGTACACCGCAAAGCCGGCGAGCACCACAAGGCCCACCAGGCCGAGCTTGAGCGCCCAGCCAAGCCACGGACGCAGGCCGCGGGAAGGAGGTTTTTTACGGGAACGGGGAGATCGGGATCGAGTCATGGCGGCGGATTATACGCACTTTATTGATGATCAACATGAGCCGGACAGCGGTTTGCACGACCGCCCGTAGCAGCCATAATGCGCGCCATGATTTCCCCCCGACTCTGAAGGATCGCCCGTGAGCCAGTCACTGATCGCAGCCCTGCAAAACCCGGCTTTGTACCCTCATCCGGTTGAAGCGTTCCAAGTCATCGAAACGCATATTTCCTGGGTCATCCTGACCGGTCCCTACGCCTATAAATTGAAGAAACCGATGAACTTCGGGTTTCTGGACTTCACCGACCTGGAAAAACGCGGGCATTTCTGCAACGAAGAACTGCGCCTCAACCAGCGTCTGACAACCGATTTGTATCTGGACGTGTTGCCGATTACCGGCACTGCCGACGCCCCGCAATTAGGTGGCGACGGTCCGGTGATCGAATACGCCCTGAAGATGCGTCAGTTCCCGCAAAGCCAACTGCTCAGCACCCTGCAGGCCAATGGCGAACTGACCGCCGCACACATCGATGAAATGGCCAGGCAGATCGCGCACTTTCACCTCACCGCACCTAAAGTGCCGCAAGACCATGTGGCCGGCACCCCGGATGAAGTGATTGCGCCGGTACGGCAGAACTTCGACCAGATCCGTCCATTCCTCAGCGACAAAGCCGACCTGATCCAACTGGAAGCCCTGCAAGCCTGGGCCGAAAGCAGCTTCGAGCGCCTGAAACCGCTGCTGGCACAGCGCAAGCTCGACGGTTTCACCCGCGAATGCCACGGTGATATTCACCTCGGCAACGCCACCTTGATTGACGGCAACGTGGTGATCTTCGACTGCATCGAGTTCAACGAACCGTTTCGCTTCACCGATGTGTACGCCGACACCGGCTTTCTGGCCATGGACCTGGAAGACCGCGGCCTCAAGTCCCTGGCCCGTCGCTTTATCAGCCAGTACCTGGAACTGACCGGTGACTATCAGGGCCTTGAAGTGCTCAACTTCTATAAAGCCTACCGCGCCCTGGTCCGTGCCAAGGTGTCTCTGTTCAGCATGCCGAGCGAGGCAAGCCCGGTGCAACGCGCCACAACCCTGCGCCAGTACCGCAACTACGCCAACCTGGCGGAAAGCTACAGCACCATTCCATCGCGCTTCCTGGCGATTACCCATGGCGTCTCGGCAGTGGGCAAAAGCCACGTTGCCATGCGTCTGGTGGAAGCACTAGGCGCTGTGCGCGTGCGCTCGGACGTGGAGCGCAAGCGCATGTTCGGCGAGCAGCAGGTGGAAAACACGCCACAGGCCGGCATCTACGCATCCGACGTCAGCGCCAAGACCTACGCGCGCTTGAATGAAATCGCGGATACCGTGCTGCGCGCCGGCTTCCCGGTAGTACTGGATGCCACCTTCCTGAAACGCGAACAACGCGACGCAGCAGCCAAGGTTGCCGAAGCAACGGGGGCGCCGTTCCTGATTCTGGACTGCAACGCGCCACACGCCGTTATCACCAGTTGGTTGGCGCAACGTCAGGCAGACAAAAACGATCCGTCCGACGCGACGCTAACCATTATCGAAGAACAGCAGGCCAACCGTGACCCACTGACCGCCGAAGAACTGCTGTTGAGCAAACGCGTCGAAACCAATCAAAGCGGGACTCTCGATGCGTTGGTGGCACAAATTCGCCAGCGCCTGCCAGGACTGTAAGAAAAATTTCTTGGTCGTGTCGCCTCCTTGGGCGCACGCCCAAGGAATAGTGGCACTATAATGGCGTCATAATTCCAACAGGAGTCGTTTTCATGAGTCAGCCCAAGCTTCTAGACACACCGCTCTACGCACTCCTGCATAAAGACGACATTCGTGGTTTTAATCAGCAGCGCCCTGCAGACGGCATTATCGATATGCGTGGTGGCGATTTCCGTGGCCTGGACTTACGTGAACTGAACGCCATCGGTGTGGATTTCACCGACGCGTATTTTCGCTCCACCGACTTGCGCGGCCTGGATTTGCGCGACTGCTCTTTGGAAGGCGCCAGCCTGGCCCACGCGCAGATTTCGGGCACCTACTTCCCGCCTGAGTTGACTGCCGACGAGATCCTCATGTCGGTCAATTTCGGCACGCGCCTGCGCTATCGCACCAAGTAAGATTCGATCCAAGCCCGACTACGCGCAACGCGTAGCGGGCGCTTCACGCATGCCCGCCGTCAAAATCCCCGCGCCATTCTTATAAGCTTTTGGCCGTTTCGGACCAAAGAACCACGCTTTTCCTACTGAGCGCTACACTCCTGTTCAGGCTGTCCTGGTCACGATACCCACCGCACCATTCGGCCGTCGCAAGGAGGCTTGATGAACGATGAGCTGCAACACCTGAAAAACCTCGGCAAGACGTCAGCACAGTGGCTGCATGCGGTGGGCATCCACAGTGCGTCAGACCTGCGCCGCCTGGGAGCCGTCGATGCGTATCGAGCAGTCAGGACGCGCGGGTTCCGCGCATCAAAAGTGTTGCTGTATGCAATCGAAGGGGCACTGATGGATGTGCACTGGAACGACATTCCGGTCGAGCGTAAGGAGGCGTTGAACCGCCAGCTGGACGCTATTTCAACTCGGCAGAAGAATTAGCTCGGCTAGTAGGCCCAATATTTACGGACATTTCGAACGGACGTTTGATGAAAACGGAAAATCGCGCGAAAACAATTGTTGACTCTCAAATGAGAATCGTTATGATTATCACAACTGGTCGCGAGATCAGCCGATAACTGAAAGACCATTGGTTCGGACTCTCAGATTATCTCCTCATCAGGCTAATCACGGTTATTTGACCCGGCTCTTGCCGGGTCTTTTTTTGCCTGAAAAAAGGCACACCTCAGCGTGCAATGATCAGCGGGTGACCACGCTCCGGATGCGGCTGCACCAATACATCCAAGCCAAACACTGCTTTAAGCGGCTCAGGCCGAAGCACCCTCACCGGCGTATCCAACGCATGGGGACGCCCCTGCTCCAGCAGCAGGATACGATCACAGTAACGTGCCGCCAGGTTAAGGTCATGGAGGATCACCAGCACAGCCGCACCCCGATCGGCAAAGGTGCGAATCGCTTGCAGGGTCGTATGTTGATGCAAGGGATCCAGCATCGATGTCGGCTCATCCAGCAGCAACGTCTGCCCCGCCTCACCGGGCCATAGCTGCGCCAGCACCCGCGCCAGGTGCACGCGTTGACGCTCGCCGCCAGACAGCGCCAAGTAACTACGACCGCTCAAGTGGTCGACATCCGCCGCCTGCAAGGCTGCGCGTATAACTTCATCATCGCGCACACGCCCCGTCTGATGGGGCAGACGGCCCATGCCAACCACTTCTTCGACACGGAATGCGAAGTCCAGGGTCGAAGTTTGGGGCAACACTGCGAGTCTCTGTGCACGCTGCGATCCGCTCCAGTCTTTCAACGCCTGCGAACCCAGCCACACGTTGCCCTGATCGGGATGTAACTCACCGCACAACGCCCCCAGCAACGTACTCTTGCCTGCGCCATTGGGCCCCAGCACACCAAGCACTTCACCCGGCAGCAGGTCCAGCGTGACATCCGCCAGCACGATCTTGCGGCCACGCCGGATCTGCAGGTCTTCAACACGCAGCATCAGGCACGTCCCCGCAACAACAGGTAAAGAAAAAACGGTGCGCCAATAAATGCCGTCACGATACCAATCGGCAATTCAGCCGGCGCCAAGGCCAGTCGCGCGACCAAATCGGCAAACAGCAACAAACTCGCGCCCGCCAGTATTGACGCCGGCAACAGAACGCGGTGATCCGGCCCGGCCAGCAACCTGACCAGGTGCGGCACCACCAGCCCGACAAAACCAATCATGCCCGCCGCAGCCACCGCAGCGCCCACACCTAATGCGGTACAGAACACCAACTCGCGCTTGAGCCCTTCAACATCAATACCCAGGTGACTGGCCTCGGATTCGCCGAGCAACAGCGCATTCAACGCCGTGGCCCGGCGCGGCAACCAAAGCGCCACACCGGCACTGACCAGCAATAAGGGCCATAGCCGCGAATAGCTCGCGCCGTTGAGACTGCCCAGGTTCCAGAACGTCAGGGTACGCAGGGTGGCGTCGTCCGCCAGGTAGGTGAACAGGCCCACCGCCGAACTTGCCAGCGCAGTGAGGGCAATACCGGCGAGCAGCATCGTCGCCACATTGGTCTGACCGTTGCGCCGCCCCAGTCGATAGACCAGCGCAGTCACGCCCAGCCCGCCAAGAAACGCGCATAGCGACAGCAGATAGGGCCCGAACGCCTCCGGCAACCCGCCGAAAAACGAACCGCCGACAATCGCAATTGCCGCCCCCAGTGCCGCCCCGCTGGAAACCCCGACCAACCCCGGATCGGCCAACGGGTTGCGAAACAGCCCTTGCATGGCCACGCCCGACAGTGCCAATACGCCGCCAACCGCCAGGCCGAGCAACGTACGCGGCAAACGAATCTGCCCCAGGATCAACTCAGCCTGCTCCAGGCCTTGCGCCTCGATCGGCACGCCCAGCAAGCGCAATGCTGCCTTGAGTGTATCCAGCAACGGCAAGCTCACCGGTCCCAATGCCAACGAAAGCCAGATGGCGAACAGGCATAGCAGCGACAGCCCGATAAACAGCGTTTTCGGTTTAACCAGAGTGGTCATGGGGCGGGTTTAGCCTCTGACGGGTAAAAGCCGGCCGAGAGTTTCACAAGACTTTGCGGCAGGCGTGGCCCAAGCCCGCCCACCAGCAAGGTCGGGTCCAGCTCGAACACGCGGCCACGCTTGGCCGCCGGCGTCGAAGCCAGGATCGGATTTTCCTTGAACAGCGCCGCGCGCGCCGCATCCCCCGTAAGGGCGCGGTCGGCAAACACCAGCACATCGGGGCTCAGCCCTGCCAACGACTCTACCGAAAACGGTTTGTAACCACTGTGCGTGGCCAGGTTACGCCCGCCGGCCTGCTGCAACACCCAATCGCCCGCCGTGTCCTTGCCGGCAATCAGCGGCTTGCCGCCAGCATTACCGATCAGCAGCAACACACCGGGTGCCTTCTGCGAGGCCCGAGCCTTGGCGACCCAGTTTTTCTGCTGATCAAGCGCCTGTTCATATCCGGCAAACAATTCACTGGCCTTAGCCTCACCTCCCAGCAACTTACCCAAGTGCTGGAGATTACCCTTCAAGGTCGGCAAATCCGGCTGCGCCGAGAACATTTCGACCTGGACACCTGCACTGCGAATCTGCGCCAGCACCGGCGGCGGCCCCATCTCTTCAGTTCCTACCAGCACCTGCGGGCGCAGGCTGAGAATGCCTTCGGCCGACAATTGCCGCTGATAGCCGATACTTGGCAATGCCTTGAGCGATTCAGGATGCTGACTGGTGGTATCGACGCCTACCAACTTCGATTCACCACCCAATGCCGCGACCCATTCCGACAGAGCCCCACCGGCACTCACCCAGCGTTGTGGCAGTTCAGAGGCTTGCGCCCCATGGTTGACCAGCAGTCCGACAACAAGCGCAATAGCGCTGGCACTCAGGCGCATAACAGGGTTTCCTTCCAAGGGCAGGGCCTTTCGAGCACTCATCGATGTGACAGATACACCCTGCCCGGCATCGAACTGAGCACCCAGTCAGCTAACGGGCGAAGCCGGCATTTGATAATTGTTTGCATTTGAACGTCAAGGCACTTAAGGATTGAAATGAAGTTTCTCTGCCCCTCGGACACGCTCGCACCCAACAGCAGCCTCGGTTTTACAATCGATGGCAGCCCGCTGCTAGTGGTACGCAGGGATGGCATCGCCTACTTCTATATCAACCGCTGCCCACATCGCGGTATTCCACTGGAATGGCAACCCGACCAGTTCCTTGACGACAGCGCCAGCCTGATTCAATGCGCCACCCACGGCGCGCTGTTCCTGATCGAGAGCGGCGAGTGCATTGCCGGCCCATGTGCAGGTAAAAGCCTCAAGGCCCTGCGCGGTCGCGAAGACGAGCAGGGCCTGTGGGTGGATATCTAGTCGAGCAGCACCTCTAAGCGCCGCTCCACACAAATCTCTTCGGACGTCACGCGCACCCCATACGCCAACACTTCCACACCGGCGGCCTTGGCCTCGCGCAAGGCCGCACCATAGGCGGCATCGATTTCCAGCGCGGGGCGCACGGCATCAATTCCCGAGAGGTTGACGCAGTACAACTGCACCGCCCGCACACCTTCCCGGGCCAGGTGCGCCAGCTCCCGCAGGTGCTTGGCGCCACGCTGGGTCACGGCATCGGGGAAGGCGGCAACCCGGGTGCCATCAAACCCCAGCGTGACGCTTTTGACTTCCACGTAGGCTGCGCCGTCGGGGTATTCCAGTCGAAAGTCGATACGGCTTTTCTCCTGGCCGTAAGGCACTTCCCGCTTCAACGCGGTGAACCCGTTCAGCTCAGTAATCACTCCTGCGCGCAGCGCCTCCTCAACCAGCTGATTAGCCCGCGCCGTGTTAACGCACGCCAACCGGCCCTGGGGTGTTTCGGCAATTTCCCAAGTGCCGGGCAGCTTGCGCTTGGGGTCATTGGAGCGACTGAACCAGACCTGCCCGCCTTCCACCATGCAGTTGAGCATCGAACCGGTGTTTGGGCAGTGAATGGTCAATAACTCGCCGGTAACGGTTTCGATATCGGTGAGAAAACGCTTGTAGCGGCGAATCAATCGGCCTTCTTCGAGGGGAGGATAAAAGCGCATCAGCCTTGCCAGCTCCGTAGACCTCGCTGGATACGTTCCACCGCCTCCTGTAGCCGATCAAGGTTTTGCGTGTAGGCAAAGCGCACATGATGGCCGGCTTGATAGCGACCAAAATCCAGGCCGGGCGTAAAGGCGACATGTTCGGTTTCGAGGAAATGGCGACAAAACGCGAAGGCATCTCCGCCGAACGCACTGATATCGGCATACAAATAGAACGCCCCTTCCGGCTCAACGGCAATCCCGAAGCCTAACTCGCGCAAAGCGGGCAGCAGGAAGTCGCGGCGCCGGCCAAATTCGGCGCGGCGCTCTTCCAGGATGCCCAGGGTTTGCGGGGTAAAGCAGGCGAGCGCCGCATACTGGGCCAGGGTGGGCGCGCTGATATAGAGGTTTTGCGCCAGCTTCTCCAGTTCGCCCACCGCAGCGGGCGGCGCGACCAGCCAACCCAGGCGCCAACCGGTCATGCCGAAATACTTCGAAAAACTATTCAGGACAAAGGCCTCATCGTCGACCTCCAGCACGCTGGCGGCGTCAGTGCCGTAGGTCAGGCCGTGATAGATCTCATCCACCACCAGATGGCCGTTGCGCGCCTTGATTGCAGCGGAAAGTTCGGCCAATTCATCGCGTGAAAGGACTGTGCCGGTAGGATTCGCCGGGGAGGCAACCAACGCGCCCACGCTGTCCTGATCCCAATGCCTGGCAACCAGGTCAGCGGTCAGTTGATATCGCACGTCCGGGCCCACCGGTACCAGTTGCGCGGCGCCTTCCACCAGTCGCAGGAAGTGCCGGTTACACGGGTAACCCGGGTCTGCCAGCAGCCAATGTTTGCCTGGATCCACCAGCAGGCTGCTGGCCAACAACAACGCTCCGGAGCCCCCAGGGGTGATCAGGATACGCTCGGGATCGACGTTCAATCCGTAGCGTTGCTGGTAGAAACCGCTGATGGCTTCACGCAATTGCGGCAGGCCACGGGCCGCTGTATAGCGAGTCTTGCCATTGGCCAATGCCGCGTGGCCGGCCTGGATGATCGGCTCGGCGGTGGTGAAGTCTGGCTCACCGATTTCCAGGTGAATCACATCATGGCCTGCCGCTTGCAGCTCATTGGCGCGCGCCAGCAACGCCATGACATGAAAAGGTTCGATGGCGCGACTGCGCGCACTGTAGGGCTGAGCCATTAGCCTTCCTTAACGGTGAGGACAAAATCAGGATTCTACCGAACCCTCGCGGTAAAACATGCTCTATTGCCTGCCCGGCCGTCCAAGATGAACCCGGCAAGCGCTTGCAAAACGACTAAAATCAACGTTCGGGACGATACATACCCCGCCACAGCGGGCTGCTGCAGTTTGCAACCCCCGCGTGACGGGCCTCGACAACCGGGAGTGGCGCGCCCTGAATCTATCTGGTAAGTTCGCCCGCTTGCAGCCGCAGGGCCGGCAGGTGTCGGTGACGTTGCAATCCTGCGCAATGGATTAGAAGAGTGAGAGGCGGTCTATTCATGTCCACCCAAGCAAAGCAGAACATCAGCGGCTTCCAACCCTACGTTGAATCGAAGGGCGAGGAATACATGGGCAAGCCCATGCGCGAGCACTTCTCCAAAATCCTGAAGCAGTGGAAGCAGGACTTGATGCAGGAAGTCGACCGCACGGTTGACCACATGAAGGACGAAGCAGCCAACTTCCCGGACCCGGCAGACCGTGCCAGCCAGGAAGAGGAATTCGCCCTCGAACTGCGCGCCCGTGATCGCGAGCGCAAGCTGATCAAGAAAATCGACAAGACGCTGCAACTGATCGAAGACGAAGAATACGGCTGGTGCGAATCCTGCGGTGTCGAGATCGGTATACGTCGCCTGGAAGCCCGCCCAACTGCGGACCTCTGCGTAGACTGCAAGACCTTGGCTGAAATCAAGGAAAAACAGGTCGGCAAGTAATCCAGCCGAACTGAACGAATGGGGCGTGCAAACGCCCCATTTTTGTTTCTGGGATTTACCGACTTCCAGTAGTATCCGGCCCATGACTGCCTCTACCTATATCGGGCGTTTCGCCCCCACGCCCAGCGGCCATTTGCACTTCGGCTCGCTGGTTGCCGCCCTCGCCTCCTACCTTGACGCTCGCGCCAACCATGGCCGCTGGCTGATGCGCATGGAAGACCTCGACCCTCCCCGCGAAGAGCCCGGCGCCCAGGCGGCGATCCTGCACGCCCTGGAGAGTTACGGCTTTGAGTGGGATGGCGAACTGGTCCGACAAAGCGAGCGGCATGACGCCTACGCCAAAGTACTGAACGATATGTTCAACCACGGCCTGGCTTACGCCTGCACCTGTTCACGTAAACAACTGGAGCCCTACGACGGGATTTACCCAGGCCTGTGCCGAAATGCTGGCCACGACCAGCAGGACGCCGCCATCCGCCTGCGTGTTCCCGAGCTGGAGTACCACTTTACTGACCGTGTACAAGGAGAATTCCGACAGCACCTGGGCCGTGATGTCGGCGACTTCGTCATCCGTCGCCGCGATGGCCTCTACGCCTACCAACTGGCCGTAGTGCTCGACGACGCCTGGCAAGGGATTACCGATATCGTGCGCGGCGCCGACCTGCTCGATTCCACGCCGCGCCAGCTGTACCTGCAAGAGCTGCTGGGCCTGCGCCAGCCGCGCTATCTGCACGTACCGTTGATCGTCCAGCCGGACGGTAACAAGCTGGGCAAATCCTATCGTTCCCCGCCGCTGAATCCCGATCAGGCGACGCCATTGCTGTTGCGAGCCCTGCGCGCCCTTGGCCAGCAACCTGGCACCGAACTGCTGCACGCCAGACCTCGGGAGCTGCTGGATTGGGGCATTGAGCACTGGGATGCCAGCAAGATCCCGCGCACACTGACCCTGGCCGAAGCGCAATTGAGCTGAAGGCGCTTGCAGCCTGCCAGCCATCCGTTACCATCGCGTAGGAGCGAGCTTGCTCGCGAAAAACTCCCAGGCAACACGTTTATCCAGGATGTACGCGTTTAGGTTAGCGCCCTTCGCGAGCAAGCTCGCTCCTACAGAAAACCGTTGCATTACCGCACTCTCAATCAAAGGCCAACATGTACATCTATCGATTGGTCCTGCTGCTGGTCGTCGGGATCTACCTGTTTTCCCCCGCCATCATGGATTGGTGGATCGACGCCACGGGCGCCTGGTATCGCCCCTATCTGCTGTGGCTGATCCTGATTGTCGTGACCTTCATCCTGCAGAGCCAAAAAGATGCCGATGAGCTTTAGCCTCACCCAGATGCTGCTGATCAGCGCCGCCTACCTGGCTGCACTGTTCGGTGTTGCCTGGATCAGTGAGCGCGGAATGATTCCGCGGGCGATCATTCGCCATCCGTTGACCTACACCTTGTCCTTGGGCGTGTACGCCAGCGCCTGGGCGTTTTATGGCACGGTGGGCCTGGCCTATCAGTATGGTTATGGTTTTCTCTCCAGTTACCTTGGCGTGTCCGGTGCCTTTCTGCTGGCGCCGGTATTGCTGTATCCGATCCTGAAAATCACCCGGACCTACCAACTGTCGTCCCTGGCCGACCTGTTTGCCTTTCGCTTTCGCAGCACCTGGGCCGGCGCATTGACCACCATTTTCATGCTGATCGGCGTGCTGCCCCTGCTGGCCCTGCAAATCCAGGCCGTGGCCGACTCCATCAGCATCCTGACCCGCGAGCCGGTGCAACACCGCGTCGCCCTGGCCTTCTGCGCGTTGATCTCGCTGTTCACGATTTTCTTCGGTTCACGCCATATCGCCACCCGCGAGAAACACGAAGGCCTGGTGTTTGCGATTGCGTTCGAATCGGTGATCAAGCTGATCGCCATCGGCGGCGTCGGCCTCTACGCGCTCTATGGCGTATTCGACGGCCCGCAACAGCTGGAGCTATGGCTGCTGCAGAACCAGACCGCCCTCGCCGCCCTGCACACCCCGTTGCAGGAAGGCCCATGGCGCACGCTGTTGCTGGTGTTCTTCGCCTCGGCCATCGTGATGCCGCACATGTACCACATGACCTTCACCGAGAACCTCAATCCGCGCTCGCTGGTCAGCGCCAGTTGGGGCTTGCCACTGTTCCTGCTGCTGATGAGCCTCGCGGTGCCGCTGATCCTGTGGGCCGGCCTGAAACTCGGGGCCACCACCAATCCTGAGTATTTCACCCTCGGTATCGGCATCGCTGCCAACAGCCCGGCCCTGGCGTTGCTGGCCTATGTCGGTGGTTTGTCGGCAGCCAGCGGACTGATCATTGTCACGACGCTGGCGCTCTCGGGCATGGCGCTCAATCACCTGGTGCTGCCGCTGTATCAGCCGCCGGCCGAAGGCAATATCTACCGCTGGCTGAAATGGACGCGCCGCGCATTGATCGTCGCGATCATCATGGCCGGCTACGGGTTCTACCTATTGCTGGGTGCAGGGCAGGACTTGGCAAACCTGGGCATTGTCGCGTTTGTTGCCACCTTGCAGTTCCTGCCAGGGGTGTTGTCGGTGCTGTACTGGCCGACCGCCAATCGCCGTGGGTTTATCGCCGGTTTGCTGGCTGGCATCCTGGTGTGGGTCGTCACCATGCTGCTGCCATTGGTCGGCAACCTGCAGGGGTTCTACATTCCGCTGCTGAACATGATCTACGTGCTGGACGACACCAGTTGGCACATGGCGGCGATTGCCTCGCTGGCCGCCAACGTACTGATGTTCACCCTGATATCGCTGTTCACCAACGCCAGCCCGGAAGAGACCAGCGCCGCCGAGGCGTGCGCGGTGGATAACGTGCGTCGACCGCAACGCCGCGAACTGCACGCGGCCTCGCCCCAGGAGTTCGCCACGCAACTGGCCAAGCCCTTGGGTGCCAAGGCTGCGCAAAAGGAAGTCGAGCAGGCGCTGCGCGATCTGTATCTGCCCTTTGACGAGCGTCGCCCATATGCGCTGCGTCGCCTGCGCGACCGCATCGAAGCCAACCTCTCCGGCCTGATGGGCCCCAGTGTGTCCCAGGACATGGTGGAAACCTTTCTGCCCTACAAGGCCGGCGGTGAAAACTACGTCACCGAGGACATCCATTTCATCGAAAGCCGGCTGGAGGATTACCACTCACGCCTCACCGGCCTGGCGGCCGAACTCGACGCCCTGCGCCGTTACCACCGCCAGACCCTGCAGGAACTGCCGATGGGCGTGTGTTCCCTGGCCAAGGATCAGGAGATCCTGATGTGGAACAAGGCCATGGAAGAGCTCACCGGCATCGCCGCGCAACGGGTGGTGGGCTCGCGCCTGAACACCCTGGGCGATCCGTGGAAGGAGCTGCTCCAGGGTTTTATCAATTTGCCCGACGAACATTTGCACAAGCAGCATCTGGCGCTCGACGGCCAGACGCGCTGGCTCAACCTGCACAAAGCCGCGATCGATGAACCGTTGGCCCCCGGTAACAGCGGCCTGGTGCTGCTGGTCGAAGACCTGACTGAAACCCAGATGCTCGAAGACAAACTGGTGCACTCCGAGCGCCTGGCCAGCATTGGTCGCCTGGCCGCGGGCGTGGCCCACGAAATCGGCAACCCGATCACCGGTATCGCCTGCCTCGCGCAGAACCTGCGGGAAGAGCGTGAGGAAGACGGCGAAATCATCGAAATCAGCGGGCAGATCCTCGAACAGACCAAACGCGTGTCGCGCATCGTGCAGTCGCTGATGAGCTTTGCCCATGCCGGCGGCCATCAGAATCTGGATGAGGCAGTGTGCCTGGCTGAAGTGGCCCAGGATGCCATTGGGCTGCTCGCCTTGAACCGGCGCAATTTCGAAGTACAGTTCTTCAACTTGTGCGACCCCGACCATTGGGTCGACGGCGACTCACAACGCCTCGCCCAAGTACTGATCAACCTGCTGTCCAACGCCCGCGATGCAACCCCGGCCGGCGGCGCGGTACGTGTCAAGACCGAGGCTTTCGAGCATACGGTCGATCTGATCGTCGAAGATGAGGGCAGCGGTATTCCACAGAACATCATGGACCGATTGTTCGAACCCTTCTTCACCACCAAGGACCCAGGTGAAGGTACCGGTCTGGGCCTTGCACTGGTCTATTCCATCGTTGAAGAGCATTATGGACAAATCACCATCGACAGCCCGGCTGACACCGAAAGCCAACGCGGCACCCGTATTCGGGTGACCTTGCCGCGTCATGTCGAAGCGACGTCCGCTGTGAACTGAGACCGTCGAGAGAATTGAATCAATGCCGCACATTTTGATCGTCGAAGACGAAACCATTATCCGCTCTGCCTTGCGTCGCCTGCTTGAACGTAATCAGTACCAGGTCAGCGAAGCCGGCTCGGTGCAGGAAGCACAAGAGCGTTTCAGCATCCCCACGTTCGACCTGATTGTCAGCGACCTGCGCCTGCCTGGCGCACCGGGTACCGAGCTGATCAAGCTTGGCCAGGGCACTCCGGTGCTGATCATGACCAGCTACGCCAGCCTGCGCTCGGCGGTGGACTCCATGAAGATGGGCGCGGTGGACTACATCGCCAAGCCGTTTGACCACGATGAAATGCTCCAGGCCGTGGCCCGCATCCTGCGTGACCGCCAGTCAGCCGTCAGTGTGCCTGCCGAACAACGCCCCGCCGGCAAAGCCATCAACGGCGCCGACAAACCGGGCGTCGACAACAGCAACGGCGAGATCGGCATCATCGGCTCCTGCCCGCCGATGCAGGACCTGTACAGCAAGATCCGTAAAGTCGCGCCGACCGACTCCAATGTATTGATCCAGGGCGAGTCAGGCACCGGTAAAGAACTGGTGGCCCGCGCCCTGCACAACCTGTCCAAGCGCGCCAAGGCGCCGATGATTTCGGTGAACTGTGCGGCGATCCCCGAGTCGCTGATTGAGTCCGAATTGTTCGGCCACGAGAAAGGCGCGTTTACCGGCGCAAGCGCAGGGCGTGCGGGCCTGGTGGAAGCTGCTGACGGCGGCACGCTGTTTCTCGATGAGATCGGCGAGCTACCACTGGAGGCACAGGCGCGATTGCTGCGCGTGCTCCAGGAAGGCGAGATTCGCCGTGTGGGCTCGGTGCAATCGCAGAAGGTCGATGTGCGCCTGATCGCGGCCACCCACCGCGACCTCAAGAGTCTGGCCAAGATCGGCCAGTTCCGTGAAGACTTGTATTACCGCCTGCATGTGATCGCCCTCAAGCTGCCGGCCCTGCGCGAGCGCGGCGCCGACGTCAATGAGATCGCCAGCGCGTTCCTGCTGCGCCAGAGTGCGCGCATCAACCGTACCGACCTGAAGTTTGCGCCAGACGCCGAGCAAGCGATTCGGCATTACTCTTGGCCGGGAAACGTGCGGGAGCTGGAGAATGCCGTTGAACGTGCGGTGATCCTGTCGGAAAGCCCGGAAATTTCCGCCGAGCTGCTGGGTATCGATATCGAACTCAGTGACTTGGAGGATGACGATTTCATCGGCCTGGCCCCGACACAAGGCGGCGGTAGCAATACCAGCCATGAGCCGACGGAAGATTTGTCCCTGGAAGACTACTTCCAGCATTTCGTCCTTGAGCATCAGGACCACATGACCGAGACCGAACTGGCACGCAAACTGGGCGTGAGCCGTAAGTGCCTGTGGGAACGGCGCCAGCGCCTGGGCATTCCACGGCGCAAGACCGGTGTGGCCAGCGAAAGCTGAGGGTGGGCCCCCACAGGTAACACCCACCGATGTGAAAAAACTGTTACCGCTGATTTTTCACGTAACAAAAGCCGGGGCTTACGGTAACGAAGCCCCGGCTTTTTTTGGCCCCTCAAAAACCAGAAACCACCTCAACCCCCCGGTTTTGCTGGTCGGCGCAAAAGTTGGCACGCACCCTGCTATATGCTTAGTACAAAAACAATAACAAGCTTTGTACAAGACAATAAAAATAAGACGAATCGACTCACGCATAACAAAAACAACACGGCGGAGGCGCAGCTAACTGATTCTTTTGGAGAGGCGTTGCATTTGGGGCTTGCCCCGCAACCAGGCCGAGAACAACAAAAACTGCCCTAAGGCAGAGCCTGAACTGGTTGGATCGTAGATCAGCAACACAGCGACCAAAGCAATCCGTTTGCTCTTGACTCCCGATTGGGAGTGTCATGAAGGTGAAGCTTCATGGCGAGGGCGATCAACAAAAACAAGAAGCCCGAAACCAATAATAAAAATAGAGCACGCAACTACTTCTGGGGGAGCTTCGGCTCCCCTTGTAGTTTCCGGGATTTGACGATTTAAGGCTTATGGCGCAAGGCCGGCAGCTTGTTCCTACACCATCCCCTGACTAAATGCTAGAATCCCGGCCCATCATGCGGTCATTCTTCGTTATGGCCGAACATTCCTTCAAACAGTGCATCCCATGCTGAAGAAGTTGTTCCAGTCATTCCGTTCTCCCTTGCGTCGTACGCAACACAAACGCAGCACGCCTGAAGTGCTCAATAGCAGCCAGCATTCGCTGCAACGCGCTCAGTTCAGCCGTTATGCGGTGAATATCGTCGAACGTTTGCAGAACGCCGGTTACCAGGCTTATCTGGTAGGCGGTTGTGTACGCGACATGCTGCTCAATATCACGCCGAAGGATTTCGACGTCGCCACCAGCGCCACGCCTGAGCAAGTGCGTGCCGAATTTCGCAATGCGCGAATCATCGGCCGCCGCTTCAAGCTGGTGCATATCCATTTTGGCCGCGAGATCATCGAGGTCGCGACCTTCCGTGCTGGCCACCCGCAAAACGATGAAGAGGAAGACACCAATCAGTCCTCTCGCAACGAGAGCGGGCGCATCTTGCGCGACAACGTCTATGGCACTTTGGAAGAAGACGCGCAGCGTCGTGACTTCACCATCAATGCCCTCTATTACGACCCGGTCAGCGAACGCATTCTCGATTACGCCAATGGCGTACACGACATTCGCAATAACCTGATCCGCCTGATCGGCGACCCGACGCAGCGCTATCAGGAAGACCCGGTGCGCATGCTGCGGGCCGTGCGCTTCGCCGCCAAGCTCAATTTCGGTATCGAGAAACACACTGCCGCGCCCATTCGCGAACTGGCACCGATGCTGCGGGAAATCCCCTCGGCGCGCCTGTTCGAAGAAGTGCTCAAGCTGTTCCTCTCGGGCTACGCCGCCGACACCTTCGAAATGCTCGTCGACCTGCAGTTGTTCGACCCACTGTTCCCGGCCAGCGCCGAAGCACTGGAACACAACCCGACCTATACACACACGCTGATCAGCGAAGCGTTGATAAACACCGATCTGCGCATCAAGCAGAACAAGCCGGTAACACCGGCGTTCCTGTTTGCCGCCTTGTTGTGGCCTGCCCTGCCCAAGCGCGTACTGCGCCTGCAGGACCGTGGCATGCCGCCGATCCCGGCCATGCAGGAAGCCGCTCACGAGCTGATCGCCGAACAGTGCCAGCGCATCGCTATCCCGAAACGTTTCACCATGCCGATCCGCGAGATCTGGGACATGCAGGAACGCCTGCCCCGCCGCAGCGGCAAACGTGCCGACCTGCTGCTGGACAACCCGCGCTTCCGTGCTGGCTACGACTTCCTGCTGCTGCGCGAAAGCGCCGGTGAGCAGACCGACGGCCTGGGCGAATGGTGGACCGATTACCAGGATGCCAATGACAGCCAGCGCCGCGATATGATTCGCGACCTCGGCAGCAAGGGTGATGCCGAAGGCGCTGGGCCGAAGAAGCGTCGTCGTAGCGGCACCAAGCGTAAACGCAGTGCGGCCGATGCCTCGGGCGCCGCGGGCGAATAAACGTGGAACGCATCTACATCGGCATGGGCAGCAACCTGGCTGCCCCGGATCAACAATTGCGCAGCGCTGTCGAGGCGTTGGCACAATTGCCAGACACTTGCGTCGCCGGCGTTTCCGCCTTTTACCAAAGTGATTCGCTGCTACCGGGCCAACCGCGCTACACCAACGCGGTTGCCGCCCTGGACAGCAGCCTTGCGCCACTAGAGCTGCTGGACGCGCTGCAAGCCATCGAAAACGACCAAGGCCGCGAGCGCCTGGAGCGTTGGGGCCCTCGCACCCTTGACCTGGACATTCTGCTGTTTGGCGATCGCCTGATCGACGAACCGCGCTTGAAGGTGCCCCACTACCAGATGCACCTGCGTGCATTTGTGTTGTATCCGCTGGCCGAACTGGCGCCTGCCGCATTGCAATTGCCGGATGGCGAACGCCTCAGTGCCCTGCTTGACGCCTGCCCGTTTGTCGGCCTGGAACGGCTCCCCGTTGCTGAATCGCGTCAGTAACAGCGGTAACACCGCCATCGTAACAATGCGGTAACACATCCAATTGACTTCCCGTGTCCTCCTCACGACTATAGGCGTCCCGCTGCCGCCAACCCGGCAATGAAGGGCGCAATCCAGGCCTTATAAGCACTGCTCTCAAGACAGTGCGCCTGTATAAACGAAGACTCACGCGCGTTACTCGCTGTTTCCAAGCGCCTGAACGAGGACCCTTTTCATGCCAGACATTACCCTGACCACCTTGCAGAGCCTCAAGCTCAAAGGTGAAAAAATCACCATGCTGACCTGCTATGACGCCACCTTCGCCCACGCCAGTTGCCAGGCCGGGGTTGAAGTGTTGCTGGTGGGTGACTCCCTGGGCATGGTTCTTCAAGGGAATGACAGCACGCTGCCCGTCACCACCGATGAACTCGCCTATCACACCGCCAGCGTCAAGCGCGGCAACGACGGCGCATTTATCATCGCCGACCTGCCGTTCATGGATTACGCCACAGTCGAGCAGACGTTCCACAACGCTGGCAAACTGATGCGCGCCGGTGCGCACATGGTCAAAGTGGAAGGCGCCGTATGGCTCGCCGAGTCGATTCGCCTGCTGGCTGAACGCGGCGTGCCGGTCTGTGCACATATGGGCCTTACGCCACAGTCGGTGAACATCCTCGGCGGCTACAAAGTACAAGGCCGCAACGAAGCCCAGGCGCGCCAGATGCGTGCCGATGCCATCGCCCTGGAACAAGCGGGCGTTGCGATGATCCTGCTCGAATGCGTACCCAGCGAACTTGCAGCAGAAATCACCCAGGCCGTTAAAGTGCCGGTGATCGGTATTGGCGCAGGCTCGGCCACCGATGGCCAGGTGCTGGTACTGCACGACATGCTCGGTTTGTCGATTACCGGCCGCGTACCGAAGTTCGTGAAGAACTTCATGACCGGCCAGGACAGCATCCACGCCGCCTTGAGTGCTTACGTCGCCGAAGTCAAAGGCGTGACCTTCCCAGGCGCCGAACACGGATTCTCTGCATGAACACCGTAAAAACCGTACGCGAGCTACGCGCCGCCGTCGCCCACGCCCGCAAGGCCGGCAAACGCATCGGCTTCGTGCCTACCATGGGTAACCTGCACAGTGGCCATGCCAGCCTGGTCAGCAAGGCTGTGCAGCAGGCGGACTTTGTCGTGGCGAGTATCTTCGTCAACCCACTGCAATTTGGCGCGGGCGAAGATCTGGACAAGTACCCACGCACCTTGGCAGCCGACCAGGAAAAGCTCCTGCAAGCCGGCTGTAACCTGCTGTTCGCGCCGACCGTCGAGGAGATGTACCCCGGCGGCACGACCGGCCAGACCCGCGTCAGCGTCCCGCAACTGTCCGAAGGTTTGTGCGGCGCCAGCCGTCCCGGGCATTTCGAAGGTGTGGCGACCGTGGTCAGCAAACTGTTCAACATGGTTCAGCCGGACATGGCTGTATTTGGCCAGAAGGACTACCAGCAACTGGCCGTGATTCGCGCCATGGTCCACGACCTGAACATGCCGATCCAGATCATTGGCGAGCCCACCGTGCGCGCCGATGATGGCTTGGCACTGTCCTCGCGCAACGGTTTTCTCAGCGAAGAAGAACGTGCGATCGCGCCGGTGCTGTACCGCAGCCTCAGCCAGATTGCCGCCGCCATCAAAAGCGGTGACCACGACTTCGCCAGGCTTCGCGCCGAACAGGTGCAGCAGATCGAGGCGGCCGGGTTGCGCCTGGATTACCTCGAAGTGCGCCAGGGCATACACCTGCGGACCGCCACGGCTGAGGATCGGGATATTGTGATTCTGGTGGCGGCCTTTCTGGGCACCACCCGCCTGATCGACAACCTGCACCTGAACCTCAACTGACCTCTCTGAACACCCCGCCGATTGCCCTGATCGCTGTGCCGGTATAAAAAAGTACCGGCCACAGCGCAGACAAAGCCAAGACATATCGACACGCTAGGTTTAATGTAATCGCCCGGCGCTATAGTTAGCGCTGTCTGGAACCCACTCCTTGAGATAAGACTGGATGTTCCGGGCTTTGAAGTGTCCTAAAGGCAGTCCCCGTAATAAAAGGAAACCCGCAGCGATGGCGTACTACCGCACTCCTCATGACGTTACCGCTCTGCCCGCCTGGCAAGCGCTCAATCAACATCGCCAAGCCATGCAGGATTTCAGCATGCGCGAAGCGTTCAATGCCGATCCTCAGCGCTTTTCCCAGTTCACGTTGAGCAGCTGCGGACTTTTCCTCGATTACTCGAAAAACCTGATCACCAGCGAGACCCGCGATCTGCTGGTGGGCCTGGCCAACGAGGTGGGTCTTAAAGACGCAATCAATTCGCTGTATGCCGGCGAACCGGTCAACTCCTCCGAAGGCCGCCCAGCCCTGCACACCGCCCTGCGCCGCCCGGTGGGCGACAAGCTGTCGGTCAACGGCGTGAATATCATGCCGGACGTGCACAAGGTGCTGAACCAGATCACTGACCTGGTCGGCCGCATCCACGATGGCCTATGGCGCGGTTACACCGAAAAGCCGATCACCGACGTGGTGAACATTGGCATCGGCGGCTCGTTCCTCGGCCCGGAACTGGTTTCTGAAGCGCTGTTGTCCTACGCCCACAAAGGCGTGCGCTGCCACTACCTGGCAAACATCGATGGCAGCGAGTTCCACGAACTGACCATGAAGCTGCGCGCCGAGACCACGCTGTTCATCGTCTCGTCGAAATCCTTCAACACCCTGGAAACCCTGAAAAACGCCCAGGCCGCCCGCGCCTGGTACCTGGCCCAGGGTGGCTCGGAAGCCGAGCTGTATCGCCACTTTATCGCCGTGTCGAGCAACAACGCGGCAGCCGTGGCCTTCGGTATTCGCGAAGAAAACATCTTCCCGATGTGGGACTGGGTGGGCGGCCGTTATTCGTTGTGGTCGGCCATCGGCTTGCCAATCGCCCTGGCCATCGGCATGTCCAACTTCAAGGAACTACTGTCCGGGGCCTACACCATGGACCAGCATTTCCAGAACGCGCCCTTCGAACAAAACATGCCGGTGCTGCTGGGCCTGCTGGGCGTGTGGTACGGCAACTTCTGGGGCGCACAGAGCCATGCGATCCTGCCGTACGACCACTACCTGCGTAACATCACCAAGCACTTGCAACAGCTGGACATGGAATCCAACGGCAAGAGCGTGCGCCAGGACGGCAAACCGGTGTCCACCGACACCGGCCCCGTGATTTGGGGTGGCGTAGGCTGCAACGGCCAACATGCTTATCACCAGTTGCTGCACCAAGGCACCCAACTGATCCCGGCCGACTTCATCGTGCCGATCGTCAGCTTCAACCCGGTGTCCGACCACCATCAGTGGCTGTACGCCAACTGCCTGTCCCAGAGCCAGGCACTGATGCTCGGCAAGACCCGCAGCGAAGCCGAAGCCGAGCTGCGCGACAAAGGCATCGCGGAAGACGAAGTGCAGAAGCTGGCGCCACACAAGGTCATCCCGGGCAACCGTCCGAGCAACACCCTGGTGGTGGAGCGCATAAGCCCGCGTCGTCTGGGCGCGCTGGTGGCCATGTACGAGCACAAGGTGTTCGTGCAGAGCGTCATCTGGGGCATCAATGCCTTCGACCAATGGGGCGTGGAGCTGGGCAAGGAGCTGGGCAAGGGCGTATACAACCGCCTGACCGGCGCCGAAGAAACCTTGGCCGAAGACGCTTCGACCCAGGGCCTGATCAACTACTTCCGCGGTCGTCACCGCGGCTGATGCAGGTATTACAGGGCCAACGTCCGTTTGGACGTTGGCCTTGAACCCTCCCTCTACTGAGTGCATCTTTATGACTTGTCGCAAAAACAAGAATAAGGATCGCTCATGTTCGATATCAGCACGTTTCCCACCGCCGATGCCGTCCGCCGGGCTGCGCAACTCAGTCAAGAGGACTACCAGCGCCTCTATCGCCAATCCATCGAACAGCCGGACACGTTCTGGGCCGAACAGGCCAAGGGCTTTCTCGACTGGATAACGCCGTGGCACACCGTCCAGCAGTCAGACATCAAGACCGGCGCCGCCCAATGGTTTGCCGGTGGCCAGTTAAACGTCAGCTACAACTGCATCGACCGCCACCTGGCGCAACGCGCCGATCAGCCGGCCTTCATCTGGGAAGGCGATGATCCTGCAAAATCCTGCAAAATCACTTACCGCCAACTGCACCAAAACGTCTGCCGCCTGGCCAATGTGCTGAAAAGCCGTGGCGTGAAGAAAGGCGACCGGGTGTGTATCTACATGCCGATGATCCCGGAAGCGGCCTACGCAATGTTGGCCTGCACACGGATTGGCGCGCTGCACTCGGTGGTATTTGGCGGGTTCTCACCGGATGCCTTGCGCGACCGCATTCTGGACGCCGACTGCCGCACGGTGATCACCGCCGATGAAGGCGTGCGCGGCGGTAAGCCGGTGGCGCTGAAACAGAATGTCGACAAGGCCCTGGCGAGTTGCCCCAACGTCCGCACGGTGCTGGTAGTACAACGCACCGGCGCCCAAGTGAATTGGAGCGAAGGCCGCGACCTCAAGTATCAACAGGCCTTGGATGCGGCGAGCGACGATTGCCCTCCCGAACCGATGGACGCCGAAGACCCGCTGTTTATCCTCTACACCTCCGGCAGCACCGGCAAACCCAAGGGCGTGCTGCACACCACGGGCGGCTACTTGCTCCAGGCGGCAATGACCTTTAAGTACGTGCTCGATTACCGCGACGGTGAGGTGTTCTGGTGCACCGCCGATGTGGGCTGGGTCACCGGCCACAGCTATATCGTGTATGGACCGTTGGCCAATGGCGCTACCTCGCTGATGTTCGAAGGTGTGCCAAGCTACCCGGACAGTTCGCGCTTCTGGCAGGTCATCGATAAACATCAGGTGAACATCTTCTACACCGCCCCTACCGCCTTGCGTGCCTTGATGCGCGAGGGCCACGCCCCGTTGGAGACGACCTCCCGCGCCAGCCTGCGCCTGCTCGGCAGCGTGGGCGAACCGATCAACCCGGAAGCCTGGGACTGGTACTTCAACGCTGTGGGCGAACAGCGTTGCCCTATTGTCGATACCTGGTGGCAGACCGAAACCGGCGGCATCATGCTCAGCCCATTGGTCAGCGCCCAACGGATCAAACCGGGTTGCGCCACCCAGCCGATGTTTGGCGTACAGCCCGTGCTGCTGGATGAACAAGGCAAGGTCATCAACGGCGCAGGCAGCGGTGTGCTGGCGATCAAGGCCAGCTGGCCGGGGCAGATTCGCAGCGTGTACGGCGACCCGCAGCGCATGGTCGACACCTATTTCAAACCCTACCCTGGCTACTACTTCACGGGTGATGGCGCGCGCCGTGATGAAGACGGCGACTACTGGATCACCGGGCGTATCGACGATGTGATCAACGTGTCCGGCCATCGTATTGGCACGGCCGAGGTAGAAAGTGCGCTGGTGCTGCATGACCAGGTGGCCGAGGCCGCCGTGGTGGGCTACCCCCACGATGTCAAAGGCCAGGGCATCTATGCCTTCGTCACCCCCATGAATGGCGTCGAACCCAGCGACGCACTGAAAAAACATCTGCTGGAGTTGGTCAGCAAGGAAATCGGCAGCTTTGCCAAGCCGGAACTGATCCAATGGGCACCGGCGCTGCCGAAAACCCGATCCGGCAAGATCATGCGCCGGATTTTGCGCAAGATTGCCTGCAACGAACTGGACAGCCTGGGTGACACCTCGACCCTGGCCGACCCCAGCGTCGTCGACGGCCTGATCGACAAACGCCTGAACCGCTAGGAAACCCGAGTCGCCATGGAATTTATCCGCAGCCGTATCGAAACCCAACTGATGAGCCTCACCGGCTTGTCACTGGGCCAACTGGACCTGGAAAACCCCAAGGGCGATCCAGGCCTGTTCGGGCCGGACTCGGTCTGTTGGCAAGTCCATGGTGACTTCAGCAGCATGCTCATCGGCGGCATCAGCGCCTTGATGCTGCAAGCCTTGCACCCATTGGCCCTGGCCGGCGTGTGGGACCATTCGAACTTTCGCCAGGACATGCTCGGGCGCCTACGCCGTACTTCGCAGTTTATCTCCGGCACTACATTCGGCTCGCGCAAAGACGCCGACTGGCTGATCGAAAAAGTGCGCACCATTCACTTGCAAGTGATCGGTCATGCGCCGGATGGACGGCCGTATGCGGCCAGCGATCCGGAGCTGCTCACCTGGGTGCATGTGGCAGAGGTCAGCAACTTTCTCGCCGCTCACGTGCGCTATCGCAACCCGAGTCTTTCGGGCCACGATCAGGACCGTTACTACAGCGAGATCGCCCTGGTGGCGGAGCGCCTGGGTGCGCGGAATGTGCCACGCTCAAGGCAGGAGATTTCCGATTATCTGGCGCGCATCCGCCCGCAACTGCTGTGCGACGACCGCAGCCGTGAAGTGCTGCGCCTGCTACTGAACGCCCCCTCCCCCAGTGCGCTGGCCAAGCCATTTGGTGCGTTGATGATGCAAGCCGGAATCGACCTGCTGCCGGACTGGGCCAGCGCCATGCTCGATCAGCACCAGAACCCGCTGCAACGCCAGATGATTCGCACCGGGGTCAGGCGCAGCGCGCCGTTGCTGCGCTGGGCAATGCGCAATGGTTCGGTGCAGCGTGCACACCGGCGGATGGGGTTGATGTAGGCGGTAGCCCATAACTGTTAGACTTCGCGCCCTCATTTCCCCAGCAAGGCGCGCTCCATGTCTCCCTTGAATCAGGCGCTGCGCGCCGCCCTCGATCATCGCCAAGACCTGATCAACGAGCTGCACGCCCAGGGCACCGACTGCTATCGGCTGTTCCATGGCAGCCAGGAAGGCGCCGGCGGCCTGACCATCGATCGCTATGGCCCGCAGTTACTGGTGCAAAGCTTCCATCAGTCGCTGGAAACCGCCGACCTGCTGGACCTGCATCAACTGATCAACCAGTACATGGGCCTGGAGTTGCTGCTGGTATATAACGATCGCTCCCGCGGTAACTCGCGGGTCGATCGCGAAGATTCGGTGTACCGCGCCGAGCCTGCCGCGCTGGAAGACCTGGTGGGCCACGAATGGGGCCTTAATTACCGTGTGCGTGGGCGCCACGCCGGTCAGGACCCGCTGCTGTTTCTTGACCTGCGCAATACGCGCGGCTGGGTCAAGGACCACAGTGCCGGCAAGAGCGTACTGAACCTGTTTGCCTACACCTGTGGCGTAGGCCTGAGCGCAGCGGCCGGCGGAGCGCGCGAGGTGTGTAACCTGGACTTCGCCGAGGGTAACCTGGCGGTCGGGCGTGAGAACGGCGTGCTCAATCCCCAGCTTCCAACCATGGAGTTCGTGCAATCGGACTACTTCCCGGCGATTCGCCAATTGGCCGGACTGCCGATCACTCAGCGTCGTGGGCAGAAACTGCCGAGCTATCCACGCCTGGAGCAGCGCCAATATGACCTGGTATTGCTTGATCCCCCTGCCTGGGCCAAAAGCGCCTTCGGTACCGTCGACCTATTGCGCGACTACCAGAGCCTGCTCAAGCCTGCGCTGCTCGCTACTGCCGACAATGGCGTGCTGATCTGCTGCAACAATCTGGCAAAAGTCAGCATGGAGGATTGGCGTGAACAGGTGCTGCGTTGTGCGGAAAAGGCTGGGCGTCCGGTGCGGGATTGGAAAATCATGACGCCTGGCGCGGACTTTCCTTCACAAGATCAACAGCCACCGCTGAAGACTCTGATACTTCAACTGTAAGAAGCATCCTAAAGGCCCGGTTCTTCGGAACCGAAAACCCGTGCCATACTCCAAGGCACTCCTGTTTGACATAGATGGCGCCGCCCCATGCCCAAAGGATTGATTCGCGCCGCTGGCGCCTTGTTGACCGCCCTCGCGTTGTACAGCTTGCTGGGCTTTCTGATTTTGCCTGGCATCGCTCTTCGCGTTGCCAACCAACAGTTGGCCAATTACGCCACGGTGCCGGCACGCATCGAACGGATCGAACTTAACCCGTTAAGCCTGGAAGTAACGGTATGGGGCTTGAAGATCGGCGAGCCCGGTAAGGAACAGGTAGGTTTCGAACGGCTTTACGCCAACCTGCAGGTCGATAGCCTGTGGACCCGCGCCCTGCACCTGGCTGATGTGCAACTGGACAAGCCCAAGACCGAGTTGTTGTTCGACAAATCAGGCCAGCTGAATCTGGCGCAGTTGTTCAAGCTGCCACCGAGCGAGCCTACCCCTGCTAACCCCGACGCCAAACCGTTCCCGCTGCGTGTCGACAGTATCAAGCTGACCAGCGGTTACGTGCATTTTCAAGACTTGCGCCCCAGCGAACCTATCGAATTCCTCTACGACACCCTCGACTTCGAGCTGAAGAACCTCAGCACCCTGCCGGAAGACAATGCCGACATGACCCTGGTGGCCGCCGGTCCTGAAGGTGGGCAGATCGACTGGAAAGGCAACTTCAGCCTGGTGCCGATCACCTCCGAAGGTACGCTGAAGGTCACCGGCGGCAAGATGAAAGCCTGGTGGCCTTATGTGCGTGACGCCTTGCCACTGGTGCTTGAAGACGGCGTGCTCAACTTCAGCACCGCGTACAAGTTCTCCCTGGCCAAAGAGACCGAACTGAACCTGACCAACACCGCCGCCAGCATCGCGCCCTTTGCCATCAAGGCGCCGGGTGGCCGCCCATTGGTGCGCCTGGAACGCCTGGACGTCAGCGAAACGACGATCGACCTGGCCAAGCAGCAAATGGTGGTCGGCAAAATCCGCAGTAACAAGCTGGAAACCTGGGCAGCCCGTGAGGCCGACGGGCAACTGGACTGGCAAAAGCTGTTCGCCAGTCAACCGAACAAACCGGCCAAGGCGCCGGAGCCTGCCAGTGCACCCGCCACTGCAGACTCGCCAAAACCTGAACCGGTCGCGCCCAGCAAACCTTGGCAAGTGCTGCTCAAGGATGTGCAACTGCGCAATTATCAGGTGCACTTGGCCGACCGCCAGGCCAAACCGGCCGTCGCACTGGAACTGGGCCCGCTGAACGTCGACGTGCAGAACTTCGACAGTCTCAACCAGAGCCCGTTTACCCTGAAGGTCGACACCGGCCTGGGCAAGCAGGGCAAGATCCAGGCAACCGGCGTGGTCAATCTCAACCCGGTCAGCGCCAAGCTGAAGGTCAACACTCAAGACATCGACCTGCGAGTGGCCCAATCCTATATCAGCCCGTTTATTCGTTTGGAACTGCGTAGCGGCATGCTTGGCAGCAACCTGGACGTGAACCTGAAAAGCACCGATCCCCTGGCGCTGCAGATCACCGGCCGAGCGCAGGTCGATCAATTGCACACCCTGGACACCCTTAAGACCCGCGACTTCCTCAAGTGGCAACGACTGGTGCTGGAGGGCGTGAACTACCAGCACGGCGATAGCCTGTCGATCGACAAGGTCAACCTGTTGCAGCCGTATGCGCGCTTCATGATCAACGATGATCGCACCACCAACGTCGATGATCTCTTGATCCCACAGCCGGCCAGCAGTGGCACCCAGTCGGCGGCAAAACCGACCAGCAAAGACAAACCTCTGGGCATTCATATCGGGCAGATTGCGATCAACGACGGCTCCGCCAACTTTGCCGACTTCAGCCTCACACCCAACTTCGCCACTGCCATCCAACAGCTGAACGGGCAGATCGGCACCATCGACAGTCGCCAAGCCAAACCGGCCAGTGTGGATATCAAAGGGAAGGTCGATCGCTACGCGCCCGTTACGATCAAGGGCAGCGTGAACCCGTTTGATCCGATGGCCGCACTGGATATTGCCACCAGCTTTAAACGTGTCGAGCTGACCACCCTGACGCCCTACTCTGGTAAGTTCGCCGGTTTCCGGATCCGCAAGGGCCGCCTCAACCTCGACCTCCACTATGTGATCATCAAAGGCCAGTTGAAGGCCGAAAACAAAGTAGTGGTCGAGCAACTGCAACTGGGTGAAAAAGTCGACAGCGCCGACGCCGTGGACTTGCCGATTCGCCTGGCGATCGCCCTGCTTAAGGACAGTGACGGAAAGATCTCTATCGAACTGCCCGTGACAGGGGATTTGAACAATCCGCAATTCAGCGTGATGCCGATCGTGTGGCAGACCCTGCGTAACTTGGTGGTACGCGCCGCTACGGCGCCATTCAAGTTCATTGGTGGGCTGGTAACCGGAGGGGGTTCGGAGGACTTGGGTAATGTGTCGTTCGCGGCGGGCTCCAGCGAATTGAACAAAGACGCCGAGGACGCCCTGGGCAAGCTAGCCAAGGCGCTCAAGGAACGCCCTACCCTACGCCTGGAAATCGAAGGCACGGCCGCTGCCAGCAGTGATGGCCCGTTCCTGGCCGGTCAGCGCCTGGAACGTGAATACCAATATAACTACTACAAAATCTTGCAGCGCCGTGGCGATAAAGTCCCGGCCCAGGCATCGTTGCTTGTGGTCCCTGAGAAGGAAAAGGCACCGTTGCTGGAAGGCATTTACCGCACCCGCCTCAAACAACAACCACCGGCCGAATGGAAAAACCTGAGCGATGAAGACCGTACCGCGAAACTGCGTGACGGGGTGATCACGTTCTGGAGTTCCAGTGATGTGCTGCTGCGTCAACTGGGCCAGGACCGCGCAAGCACGATCAAGGATTACCTGGTGGACAAAGGCCAGCTGGAAGATGACCGGGTGTACTTTATTGATGCCAGCCTGGGCCAGGCAGAGAAAGATGGCCGTGTCGTGACCCCAATGCACTTGGATGCCGAGTAATCAGCCATCCACATGGATCAAGGTGTGGGAGCAAGCCCCACCTTTGATCTTTATCCGATTCAGGTTTGTTCCAGCCCACAATAGAACAGGCCCCGACACAAGTGCCGGGGCCTGTAATGACCACATCCGTGTGGTCGGTCGCATGAACCCTTGAGGTGCATTAAGTGGATATCTGACTCACCCGTTGCCGCCTCTGTCTAGTTCAGACGAATCGTTAAGCGTTACTCTGCTTTCAGGCCATCGGCCGATACAGCTTTAACGCCTTTGATTTTCTTGGTGATATTCACCGCGGTGGTTTTCTGTGCTTCGGTCACTGCAACCGAAGAGGACAGGGAAACTACGCCTTTGTTGGTTTCGACTTTGATGTCGGTGCCAGGAATACCTTTCTCGGTAACCAGGTCAGCTTTCACTTTGGTGGTGATCCAGGTATCGGAGGTTGCGCCCTTGGCATCAGCAGCTGCGCTTTTGGTTTTGTCGATGCCGTCGGCCTTGGTAGCGCCGCCAGCCAGCAGGCCGTCAGCAGAAACGGCAGTTACACCTTTAATGCGCTTGGTGATTGCTACGGCGGTAGCTTTTTGCGAATCAGAGATTGCAACGGTCGAAGACAGGGAAACCACGCCTTTGTTGGTTTCAACCTTGATGTCCGAACCAGGAATGCCTTTTTCAGTCAGCAGGTCAGCTTTGACTTTGGTGGTGATCCAAGTATCCGAAGTGGATTCTTTAGCCTTGGTCACTTCACCAGCGGCCAGGGTCATTGGAGCTTGGGAAGTCTGAGCAAAGGCCACGTTAGCACCCATGGCCAGGGTCAGAGCGGTAGCAGCAGCGAAAGCGAACTTCTTCATACGAGTAACTCCTGTTTTATAAAAAGTCTGCAGCGTGTAAACCTTGATGCTGCAGCGTTAACAGGGTTATTGCAGGCAGTGTGCCAAGTCCTGACACTCAATTAAATCCTTAAAAAACAACAAGTTACGGAAACAGCAAATTTTCGAAATCGTGCAAGTTGCATGAAGTCGATCGTGCCTGCATGCAAGTTGCGGCTTTTAGGATTTACTAAGCGCCTGATTTATCGGTACTTTCCCATGAACATAAAAAAAGGACTCCGAGGAGTCCTTCTTTTCAGCGTGAGCCACGGGGTGATTAAACGCCCGAAGCCTTGGCTGCTGCTACGTCCTTGATGGAGAGCTTGATACGGCCGCGGTTGTCCACGTCCAGTACCAACACTTCCACTTCCTGGCCTTCTTTCAGAATGTCGGTCACTTTCTCAACGCGAGCGTCACTCAGCATGGAGATGTGAACCAGACCGTCTTTGCCCGGCAGGATGTTGACGAATGCGCCGAAGTCGACGATGCGCTCAACCTTACCGACGTAGATCTTGCCGATCTCAGCTTCAGCGGTGATGCCCAGGACGCGCTGACGCGCAGCTTCTGCAGCTTCCTTGGTTTCGCCGAAGATCTTGATCGAGCCGTCGTCTTCGATGTCGATCGAAGCCTTGGTCTCTTCACAGATCGCACGAATGGTCGCGCCGCCTTTACCGATAACATCGCGGATTTTGTCGGTGTCGATTTTCATCGCGATCATGGTCGGAGCATTTTCCGACAGTTCGGTACGCGACTGACCAATGATCTGGTTCATCTGACCGAGGATGTTCAGGCGCGCTTCCAGGGCTTGGCCCAGGGCGATCTCCATGATTTCTTCGGTGATACCTTTGATCTTGATGTCCATCTGCAGCGCGGTAACACCTTTAGCGGTACCGGCTACTTTGAAGTCCATGTCGCCCAAGTGGTCTTCGTCACCCAGGATGTCGGTCAGGATGGCGAACTTCTCGCCTTCTTTAACCAGGCCCATGGCGATACCGGCAACCGGCGCCTTCATCGGCACACCCGCGTCCATCAGAGCCAGGGAAGCACCGCAGACCGAAGCCATGGAGCTGGAACCGTTGGACTCGGTGATTTCCGACACCACACGAATGGTGTACGGGAACACGTCAGCAGCAGGCAGCATGGCCTGAACCGAACGACGGGCCAGACGGCCGTGACCGATTTCGCGACGACCAGCGCCACCCATGCGACCACACTCGCCCACCGAAAACGGAGGGAAGTTGTAGTGCAGCATGAACGGGTCTTTCTTCTCGCCTTCCAGGGTGTCCAGCAGCTGTGCGTCACGGGCAGTACCCAGGGTCGCAACGACCAGTGCCTGGGTTTCACCACGGGTGAACAGTGCCGAACCGTGAGTCTTCGGCAGAACGCCGACTTCGATGTTCAGCGGACGAACGGTGCGAGTGTCGCGGCCATCGATACGCGGCTTGCCGTTAACGATGTTTTCGCGAACGGTGCGGTATTCGATTTCACCGAACGCTGCTTTGACTTCGCTGGAAGAAGGCTGGCCTTCTTCGCCGGACAGCTTGGCAACAACCTGGTCCTTCAGCTCACCCAAGCGAGCGTAACGATCGGCCTTGACGGTGATGGTGTAGGCGTCGGAGATCGCTGCGCCGAACTCGGAGCGGATAGCGCCCAGCAGTTCGGTGGCTTCGGCTTGCGGAGCCCAGGCCCAAGTAGGCTTGGCAGCTTCGGCAGCCAGTTCTTTCACAGCGTTGATCACAACCTGGAACTCGTCGTGAGCAAACAGTACGGCGCCCAGCATCTGGTCTTCGGTCAGCTCTTTGGCTTCCGATTCAACCATCAATACGGCTTCCGAAGTACCCGCAACGACCATGTCCAGGCTCGACGCTTTCAGCTGCTCGTAAGTCGGGTTCAGCAGGTAACCGGTGCTTTCGTGGAAAGCAACGCGGGCTGCGCCGATCGGGCCATCGAAAGGAATACCGGAGATGGCCAGGGCAGCCGAAGTACCGATCATCGCAGCGACGTCAGGATCGGTTTTCTTGCTGGTGGAAACGACGGTGCAGACAACCTGCACTTCGTTCATGAAGCCTTCTGGGAACAGCGGACGGATCGGACGGTCGATCAGTCGGGAAGTCAGGGTTTCTTTCTCGGAAGGACGGCCTTCGCGCTTGAAGAAACCGCCAGGGATCTTACCGGCAGCGTAAGTCTTTTCCTGGTAGTGAACAGAAAGAGGGAAGAAGCCTTTGCTTGGGTCGGCGTGCTTGGCGCCAACAACGGTCACCAATACGGTAACGTCGTCGTCAACGGTAACCAGCACTGCGCCGGAGGCTTGACGGGCGATACGGCCTGTCTCGAGGGTAACGGTCGACTGACCGAACTGGAATTTTTTGATAACCGGGTTCACGGTGTCCTACCTTCTTTGTGGCTCTTGGGGAACTTGTCTTCTTGCGAAATTCTTGGGCAATGTCGGGAATCGGCCCAACCCTTGTCCAGGGGTAAAACGTGTATCCAGATAAAACTTGAGGCTGGGAGCCTACCATGGGCCAGCGGGAATCCCACTGACACACGGCAGACAACCAACCTCTAGCGCAATCGCTGATTAGCGACGCAGACCCAGGCGACCGATCAGAGCCTGATAACGACCCAGATCCTTGCCTTTCAGGTAGTCCAGCAGCTTACGGCGCTGGTTTACCATGCGGATCAGACCACGACGGGAGTGGTGATCTTTACCGTTGGCCTTGAAGTGACCTTGCAGCTTGTTGATGTTGTGGGTCAGCAGTGCAACTTGCACTTCTGGCGAACCAGTGTCACCAACAGCTTGCTGATAGTCAGCTACGATTTGTGCTTTTTCTTGAACGTCGAGAGCCATGAGGCAATCCTTTTTTCAGGAAACCACCCAAAGGGCAGTTTCAACAGGCCAGGGACAAATCCCTGTATCTAAAAATGAGTGTTGACCATGCCTGTTAACAGCCACACTCGTTCGGTCATTCTGACCGAATCAGTCGACGCGGCGCGATGCGCCCGTCTTCGCTCACTTCACCGATACCGATAAAGCGACCGTTATGATCCTGTACCCGCACCATGCCGAACTTCGGGGCATCCGGGGCGCGTACCGGCTGGCCATTCAGCCAGTAGAACGCGCTGTGCTCCGAAAAGTGCAGCAATGGCCAATCCAGCAAACCGCTGTCCGATGGCATCAGGAAGCGATCAACCGCTTCGTTTCCGCCTTCAGCGTGTACCGCTTCCAACTCCTCCAGCGTGACCGTTTGGGCCAGGCTGAAAGGTCCGGCCTGAGTGCGTCGCAGCTCTGCAACGTACGCGCCGCAACCGAGTTGTTCACCAATATCTTCCACCAGGGTACGGATATAGGTGCCTTTGCTGCAGTCGACGGCCAAGCGTGCGGTGTCACCTTCACAGGCGAGTAATTCCAAGCGCGCAATAGTAACAGAACGCGGTTCGCGCTCCACTACTTCACCCGCACGTGCCAGCTTGTAAAGGGGCTGCCCATCACGCTTGAGGGCCGAGTACATCGGCGGTATCTGACTGATTTGCCCACGAAAAGCAGGTAAAGCCGCTTCGATATCAGCACGACCAACGGTCACGTCGCGAACCTGCAAAACATCACCTTCGGCATCAGCCGTGGTGGTGGTCTTACCCAGTTGCATCAGGGTTTCGTAACCCTTGTCGGAGTCGAGCAGATATTGCGAGAACTTGGTGGCCTCGCCAAAGCACAACGGCAGTACGCCGGTGGCCAGGGGATCGAGGCTGCCGGTGTGTCCGGCTTTCTCGGCATTGAGCAACCAGCGGACCTTCTGCAACGCAGCATTGGAGGTAAAGCCAAGCGGCTTGTCGAGCAGGATGATGCCGCTGACGTTGCGACGGATACGTTTGACCTGAGCCACCGCTTACTCCTTGGCGTCTTCAGGTGTGGATGGGTGCTGACTGTCTTCCGCCACGGCACGCTCGATCAGTGCCGACAGGTGCGCGCCACGCACGACGCTTTCGTCGTAGTGGAAGTGCAACTGGGGCACGCTGCGCAGCTTCATTTCGCGGGCTAACTGCATGCGCAGGAAACCTGCAGCAGCGTTGAGCACCTTGATGCTTTGTGCGATTTCTTCGGCACTGTCCTCACCCATCACGGTGATGAAGATCTTGGCGTGACCCACGTCACGGCTCACTTCAACGGCGGTGATAGTGACCAGGCCAACGCGCGGGTCTTTGACTTCGCGACGGATCAGTTGGGCCAGCTCGCGCTGCATCTGATCGCCGATACGCTGGGTACGGCTGTATTCTTTTGCCATGTCTTGTTACCTGTTACTGCCACACGGTGAAACCCATGGGGTCTGAAAGCGGCAAACGCCCGGCCTGACAAAAGCCAGACCGGGCGTTGCGTTTAGAGTCCGTACGCTTTGCGGGGCATTTGCATGCCCACACGCGGCGTGGCTCCGGAAGTGCGCGAGTTAGAGGCTGCGAGCAACCTGAACCTTCTCGTAGACTTCGATCTTGTCGCCAGCCTTGACGTCGTTGTAGCTCTTGACGCCGATACCGCATTCCATGCCGGCACGTACTTCAGAAGCGTCATCCTTGAAGCGGCGCAGGGATTCCAGCTCGCCTTCGAAGATAACGATGTCTTCACGCAGTACACGGATTGGACGGTTACGGTACACAGTACCTTCGATAACCATGCAACCGGCGATCGCGCCGAATTTCGGCGAGCGGAACACGTCACGTACCTCGGCGATACCCAGGATATTCTCCCGAACGTCGCTGCCAAGCATGCCGGTGAGGGCTTTCTTGACGTCTTCGATGATGTCGTAGATGACGTTGTAGTAACGCATGTCCAGGCCTTCCTGCTCGACAATCTTGCGAGCGCCAGCATCGGCACGCACGTTGAAGCCAAACAGTACAGCGTTGGAAGCCAGTGCCAGGTTGGCGTCGGACTCGGTGATACCACCGACACCGCCACCCACAACACGCACTTGCACTTCGTCGTTACCCAGGCCATTCAAGGCGCCGTTCAACGCTTCGAGGGAACCACGAACGTCAGATTTGAGGACGATATTAAGCGTCTTCTTCTCTGCCTGGCCCATGTTCTCGAAGATGTTTTCCAGCTTGCCTGCGTGAGCGCGAGCCAGTTTGACTTCGCGGAACTTGCCTTGGCGGAACAAAGCCACTTCACGGGCTTTCTTCTCGTCAGACAGCACGCTCATCTCGTCGCCAGCGTCCGGAGTACCGTCCAGGCCGAGGATCTCGACAGGGATGGAAGGACCGGCTTCCTTGATTGGCTTGCCGTTCTCGTCGAGCATGGCACGTACACGGCCATAGTTCGAACCGACCAGAACCATATCGCCTTGACGCAGAGTACCGTCTTGAACCAATACGGTTGCAACCGGGCCACGACCTTTATCGAGACGCGACTCAACCACAACACCACGACCTGGGGCCGATGGGGTTGCTTTCAGTTCAAGTACTTCAGCTTGCAGAAGGACAGCTTCGAGCAGTTCGTCCACGCCAGTACCGACTTTCGCCGAAACCGAAACGAACGGCGTATCACCGCCCCACTCTTCAGACGTCACGCCATGAACCGACAGTTCGCTACGGATGCGATCGAGATCGGCGCCCGGCTTGTCGATCTTGTTCACAGCAACAACCAGAGGAACACCAGCTGCTTTAGCATGCTGGACAGCTTCAATGGTCTGCGGCATCACGCCGTCGTCCGCTGCAACAACCAGGATCACGATGTCAGTCGCCTTGGCACCACGGGCACGCATTGCGGTAAACGCGGCGTGACCTGGGGTATCGAGGAAGGTGACCATGCCGCGCTCGGTTTCAACGTGGTACGCACCGATATGCTGGGTGATACCACCGGCTTCGCCAGCAGCTACCTTGGCACGACGGATGTAGTCGAGCAGCGAAGTCTTACCATGGTCAACGTGGCCCATTACGGTCACGACTGGCGCACGGGAGAACGTCTCACCTTCAAACTTCAGGGACTCAGCCAGGGAGTCTTCCAGAGCGGTGTCGCTGACCAGGGTCACTTTGTGGCCCAGTTCTTCGGCTACCAGTTGAGCAGTTTCCTGATCAAGCACCTGGTTGATGGTCGCTGGAGTACCCAGTTTGAACATGAACTTGATGATTTCAGCAGCCTTGACCGACATCTGGTTGGCAAGATCGCCAACAGTGATGGTCTCGCCGATCTGCACATCACGCACGACAGGGCCGGTTGGGCTCTGGAAACCGTGGGCATTGCGCTTCTTCAGCTTGGCCTTGCCACGACCACCACGACGGAAGCTATCGCTTTCTTCGTCGGTAGTACGTGGGGCAACGCGTGGAGCAGGCGCTTTCTCTTTGACCGAAGCACGATGCGGAGCGTTTTTACGCTCGCCATCGCCACCACCACCGCGACGATTGTTATCGTCGGCACGTGGTTTATCCGGACGACGAGGTTCGTCACGCTTGCGGGCATCAGCTGCAGGCGCTGGTGCTGCGGCTGCCGGAGCAGCCTCACGCACAGCCTCTACAGGAGCGCTAGGCGCGGCGACCGCTTCAGTGGAAGCAGTTTGCGCAGCAGCAGGCTGGCGACGCGCTTCTTCTTCGGCGCGACGCTTGGCTTCTTCTTCAGCCTTCTGACGTGCAGCATTTTCTACTGCGCGACGTTCATCCAGTTCGCGTTTGCGCTCGGCTTCAATTTCTTCCGGGCTGCGCTGTACGAAGACTTTCTTCTTGCGTACTTCAACGCTGATGCTCTTGCTACCCGCAACACGCAGGGTGCTGGTGGTTTTGCGCTGCAATGTAATCTTGCGCGGTTCTTCCACTTTCGCCTTGTGGCTGCTCTTCAAGTGAGTCAGCAAAGACTGCTTCTCACTATCGCTCACACCTTCATCGGCGGCGGTGTGCGGCAGACCTGCCTCACGCATCTGCTGCAACAGGCGCTCTACCGGTGTTTTGACCTCATCGGCCAGTTGTTTCACCGTGACTTGCGTCATGCACTTCTCTCCTCAGGCCGCGCCTAATTACTCGAACCAATGGGCTCGGGCGGCCATGATCAACTTGCCGGCACGATCATCGTCAATGCCGTCGATGTCGAGCAGATCGTCAATAGACTGCTCGGCCAGGTCTTCGCGGGTAATTACGCCGCGCACCGCCAGTTCCATCGCCAAATCCTTGTCCATACCCTCAAGCGAGAGCAGGTCTTCGGCCGGATGGGCGTCTGCCAGCTTTTCCTCAGTAGCGATGGCTTTAGTCAACAAACGATCCTTGGCCCGAGCGCGAAGCTCGTTGACGGTGTCTTCGTCAAAGCCGTCGATGTTGAGCATTTCTTCCAACGGTACGTAGGCAATCTCTTCCAGGCTGGTAAAGCCTTCATCTACCAGCACCTGCGCCAGGTCTTCGTCGACTTCCAACTCGTCGATGAAGTTGCGCAGGATGTCACCGGTTTCAGCTTGCTGCTTAGCCTGGATGTCCGATTCGGTCATCACGTTCAGGGTCCAGCCGGTCAATTGGCTGGCCAGACGCACGTTCTGACCACCACGACCAATGGCCTGAGCCAGATTGTCTGCGCCAACGGCGATGTCCATTGCATGGGCATCTTCGTCAACGATAATTGCCGCCACTTCAGCCGGCGACATGGCGTTGATCACGAACTGCGCCGGGTTATCGTCCCATAGGACGATGTCCACACGCTCACCGCCCAATTCGCCCGACACTGCCTGGACGCGCGAACCGCGCATACCGATGCAAGCGCCTTGCGGGTCGATGCGTTTGTCCTTGGAACGGACCGCGATCTTGGCGCGCGAACCCGGGTCGCGGGACGCAGCCATGACTTCGATCAGGCCTTCGGCAATTTCCGGCACCTCGATACGGAACAGCTCAATCAGCATTTCCGGCGCGGTACGCGACAGGATCAACTGAGGGCCACGGTTCTCGGTGCGGATTTCCTTGAGCAGCGCACGCAAACGCACGCCGACACGGAAGGTTTCGCGAGAGATGATGTCTTCGCGGGCCAGCAACGCTTCGGCGTTATTGCCCAGGTCGACGATCACATTGTCGCGGGTAACTTTTTTCACGGTGCCGGAGATGATTTCACCCAGGCGCTCGCGATAGGCGTCAACGACTTGAGCGCGCTCGGCCTCACGAACCTTCTGCACGATGACCTGCTTGGCGGTCTGTGCAGCAATGCGGCCGAACTCGATGGATTCGATCTTTTCTTCGACGACATCACCGACCTGGGCGCCTGGGTGCGTTTCAGCAACCTTGCTTGGCCAGGTTTCAATCGCCGGATCATCAAGATCGGCTTCTTCGACAACCGTCCAGCGACGGAACGTCTCGTAGGCGCCGGTGTGGCGGTTGATTTCCACACGCAGATCAACTTCGTCTTCAAAACGCTTTTTGGTAGCAGTGGCCAGGGCCAGCTCCAACGCTTCAAAAATCACGTTTGCCGGTACGCCCTTTTCATTGGATACCGACTCAACAACCAGCAGTACTTCTTTGCTCATCGTACGCCTCGCCTTTCGCAAGCCATTGGATCCGCGGGATCCGCGTCTCAGTCAAAACTGGGAATAATGTTGGCCTTGTCGATCATATCGATCGGCAACAGGAATTCATGGTCTTCTACCTGCACCACGACATCCTGTTCTTCTACACCGCGCAGAAGGCCCTGAAAGTTGCGACGCCCTTCAAACGGGGATCGCAGCTTGATCTTCACTTGTTCACCGGCAAATTTTGCAAACTGCTCAATAGTGAACAGTGGGCGTTCCATGCCTGGCGAGGAAACTTCGAGGGTATATTCAACGGAGATAGGATCTTCAACATCCAGAACACCACTGATCTGACGGCTGACAATGGCACAATCGTCCACCAGCACACCGCCCTCTTTATCGATATAAACGCGCAACATTGAGTGGCGACCTTGAGCCGAAAACTCAATACCCCAGCATTCATAGCCTAGGGCCACGACCACCGGGGCCAACAAGGCCTGCAACTCTTCTAGCTTGCTCGACACCTGAACCCCCTCGTGCATGTATGTGCATGCTGTGCAAAATAAAAAAATGGGCGAAACGCCCATCCTTGAAACGCCGTCGAACAGCGGCGTTGAAAGTGTCCAGCTAACAAAAAGCCCCTTAAAAGGGGCTCCGCTAAAACTGGTTGCGGGGGCCGGATTTGAACCGACGACCTTCGGGTTATGAGCCCGACGAGCTACCAGACTGCTCCACCCCGCGACAAAGCTGGGGCGGAAGTATACGACCGATCCCTTACAGGGTCAATGTAACCTTCCACCTACAAGAAAGCCCGCAACAGCGGGCTCTCCTGATAATTGGTACCGAGAAGGGGACTCGAACCCCTACACCCTATGGGCACAACCACCTCAAGGTTGCGTGTCTACCAATTCCACCACCTCGGCAATACAGCGTTTACAACCCTTCTTACTTTTGCTCTTGAGCTGGAGGCACGTCAGTCGCTGGAGTAGCCGACTTTTGCTCTTGAAGCACCGGGACATCATCAGAAGCCGGTTTTGCCTTTGGTACTTCCAACACTGCTGGGTTTGGCAAATCTACTTGAGTCAGCACATGAGCTTTCTCTTTAGCAAAGTAACCTAACCCTAAGCTGGTTATGAAGAAACCGGCGGCAAGTATAGCAGTAAACTTACTAAGAAAGGTAGAGGAACCTTGGCTTCCGAACACAGTATTTGAAGCACCTGCACCGAAAGACGCACCAGCATCCGCACCTTTACCCTGTTGCAACAAAACCAAGGCAACTACGCCCAAGGCAGCCAACAGATGAAAAACGACTACGACTGTTTCCAGCATTTTTTCAGTTTCCCGCGGCGCGACAAATCGCACCGAACTCATCTGCATTCAGGGAAGCTCCACCAATGAGCCCCCCATCGATATCCGGCATGCCGAACAGTTCGACCGCATTGGCCGCCTTCACGCTGCCGCCGTATAGAAGCCGCACACCTTGTGCGACTTCAGAATTCTCTGCCGCTAACTGAGCGCGGATGGCTGCGTGCACATCCTGCGCCTGTTGCGGTGTAGCAGTCAGCCCGGTACCAATGGCCCAGACCGGCTCGTAAGCAATTACCGCTTTTGCGAACGCACCAACACCCAGCTCCTCGATGATGCTGCCAAGCTGACGCGAGACAACCTCAAGAGTTTTGCCTGATTCACGCTGCTCAAGGGTTTCCCCAATACACAACACCGGAATCAAGCCACAAGCCTGTGCCGCTGCGAACTTGCGATTGAGTGTCCCGTCACGCTCGCCCATCATCTGGCGGCGCTCGGAGTGCCCAACAAGCACATAGGAACAACCCGCATCAACCAGCTGACTCGGTGCAACTTCTCCGGTCAACGCACCTTGCATGGCTTCCACCGCAGAATTCTGCGCGCCGACCTGAATCGACTTACCTTTCAAGCCATCAACCACTTGGGTGATATGCAAGCAAGGCGGGAACACCGCGATATCAACACCGCTGGGCAAGGCCAAGTGACGAAGGCCATTGATCAGCTCAGCGACACTGGCGCGGGTACCGTGCATCTTCCAGTTACCAGCTACCATAGTGCGACGCATGCTGTACCTCGTCGGTCAAAGTGGGCGCAGATGTTACCCAACCACATCACCACTGGCAAGCCGAATTCAGGCGCAAACTTCAGTTACCAGTTTTGCCAGGTCTTCGGCATGGCCGCGAACCTGTATTTCGTCGTCACCTTCAACCATAACGCGCACCAGAGGCTCTGTGCCGGACTTGCGCAGCAATACCCGTCCGCGACCAGCCATTGCCAACGTCGCGCGCTCGCAAGCCTCTTTCACAGCAGGATGCTCAATCGGGTTTTCCCCACCTGCGAAACGCACGTTAAGCAATACCTGCGGGCACTTGCGTAAAGCCTGGCGCGCCTGAGCCAGGCTCTCTTCGCGGCGGCGCAAGGCCAATAGCACCTGCAACGCCGCAATAATCGCGTCACCGGTGGTCGTGTGCTGGAAGCACACCACGTGCCCGGAGTTCTCGCCACCTACCTGCCAGTTACGCTCCAGCAGCTCGGCGATAACATACCGGTCACCGACGTTGGCACGAACAAAAGGAATACCCAGGTCTGCCAACGCCAGCTCAAGCCCAAGGTTGCTCATCAGCGTACCGACGACACCGCCTTGCAACTTGTTACGCTCATGCAGGTCGCGGGCAATGATGAACAACAGATCATCGCCATCGACCACGGCACCCGTGTGATCAACCATCAGCACGCGGTCGCCGTCACCGTCGAAGGCAATCCCGAGGTCGGCATGTTCGGCCAGGACAGCGGCCTGCAACTGCTCCATATGGGTGGAGCCGCAGTTTTCGTTGATGTTCAATCCGTTGGGCTGAGCCGACAGCACTGTCACGTCCGCCCCCAGCTCCTTGAATACGCTTGGCGCGACTTTGTAGGTCGCACCATGGGCGCAGTCGACAACAATCTTCAGGCCGGCAAAATTGGTGCTGGTTGGCACACTGCTTTTGCAGAACTCGATATAACGACCTGACGCGTCGTTGATTCGGGACACCTTGCCCAACTTACTGGACTCGACCACGGTCATCGGCGCATCCAACAATTCTTCGATCATCAGCTCAATCTCGTCCGGCAACTTGGTGCCCTGACCGGAAAAGAACTTGATGCCATTGTCGTCATGTGGATTGTGCGAAGCACTGATCACAATACCGGCCTCAGCGTGAAAGGTACGCGTCAGGTATGCAATCGCCGGCGTCGGCATTGGCCCCAGCAACATTACATCGGCGCCTGCGGCGGATAAGCCGGCCTCAAGCGCTGATTCAAACATGTATCCCGAAATTCGGGTGTCCTTGCCCACCAGGATGCGGCACGCCCCCATGCTGCGGAACGCCATACCCGCCGCCCATCCAAGCTTGAGCATGAAATCAGGAGTAATCGGAAACTCGCCGACCCGACCACGGATACCGTCGGTGCCAAAGTATTTTTTAGTCATAAGTGCTCCATCATTCTTATTCGGCTGATTCCACAGCTGCAATCATGCGTACCACATCCACGGTCTCAGCAACGTCATGCACGCGCAAGATGCGCGCACCCTTGGTCACCGCAAGCGCCGCCAGCGCAAGACCGCCGTACAACCGCTCACCCACCGGACGGCTCAATGCCAGCCCTATCATGCTCTTGCGCGAAACACCGACCAACAGGGGCCGACCAAGGGCATGCAAGGACTCCATGTGTTTGAACAAACTCAAATTGTGTTGCAGGGTCTTGGCGAAACCAAACCCCGGATCAAGGATGATCCTTTCCGGCGCAATACCTACCGCAGCGCATTGGGCAACACGCTCGGAGAGAAAACCACTCACCTCACCAACCAGGTCATCATAGTGCGGGTTGTCCTGCATATTGCCGGGCTCACCCAGCATATGCATCAAACACACCGGCAAACCGGTAGCTGCAGCTGCATCCAGAGCGCCGTCGCGCCGCAGGGACCGCACATCATTGATCAAGCCGGCACCTAATCGAGCAGTCTCACGCATCACGGCCGGGGTGGAGGTATCAACCGAAATAATCACATCCAACTCTCGAGCGATGCGCTCGACAATCGGCGCCACGCGCTCCAACTCTTCCAGAGGAGAAACAACGCGAGCACCAGGCCGAGTCGATTCACCACCGACATCAATCAAGGTCGCGCCGGCCGCCACCATGGCTTCTGCGTGACGCAATGCAGCATCAAGCTGGCTGAAGCGGCCACCATCGGAAAAGGAGTCAGGGGTTACATTAAGAATGCCCATAACATGTGTATGGGCCAAATCAAGAACCCGGTTGCCGCAAGGCAACCGGGGGGAGGACGAAGCAAAAGTCATTTCAAACCTTAATGGTCAGCTGCCGGGCCACCGATCGGGGTTTCAGGGCGCTCGTTCTGAACCACAGGCGGGGTGCCCGAAGTACCCGAACCACCTTCCCAATCACGAGGTTCACGAGGTACCCGACCGGCCATAATGTCGTCGATCTGGTCAGCATCGATCGTCTCGTACTTCATCAATGCATCAGCCATTGCATCAAGCTTGTCGCGATTATCGGTCAGGATCTGTTTGGCCGTGCCATAGCACTGGTCAATGATACTGCGCACCTCAGAGTCGATCAGCTTGGCTGTCTCACCGGAGAAACTGGCGTTTTGACCACCGCCGCCACGACCCAGGAATACTTCACCTTCTTCCTCGGCGTACATCAAAGGACCGAGTTTTTCCGACAAGCCCCACTTCGTCACCATGTTTCGCGCAATCTGGCTGGCACGCATGATGTCGTTGGAAGCCCCAGTGGTCACACCGTCGAAGCCCAGGGTCATCTCTTCAGCGATTCGACCGCCGTACAGCGAGCAAATCTGACTGATCAGCGCACGCTTGGAGAGGCTGTAACGATCCTCTTCCGGCAGGAACATGGTGACACCCAAGGCGCGACCACGAGGAATGATAGACACTTTATAAACTGGATCATGCTCAGGCACGACGCGCCCCACAATGGCGTGACCGGCTTCGTGATAAGCAGTGTTCTGCTTCTCTTTTTCGGACATGACCATGGATTTGCGCTCGGCACCCATCATGATCTTGTCTTTCGCCAGCTCAAACTCTTTCATTTCAACGATGCGCTTACCGGTACGGGCTGCAAACAGCGAAGCCTCGTTCACCAGGTTGGCCAAGTCAGCACCCGAGAACCCAGGGGTACCACGGGCAATCACAGCCGGTGCGACGTCGTCGCCCATCGGCACTTTGCGCATGTGCACTTTCAGGATTTGTTCGCGTCCACGGATATCTGGCAAGCCAACCACAACCTGACGGTCAAAACGACCTGGACGCAGCAGCGCAGGGTCCAGCACGTCCGGGCGGTTGGTTGCAGCGATGACGATAATGCCGTCATTCATCTCAAAACCATCCATCTCGACCAGCAACTGGTTGAGGGTCTGCTCACGTTCATCGTGACCACCGCCCATGCCAGCACCACGATGCCGACCAACGGCGTCGATTTCATCGATGAAGATGATGCATGGCGCATGTTTCTTGGCCTGTTCGAACATGTCGCGGACGCGGCTCGCACCGACACCGACGAACATTTCAACAAAGTCAGAACCGGAAATGGTGAAGAACGGCACCTTGGCTTCGCCGGCAATCGCCTTAGCCAGCAAGGTTTTACCGGTACCCGGAGGACCGACCATCAGCACGCCACGAGGAATACGCCCACCCAGTCGCTGGAATTTGCCCGGATCGCGCAAAAACTCAACCAACTCGCCGACTTCTTCCTTGGCTTCGTCGCAACCCGCCACGTCAGCCAGGGTCGTTTTCACTTGATCCTCAGAGAGCAGGCGAGCCTTGCTCTTGCCGAAGCTCATCGGCCCACCCTTGCCTCCCGCACCACCTTGCATCTGGCGCATGAAGAACATGAACACGGCGATAATCACCAAGATCGGGAAGCTGGCCACCAGAAGTTGAGTCCAGATGCTCTGCTGCTCAGGCTGCTTGCCTTCGACAACCACGTGGTTATCCACCAAGTCGCCGATCAGACCGTTGTCCTGAATTGCCGGACGAATGGTCTTGAAGCTATCGCCATCGTTGCGTTTGCCGGTGATCACGTAGCCATCAACCGCTACGCGCTCGACCTTGCCATCCTTAACTTGCTGGATGAAGTCGGAATAGTTGAGGGTCTGCGGCTCGTTAGGACTGGAGAAGTTGTTCATCACCGTCACGAGAACAGCCGCGATGATCAACCACAGGATCAGATTCTTTGCCATATCGTTCAATTAACTACCCTCTGAAGCAAGCTCCGCTACTGGCGCGCGCTTCGCATGATATTCACCGGCCTAACTTACTACATTACCTACAACTCTGGCAGGCGCCGTCTGTAACCCTTTGTGAAACTTTGACTACACAATATTCGTAAAGCTTCGTGACGAAAGCGATATAAAAAAACCTATCGCCCTCCTCGAATTTCTCAAAAACGCTCTTCACTCGCCGCGCCTTCGACGCCACGGAAGCCGCGACACAGCAGGTATTGCTCTCTGGACCTGTCCCGAGAAGAGTCAGGCTTACGCGTCTGCACCTTATCGAACAACTTGCGAATGTTCTTGTGGTACTCGTCGAAACCTTCTCCCTGGAACACCTTCACCAGAAAATCACCACCGGGACGCAACACCCGACCTGCCAAATCCAGCGCCAATTCGCAAAGGAACATGGCGCGTGGCATATCAACGGCCGGTAATCCACTCATATTGGGGGCCATGTCGGAAATCACAAGGTCTACCTGCGAATTTCCCACAGCCTCAAGAATCTGGGCGAGCACCGCGTCCTGGGTAAAGTCTCCATGAACAAAGGTCACATCCGGAATGCTGTCCATTTCCAGAATGTCGGAAGCGATCAGGCGACCTTGCCCACCAATCAGACGACTGGTCACCTGGGACCAACCACCGGGGGCCGCGCCAAGATCGATAACGCTCATGCCTGGACGAATCAATTTGTCCTTGTCCTGGATCTCCAACAGCTTGTAGCTGGCCCGGGAACGATAGCCATCCTTCTGCGCCTTTTTGACGTAAGGATCGTTGAAATGCTCTTGCAGCCACTTAAGGCTAGTTTTGGAACGGGCCACGGGCCACCTCGAAAATAAAACGGGTCGTGATTAACTGGGCGGTCCCGGACTCGCTCGGGTAAACTGGCCGCCGCTTTTTACAAGATCAGACGCAGGGGTCAGATTATGCCGCTCACTCAAGAGCAGAAGAAACAGTACAAATCCATTGGCCACCATCTGAAACCAGTTCTGATTGTGGCAGACAACGGTTTGACTGAAGGTGTGTTAGCCGAACTTGAACGCGCATTGGGCGATCACGAACTGATCAAGATCAAGGTCAACATCCTTGACCGCGAAGCGCGCCTGGCCGCTATTGCAGAACTCTGCAAGGTGGGCAAGGCAGACCTGGTTCAGGTCATCGGCAAGATGGCGCTGCTGTATCGCAAGAACTTCAGCGTCAACAAGCAACTGTCGAACGTACACCGCTTCAAGTAATAAAAAGGGTCACGGGCGTGCTTCGCGCGCCCCGCCACTCCATCCCGGCGCCGGCTGTATAACCAGCACAAGGCCGGAAAACCCTAGCACAAGATAGCTGAACAACTGCCAGCGCAACGCTTCCGGCAACCACACATGCACAACGCAATACATTGCACACGCGTACAGCGCCATCAACAGCAGTTGGCCGCGAATATCCCGCCACAAACTCTCCAAGCCTTCAGCCCAGACCAGCACCAACACCTGAAGCGCTACGCACGCCGCCGCGAAACCCACCAGCAGCGCACTCAATAATCCATCGATCTCATCGATCAGCAACGGAGCCAGGCCAATCAGGCCCAGCGCCGGCAATACACCTATGTGCAACAACCACAGGCCGCCCACCCAAAGCATCTGGGAGAGCTGCCAAAGCATAGCGCCCGCGCGAAGCGGGCGCCGCCTTTCAGATGTGACGAACTTCAACAATCTCGTACTCGATCACGCCACCTGGGGTTTTTACAGACACCACGTCACCCTCTTCCTTGGCGATCAGGGCACGGGCCAGGGGTGAGCCGACGGAGATCTTGCCGAGTTTGAAGTCAGCCTCGTCCTCTCCCACGATGTGGTAGACCACGCTTTCGTCGGTCTCGACGTTGGCGATTTCCACGGTGGTGCCGAAAATCACCTTGCCGGTGTGCGGGATAGTCGTGACGTCGATGATCACCGCGTTCTGCATACGGCCTTCGATGTCACGGATCCGCGCCTCGACCATACCCTGCTGCTCGCGAGCAGCGTGGTATTCCGCGTTTTCCTTCAAATCACCCAGCTCGCGGGCCGTACCGATGTCCTGGCTCAGCTTTGGACGTACGACCTTGGTCAGATGGGCGTGCTCCTCTTCCAGGGCCTTGGCGCCCTGGACGGTCATTGGGTATTTGATCATGCCTTCAATCCTGCGTGTAGATCCTGCAAGCGACGCACGGTCTTTTCCGGACCGAACTTGAGCGCTTCGCAGATAGCTTCGCCAGCAGCAATAGTGGTGGTGCAGTAGATCTTGTGCTGCAGGGCATTACGGCGAATGGAGTAGGAATCCGCGATCGACTGGCGACCTTCGGTGGTGTTGATGATCAGTGTGACTTCGTCATTCTTGATCATGTCGACCACATGCGGACGGCCTTCCGTCACCTTGTTCACGCGGCGAACTTTCAAGCCAGCCGCCTCGATCAGCTTGGCGGTCCCGGCAGTCGCCACGACTTCAAAGCCCAAGTTGATCAGATCGCGTGCCACGCCTGCAACCAACGGCTTGTCATCATCGCGCACGCTGATAAACGCAGTACCGCCGGTCGGCAGCACTTCGCTCGCGCCCATTTGCGCCTTGGCGAACGCTTCACCGAAGGTATCGCCCACGCCCATCACTTCACCGGTGGACTTCATCTCTGGGCCCAGGATCGGGTCCACACCAGGGAATTTGGCGAATGGGAACACAGCCTCTTTCACACTGTAGAAGTTCGGAATGATTTCCTTGGTGAAGCCAATTTCCTTAAGGGTCTTACCGGCCATCACACGAGCAGCGATCATCGCCAGGGACACACCGATACACTTGGAAACAAACGGCACGGTACGCGAAGCACGCGGGTTGACTTCGATGACGTAGATGTCTTCGCCTTGCAGCGCCAACTGTACGTTCATCAGGCCAACCACGCCCAACTCCAGGGCCATTTTCTTGACCTGTTCGCGCATCTCATCCTGGATGTGCGCCGGCAGCGAATACGGCGGCAGCGAGCACGCGGAGTCACCAGAGTGAACGCCCGCCTGTTCGATGTGCTGCATGATTGCGCCGATGACCACGTCGGTACCGTCGCAAACCGCATCCACGTCCATCTCGATGGCGCAGTTGAGGAAGTGGTCCAGCAGCACCGGGCTGTCGTTGGACACTTTCACCGCATCACGCAGGTAACGCTTGAGCTCTTCTTCTTCGTAGACGATTTCCATCGCCCGGCCGCCCAGCACGTAGGACGGACGCACCACCAACGGGTAGCCGATCTTGCTGGCCGCACGGATGGCTTCGTCTTCGCTGCGCACGGTGGCGTTTGGCGGCTGACGCAGGTTCAGGCGCTCAACCATTTGCTGGAAGCGCTCACGGTCTTCAGCACGGTCGATGGCGTCAGGGCTGGTGCCGATAATTGGTACGCCAGCGGCTTCCAGGGCACGTGCCAGTTTCAGCGGGGTTTGGCCGCCATACTGGACGATCACGCCTTTTGGCTTCTCGACGCGGCAGATTTCCAGCACGTCTTCCAGCGTTACCGGCTCGAAGTACAGACGGTCGGAAGTGTCGTAGTCAGTGGAAACAGTTTCCGGGTTGCAGTTGACCATGATGGTCTCGTACCCGTCTTCGCGAAGCGCAAGGGCGGCGTGTACGCAGCAATAGTCGAATTCGATGCCCTGGCCAATACGGTTAGGACCACCGCCCAGGATGATAATCTTGTCGCGGCCCGACGGTGCGGCTTCGCACTCTTCCTCGTAGGTGGAGTACAGGTACGCAGTGTCGGTGGCGAACTCGGCGGCGCAGGTGTCAACGCGCTTGTAGACCGGGAAGATATCCAGCTTGTGGCGATGCGTGCGCAGGTTCTTCTCGGTCACACCCAGCAGCTTGGCCAGGCGCTGGTCGGAGAAGCCCTTGCGCTTGAGGCGGAACATCAGGTCGCGGTCGATAGACGACAGACCGAGGGTCTTGACCTTCTCTTCTTCCTTGATCAGATCTTCGATCTGCACCAGGAACCACGGATCGATCATGTTCATGCCGAAGATGTCTTCAACGGTCATGCCGGCACGGAAAGCATCGGCTACGTACCAGATGCGCTCGGCGCCCGGCACGGTCAGCTCGCGCTTGAGAACGCTCATGCTTTCCGGGTTGCTCAGGTCAAGCTTCTCGTCCAGACCGCAAACACCCACTTCCAGGCCACGCAGGGCTTTCTGCAGGGATTCCTGGAAGGTCCGGCCGATAGCCATGACTTCACCGACCGACTTCATCTGAGTGGTCAGGCGCGCATCGGCTTTCGGGAATTTCTCGAAAGCAAAGCGTGGCAACTTGGTCACGACGTAGTCGATGGACGGCTCGAAAGACGCCGGCGTAGCGCCGCCCGTGATTTCGTTTTGCAGTTCGTCCAAGGTGTAACCGATGGCCAGCTTGGCGGCGATACGTGCAATCGGGAAGCCGGTAGCTTTCGATGCCAGCGCCGAAGAACGCGATACACGCGGGTTCATCTCGATCACGACCATGCGGCCTGTGTTCGGGCAGATGCCGAACTGAACGTTGGAACCACCGGTTTCAACGCCGATCTCACGCAATACCGCCAACGAGGCGTTACGCATGATCTGGTATTCCTTGTCCGTCAGGGTCTGTGCCGGAGCAACGGTGATCGAGTCGCCAGTGTGGACACCCATCGGGTCGAAGTTTTCGATGGAGCAGACGATGATGCAGTTGTCCTTTTTATCGCGGACAACCTCCATCTCATACTCTTTCCAGCCGATCAGGGATTCGTCGATCAGCAGCTCTTTAGTCGGCGACAGATCCAGGCCACGCGCGCAGATTTCTTCGAACTCTTCACGGTTGTAAGCAATGCCACCACCGGTGCCGCCCATGGTGAAGGACGGACGGATAATGCACGGGAAGCCCAGCTTTTCGAGAACTGCGTTGGCCTCCTCCATGCTGTGGGCGATACCGGAGCGCGGGCAGTCAAGGCCGATGGACTTCATGGCCTTGTCGAAGCGCGAACGGTCTTCAGCCTTGTCGATGGTGTCAGCGTTGGCGCCGATCATCTCTACACCGAATTTTTCCAGGACGCCTTCGCGCTCCAGGTCCAAGGCGCAGTTCAGTGCAGTCTGGCCGCCCATGGTCGGCAGCAGTGCGTCTGGGCGCTCTTTCTCGATGATCTTGGCAACCGTCTGCCACTTGATCGGCTCGATGTAGGTGGCGTCAGCCATGTCCGGATCGGTCATGATGGTGGCCGGGTTGGAGTTCACCAGGATGACGCGGTAACCCTCTTCGCGCAGGGCTTTACAGGCCTGGGCGCCGGAGTAGTCGAATTCGCAGGCCTGGCCGATCACGATCGGGCCAGCGCCGAGAATCAGGATGCTTTTTATGTCTGTACGTTTTGGCATGGGTTTGTCACTCAAATCCGCAGGTCAGTCGGCAAGCCGTCTTGAACATCTTCGAAGAGCCTGCGGGGACCACCAATGCAGGGGCCGCCCGCAGGCCACTCAGTCAGCGTCGCTTGGCCATCTCATTGATGAAACGGTCGAACAGCGGCGCTACGTCGTTCGGGCCCGGGCTTGCTTCAGGGTGGCCCTGGAAGCTGAACGCGCTCTTGTCAGTACGCTCGATGCCTTGCAGGGAACCGTCGAACAACGACTTGTGAATCGCGCGGACATTGCTCGGCAAGGTCGCTTCATCTACCGCAAAACCGTGGTTCTGGCTGGTGATCATCACAACGCCCGTGTCCAGATCTTGCACAGGGTGGTTGGCACCATGATGGCCATGACCCATTTTCAGGGTCTTGGCGCCGGAGGCCAGCGCCAGCAGTTGGTGACCGAGGCAGATACCAAATACCGGAATCTCGGTTTCCAGCACTTCCTTGATAGCCTGGATGGCGTAGTCACAAGGCTCCGGATCACCCGGGCCGTTGGACAGGAACACACCGTCAGGTTGCAGGGCCAGCACATCGCTGGCAGGTGTTTGCGCCGGCACCACGGTCACGCGGCAACCACGCTCGACCAGCATGCGCAGGATGTTGTACTTGACGCCGTAGTCGTATGCGACCACGTGATACGGCAGGTCAGCCGCTTCGATAGTCTCGTGGCTGTCGGTCTTCAAGTCCCAGACCGTGGAGCGCCACTCGTACTGTTCCTTGGTGCTGACAACTTTCGCCAGGTCCATGCCTTTCAGGCCAGGGAAGCCTTGCGCTGCAGCAATCGCCGCGGCTTCGGAAATATTGTCACCGACCATGATGCAGCCGTTCTGCGAGCCCTTTTCACGCAGGATGCGAGTCAGGCGGCGCGTATCGATACCGGCGATCGCCACAACGTTGTTGGCTTTCAGGTAATCGGACAGCGACATTGTGTTACGCCAGTTGCTGGCAACCAGTGGCAGATCACGAATGACCAGACCTGCCGACCAGACACGATCAGACTCGACGTCTTCCGGCGTAGTACCGGTGTTGCCGATGTGCGGATAGGTCAGGGTAACGATCTGTTGGGCGTAGGAAGGATCGGTAAGGATTTCCTGATAGCCGGTCATGGCGGTGTTAAACACCACCTCTCCAACGGTCTGACCGTCGGCTCCAATGGCTTCGCCGCGAAAAATGCTGCCATCAGCAAGGGCGAGTATGGCTGGCTTAGTCAAGAAGACCTCCCGTAAATAAAGCCTGAAAGGGCGATCGCAGGTTGTAAAAAAGCGGAGTGACGTATGGACACGTCACCCCGCTTCTTCACTGAATTATTCTGCGCGCTTTTAGTGGACACACTAAAGCTGTAGCTTACAGAAAAAGGCTTTTTTGGTCCACCGCTAATGAGCCTTAAAGGCAGGAGAATGCGACAGGACGTCGCTTAGCGGGTAAAAACGGGGCCTTAGGATAATCCTGAGGCCCCGTTTTAGCTACTGATTAGTGCAGATCCAACACATCGCGCATGTCGTACAGACCAGGCTCGCGACCTTCCAACCAGAGCGCAGCACGCACCGCGCCCTTGGCGAATGTCATGCGACTGGAAGCCTTGTGAGTAATTTCCAGGCGCTCGCCCTCGGTAGCGAACAATACCGTGTGATCGCCTACGACATCACCGCCACGGACGGTCGCAAAACCAATGGTGTCACGCGCACGCGCACCGGTATGCCCTTCGCGACCGTAAACCGCCACCTTGGACAGATCACGCCCCAGCGCATCAGCAATAGCTTCACCCATGCGCAGCGCCGTCCCCGACGGAGCATCGATCTTGTGGCGGTGATGAGTCTCGATAATCTCGATATCCGCCTCATCCCCCAGCACGCGCGCCGCCATATCCAACAACTTGAGCGACAGGTTCACGCCAACGCTGAAGTTGGCAGCGAAGACGACAGGAATATCCTTACCCGCCTCGACCAGCAACTGCTTCTGCTCAGCAGTCAAACCCGTGGTACCGATCACCATCGCCTTGCCCGCCTTGCGGCAGAACGCGAGGTTTTTCAGCATCACCTCCGGCAGGGTGAAGTCGATCAACACATCGAATTCGTCAGCAACCTGCTCCAGATTGCCGGACAACGAAACACCGATACGCCCCAGCGAAGCCAACTCACCAGCATCCGCACCGATCAACGTGCTGCCGGGACGCACAATCGCAGCAGTCAGCCCAGAGGCCGGGGAACGCTGCTGCACCGCTTCGACCAGCGTCTTGCCCATGCGCCCGGCAGCGCCCATTACGGCTATACGTCGCATATTCACTTCCTTACAGGTCACCGAAGAAACGTTTCACGCCTTCGAAGAAGCCAGTGGTTTTCGGCGAATGGGTGTCATCCCCCTCCAGTGAACTGCGGAACTCCTCAAGCAGCTCACGCTGACGACGACCCAGATTGACCGGGGTCTCCACCGCAACGCGACACATCAGGTCGCCAGCACCGCCACCGCGCACCGGAGCTACGCCTTTGCCACGGATACGGAACTGCTTGCCGGTCTGCGTCCCCTCAGGGATCTTGAGCTTCACTCGACCGTCGAGAGTCGGGATCTCCAACTCACCACCCAAGGCAGCATCGACAAAACTGATGGGTACTTCACAGAACAGGTGCTTGCCGTCGCGCTGGAAGATCGAGTGCTCGCGCACATTGATCACCACGTACAGGTCGCCAGTTGGACCACCCTGAGTACCGGCCTCTCCCTCACCCGACAGACGAATACGGTCTCCGGTATCCACGCCCGCCGGCACTTTCACCGCCAAGGTCTTGTACTCTTCGACGCGACCTTCGCCGTGGCAGGAGTCGCACGGATCGGAAATGATCTTGCCCTGCCCATGGCAACGTGGACAGGTCTGCTGCACGGAGAAGAAACCCTGCTGCATACGGACCTGACCGATACCGCCGCACGTCGGGCAAGTAATCGGCGAGGAGCCTTTCTTGGCCCCCGAACCATCACACGGTTTGCAGTTAACCAGCGTCGGCACGCGAATATTGACGCTGGTGCCGCGCACAGCTTCTTCCAGGTTCAGCTCCAGGGTGTAACGCAGGTCGCTGCCACGCTGGGCACCACCACGCTGACCACCCCGACCACCACCAAAGAAGTCACTGAATACATCACCGAAAATATCGGAGAAGTTCTGACCACCAAAACCGGCACCGCCGCCACCCATGCTCGGATCGACACCGGCATGTCCATACTGGTCGTAGGCTGCACGCTTGTTGGGATCAGACAGACATTCGTAGGCCTCGTTGGCCTCTTTGAACATCTCTTCGGATTCTTTGCTATCCGGATTACGGTCCGGGTGGTGCTTCATTGCCAGGCGACGGTAAGCCTTTTTCAGGTCCGCCTCGCTGGAGCCGCGCTCCACACCCAATACTTCGTAATAGTCACGCTTTGCCATAAGTCTTTGCACTCTTAAGGACGTTCAGCCAGACCCTCCTGAGCCCGACCAAACTCGTTGAGCCCCAATACAGGCCCGGACCCAACTCACGTCAATTCAACGATCCTGGTCATTACTACTTTTTAGCCAGGGACCCGGCCAAAAACGCGGTATTTATTGCTCGGGAAGCAGGAGCATCCCCGATCACACCGCCAACATCCGAACGCTGTCGCATGCTGTAAAAATTCGCATACCCCAGACACGCCAACGCGGGAGCAAGCTCCCGCGCGGCGACATCCTACCAGTCACCGCTTGATAGCGGTCAACCGGGCGAGCAACTTACTTCTTGTCTGTAACTTCTTCGAACTCGGCATCGACAACATCGTCTTTAGCTTCAGGCTCTGCTTTTTGAGCAGCACCGTCAGCTGGCTGAGCCTGTTCGGCGTACATTTTTTGAGCCACTGGCGCGGAGACTTTCGACAGCTCTTCAACCTTGGCTTCAATAGCAGCCTTGTCGTCGCCCTTAACAGCGGCTTCGAGGGCAACCACAGCAGCTTCGATTGCAGCCTTCTCTTCAGCGGTCACTTTCTCGCCAGCATCAGCGATCATTTTGCGCGTCGAGTGAACCAGTGCGTCGCCCTGGTTACGGGCACCTGCCAACTCTTCGAACTTCTTGTCAGCTTCAGCATTGGTTTCAGCGTCACGGATCATCTGTTGAATTTCTTCATCAGACAGACCGGAGTTGGCCTTGATGGTGATCTTCTGCTCTTTACCGGTAGCCTTGTCTTTCGCACCTACGTGCAGAATGCCGTTGGCGTCGATGTCGAAGGTCACTTCAATTTGTGGCACGCCACGTGGCGCTGGCGGAATCTCAGCCAGGTCGAACTTGCCCAGGGACTTGTTCTGAGCAGCCTGTTTGCGCTCACCTTGCAGCACGTGAATAGTTACAGCGCCTTGGTTGTCATCAGCAGTCGAGAACACTTGGGATTTCTTGGTAGGAATCGTGGTGTTTTTCTCGATCAGCGCAGTCATCACGCCACCCATGGTTTCGATACCCAGGGTCAGCGGGCTTACGTCCAGCAGCAACACGTCTTTCACGTCGCCGGCCAATACCGCACCCTGGATGGCAGCACCCATGGCAACAGCTTCGTCCGGGTTCACGTCTTTACGTGCTTCTTTACCGAAGAACTCGGTGACCAACTTCTGAACCAGTGGCATACGGGTCTGACCGCCTACCAGAATCACGTCGTTGATCGCACCAACATCGATCCCGGAGTCTTTCAATGCAATGCGGCAAGGCTCGATAGTGCGCTGAACCAGGTCTTCAACCAGCGCTTCCAACTTGGCGCGAGAGATCTTCACGTTCAAGTGCTTAGGACCGGTAGCGTCTGCAGTGATGTACGGCAGGTTAACGTCAGTCGACTGAGCAGAAGACAGCTCGATCTTGGCTTTTTCAGCGGCTTCTTTCAGGCGCTGCATCGCCAGCGGATCACCCTTGAGGTTCATGCCGCTTTCTTTCTTGAATTCGTCAACGAGGTAGTCGATAAGACGAATGTCAAAGTCTTCACCACCCAGGAAGGTGTCGCCGTTAGTGGCCAACACTTCGAACTGGTGCTCGCCGTCTACTTCGGCAATCTCGATCACGGAAACGTCAAACGTACCGCCACCCAGGTCATAAACGATCACGGTGTGATCGCCTTTAGCCTTGTCCATACCGTAAGCCAGAGCAGCTGCGGTCGGTTCGTTGATGATACGTTTTACGTCCAGGCCCGCGATGCGGCCGGCGTCTTTGGTCGCCTGGCGCTGGCTGTCGTTGAAGTAGGCCGGAACGGTGATCACCGCTTCAGTCACTGTCTCACCCAGGTAATCTTCGGCAGTCTTCTTCATCTTCTTCAAGATTTCAGCCGAGATTTGCGGTGGCGACATTTTCTGGCCATTTACTTCAACCCAGGCGTCACCGTTGTCAGCCTTGGCGATTTTGTAAGGGACCATCTTGATGTCTTTCTGTACGACTTCTTCGTCGAACTTACGACCGATCAGGCGCTTCACCGCGTACAGGGTGTTATGCGGGTTGGTCACAGCCTGACGCTTGGCCGACTGACCAACGAGGATTTCACCATCGTTGGCGTAAGCGATGATCGACGGCGTGGTACGCGCGCCTTCGGCGTTTTCGATTACTTTTGCAACGCCGTTTTCCAGCACGGAGACGCAGGAGTTGGTGGTCCCCAGGTCAATACCGATAATTTTGCCCATGATTTACTCTCCCGAAACTTGAATTGGGTTGCCGCAGCAGTGGTGGCTAACTGCGGTAGCACTTAAACGCTTGACTTATAGATGGGGGCCTTGCGGCGAATTTCAAGCCTGCTCATCAATAGAAGGTGCAACGGGTGCAGGAGCCTTGCTCACCACCACCATTGCCGGGCGCAGCAGGCGACCATTGAGCTGGTAGCCCTTCTGGAACACTTTCAACACACTATTGGGCTCAAGATCATGGCTTTCTTGCATGGCCATGGCCTGATGATGCTCAGCGCTAAACGGTTCGCCGCCTTGCGGATCAATGGCTTCGAGCTGATAACGCTTCAGGGTGTCCTGAAACATTTTCAGGGTCAGTTCGATCCCTTCGCGCATCGGACGGATGTTTTCATCATCCGGGTTGGACAACTCAAGGCCGCGCTCCAGACTGTCAATGATTGGCAGCAGGTCACCGGCGAATTTCTCCAGCCCGAACTTGTGAGCTTTTTCTACATCCTGCTCGGCACGGCGGCGGACGTTCTGCAGATCGGCGGCAACACGCAAAGACTGATCCTGCGCAGCGGCCAACTGCTCTTCGAGCACTTGCACACGAGTTGCCAGTTCATCACCGACAGCCGAATTGGCGTCTGGAGTTTGCGTATCCTGCGTCTGTTCGTCAGCCATAGATTTCTCCTTTCAAAATCATGCGCGAGCTCAACTCGCGCTTCTGTTCCGGTATATGGGGCCACAATTTCCAGGTTCAAGGGCGCAAGGGTTACCAAAAGTCTTTCGACTGTCCCAGATCAGTTTCCATACCGACATGCTCCTTTGCACTAAAAAACCTGGGTAACCAAGCAATTTGAGCTAAGCATCAGGATTGTCAGCCCAGATCAAAACACTGTATAAATAACCAGACCTAAAGCCTGGGAGCGGCCGTCATGCTCGTGCACCTGTCTGTACATAACTACGCCATCGTTGAACACCTGGATCTCGAACTGGATCGCGGGATGAGCGTAATCACAGGCGAAACCGGCGCCGGCAAGTCGATCATGCTCGACGCGCTGGGCCTGACCCTAGGCGACCGCGCCGACAGTGGCGTGGTGCGCCCCGGTGCGGACAAGGCCGATATTCTGGCCACTTTCGACCTCGCGGACATCCCCGAAGCCGAAGCCTGGCTGGCCGAGCGCGACCTTAATAATGACGGCCCGTGCATCCTGCGCCGAGTCATCACCGCCGAGGGTCGCTCGCGCGGCTATATCAACGGCACGCCCTGCCCCTTAGGCGACCTGAAGGCCCTGGGTGAACTGCTGATCGACATCCATAGCCAGCATGAACACCAGTCCCTGCTCAAAACCGACACCCCTCGCCGCCTGCTCGACGAATACGCTGGCGCCACCGACCTTGCCCGGCAAGTACAACTTGCCGCCCAGCGCTGGCGCCAGACCCGACAGGAGCTGGAGCGACTTTCCAACTCCGGTGATGAGCAACGCGCTCGCCATCAATTGCTCAGCTATCAGCTTGAAGAGCTGGAAAGCCTGGGGCTTGGCGAAAACGAGCTGGAACAACTGGAACAGGAACACAAGAACCTCACCAACGCCGAAACCCTGCTGGGTATCTGCCGCCAAGTGGTGGAGCAATGCAGCGAGAGCGATTCCGGCAATGTGCTCAATGCGCTCACGGCCAGCCTCAACCGACTGTCCAGCGTTAACAGCGCCTCAGGCTCACTGAGTGAAGCCACCACGCTGCTGACCAGTGCGCAAATCCAGGTAGAAGAAGCAGTAGGTGAGCTCAACCGCTTTCTGGATCATTTCGATGCCGACCCGGCGCGGCTGCAGGAAATAGAAGAGCGCCTCGACACCATCTATACCTTGGCACGCAAACATCGAATCCAGCCCACCGAAGTGGCAACAATGCAGCAGAAGCTGCTGGATGAAATCGAGACCCTGAACGCGAATGACGAATCCATTGAGCGACTCGGCGAAGAGCTAGGCGCTTTTGCCCGCCACTATCAGGAGAAGGCCCGCGAACTGAGTGACCTGCGCCAACAGGCAGCCACCAGCCTGGCTGGTGCCGTTGAGCAGGAAATTCAGCGCCTGGGCATGCCGGGCGGACGCTTCACCATCGAGTTGCGTACCAACACCAGCAATGAGCTGCAACCCCACGGCCTGGAGCAGGTAGAGCTACTGGTCAGCGCCAACCCAGGGCAACCGCTCAAGGCACTGGCAAAAGTGGCGTCGGGTGGTGAGCTGTCACGAATCAGCTTGGCGATCCAAGTGATTACCGCGCAAACCTCCCGGGTACCGACACTGGTGTTCGACGAAGTGGACGTAGGTATCGGCGGGCCCACCGCAGAAATTGTTGGTCAGTTACTGCGCCGCCTGGGAGAGCGGGGCCAGGTGCTGACCGTCACGCACTTGCCGCAAGTGGCGGCCCAAGGGCATCAACATTTGTTTGTACACAAGGTCAGAGGCAGTGATGCGACACATACAGCCGTATCCAAACTGAACAAGTCGGAACGCGTGGAAGAAGTGGCGCGGATGCTAGGCGGTATCGACTTGACCAAAGAGTCTTTGGCACACGCGAAGAAAATGGTCGTAGCCACCAAGGCTTGAGCCGAACTTTTCCTTATTATAGAAAGCACGAAGGCGACCCTAGGGTCGCCTTCGATCGTTTCGCAGAGCAATTCTGCGTCGTTTTTACTTTTTCTTACGGATGTACAACACAAGATTGTGGTCGACCAAATCGAATCCATGCTCCTCAGCAATCTCATGCTGGAGCTTTTCGATTGCCGGGCTGGTGAACTCGATAACCTCATTGGTATCCAGGTCAACCATGTGATCGTGATGACCACCGTCAGCCAATTCGAACACTGCATGACCGCCGTCGAAATTATGACGAACCACCAGCCCTGCGGCTTCAAACTGGGTCAGTACACGGTAAACCGTGGCCAGGCCGACGTCCTCGTTAGACTCCATCAGCGCCTTGTAAACATCCTCGGCACTCATGTGACGCTGCTCAGCAGAATCGAGCATTTGTAGAATCTTGACTCGTGGCAGAGTCACTTTAAGACCGGCTTTGCGTAGTTCGCTATTTTCAACCATGGTTAGCTTTCTCGCGGATGCTGCTTCGCAGCTTCTCTTAATACGGGTATGATCGGCGTTTACGTTGTCCCAGCCAAGATAGTGGAAGTCGCCCACCGATGCAAAACACCAAGCTCTTGCTAACCAGTTTCACCTTTGTGGGACTGCTCGCACTCGCCGGTTGTTCATTCCCCGGGGTTTACAAAATCGACATCCAGCAGGGCAATGTCGTCACGCAGGACATGATAGACCAGTTACGCCCGGGAATGACCCGACGGCAAGTACGGTTTATTATGGGCAACCCCCTGCTGACCGACACTTTCCACGCCGATCGCTGGGATTATCTCTACAGCCTGCAGCCTGGTGGCGGTGAACGCCAACAGGAGCGTGTCAGCGTCATTTTTAATGGCAATGACCAGCTCGTCAGCCTGTCCGGTGACTTCATGCCAGGCGTAAGCCGCGATGAAGCACTGCTGGGCAACGGCAATGGCGCTAACGTGACTGCGCCAGCGCAGGAAAGCGAGAAGCCGAAGTCCGAAGTACCGGCTAAACCAGGCTCCTTGCTCGACAAGATCCAGAAAGACGTCGACGGGGTGGAAACCGTTCCAGTCCCGACGCCTCAACCTCTGGACACCAGCCCGCAGTAATATTGCGGCGCCCACAAAAAGCCCGGCATGCCGGGCTTTTTGTTACCTGCCGTTTAACCAACTGATGGATTCTACAGTTTGCCCAGCGCCGCCTTGGCTTTGGCTGCTCGCAGCCTGCGCACTTCTTTAGGGTCGACCAGCAATGGCCGATAGATCTCAATGCGATCGCCCGATTGCACGGGGCGCACGTCAGCATCCGTGGCAACCTTACCGAATACCCCTAAAAGACATTCAACCAGATCCAGCTCAGGAAACTGCGCAGCCATTCCTGACACTTGCACTGCCGCGCGCAAACTGGTTCCCGAAGCCACCGTCAACGCCAGCAACACCTGACGATCCTCGGCGGCATATACCACCTCAATCTCAACCATGCAGTTGCTTGGCTCGCTGGCAGAATGCATCAACCAGGGTATTGGTCGCCTGATTGAACAACGGCCCCAATGTCGCCCGCACAATCGGCCCGGCGTAATCAAACGACAGGTCCAGGCTGATCTTGCAGGCCTTGTCCGTCAGCGCCTTGAATACCCATACGCCATGCAACTGGGTAAACGGCCCTTCCTGCAGATTCATTTCAATGGACTTGCCGGGCACCAGCACATTACGCGTAACAAAGTGCTGACTAAGCCCGCCTTTCGCCACCCCAACACTGGCAACCATATGGTCATCACTGCTTTCCAGCACCTCGGCAGTTGAACACCAAGGCAGGAATTCCGGGTAACGCGCCACGTCGTTGACCAGGTCATAGAGCGCCTGCGCCGGATAGGGCAGCAGGGCCGAACGTTGAATATGCGTCGTCATGTGTGCGTGATTTCCACAGCTGAGCGGCAAACATCGCGAAATAACAGCCCGATCCGCGAGAGAAAATAACCAAAGTACTTCCCGCATTGTCCGGGATTCGACCAACACGCTCAAGCACGCAGGTTGACCGTAGCCGACACGCTCGCAACTCCCTATAATGCCGCCCCTATGGCTAAACAAAAGAAACACCCCACAGGGACCATCGCGCAAAATAAAAAAGCGCGACACGATTACTTCATCGAACATCGGTTCGAGGCTGGTCTGGTCCTGGCCGGCTGGGAAGTAAAGAGTCTGCGTGCCAGCAAGTTGCAGCTGGTCGACAGCTACGTATTGCTCAAGGATGGCGAGGCATGGCTGCTCGGCAGCCATATCACCCCGCTGACAACCGCGAGCACCCACGTAATTGCCGACCCGGTGCGCACACGCAAACTGCTGCTCAATGCCCGCGAACTGGAAAAACTCGCCGCAGCCGTACAGCAGAAAGGCTACGCCTGTATCTGCCTGTCCTGGTATTGGAGCAAGCATCTGGTCAAGTGTGAGATTGCACTGGGCAAGGGCAAGAAGGAATACGATAAGCGAGATACTGAGCGCGAACGCGATTCCAACCGCGAATTGCATCGCGCCGTGCGCAACAAGGGCAAGGAAGAATAATCCTTGTAACGTTGTAGCCTTGGGACTTTCCCAGGCTACATCCCCTTGCGCCGCTCCGCACGCGCCACGCGCTGAACTTCCTGGCGCACTTCCTCCAAGACTTCCTGTACGTACTCCAAGTGACGTGTAGAGACCTCTCGCGCCAACTCGGCTCGCCCCTCGATAATCGCCAGGTACAGTTCCCGGTGCTGGCTGATCAGCATGTCGCGGGTCTCCGTCCGCTGCTGATACATGCCACCGATATTGGTCACCACGTTACGCTTGAGCAGGTCGAACAAGCCACGGATGGTGTGCAGCAACACCGCGTTATGACTGGCCTCCGCAATAGCCAGGTGGAACCTTGCATCAGCAGCGCCCTCCTCGACCCGGCTCACTTCATCAACACGGGTATAGCAATCCTGTAGCGCGTCGAATGCAGCGGTCAGTCGTTCACGGTCGACCTCAGTCGCTCGCAATGCCGCGTAATAAGCACAAGATGCTTCAAGGGTCTGGCGAAATTCCAGCAAATCGCGCTGAGCCTCGGGATTGTTTTCCAACAGGTGCAACAGCGGATCGCTGAACGTCGAGCCCAGTGACTCAGCAACATAATTGCCTCCGCCCTGACGACTCACCAACAAGCCCTTAGCCGCCAGTTTCTGAATCGCCTCCCGCAATGACGGACGCGACACGCCAAACTGCTCAGCCAAAGCGCGCTCCGCCGGCAAGCGCTCACCCGACTTCAGCGTGCCCTCAAGGATCATCCCCTCAAGCTGCTCGACAATATCGTCAGACAAACGGCGCTGACGCACCTGATCAAACCCCATAACTCGCTCTCCACCATCCCGACCACTCGCCGGGCCCTCTATTCTGGCCTATCGCCGCCCTTCCAGCACCTATCAGAACTGCTTCGATTGACCCGATCAGACCACCTCGCCTGCCGAGCTACGACCAAAGTTTCGCAAGCGGCAAATTGACACATCCCCCCGAAGGCTTTTAACCTAGCCTCCAGCGATTGTAAATTGGTATTACCAATTATCCAAATCGACTAAGAAGTGCCTGACCAACAACAATTAGGGGCCACCCCATATGCAAACCTGGCAACAGCTCTACAGCCCTCTCGGCAGCCTCGGCCTGTCCGCATTGGCCGCCGTTATTCCGATCGTGTTCTTCTTCCTGGCCCTGGCCGTGTTTCGCCTCAAAGGCCACGTGGCCGGCAGCATCACCCTGGCATTATCGATACTGGTGGCGATCTTTGCCTTTCACATGCCAGTGGATATGGCGCTGGCCGCCGCCGGTTACGGTTTTGCCTATGGCCTGTGGCCTATTGCCTGGATCATTGTCGCGGCGGTGTTTCTCTACAAACTCACCGTTAAGAGCGGCCAATTCGAGATCATCCGCAGCTCCGTCCTGTCGATCACCGATGACCAACGCCTGCAAGTGCTGCTGATCGGTTTCTGCTTCGGCGCATTCCTGGAAGGTGCTGCCGGTTTCGGTGCGCCCGTGGCGATTACCGCCGCGCTGCTGGTAGGCCTGGGTTTCAACCCACTGTACGCGGCCGGCCTGTGCCTGATTGCCAACACCGCGCCCGTCGCCTTCGGTGCCCTGGGGATTCCAATCATCGTTGCAGGGCAAGTGACTGGTATCGATGCCTTCAAGATCGGCGCCATGACGGGTCGCCAGCTGCCGTTGCTGTCGCTGTTCGTGCCGTTCTGGCTGGTATTCATGATGGATGGCCTGCGTGGCGTTCGTGAAACATGGCCGGCTGCGCTGGTCGCCGGCCTGAGCTTTGCCATCACCCAATACTTCACTTCCAACTTCATCGGCCCGGAACTGCCGGATATCACCTCGGCCCTGGCCAGCCTGATTTCCCTGACGTTGTTCCTTAAAGTCTGGCAACCCAAGCGCACCGCGGGCGCACAGATTGCCGGCGCCACATCCGGCGTAGCAATTACCGCCAGTGCAGGCGGTTTCGGTCTGCCACGCAGCACGGTCGCCTCGCCTTACAGCCTGGGGCAGATCTTCAAGGCTTGGTCACCCTTCCTGATCCTCACCGTGCTGGTCACCATCTGGACCCTTAAACCCTTCAAGGCAATGTTCGCCGCTGGCGGCTCGATGTACAGCTGGGTATTCAACTTCGCGATCCCGCACCTGGATCAAATGGTGATCAAGGTTGCACCAATCGTGACCAACCCGACTGCAATTCCGGCGATATTCAAGCTGGACCCGATCTCAGCGACCGGCACCGCGATTTTCTTCTCCGCACTGATCTCGATGCTGGTTCTGAAGATCAACATCAAGATTGGTCTTACCACTTTGAAAGAGACCTTCTACGAACTACGCTGGCCGATCCTGTCCATCGGCATGGTGCTGGCATTCGCTTTCGTCACCAATTACTCCGGCATGTCTTCGACCATGGCGCTGGTGTTGGCCGGCACCGGCGCAGCCTTCCCGTTCTTCTCGCCTTTCCTCGGCTGGCTGGGAGTGTTCCTGACAGGCTCCGACACTTCGTCCAACGCCCTGTTCAGCTCGTTGCAAGCCACAACGGCGCACCAGATCGGCGTCAACGACACACTGCTGGTAGCGGCAAATACCAGCGGCGGCGTGACCGGCAAAATGATCTCGCCGCAATCGATCGCTGTGGCCTGCGCGGCGACCGGACTGGTGGGCAAAGAATCCGATCTGTTCCGTTTCACCCTCAAGCACAGCCTATTCTTCGCCACGATCGTCGGGCTGATCACCCTGGCCCAGGCTTACTGGTTTACCGGCATGCTGGTGCACTAAAGCCACAAGCAATAGGGTAATAACCGACGCCGGGCGGTAACCTCGGCGTCGGTTTTGCGTAATCGTGTCAACACGGCGCCCAGGGGGTGCTGATCCTGGAGGACCAATGAGTCTGCCTGCCGCTTTCCTTGCTGACGTCGCACAGCTGATCCCAAAAAGTCGGCGCTTCGACGATCCACTTTCCACCCTCGCATTCGGCACCGACGCCAGCTTTTACCGATTGGTCCCACAACTGGTGATCCGTGTGGAGTCGGAAGACGAAGTGGTTGCGCTGCTGCAACTGGCCCAGCGTGAACGCGTGCCGGTGACGTTCCGCGCAGCCGGCACCAGCCTTTCCGGGCAAGCGATAAGCGACTCGGTGCTGATTGTGCTGGGGGACAACTGGAACGGCCGTGAGATTCGCGGGCAAGGTACGCAGATCCGCCTGCAACCCGGCGTGATCGGCGCACAGGCTAACGCCTGGCTGGCGCCATTCGGGCGCAAGATCGGCCCCGACCCGGCGTCGATCAATGCCTGCAAGATCGGCGGAATCGTCGCCAACAACGCCAGTGGCATGTGCTGCGGTACGGCGCAGAACACCTACCACACCCTGGCCGGAATTTGTCTGGTTCTGGCTGATGGCAGTCGCCTCGATACAGAAGACTCAACCAGCGTTACGGCGTTTCGTGAACAGCACGGCGCACTGCTGGAGCGCCTGGCGACACTCGGCCGTGAGACGCGGGCAAACGCCGAATTGGCAGCAAAAATACGCCACAAATACCGCCTGAAAAATACCACCGGCCTGTCACTCAACGCCCTGGTAGATTTTGATGATCCGCTGGACATCCTCAGCCATTTATTGGTGGGCTCCGAGGGCACCCTGGGATTTATCAGCGCAGTCACCTACGACACCGTGATCGATCACCCCAACAAGGCGTCGGCGTTGATTGTGTTTCCAGACGTGGAGACCTGCTGTAACGCGGTCACCGTCCTGAAAACCCAACCGGTATCGGCCGTGGAACTGCTGGACCGGCGCAGCATGCGCTCGGTGCAGAACAAGCCGGGCATGCCCGCATTCGTACAGCACTTATCAGAAAATGCCTGCGCGCTGCTGATTGAATCCCGCGCCGCATCGCCGTCGTTGCTACACGAACAATTGGCGCTGATCATGGCGTCGCTGGCCGGTTTCCCAGTGGAGAAACAGGTCGACTTCACCGAAGACCCGGTGGAAAACGCTCGCCTGTGGGCAATCCGCAAGGACACCTTCCCTGCCGTAGGTGCTGTACGCAAAACCGGCACCACGGTAATCATCGAAGACGTCACCTTCCCGGTCGAGCAACTGGCGATTGGCGTGAACCGTTTGATCGAACTGTTCGACAAACATCACTACGACGAAGCCATCCTTTTCGGACATGCCCTGGAAGGTAATCTGCACTTTGTGTTCACCCAAGGCTTCAACAGTGCGCAAGAAGTCACACGCTATCAAGCGTTCATGGATGACGTCGCGCAATTGGTCGCCGTGGAGTTCGGCGGCTCACTGAAAGCCGAGCACGGCACCGGCCGCAATATGGCACCGTTCGTCGAGCTGGAATGGGGCAGCGATGCCTATCAACTGATGTGGCAACTTAAACGCCTGCTCGATCCCAACGGCATCCTCAACCCGGATGTGGTGCTCAGCGAAGATCCCCAGATTCACCTCAAACACCTCAAACCGCTGCCGGCGGCCGACGAGCTTGTGGATAAGTGCATTGAGTGTGGTTTCTGTGAACCGGTATGCCCCTCGAAAGGCCTGACGTTGAGCCCGCGCCAGCGCATCGTGATCTGGCGAGATATACAGGCAAAAAAACGTGCAGGCGTCGACACCACTGAACTGGAAGCGGCCTACCACTATCAGGGCATCGACACGTGCGCCGCTACTGGCCTATGTGCCCAGCGCTGCCCAGTAGGAATCAACACCGGCGACCTCGTGAAAAAACTGCGAAGCCGCGACGCCGACCGTACGAAAACCGCCGAATGGCTGGCCACCCATTTCGCCACGGCACTGCAAGGTGCGCGCTTTACCCTGCATGTCGCCAATAGCGCGCGCATGCTGCTGGGCGCTCCTCGCCTGGCGAAGCTGTCAGCCACCGTGACCAAGCTGTCCAAGGGACAGATCCCACAGTGGACCAACGCCATGCCACAACCGGAAAAAGCCATTCGCTTCAGCCCGGCCGTGACGGATGAGCGGCCACGAGTGGTCTACCTGGCGGCTTGTGTCTCACGCGCCATGGGGCCAGCGGCCGGTGACAAAGAGCAGATGTCGCTGTACGAAAAAACCCAAGGCCTGCTGGAAAAAGCCGGTTACCAAGTCGTGTTTCCCGATGATCAGGACAGCTTGTGCTGCGGCCAGCCTTTCGCGTCCAAAGGCTACGCCGAACAGGCAGAACACAAACGCCAGGAGCTGATCGGCGCCCTGCTCCATGCCAGCCGTGGCGGCCTGGACCCGATCTATTGCGACACCAGCCCCTGCACCCTGCGCCTGGTGCAAGACCTCGGCGAAACGCGCCTGGACCTTTACGACCCTGTACGCTTCATCCGTACGCACCTGATGGACCGTCTCGATTTCACACCGCAAGAGGCGCCGATCGCCGTGCACGTCACCTGTAGCACCCAACACCTGGGGGAAAGCCAGGCGCTGATCGACCTGGCCCGCCGTTGCGCCAAGACCGTGGTAATACCGGAAGGCATCCACTGCTGCGGATTTGCCGGCGACAAAGGTTTCACCACGCCGGAACTCAACGCCCACTCGCTGCGCTCCCTCAAGGATGCAGTGCAAGACTGCAGCGAAGGTATCTCCACCAGCCGCACCTGCGAGATCGGCCTGAGCCAGCACGGCGGTATCGATTATCACGGATTGGTGTACCTCGTGGATCGCGTGACCCAGGCCCGCGCGCATTAATCCCGCAAAAAAACAGAACCCCTGCGCGCCGGCGTAGTCATCTGCATAGGCCTCGACAAACGAGGCTCATCAGTGATGTCGCTGGCAGCCCTTGAACGCCAGCAGCGTCGAGCCCTTTGCGCAAGGAGATACCCTATGAAGCGTTCCGCTCTTGCTGGCTTGTTCATTACCGCTGCGATGTTGGCCTCCCCTGTTTTTGCGGCGGGCGAGCCCGACCTGTGCAAGATCAACCTGGACAAAATCAACAACGGTAAAGCGCTGCTCGCCACCGATTCCAGTGGCAAAAGTGGCGAAATCGACACAGCCGTCTCCCAGGCCAAGGCCGCCCACGCCGCCGGCGATGACAAGAAGTGCATCGAGATCACCTCCAAGGCCCTGCAAGACCTGCAGAACATGGACAAAGGCGGCCAATAAGCGCAGGGCCAACCTTCGGGTTGGCCTTCCGTAACCGTTTGGCGTACACTGCACAGGCTTGTCACTCACTATGAAACAACGAGTTACAAGCACGGGGCCGTTTAGGATTCGACGCCGGTCGCGAAACTTTAGGTGCATGCCGAGTTGGTAACAGAACTCGTAAATCCACTGTTGCAACTTCTTATAGTTGCCAATGACGAAAATCCAAGCTGGGAAACCGCTATCGCTGCGTAAGCAGCCTTAGATCCTGAGCTTCTGGTACCTTCGGGTCCAGCAATCACCAGGGGATGTCTGTAAACCCAAAGTGATTGTCATATAGAACAGAATCGCCGTGCAGTACGTTGTGGACGAAGCGGCTAAAACTTACACAACTCGCCCAAAGCACCCTGCCCTTCGGGTCGCTGAGGGTTAACTTAATAGAAACGGCTACGCATGTAGTACCGACAGCGGAGTACTGGCGGACGGGGGTTCAAATCCCCCCGGCTCCACCAATTCGCCTTCCCACGAAGGCCAAAAAAAGCCGTAAAGCCTAGATAAATCAAAGCTTTACGGCTTTTTTATTGCCAAAATCCACCCTCCCCCCCACTACAATGCTCATAAACGCTTGCGGCATAACACGCGCGCAACGACCAAACCAAACTCAGCGATACACCGGAAAACGACGGCACAGCGCAACAGCCTGTTCGCGCACGTGGTGTCCGACCTTGTCGCTTTCACCGTTTTCCAAGGCGTCCAGTACGTCGCACAACCAGCCGGCCACTTGCTGGCAGGCCTCCACACCAAACCCGCGGGTGGTCACCGCTGGGGTGCCGATGCGAAGGCCGGAGGTCACAAACGGTGAGCGTGGGTCATTTGGCACCGAGTTTTTGTTGGCGGTGATGTAGGCACTGCTCAGGGCGGTGTCGGCTTCTTTGCCGGTGTAGGGCTTGTCGGACAGGTCGATCAGCATCATGTGGTTGTCGGTGCCGCCTGAGACGATTTTGTACCCGCGCTCTTGCAACACCCCGGCCATGGCCCGGGCGTTGATGACCACCTGGGCCTGGTAGAGGCTGAACTCCGGCGCAAGCGCTTCCTTGAACGCCACGGCCTTGGCCGCGATCTGGTGCATCAACGGCCCGCCCTGTACGCCCGGAAACACAGCGGAATCGAGCTTCTTGTAGAAGGCTTCATCCTGTCCCTTGGACAAAATCAAACCGCCGCGTGGCCCGCGCAGGGTTTTGTGCGTGGTGCTGGTGACCACATGGGCATGGGGAAGCGGGTCCGGGTATTGTCCCGCGGCGACCAGCCCGGCGACGTGGGCCATATCGACCCAGAAGATAGCCCCGACCTTGTCGGCAATGCTGCGCATGCGTGCCCAGTCCTTGTAGCGCGAATACGCGGAAAAACCACCGATCAACATTTTGGGGCGTGTCTGCAGGGCGATGCGTTCCATCTCGTCGTAGTCAAGAAAGCCGGTTTTGGGGTCCAGTCCGTAAGGCACGATGGTGTAGTGACGCCCCGAAAAGTTGGCCGGGTTGCCGTGGGTCAGGTGACCGCCCTGGGCCAGGTTCATGCCCATCACCGTGTCACCGGGGTTGATCAGTGCCAGGAAGACCGCCGCGTTGGCCTGTGCGCCAGCATGGGGCTGCACGTTGGCGTAGTCGCAGTCGAACAGGGCCTTGACCCGCTTGATGGCCAGCCGCTCGGCCACATCGACGTATTCGCAGCCGCTGTAATAGCGCTTGCCGGGGTAGCCTTCGGCGTACTTGTTGGTGAGCACCGTGCTCTGGGTTTTCATCACCAGCGGGCTGGCATAGTTTTCCGAGGCGATCAGCTCGATATGGTCTTCCTGGCGATGCTCTTCGTTGTGAATCGATTCATACAGCTCAGGGTCGAAAGCGTTGAGGGTCAGCGTCGAGTCGTACATGCGCAAAGTGTCCTTGGTCAAGAATTCAAGCGGCGGATGACAGGGGCAAGCATCAGCGGTCGGCCTGTGGCACAGCCGTCTTTTCCCGACGCGGCCACTGCCCATTGAGCACCGCGTAGGCCGCTAGGCCGATGACTAGGCCCCAGAACGCGCCGCCGATGCCCAGCAGGGTGATATTGGCCGCGCAGGCCAGAAAGGTAATCAGCGACGCTTCCCGCGATCTCACGTCCGCCATCGCGTTGGCCACACTCATGCCGAGTGTGCCCAACAGGGCCAGCCCGGCCAGGGTGGTGATGAAGGTCGCCGGGAAGGCCATGAACACCGCCGCCAGGGTCACGCCGAAGATCCCCACGAGGATGTAGAAGATGCCCGCGGCCACGCCTGCGATCCAGCGCTTGGACGGGTCTTCAGACGCTTCCTTGCCCGTGCAGATGGCGGCCGTGATTGCCGCGAGGTTGAAGGCATGGGAACCGAACGGCGCCATCAGCAAAGAACCCAGCCCGGTCACACTGAGGATCGGGTTGGCACTGGTGTTGAAGCCATCATTGCGCAGCACCAGCATGCCCGGCATGTACTGCCCCGTGAGGGTGATCAGAAACAGCGGCAACGCCACGCTCAACAACGCATTGACCGAGAACTCAGGGCGTGTGAACACCGGGGTCGCAAACTCCAGCGCCAGCCCCGTGAAGTCCACGCGCTCCTGCATCAGCAGAAAGCCAAGCCCCAGCACCAGAATGCCGACCACTGCATAGCGCGCACTCAAGCGCTTGAACAGGATGTAGGCGCCTATCAACACCCCGACCAATAACGGGTCGACGCTCATGCTGGCGAACGCACCGATGCCGAACTGCAGCAGGATGCCGCCCAACAAGCCCGCTGCCACACCGGGCGGGATAAGGCGAACGGCTTTTTCAAAGTAACCGGACACGCCCAGCAGCACGAACGCTGCAGCCGAAATCATGTATGCCCCAATGGCCTCGGCGTAGGGTGTGGTCGCCAAGGCGACGATCAAAAACGCCGCCGCCGGGGTCGACCAGGCGGTGATGATCGGCTCGCGACTCACCCAGCTCAGGAACAACCCGGTCACACCGACCCCGATCGACACAGACCACACCCACGACGCCGTCAATTCAGGGCTGAGTCCTGCGACCTTGGCGGCCTGAAACACCAGGATGAAGGTGCCGCCGTAATTGACGATCACCGAGATCAGTCCGGCAACCACCGGATGCAGCAGGTCCCGCAGCCCCAGGGACGACGGGGATCGAGTAGATGACATAGGTCTTGGCTCCTTGCGGGACGACGCATTCGTCCATGGGTAAGCGGTCATTTATAGCCGTTGAATGGCAGGCTTTACCCCCGACGCTGCAGCGTAGAAGACCAGACCACGTTGCGCGGTCGGCTCAGCAATGCTCGCGCGCAAACGAGCCTGATCAACGAGGTAAAGCCTGGGGTGGCGAGGGCCAGAGTCTACGGATAAGCTGGCCTGCCCTTACCTGCCATTTCATGGAAAGAGAGCAGACCACATGGCAAAGACCTTCGAGCTGGAAACCCTGAAGATGCGCCTCAACGACGCGGAGTTTCAGTTGCTGGATCTGCACCAGCGGATCCAGCGTGCGTTGCGTGCCCTGATTCTCGACGGCGCCCTCGGCCCCGGCCTGAAACTGCCCGCCACGCGGGTGCTGTCCAAGTCACTGGGCTGCGCCCGCGACACTGTTGAGAACGCCTATGTGCAGTTGCATCGGGACGGGTTTATCGTGCGCCGCGAAGGGGCTGGCAGTTATGTCTGCGACACGCTGGGCGTCGAATTGCGCGGTGCCGGTCGTCGACGTCTGAGGGCTCAGGAAGTCAGGAGCAGTGTCGCCGCACCGGGCGCTGCACTCAGCCAACGCGGACGGATGATCTTCGACACCGGCGGCGTGCGCGATCAGCAAGTTATCAAGGCATTCGCCACCGGCCTGCCGGAAACCCGTAGCTTCCCGATGGATGTCTGGGAGCGCTTGCAGCGCCAGGTCATGAAAGACTATCGCGCCAGCGTGCTGCTGCATGGCGACCCACAAGGGGTCGAGCCCCTGCGCAAGGCGATTGCCACTTACCTGAACCTCGAACGCGGCGCCAAATGCTCCCCCGACCAGGTACTGGTCTTGAGCAGTACGCGTCAGGCCTTGTACTTGTGCGCGCAGTTACTGGTGGACGCCGGCAAGCCGATTCTGCTGGAAAATCCCGGCTATTACGGCGCCCGCAAGGCCTTCGAAATCGCCGAAACCAAGGTGCTGCCCATTGATGTCGATGAACGCGGCATCCGCACCGACCTGCTGTACGCCGACCGCAGCGGCGCCAATTGCGTGTATGTCACGCCCTCGCACCAATACCCCACCGGCGTGACGTTGCCGCTGGAGCGGCGTCTTGATTTGATCAATTGGGCGGCACAGAAAGGCAAGTGGATCATCGAGGATGACTACGACAGCGAGTTCCATTACGACGGGCAACCCACGGCGTGTGTGCAAGGCCTGGACAAGTATCAGCGCACGCTCTACATCGGCACATTCAGCAAGACGCTCTACCCCGGCCTGCGCATGGGGTACATGGTGCTGCCCCCCGAACTGGTCAAGCCCTTTGCCTATGCGCGCAGCATGATGGACGGCCACACGCCGCAAACGCTGCAACTGACGCTGGCGCGTTTTATGGAGGACGGCCATTACAACGCGCATGTCCGGGCCATGCGCAAGCTCTATGCCGGACGCCGGTCGAGCATGCACGACGCGATCGGCAAGTACTTGAGCACGGTGGTCAGCACCGAACTGCCGCCGGGCGGATTGCAAATCCCCTGCTTGCTGAAGGCCGGATGGTCCGAGGAAAAAACCATCCGCCAGGCCGCCGCTGCTGGCGTACAACTGTCCGGCCTCAGCGGCTTGTACGTGGGCGACCCGAAGCAACAGGGCTGGCTGTTGGGCTACTCCTCCCTGACCGCACATGAAATCGAAGCCGCCACGTTGCGCCTGGCCAACGCCCTGAAAATCTAATCGCCCAGCGCATGGTTCGTCAGCAACTGCCGGGCCTGGGCGGCCATCCGCGCAACATCTCCCCCGAAACTCTGCTGATCCAGGCCAGCGAAACCCTCGCCTCACTCAACGCCATGACCACCGATCTGGCCTTCGAGTTCGAAGGCGCCAACCGTCACAAGCTACTGGCCACCCAACACTTGATCGTGCTGGGTGAACGCTTGGTCGAGCGAGTGATGGTACTCACCCAGGGCACGCAAACGGGCTTCCAATCTTAATCATTCTCAACACTTAAATTAGCAAGTTAGCCAACTAACGACTTTCAACCATCCACTTGAATAGCTCATCATCCGCATCGCTATTGCTTTAACGATAAACCCTGCGATTATTTTTAATTCACATATATTTTACATCCCCTTACATATGCTAGTGTCATTAAGGCATCAATGCTATTCCAACCAGAATCAAGGGGTGTGTATGGCAGGAGTAATGGCATCCGTTAACAGCCGTACGCAATTGGTCGGCCAGAACAGGCTGGAATTATTGCTATTCCGCTTCAACGATCAACAGCTATACGGGATCAACGTCTTTAAAGTGCGGGAAGTTATCCGCTGCCCCAAGTTATCCATACTACCAAAGTCTAATAACAACATTTGTGGCGTTGCCAATATACGCGGCGCTTGTATCCCTATTCTAGACCTCGCGATGGCAACAGGACTGCCCGGCATCACCGATAAAGAAAGCGCTTTTATTATACTTACGGAGTACAACAACCGCGTTCAAGGTTTCCTCGTCCATGCGGTTGAACACATCGTCAATTTGAACTGGGAAGACATTCATCCGCCCCCCAAGGGCAGCGGTGACAACAATTACCTGACGGCCGTTACCCGTGCCGATGATCGTCTGGTCGAAATCATCGATGTGGAAAAGGTACTGACGGAAATCTCGCCCTCGTCCGAAGAAATATCCATTGGCGTGGTGGACGACGCGGTCACCCAACAGGCCAGGCACCTGCGTGTGCTGACCGTGGATGACTCGATGGTGGCGCGTAAACAGGTGACCCGCTGCCTGGAGACGGTGGGCGTCGAGGTGGTCGCGTTGAACGATGGGCGCCAGGCGCTGGATTACCTTCGGGCCATGCTCGACGAGGGGCGCAACCCCGACGAGGAGTTCCTGATGATGATTTCAGACATCGAAATGCCGGAAATGGACGGCTATACCCTGACCGCCGAAATACGCAGCGACCCGCGCATGGCCAAGTTGCATATCGTGCTGCACACCTCCCTGTCGGGCGGTTTCAACCAGGCCATGGTCAAGAAGGTCGGAGCCGATGACTTCCTGGCGAAGTTTCGCCCGGATGACCTGGCAGGCCGCGTGGTCGCACGTATCAAGGCCGCAAGCACTGTCTGAAAGGCAAAACGAACTTGCTCAAGCCAAGGAGGCTGATAAGAAACGCATAAAAAGAACATCAACAGAGGGCATACCATGTTGAAGTGCAATGAACTAAACCTTCAGGCGCCTCACGGCGAGGCAAAGCCATTCTGGCGGGACAGCGCACCGTCAGAGGGGCCGTGCGCCTTGGGCTGCGGCGCTCAGCCGCCCGCCCCCGCACCAACGGCTGTGCCAGCCATCCCCACATCCATGCAGGACGAGTTGCTCGCCGCACAGGAAATCTGTAGCCGCGCCAAGACCGCCGTTATCGAAATGTTCGGCCATGCCCGTATGGGCCGGGCCCTGGAGCTTGAACACATCAGTGCCCTGGTGGACGACATTTCGAGCTCGATCGCCCGCCATCCCAATGCCTTTATCAGCCTGGCACGCCTGAAAAGCGTCGACGACTACACCTACATGCATTCGGTCGCCGTGTGTGCGCTGATGATTGCCTTGGGTAATCAATTGGGCCTGTCCACCGCACTGATTCGACGCGTCGGGATGGCCGGACTGCTGCACGACATCGGCAAAATGACCATACCGGGCGCTATCCTCAACAAGCCTGGACGGTTGAGCAGTGACGAATGGCAACTGGTGCGCACCCACCCACTGGAGGGGGAAAAAACCCTGCTGGCAGCCTCGCAGATGTGCGAGATGGTGGTGGATGTGTGCCTGCATCACCACGAAAAAGTCGACGGCAGCGGATACCCCCATCAATTGGCGGGGGACCAGATCAGCCTAGCGGCCCGAATGGCTGCGGTGTGCGATGTCTACGACGCAATCACCTCGGACCGCCCCTACAACCAGGGCTGGGACCCCGCCGTCGCCATCCAGCAAATGTCCACATGGGCCGGGCATTTTGATGATGAGGTGTTCCGCGCGTTTTTAAAGTCCGTGGGTATTTACCCAGTCGGCTCTATCGTTCAATTGAAAAGTGGCAGTATCGGTGTAGTGATAGAACAACATCCCGACTCATTATTGACGCCAAAAATAAAAGTGTTTTTCCTGCCCGTTCTAAATATCTATGTAACGCCGAAAACAATTGACCTGAGTGATCCCGCACAACCCGACCGAATTGTTGCGCGAGTACCACCCCAGCGTTACGGTTTTAAAAATACCGAACGTTTATGGCTCGATGAAGATATGCCCGAAAAGCGTTAAGTAATGCCCAGCGCTGTACAGCATGCCTATGCCTAAACAGCCGACGATCAAACAATAAGCCTCGCGTGCAAAAAGACATTGGAATGCCAACATCCGTTTATGTTGGTAACTATTAGCGTGGGCAGGAAATATCATGAAATTCAACTCATTGCAGACTCGAATTTGCTTCACCGCCGGGCTCTGCCTGTTTATCTCATGTGCGAGTTTGGTGTCATATGGCTTGTACTCCTCGAACGCCAACCAGGCCTATGTAGGCACTGAGGTTTCAACCCTGATTGAAAGCGCCACCATCCGCGAAGTGCAAAACCTGGCCGAGTCGCGTGCCAATGCCATCCAGGCAAAACTGCAGAACGCCTTGGACTCGGCACGCACAATGGCCAATACGCTGGGCGCGAGTAAAAGTGCCCAGAGCCCGCTGACCCTGGGCCGTGAGCAGATCAATACGATGCTGCTCAGCGTGCTCAAGGACAACCCCGACTTCAACGGCACGTATTCATGCTGGGAGCCGGATGCGCTCGACGGCCAGGATCAAGCTTTTCGTATCAATGAGGGCGGTAACAACCCGTTGACGGGCCGCTTCACCCCCTACTGGACACGCAGCTCAGATGGCCATATCGCCGTGCAACCGCTGGTTGAGTACGACTCCGATGCCCGCCACCCCAATGGCGTGTTGAAGGGCGGCTGGTACTCCGGCCCTCGGGACACCCAGAAAGAAAGCGTACTGGACCCACTTCCCTATGTGGTGCAAGGCAAAAATGTATGGCTGACCACGCTGTCGGTACCTATCACCGCCAATGGCAAGTTCTACGGCGTGGTCGGTGCTGACTTCGACATCTCGTTTATCCAGAAGCTCAGCGAACAAATGTCCGCCGACCTGTATGGCGGCAAAGGCTCCGTGGCGATCCTGAGCAATCAAGGGCTGGTGGTGGCCGACAGCAAACGCCCGGAACTCATCGGCCAGTCACTGAAAGCCTTGTTGCCCGGCACATGGGAAAAAGTGCTGGCCAATGTGCAGAAGGGCCAGGGAGACAGCCGGTTCAACCAGGACTCCCAGGAAATCGAAGTGCAGATGCCGATCAACCTGGGTCGCACCGGCAAGCCCTGGGCGATCGTGATCCATCTGCCCAAGGCGGTGGTCATGAGCCAGGCCATGGCCCTGGAGCAGGAACTGCAGTCACGTGGCGTCAGGAGCAGCATCTGGCAGGTCTCGGTCGGCGTGGGCATCTCGTTGCTGGCATTGCTGGCGTTGTGGTTTGCCACAGCGAAAATCGTCGGCCCGATTCGTGAAGCCGCCGCCCTGGCCGCCAACATCAGCCTGGGTGATTTCTCTCGTCGGCTGGTGCAAAAGTCTGAAGATGAAGTCGGCCAATTGTCCTTTGCCTTGAACGATATGTCGGAAAGCCTGCAACGCCAGGTACGCGTGGCCGAGCGCATTTCCGAAGGGGACCTGGATCTGGAAGTACGCCTGTCCTCGCCCAACGACACCCTGGGCAAGTCGTTGGAAAAAATGGTCGGCAACCTCAACACCCTGATTTCCCAGGTGCAGGCCAGCGCCACGCAAATCACCGGCAGCTCTGCGCAGGTCACCGAGTTGAGCCAGTCGCTGTCCGACGGCGCGTCGAACTCTGCATCCTCCATCACCGAAATCAGCGCGGTGATGACCCAGATGGCAGCCCAGACTACCGACAACGCCGCCAATGCGAAAAAGGCCGACGAGCAATCCCAGGCCTCGCGCGCCGACGCCGGGGAAAGTGACAAGTTGATGAGCGAATTGATCGCGGCCATGGCGGAAATCGACAACTCGGGCAAAGACATCACGGCCATTATCACCACCATCGACAACATCGCCGCTCAAACCAACCTGCTGGCGCTGAACGCGGCCATCGAGGCGGCACGTGCCGGCGAACTGGGTCGTGGTTTTGCGGTGGTCGCCGACGAAGTCAGGAGCCTCGCCGCCCGCAGCGCCGAAGCCGCCCAGCAAACCGCCGCGCTGATTGCCGATTCTTCGACCAAGACGCAACGCGGCATGATCATCGCCGGCCGTACAGCCGACTCGTTGAGAAATATCGTCACCGGCACCAGCACGGTTTCCAGCCTGGTGTCGTTGATCTACCAAGCCTCCAGTGAGCAGGCTTCCGGCCTGCAACAGGCAAGCATCGGCCTGGAGCAGATCGACGAAGTCACCCAGCAGAATCAAGCAAACTCCCAACAATGCGCGGAGGCGGCCAAGAACCTGTCGGAACGGGCCAACTCCATGCAACAGGGCCTGAGCCGCTTCAAAGTCAAAGTCTCGTAATGCCTCAAGCGAAGCCAGGAGGACGTCAACCTCCTGGCCCAACGACATAACCCCACTCTCATTCATGAAATATTAAGAATCGTCTCCCTATACTCACCGATTGCGTGCCGTTCCCCCGAACGGCCTCCTGCCTCGGTAGCCAGACTCCATGACGCGTCCCGTTCCCCTGCTGCTCCTGCTTGCTGGTCTGTTGTTCTTCTTTGCCCTGGGAAACCATGAACTGCAAGGCTCCACCGAGGCCCGCGTGGCGGGGATCGCCATGGCCATGCACTTGGACAATAACTGGGTCGTGCCGCAGCTGTTTCGTGAACCCTTCCTGGAAAAACCGCCCCTGAGCCTGTGGCTGGACGCCGGAGCGATTCGCCTGTTTGGCGGCACGCCCGGGGCCGTACGCCTGGCCTCGGCATTTGCCGGTCTGTTCAGCGTGATGCTGCTCTACGCAATGCTGCGCAGGTTCGGGCGCCCGAAGACACTGGCCTTCAGCGCGGCACTGATCCTGGCGACCATGGCCAGCTACTGGAGCAATGTGCGCGGCGTGGGGGAAGACTCACTGCTAAGCCTGGGCGTGACCACTGCACTGCTGGCGTTCTACCAGGCGATGCGGCCTGAGTCCGAGCGCCAAGGCTCCACAACGTGGACCTGGGCGTTGTTTACCGCCGGCATGGTGATCGCCACCTTGAGCAAAGGCGTGCTGGGCCTGGCGATGCCGGGCATCGTGATCTTTGTGTACCTGGCCAGCATCAGCCTGATGGACAAGCGCCTGCGCCTGGCCGACTGGCTCAAGCCGGCGCTGTTCACCCTGCTGGCATTGGTGCCGCTGATGATCTGGCTGGGCTTCCTGTTCCAGCGCGGCGGGATGCAGGCCGTGGGCGAAGTGCTGTGGACCAACAGCGTCGGGCGCTTCAGCGGCTCGTTTGTCGAGGCCGGGCATTACGAACCGTTCTACTACTACATCGCCAAACTGCCCGAGGCTTTCCTGCCGTGGAACATCCTGGTGTACCTGGGCCTGTGGCATTTCCGTAAAAGCCTGGTGCGTAACCGCTATCGCCTGTTTTTCAGCGTATGGCTGGTGGCGCAGTTCACCCTGCTGACGCTGGCCTCAAGCAAGCGCACGGTTTACTTGATGGCCCTGACCCCAGCCGCCGCCGTACTGGCCGCAGAATATGTGCGGGTGCTGCTGGAATGGCTGAAGGATCACAAGCCGGCCTTGTACACCTATCACCGCCGCGTGATTGGCGGCGTTTTCACCCTGGCAGTGGCGTGCTACCTGATCGCTGCTTTCTGGTTCGCGCCCAAAGCCGACGTGCGCCAGTCATTTGTGCCGCTGATCAGTCAGATCCAGGCACTGCAAGCCGAAGGCAGGGAAGTGGTGTTGTTTCAGCCTAACGAAAGGATTGCCGGGGCCAGCGTGTTCTACACCCAGGCCTACCTGCCAATCCTGCAGACAGAAACCGAACTGCACAGCTACCTCGCGGCCAAGCCCGGCAACATTGCGCTGCTGGACCATACCAACGAGTTGACCACCAAGGTCACGGTGATCAAGGAGATGGCAATCAACCGCCAGCCCTACTACTTCATCGAGCAGTAAGGCCGGCGTGGGGCATCAGTGCTTGGTGACCTTGTCCAGGTAACCCATGGCGAACGCCGAGATCACGAAGGTCATGTGGATGATCACGTACCACATCAAGTGTTGTGGATCGACGTTCTTGGCGTCCATGAAGATGCGCAGCAAGTGGATGGAGGAAATCGCCACGATGGAGGCCGCCACTTTCATCTTCAACGACGAAGAGTCCATGGTGCCCAGCCAGTTGAGCTTTTCCTTGCTTTCATCGATATCCAGCTGCGAGACGAAGTTCTCGTAGCCGGAAATCATCACCATCACCAGCAAGCCGCCGACCAGGGCCATGTCGATCAAAGACAGCAGCACCAGGATCAGCTCCGACTCGGCCATCGAGAACACGCTCGGCAGCAGGTGAATCACTTCCTGGAAGAATTTCAGCGCCAGCGCCAGCAACCCGAGGGACAAGCCGAAATAGATCGGCGCCAGCAGCCAGCGCGAGGCGTACATAGCATTTTCGATAAAGCGTTCCATTGGATCTCACACAGCATGGCTAGAAATGGCGGCGAGTATACCAGCCGCTATAAGACACCTGTAACCACGAGAAAACTGACCCAGGCGGCTTCTGTAAGAGAATTTTTCTGCTAGTGTCGAGCCCATCAACTCGGCTCAATGACGTCGGACAGGAAGAAACTCAGATGATGGATGTGCGATCCCCTTTGGCCAGCCTCGGCCTGTGCGCGGCATTGCTGCTGGCCGGCGGCTGTTCCCCAAGCGATGAGCAGAAACACACCACCCTCGAAGAGAAAACCGCAACGTTCGAACAATCCCTCGACAGCATCCAGGACCCCAAGCTGCGCGATGCCGTGGCCGACCTCGGCGGTTCGCTGCTGTTGCTGGAACGGGCGCGGGTCAAGCTCGCCACCAAGCCCGTCGAAGCCGAATACGGCGAAGATACCCTCGCCCTGCTCAAGCATTACCCTACACCCCAGGGGCTGGTGGACACCTACATCAATGGCTTGTTCGTACTGCGCAAAAACTCACACTCCGATTACCTGACGGACTTGCAGCCGGTCTTCCCGTTCAACTTCAACATCCCGGACCAATTCCCCTTCCCCCATGGCCTGGAGTGGCAGTCCGTCACCTTGAGCAACAACAAGGTCGTGCCGTTCCAGCCGGAATGGTCGGAAACCGATCCCGGCATCCAGTTGAGCCCCAGCAGCTCCAACCTGACCAACCCGGATGACCTGACGGTGACTTACCCGTTCATCGATGGCATCGAGACGGAAAACAAAAGCCAACCGCAGCCCATCAGCCTCAAAGGCACAGTGGAAGTGATCGCGCCGGGCAAAGTGCTGACCTTCGATCTGTCGAAAAAGGACGTGGGCCATAAGCGCACCGACGGCAACATCACCGTCAACCTGCTGCTTCTGGAAAAGAACTACGCCGAAATCGAGCTGACCAACAGCCAGCCGCTGGCACCTGAAGTCGGTGACGAATCGCCCAACCCCTTGCTGGTGCAGGCGCGGGACAGCACCGGGCAATTCCTCACGCGTTCGGGCTCGATCAACGAAAGTGCCGCGCAAGTCGAGTTCTACGAGAAGCAACTGGCCGAGATGCAAAAACAGAAAGCCTGGTCAGATGCCTTTGAAAAGCAGTTGACCGATGAGCAGAAAGCCTTCGAACACAAGCAGAGCAGCCATTACGCCAAGGTCTATTTCAATGGCGTGATCGACACCTTGCAGATCAACGTGCTGGATTTTTCCACGGCCACGGTCACCCGCAAGGATCTCGACCTGCCGGTGCTGCGCTTCGACAAGAACAGCCTGGAAAAGACCGTACAAGCCTTGCCCATGCCGGTCACCGTGTATGACGACGGCGCCGCCAGCTGGCTCAAGGACGCGACGATGACTGAGGAGCAACTGAAGAACAGCGTCACCATCAGCCAGTCCGTCGAAGATGCCAGCGCCGCCCATATCGTGTTCGACCACCCGTTCACCTTCAATGACGACCTGGTGGGCAGCGAGCGCAACAGCAGCGAATCGCCGGTGACGTTCTTCACCGCCGACGAAAAAGGTGAGCGCGGCGAGCCCATCGAGTTGCCCACCGAGGCGTATGAATTGAACCCGGCGCGCGGCACCCTCACCTACGACCTCAACCTGTTCCCGGAAAACCCGGCATTTGTGGTGGGTTCGATCCCGCTGTTCCTGGCGACTATCGAGAAAGGCGACATCGATGCGGCCAAGCTGCCCAAGGGTTTGTCACTCAAGGACAACGCGCTGATCATCGACCAAAAGGAATTCCCCGCCGACAGCTGGCGCTTCTACGCCAAGGACGCCAGCGGCAACTACCTCAAGGAAATCCTCGGCGTCAGCCACCGCGCCGAGGAATACGGCACGGCATTGTTTGACGTGCATTATTTCTACGGCCGGCCAACGGCGTTTGAAAGCTACCAGCGCACCGACCTGAGCACCGTGCAGTACGGTTTCGAGGTCAAGCTGCACAAGCCTGAGAACAAATGACCGATCGTCACAGGGCAAGCCGTTCATGCCCACCATTGAGCTGCCGCAGATGGGCCTGCATATGCAGGCACCAGATCTGCGGGTCGGCCGCCACCTCATAGCCGTACAAAGTCAGGCTATCGACGATCGATTGCAGAATGGTTTCTGCCACAAAAGGCCCATGAAACGGGCCTTGGGACTTAATGGTGGAAGGCTGCTCGCCAGTCATTCCGGCGGCAAACAACAAGGTCCACATTCCGTTATCCCCCGCGAGCGGGCGAATGGAACATTCAATACGGGTGACCAGGCCGAAGCACTGGCGGGTGAGGCAGAGGTTGCGCGGCATGGCGGCGACCCTCGGTAGATCGGCGTTCAACCTCAGCCTGAAGCGAGGCTGTTTCTATCCAGCGACTCCTGTGGATATCCCTACGCTCAGAATAGAAGAAAAACACGACAAACCAAGGCTGTAGGGACCAACGGACATTAGTCCCTCAGAAAGAAGTCAATTTAATGACGCAACCAGATCCAAATGTGGGAGGGGGCTCGCTCCCGATGCAGTGTGTCAGCCGACATCTACATGACTGACCTATCGCAATCGGGAGCAAGCCCCCTCCCACAGGTTTGATCGGGCCTGGCCTCAGAACTCAGGTGGGCTTGGCTTCGGCCAGCGCCTGCTGCGCCAACTCCTTCTCGGCTTCCTTCAGGTCTTCCTCGCTGATCATCTCGGCAATCGCGCGCAAGCGCTCGACCACCCGGGCATTGACGGTGCCTTCCGGGAACTGCCCCTCGGCGTCCGGCTCACCGGCATCCTCGCCCACCAGCAGGCTCAACGCCTCATCCGCCTGGCGCACCGCATAGATGTGGAATTGCCCAGCACGCACGGCCTGCAACACCTTCTCATCCAGCATCAGAGTGGCGACGTTGGCCTGGGGAATGATCGCCCCTTGCTCACCGGTCAAACCACGGGCTTCACACAGGCGGAAGAAACCTTCGATCTTCTCGTTGACCCCGCCCACGGCCTGCACTTCACCAAACTGGTTGATCGATCCGGTGATGGCAAAACACTGTTTGAGCGGCGTCTTCGACAAGGCCGAAATCAAGGTGCACGCCTCGCCCAAGGACGCGCTGTCACCGTCCACGTAACCGTAGGACTGTTCCAACGCGATGCTTGCCGAGATCGCCAGCGGGAACTCCTGTGCATAGCGGCTGCCCAGGTAACCGGTGAGGATCATCACGCCCTTGGAGTGAATCGGCTGACCGAGGTTAACTTCGCGCTCGATGTCGACAATGCCGCTGCCGCCCGGATACACCGTGGCGGAAATCCGTGCCGGCACACCGAACGCCGAATCACCGACCTCCAGCACCGTCAGCCCGTTGCACTTGCCGACCGCCGCGCCGGCGGTGTCGATCAGGATGACTCCGGCGAGCATGTCGTCGAGAATCCGCGCCGACACACGCCCGGTACGCGTAGCCTTGGCCTTCAGTGCACGCTCGATATGGCCAGCATCGGTCATCTCGTCGCCCGCCAAGTGGCGAATGAAATCTGCCTCGCTGACCAACTGGAACAAATCCCCAATACGCGCCGACAAACGCCCCTGGTGTTCGGCCAGGCGTGCGCTGTAAGTGGCCAGCCGCGCGACCGCGTCCGAGGTCAGCGGCGCCATGCCTTCCTCCGAGGTCCGGGTTTTGAGCAACTGGGCGAACTGCTCCAGGCTCTCATCCACCATCGGGATGTCTTCGTCGAAGTCCACCAGCACCCGGAACATCTCCTGGAAGTCCGGATCGGCGTCCTGCAACGCGTAATACAACTGGCGCGAACCGATGATGATGACCTTGACCTGCAACGGGATCATCTGCGGGTTGAGGGTCACAGTGGCCAGGCGGCCCAGTTCGCCCAGGGGCGATTCCATCTTCAGCTTGCGCGACTGCAAGGAACGCTTGAGGGCGTCCCACACAAACGGCTCGCTGAGCATCTTCTCGGCTTCAAGAATCAGGAACCCGCCGTTGGCACGGTGCAAGGCGCCCGGGCGTAACTGGCGATAGGTGGTGTACAGCGCGCCCTGGTCGGTGCTGTATTCGATACGGCCGAACAGGTTGTCGTAGGTCGGGTGCGGTTCAAACACCACCGGCGCGCCACCGTTGACCGGATGGCCCACCACCAGGCTCGGGCAGTATTGCTCTTCGAGCAGCTTGCGGGCCTGGGCGTCGGTCTTGGCGTCGTCCACCAATTGTTCCACCACGGTTTTCAGCAGGTACACCTGCATGGCCTGCAGGTAACCGCAGACGCCGGCGTTCTCGGCGTATTTTTCCGACAGCGGCGCGAGCAATGGTTGCAGGGCCAGGGTGATGGTTTCTTCGTTGAACTGACGCAGTTGGTTGTTGGACTCGCGCTTCCACTGAGGGAGGCTGGCCAACTCCTCGTTGAGGCGTTCTTCCAGCTCGGAAATATCCGTATGGAAACGCTCGCGATCCACTTCCGGCAGCTGCGAGAACTCGGCCTCATCCAGCGCCTTGCCGTCGAGCATCGGCGTGAAGGCGATGTTGGAGCTGTCGCGGTAAAGCGCCACGTCCTTTTCCAGGGCCAGACGTTCGATCACGTCCAGCGCCTTGTCGTAACGCTGGTTGAAGGCGCGGTCGATGGCACTTTTACGCTGTTGATAAGTCGGGTGCTCGAACACCGCCGGGAAGGTCGCGACGAGGTTGTCGACCAGGCCATTGATGTCAGCAATGAACGCCGCTGCCGCACCGCCGGGCAATTCCAGGGCGCGGGGTTCGCGAGGCTCGTCAAAGTTATTCACATAGACCCAGTCCGCCGGGGTCTGCAGGCGCTTGCCTTCAGCCTTCAGGTAACGTTTGACGAACGAAAAGCGGCCGGTACCCGGCTCGCCCATGACAAACACGTTGTAACCGGGGCGTGGCATGGCCACACCGAACTGCAACGCTTCAACCGCGCGTTCCTGGCCAAGCACACCGCGAAAGGGCTCCAGATCATTGGTGGTCGAGAAGCTGAACTGTTCAGCGGAGAAAGGGCGAGTCAGCGCTTCGGGCGCTAGACGCAAGCTGGCAGCAACAGGATCAGGCATCGGGCTTCCTTACATCAGGCGGGGCAGATGACGGCATTCTGGCTCTCCGTTGCGCGCTCTGGCAAGGCGAGCCGTAGGGAAAGCATAGACACGGAACATACCCTACAAAAAAAACGCGACATTGCTGATTGTTTTATAAAAACACACGGAACCGTTGGAACATGCCTAAACTCCAAACTGCGCGGGTTGGACTAATAACCGATCCCAGGGGCGCTATGAAGTGCCTGAACCCTTGTCCATTGGTTTGCACACAAAGAGAACAAAGCTATGAAACGGATCCTTCTCGGTACTCTCTTCACCGTCGTCTCCCTCAATGCAATGGCTGAAGCACCAGGCGGCCCTAACTGCGGTTGGGGCAACATGTTGTTCGAAGGCCAGCGCGGTACTCCGGCTCACTTCCTGGCTTCCACCACCAACGGTACTTCGGGTAACGCCACCTTCGGCATGACCTCGGGCACCAACGGTTGCAGCACCAACAGCGCGCTGACCTACGGCGGCAAGTCCTGGATTGCCATGAATGGCATGATGAACGAGCTGTCCGAAGACATGGCCAAGGGTAATGGTGAAGCACTGACCACCTATGCCGTGGTACTGGGCGTTGCGCCGGAAGATCGCGAGCACTTCGCTGCCGTGGCTCACGAACACTTCCAGCAAATCTTCAGCAAGGCCGATGTAACCGCTGAAGACGTGCACAACAACACCCTGGCTGTACTGAAAGGCGATGCCCGTCTGGCGAAATACGCTACCCAGGCTTAAGCTCGACCTGCCCGCGCCTCCCCAGGCGCGGGTTTTATTTTTGGACCCACCTCCCTTTGGGTCTCTCTAATTTCCGACTTAAGTTGCCCCTATGCTCAAACGCTTTGCCTGGATGGCACTCCTCGCCTGCGCCCCGCTGTACGCGGCACCGCACCTTGATGATCAACGTTTGCAGCAATTGGCCAATGATCCGTTCTGGCTTTCTTTAGGCCATTACGAAGCCGGCAAAATCAGTGGCTGGCGCAGTTATGTCAGTGAAAAGAAATTTTTCCTCGCAGCCGATGGCGCCCACCACCCGGATGCAGAACTCAAGGCCACCGTCGATGCGCTTTACGCTCCGGCCAGCCTGGGTGAAAAACACGCCCAATGCGTTTACCCCGCACGTACCCGCTGGCTCAAGGATCAGTTGCACCTCACTGACCTGCCTGCCGTGGACTGCAAAGAATTCAAGCAATGGTTCAAGGACGTCGCGCCCCATAGCGCGGTGATGATCTTCCCGGCGGCCTACCTCAACAGCCCGTCGTCGATGTTCGGCCACACCCTGCTGCGTATCGACCAGGCCGACGTGCAGAGCAACAAGACTGCGCTGCTCAGCTACGCGATCAACTTCGGCGCCTACATCGAAGGTTCGGACAACAGCATCCTTTATGCCTGGAAAGGCCTGATGGGCGGCTACCCCGGCCTGTTCGCCCTGGTGCCCTACCAGGAAAAACTCTCCGAGTACCGCAGCCTCGAAAACCGTGACCTGTGGGAATACCGCCTCCACCTCACCCAGGTCGAGACCGAGCGCATGGTCGAGCATGTGTGGGAACTCAAGCAGATCCAGTTCGACTACTTCTTCTTCGATGAAAACTGCTCCTATCGCCTGCTGGAACTGCTGCAAGTGGCCCGTCCGGGCCTGCGCCTGACCGAGCAATTCCCGCTCACCGCCATCCCCACCGACACCGTCAAGGCGGTGAAGGATGCAGGTTTGGTAGAGAAAATCGACTACCGCCCCTCCCGCGAGCGCGAGTTGCTGGAGCGCGCCAAGCCGCTGAACAGCGACGAACAACAATGGGTGCTGAAGGTCAGCGACGACCAGCAGCAATTGCAGGCGCCGGCCTTCAAAGCGTTGCCTCGCGACCGCCAGGCCCTGATCATCGACGCGGCTTACCGCCTCGGTCGCTATCGCGCCAATGGCCTGGAACGCGACACCGCACGCTCCCAACGCAGCTTCGAGCTGCTGCGCGCGATCAACCAGAACCCAGCGCCCGACCTGAAGATCACACCCCCCGGCCTGCCCGAAAACGGCCATGAATCGCGCACCTGGCAAGCCGGCATCGGCACCCGTGGTGACAAGGCCTTCGGCGAATATGGCCTGCGCATGGCCTACCACGACCTCAACGACAACGCCGAAGGCTTCCCCCTCGGCGCGCAGATCGAAATCCTGCAGATGAAGCTGCGCCAGTACGAAGGTAACCACTGGCAACTGCAGCAACTGGACTTAGCCACCATCCGCTCCCTGACCCCGCGCAACGCCTTGCTGCAGCCGTGGTCCTGGCAAGTCACCGGCGGCCTGGAGCGGGTGCCCGGTAAGCACGACGACGAAACCCTGGTTGCCCACGTCAACGGCGGCGCCGGTGGCACCTGGCAACTGAGCGACGACATGCTCGGCTTCGCCCTCGGCACCGTGCGCGTGGAACACAACAACGACTTCAACGAAGCCATCTCCCCCGCTGCCGGTTTCAATACCGGCGTGCTGTGGAAAAACCCCCTGGGCAACTTGAGCCTGGAGGCTAAAGGAGACTTCTTCACCAATGGCGAAGTACGGCGCAGCCTCAGCCTGAACCAGCAGTGGGAACTGTCCCGCAACCTCGGCCTACGCCTGAGTGCACAGCGCGAGTACAGCCACTTGTCGACGCCGGTGAATGAAGTGATGCTTGAGGTGAAGTGGTATCACTACTGACTAACATCTTTTGTCAGCATTGCCCGCACCATCAGGAGTTCACTCGACATGGCCGTTACCTGCACCACCCTTGAAGAAGTCCGAAACAACATCGACCGCCTCGACCAGCAAATCGTCACCCTGCTGGCCGAACGCGGCCGCTACGTCTCCCAGGCGGCACGCTTCAAAAAAGACACCGATGGCGTCAAGGCCCCACAGCGGGTTGAGCAGGTGATCACCAAGGTGCGGGATCTGGCGCAGACCGTGGGCGCCAACCCCGAGGTGACCGAGCAGGTCTATCGCGCCATGATTGCGGCGTTTATCCAGCAGGAATTGGCGGAACATGCGGCTCTGGCGAGAGCTGAAAAGCCACAAACCTAATCCATCAAACTGATCCACTCAGAATTTTCAGACTTTTGCATGCAAGTACAAATTACTACTCGGCTTCCAACCTATTGATAAATAGGCAAGAAATTTCCGACAAATTTTTAGCTTTTTTCAGTCAAAACAAACTCCCTCTCACTCCATTCTCTTTGTGAAGATTTGTGTCTAGTATCGAATGGCAGTCAATTTGCCATCACGTCTATACACGGATTCGAATAGGGTAAGAGGCTTATATGGAATTTTTTGAAAAGCTCACCAGTCTGGCAGCAAAAGTTCGGTTGCAAGGCCCTGCCATCCAAACAGAAGAAGCAACAAAGAACGCTTTTGTAATGCCTTTTATCAACACGGTTTTGGGTTACGACGTGTTTGATCCACAGGAGGTAACGCCTGAGTTTGTCTGCGATATAGGGACAAAAAAAGGCGAAAAAATCGACTACGCAATTATGAAAAACGGTGAGGTTCAAATACTCATCGAATGCAAAAAAATCGGCGAGTCATTGAGCATTAATCACGCATCGCAGTTGTTTCGATACTTTCACGTCACAAGCGCAAGAATCTCAATTCTCACGAACGGCCAGGTCTACAGGTTTTTCACTGACCTGGATGCACCTAATAAAATGGACGAAAAGCCATTTTTAGAATTGGATCTACTGGACATCGATGAGTACTCCGTACCTGAGCTGATAAAGCTTACAAAGTCGGCCTTCGACGTCGACTCGATCATCAACGCTGCCGGAGAGTTGAAATACGTCAGCCAGCTAAAGAAGCTTATTGGCGCCCAAGTCAGCAAACCAGAAGACGACTTCGTGAAATTCTTCGCTTCCCGCGTTTACGAGGGCGCAATCACGCAGAAAGTCCGTGAGCAATTTTTCGAACTGACACGGAAAGCGTTAGCTCAGTTTCTGAATGACCAAATCAATGATCGGCTCAAGTCGGCTATGAGCGGCGCTATTCAGCCGACGATAGCGTCACTGACTGTCGCGAACAGCACGAATGCTGAGACTCAGGATCGAGACGAGTCAGAAGATAAAATCCTGACAACGCTTGAAGAGCTTGAGGGCTATCACATCGTCCGGGCTGTCGTCCGCTCCGTTGTCGATGCCAAAAGAATCGTTCAGCGAGATACCCAAAGTTATTTTGGCATCTTGCTGGACGACAACAATCGTAAACCGATTTGTCGCCTTCACTTCAACAGAAGTCAGAAATACCTCGGAATATTCGACGAGGAGAAAAATGAGACTCGGCACGCTATCTCATCCATTGATGAGATTTACGAGTACGCCGATCAGTTGAAAAGGACCGTGGGCTATTACGCCTGAAGGCCAGATTGCATCAGGCAACACTTATTCAAGATGAGTGAAATCTGTTGCTAGGGAGGTGCCACTACCTCTTCGATGTAGCGCTGTCGCTCAGCAAACGGGGACCTCTGTGGCGAGCGGGCTTGTCCCGCGTTGGGGTGCGAAGCGCCCCTGATGAAGACAAATGTGGTGTATCAGACACTCCTCTGCGCCTGGTTTTGGGGCTGCTGCGCAGCCCAACGCGGGACAAGCCCGCTCGCCACAAGAATGCGGTCGCCTGAAATTATTTATGCAAGACTCAAAACCTCAGGGTGAAATTTTAACCTTTTAAAATCAGTGAGTTATTTTAAGTTTGATAAGAGTTTGCTTCCGCTGGGCTGCGCAGCAGCCACCGAACCGGGCGAAGCGTTCCTACCGAGAAAATATCCACCGTCAGCATTGGGCTGCTTTGCAGCCTTACGGAAGCCAGCGCCCTCGCCACAGATTCAGTGCTCACCGCTCGATCTCATCGCGCTCCACACCTTTCTCACACCCCTTTCACACCTCCCCGACAAATCCCTATCTAGACTTCCCCTATCAGCCGTGAAACGGCCAGGGAGCAAGCAATGTGGCGGTATGCAGTAATGCTGTGTGCGGTGGTGTGGCTGGCGGGTTGCCAATCAACTCACCAGGACTTGTTGGCCAAGGGCTATCCACCGGCCTTTGCCGATGGCTTTGATGATGGCTGCAGCAGCGGTCGCCAGGCCGCTGGCGTGATCACGGGGGAGTTTCGCAAGAATGTGCCGCGCTACCTGAAAGACCGGGAATACGCCGCTGGCTGGGAGGATGGTTTTCGCCAGTGCAAGGCCATGCGCGAGAACGAGGAACTGCGCGACTACAAGAACGACCACTGGGACGACCGTGAGCGCGCCTGGCAACAGGAGAAGAACCGCGACGCGGCGCGGGCCTATCGCTCGCAATAGGTCGCTTTCAGACATCCATCGAAACTAAAGCGCGGCGAACATGGCCCAAGCTCCATAGAGGGAGAACGTCATGAGCCGAGCTTTTGTAAATGAGGACAACGCCGCCGCCCAGGCTGATCAGCCGGTGGAGCGTCAGGTCAGTGAGCAGCCCAATCGCCTGACTGCGCAAGGGTTGGCGCAATTGCAGGCCAAGGTTGCGCAGTTACAGGCCGAACACAGCGCCGAATCCGCCAAGGGCGAACAGGCCGATAAGCAGCGCCAGGCCGACCTTGAGCGGGATTTGCGCTACTTCAACCAGCGCGTGCAGAGCGCCCAGGTGGTGGCGCCCGCTACGTCTACCGACAAGGTGCAGATCGGCAGTTGGGTCACCTTCGCCAATGAGCATGACGAACAGCAGCGCATTCAATTGGTCGGCGAAGACCAAGCCAATGCCGCCGCCGGCCTGATCAACTGGGGCTCGCCCCTGGGCCGTGCCTTGCTGGGCACCCAAGTGGGTGACGAGGTGCTGTGGAAGCGCCCCGTCGGCGATCAGTTGATCGAAGTGCTGCGCATCGAAGCCGAGGCTTAGACGATGCCTTGGGCCAGCATCGCGTCGGCAACTTTCACGAAGCCCGCAATGTTCGCGCCCTTCACGTAGTTGATCCGACCGTTCTCTTCGCCGTAGTGCACGCAGGCATGGTGGATCGACTGCATGATGTTGTGCAGCTTGCTGTCCACTTCACCGGCAGTCCACAGCAGGCGCATGGCGTTCTGCGACATCTCCAGGCCGCTCACTGCAACGCCGCCGGCATTGGATGCCTTGCCCGGCGCAAACAGAATGCCCGCCTCGATAAAGATATCCACCGCCTCAAGCGTGGTCGGCATGTTGGCGCCTTCGGCCACACAGATACAGCCGTTGCGCAGCAACGTGCGGGCGGCTTCGGCGTCGAGTTCGTTCTGGGTAGCGCATGGCAGGGCAATATCGCAGGCCAGTTCCCAAGGGTTTTTACCGGCGCGAAACTCCAGGCCGTAACGGGCAGCCAGTTCGCTGATGCGCCCACGCTGCACGTTTTTCAGCTCGAGCAGCGCCGACCATTGTTCCTCGGTCAAGCCGCTTTCGGCGTACAGCGTGCCTTCGGAGTCGGACAGGGAAATCACCTTGCCGCCCAGGTCCATGACCTTGCGCGCCGCGTATTGGGCAACGTTGCCGGAGCCGGAGACCGCCACGCGCTTGCCCTCCACCCGCTGACCGTCGCGCTTGAGCATTTCTTCGGCGAAGTACACACACCCGAATCCGGTGGCTTCCGGGCGGATCAGGCTGCCGCCGTAGGTCATGCCCTTGCCGGTCAGCACCGAGGTGAACTGGTTGCTCAGGCGCTTGTATTGGCCAAACAGGAAGCCAATTTCACGGGCGCCCACGCCGATATCGCCAGCCGGCACGTCCACGTCTGCGCCGATATGCCGGTACAGCTCGCTCATGAACGCCTGGCAGAAGCGCATGACTTCGGCGTCACTCTTACCTTTTGGATCAAAGTCCGAGCCGCCTTTACCGCCGCCCATCGGCAGCGACGTCAGGGAGTTCTTGAAGGTTTGCTCGAAGGCGAGGAATTTCAGCACGCCCAGGTTCACCGACGGGTGGAAACGCAAGCCGCCCTTGTAAGGACCGATGGCGCTGTTCATCTGGATACGGAAACCGCGATTGACCTGGACCTTGCCATGATCATCGACCCACGACACCCGAAAGGTAATCGCGCGTTCCGGCTCGCAGATGCGCTCCAGGATGCCCGAGGTCAGGTAGTGGGGATTGGCTTCAAGAAACGGCCACAGGCTGCGTAGGACTTCTTCTACCGCCTGGTGGAATTCCGGCTGGTCGGGGTCACGTTTTTTGAGGCGGGCGAGGAAGGATTCGACGGATTCGATCATGAAAAGTCTCGGCAAATTGATTGTTTTTAACGGAGATTGAGCCGGACTTTATCAATTCATGTCGCACCGCGACAGGGCAAAATGTCGCTTTTGTGAATTTAAATGGTGCATTAGATATAAATAAACCCAGGAAACAGGGATTTATCGCACCTAAAAGGGGATTTCCAAGGCAGGTTATGCACCAGCAGGGAAATAGCTATCGGGGCAAGCCCCCTCCCACATTTTGAATGTATTCACAAATCAAATGTGGGAGGGGCTTGCTCCCGATAGGGCCATCAAAAACACTGCAAAACCCCAGCGCAAAAAAAAGCGGAGCCCGAGGGCCCCGCTTTTTTTGACCAGCCGGATCAGGCCAGTTTTTTGTGCCGTACACGGTGCGGCTGGGCAGCAGCTTCGCCCAGGCGCTTTTTACGGTCCGCTTCGTACTCGGTGTAGTTGCCTTCGAAGAACACGGCTTGCGAGTCGTCTTCGTACGCCAGGATGTGGGTCGCGACGCGGTCAAGGAACCACCGATCGTGAGAGATCACAATGGCGGCGCCCGGGAAGTCCAGCAGGGCTTCTTCCAGGGAACGCAGGGTTTCAACGTCGAGGTCGTTGGACGGTTCGTCGAGCAGCAGGACGTTGCCGCCCTCTTTCAGGGTCAGGGCCAGGTGCAAGCGACCGCGCTCACCACCGGACAGGTCCTTGACGAACTTCTGCTGGTCGCCGCCCTTGAAGTTGAAACGGCCGACGTAGGTGCGCGACGGGATTTCATAGTTGCCGATGCGGATCTGGTCGGAACCGTCGGAGATTTGCTGGAATACGGTCTTGCTGCCATCCAGGTCTTCGCGGCTCTGGTCCACACAGGCCAGTTGCACGGTTTCGCCGACTTCGATGGTGCCCGAATCCGGTGTTTCCTTACCCATCAGCATGCGGAACAGGGTGGATTTACCCGCACCGTTACCACCAATTACGCCGACGATCGCGCCTTTTGGCATGGAGAACGACAGGTTGTCGATCAGCACGCGGTCGCCATAGCCTTTTGTCACGTTCTTGAACTCGATGACCTTGTCACCCAGGCGCGGACCGGCCGGGATGTAGATCTCGTTGGTTTCGCTGCGCTTCTGGAATTCCTGCGACTGCATTTCTTCGAAGCGTTGCAGACGGGCCTTGGATTTGGACTGGCGGGCCTTGGCGCCTTTGCGCACCCACTCCAGCTCTTCCTTCATGGCTTTTTCATGGGCCGATTGCTGCTTGGATTCGGCGGCCAGACGGTCGGACTTGGCTTCGAGCCAACCAGAGTAGTTGCCCTCGTAAGGGATACCGGCGCCTCGGTCGAGTTCGAGGATCCAGCCGGCAACGTTGTCGAGGAAGTACCGGTCGTGCGTGATCGCAACCACGGTGCCCGGGAAGTCGTGCAGGAAGTGCTCCAGCCAGGCGACGGAGTCGGCGTCCAAGTGGTTGGTCGGTTCGTCGAGCAGCAGCATGTCGGGAGCCGACAGCAGCAGGCGGCACAGGGCCACGCGACGTTTTTCACCACCGGACAGGAACTCGACCTTGGCGTCCCAGGCCGGCAGGCGCAGCGCATCGGCGGCGACTTCCAGCTGGCGCTCCAGGTTGTGACCGTCGCCGGCCTGCAGGATGGCTTCGAGCTTGGCCTGTTCGGCGGCCAGCTTGTCGAAGTCGGCATCCGGTTCGGCGTAGGCGGCGTAGACCTCGTCCAGGCGGGCCTGGGCGTCCTTGATCACGCTGACGGCTTCCTCAACCACTTCACGCACGGTCTTGGTCGGGTCCAGGATCGGTTCCTGTGGCAGGTAGCCGATGTTCAGTTCCGGCATCGGGCGGGCTTCGCCTTCGAACTCGGTGTCGACGCCGGCCATGATTTTCAGCAGCGTGGACTTACCCGAACCGTTGAGGCCGAGCACGCCGATCTTGGCGCCAGGGAAGAAGGACAGCGAAATGTTTTTCAGGATTTCCCGCTTCGGCGGAACAACTTTTCCCAGCCGATGCATGGTGAAGACGTATTGAGCCATGGTGAACCTAGCGTCTGTGACTGATGAATTAAGCGGGCGAAGCCCGTGCCAGGCCATGCGCCGCGCGGGCCGTTGACTATCATCAAGGCCAGCGAGCGGAAAAACCTGAAGATCTGGGGCTGGAACGCCACCGCGTAACCGGCAAAGCTACCTGAATGCGCTTGGTCAGTCCAGCCAAGCAGGGCTGGCACTTTGCCACAAGTCAAGGCATGCTAGCCGCCCTTCGGGCGTCCGGCTTATAGTGCACGTCGCGCGCCAGTCCAGCCAAACCGCAGGATCACAGCTTGTCCAAAGTCACGCCGCCAACTCCCTTGCGCGCCGCTCATATAGCGCCGGGAGCGCCCCTGCACGGTACCCTCAAAGGCGCATTGGCGACGCTCGTCCTCATGCTGCTCGCATTATTGTTCTGGCAGTTGCTGGACCAACTGCAGCAAAACCAGAAAAACCAACAGCAATACACCATCGACTACAGCGCCGACCTGGCTGAACAGATCAGCCTGAATATGGCCCTGAGTGCCAAAATTGCCCTGAACCTGCTGCCGATGGTCGAGCCGCCGCGCGACGTCGAACAGCAACAGGCCTTGACGCGCACGCTGCAGCGCTCGCTGCCGGAACTGCGCAGTATCGCCCTGCTCGCGCCCAGCGGCGCGCTGATCAGCGACAGCGCCACTGACAGCCAGGACAGCAGTTGGCTGGAAGAGTTGGTGCAGCGCAGCCATGGCCAACCCTACTACCTGAGCAATAACGACGACGGCACCATCATCTATCTGCTGCTGCACCAGCCCAGCGGCGGCTCAAGGATGTACTGGGCACTGCGCCTGGCACCCGACTACCTGGTCAACCTGACCCGCCAGGACAGCCAGGGCCAGCGCCCCACGTGGGCCATCGAGAACCGCCTGAACCACCGCGTGGTCAGCCGTGACAGCGGCATGCCGGCACAATGGGCCGGCGCCCTGACCCCGGATGACTTGAACAAAAGCGTACTGGTCACCCCCCTGAGCAAAAGCGACTGGCAGTTGCGCGGGATGTTCGACCGCTCAGCCGTGCTGGAACAACTGCTGCCAGCGTTTATCGGTAAATGCCTGCTGGGCCTGGCCTTCTCGTTGATCCCGGTGATCGTGCTGCTGAATATGCGTCGCCGTCAGCGCCAGGTGCATGAAGGCCGGCGCCGCTACCAGGATATTTTCGAAGGCACCGGCGTGGCCCTGTGCGTACTTGATCTGTCGGGCCTGAATGCGTTTTTTGCCAAGGTGCACTTGCACACCCGCGAGCAACTTCACGACTGGCTGCAAAACGCCCCTGAGGAATGCCAGCGGTTGCTCACCGAACTGCGCATCACCGAGATCAACCAGGTGGCAGTGCGTCTGCTCAGAGTGGGCTCCTGCGAGGAGGCTTGGGAACGGCTGATCAGTGATTGCCCGCGCAACACCACATCCATCGGGCATCAGATACTCGAAGCGGTGCTGACCCAACAAAACCAGCTTGAGTTGGAAATCCAGCTCAAGGATGCAGCCGGCAACGAGCAATACCTGTGGCTGGTAATGCGCCTGCCGGAGCAGCAGGACGACTTCAAGGCGGTGATCCTCAGCATCAGCGATATCACCAGCCGCAAGCTGATCGAGCTGTCGTTGGTAGAACGCGAGGGTTTCTGGTCGGATGTGGTGCGTACGGTGCCCGACCACCTGTATGTGCAGGATGTGATCAGCCAGCGCATGATCTTCAGCAACCACCATCTGGGTCACACCCTCGGTTATACCAAGGCCGAACTGCAGCAAATGGGCGAGTACTTCTGGGAAATCCTGCTACACCCCGAAGATGCCGAGCATTACCACGATTTGCGCCAGCAGCAACGTCATGTCGGCTACACCACCCAGCTGCACTGCCAGTTGCGCTTTCGCCATCGCAATAACCAATGGCGGCGCTTTGATATTCGCGAGCAAGCCCTGGCGCGGGACAAGACTGCGCAAGTCACGCGCATCATCGGTGTGGCCAAGGACATCACCGACCAGATCGAAGCCAGCGAGTCCCTGCGCGACAGCGAAAAGCGCTATCGCATGCTGGCCGAAAGCATCAGCGACGTGATCTGCTCCACCGACAGCCAACTGGCCCTGAACTACGTCAGCCCCTCGGTCAACGCCGTGCTGGGTTACGACGTGGACTGGGTATTCAAGAACGGCTGGCAGTCGATCATCGCCAACCCGCAGCAATTGACCGGTATTTATAGCCTGATGGAACAGGTCAGCCGGGCACTGGGCGATCCCGAGGCACTGAACCGACTCCGCGATCAAGTGCACACCCAATTGTTCCTGTTCGACTGCCTGCGCGCCGATGGCCGCAAGGTGCCGATTGAGCTGCGCCTGGTACTGGTGTGGGATGAGCACGGCGCCTTCGAAGGCATCCTCGGCGTGGGCCGCGACATCAGCCAGCAACGCCGCGCCGAAAAAGACCTGCGCATGGCCGCCACCGTATTCGAGCACTCCACGTCGGCGATCCTGATCACCGACCCCGCCGGTTACATCGTGCAGGCCAACGAGGCCTTCAGCCGGGTCAGCGGTTATGCAGTGGCGGATGTACTCGACCAGTTGCCAAACATGCTGACCGTCGACGAACAACAGGAAGCGCACCTGCGCTACGTGCTCAAGCAACTGCACCAGCACAGCACCTGGGAAGGCGAAGTGTGGCTCAAGCGCCGCAACGGCGAGCATTACCCGGCCTGGGTGGGTATTACGGCGGTGTTCGACGACGAAGGCGACCTGGCCAGCTATGTTTGTTTCTTCAGTGATATCAGCGAGCGCAAGGCCAGCGAACAGCGCATCCACCGCCTGGCCTATTACGACGCCCTGACCCACCTGCCCAACCGCACCTTGTTCCAGGACCGCCTGCACACCGCGTTGCAGTCGGCCGAACGGCAGAAGTCGTGGGTGGTGCTGATGTTCCTCGACCTTGATCGCTTCAAGCCGATCAACGACTCCCTGGGCCACGCCGCCGGCGACCGCATGCTCAAGGAAATGGCCACCCGCCTGCTCGGTTGCGTGGCCGAAGACGACACCGTGGCGCGCATGGGCGGTGACGAGTTCACCTTGCTGCTGCAACCGCGGGTCAGCCGCGAAATGGCGCTGAACCGCGCGATTCATGTGGCCGAGCAGATCCTTGCGAGCCTGGTGAAGCCGTTTGTGCTGGAGGGTCGCGAGTTCTTTGTGACCGCCAGTATCGGCATCGCCCTCAGCCCCCAGGATGGCAACGAGCTGAGCCAGCTGATGAAGAACGCCGACACCGCGATGTATCACGCCAAGGAGCGTGGCAAGAACAACTTCCAGTTCTACCAGGCCGACATGAACGCCAGTGCCCTGGAACGCCTGGAGCTGGAAAGCGACCTGCGCCACGCGCTGGAGCAGGACGAATTCGTGCTCTATTACCAGCCGCAGTTCAGCGGCGACGGCAAACGCCTGACCGGCGCCGAAGCCCTGCTGCGCTGGCGCCATCCACGCCGCGGGCTGGTGCCGCCGGGGGACTTCATTCCGGTGCTCGAAGAGTTGGGCCTGGTCGTGGACGTGGGCGACTGGGTGATCAGCGAAGCCTGTCGCCAGCTCAAGACCTGGCACCAGAACAAGGTGCGGGTGCCGAAAGTCTCGGTGAACATCTCCGCGCGGCAGTTCTCCGATGGCCAACTGGGCACGCGCATCGCCACCATCCTCAAGGACACCGGCCTGCCGCCGGCGTGCCTGGAGCTGGAGCTGACCGAAAGTATCCTGATGCGCGAAGTCAACGAAGCACTGCATATCCTCGATAGCCTGAAAAACCTGGGCCTGAGCATTGCGGTGGACGACTTCGGCACCGGTTATTCGTCGCTCAACTACCTCAAGCAATTCCCCATCGACGTGCTGAAAATCGACCGCACCTTCGTCGATGGCTTGCCCTCCGGCGAGCAGGACGCGCAAATCGCCCGCGCGATTATCGCCATGGCCCACAGCCTCAATCTGGCGGTGATCGCCGAAGGTGTGGAAACCCATGAGCAATTGGACTTCCTGCGCGAGCATGGTTGCGATGAAGTGCAGGGTTATCTGTTCGGGCGGCCGATGCCGGCGAATCGGTTCGAGGCGCAGTTCAGCAATGATGCCCTCTTCATGTTCGACTGAGATTTTGTGGTGAAGCCACTGGCCTCATCGGGGCAAGCCCCCTCCCACATTTGAATGTATCCACAAGTCAAAAGGTGGGAGGGGGCTTGCTCCCGATGAGGCCGGTACAGTCACCACCCATCCCGAGATGAGCCCCACTTGTCCGCGACATGATGTCCTTTCATATGCCATCTAAAACCCATTGGGTTAGAATGCCCTCCTTTTCTGCCCCCGATCCTTGAGGACCGCCATGTTCAGCCGTGATTTGACTATTGCCAAGTACGACGCCGATCTCTTCGCCGCCATGGAGCAAGAAGCCGTGCGCCAGGAAGAGCACATTGAGCTGATCGCTTCGGAAAACTACACCAGCCCTGCGGTGATGGAGGCTCAAGGTTCGGTTCTGACCAACAAGTACGCCGAAGGCTACCCAGGCAAGCGCTACTACGGTGGCTGCGAGTACGTCGACGTGGTTGAGCAACTGGCCATCGACCGTGCAAAAGAACTGTTCGGTGCCGATTACGCCAACGTCCAGCCACACGCCGGCTCCCAAGCCAACAGCGCCGTCTACCTGGCCCTGCTGCAAGGCGGCGACACCATCCTGGGCATGAGCCTGGCCCACGGCGGTCACCTGACCCACGGTGCCAGCGTTTCCTCCTCCGGCAAGCTGTACAACGCCGTTCAATACGGCATCGATGCCAACGGCCTGATCGACTACGACGAAGTCGAGCGTCTGGCGGTTGAACACAAGCCAAAAATGATCGTGGCCGGTTTCTCTGCCTACTCGCAGATCCTGGACTTCCCACGCTTTCGCGCGATCGCTGACAAGGTGGGCGCCTACCTGTTCGTCGACATGGCTCACGTGGCCGGTCTGGTCGCCGCTGGCGTCTACCCGAACCCGGTGCCTTTCGCTGACGTGGTCACCACCACCACCCACAAGACCCTGCGCGGTCCACGTGGTGGCCTGATCCTGGCTCGCGCCAACGCCGAGATCGAGAAGAAGCTGAACTCCGCCGTATTCCCGGGCGCCCAGGGTGGCCCACTGGAGCACGTGATCGCCGCTAAAGCGATCTGCTTCAAGGAAGCACTGCAACCTGAGTTCAAGACCTACCAGCAACAAGTGGTGAAAAACGCCCAGACCATGGCCAGCGTGTTCATTGAGCGCGGCTTTGACGTGGTGTCCGGCGGTACTGAAAACCACCTGTTCCTGCTGTCCCTGATCAAGCAGGACATTTCCGGTAAAGATGCTGACGCTGCCCTGGGCAAAGCCTTCATCACCGTGAACAAAAACTCCGTGCCGAACGACCCACGTTCGCCGTTCGTCACCTCGGGCCTGCGCTTCGGCACCCCGGCTGTGACCACTCGTGGTTTTAAAGAAGCAGAGTGCAAGGAACTGGCCGGCTGGATCTGCGACATCCTGGCGGACCTGAACAACGAAGCCGTGATCGACGCGGTACGTGAGAAGGTCAAGGCCATCTGCAAAAAACTGCCGGTATACGGCGCGTAATACAAAGAAGCCCACTGTAGGAGCGAGCTTGCTCGCGAAAAACGTCAACGATAACGCGTGCATCTTGGGTGCACGCGTTGCCTGTGAGTTCTTCGCGAGCAAGCTCGCTCCTACAGGTGGGCTTTTTTATGCCTGATAGACCCGCTCAAAGCCTTTTCGGATCTTGTCCTCCGGCAACTCATCGGCAATAAACACGATCACACTCTCCCGCACCTCGCCTTCGGCCCACTCGGTATCCCAGTCGAAACCATAGAGCTTGAGCACGCCTTGGAACACCATGCGGCGGTCTTCGCCGGCGATGTTGAGCACGCCTTTGTAGCGCAGCAGCTGCTTGCCATGGTCTTCCAGCAGTTCGTTCATGAACTCACTGAGACGGTCGATATCCAGCGGCTGGTCGGTGCGCAGCACCAGGCTGGATATACGGTCGATGGACGGCGCCTTACTCACCGGGCGCAGGCTCATGCCCGCGTTGAGGTTGAAACCACGCACGTCGAGCAGTTCGGCCAAATCAATCTTGCCGTGCTCGACCACGCGAATCGGCGCGCGGCGGTTGATGCGTGTCAGGCGCTCACTGAGTGCCTCGAAGGTGGCGTCATCCACCAGGTCACGCTTGCTCACCAGCAGGCGGTCGGCGAAACCGATCTGCGCCTGGGCGATGGTCTGGGTCAGGTGGTGCTCGGCGTGGGCCGCGTCCACAAGGGTGATGATGCCGTCGAGGATGTAGCGTTCGCGCAGCTCCTCATCGATGAAAAAGGTCTGGGCCACCGGCGCCGGGTCGGCCAGGCCGGTGCACTCGATCACCAGGCGGTCGAAGGCGATCTCGCCGCTGTCCAGGCGCTCTAGCAGCAGATACAGGGCTTTGGTGAGGTCGGTGTGGATGGTGCAGCACACGCAGCCGTTGGACAGGGTCATGACCTGCACCGGTTCTGCGCCCAGCAACTGGGTGTCGATACCGGCATCGCTGAATTCGTTTTCGATCACGGCGATTTTCAAGCCGTGTTCGGCCTTGAGCAGATGGCGCAACAAAGTGGTCTTGCCGGCGCCGAGGAAGCCACTGAGGACGGTGACTGGAATGGGAGAGGACAAAGAAATTCTCCTTGAAGGAACACAGAAACAAATGTGGGAGGGGGCTTGCCCCCGATAGCAGTGTGTCAGGCACTGATCTGTCACTGACACATCGCTATCGGCGGCAAGCCCCCTCCCACAGGGGCGTTGCGTTAAATCAACAGCACTTGGGCCCACCCTTGCCGCCGTATCGGGCCTCCTGGCGTTCCCGGAAGAACGCCTTGTAGTCCATCATCGGCTTGTCCGGGTGCTTGGTTTGCATATGCTCGACGTACGTGTCGTAGTCGGGCATGCCGACCATCAGGCGCGCGGCCTGACCGAGGTATTTACCGAGGCGACTGATGTCATTGAACATGTTTGCAATCCTCGGTTATGCGTCAGGTACGGCCTGGAACGGGGCTTCTTTATCCGTACGTTCTTTGTTGCCCCAGGCGGCGACGCCGACCTTGAGCGCATAGAACAGGATGCTGAACACCACGAACAGAAACAGCACCGTCAACGTTGCGTTGGTGTAGGCGTTCCAGATCACATGTTGCATCTGGTCCACGCTCTTGGCCGGGGCCAGGATCTGGCCGTTCGCCAGGGCATCGCTGTACTTCTTCGCCAGGGACAGGAAGCCGATCGCCGGGTTGGCGTCGAACAGCTTGATGAAGCCTGCGGTGGTGGTGCAGATCAGCAGCCATACCGCCGGCAGCATGGTCACCCAGATGTAGCGTTGGCGTTTCATTTTGATCAGCACAACCGTAGCGAGCATCAGCGCGATACCGGCCAGCATCTGGTTGGATATACCGAACAGCGGCCACAAGGTATTGATACCGCCCAGTGGATCGATCACGCCCTGGTACAGCAGGTAACCCCACATGGCCACGCAACCGGCGGTCGCGATCAGGTTGGCGGTCCAGGACTCAGTGCGCTTGAGCGCCGGTACGAAGGAACCTAATAGGTCTTGGAGCATGAAGCGACCGGCACGGGTACCGGCGTCAACTGCCGTCAGGATGAACAGCGCTTCGAACAGGATCGCAAAGTGGTACCAGAACGCCATGGTGTTTTCACCCGGCAGCACACTGTGCAGGATCTGCGCGATACCCACCGCCAACGTCGGCGCACCACCGGCACGCGCCAGGATGGTCGTTTCACCGATGTCATGGGCCACGGCCGACAGCGCCTCAGGGGTAATTGCAAAGCCCCAGCTGCTGACGGTTTGCGCCACGGTGACCACGTCGGTGCCGACAATCGCCGCCGGGCTGTTCATGGCGAAGTACACGCCTGGCTCGATCACCGAAGCGGCAACCATCGCCATGATCGCCACGAAGGACTCCATCAGCATGCCGCCGTAACCGATGTAACGGGCGTGGCTTTCGCTGGCCAGCAGCTTGGGCGTGGTGCCCGAGGAGATCAGCGCGTGGAAGCCAGAGACTGCGCCACAGGCAATGGTGATGAAGAGGAACGGGAACAGGCCGCCCTTCCATACCGGGCCGGTACCATCGATGAACTGGGTCAACGCCGGCATTTTCAGGTCGGGCATGGTGACCAGGATGCCAATCGCCAGGGCGATGATGGTGCCGATTTTCAAGAAGGTAGATAGGTAGTCACGGGGCGCGAGGATCAGCCACACCGGCAGTACCGCTGCCACGAAACCGTAGCCGATCAGCATCCAGGTGATCTGGATCCCGGTGAACGTGAAGGCCTTGGCCCAGACCGGATCAGCGGCAATCTGCCCGCCCAGCCAGATCGAACCGAGCAGCAACAGCACGCCGATGATCGAAATTTCACCAATGCGGCCCGGGCGGATGTAGCGCATATAGATGCCCATGAACATCGCAATCGGGATGGTCGCCATCACCGTGAAGATGCCCCATGGGCTCTCGGCCAGGGCCTTGACCACGATCAGTGCCAGCACCGCGAGGATGATGATCATGATCAGGAAGCAGCCGAACAGCGCGATGGTCCCCGGGATACGGCCCATCTCTTCGCGGACCATATCCCCCAGGGAACGGCCATTACGACGAGTGGACAGGAACAGGACCATGAAGTCCTGCACCGCACCGGCCAGCACCACGCCGGCAATCAGCCAGAGCGTGCCGGGCAGGTAGCCCATTTGCGCCGCCAGTACCGGGCCGACCAGAGGGCCTGCACCGGCAATCGCCGCAAAGTGGTGACCGAAAAGGATGTGTTTGTTGGTCGGCACATAGTCCAGACCGTCATTGTTGACCACTGCGGGGGTGGCCCGCCGTGGATCGAGTTGCATCACATTGTTAGCGATGAACAGGCTGTAGTAGCGGTAAGCAACCAGATAGATGGCCACGGCCGCGACCACGATCCACAAGGCGTTGATCGCCTCGCCGCGGCGCAAGGCCACTACGCCCAGGGCGCACGCTCCTACGATTGCCAGCACCAGCCAGGGTAAGTGGCGTAGCAGGCTATTATTATTTTTCATTTTTATATTCCAGCCAGGGTGGACAGAAAGGACAGCCATCCGGAGTTTAGCGCTACTGGCCCTAAAGGCCACCCCCCTACGTTGGTCTAGAGCCTTGCAGGGGCAAAAAAAGCAGAAAAAATCGCCCAATGATGGCGCAGGGCTACAATCCTGTTATCCACAGAGGGTTTCACCATGACCGAGCAAGCGTCTGATCGTCGCCGTTTTCGCCGGATCGCCTTTGATGCCAAGACCGAACTTCGGCAAAACGGCAACGAATGGCCAGTGCAATTGGTGGATTTGTCGCTCAAGGGCCTGTTGGCGCAACGGCCTGAAGAGTGGAAGGGAAATAAGGCGCTGCCCTTTGACGTCGATATTCGTCTGGATCCAAAGGCCCATATAAAGATGCAGGTGAAGCTGACCCACGAGGATCCTGGCCAGTTGGGTTTCGTATGCCAATACATCGACCTGGACTCGATCAGCCACTTGCGGCGGCTGATCGAGCTGAACCTAGGCGATCAGGAAGAACTGGATCGGGAGCTGGCGGCGTTGCTGGAAGTGTGATGGCTCAGGGGAACGCGGTACGTGCGGGAAATTCGCTTTCCGTGTCCCAGTAGCCCTTCTTCTGACTTGAGGCGCTGTGCCACTGCCCGTCGACAAACCGATAAGTCTGATAACGGGTGGCAAAGTCGTCCTCGCCGTCGCCGTCCATAAATGACGACACCTGCAGCAGTTCATCCGCGCCGCCACTGGCTGGCGTTGCGATCATCCACGCAGCCTTGCCGGTGTGAGCCAGGGTCAGCGCCTGGACTTTGCCGTCGGCCCCCTGGTAACTCAACGGTTTGAGTTGCTGCTTGCCAGGCAGCAACAGCTGCGTGGCAGGCCCGCTGTAGCTGCCCATGGGAGCGGTCTGGTCGATGGTCAAAAAATACACAGGTTCGGGCAGCCCTTTGAGTGGGGCGTTCTTGACCTCGGCCAACGGGTAGCCGAGGTCTTCGTGAGCTATCACCTCGCCAGAGGCCGACACCCAGCGCACCTGGGCTTCGAGCAGCGGGTTGTCGACCAAATCGTCGGGCTCGTCGAACGAGTCTTCATCCAGCCCACTGCCCCAACTGTCCTTGTGCAGTTGGGGGCTGATGCGCTGGTCTTCGAGCACCTGCAGCACACTGCCATCTGGCGTCACCAGCGTTTGCGCCAGGCGATAGCCCGTTGGCAGCTCAGCCCAGGCCATGGCGGGCAAGCCGGCCAAGGCGATAAACAGGGCGACTACACCCCAGCGATTCGATCGTTGCATGGCGTCCATCCCTGAGTTATTCGAAAAGTGCATCCAACGCCTGTTCCAGGCGCGTGACTCCAATTACCTGCAATCCTGGCGGCATTTCCTTCGGCGCATTGCCCTTGGGCACGATCGCGCGCTTGAAGCCATGCTTGGCCGCTTCCTTCAAGCGTTCCTGGCCGCTGGGCACCGGGCGCACTTCGCCCGACAGCCCCACCTCACCGAACACCAGCAGGTCGTGGGGCAATGGCCGGTTACGCAGGCTGGACATCACCGCCGCCATCAACGCCAGGTCGGACGCGGTTTCCAGCACCTTGACCCCGCCGACCACGTTGAGGAACACGTCCTGGTCGTGGGTCGGGATGCCGCCGTGACGGTGCAGCACCGCCAGCAGCATCGCCAGGCGGTTCTGATCCAGGCCAAGCGTGACGCGGCGCGGGTTGGCCAAATGGCTGTCATCCACCAGCGCCTGGACTTCCACCAGCATCGGCCGGGTGCCTTCCCACGTCGCCATGACCACACTGCCTGGGACTTCTTCCTGGGCACGGGTCAGGAAAATCGCCGATGGGTTGGAGACTTCTTTCAGCCCTCGGTCAGTCATGGCGAACACACCCAGTTCGTTCACCGCGCCGAAGCGGTTCTTCACCGCCCTCAGCAAGCGCAAACGACCATCGGACTCGCCTTCGAAATACAGCACGGTGTCGACCATATGCTCCAACACCCGTGGCCCGGCCAGCGCGCCCTCTTTGGTGACGTGGCCGACCAGGAAGATCGCCGTGCCGCTCTGCTTGGCGTAGCGCACCAGCAACGCCGCACTTTCGCGCACCTGAGACACACCGCCCGGCGCCGACTGCAATTGCTCGGTGAAAATCGTCTGGATCGAGTCGATCACCATGACCTTGGGTTTTTCGATCCGGGCCGTGGCGATGATGCTTTCGATGCAGGTTTCGGTCATGACCCGCAGTTGGTCCTGGGGCAAGCCGAGGCGGCGCGCGCGCATGGCCACCTGTTGCTGGGATTCTTCGCCGGTGACGTACAGCGCCGGCATGCGGCTGGCGATGCTGCACAGGGTTTGCAGCAGAATCGTCGATTTGCCGATGCCGGGGTCGCCGCCAATCAACACCACCGAACCGTCCACCAGGCCGCCACCCAGAACCCGATCCAGCTCGCCGGAAGCCGTCGAGAAACGCGGGATCTCTTCAACGCTGACTTCGGCCAGGGTCTTGATCTGCGCCTGCTGCCCGGTCCAACCGGCACGCCCGGTAGGGGCAGCGGCGCCGCCGCTTTCGATCATGGTTTCAGTCAGGGTATTCCACGCACCACACTCGGTGCATTGGCCGGCCCACTTGGGAAAGGTCGCGCCGCACTCCGTGCAGCCGTACATGCGCTTGGCCTTTGCCATTTGAGAACCTCCAACCGAAAAACCGCGATGATAGCTCAGCGCGACGCCGGGGTCCGGATTTCACCGCTGGCCAATCGTGAAGCACTATTGCCGACCGGGTCTTCGGCGTTGAGATCGGCGCCCTTGGCCTTGAGTTCGTCGAGCAACTCGATGCGCTTGAACAGCCCGGCATACATGGCTGCCGTCTGACCGGCACCGTTACGCTGGTCGGGGTTGCAGTCGGTGGCCAGCAGGCGCTGGGCGATTTTCAGTTCACCCTTGAAGATCGCGCCCATCAACGCGGTGTTGCCGCGCTTGTCCTGCACGCAGGCGTCGGCACCGGCGGCGAGCAATCGCTCCACGTAAGCGCTTTCGCCATGGTAAGCAGCGAGGATCAGCGCGGTGTAACCCTTATCGTCCTGGGTGTTGAGGGAGAAACCGGAGTCGATAAAGGTGTTGAGCATGTCGAGGTCGCCACGGCGGGCGGCGTCGAAGTAATAATCCTGGAGCTGCGCCTTGAGGGCGACCGGGTCGGGCGACTCGGCATGGGCGACAAAGGCCAGCATGGCCATCAGTAAGCCGATAGAAATACGCATGGGTTCTCTCCTGCCAGAGGTCGACGCCCGCATGGGCGTCGACCAAAACCAACATCAGTCAGTGAGTTTTTCGGCCAGCGCCTTCACGCGCGCCAGATCACCCTTGGCGACCTTGGCCACGCCGGTGCCGTATTCCGGATCAGCCTTGTAGAGGAACGACAGGATGATGTGCTTGCTCTCGTCATCGGTCGTGGCCAGGGAGCCGCCGAAGTTGTCGATCAAGTCCTGACGCTCTTTCGGGCTGTAGGAGCGATACAGGTCACCCGCTTGTTTGAAGTTCTGCTCACGCTGGATCTTCGCCTGCTGGGTGCTGCCCGACAGTGCCGTCTGGCTGTAGCGCGCGGTTTGCGGCTCTTCACGGTTTTCCAGGCGGCTTGGCTGGTAGTTCACGCCGCTGGTGGTCTTGCCGAAGTTCAGCGCGCCGTCCTGGTTCCCGTTGTTGACGGTCACCCGTGGGGCGTTGATCGGCAATTGCAGGGCATTGGCGCCCAGGCGATACATCTGCGTGTCGGCATACGAGAACACCCGGCCTTGCAGCAGGCGGTCTTCCGACGGCTCGATACCCGGTACCAGGTTGGCCGGGGCCATGGCCACTTGCTCGGTTTCCTGGAAGACATTCGCCGGGTTGCGGTTCAGCACCATCTGCCCGACTTTGCGCTCGGGCACATTCGGCCAGATCTTGGTGGCGTCCAGCGGGTCGAAATCAAACTTGGCCAAGTCTTCTGGCTTGAGTACCTGCACATACAGGTCCCACTTGGGGAAATCGCCCTTGTTGATATGGGTGACCAAGTCGTTGGTCATATGGCTGTAGTCACGCCCCTGCACTTCGGTGACTTGCTTGGGGTCGAGGTTCTTGATGCCTTGCAGGCTCTTCCAGTGGAACTTGACGTAATGCACTTCGCCCTTGGCGTTGATCAATTTGTAGGCATGTACGCCATTGCCGTCCATTTCCCGGTAACTGGCCGGGGTGCCAGAGTCGGAATACAACTCGGTAAGTGTGCGAGTGGCCTCGGGAACATGAGAGAAGAAGTCGAAGCGACGGGAGTCATCGTCCAGGTTGGTGCGCGGGTCCGGCTTGAAGGCGTGGACCATGTCCGGGAACTTGATGGCATCGCGGATAAAGAACGTCGGGAAGTTATTCCCCACCAGGTCCCAGTTACCGTCAGCGGTGTAGAACTTGGTGGCGAAACCGCGCGGGTCACGCAACGTTTCCGGGGAATGGTTGCCGTGCACCACGGCCGAGAAGCGCACGAACACCGGGGTGGCTTCGCCTGCCGCAAAGACCTTGGCCTTGGTCAGGTCGCTGAGGTTGTCGGTGACGGTAAAGGTGCCATGGGCGCCGGTGCCACGGGCATGCACCACGCGCTCAGGGATGCGCTCACGGTCGAAGCGCTGCAGCTTCTGGATCAGTTGCACGTCCTGCAACAGCACCGGACCATTGGCACCCGCGGTTTGCGAGTTCTGGTTGTCGCCGACGGCAGCGCCGTTATCGCGGGTCAGGTTGGCGGCTTGCACGGAGAGGGAAAGCAGGCTGGCGGTCGCCACTACCAGCACATGACGCGCCAATAGCGGGCCGCGATTGATTGGATTCTTCATCAAGGTTTCCTCTGGTTTTTTTAGTGCACATTCAGTTGTGCTTGCCAGAGGCTAGTGACCCTCGAGTCAGAAGATAAATAGAAAAAGACCACCAGGTCGATTGAGAAAATAATGTGGTAAGCCACTGAAACAGCGCGTATTTCGCGCGCGATTAGTGGCACTTTGCAAACTATTTGCGATTTGATGTGTCGATAAAAGCTGACAGTGTTAGCAGTTGTGTCGGGCAAGCCCTCTGCGACTGATTTACACTAAGCGGCACCCTTCTCATCTGTAACAAGGAATAACCTATGGGCGTGATCAGTGAGTTCAAGGCCTTCGCGGTCAAAGGTAATGTCGTCGACATGGCCGTCGGTATTATCATCGGCGCCGCCTTCGGCAAAATTGTTTCCTCGTTCGTAGGCGATGTGGTGATGCCGCCCATTGGTCTGTTGATCGGTGGCGTGGACTTTGGTGACCTGGCGATAACGCTCAAGGCGGCACAAGGCGACGTGCCCGCCGTCGTCCTGGCGTACGGCAAGTTCATCCAGAGCGTGATCGACTTTGTGATCGTCGCGTTTGCGATCTTCATGGGCGTCAAGGCCATCAACCGCCTCAAGCGCGAAGAAGCCGTGGCACCTAGCCTGCCACCGACACCAAGCAAGGAAGAAGTGCTGCTGGGTGAGATTCGCGACCTGCTCAAGGCACAGAACGACAAGCCGCTTTAAGCCGCTCAGGTCGTTAAAAAGGCGCCTTCAGGGGCGCCTTTTTATTACCAGTAGTTTTCCACCGCCACCTGCCCTAGCCGGCGGCTCAGGCTCAGTTGCATGTCGCGCTGCTTGAGCAACTGGCGCGTGTCATCGACCATCTGTGGGTTACCGCAAATCAGTACTCGGGAATGCTCGGGGCTCAACGCCACGCCAGCGGTGCGCTCCAGCTCACCGTTTTCAATCAGCGTGGTAATGCGCCCATTCAGCGCCCCCGGATGCTGTTCACGCGTAACGGTGGGGATGTACGTGAGTTTATGCGCGTATTCGGCGAGGTACTCGCGCTCGCCCAGTTCCTTGATCAGCGACTGATAGGCCAACTCTTTGGACTCCCGCGCGCTGTACACCAGGATGATGCGTTCGAATTTCTCCCAGACTTCGAAGTCCTGCAGAATCGACAAAAACGGTGCCACCCCGGTGCCAGTGCCTAACATCCATAAGTCGCGGCCATCGACGAAACGGTTCAGGGTCAGGAACCCGGTAGCCTGGCGCTCCACCATCAAGGTATCGCCCACCCGCAGTCGGCTGAGTTCACTGGTGAATTCGCCGCCAGGGACAACAATCGAGAAGAAGTCCAGGTGTTCATCAAATGGCGAGGACACCACGGAATAGGCGCGCCACACCGTGCTGCCATCCGCCTTGGTGACCCCCAGGCGCACGAACTGCCCAGCCGTAAACCGGAACCCCGGGTCGCGGGTGGTTCGCAACGTAAACAGGCTTGGGGTCAGCGATTGCACATCGAGCAAGGTCTGGCGGGTAAATTTCTCAGCACTGGCCGTCATGGGGGACTCCGTTCAACAGGTGCACTAGTGTCCCCCAAAGTTACCTGCGGAAACACCGCTGGTTTGTAGTGGCATCGCCTGGGCCCCGACAGTGACCTGTCGATACGCGCACTAATCAATTGGCTATTAGGCGCTCTACGGGGGTTCTAACTTCGCTGTAAGTGAGGCTTTACACAAGATTCAACTCTTTAAAAAACCGTGAAAAACCAACGAAATCGTGTCGACGTCAACTGATGGCTTCGTAGAAAAAATTCTTAAACCCCGCCGTACAAGAGCAAAAATCTCCTCTTCATCTGTAGCTCGTGTCCTACACTCAATTCCGTGCAGTTTTGGGAGTCGAGGACGTATCCCATATAAAAAAGAACCTCACGGAGAGTTACCGAATGGTTAACTGGCGCAATACAAGGTTGCCCAAACTGGAAGGCGAGAACGAAATCACCAGTGCTTTCGAAATGGTCATCAACCACACCTATGAGCTTGGCTTCCAATTCTGTTCATTTACGATGAGTTCCCAACGACCCAACAATCATACGAAACCTGTCAACTTCAACAACTATCCAAACGAATGGAACACGCTGTACCAAAAGGCGCACTTCTTCGACGTGGATCCCGTGGTTAATCACAGCAAACGTAGCGTACTGCCGATTGTCTGGGAGGAAAAAGCCTTCGGCGCTGCCCCTAATCTGTGGGAGCTGGCCCAAACATACGGCGTGCACTTGGGCTGGACCCAAGCGGTGCATGACTTCCAGGGCGTGTTCAGCATGCTGACCCTGAGCCGCGGCAAGGGTGAGGTCAGCCCACAAGAGTTGTACGAAAAGGCCGGGAGCGTCCTGTGGTTGTGCCACGCAATGCATGCAGTCGTGGTTCAGACGTATGCCGGCCAGCCTAGCCTTGACCCTGCGAGCAAATTGACCCCGCGCGAAACGGAAATCCTCAAGTGGTCAGCCATGGGCAAGACTGCGGCGGACATCGCCACCATCCTCTGCCTGTCCGAACGTACGGTGGGGTTTCATATCTGCAGTTGCTTCAAAAAGCTGGGGGTCAACAACAAGATCGCCGCAGTGCTCTGCGCCTCGAAAGCGGGGTTGTTTTAAGCCTCGTTGAAACACCGCATGTAATCCCTCTGGAAAAAAAGTAACATTTACGGCCAGTCCTGAGTGTTGAAGCAGCCCCCTTGAAACGGCGCCTCGAAGTTCACTCAGGCCGTTCCGCAGCCCCCCTGCCGAACACCCATCGATTACCCAGAGCCTCCCCCGCCATGCCCCTGCTCGACAGCCCCTTCGCCCAGCTCGATCTGATCCGCCAGCCAGAGCAACATAACGATCCGCTGCAGGCCTTCGACGCCGCCGACGAATACCTGCTCAGCTATCTGGCCGAACAGCGACCGACCGCCACGACCCGCGTGCTGGTGCTCAACGACAGTTTCGGGGCGCTGGCGGCCAGCCTTGAAGGCCAGGTGCAAGTGACCTCCAGCGGTGACTCGTTTCTCGCCGCCCTTGGCCTTGAGAAAAACCTGGTGCGCAACGACAAGGCCTTTGACGCAGTGCCGTTCATCCCCGCCAGCCAGTTGCCCCGTGGGCCGTTCGACCGCGTGCTGATCCGCGTACCCAAGACTCTGGCACTGCTGGAAGAGCAGTTGATTCGCCTGCAAGGCCAACTGGCGCCAGGTGCCGAAGTGATCGCCGCAGCGATGGTCAAGCATTTGCCCCGGGCGGCCGGCGAGTTGCTGGAGCGCTATATCGGGCCAATGCACGCCTCCCTGGCAGTCAAGAAAGCCCGTTTGCTGATTGCCACCCAGGCCGACCGTCCGGCCGCTGTCTCGCCCTACCCGACGCGCTACACCCTGGACGCGCCGGCGATTGAACTGCTCAACCATGCCAATGTGTTCTGCCGCGAAAGCCTCGATATCGGCACCCGCGCCTTCCTGCCGCACCTGCCCAAAAACCTGGGCAGTGCCCGCGTGGCGGACCTGGGTTGCGGCAACGGGGTACTGGCGATCGCCAGCGCCCTGCAAAACCCCGACGCCCAGTACACCTTGGTGGACGAGTCCTACATGGCCGTGCAATCGGCGCTGGAGAACTGGCAAGCCGCCCTCGGTGAGCGCGCCGTCAGCGTACGCGCGGATGACGGCCTGGCCGGCCAGGAAGCCGACTCCCTGGACGTGGTGTTGTGCAACCCACCGTTCCATCAACAACAGGTGGTGGGCGACTTCCTTGCCTGGCGCATGTTCCAGCAGGCCCGGGAAGCCCTGGTGGTGGGCGGCGCCCTGTATATCGTCGGCAACCGTCACCTGGGTTATCACAGCAAGTTGGCGCGCTTGTTCCGTGGCGTAGAGCAGGTCGCTGCCACTCCCAAGTTCGTGATTCTCAAAGCACGCAAATAAAAAAGCCCTGCCCTTCCAAAAGAAGAGCAGGGCTGAAAACCGGGCGCGAAGCCCGGATCGGGATGTCAGTGAGTGGTCAGGCCGGCCGCATTCATGAACATGCGCATCAGGCTGGCCACGACGAACAGGGCCAGCACACTGCCGGTCCAGATCATCGCCAGCCACCCCAGGCGCCGCCACAACGGCTGTTTCTCGGCCTGTTCGATCTCGTGCAACGTAGGTTTGCCGGACATGCAACGACCCTCCTAGTGATAGCCGTCTTCGTGGGTGACCTTGCCGCGGAACACGTAGTAGCTCCAGAAGGTGTAGCCCAGGATGAACGGGATGATGAACAAGGTGCCCACCAGCATGAAGCCTTGGCTCTGCGGCGGCGCAGCGGCATCCCAGATCGACACGGATGGCGGGATGATGTTCGGCCACAGGCTGATCCCCAGGCCGCTGTAGCCGAGGAAGATCAGCACCAGCGTCAGCAGGAACGGCGTGTAGTGGGCATTACGCGCCACGGCGCGGATCAGCCCGTACATGGTCACCAGCACCAGGATCGGCACCGGCAGGAACCAGAACAGGTTCGGCAGGGTGAACCAGCGCGAAGCGATTTCCGGGTGCGACAGCGGAGTCCAGAGACTCACGATACCAATCACCGCCAGCACCACGAAGGCCAACGGCCGCGCCAGGTTGTGCATCTTCTCCTGCAACGGGCCTTCGGTTTTCATGATCAGCCAGGTGCAGCCGAGCAAGGCATAGGCCACGATCAGCGCCACGCCGCAGAACATCGTGAACGGCGTGAGCCAGTCCAGCGAGCCGCCGGCAAACTGGCGATTGACCACCGGAATCCCATCGATAAACGCGCCCAGCGCTACCCCCTGGAAGAACGTGGCCGCCAGCGAACCGCCGATGAATGCCTTGTCCCACAGGTGACGCTTGTGGTCCTTGGCCTTGAAGCGGAACTCGAAGGCCACGCCACGAAAGATCAGGCCGATCAGCATCAGGATCAGCGGCAGGTACAGCGCCGACAACACCACCGAATAGGCCAGCGGGAACGCGCCGAACAACGCCGCGCCGCCGAGTACCAGCCAGGTTTCGTTACCGTCCCAGACCGGGGCCACGGTGTTCATCATCACGTCACGGTCGGTCTTGCCCGGGATAAACGGGAAGAGGATGCCGATGCCCAGGTCGAAGCCGTCCATGACCACGTACATCATGATCCCGAAGATGATGATCACGGCCCAGATCAACGGAAGATCAATACCCATCTCAATTCCCCTTGTGCTGGATGTGGGTGTGGTCGTCATCGCTGCCATCATCGGCGGCGGACAACGGACGGGCCGGTGTGCGTTTCTGGCCGGGACCACCGTGGGTCGGTTCCGTACCTTCGTGAGTCACAGGACCTTTGCGCACCAGGCGCATCATGTAGCCCAGACCCGCGCCGAACAGGGCGAAGTACACCACCACGAACAACACCAGGGTGATCGTCATCTGCGCCAGGCTATGCCCGGAAGAAGCATCCGACGTGCGCATCAACCCGTAGACCACCCACGGCTGGCGGCCAATTTCGGTGGTGAACCAACCGGCGAGAATCGCGATCAGGCCAGACGGCCCCATCCACAGCGCCAGGTACAGGAACGGTTTGGACGTGTACATCTTGTCGCCCCGGCGCAGCCAGAGGCTGAACAGACCGGTGAAGATCATCAGGAAGCCCAGGCCGACCATGACCCGGAACGACCAGAACACGATGGTCGAATTCGGGCGGTCTTGCGGCGGGAATTCCTTGAGCGCCGGCACCTGTTTGTCCAGGGAGTGGGTCAGGATCAGGCTGCCCAGGTACGGAATCTCCACCGCATACTTGGTTTTTTCGGCCTTCATGTCCGGCCAGCCAAACAGGATCAGCGGGGTTGGCTCATTGCCTTTGTTTTCCCAATGGCCTTCGATGGCGGCGATTTTTGCCGGCTGGTGCTTGAGGGTGTTGAGGCCATGGAAGTCACCGATCACGGCCTGGATAGGCGCCACGATCAGGGCCATCCACATCGCCATCGACAACATCTTGCGGATCGCCGGGTTGTCCTTGCCGCGCAGCAGGTGCCAGGCCGCCGAGGAACCGACAAAGAACGCCGTGGCCACAAAGGCTGCCGTCGCCATGTGCATCAGGCGGTAAGGGAACGATGGGTTGAAGATCACCGCCAGCCAATCGGTAGGAATCACGCGGCCGTCGATGATTTCAAAGCCTTGCGGCGTCTGCATCCAGCTGTTGGACGCCAGGATCCAGAAGGTCGAGATCAACGTACCGACGGCCACCATCACCGTGGAGAAGAAGTGCAGCTTGCGCCCCACCTTGTTCCAGCCGAACAGCATCACACCGAGGAAACCGGCTTCGAGGAAGAAGGCCGTGAGCACTTCGTACGTAAGAAGCGGCCCGGTGACGGCGCCGGCGAAGTCCGAGAAGCGGCTCCAGTTGGTGCCGAACTGGTAGGCCATGACCAAACCGGAGACCACGCCCATGCCGAAGTTGACGGCAAAGATCTTCGACCAGAAATGGTAGAGGTCACGGTAGGTGTCGTTATGGGTCTTGAGCCACAAGCCTTCCAGCACTGCGAGGTAACTGGCCAGGCCGATGGTGATCGCCGGGAACAGGATGTGGAATGAGATGGTGAACGCGAACTGAATTCGGGCGAGATCTAGCGCCTCCAAACCGAACATAAGTCTTCCTCTGTCAGGTAATACCGGCTGCTGGCGGGAGCCTGCACCCACTGCCCCCACGGATATGGAGTCTGGCGAATTTCAATTCGTTTCTTTTTTTAACCAGCCACGTAGGGAATCTGGCCTTGCGGCCGCCAGAACAAATTTTGAAATGACTTTGATCTGGATCAATCACAGTCAAAAGAGTAGTCCCATTTTCGCGGTTGGTCCGTGTGGTCTTTTGCCGCGTGACAGACTGCCTCAGCGCAGTTCTTGCAACCATCCGTTACAACTTGATGATAATCTCGGCCCCTCCTCCGGCCTTGACCAGAATTCCCGATGCCTAGTGAACCCGCGTTGCTGTTACGTCATCACCGCCCTTTCATCGCGTTCTGGCTGGCACGTATCTTTACCGCCAGCGGCTTTCAGATGCTCACCGTGGCCATCGGCTGGAACCTCTACCAACTCACCGGCAACGTGCTGGACCTGGGGTTGGTCGGCCTGGTGGAATTCGTGCCGCGCGTGCTGTTCATGCTGCACACCGGGCATGTGGCCGACCGCTATGAGCGCCGCAAAGTCGCGGCCATCTGCCAGACCGTGCAGGCATTGATTGCCCTCTCCCTGGCCATCGGCGGCCTGACTGGCAACGTGACCCGCGAGATGATCTTTATCCTCGCCTTCCTGCTCGGCGCCGCACGCTCGTTTGAAATGCCCACCACCCAGGCCCTGCTGCCGAGCATCGTGCCCAGCGCGCTGTTTCCGCGTGCGGTGGCCTCGTCGCAGTCGGCCCAGCAACTGGCGACCATTGTCGCCCCGGCGCTCGGTGGTTTGCTTTACGCCTTCGGCAGCGTCTGGGTGTATGGGCCCACGGTGGTGCTGTACCTCATCGCCTGTGTGCTGACCCTCAACCTGCCCGCGCGCCAGACTCCGCTCAATAAAGGCAAGGCCACCCTCGATTCGCTGCTGGCCGGGATTCGTTTTATCCGCAGCCGCCCGGACATCCTCGGGGCGATTTCCCTCGACCTGTTCGCCGTGCTGCTGGGCGGAGCCACCGCGTTGCTGCCGGTGTTCGCCAAGGACATCCTGCTGACCGGTGCCTGGGGTCTGGGCCTGTTGCGCTCGGCACCGGCAGTGGGCGCCTTGTTGATGTCACTGTGGCTGGCGCGCTTTGCGGTGGACCGCAAGGTTGGCCGGGTGATGTTCACCGCTGTTGGCGTATTCGGCGTGGCGACCATCGCCTTCGGCCTGTCCACCTCGTTCTGGTTTTCCCTGGCAGTGCTGGTGGTGCTGGGCGCGGCGGACATGATCAGCATGGTGATCCGCGCGTCTTTTGTGCAGCTGGAAACGCCGGATGAAATGCGCGGCCGGGTGAGTGCGGTCAACGGCCTGTTTATCGGCGCATCCAACCAACTGGGCGAGTTCGAGTCCGGTATCACCGCCCATTGGTTCGGCACCGTGCCCGCCGTGGTCATGGGCGGGATCGGTACGCTGGTGGTGACCGGGGTGTGGATCAAACTGTTCCCGACCCTGGCGAATCGGGATCGTATGCATGTGCCGGTAGAGGAAAGCATCAAGCCCGCTGCATGATCCAATGTGGCAATAAGGTCAATGTGGGAGAGGGCTTGCCCCCTCCCACACCTAGATCTCCAGGGGCTTGAAAGAATGGCGTCAGAGCACCTTGTCCAGGGTGATCGGAAACTCCCGCACCCGCTTGCCGGTGGCATGGTAAATCGCATTCGCCACCGCCGCCGCCACCCCGACAATGCCAATCTCACCCACGCCTTTTGAGCCCAGGGCGTTGACGATCTCGTCGTGTTCTTCGACAAACACCACGTCTATGTCGCCGATATCGGCATTAACCGGAATGTGGTACTCGGCCAGGCTGTGGTTCATGTAGCGTCCCAACTGATGGTCGACCTGGGTCTCTTCATGCAGGGCCATGCCGATGCCCCACACCACCCCGCCGAGGATCTGGCTGCGCGCCATCTTCGGGTTGACCACCCGCCCGGCCGCAATCGCGCTGACCACGCGGCTGACCTTGATCGTGCCCAAGTCCTCATCCACCCGTACTTCGACGAACACCGCTGAATGGGTGGCGGTGGCGTAACCTTCGCGCTTCTTGTCCGGTTCGCTGTCGACCTGGACGTCCAAGGCCTCTTCGCCACTGTCCTTGACCAGTTGTGCCAACGACACACTCACGTCGCCGGTGTGCAGTTGGCCGTCTTCAAAGCGTACGGACTCGGCATCCTTGAACACCGGGTAAGTCTGCCGGGCGATGGTCAGCAGCTTGGCGCTCAACGCTTCGCAGGCTTGCTGCACGGCGGTACCGACGGACGACACGGTGAACGAACCGCCTTGCAGCGGTGCGGTAGGCAGTGAGGAATCACCGAGCAGAAACACCACGTCTTCCACCGCCACACCACTGGCCTGCGCCGCGATCTGGGTCATCACCGTGTAGGTGCCGGTGCCGATGTCCGTGGTGGCGCTGCTGACGGTCAGTTTGCCCTCGGCGTCGATGCGCGCCTTGGCGCTGGCCTTCATCTGCATGGCCTCCCACACGCCACCGGCCATGCCCCAGCCGATCAACTGGCAGCCGTCGCGCATGCTGCGCGGTTCCGGGTTGCGCTGGCTCCAGCCGAAGCGCTCGGCACCTTCGCTGTAACACTCGCGCAAGGCCTTGCTCGACCAGGGCTTGTCTTCATTCTGGTTGCGCTCGGCGTAGTTGATCAGCCGCAGTTGCACCGGGTCCATCCCCAAGGCGCACGCCAACTCGTCCATGGCGCACTCCAGGCCGATCACCCCCAACGCGGCGCCGGGCGCGCGCATATCCAAGGGCGTGAACACATCCAGCGGCACCAGCTTGTAGGTCAGTTGCACGTTGTCGCAGTGGTAAAGCATGCCGCTCCACTCCACCACGTGCTCGCTGAAATCTTCGAAGCGTGAGGTCTGGCCAATCGCCGTATGCCCCAGCGCCAGCAGACGACCATTGGCAGCGGCGCCCATCTGCAAACGCTGCAAGGTGCGCGGGCGGTAGCCGAAGGTGAACATCTGCTGGCGGGTCAGGGTGACGCGCACCGAGCGCTTGAGCGCCAGGGACGCCATCACCGCCAGGGGCAATTGATACTGCGGACGCAAACCCGAGCCAAAGGCACCCCCGACGAATGCAGCAAAAATCCGCACCTGGCTTTTATCCAGGCCGAACACTTTTTGTACATAGGCCTGGCAGTTCTGCGGGCCCTGGGTCTTGTCGTGGATATGCAGGGTGCCGTCCGGCTGATACAGCACGGTGCTGGCGTGGGGTTCCATGGGGTTGTGGTGTTCGATGGGGGTGCTGTAGTGCAGGTCGAGGCTGACGGCAGCGGCGGCCCATTCGGCCTGGAAGTTGCCGCGCGGCGCGGGCGGCGTCTGCGGTGAAGCATAGGCCTGTTCCTGTTGGGCGAGCAGATCAGTCTCGAAGTCTTCGCGCGCGTATTCGATCTCTACCAGCGAGCCGGCATGCCGCGCCAGTTCCAGGTTGTCGGCGATCACCAGGGCCAGAGGCTGGCCGCTGTAGAGCACACGGTCGTTATACAGCGGGCGAAACGGAGAGCCGTCCGCCGCATCGTCATCTTGGAAGGCATCGTCGTAACTGGCGATTTTCGGCCGGTTGAGGTGATGGATAACCGCCACCACGCCGGGCAGGGCCAGTGCCCTGGCCGCGTCGATAGCCAGCACGCGGCCCTTGGCGATGGTGCTGGATACCACACTGCCGTGGAGCAGGCCGGCCTCAGGAAACTCACCGGCATAACGCGCCTGGCCGGTGACCTTGAGCAGACCGTCGACACGGTCCAGGGGTTTGCCAATAGCGGTCATGGGCGATCTCCTGCGACGGCGGCGTCGCTCAGGGCGCGGATAATTGCGCGGCGCGCCAGCTTGATCTTGAAGCCGTTGTGTTCCAGCGGCTCGGCGTCTTGCAGCAGGGCGTCGGCGGCGTTGCTGAAGGTTTCGCGGCTGACCACCTGGCCGATCAGCGAAGCTTCCACCGCACGGTCACGCCAGGGTTTATGGGCCACGCCGCCAAGGGCCAGGCGCGCGTCGACGATTCGGTCGCCCTCCAATTCGAGAGCAGCGGCGACAGACACCAACGCAAACGCATAAGACGCGCGGTCACGGATTTTCAGGTAGTGGCTGTGGCGGGCCAGATGGTCGGCGGGCAATTCGATGGCGGTGATCAACTCATCGTCGGCCAATTGGTTGTCGCGTTGCGGCGCATCACCGGGCAAGCGATGGAAGTCGGCAAACTCGATAATCCGCGCGCCGCCTCGGCCTTCGACATGCACCCGCGCCTCCAGCGCTGCCAGGGCCACGCACATGTCCGAAGGGTGAGTGGCAACGCACTGTTCACTGGCGCCGAGGATCGCATGGATACGGTTCAACCCGGTGCGCGCCGGGCAACCGCTGCCGGGCTCACGCTTGTTGCACGGCACCGTGGCGTCATAGAAGTAGTAGCAACGGGTGCGCTGCAACAGGTTGCCGCCGGTACTCGCCATATTGCGCAGTTGCGGCGAAGCACCGGCAAGGATCGCCTGGGACAGCAGCGGGTAACGCTGTTCGATCAGCGGGTGCCAGGCCAGGTCGGCATTGCTCACCAGCGCGCCGATCCGCAGGCCGCCCTCGGCGGTTTCTTCAACCTCATTCAGCGGCAGGCCGGTGATATCGATCAGGTGTTCGGGGCGGCTGATGTTTTCTTTCATCAAGTCCAGCAGGTTGGTGCCGCCGGCAATAAAACGCGACACGGCGCTGCTCAGGTGCACGGCTTCGTGGATATCCGCCGGCTTGCTGTACTGGAAGGGATTCATTGCTCGCCTCCCTGGGCGCGGCACGCTGGCAAGGCCTCTTCGATGGCATCGCGGATATTGCTGTAGGCACCGCAGCGGCACAGGTTGCCGCTCATCAGCTCCTGGATCTGCGCGGTGTCGTGGGCGCGGCCTTCATTGGCCAGGCCGACGGCGGAGCAAATCTGGCCGGGCGTGCAGTAACCGCACTGGAAGGCGTCGTGCTTGATAAAGGCTTGCTGCATTGGGTGCAGTTGGTCGCCATCGGCCAGGCCTTCGATCGTGGTCAATTCGGCGCCGTCGCACATCACCGCCAGGGTCAGGCAGGCGTTTACGCGTTTGCCGTCGCGCAATACCGTGCACGCGCCGCATTGGCCGTGGTCGCAACCTTTTTTGCTGCCGACCAGGTCGAGTTGCTCGCGCAGCAGGTCCAGCAACGTGGTCCAGGGCAATACGTCGAGTTGGCGGTGCTGACCATTGAGGGTCAAGCGTATGGAGTGGGCGACGAACGGTTGGGCCGCCGCGCCATTGGGGGTCGCGCTCATAAACACCTCACGGGTTGGTGTACATCCGCGGCGTTCAGGAAAGTCGCCGTCTCAGGGGTACGACTTCCCGGTTTTTTGAGCGTTCAAGATGATTGATCAGCGGATATTGAGCAGGGTCTTCAGGGTGTTCTGCGGGCCATTGATCGAGGAGTTGCTGTATTCGAACCAGCCTTGGGCTTCGACATTCAGGTCAAACACATAGATGTAGCCCATCAGGGTGCCAGCGCCGTTGCAGGCCTGGCTGATGTTGCCGACCTGGCAGACGGGCGTCCGTTGCCCGTTGAGTTCGGCGCCGTTGAAACGGCCCATCGGGTTGTTGCCCAGGCCAACTTCCATCACCGACACTTTGGTGGGCCCACGGTGCGTACACATCTGGGTGCTTTGCGCGCGTTCCGGGATGGTTTCCGTGCAGCGCGCCGATTCGACCTTGAACACGCGCACCTCGCTCAAGGGCGGTGCAGTCGCGCCCCACACCGGTGCCGCGCCCCACCACAGGCCGAGACAAGGGATCAGGGCTAGACTCCACGCGTTGGCTTTTTTCATGCTGTCGATGACCCGCTATTGAACGTCGCCGCAGTATGCCTCAAGGCCATGCGCCACACAGCCTCGGCTGCTGGTATGATGCGCCGCTTTTTCCGATCCTCTCTGGAACCACAGGCGCTTGGCGCAGTTTGTGCTTTGACTTAGAGGTCAACAAATAACGACGCAACATAGCGTCACAGGGAGCAGGCATGCTGGAAAAGCTGTTTCAACTCAAGGCACACAACACCAACGTGCGCACCGAGATCCTCGCGGGCATCACGACATTCCTGGCCATGGCCTACATCCTGTTCGTGAATCCGAGCATCCTCGGCGAGACGGGCATGGACAAGGGTGCGGTATTTGTCGCGACCTGCCTGGCGGCGGCCATCGGTTCGACCGTGATGGGCCTGATCGCCAACTACCCGATCGCGCTGGCACCGGGCATGGGCCTCAACGCCTTCTTCACCTACACCGTGGTGTTGCACATGGGCCACACCTGGCAGGTTGCGCTGGGGGCGGTGTTCATTTCGGCGGTGCTGTTCTTCCTGCTGTCGATCTTCCGAATCCGTGAGTGGATCATCAACAGCATCCCCCTGCCCCTGCGTTCGGCGATTGCCGCCGGTATCGGCCTGTTCCTGGCCTTGATTGCCCTGCACAACGCCGGGATCGTGGTCGGTAACCCGAACACCCTGGTGGGCATGGGCGACCTGACCAAACCGGCGCCTATCCTGGCTATCCTGGGCTTCATGCTGATCGTTGCGCTGGAAGCCCTGGCCGTGCGCGGTGCAGTGCTGATCGGCATCCTGGCGGTGACCATCGTCTCCATCCTGTTGGGTGTGACCGCGTTTGGTGGCGTGATGTCGATGCCGCCGTCCCTGGCCCCGACCTTCCTGCAACTGGATATCAAGGGCGCGCTGGACATCGGCCTGGTCAGCGTGATCTTCGCCTTCCTGTTCGTTGACCTGTTCGACAACTCCGGCACCCTGATCGGCGTGGCCAAGCGCGCCGGGCTGATGGGCAAGGACGGCCACATGCCGAAAATGGGTCGGGCGCTGATCGCCGACAGTACCGCCGCCATGGCCGGTTCGCTGCTGGGTACATCGACCACCACCAGTTACATCGAATCCGCTGCGGGCGTGAGCGCCGGTGGCCGTACCGGCTTGACCGCCATCGTGGTGGCGATCCTGTTCCTGCTGGCGTTGTTCTTCTCGCCACTGGCCGCCAGCGTACCGGCCTTTGCTACCGCGCCGGCGCTGCTGTTCGTCGCTGTATTGATGACCTCAGGCCTGGCCGAAATCGACTGGGATGACATTACCGTTGCAGCGCCAGTGGTGATCACCGCCCTGGCGATGCCCTTCACATACTCCATCGCCAACGGCATTGCCTTCGGTTTCATCGCCTGGACCGCCATCAAGCTGCTTTCGGGCCGCTACCGTGAGCTCAACCCGGCACTGGTGATTCTGTCGATTCTGTTCGTGATCAAGCTGGGCTGGTTCAACGCATGACTTTTGATGCCGTACGCTACACCGTTCAACTGCAAGACAAGGTCACGCGCTTGCGTGACCTGCTGGCACCGTTCGACGCACCCGAGCCGCAGGTCTTTGAGTCGCCTCTGCAGAACTTCCGCCTGCGGGCGGAGTTCCGCTTGTGGCGCGAAGGCGGTGAGCGCCACTACGCGATGTTTTCCCAGGACGACAAGCGCACGCCGATCCTGATCGAAGAATTCCCCATCGCCAGCCAGCGCATCAACCAGTTGATGCCGCAGCTCAAGGCCGCCTGGCAAGCCAGCGCCGCCCTGAGCCACAAGCTGTTCCAAGTGGAGTTCCTCACCACCCTGGCCGGCGACGCGATGATCACCCTGTGTTATCACCGCCCGCTGGACGAGCACTGGCACACCGCGGCGAATAAGCTGGCGGCTGATTTGAATGTCAGCATCATCGGCCGCTCCAAGGGCAAGCGTGATGTGATCGGCCACGACTACGTGGTGGAAAAACTCGATGTGGGCGGCCGCACCTTCAGCTACCGCCAACCCGAAGGCGCGTTCACCCAGCCCAACGGCACGGTGAACCAGAAGATGCTCAACTGGGCATACGAAGCCTTGGGCGATCGCCCGGATGACTTGCTGGAGCTGTATTGCGGCAACGGCAACTTCACCCTGCCGCTGGCCACCCGTGTGCGTAAAGTGCTGGCCACCGAGATCAGCAAGACCTCGGTGAATGCGGCCCTGAGCAACCTCGATGAAAACGCGGTGGATAACGTCACCCTGGTGCGCCTCTCCGCCGAAGAACTCACCGAAGCACTGAATGAAGTGCGCCCGTTCCGCCGCCTGCACGGCATCGACCTCAAAAGCTACGAATTCGGTAGCGTGTTCGTCGACCCGCCCCGCGCCGGCATGGACCCGGACACCTGCGAACTGACCCGGCGCTTCGACAACATCCTGTACATCTCCTGCAACCCGGAGACGCTGGCAGCGAATATTGCGCAACTGCATGACACCCACCGCATTACCCAGTGTGCGATGTTTGACCAGTTCCCGTGGACGCACCATATGGAATCCGGGGTGTTATTGACCCGCCGTTAAACGTCCTCAGGCTCCTTGCGTGGCCGGCCGCCCTTCTTGCCATTGGCGCGGGCGGCAGCGGATTTGGCGGCGCTGCTTTTGCGACCGTTGCGTGACGCTACCAGGCTCGTGGCCAGGTCCATCAGCGGCTGGCTTGTGGCGATCAGGCCAGTGATCGAAACATCCAAATCCTGAGCCTCACAGCTAATGGCCTTGCCACCGAAACTGACTTCCAACTGCTGGAAATCTTCCTCTGAAAACCCTTCGAACTCCGGCAGGCCGGCCACCGGCAACATGACGCGGCTGCCGTCGCTGAAGCCGATGGAGATGCAGTCGTTTTCATAACGCACAGAACTGGCGTTGGCATACAAACGCTTCAATTTGCGACCACGGGCTATTGCCTTGTCAATATCGGCGTCAGTAAGCGGTACATAGGGCACGACTTTGGCTTTTACGATTTTTTTCATAGCTCAATCTCCACGTAACCTGGCGCCCTCACCAGATTCAAAATAGTCAGCTGCCCCACTGCATCGTGCCGAGCATTGGCGATCACATAGACACCACGCCGAATGACTAAACCCGGCACCAGTTCGTCGGCATCCCAGTCCCAAGAATGGTTTTCCAGACAAACCGTTTGCAGTTTCTCCCACCAGATCCTTCGTGCCCGTGCCAAGTAATGCGGCTGCATCAGGGTCTGGCGAAGTTCTTTGAGGACCGACTCTGGTGGGCGGCGTCTTTCTGGATTCACATCCCACAACTCCACTTGCCCATTCAGAAAGCTGAAACGAAAACGCGCATCCCATGCATTCCCCCTGACATGCACATGAGGCGGGCAATGCTCGCCCCTGATAAACACCGAGATGACATATCCCTTGTAGGCACCTACTTTCATCGTAACCCATCCGTTAGGTTATTTTCCGCCAGGTAACAATTTCCCTCCTGCCACCCGACAACCGGCTCCATCGTCTCGAAGCTGTTTCACAGATTAGTAACGACAAAAAACCCGGCGAATGCCGGGTTGTAACCACTCATGCCGAAGGCTGGAAATACCCCGCCAACGCCCGCAAGTCCTGCTCACTCAGCAACCCCGCGTAATACTTCAACTGAATCCTGGCCAGCAGATACGCGTGCCGCGCATTCGCCAGGTCACGGCGGGCCGTGAACAGTTGTTGCTCGGCGTCCAGTACATCGAGGTTGACCCGTTCACCACCGCTGACGCTCTTTTTGGTCGCGGTGACCAGCGCGGTGGCGGAGCTGACGGCCATTTCGTAGGCGCGCACTTTCGCCGCGCCGCTGGTGTTGAGGTTGAATTGCTTGCGCAGTTCCACCAACGTCGCCGAGGTGTGTGCGTCCAGCTCGTACTGGGCCTGGGACAGTTGCTTGGCCGCCTGGCGCGTGGAGGCCGACACCGATCCACCGGCAAACAAGGGCAGGCTGACCTGGAGGCCGACGCTGTTGGTGTCGTACTTCTGGTTGTAGCTGCTTTCCGAATCGGAGCTGGTCTGGCGGCTGCTGGCGTACAGGCTGACCTTGGGCATGTGCCCGGCGCGTTTGCGCTCCACTTCGTAGGACGCCACGTCCAGCGCGTGGTGCTGGGACTTGAGTTCGGGGTTGTTGGCCATGGCCAGTTCACGCCAGGTTTCGAAGCGATTGGGCTCCAGCGGCGGGATGTCGAATTGACGGGTCAGGGGGGCCAACTCTTCGATCTGCAACGGCTGGCCGACAATCGCTTCCAGCTCGCGCAAGGCGCTGTCCTGAGCGTCCAGCGATTCGATTTCCTCTGCCTGGGCCAGGCTCAATCGCGCTTGGGTTTCCAAGACATCGGTGCGCGTGCCTTCGCCGCCTTTGAGCAGACGATCATTGAGTTGCAGGCGTTCGGCAAACGCACGCTTCTGCGCACGGCTCAACTCGATGCGTTCCTGCGCCAGCAGCGCCTGGCTGTAGGCGCTGAGCACGCGCACGGCCAGTTCCTGGCTCTTGCCGCGAAAACGCTCATCGGCCATCAGCGCCTGGGCGGTGCCTTGGCGAAAGCGCGCGTAGGCTTCGTAATCCAGCAACGGCTGCTGCAAGGTCAGGGTCGAGGCGTAGCTGCGGTAATCACGGTCGCTGGTGACATCGCCGACAGCGGTGCTTTGGGTGACTTCGGATTCATTACGTGAGTTGTTATAGCTCCAGGACAGGTTCGGCAATAACGCTGCACGGCCGATCACGCGGTTCTCTTCGCCGGCTTCACGCTCCTGGATCGCCGCCTGAAAAGTCGGGTCATTGCGTAGGGCGAGATCGTAGGCGTCGAGCAAACCCAAGGCATGCACCGCCGGTGTAACGCTCAAACACAGGGTAAAAAACAGCGCCTTCATTCTTCCACCAGCGCCATGTGGGTGCGATCCAGCAAAGGTTTGAACAGGTAGTTGAGCATCGAACGTTCACCGGTCTTGATAAAGGTTTCCACCGGCATACCGGGACGGATCTGCACGCCGTCCAGTTGTTGCATGCCCGCCGCGCTGACCTGGGCGCGCACGGTGTAATAAGGCTCGTCGGTGCGCTCATCGACCTGGCGGTCGGCGGAGACCAGCGTCACCTCACCGGCTACCCGTGGCGTGGTAGCCTGGTTGAAGGCCGAGAACAGCAGTTCCACCGGCAAGCCTGGATGCACTTTGTCGACCATTTGCACCGGCACCCGTGCCTCCACCAGCAACGGCTCGCCCTGGGGCACGATGTCCATCAGCGCCTGGCCGGGCTTGATCACCCCGCCTTCGGTGTACACCTCCAACCCCACCACCACCCCTGAAGCCGGCGCACGCACCAGGCTGTTGGCCAGTTCGAACTCGGCCGAAGCCAGGCGGTTGCGCAGGTCGTCGCTGCGGGTGCGGGTCTCGGCCAACTGGCCGCGCAGGTCTTTCTGGAAGTCTTCGCCGAGCTGGCGGATGCGCAGGCGCAGCTCCAGGACCTGGCGCTGCAACTGGCCGATGCGCCCGTAGTCCTCGGCAATGGCGCCGTCGACCTGAGCGTACAGGCGCTCGCTGTCGAGCAGGCGATTGCGCGGGATATAGCCATCACGCGCCAGCTCGCGCAGGCCTTGCAGTTGTTCATTCAATGCCGCGCGTTGCTGCAGCTTGCTCGCTTGGGAATCCCGCGTGCCGCGCCACTGCGCCTCGGCCCCGGCAATGTTTTCGCGCAGGCCTTGTTGCTCAGTGGACAGCGACTGGGCACGGCTGGTGAACAGTTGCCGTTGCAGATTCAGGGTGTTGGCCGCCTCAGGTTCATTCAGCAATTCAGGGCCGAATGCGATGGCGGGCAAACCTTCGCTTTCCGCACTCAAGCGCGCCTCGCTGGCCAGGGACGCGAGGTACTGACTGCGCAGCGACTGCATCTGCCCGCGCAAGGGGGTTTCCTTCAAGCGCAACAGCACCTGGCCGGCCTTAACCACCTCACCGTCACGCACGTCGATGCGTTCGACGATACCGCCGGCAGGGTGCTGCACGGTTTTGCGATGGCCCGAGACCATGACCTTGCCCGACACCGCCACGCCTTTGTCCAGCGGTGCCAACGCGGCCCAGCCGATAAATCCGGCAAAGCCACCGAGCACCAGCCACCAGCCCAGGCGCGAATATTTTTTGTCATCCAGCGCCAACACCGTGTGAGGGCGGTCGCTGACCAGTACCGGTTTGCTCATGCCTGTTTTCCTTCACCGAGGCGGTAACTCATGCTCATGGTCGACACCGGCTTGCTGGCTGCCGGTTTCTGCCGCGCCTCCAACACCCGCGCCGTAGGACCAAAGGCCTGTAACTGGCCGTCCTTGAGGATCAGCAACTGATCGGTCAGGCTCAGCACATTGGCTTTGTGGGTAATCAGGATCACCGTGCGGCGCTGCTGCTTAAGCTGGGTGATGGCCTGGAGCAGGGCCTGCTCGCCCACTTCGTCGAGGTTGGCGTTGGGCTCATCCAACACGATCAACGCCGGCAGGCCGTACAGCGCACGGGCCAGGGCCACGCGTTGTTTCTGGCCACCGGACAACCCCGCACCGCCCTCCCCCAATTGCGTGTCATAGCCTTGGGGCAGTTGCAGGATCAGTTCATGCACACCGGCCATTTGCGCAGCGGCGAGGACTTTGTCGGCCTCCAGCTCGGCAAACCGCGCGATGTTGTCAGCGATGCTGCCAGCGAACAGTTGAATGTCCTGGGGCAGGTAGCCGATGTGCGGGCCGAGTTGCTGTTTGTCCCACTGGACCAGGTCGGCGCCGTCCAGCCGCACCTTGCCGGCCAGCGGTGCCCAGGCGCCCACCAGCACCCGCGCCAGGGTGGATTTGCCGCAGCCCGACGGGCCGATCACGCCGAGCACTTCACCCGCTGGCAGGTTGAACCCCAGGTTCACCAGCGCCGGCCGACGGCTGCCGGGGGCGCAGGCGCTGATGTGCTCGACGCTCAACTGGCCCTTGGGCACCGGCAGGCTCATGCGCGGCGGTCGCGCCGGGTTGGCCGCCAGCAGCTGCGACAAGCGCTCGTAGGCCAGGCGCGCCGAGCCCCATTGCTTCCAGACGCCGATCAGTTGGTCGATGGGGGTCAGCACCCGCCCCATCAGGATGGAGCCGGCAATCATCATCCCCGGCGTGATATCGCCCTGCACCGCCAGCAACGCACCCAGACCCAGTACCAGCGATTGCAACGCCAGGCGCACGCCCTTGGACCAGGCGGTGACAGCGGCGGTCTTTTCACTGGCCAGATTTTGCTCGGCGAGGAACGCTTGGTGCTGGTTGAACCAACGCCCGCGCAAGGTGGCGAGCATGCCCATGGCTTCAATGGTGTCGGCATTGCGCAGGTTGGCGGTGGCCTGCTGGCTGGCGTGGATGGACAGTTGGCTGGCCTGGGCCATCGGCGCCTGGCTGACGTGGTGGTTGATCCACGCCAACGCCATCAATACCAGCGCGCCGCCCAGCGCCAGCAGGCCAAGCCAGGGATGGAACAGGAAGATCACCAGCAGGTACACCGGAAACCACGGCGCATCGAAAAACGCGAACAGCGCCTGGCCGGTGGCGAACTGGCGCAGGGTGGTCAGGTCATGCAACGCCTGGCCCGCCGACTGGGTGCCGCCCTTGAGTTGCGCTTCGAACGCGGCGTCGTAGACCCGCTGGTTCAGGCGCATGTCCATCTGCGTGCCGAGGCGGATCACCACCTGGCTGCGCACCCACTCCAACGCGCCCATCAGGCCGAACAGGCCGAGGATCATCAACGTCAGCATGAGCAGGGTCATCTGATTGCCCGAGGCCAGCACCCGGTCGTACACCTGCAGCATGTACAGCGCCGGGGCCAGCATCAGCAGGTTGATCACCGCCGAGAACAGGCCGATGTTGAAGAAGCCACTTTTATAGGCCGTGAGGGCGGCCAGGGTTTCGTTGCCGGCGTGGCGCATCTGGGGATTCTCGTGGGGTTGAGCGTGCAGCGTCGCCGCGTTGACAGGCGATACGACGCTGCGCAGAATTCGGCACCGCCGTCGCCGGAAGAGTTAGAAGGCTTGGGCGACGGCGGTGTAATGCAGCGAATGGGAGAGCGATCTTCCATTCGCTTTTTTCATGCAGCAGCAGGTTCAGGCGGCGAGTGCCCAGTCCTGTGCCACGTCCTGCACACCCACCAAAGCAACGTCGGCGGTGGCAGTGGAAGTCGCGTGGCTGGCGACGGCGGCGGCAATGTCGTCGAAGGTGCTGTTGAGGCTCTCGCCGATCGAACCCAGCAGATCAGTGAGGACGGTCTCCAGGGCGGCAGTGTTGCCCTGCATCAGGCCGTAGATCACGCTCTGCACTTCGTTACCGACGCGACCGGCATCCGAAGCGGCGCTCAGGTCGAGGCCGTTGAAGGCGACCTTGAAGTCGGTCAGGCTGAAATCGCTGCCACTACCGCCGCCGAGGCCGGTGCCCAGTTGAACGTTATCCAACTCGCCCCACAGGAAGTGGTTCTGGTTGCTGCTGGCCGGCAGCGAAGGGTTGAACACGTAGTGCAGGCCATTGCTGGTGTCGCTGTCGGCGATGAAGGCGTAGTCGGAGCTGTTGGCGCCGTGGGTAGCGTACTGGTCACCGCTGAGGGAGCCGTTACTGAAACCACCGGTATTGCTGCTGCCGTGGCCGGCGGTGTTGAAACCCAGGGCCCATGCGCTCAGGTATTCCCCGACAGTGAAAGAACCCAGGCCAGAATCGTAGCTAACAGAAATAGTCATCACTAAACCTCGTTAAACAACGCTATTGATGAGTACGCACAAGCGGCGCACTTTTTTACCCACCGTTGGGTAAAACCGTTGATCACGTGCCGATGCACGTTGATCAGAATTTGTATTCCAGCATCCCGCTCAGCGTGCGACCGCGGGCCAGGCTGAGGTTGTTGGCATCGCCCATGGCGACGAAATAGGCTTCATCGGTGGCGTTTTCCAACGCCAGTGCAATGTTCAAGTGATCGGTCATCCAGTAACTGGCGTACAGGTCGTAGAGGGTGTATTGCGGCCACATCGCCTGGTCGAGCAAGTCGTAACCCTGTTGATTGAGGTTTTCGCCATTGCCCGCGCTGTAGCGCACGCGCACGCCGGTATCCAGCCGCTTGTCCAGAAAGCGCGCGCCCAAGGTCAAGGAGCCACGGTCGGCAGGCATATAGGTGGCGTTGCCCATGATCCGGCCACAGCTCTCCTTGTTGTTGGCGACGTCATCGTCCAGCACTTCATAGCTGGTCACGAAGCGGATGCGGGAAACGCCGTTCGCGTCGACATAGCGCTCGATACGCGAAGTACTGGGGCCATTCTTCTTCGCGCCCCCCAGGTAATAGTTCTTCGAGCAGAACTCATTGCTGCCGATCATGTGGGTGTAACTGAGGTTGGCGTACGCGCGGCCCATGTCGTAGTTGAGCTGGTACTCAAGCCCACGAAAACGCGTGGGATTGGTGTTGTTGACGTAGGCCATGTTCCCGAGAAAACCACCTGCGGTGGTTTCTGGAAGGCTGACGCTGGTGTTGAGAAAGGAGAAATTTTCAATCCTGGTATCAAAGTAAGCAACCTTGACGCCCAGGCGGTCGTCACCGAACAGCAGCCCTTCCTTGAATACGTTCATCCCCACTTCCCAGTCCTTCGACTCCTCTGGCTTGAGGTAAGGATTGGGGAACACACGCTCACCCGAACCGCCACCATGGGGACGGCCGGTCATGAAGGTTTCGGTCACTGCCGGCGGTCGCCAGCCCTTGCCCCAGCGCGTATAGAGTTGCAGCCAGTCCAGGCCCGGTTTGACGGCGATGCCGAAGGTGGGGGAGAACTGCCCTTCCTCGCGATCAATGTCGTAGACCTCAGCGACACGCTTGGCGCCCACCAGGCTGCTGTAGAAGCGATCACGACGGTACAGGGTCAGCCCGGTTTCGCCTTCGAGCCGATAACGGTCATACCGCAGGCCGCCATCGAGGGTCAGCCAATCGCCGTATTCGTATTGCAGGTTATTGAACAGGCTGGCGATGGTGCGCTTGCCCCCCGGCGTGCCGCCCTCGGCGTAGGGCAGCAAGCCGAGGTTGTTGACGGCTTCGACCTTGTTGGTGCGTGGCTTGAACTCGTCCTGATACAGCTCCATGCCGTAGTTCCAGCTCACATGCCCGCCCTCGCCGAAATCAAAGCGCGAGGTGTTATCGCCCTGCAGGCCCCAGGTATCGGTCTGGAAGTGGTCGGTATAGGCCCCTACATAGTTGCCCGTGCCTACCGTTGCCCCATTGGCTGCGTTGCTTCGATCCAGCTGGGTGGTGACGTAATACACCTTGGCCTTGAGGTCGATCAGCGGGTTATCCGGCGTATAGCTGTAGTCCAGCGCAAAGTTCTTGGCGTTGAGGTTGTTCTTGCTGACCCGTTGGTAGAAGACGCTCTGGTTATCGTCGCTGGTATAGGCCCAGGCGTCGTTGCTGTCACTGTCGCTTTCCAGGTAGCTCAGCTGTACGCGCTGGTCATTGGGCAGGTTGAGGCCCAGCTTGAGGATCTGCGAGCGGGTCACGCTGCCCATATCCCCGACTTCGCTGTTCAACCAATCATCGAACGCGCCGGGCATGGCCTTGCGGGCACGCATGTTAGTGCCCAGTTTCTGGTCGTTGTGGGTACCGGCGCGGTAGTTGCCGAAATGCCGCTCGCTGTAGCCCAGCAATACATCGCCGCGCTCATCACCAAAGGCAAACACGCCGCTGCCGTTGAAGTCGGTGCCGTTACCCAGCTCACCGATGCCGCTGCCGGCGCGAAGGCGGCCGCCGTAGTCCTTGCCGTCCTTGAGAAACTCACTGGCATCCAGAGTCTTGAACGAAGCAATGCCACCCAGCACCGCCGCACCGCCCTGCCCCGACTGACTGCCCTTGTCGATCTCGATGCTGGAGATGAACTCCGGGTCGATCAGCATGGTGCCGTTGCGTTGCTGGTGGCCGTTGACGTTGAAGTTCTGGCGCATGCCGTCGATGTTCATGTTCACGCGGCCATAGTCCTGCACACCGCGAATATTCACCGACAGGCCAGGGTCGCGCTGGTTGACGGCGGTGTAGACGCCGGCGGTTTCTTCAAGCATGTCGGCGGCGTGACGGGGCGGGCGTTTGTCGATCATGTCACGGCTGATCACCGCCACCGACTTTGGGCTCTGGTACACCCAGTCGCTGGCCTGGCCATTGGTGTTGCCGTTGATGGTGGTGGTGCCGACGGTGATGGCATCCGCGTGGTCGTCGCTGACACGGTTAAGGGTGACCTGGCGCTCGCTGGTAAAGCGATACTCCACCGGTGCGGCGCCGAGCAAACGGCCAAGCCCTTCCTGCACGCTGAAACTGCCTTTGAGCGCGGTGCTGCTCAAACCTTGCAGGCGCTGACTGTCGAACAGCACCTGCAAACCGGCCTGATCGGCGAAAGCCAATACGGCACTGCCCAAGGATTGCCCAGGGATATCGAACGCCAGCACGGCAGGTTGGGCAGCGCCCGCTTGAGGCTGAGCCGCGTACACGGGAGCTGCCGCGGCGAACAGGCCCAGGTGGATGGCCAGGGCTAACCGGCTACCGGTGATACGCCCCTTGGTGAGTGCTGACATTTCTGGTTTCCCTGCGCTGATCGTATTTTTTGTTTATGCGAATGCTTCTCACCTAGCAAGACGTACGAAGCGCAGGAAGTCAGTAAGACTTTTTCAAAAGTTTTTTCAGCAGGGGGTTTTAGGCGGGTGGGAGCGGATCTCCCACCGGGTCATCAATAGATCAGGCTGAGGCCGGCCAGGTCCAAGCGTTGCACTTGCAGTTCCTGGGTCAGGGTGCCGAGGGCGGTGTCGAGCATGTCGAGGCGGAAGACGCCGCTGACTTCGCGATCGCCCAGCGCCGAGTTGGTCAACACCACTCGCCCAGGACGGTAGCGGTTGAGCTGCTCGACGACCTTAGCCAAGGGTTGCCGGTCGAAGATCAGCACCCCGCGTCGCCAACTGGTGGCGCGCTCTACGTCGAATTGATCCAGCGGCATAATGCCGTCCTCGGGGCTGTAGCGAGCGGCCTGGCCTTCCTTGAGCACGCGGTCACTCGGGCCTCTGCTCGGTGTGGCGTGCAACGAGACCTCAACGCTGTGCTGCAACACGCCCACCCAGGCCCGGCGCTCGTCCTCGCGCTGCACCACAAACCGCGTGCCCAGCGCCCGCGTCTGCCCGCCGGCGCTTTGCACCACGAACGGACGGGACTCCTGCCCTCCCATCGGCGCCACCGCAAAAATCGCCGAACCCTGGATCAGGCGAACTCGCCGTTGCACGCCGTCATAGTCCAGGCGGATGGCACTGGCGGAATCCAGCTCCACCGTGCTGCCATCCGCCAGGTGCACGGTGCGCACCTCGCCCTTTTGGGTGACATAGTCGGCCTGCATGCGCAGCCAGGCGTCCGGCCCGCGCATCCAGCCGACGCCGGCCACCACCACGACCAGCGCGACCGCCGCCGCACGTTGCCAGGGCCTTCGTCGTGGGGTTCGGCGCACCGGCATCGCCGCCGCAGACGGACGCTGGCGATACACCGGCTCGTCCTTATGCACCTCGCCCAACGCCGCCCAGGTCTGCTCGGCAAAGCGCAGCGCCGCTTCGTGTCGACTGTCGCAGGCGATCCAATGGCGCAGCTCGGCCTGTTCCTGGTCGGTCAGGGCACCGGCGTGCAGGCGCACCGCCCACTCGGCGGCCTCCTCGGTAATGCTGTGCTGTTGCTGACCCTGGCTATTCACGTGTGAATCTCGAATTTTTCGTTATATGACGCTGTGACGTCTGACCTGAGGTTTTTCCGTAATTCATTCGTCGGATGGCGCCACCTCACCGTCCTGCAAGCGCTGCATCACATACGCCAGCGCCTTGGCCAAGTGCTTTTGCACGGAACTGTCAGAGATGTCCAGGTGCCGGGCGACCTGGGCGTGGGTCATGCCCTCTATACGGTTCAGATGGAAGATCTGCTGGGTTCGTTCCGGCAGCTCCGCCAACGCCTGCTTCAATGCCTGTCGCTGTTGCTGCGCCATTGCCTGAGCCTCCAACCCGGCGACTTCATCTTCAATCTCGGCCAGCGCCTCATGGGGCACGGAATCGGTCTTGCGCCGCGCTTCCTGGCGAATATGGTCGATCAGCAGATTGCTTGCCGTTCGATACAGATAGCCCTGGGAGTTGTCGATACGCTCGCCGGCCGGTTTTTCTGCCAGGCGCAGGAAGCTCTCCTGAACCAGGTCGGCGGCCAACTGCGGGTCCCGCACCTTGCGCGCCAGATACCCGCGCAGGGTATCGGCGTGCTTGAGAAACAGGCCTTTGAGATCCACGTCCGACAAACCGACTCCCTGGAATGTAAAGGAAACAGGCGGGCATCTTAAGCGTTGTCGAGAATGATTTTCAATTGATATCTAATCTGATTCGAGCGTCGGACACGGCTGATTAACAGTTCGATAATCGAACACATCCGCCGCCATCAATTGACCAAATTAACCAACCAGTACATTTTATCCCCACAACGAACAAGAACTGTGGAGATACCCTTTATGCCGCCCATCGTGCTGGTGCTCAACGGCCCCAACCTCAACCTGCTCGGCACCCGCGAGCCTGCGACCTACGGCCACGAAACCCTGGCCGACGTGGCCGCTCTGTGTGGCCGCAGCGCCGAACAACTGGGGCTGAAAATCGAATTTCGCCAGACCAACCACGAAGGTGAACTGCTGGACTGGATCCACGGCGCCCGCGCCCGCTGCGCTGGCATCGTCATCAACCCGGCGGCCTGGACGCACACCTCGGTGGCGATTCGCGACGCCCTGGTGGCCAGTGAAGTGCCGGTGATCGAGGTGCATTTATCCAATGTGCATGCCCGTGAAGCGTTTCGTCACCACTCTTTTGTATCGCCCATCGCCAAGGCGGTGCTCGCGGGTTTCGGCAGCCATGGCTACCACCTGGCCCTGGAACATTTCAGCCAGTTGTTGAAGGGGTCGAACCGATGAAAACGCGCATCCTCGCCGGGCTGATCGGCGCCGGCATCCAGGCGTCCCGCACCCCTGCCCTGCATGAGCAGGAGGGTGATGCCCAAGGTTTGCGCTACCTGTATCGGTTGATCGACCTTGAGCCCTTGCACCTGGACATCAACGCCCTGCCCGATCTGCTGCACGCTGCCGAGCTGATGCACTTCACCGGATTGAACATTACCTACCCATGCAAGCAGGCAATCCTGCCGCTGCTCGACGATTTGTCCGACGAGGCCCGAGGCATCGGCGCGGTCAACACCGTGGTCTTCAAGGACGGCAAGCGTATCGGCCATAACACCGACTGCCTGGGATTTGCCGAGGGTTTTCGCCGCAACCTCAATGATGTGCCGCGCCAACGCGTGGTGCAGATGGGCGCGGGCGGCGCCGGCGCAGCCGTGGCGCATGCGCTATTGGCGGAAGGTGTGGAGCACTTGAGTATTTTCGACGTGGACGCCAGCCGTGCCCACGACCTTGTGGATAACCTCGCCCAGCGTTTCGGCACCGGCCGCGCACAGGTTGGCACCGACCTTGAAAACGCCATGGCCGAGGCCGATGGCCTGGTCAACACCACGCCCATGGGCATGGCCAAACTGCCCGGCACACCGGTGCCAGCGGCCCTGTTGAGAGCCGAACTGTGGGTGGCTGAAATTGTGTATTTCCCGCTGGAAACCGAACTGCTGCGCGACGCCCGCGCCTTGGGCTGCCGCACCCTGGATGGCGGCAACATGGCGGTGTTCCAGGCGGTGAAGGCGTTTGAGCTGTTCAGTGGCCAGGTGCCGGATGCGCAGCGCATGCTCGCGCACTTCAAGAGCATGAATACCTGAAATGTGGGAGGGGGCTTGCCCCCTCCCACATTGGGTTAGGCGATGGACTCAGGCCTGCAGGTAGCGCATCACCGACTCACAAATCATCTCGCGATGCCGCTGTTTAATTGCCTCGTCCGACAACTCGATCTGAAAGATCTCACTGAACGTATGCCGGTTGGACACCCGATAAAAGCTGAATGAGTTGATCAGCAGGTGCACGTCCAACGGTTCCAGCCCCTCGCGAAACAGCCCCATCTCAGCCCCTCGGCGCAAGGTGACACCCAGCGCTTCGAGGATGTTGCTGTTCATTGCCTTGATCGAGTCCGAGCGTTTCACGTATTCGGCGTTGTGGATATTTTCGATGCTGACGATGCGCACGAAATCGACGTTCTGATCGTGGTGATCAAAGGTGAACTCCACCAGCCGGCGGATCGCTTCACGCGGTTCCAGGGCGGTGAGGTTCATGCGCGTTTCGGTGTTGCGGATATCGCCGTAGAGCTTCTCCAGCACTTCGACGTACAACTGCTCCTTGCTGCCGAAGTAGTAATAGATCATGCGTTTGGAGGTATGGATGCGCTCGGCGATGGCATCCACGCGAGCGCCGGACAGGCCCTGCTGAACAAACTCGACGACGGCTTCCTGGAGAATGTTCTCGCGGGTCTTTTCCGGGTTGTTCTTGCGACTCTTGCGCGGTGTGTCTGACACAGCGGAGAGATCGGGAGTCAGGGTCATGGTGCACTCACGGCCATTTTTATTTTGCAGGCCGCGATTATGGGCCGAGGCGCTCCCCGAAGGAAGCACCTGGCCAGCGGTTATAACCGTGCCTGGCGCACTGCGCCGCTGCGGGATTTGGCCATCGCCGCCAGGCGCACCGCCACATTGGCCGCGCCGTAGCCGGCATAGCCATTTTTGCGCTGGATGATCTCGAAGAAAAACCGTCCTTCGAACGCCTCGGTGTACACATGAAACAACTCACCGCCCTGGGCATCACGGTCGTACAACACGTTGTAGTACGCCAGTTCGCTGAGGAACTCCTCATCGAAATCAAAGCGCGCAGCCAAGTCGTCGTAGTAGTTGAGCGGGATATCCAGCAACGGCACCCCGGCCTCCTTGGCGCGGCGCACTTCGGCGAAAATATCCGCACAGTCGAAGGCAATGTGATGCACACCCGAGCCGCGATAACTCGATAGCGCGTGGGAAATCGCGGTGTTGCGGTTCTCGGAAATATTCAGCGGCAAGCGAATCGAGCTGCAACGGCTGCGCAGCGCACGGCTTTTCACCAGGCCGTAAGGGTCGGGCAGCACCACTTCGTCATCGGCTTCGAAATCCAGCAGGCTCTTGTAGAACAGCACCCAGCTGTCGAGGCTGTCGGCCGGCAAGGCCATGGCCATATGGTCGATGCGCAGCAAACCACCGCTGGCAGCGCTGGACGCTTGCAGATTGAAGTCGGTGTCGTAGATCCCCCCCTCACTCTGATCCACCAGGTAAATCAGGCTGCCATCCGGCGCGCGCACCGCCGCCAGCTCCAGCTCGTTGGGCCCGACCAGGCCGCGATAGGGCTGGCCCTTGTAGGCCACCGCGCGTTCCAAGGCCTTGGCGCTGTCCTTGACCCGAATCGCCGTGGCGCACAACGACGGCCCATGAGCCTCGAAAAAGTTATGCGCAAAGGAATACGGTTCGCAGTTGAGGATCAGGTTGATATCGCCCTGGCGCAGCAGGCTCACACTCTTGGAGCGGTGCTGGCCGGCCTTGACGAAACCCAGGCGCTCCAGCCAATGGGTGAGCTTGGCGCCGAGGTTTTCATCCACGGCGAATTCGAGGAACTCGATACCGTCGTACTCGCTGGCCGCTGGGGTATCGAACAGAATCTCGACAGGTTGCGCGGGCGCCTCCTGTTGCAAGCGCTCGCGGGTTTTCTCTTCCAGGTACAGCAAGGAGCGCAGGCCATCCGCCGCATTCGCGCGGGTCGGCGCGGCGCGGAAGCCATCGTTGAAAATTTCCAGGGACAACGGGCCGGTGTAGCCACTCTTGATGATCGGCGCGAGGAACCCCGCCAGGTCGAATTCGCCTTGGCCGGGGAAGCAGCGAAAATGCCGGCTCCACTCCAGCACATCCATGGCCAGGATTGGTGCGTCGGCCATTTGCACAAAGAAGATCTTGTCGCCGGGGATCTGCGCGATGGCACTCGGGTCGCCCTTGAGCGACAGCGTATGGAAACTGTCGAGCAACACGCCCAGGCTCGGGTGATCGACCTGGCGCACCAGGTTCCATACCTGCTGCCAGGTGTTTACATGCTTGCCCCAGGCCAACGCCTCATAGCCAATGCGCAGGCCGCGACGACCGGCGTGTTCGGCCAACAGGCTGAGGTCGTCGAGCAGGATGCGTTCATCGCCGACGCAATCGGCCGAGGCATTGCTGCACACCAGCACCAGGTCGGTGCCCAGTTCCTGCATCAGGTCGAACTTGCGCTCGGCGCGCTCCAGGTTGCGCGCCAAGCGATCGCGGCGGCAGCCTTCAAAGTCGCGAAACGGCTGGAACAAGGTGATGGCAATGCCGAGGTCGGCGCACATCTGCCTAACTTCCCGAGGGCTGCCGTCGTAATACAACAGGTCGTTCTCGAAGATCTCAACCCCATCGAACCCGGCGGCGGCAATGGCTTCGAGCTTCTCCGGCAGGGTACCGCTCAAAGACACGGTGGCGATGGAACGTTGCATGGGTCACTCCCGGCAATTGTTGTTTATGGCAAATTATTCGCCCCCAGACTACCCGCAGCAATTAAAATGTACGAACCGGTTAGTTTTTGGTGCGATTATCGAACACTAAGCCTCTTTGGCGAATTGACGATTTTTTAGCCACTGCGCACCATCAATCACGCAGCGACACCCAAAAGAAGACCCACAACACCTCATAAAAATTTCAAAAAACGGGTACAACCACATGCCTTCGCAAAATTCCGCCCTGGCCGCGCGCCCGGGCACCCCGCACGCCGGCATCGGCGACAAGATCCGCGGCGCCATGGCCGTCGGTAAAACCCGCTGGGGCATGCTGGCCCTGGTGTTCTTCGCCACCACCCTCAACTACATCGACCGCGCCGCCCTGGGCGTGATGCAACCGATCCTGGCCAAGGAAATGAGCTGGACGGCGATGGACTACGCCAACATCAACTTCTGGTTCCAGGTCGGCTACGCCATCGGCTTCGTGCTGCAAGGCCGACTCATCGACCGAGTGGGCGTCAAGCGCGTGTTCTTCTGCGCCGTACTGTTGTGGAGCCTGGCCACTGGCGCCCATGGCTTGGCCACTTCGGCGGTCGGTTTTATGGTCTGCCGCTTTATCCTCGGGCTGACCGAAGCCGCCAACTACCCGGCCTGCGTGAAGACCACCCGCCTGTGGTTCCCCGCCGGTGAGCGTGCGGTGGCCACCGGTATCTTCAACGCCGGCACCAACGTCGGCGCGATGATGACGCCGATGCTGCTGCCGTTGATCCTGCATGTGTGGGGCTGGCAGGCTGCGTTCCTGTGCATGGCGTCGCTGGGCGCGATCTGGCTGGTGTTCTGGGGTTTGAAGTACTACAACCCGGAAGACCACCCGAGCGTCAAACAATCCGAACTGGACTACGTGCAACGGGAAGTCGAACCGGAACAACCCGGCGTACCGTTCAGCCGCATCCTGCGCATGCGCGGCACTTGGGCCTTTGCCATCGCCTATGCCCTGACCGCACCGGTGTTCTGGTTCTACCTGTATTGGCTGCCGCCGTTCCTGAACCAGCAGTACAACCTGGGTATCAACGTGACCCAGATGGGTATCCCGCTGATCATCATCTATCTGACAGCCGACTTCGGCAGTGTGGGTGGGGGGATTCTGTCGTCCTTCCTGATCGGCCGTGGGATGAACTCGATCAAGGCGCGGTTGCTATCGATGCTGCTGTTTGCCTGCTGCATCGTCGGCGTGATCATGGCGGCCGGCTCAAGCCAGCTGTGGGTCGCGGTGTTTGCCATCTCCCTGGCCATCGGTGCGCATCAGGCGTGGACCGCCAACATCTGGAGCCTGGTGATGGACTACACGCCCAAGCACATGATGAGCACGGTGTTCGGTTTCGGCGGCATGTGTGCAGCCATCGGCGGCATGTTCATGACCCAGATCGTCGGTCATATCCTCACCGTGACCAACAACAACTACACCGTGTTGTTCACCCTGATCCCGGCGATGTACTTCATTGCGCTGACCTGGATGTACTTCATGGCACCGCGCAAGATCCCTACCGTAGACGTCTGATCACCTGCGCCGCTGCTGCCAGGCAGCGGCCAACCCGCTCATGCAGATCACCCCGATGCCGACCACCGTGGTCACATCGGGGGTATGGTTGAACACCAGCCAGCCCAGCAAACCTGCAAACACGATCTGGCAATAGCCGAACGGCGCCAGCAACGCCGGTGCCGCAAAGCGGAACGCCTGGGTCAGCATCAAGTGAGCGGTCATCCCAAAGGTGCCCAGCGCCAGCATCAACACCCCATGCCACAGCGTGGGAACCTGCCAGAAGAACGGCACCATCGCACTCATCACCAAGGTATTGCACAGCCCGGCGAAGAAGTTGCTGGTGGTCGGGGTATCGTATTGGCTGAGGATGCGCGTGAGCAGTTGGTAGAAGCAGAAGAACAGCGCCGAGCACAGCGGCAACAACACCGCAGGCGTAAACAACTCACCGCCTGGGTGAATGATCACCAGCACCCCGACAAAACCGCAGATCACCGCCAGCCATTGGCCGCGTGTCACGTGCTCGCCAAGCAGCGGCACCGACAGTGCTGTCACCAGGATCGGTGCGAGGAAGTTCACCGCGGTGGCTTCCGCCAATGGGATGTAATGCAACGCCGTCGTGAAAAACAGGCTGGTGCCCAGCAAGCACAAGGCCCGCACCACCTGCATCCCCGGGCGTTTACTGCGCAGCACGCGCAACCCCGACTGCGGCAGGAAAATCCCGGCCATCAGCAAGGTGTGCACCACGTAGCGCACCCACACCACCATCACGATCGGGTAGAACCCGGCCAGGTATTTGGACAAGGCATCGTGGCTGGAGAACAGGAATGTCGCCAACACGATCAGCAAAATGCCTTTGAAGGGGTGGTTGACGCCGGAAAGGGGGGTGCTGACAGTCATGGAATTCTCTTGCGTGGCGGGCGGAACGCTGAGCACTGAACGAAGCAGCGCTCAACCCGGTAATCTAGCAGCCGGGCTGGAGTCTGCCCCGAGAGCATAACCAAACACCGGGCGAACAGCGCACTAAATCACCGCATTCGAGTCCAACGCTGCACCTTAGCCCCCGCATTGCATACTTTTTAACCAAGGCCTTGCCGCAATGAAAAAAATTCTTTTTGTTCTTTCTGCCCTTGCCCTGCTGACCGCCTGCAACCAGGAGAAGCCAGCGCCCAAACCCGCGCCGCCGTCCGTGCAGGCCACCCTGGTACCCGAAACCCCACCCACCGATCAATGGGTCGGCAAATGGATCGGTGTCGAAGGCCTGAACCTGACCATCGCCAAGGACGACAGCATCGGCCGTGGCCACTACATCCTCACCATGCAATACGGCCTCGACGCCGATGACTCAGGCACCTTCAAGGGTGAAGCCAGCGAAGACGGCATCGCCTTCACCCGCCCGGACGGCCCGCAATTGCTGCGCGCCGGCGATGGCGAAGCGACCGGACTGAAATGGCTGGCGGATAAAAAAGACTGCCTGATCGTCGCCACCGGCGAAGGCTATTGCCGTTAATACCGACCATACTCAGACACTAAATTAGTGTAGGAGCGAGCTTGCTCGCGAAAATCGTTAACGATAAAGCGGGCAATCTGGTTAAACGCGGTGTTTGTGCGTTTTTCGCGAGCAAGCTCGCGCCTACCGAAGGCTGATCAAGAGGATTGCCCCATGCTATGGAAAAAAGGCCGACGCAGCGACAACGTGGTGGATGCCCGCGATGACAGTGGCGGCGGCGGTGGAGGGATGCGCTTTGGTGGCGGCAAGGGCCTGAGCCTGACCGCGATTGTGCTGATCGTCGGCATCGGCTGGCTGACCGGCCAGGACCCGATGCAGATCCTCGGCCAGTTGACCGGCCAAATGGAGCAGGCACCGTCGGTGAGCCCCCAAACGCGCCAGGCGCCGCCGGCCAACGATGAGCAAGCCGACTTCGTACGGGCGGTACTGGGCGATACCGAAGACACCTGGGGCCAGGTGTTCAAGGAAAACGGCCTGGTCTACAAAAACCCGAAACTGATCCTGTTCCGTGGCCGGGTCAATTCCGCCTGTGGTGGCGCCACCTCGGCCAGCGGCCCGTTCTATTGCCCGGCGGATCAGCAGGTTTATCTGGACCTGGATTTCTTCCGGGAAATGTCGCAACGCTTCCAGGCCGCCGGCGATTTCGCCCAGGCCTACGTGATCGCCCACGAAGTCGGGCACCACGTCCAAACATTGCTGGGCATTTCGTCGAAGATCCAGGCCGCCCGCCAGCAAGGCCGCCAGATGCAAGGCGACGGTGGCCTGCTGGTACGCCAGGAGCTGCAAGCCGACTGCTTTGCCGGTGTGTGGGCCAATCGTGCGCAAAAGCGCCTGAACTGGCTGGAACCCGGCGATATTGAAGAAGCATTGAACGCCGCCAACGCCATCGGTGATGACCGTTTGCAGCAACAGGGTCAAGGGCGCGTGGTGCCGGACTCGTTTACCCACGGTACCTCGGCACAGCGGGTGCGCTGGTTCAAGACCGGCTTCGCCCAAGGCCAGATCACTCAATGCGATACGTTTACGGCCAAGAGTCTTTAGATGAATAAGCTATCGGGAATAATGCTGGGCTTGATGTTGACCTGTTCCACGACCTGGGCCGCCGAGAAGGAACACGGCGTCAAGGTGGTCAGTCCCGATCGTTTTCACCTCGACGCTGGCGACCTCAGCCTCGGCTTGAGCCAGGACTGGCGCCAGCCACTGCCCAACGTCACCCGCGCCTTGATCATCGTGCATGGGCGCCTGCGCAATGCGCAGACCTACCTGCAAAGCGGTATCGATACCGCCGAACATGCCGGGGTTGCCGCCAACACCCTGGTGATCGCGCCGCAGTTTCTGAACGGGTCCGACATGCAGCGCAACCACCTGGACAACCAAGTGCTGCACTGGAAGGGCAATGACTGGATGGCCGGCGACGCCTCGACCGGCCCGGGCCAGATCAGCTCTTTCGGCGCCCTCGACCAGATCATCAAGCACCTGGGCAACCGCACGCTGTTCCCGGCGCTGAAGGAAATCGTGGTGGCCGGCCATTCCGGCGGCGGCCAAGTGGTGCAGCGCTTCGCCCTCACCGGCCACGCGCATCCTACCCTGCAAACCGAGGGCGTCAGCTTGCGCTATGTGGTGGCCAACCCCTCGTCCTATGCCTACTTCAGCCCACAGCGGCCGGTGAAGTTCGAGACCGCCAGTTGCCCAGGCTTCAACGACTGGAAGTACGGCATGCAGCACCGGCCGGCCTACGCCAACGGCCAAAGCGCCGAGCAGCTGGAACAAGCCTACGTATCACGCACCATCACTTACCTGCTGGGCCAACAGGACACCGACCCGAACCACCCGGCGCTGGATAAAAGCTGCGAAGCCGAGACCCAGGGCGCGTATCGGCTGATTCGCGGGCACAACTACTTTGACTACCTCAAGCAGCGCCATCCGCAGTTGCGCCAGACGCTGGTGGAAGTGCCGGGGGTGGGGCATGACGGGGATGGGATGTTTACGTCGCCCGAGGGCCAGAAGGTACTGTTCAAGCAATAACTGACGAAACCGCCCCTCCCACATTTGATCTCTATTGCTTGGGCTAGATCATCCGGCGCAATGCAGCGCAGTCTGCAGCATGCCAATCCGCCAGCTCCGGCCACGGGTTCTCCGGCAGGTTGACCAACACCGTCCGCGCCCCTGCCGCCCGGCCGCAATCCAGGTCAAAGCGGTAATCGCCGACCATCACCATCCTATCGGGCGATACAGCCCACGCCGCCGCCAATTTCAACAACCCACCCGGGTCCGGCTTGGGCGGCGCATCATCACGCCCCAGCACATCCTCGACCGCAAAGCAGTCCGCCAGGCCAATCGCCTCCAGGGTGATATGCGCCAACTCCCGCGCATTGCGGGTCAGGATACCCAGGCGATAACCCCGCCCGGCCAGTTCGCGCACCAGCTCCACCGCACCGTCCGCCGCGACGGAGCCCAGCGCCAGCTCGCGCTCATGCTCCAGCAACCAGGCATGCTTGGCCGCCGCGATGTCCGCCGGCAAAGCGGCGAGGTGAGTGAGGATGTCGTCCTCGGGGGGAATGTCCAGGGCCACGCGAATCGCCGCAAAGTCATGCACCGCTACCGTCAAGGTACCGTCCATGTCGAACACCCAGTGCTTAACGTCCGTCAGGCTCATGCCCAATCCTTGCGATGGCGGATCAAGCCTTCCTGGGTCACCGACGCCACCAGTTGCCCGGCGCGGTTATACACGCTACCGCGGGAGAAACCCCGGGAATTGCCCGCCCATGGGCTGTCCATCGCATACAGCAACCAGTCATCGGCACGCAGGTCGGCGTGGAACCACAGCGCGTGGTCAAGGCTGGCGACCTGCATGTCTTTCTGCCACACGGTCTTGCCATGGGGCAGCAACGAGGTGGTCAGCAGGCCGAAGTCGGAGGCGTAGGCCAGCAGGTATTTGTGTAGCGCCGGCGTATCCGCCAGGGCGCCGTCGGCCCGAAACCACACGTACTTGACCGGGTCGGACGGCTGCGGGTTGAACGGGTCTTTTTCGGTAACCGGGCGCACTTCGATCGGCTTGGGGCACAGCAGCTTGTCGCGCATATGCTCGGGGATCAGGTGCGCGCGCTGCTGGGTCAGTTCCAGCTCCGACGGCAGGTTTTCCGGGCCGACTACCACGGGCATGGTGGTCTGGTGCTCGAAGCCGGCTTCGTCGTATTGGAACGAAGCGCTGCAGGTAAAGATCGGGTGGCCTTTCTGGATCGCCGTCACGCGGCGCGTGCTGAAACTGCCGCCATCGCGTACACGGTCGACCGAATACACCACCGGCAACTTCGCATCGCCGGGGCGCAGGAAATAACCGTGCAGGGAATGCACGTGGCGCGCTTCTTCGACGGTCTGGCTGGCGGCCGACAGCGACTGGCCGAGCACCTGGCCACCGAACAGTTGGCGAAAACCCAGGTCCTGGCTGCGGCCGCGAAAGAGGTTTTCCTCGATCGGCTCCAGGGTCAGCAAGTCCACCAGATCTTCCAATACTTGGCTCATTCAAACTCTCCTCAGAGCAAAACGGTATCTACCTGTAGGAGCAAGCTTGCTCGCGAAGATCGTTAACGATAACGCAGCGCTTCTGGTTTACAGCAGCGCTCTTGCGTTCTTCGCGAGCAAGCTCGCTCCTACAGGGGTCTATTGGGCATTCCGGGCTGCTTATCCGTGCAGCGTGTCCAACCATTGGGCGCGGGTGATGCGGTACAAAACGTGGGGCCGCAGCGGGTCATCGGCTGCAACCTTGGGGTGTTCAAAATCAGCCAGCGGATCGTAATGCATACCGATGGCCTGCATGACTTTTTGTGATGGCTGATTGGCTTCAGTGGTGAAGGCGACAATTTCGTCCAACTGCAAACGGTCGAAACCACAGCGCAGCGCGGTCCAGGCCGCCTCACTGGCATAACCCAGGCCCCAATGCTCACGGGCCAGGCGCCAACCGATTTCCACCGCAGGGGTAAAGCCCGCTTCAAAGCTGACATTCTGCAACCCGGTCAGGCCGATAAACTCACCGGTGTCTTTGCGCTGCAGCGCCCACAGGCCAAAACCGTATTCGGCGAAGTGGCCGCGAATCCGGCCGATCAACGCGGCGCTTTCCAGGTGGCTCAATTTGGCCGGGAAATAGCGCATCACCTGCGGGTCGGCGCACATGCGCGCGAACTCCGTCAGGTCGGCATCGCGCCATTGGCGCATGACCAGGCGTGCGCTTTCCAATTGCAGTATCGGCTCCATGGGTCCCCTCCCTTGCCATGTGCGTGAGTGTACAGCGCTGGTAAGATCCTTCGCAGGTTCCCGTCAGAAATTCCCATGCCCCTGCCATTGATCTACCACGATGACTACAGCCCTGAGTTCCCGGCAGACCACCGGTTCCCCATGGACAAGTTCCGCCTGTTGCGTGACCACCTGGTGGCCAGCGGCCTGACCGAGGACAGCCAACTGCTGCGCCCGTCCTTGTGCCCACCGGAGATTCTGGCCCTCGCCCATGAACCTGGGTATATCGAACGCTACATGAGCGGCGAGTTGTCCCGCGAAGACCAACGGCGCCTTGGCCTGCCCTGGAGCGAAGCCCTGGCCCGGCGCACCGTGCGCGCGGTCGGCGGCTCGATTCTGGCGGCGGAGCAAGCCCTGGAACACGGCCTGGCCTGCCACCTGGCGGGCGGCACCCACCACGCCCACTACGACTACCCGGCGGGCTTTTGCATCTTCAATGACCTGGCAGTGATCAGCCGTTACCTGCTGGCCAGCGGCCGGGTCAACCGCGTGCTGATCTTCGACTGCGACGTGCACCAGGGCGACGGCACCGCGCGCATCCTCCACGACACGCCGGATGCGATCACCGTGTCCCTGCACTGCGAAAAGAACTTCCCCGCCCGCAAGGCCCAGAGTGATTGGGACATCCCGCTGCCCATGGGCATGGGCGATGCCGAGTACCTCCAGGTGGTGGACGACGCGCTCAACTACCTCTTGCCGCTCTACCAGCCGGACTTGGTGCTGTACGACGCCGGCGTCGATGTGCATAAGGATGACGCCCTCGGTTACCTCAAGCTGACAGACGCAGGCGTAGCCGCCCGCGATGAAAGCGTGATGCGCCATTGCCTGGGCCGCGACATCCCGGTGATGGGCGTGATCGGTGGCGGCTACAGCAAGGATCGCCCCGCCCTGGCCCGCCGCCACGGCATCCTGCACCACAGCGCACAGCGGGTGTGGACGTCATCAGGTTGTCATTGAACGGTGGGCGTTACCCACAATGCCTGTGGAACGGCCTGTGGATAACTTGAGCGTAAGCGTCTGAGAGCCTGTATCCGTATAGCCTGTAGGAAGCTGTACGTTTTTTGATCAGGCAGCGCCGCGCTCCTCGGGTAGAATGCTCGGCTTATTTCCGCGATCGTAGCCCTGCCCATGCCCGACATCTCCTCACGACACGTCACCATCATCGGCGGCGGCCCAGCCGGGCTGATGGCCGCCGAAGTCTTGAGCCTGGCCGGGGTGCAGGTTGACCTGTACGACGGCATGCCGTCGGTGGGGCGCAAATTCCTGCTGGCCGGTGTGGGCGGCATGAACATCACCCACTCCGAAGCGTACCCGGCGTTCCTGTCGCGCTACGCCGAGCGCGCACCGAACATCGCCCCACTGCTGCGGGCATTTGGGTCAGAGGCGTTGTGCGAATGGATTCACGATCTGGGTATCCAGACCTTTATCGGCACCTCCGGCCGCGTGTTTCCTACGGATATGAAAGCCGCCCCGCTGCTGCGCGCCTGGCTCAAGCGCCTGCGTGACCAGGGCGTGGTTATCCACACCCGGCATCGTTGGTTGGGGTGGAATGCCGACGGCGATTTACTTATCCACAGCCCGGAAGGCGAGAAAACCGTCCACAGCGATGCGCTGCTGCTGGCCCTCGGCGGCGGCAGTTGGTCGCGGCTGGGTTCCGACGGCGCGTGGCTCAAGCTGCTGGAGAATAAAGGCGTACCTTACGTTGCATTGCAACCGAGCAACTGCGGCTTCGAAGTGTCGGCCTGGAGCGAGTTGATGCTCAGCAAATTCGCCGGCGCGCCGCTGAAAAACGTCGCCATCGGCCTGGAGGATGACAAGCCTCGACTCGGCGAATGCGTGATCACCGCCACCGGAATCGAGGGCAGTTTGATCTACGCGCTGTCGGCGCCTATTCGTGAGGCGATCAATCGCGACGGTTCGGCCACGGTGCATATCGACTTGCTGCCCAGCAAGCCGTTGGACAAGGTTCAGGCGGCGTTGGCCAAGCCACGCGGTTCACGCTCGATGAGCAAGCATTTGCACAGTCAATTGGGCCTCGAGGGGGTCAAGGCGGCGCTGTTGCGCGAGTTGGCGCCTGCCGAACACTTCCACGATCCGGCGCAGTTGGCGGGGGCTATCAAGGCGTTGCCGCTGACATTGGTGAAGACACGGCCGATGGATGAAGCCATCAGCACCGCAGGCGGCGTGCCGTTTGAAGCGTTGGATGAGCGCTTGATGCTCAAGCAATTACCGGGGGTGTTTTGTGCGGGGGAGATGCTGGATTGGGAAGCGCCGACCGGGGGGTATTTGCTGACGGGGTGTTTTGCCAGTGGCAGAGCGGCTGGGCGGGGGATGTTGGAGTGGTTGAAAACTTGAGATTTGCGTGAACTCAAGTCCGATATCGGGGGCAAGCCCCCTCCCACAGTTTGAATGTATTCACACATCAAAATGTGGGAGGGGGCTTGCCCCCGATGAGGCCCTTAGCAGCACCTCAAAACTTACTTCTTCTTACGCGGCCCGGTATTAAACACCGGCACCTTACGCACCGGCTTGATCGAAGGCTCCGACGGCGCCACTTCACCACTGTCCACCCACTTGCCAAGGTTGCGCTTACCACCGCCACCACCGGACGCCTTAGGCTTCTTCGGTTTTTTCGGCTTCTTCACCACCTGACCACTGGCATCGGTGTCCGGCACACGATGCTCCGGCTCGAAGTCCTGTTCCATCTTGCGGGTCAAGGTCTGGCGGGTCAGCATCTCGATGGCCGAGAGCATGTTGACTTCATCGGCACACACCAGGGAAATCGCCTCACCGGTGTTGCCTGCGCGGCCGGTCCGGCCGATGCGGTGGATGTAGTCCTCGGCCACAATCGGCAGGTCGAAGTTGATCACCAACGGCAAGTCTTCAATGTCCAGGCCGCGCGCGGCGACGTCAGTGGCCACCAGGATCTGCACTTCGCTCGACTTGAAACGGTCCAGCGCACGCTGGCGCGTGGCTTGCGGCTTGTCGCCATGGATGCCATCGGCATTGATGCCCAGGCCCTGCAACTTATCCACCAGCGCATCCACGCCGTTACGGGTCTTGGCGAACACCAGCACCTGCTTCCAGCGGCCTTTGCGCATCAGGTGCACAAACAGCTCCGCCTTGCGCTTCTTGTCCACCGGCACCACCCATTGCTTGACGGTGTTGGCGGCGACGTTGCGCGGGCTGACTTCGATGGTCAGCGGGTCGTTGAGCATCTGCCCGGCGAGCTGGCGGATGTCATCGGAGAAGGTCGCGGAGAACAGCAGGGTCTGGCGTTTTTTCGGCAGCATGCGGTAGATGTTCGCCAGTTCTTCGGAGAAGCCCAGGTCGAGCATGCGGTCGGCTTCATCCAGCACCAGGGTTTGCAGTTGGTTGAGTTTCAGCGCGTTCTGGCGGAACAGGTCGATCAGGCGGCCCGGCGTGGCGACCAGGACATCGACGCCCTTGCGCAGCTTCATCATCTGCGGGTTGATGCTCACGCCGCCGTACACCGCGTAGGTGGTCAGCGGCAGGTTTTGGGCGTATTCGGCAACGCTGGCGTGAACCTGCTCGGCCAACTCGCGGGTCGGGCACAAAATCAGCGCGCGCGCCGAGTTAGCGGCGACTTTCGGCCCTTCCATGGTCAGCAGTTGCAACAATGGCACGGCAAAACCGGCGGTTTTACCGGTACCGGTCTGGGCCGCGGCCATCAGGTCGCGACCGGCCAGCACCGCCGGAATGGCTTGCGCCTGCACCGGCGTCGGGGTCTGGTAGCCAAGCGTCTCAAGGGCGCGCAGCAAGGGTTCGATCAGGCCAAGTGTGGCGAAAGTCATGTGTTTACCGTAGGAAAAATTCAGCGCAAGGGCGTAATGCGCGGCAGTTTACCTTATTTCCGGCTTGGGCTTTCGCCACTGGGGCAGACTGATCAACAGCACGGCGCTGATAATCACCAGCATGGCCAAGCCCTCTTCCAGACCGATGGATTCACCCACGAACACAATCCCCAGCAACACCGCCACCGCCGGGTTCACATAGGCATAGCTGGTCGCGGCCGCCGGGCGAACATGCTTGAGCAGGTACATATAGGCGTTGAAGGCGATGATCGAGCCGAACACCGTCAGGTAGGCCAGCGCCAGCCACCCCTCCAGCGGCGGCATGGCCTGCAGGTGCTCACCGGAAAGCGCGCTGCCGATCAACAATGTCACGCCCGCCACCAGCATCTCCGCAGCGCTGGCCATCGCGCCCTGGGGCAGCGGCAACTGCCGACTCCACACCGACCCGAATGCCCACGATGCCGCCGCGAACAACAACAAGGCGGCGCCCACCGGGCTCGATTGCAGGGTGCTGCCCATGTTGAGCATGGCGATGCCGACAATCCCCAGGATCACCCCGGCCCATTCCAGCCGCGTATTGCGCGCCCCCCAGAAAAACCCGCACAGCAAGGTGAACAGCGGCACGGTCGCCACCGCCAGGGCAGCCACACCGGACGACACGCCCGCATGTTCGGCCAACGTGACGCCGCCATTACCGAAGGTGAGCAGCAAAATGCCGATCATCCCGGCGGCCTTCCATTGTGGCCACGTCGGCGCTGGCACCCCGCGCCATCTGAGGTAGCCATACATCAGCGCACCCGCTGTGCAGAATCGAATCCCCGCCAGCAGCAACGGCGGCCAGTAGTCCACGCCAATGCGAATCACCAGGTAGGTGGACCCCCAGATGACATACAGAGCAAAAAAAGCGGCGATCAACGGTAAGGGAAAGCGACGTGTGCCAGGCATTGGGCGGCTCGAAGGCAGATATAAGAGAGGCTTATTCTAAAAAGACAGGCCGTTAAACATAAGTTACAAAACCTGTTTAAACCGCCAGTACACTTTCCAAAGCATGGTTATGAAGGCTATAAATCGTGTTTTCGAAAGCCATCCTCGAGTAGAGCCTTATCATGGACAAATACGACCGCATGCTCCTCAGCGCCCTGCTCGAAGACGGCCGCGCCTCCTACGCGCAACTGGCACGCACGGTAAACCTCTCCGCCCCCGCCGTGGCCGAGCGCGTCGCCAAGCTGGAAGCCAGCGGGGTGATCACCGGGTACCAGGCCAAGGTGGATCTGTCGAAAGTGGGCCTGCCGATTCAATGCGTGATCGAGCTGAGGTTGACCAACCATGGCAGCCAGAAGGTGTATGACGCACTGGCCGAAATCCCCGAACTCACCGAATGCCACCGGGTCACGGGCGATCCGTGCGTGATCATGCAAGCGGCGGTGGGCTCGATGCCGGAGCTGGAGAACCTGATTAATCGAATAGCGAAGTTCGGGTTCAGCAAAACCTCGATTATTTTGTCGAGCGCGATAGAGCGGCGGGTGCCGTTGGGGCAGTTGGAGGGCAAAAATGGTGGATAAGCACAGCAAGGTCTTGAGCCTAAGTCACCCGATCACCCCGCGTATTCCGCTGTGGCCGGGGGATCCGCCGGTGGCGTTTGAAGGCGTCGCGTCACGGGATAAGGACGGCTATTTCCTACGGCGTTTCAGCATGGGTGAACACAGCGCCACGCACATGAATGCGCCGAACAGTTTTTATGCCGACGGGATGGGCATTGATGGTTATCGACCCGAAGACTTGGTGCGGCCCGCCGTAGTGATCGATGTGCACGGTAAAACCCAGAGCAATCCAGATTACGAAATCAGCCCACTGGATATTGAAGCGTGGGAACGTCAGCACGGGCTTATCGAACCTGGCTCGGTGGTGCTGATGTACACCGGCTGGCAACACCTCTGGAACGACCCGATAGCGTTTTTTGGGCAGGACGCGCAAGGCTCACACTTCCCAGGGATTGGTGAAACGGCGATTCGGTTTTTACTCGAACAGCGCCAGATTGCCGGGGTTGGCATTGATACCCACGGGGTCGATCCAGGGCAAAGCACCGCCTTCGCGACAAACCATGCCGTGTTGGCGGGAAATGGGATTGTGCTGGAATGCCTGACCCACCTCGACCGGCTTCCGGCCAAGGGCGCCACGTTAGTGATAGGTGTACTGGGACTGGAAGGCGGTTCGGGATCACCAGCCTCAGTGATGGCATTTATTCCCTGACTTGCAGGTAGGCCCTACCGACGCCATCGCAGGCAAGCCAGCTCCCACACTAGACCGCATACAGTCCGGGCAACTCGTCACCTGTGGCGAGCGGGCTTGCCCCGCGCTGGGGCTGCGAAGCCGCCCCAAAACATAGCCCCCGGAGCTGTCTGGCACACTGCAGTGCTCTTATTGGGGCTGCTGCGCAGCCCAACGCGGGGCAAGCCCGCTCGCCACAGTTACAGTGTTCCTCCTTAATTGACGGGCATCAGGGCTTGCCCGCGATGACGTCGGTTGCTTCAACACAGCTGTGAGCGTTGAACAATCAAATCGACCACTTGCTCAAGGGTGGTGATGTGATCCCAATCTTCCTGGGTCGCTTGCAAGTTGAATTGCCACTTGATCTGCATGACAAAGCAGGTCAAATCATCATCAATAATCTTGAAGTCATGGATGAAGTCCGTTTGCTCCGTGACCTGACTTCGGTCGATGAAACCGATGATATCGACGAATAGCTGAATCACCTTTTCGCTGATCTCGGCTCTAGTCGGGCTACCTTCCATTTCTTGCCTCATAGGCACACTTACCAATACTGATTAAATCAAAGACAGCCAACCCCGCAGCAACGAAAGGAATGCCCCGCCCAATAATGCCAAATACCCGGACGGTGCCAAACGTTGCAGCAGCGGGCGGTGATGCATTTGGTGGAGATGGCGAAGGGGGTGGTGGATCGGGCGTTGGAGTGTGTGCAGCCTCGATGAACGACAGATAACCAATGTGGGAGGGGCGTTGTTCTGTCAGAACCCGCGATGCTTCTTAAGATGCTCATTGATCTTCGCCGCCGGCACTTTCTGCAGGGTGCACAGCAGGTCGTGGGACAGTTCGCGCAAGCCGTGGGTACGGCGCAGTTCCTGGGCCAGGTGCGCCGTGAGGTTGGCGGCCATTTCCGCATCCGCCAGCGCTCGGTGAGCCTGACCGGTGTGGGGCAGTTTCGCGTAGGTGTTGAGGGTGCCGAGCTTGTGGTTGGGCGCAGCCGGCATCAGGCGGCGGGCCAGCAGCAGGGAGCAGGCGAATTTTTGCAGGCGAGTGCGGCGGATCAGGCCGAGTTCGAAGTCCCAGAACTTCTGGTCGAACGCGGCGTTGTGCGCCATCAGCGGCGTGGTGCCGACGAACTCATTGACTTCGTTCATCACCCGCTCGGCCGGCGGGGCGCTGCGCAGCATGGCGTTGCTGATGCCGGTGAGTTGCTCGATAAAGCCCGGCACGCGCACGCCTGCGTTCATCAGGCTCTGGTAGCGGTCCACGATCTGGCCACGCTCGAGGATAACCACCGCGATTTCCGTGGCCCGGCAGTGGCTGCTCGGGGTGATGCCGGTGGTTTCAAAGTCGATGACCGCTATACGTTCCAAACCTGTTCCAACTCCGTCTAATCCATTTATTTATTGAGCCGCAGCGCTTATTTAAGCAACAACGCGCCTTCGATCGGCACGTAGCGGCTGGCGGCACGTATCAGTGAGTTGGCCGTAAGCCCCGGTACGCCGTAGGCCACGGCTTCGACGCCGTGCTTGTGGATGATGCGGTCGAGCAGCATGTCGAAGTCGCCGTCACCCGAGGCCAGCACAATTTCGTCGACGTGATCGGCGGCGTCCATGATGTCGATGGTGATGCCCACATCCCAGTCGCCCTTGGCCGAGCCGTCGCTGCGCTGGATATACGGCTTGAGCTTTACCGTGAACCCCAGGTTGCGCAGGATCTGCTGGAACTGCTGCTGCTTGCTGTCACCGCGGTCGATGGCATACGCATAGGCCTCGACGATCTGCCCACGCGAACTGATATCAGCCCACAGCGCGGCGTAGTTGAAATGGCAGCCATAGGCCTGGCGGACGGTGTAGTAGAGGTTTTGTACATCGGCGAACACTGCAATTTTCTTCACCGCACTTCCTCATGACAGCCAGGCGCCAGGGCCCGGAAAGGGTGCCAGTATGCCAGCCGCGAGAACGTTTCCGGGAAAAATCAGACCGGGGCGGCTCAGCGCCCCGGGCCGGGAGTGTCAGACGAAGGAATCGTCGTCGCCGAAGGAGGAAGAATCGTCGGAATAGTCGCTATCGGCAAAGCTGTCCGAGGCATTGTCGCTGCCCCAGCTGTCATTGCCGGCGAACTTCTGGTCATCGTTGCCCCAGTTGCCGTTGTCGCTGGCGGGCGCCGGCTCTTCGCGGATGATTTCTTCCACGACCTGCGGCTGTTGCGAGTTGTGGCTGAACAGGCTGCTGATGCCTTCGGCCAGCAACACACCGCCGGCCACGCCCGCGGCGGTTTTCATCGCGCCACCGAGGAATCCGCTGCCAATGGGGGCGGCGGCCGGTTGCTGCGGCTGTTGATAGTTCTGTTGCGGCGCTGGCTGGCCAAAGGACGGCCGCGCTGGTTCACGCCAGCCACCGCCCGACGATGCCGGAGCGCTCTGGGCCGGTTGCGGGTCACAGGAACCGCCGCCAAAGATGCTCGACAGGAAACCACCGCTGCTCGCCGGGGCCGGTTGTGCGGACTTGGCACGCTGCAACTCATCCTGCAATTGCTGGATCTGCTGCGCCTGTTGCTTGTTCTGCGCGTCGAGACTCTTGAGCGCGTGTTCCTGCACCAGGATCGACTGCGTCATGTAGTACCCGGCGGCCGGTTGGCGAGTCATGTGCTCCTTGATCCGTGCTTCTGCTTGCGCATCGCGCGGGGCTGAGTCCGTTTCGGCTTGCTGCAACCGTGAAAACAGTCCATCGATCAGGGTTTGCTCTTCGCTGTTCATGGCGACCTCGTTAGATTGCCGGTAGAAATCGTGGTCCTGTCTGTAATCAGGCCAGGTGCGTGCTAGTTATGGGGGTGTTACCAGTTGTTTCAATGGTCTTTACTCAAGGTTTACGTTTGCTTACCGCTGGCCATGATCGGTTAAAGTGTTGCCCTTGCTTTTAGGCCTGCGATGAACCTGATGAATCCGTTAGACGTATTGCGCGACTCCTTCCGTTTTACCCGAGGCAACCTGGGCGCCATCGTCCAGCTGTGCCTGCCGCTGGTGATCCTCGAAGCCCTGCTGCAACAGATGCTCGACCATGCGCTCGGGCCGGATGCCTTCCCCGGCTACAGCGTGGTGGTGGGCTTGCTGGTATACCCGCTGTACACCGGCGCGTTGATCCTGTTCCTTGACGCCCGCACCCGTGGCGAGTCGCCGCGCACCAAGGACATCTGGGCCATGGCGCTGACCCTGTGGCCACGCTTCGCCCTGCTGACCGCCATGAGCACCTTGCTGATTCTGCTGGGCCTGTCGCTGTATTTCCTGCCTGGGCTGTGGCTGATGGTGGTGTTGGCGTTCGCCGAGTACCTGCTGGTGCTGCGCGGCATGCCGGCGCTGGAGGCGATGAAGGAAAGTCTGCGCCTGACCCGTGGGCATTTCTGGCGAATCCTGGTGTGCCTGCTGTGTGTCATGACGCCCCTGTGGCTGCTCAAGGGCGCCAGTGTGGCGGCGTATCCCAATCCCGCGCCGCTGCTGGGGCTGCTGATGGACAGCGCCCACAGCTTCCTGCAACTGTTCACCAGCGTGGTGCTGTTCCGTTTATTCATGCTGATCGGTGGCGATGCCGACGCGCGGTGATATGCTCCACGCCACTCCTGAAACGCCATAAGCCGAGCCGATGACCCGTTTATTGCGCATCACCCTGCTGGGCCTGCTGATCGTTGCGGGCCTGCTGACGGCCCTGATCTACAGCCTGACCTGGCGCCCCGCCGCCAAAGAAACCCTGCCCGTCAGCTGCGTCGCGCCCCGTGCGCCAACCCTGTTGCCGGGGCAGGCGCTCAAGGTCATGACCTGGAACGTGCAATACCTGGCCGGCAAGAACTACGTGTTCTGGTACGACACCGCCGACGGCAGCGGCCCGGACGAACGCCCCACCGTCGAAGACATGGCCGTCAGCCTCGACGAAGTGGCGCGGGTGATTCGTGACGAACAACCCGACATCCTGCTTTTGCAGGAACTCGACGAAAACGCCAAGCCTTCCCACTACCAGGACCAGCTAGCGCTTTTGCAGGAGCGCCTGGTCGACCTCTACCCGTGCAGCGCCCAGGCCTTCGACTGGAAAGCCGACTTCGTGCCCGACCGGCATATCTTCGGCAGCGTCGGCCGCAAGCTGGCGACCCTGAGCCGCTACCAGATCGAACACGCCGAGCGCCTGCAATTGCCGGCGCCCGAGGCCAATATCATCAGCCGTCAGTTCCAGCCCAAGCCGGCCTTGCTGCTGACCTACCTGCCATTGAGCGACGGCGGCCAACTGGCCGTGCTCAACACGCGCCTGGACGGTGACGCGCCGGGGCGCAGCGCGGTGCAGGAACAGGTCATCAGCACGGTCAAGCTGCTGGATAAATTCGAAGGCCGTGGCACGCCCTGGCTGATCGGCGGCGATTTCAACCTGCTGCCCCTGGGGCAATTCCTGCGTTTGGATGCGGATAAGCGCGGGCAGTATTCGCCGGACAGCGAGCTGCATTTATTGTGGGACAAGTACCCGATGATCCCGAGCAACAGCCAATCCAGCGGGATTGATCGTGAGAAATGGCTGACGTACTTTCCCAATGACCCAAGCATCGATGGCCCGGACCGCACCGTCGATTACCTGTTCTACAGCCCCCGTATCAAGCGGGTAGAGGCGAAGGTGCGGCAGGAGGATACATTGCGTATTTCCAACCATTTGCCGGTGATTGCGCGCTTCCTGTTGCCCGCCGCGCAATAACCCACACCACAAACCTAATGTGGGAGTCCCCACTACCTCTTCGACGTAGCGCTGTCGCGCAGCAAACGGGGACCTCTGTGGCGAGCGGGCTTGTCCCGCGTTGGGGTGCGAAGCGCCCCTGATGAAGACGAATGCGGTGTATCAGGTACTCCTCTGCGCCTGGTTTTGGGGCTGCTGCGCAGCCCAACGCGGGACAAGCCCGCTCGCCACAGGAATACGCTCGCCTGAAATTGTTTATTCAAGACTCAAGACTTAGGGTGAAATTTTAACCTTTTAAAATCCGTCAGTTATTTTAAGTTTTGATAAGAGCAGGCTTGCTCGCGAATGCGGTGTGTCAGTGAGTACATCGTTGACTGAACCACCGCTTTCGCGAGCAAGCCCGCTCCCACACTTAAATCGCAATAAACCCGTTAAATACGTTTCGCCTGGCAGACTGTCATCGGGGGCAAGTCGAATCGTCGCACCGCCCCTCCCACATTTGGATCCTTAGCGTTACGACTTTCGGGGTTTGATCCGCGCGGTCGGCTCGGCTATCAGCGGATCATCCGGCCAGTAATGCTTGGGATACCTGCCCTTCAGATCCTTCTTCACTTCGGCATAGGTACTGCGCCAGAAGTTCGCCAGGTCCTGGGTCACCTGCACCGGCCGTCGCGCCGGCGACAGCAGGTGCAACTTCACCACTTGGCGCCCGCCGGCAATGCGCGGGGTGTCGGCCAGCCCGAACAATTCCTGCAAGCGCACCGCCAGGATCGGCGGTTGTTCGCTGTAGTCCAAACGCACCGATGAGCCAGACGGCACTTTCACATGCTGCGGCGCCAGTTCGTCCAGGCGCTGGGGCAGCGGCCAGGGCAACAGGTTGTGCAGGTAGCTGGAAATATCCAGGTTGGCGAAATGGCTCAAGCGCGAGACTTTGCCCAAGTAGGGCATCAGCCAATGCTCCAGGCCGGCGAGCAAGGCGCTGTCGCTGACGTCGGGCCATTCGCTGGTTTTGCCGGCGTCCAACTGGCGCAGCAGCAGGACGCGGGATTGCCATTGGCGCAGTTCCGGGGTCCAGGGCAGCAGCTCCAGGCCTTTGCGGCGCACCAGGTTGACCAGCGCCTGGCTGCGTGCGGATTCGTCGAGACCGGAGAGCGGTTCGCGGCTGAGCACCAGCTCGCCGACTTTGCGCTGGCGTTCGGCACGCAGCACGCCTTCGCGCTCGTCCCAGTCCAGTTGATCGACGTTGCGCACTTGCTCGGCGAGGACCGTGTCGAACAGCGTCGGGTCAAAATCTGCCGCGAGGTAGATGCGCTCTTCGCGCTGGCCCTGGCGGCTGCCGAGGTCGGCGATCACCAGCCAGGCTTGTTTCATCAGGCTGTCGGCCTCGGCGAACAGCGCGGCGCGGCCGTTGGCCAAACGGTATTCGGCACCGCCGGGGCGACGTTGCTGGGCGACACGGTCCGGGTAGGCCAGCGCCAGCAACGCACCGAGCCAGCGCGGGTGGTCGGGGTCGCCCACCGGCTGAGTTGCCTTGCCCCTTAAATAGCCACGGTATTGCCGGGCCAGTTGCTTGGCGCGCTGCACGCCACCTTGAGTACCGCGCGCACGCTCCACGCCGGACATCAGCGCCAGGCGGCTGTGCAGATCCGCGCCACCACCGCGCAAAATATCGCGCTCGCCCAACAGTGCAGCGACATCACAGGCGGTGGCTGCAAGCCCCAGGTCCTGGCCGCGCAGCAGTAAATGGGCGATGCGTGGATGGGCCGGCAACTCGGCCATCTTCTGGCCATGAGCCGTGAGCTTTTCTTCATTCAACGCCCCGAGGCGCACCAGCAAGTCCTGTGCCTGGGCATACGCGGCGGTCGGTGGCACGTCGAACCACACGAGCTGCGCGGGCGTGACGCCCCAGCGCGCCAGTTGCAAGGCCAAACCGGCCAGGTCGGCCGCGAGGATTTCCGCACTGCCGTACGCGGCCAGCCCTTCATGCTGGTCTTCGGACCACAACCGATAACACACCCCCGGCTCCAATCGCCCTGCCCGGCCCGCGCGCTGGGTGGCGCTGGCGCGAGAGATGCGCTGGGTGTCGAGGCGGGTCATGCCGCTGCCGGGGTCGAAACGCGGCACCCGCGCCAAGCCGGCATCGATCACCACGCGCACGCCGTTGATGGTCAGGCTGGTCTCGGCAATGTTGGTGGCGAGCACCACTTTGCGTTTACCAGCCGGTGCAGGATCGATGGCCGCGCGCTGGGCGTTGAGGTCCAGTTCGCCATGCAGCGGGCACAGCAACACATCACTGCGATCGCCCAGGACGTCGGCCAATTGCTGATTGACCCGGCGAATTTCCGCCTGGCCCGGCAGGAACACCAGCACGCTGCCGGTTTCATCGTGCAGGGCTTCGAGAATGGTTTGCACCACGCGCGGTTCGATGAATTCGCCGGGCTGGGATGGCCGCCCCCAGCGCATCTGCACCGGGAACATGCGCCCTTCGCTGCGCAGGATCGGCGCGTCGTCCAGCAGGCTGGCCAGGCGCTCGCCTTCAAGGGTGGCGGACATCAGCAGGATTTTCAGCGGTTGCTCGTCGCGAAACAAATCGCGGCCGTTCAGGCTCAGGGCCAGTGCCAGGTCGGCGTCGAGACTGCGCTCGTGGAATTCATCGAAGATCAGCAAGCCCACACCGTCCAGTGCCGGGTCGTCCTGCAGGCGGCGGGTGAGAATGCCTTCGGTGACCACTTCGATACGCGTGTTGGGGCCGACTTTGCTGTCGAGGCGGATGCGATAGCCGACGGTTTCACCAACCTTTTCGCCCAGTTCGCTGGCCAGACGTTCGGCAGCAGCGCGGGCGGCCAGGCGCCGGGGTTCGAGCATCAGGATGGTCTGCCCGGCCAGCCATGGCTCATTCAACAAGGCCAGGGGCACGCGGGTGGTTTTACCGGCGCCGGGCGGCGCTTCCAGCACGGCTTCATGGCGATTCGCCAAGGCGTCACGCAGGGCAGGTAAAACATCATCGATCGGCAACGAATTCATACTGGCTCCAAAGCAGAGCGGCGAGTATAACGGCGAACTGCCGGATGCCGACGCTGGTCTCAATGGCAGTGCTATATAGTCCCCTATCAACCGTGTTCAGGAGAGTCTCCATGCGTATCGCTTCCCGTGTCATCGGCGGTGTCCTCGCCGTCACCCTGCTGAGCCAACTGACGGCCTGCGGTTCGATTTTCTACCCGGACCGCCGTGGCCAGATCGACGGCAAGATCGACCCGACCATTGCCGTGCTCGATGCCGTAGGCCTGTTGTTCTACGTGATCCCTGGCCTGATCGCGTTCGGCGTTGACTTCGCCACGGGCGCGATCTATTTCGAACCCGGCAAGACCGCCCAGGTCGACCCGGAAAAACTGCACGAAGCCATCGGCGCCGACGGCAAGGTCGACAATGCCAAGCTGCAAAGCATCATCCAGAAGGAAACCGGCCGCACCCTGCCGCTGGACGACCCACGCATGATCCAGTTCAAGGGCAGCGTGCAACAACTTGCTTCCCTGGGCCTGCAACCCGCCGGCTAAGGAACGTTTATGACCAGCAGTCCCGAACACGCCCGGCTGTTACGCCTGGCCACCCGCGCCTCGGTGGGTGTGGCCTGTGCGCTGATCGTTACAAAGGCCATCGCCTGGTGGCTCAGCGGCTCGGTGAGCATGCTCGCCGGGTTGACCGACTCTCTGCTCGATGGCGTGACCTCGCTGCTGAACCTGCTGGCGGTGCATTACGCCCTGCGCCCGGCCGATGACGATCATCGTTATGGCCATGGCAAGGCAGAGTCGCTGGCGGGCATGGCCCAGGCGTTGTTTATTGGCGGCAGTGCGGTGTTGATCGCCTTGCAGGCGTACGAGCGTTTGCAGCATCCGGAGCCGGTCGGCGCGCCGTGGCTGAGCATTGGGGTGATCGTGTTTTCCCTGGCGCTGACCGTGGCACTGCTGATGCTGCAACACCGGGTTGTGCGCGAAACCGGCTCCAATGCCGTGCGGGCGGACTCGTTGCACTATCGCTCGGACTTGCTGCTCAACGGCAGCATCCTGGTGGCGCTGGTGCTGGCGGGCATGGGCTTTCATCAGTTCGACGCCTGGTTCGGCCTGGGCATCGCTGCCTACATTTTGTGGAGCGCGATCCAGATCGCCAAGGAAAGCTTTGCGGTGTTGATGGACGAGGAACTGCCGCCGGACGTCAGCCAGCACATGCTGGAACTGGCCCGAGGCATACCCGGGGTGCTGGGTGCCCATGACTTGCGCACGCGCATCTCCGGCAACCACTGGTTTGTGCAGTTGCACCTGGAGTTGCCGGGGGAGTTGACGCTGTCAGTGGCCCACGGCATCAGCGACCAGGCCGCCGATGCCATTCACGCCGCCTACCCGCGCGCCGAAGTGCTGGTGCACGCCGACCCGCGAGAAGTGGTCACGGGCGCCAAGGCCTAGTACTGCACCTGATACCCGCGACTGCTCAGGCAGTTGCCCTGGGCCTGGCGGTAGGTTTGCACCACCGCCGGGTCAGGGGCGTAGGTGACCGCCTGCGGGTCGAAGCCACTTTGCTGCACCGCCCAGCGATAACAGTCATAGCCGTCCTGCTGCACCTGGGCCGGTGACTGACCGTTGGCGGGATAGGCCACCACGTCATAGCCATTGCCTTGCGGTGCGGGCTGCGGCGCAGGTACTTGCGTCGGCGGTTGCACCACCACGTATTGCTGGGTGCTTTGTTCGTAGGCGTAGTAGGCGCCGGCGGCCAGGAACAACAGCGAGCCACCTACCCACACTTCGCGCGCGTAGTCCGGCAAGTAATGCACGCGGATGCCATACGGCGGCGCCACGACCACATAGCGCGGACCTTGAGGACGGTACCAGTAGCCGCCGGAGAAGAAGTAATCCTGGCCACGGTAAGGCACGCGGTAATTGCGGTCGGGGAAGCGGTCGACGGTGTAACCGGGACGATATTGCGGACCAGGGCCCCAGCCGTTGCCATGCCCATCGGGGCGGCCCGGCCAGCGGTTATCGTTTGGATGGCCGTTGTTAAAGCCCCCGCCGTTGTTGCCCGGACGCGAACCTGGGCCACCGGCCTCCCAATGCTGGTTGCCGTCGTTACGACGCGGGATGTCACGGTAGTAACCCTGACGCGGCTCCTGGGTCTGGCGCACGGTATCGGGGCGACTCTGGATCGGCAGGTTATTCGCAGGCTGCGGTGCTGGGCGAGGCTGTTCGGCACCTTGCGGGCGACCTTGCCACTGCCCGCCGCCGTGCTGCTGTTGCGGCTCGGCACGATCAACATGCGGGTTCTGTGGACGCGGCTGAGGGTTTTCCGGCCGTGGTTGATTGTTCTGCGGCTGCGGGCGCGGCTGGTTATTTTGCGGGCGCGGTTGTTCGTTACCTTGACCTTGCCGACCGCCCTCCGGCCCTCTTTCATGCTGGCCGCCCCCTTCAGGGCGTGGGTCTTCGGCCATTACTTGCGTGCCGACGGTGACCATCAGCAAACCTACACCTGCCATACGCCAGATGCGCTTCATGCTATTCCTCACTGCGGATAAGGGCCTAGAAGGTCCGGCCTCATAGATGAGACTGGAAAAGCCTCGCCCGGTTCTGAGACAGGTTATCAGTCACGAGAACAATTTTCTTAAGGCAAAAGAAAAGGGGTGACCCGTCGGCCACCCCTTGAGAACTTCGTCCATGCTCAACGCTTTTGACGTTGGCTCACCTCACGCCGTCTTGTGGACAGTGTGCAGCCTGGAGGCCGGCTCAACCCTGCTGGGGTGGCGGCCGCAGCACGCCTGATTGGGCGAGCTGCTGTGGACTGTTGTCCAGGCGGTGATTCTGTTGATAACGATACCCGCCAGCGCCCGACAGATGATTGCGAAGATTGCGTCAATAAACAGTGCTTGCGCAATTTTTAACCCTTCATGGATAATTCACCGCAATAGTTACGACAAAGGCCAACCCAATGAGCAAGCTTGACCGATACGACCTGAGTATTTTGGCGGAATTGCAGCGCGACGCGAGGATCTCCAACCAGGAGTTGGCCGAGCGTATCGGCCTGTCGCCTTCGCCCTGCTCACGCCGGGTCAAGCAGTTGGAGGACGACGGTTACATCTCACGCCAGGTCGCCCTGCTCGACCGCAAGATGCTCGGCCTGAGCCTCACGGCCTATGTGCTGATCGGCATGGACCGCCACACACCCGAACGTTTCGAGAACTTCGAAGCAGCCATCCGCACCCTGCCCCAGGTGCTGGAATGCAGCTTGGTGACGGGGATGGATGCGGACTATCAGTTGAAAGTGGTGGTGCCGGACATGGACCACTATCAGAAACTGTTGCTGGGCCACCTCACTCGAATCGAAGGCGTGACCAGCGTGCGGTCGAGCTTTGTGCTGAACCAGGTGCTCAACAGCACCGAATTGCCGCTGACCCACCTGCGTACCTGATCTCGTGAACAATGAATATCAGATGTGGGAGGGGGCTTGCTCCCTCCCACAGTTGACCTGTGTTTCATCAGTGAAATCTGCGTGCGACGCACCGACGCAGGTCAATGTTGCGCCTGTGGCACTGCCGTATACTTGCCGCCTGTCCCGTTGGAAGAGCCCATGAACAACATCGACCCCGCCCTGTTCGAAGAGTGGATGATGACCGGCCTGGTCACCATCCTGATCATTTTCATGGGCTTTATCGTCTGGGACCTGGCGAAGAAATCCAAGGCCGGGCGCTTTGGTTCGTTCATCCTGTTTTTCGTGCTGGGCCTGGGCGTGGCCGCGTTCATCATCAAGAGCGTGGTAATCGGCCTGATCGAGTCCGGCGCTTTATAAACGCGCAGGTACTTCCTTCCATTGGCCTTGGTCCAGGCCGTCGATTGTCCAATCGCCAATACGCACCCGCACCAGACGCAAGGTCGGCAGGCCCACGGCGGCGGTCATGCGTCGCACTTGGCGGTTACGCCCCTCTCGAATCACCAGCTCAAGCCAGTAAGTCGGTAGGTTTTTGCGAAAACGCACCGGCGGGTTGCGCGGCCACAACTCGGGTTCATCCAAACGCCGGGCCTCGGCAGGCAAGGTTTTGCCGTCGTTGAGCTCTACCCCCTCGCGCAGGCGTTGCAGCAGTTCTTCGGTGGGTTCGCCCTCCACCTGCACCCAGTAGGTTTTCGCCAACTTGTGCTTGGGATCGGCAATACGCGCCTGCAACTGGCCATCGTTGGTCAGCAGCAACAGGCCTTCGCTGTCACGGTCCAGGCGGCCTGCCGGGTAAATACCGGGGATGTCGATAAAATCCTTGAGCGTCGCGCGCCCGCCTTCGTCGCTGAACTGTGTCAGCACATCGAAGGGTTTATTGAACAGGATCAACTTCGGCTCGGCCGGCGGCGCCTTGGCAACACGGCGCGCAGCAGAATACGGAGGTTTCACGCCAGGGCGGCGCGAATCGGGACGGGTGGGACGGGACATGGCAAAGGAACATCTAACGGTCAGGACCGACAATGCTAGTGGCCTGACCGCTAAATGACCATCCCAACCGCTTAGCGGAACGGAGGCTCGTCGAAGCTGCGCAGTTTGCGCGAGTGCAGCGAGTTGAGTTCGGTGCGCAACAGGTCCACCGCCTCGATGCCGATCTTCAAGTGCTGGCTGACCGCACGTTCGTAGAACGCGTTGGCCGAACCCGGCAGCTTGATCTCGCTGTGCAGCGGCTTGTCCGACACACACAACAACGTGCCGTAGGGTACGCGCAAGCGGTAGCCCTGGGCGGCGATGGTGCCGCTTTCCATGTCCACGGCCACGGCGCGGGACAGGTTGATCAACGGCCGTTCCTGGGCCCAGCGCAGTTCCCAGTTGCGGTCGTCGTAGGTCAATACCGTACCGGTGCGCAGGCGTTTTTTCAGCTCTTCGCCTTTCTCACCGGTGACATTCGCCGCCGCCTGCTGCAAGGCCATCTGCACTTCGGCCAAGGCTGGGATCGGGATGTTCGGCGGCACTACCCGGTCGAGAATTCCGTCGCGGCGCATATAAGCGTGGGCCAGTACATAGTCGCCGATGGTCTGGGATTGGCGCAGGCCGCCACAGTGGCCAATCATCAGCCAGCAGTGTGGACGCAGCACCGCCAGGTGGTCGGTGATGTTCTTGGCGTTGGACGGGCCGACGCCGATGTTTACCAGGGTCACGCCGTGGCCATCGCTGGCCTGCAGGTGATAGGCCGGCATCTGGTAGCGGTGCCATACCACGCCTGCGGCAATCGCCGAGGCTTCGCCGTGGTCCATGCTCTTGTCGATGATCACATTGCCCGGCAGCACCATGCGGATAAAACGCGGATCGCTGCGCAGTTGTTCCAGGCCATGCACGATGAACTGGTCGACATAGCGGTGGTAGTTGGTCAGCAAAATCCACGGTTGCACATGGCGCCAGTCGCTGCCGGTGTAATGCACCAGCCGGCGCAGGGAAAAGTCCACGCGCGCCGCATCGAACAGCGCCAGGGGCAGCGGGTCGGTGTTTTCCCAGTCGTACAGGCCATCGGCGATGCCATCGGTGGCGGCCGACAGGTCGGTGCTGGGGAACACGCGCGCCAAGGTCGCGGCGGTCACTCCGGAGCCGGCCAGTTCGTCACCCTGCTCCACTACGTAGGGGTAGGGAATGTTTTGCTGGCTGACGCCCACTTCCACCGTCACGGTGAAGTCGTGCATCAGCGGCACCAGTTGTTCCAGCAAATACTTACGGAACGCCGCCGGATGAGTAACGGTAACGCTGTAGGTCCCCGGTAGCTGGACCTTGGCATACGCCCGGGTCGTCTGTGGGACTTCACCGTGGCAGTGGTAAGTCAGGCGCAGTTCCGGGTAGCGAAACAGCGCGCGTTGTTCGGCGTCGGGTTCGACGCGGTCCTTGAGGTATTGCTTGAGGGCCTGGTTAAGCGCGCCGGTAGCCCGCTCATGCAGGGCCGCCAGCCGATCCACGGCCTCTTCGGCGGTTTGAACGACAACAAAAGCTTCGGTCACGGTAAGCATCCTGTGTTCTGACTTGCAGGCCTTTATCTTGCCTGTATCCCTGTCAGACGCAAACCTTGAATTGGAGTGCCCTCTCAAGATGGCTGCAATCCCTGTGGGAGGGGGCTTGCTCCCGATAGCGGTGGGTCAGTTTACAGCTAGGCTGACTGACACTCAGCCATCGGGAGCAAGCCCCCTCCCACATTTGGACCGTGTTTATTCAGATACATTGGGGCTTGAGCGCGCGACGATGGCCCCGACATCGACACCACGCGGCAAGGTGCCGTAGACGCGGCCAGACGACTGGCCCAAACGGCTGGCGATAAAACCATCGCTGACCGCCCCATGACCGGCCTCCAGCAACAACTTGGCCTGTAGCGCCACGGCGATGTCCTCGGTCAACTGCCGCGCGCGGTACTGGATGTCCTGGGTGTCCATAAACGCCGACTTCAGGTGTTCGATATGCCGTGCCAGCTGCTTATCGCCATGCCCGTCACCGAGTTCGACAAACAGCGCCTCCAGCACGCCGGGCTCTTTGGACAGTGCGCGCAGCACATCCAGGCATTGCACATTGCCGGAACCTTCCCACGTCGAATTCACCGGTGCCTCACGGTACAAGCGCGGCAGGATGCTGTCCTCTACGTAACCCGCGCCGCCCATGCATTCGGCGGCTTCGTTGATCATTGCCGGGGCGCGTTTGCAGATCCAATACTTGCCCACCGCCGTCACCAGCCGAGCGAACTTGGCCTCCCGCTCATCGTCCAGATGATCCAGGGCGCCCCCCATGCGCATGCTCAGCGCCAGCGAGGCTTCACTCTCCAGGGCCAGGTCGGCGAGCACGTTTTGCATCAGCGGTTGTTCACTGAGTACACGGCCACCGACCAGGCGATGGGCGCAATGATGGCTGGCCTGGGTCAGCGCCTGGCGCATCAAGGCGCTGGAACCCACCATGCAGTCGAAACGGGTCATGGCGACCATCTCAATGATGGTCGGCACACCACGGCCCTCTTCGCCGATCATCCACGCCAGGGCACCGCGAAACTCCACTTCACTGGAGGCGTTTGAGCAATTGCCGAGTTTGTTTTTCAGACGCTGGATATAGAACTCGTTGCGCGTGTCATCCGGGCGGTGCCGGGGCAGCAGGAAACAGGTAAGGCCCTTGTCGGTCTGGGCCAGGGTCAGAAAGGCATCGCACATCGGTGCAGAGCAGAACCACTTATGGCCCACCAGCTCATAGGCTTGCCCCGGCCCACCAGCCCCCACGGGATAGGCGCGAGTGGTGTTGGCACGCACGTCGGTGCCGCCCTGTTTCTCGGTCATCGCCATGCCGATGGTCGCGCCGGTCTTGTGGGCAATGCCGAGATTGCGCGGGTCGTATTGGGTGCTGAGGATTTTCGGTAACCAGGTCTTCGCCAGGTCGGGCTGCAAGCGCAGGGCCGGGACGCAAGCGAAGGTCATGGTCAGCGGGCAGCCGGTGCCGGCTTCGGCCTGGCTATGCAGATACGTCATGGCGGCCCGGGCCACATGGGCACCGGGTTGCGGATGGGCCCAGGGGAGCGAGGGCAGGCCATGTTCGACGGCGGTGCGCATCAACTCATGGTAGGCCGGGTGAAACTCCACCAGATCGATGCGATGCCCATACCGGTCATGGCTGCTGAACACCGGTTTGTTCTGGTTGGCCAGGAACCCGGCCTCCATCAGCGGCCCGCCGGCCAACGCCCCGTATGCATCGATGCGCGCTTGCGCCCAGCCGGCGCCAAAGCGCCGTGACCAGTCTTGCAGCGGCACGTCGATGCGGTACAGGTTGGTGCCGTCCAAGGAGGGCGGCTGGTTGGTGACGTCGTGGGTTTCGGCGAACGCGTGCAGGTTCATGAAGGGCCTCCTGGAAAAAGGCCCTATCGAATGCCAACTACCCATAAAAGCGCAGATCGATTAAGGCCGGTTTTTTCAGTTAAGCACTGACATGGCGCTTAAAACAGTGGCATACCCGCCGAATGCCCGGCGCTTTCACCCTCTTGCGGGCACAACACCCGACGTTCCAACACCGCCTGCAACGCCTCGAAACGCACAGGCTTGGCGAGGCGATCGGAAACGCCGATGCCATGGCAGTGCTCGCGTTCAGACGTATTCAGCGACGTACTCAAGGCGATCACCGGCAGTTCACCGCAGCCTGGCAGGGCACGAATCTGACAGCACAACGAGAAACCGCCTTCAGGTATATCCAACAAGACGGCGTCGAAGTGTTGCCCCTGCACGGCCGCCAACGCCGCCGGGCCGCTGTCCACGGTTTTCACCCGGTAACCCAGCTTGAGCAACATGCCGCGCACCACCAACTGGCCGACGCTGTTGTCATCCACCAACAACACCGCGCAGTCCTGGGGCGCACGCTGCCGATCGTGCGCCGGTTTTGCCTCAGGCGGCACCGGGCTGACTTTCACGTCCAACTGAAAGCGGCTGCCCTTGCGCGGCTCGGAATGATGGGTAAGGCGCCCGCCCAACAGTTCGATCAATTGCCGGCAGATGGCCAGGCCAATACCCAGGCCGCCGTATTCGCGGGTCATGGAGCCATCGAGCTGGAAAAAGCGCTGGTACAAGGTCGCCTCGTCGAGGAAGGCGAAACCAATACCGGTGTCGGTCACAATAAAGCTCAGGCGCACGCCGCCGTCACTGTGAGGCACACCCACCACCCGCAGGCGCACGGAGCCTTCGTGGGTGAACTTGAAAGCGTTGTCCAGCAAGCAATCCAGGCACTGCACCAGCTTGTCGGCGTCGCCCACCACGCGGTCCGGCAGATCAGCGGCCACATCGATGGAAAACGCCAGGCCTTTGCCTTGGGCGCTGGTATTGAATTGCTGGCGCAAGGTGTCGAGCACGCCGCGCAGGCTGAACACCCGAGGCTGGGCACTCAGGCGTCCGGCCTGCAGTTCGGTGAGGGTGAGGATGCCGTTGACCATGCGCATCATGTCCCGTGCCGAACCGGCGGCAGTTTGCTGGTACTGCGCCAGGTCGTCGTCCAGCGGCACTGTTTGCATCAGCTCAAGGGAGCCGATCACACCATTCATGGGCGTGCGCAGTTCATGGGTCAGCGTTGCGAGGAATTCATCCTTGAGACGGTTACTGCGGGCCAGTTGCTGGTTGAGCACTTCGAGCTTCTGGCTGGCGTCGAAGAGGATCTGCGCCTGCTGCTCACGCATGGCATTGATGCGGTCGGCCAGGGCCAGGGATAACAGTGCCACTTCAATCGCCGAGCCGATCTGGCTGGCGTACATGGTGAGGAACACATTGGGCAAGTAGCCCAGCACCATCAACGTGTTCACCACCCCGCCCAGCAGGAACGCAGACCAGGCGATGATGAAATACCGCGCCACCCGCTGGCCGCAGTACCAGGCCTTGATGGCGGCGACGAAGATGGTCACGGTGAATACCAGCGCCAAACCGGTCGCCAGGCGCAAGGCCAGGGCGTAGCTGGTCAGCAGCGCCAGCGCCATCACTACGCCGCCGCACGCCGCCAGCGTCAGCAAGAGCCGGTTAATCCAGCGGCTGTGCTGCGCGGTATGCAGGAAGCTACGGGCGAACAGGCTGCCGAACAGCGCCGCGGAACCGATCAGCAACGGCACCGCCGCATTCGCCCACCACGGGTTGTTCGGCCAGAAGTACTGCACCGCCACACCATTGACCGACAGTTGGTACAGGCCAAACGAGGCGATATAGAGGATGTAATACAGGTAGCTGGTGTCGCGCACGCTCAGGTAGATAAACAGGTTGTAGACCAGCATCCCCAGCAATACGCCATAGATCACCCCCAGCACAGACAGGCGCAGCGGTTGTTGCTCCAGATAAGCGGTGCCGGCCCAGAGCGTCAACGGCGCCTGGATGGAGCCTTCACTTTGCAGGCGCAGGTAGAGCGTTTGCTGCTGATCGGGCACAAAATTGAGCTTGAACAGGTAATTGCTCTGGCTGACTTCACGGCTGGAAAAAGGCAGCGCACTGCCGGTGCGGGTGGCCAGCCGGTAGTTGCCGGTGCCATCGTTCTGGTACAGGTCCAGATGATTCAGCGGAGGGTAAGCCAACTCCAGGAACCAGGTGCGGGGCGCGCGCGGGTCTTTGGCCATGTAATGCAGGTCGACCTTGAGCCAGAACACCGAGCGCGAATAGCCGGCATTGAGAGTGGCTTTGTCATGGTGCTTGAATTGCGCAGCGTAGGCGGGGGAGCTTACTTCAGCGATGGTGAGGGCATCGGTCGGGTCTTCGAGCACTTGCATGGCTCGGCCCAGCGGCAGGCTTCGAGTGTTCTGGTTGAACTCGATGGCGCTGGCGAGCATCGGCAGCCCGCACAACAATAAAATCAGCAAATAGCGCATAGAGCCCCAGCGTGGCCTGTCCGGTTATGTCAAAAGCCCCCATTTCCTTTTGAGAAGACGTACACCGACGGTACAGTCAGTTGTTTGGATCCACTTTAGCATAGCCGCTAAAGGCCATTGGACACCATTGAAATAATTTTCCTGAGGGCTCTAGAACAAGGCTTACAGCCTGTTTTCGTGAGAAGCAAAGCGCCAAAAAAGCGTCACTCTTTGGACAAAATTCAACCATCGCCCGACGGCCACGCCAAAAGCGTTTGGTGGTAAGCTCGCGCACCATGAATATCTACAGCTCTCGCCCTGTTGTCCTCTGTCTCTCCGGCCATGATCCCAGTGGTGGCGCCGGCTTGCAGGCAGATATCGAAGCCCTGCTCGCCCAAGGCTGCCATGCGGCTCCGGCCGTCACCGCCCTGACCGTGCAGAACACCGTCAATGTCAGCGATTTCCGCGTACTGGACCGTGAGTGGGTACTGGCCCAGGCTAATGCCGTGCTGGGCGACTCCGAAGTGGCGGCAGTCAAGCTGGGCATGCTCGGCTCCACCGCGATGGTCGACACCGTGGTCGAACTGCTGCAGGCGCACCCGCACCTGCCGGTGGTGTGCGATCCGGTGCTGCGCGCCGGCGGCGGTGGCAGCCTGGGCAAGGACGAAGTCGGCTACGCCATGCGGGAGCGGTTGTTGCCATTGTCGCTGATCGCCACACCGAACCTGCCTGAAGCCCGCATCCTGGCCGAACTGCCCGAGGGCACCGCCGACGAATGCGCCGAGAAGCTGCTGCCGTTTATCAAGCACCTGTTGATCACCGGCGGCCATGGCGACGAGCACGAAGTGCACAACCGTCTCTACAGCCGCGATGGCACGCGCCAGACCTTTACCTGCCAGCGCCTGCCCGGCAGCTATCACGGCTCGGGCTGCACCCTGGCCAGTGCCTTGGCCGGGCGGATCGCCCAAGGCGAAGGGGTGGTGAGTGCGGTGCAGTCGGCACTTAACTACACTTGGCGCACCCTGCGTGACGCCGAACAACTCGGCAAGGGCCAGTTCGTACCGCGCCGTCTGCCACTGGATTTCTGCTCGTAACTTTCCGCTCTTAACAGCAAGAGGCCTGCCCGATGAAACTACGTGGCCTTTACGCCATTACCGACAGCCAACTGTTGGCCGGCAAGTTCCTCGCCTACGTCGAAGCGGCATTGGACGGTGGCGTGACCCTGCTGCAGTACCGCGACAAAAGCAGCGACGAAGCCCGGCGCCTGCGCGAAGCCGAAAAGCTGCGCGAGCTGTGCTCACGCTACAAGACCCAACTGATCATCAACGACGACGCTGAATTGGCCGCGCGCCTGGGCGTCGGCGTGCACCTGGGCCAGACCGACGGCCCACTGACGCCCGCCCGTGCGCTGCTCGGCTCCAAGGCGATCATCGGCGCCACCTGCCACAGCCAGATCGAACTGGCCGAACAGGCGGCGAAGGAAGGCGCCAGTTATGTCGCCTTCGGCCGCTTCTTCAATTCCAACACCAAGCCGGGCGCTCCGGCCGCCACCGTTGAAATGCTCGCCGAAGCCCGAAAGCGCCTGCATGTGCCGATCTGCGTGATCGGCGGCATCACCCTGGAGAACGCCGCACCGCTGGTGGCCCATGGTGCCGACCTGCTCGCCGTGGTCCACGGCCTGTTCGGTGCCGACAGCACCCAGGAAGTCACGCGCCGCGCCCGCGCCTTCAACGCATTAATCAAATCCTGAATTCAGAGAGCCCTCAGCATGTCTCGTTCCGAAACCCTGTTTGCCAATGCCCAAAAACACATCCCCGGCGGTGTGAACTCCCCCGTGCGTGCGTTCAAGAGCGTGGGCGGCACGCCGTTGTTCTTCAAGCATGCCGAAGGCGCCTACGTCACCGATGAAGACGACAAGCGCTACGTGGACTACGTCGGTTCCTGGGGCCCGATGATCCTCGGCCACAGCCACCCCGACGTGCTGGACGCAGTGCGCAAGCAGCTGGAACACGGCCTGTCCTACGGCGCGCCGACCGCCATGGAAACCGAGATGGCCGATCTGGTCTGCAGCATCGTGCCGTCGATGGAAATGGTGCGCATGGTCAGCTCCGGCACCGAAGCCACCATGAGCGCAATTCGCCTGGCCCGTGGTTTCACCGGCCGCGACAGCATCATCAAGTTCGAAGGCTGCTACCACGGCCATTCCGACAGCCTGCTGGTCAAGGCCGGTTCCGGCGCGCTGACCCAAGGCGTACCCAGCTCGGCCGGCGTACCGGCAGCGTTCGCCAAACACACCCTGACCCTGCCGTTCAACGACATCAGCGCCGTCGAGCAGATGCTCAGCGAAGTCGGCCAGGACGTGGCGTGCATCATCGTCGAGCCGGTGGCCGGCAACATGAACTGCGTGCCGCCTGCCCCTGGCTTTCTGGAAGGCCTGCGCGAACAGTGCGACAAGCACGGCGTGGTGCTGATTTTCGACGAAGTGATGACCGGCTTCCGCGTTGCCCTCGGCGGTGCCCAGGCGCACTACGGCGTCACGCCGGACCTGAGCACGTTCGGCAAGATCATCGGTGGCGGCATGCCCGTGGGCTGCTTCGGCGGCAAGCGCGAAATCATGCAGCACATCGCGCCGCTGGGCCCGGTGTACCAGGCCGGCACACTCTCGGGTAACCCGCTGGCCATGGCGGCCGGCCTGACCACCCTGCGCCTGATCAGCCGTCCGGGCTTCCACGCCGAGCTGACCGACTACACCACCCGCCTGCTCGACGGCCTGCAACAGCGCGCCGACGCCGCCGGTATCCCGTTCGTGACCACACAAGCGGGCGGCATGTTTGGCCTGTACTTCAGTGGCGCCGATGACATCGTCACCTTTGATGATGTGATGGGCAGCGATGCCGACCTGTTCAAGCGCTTCTTCCACTTGATGCTGGAAGGCGGCGTCTACCTGGCGCCGAGTGCCTTTGAAGCGGGCTTCACCTCAATCGCCCATGGCGACGCCGAGCTGAAACTGACCCTCGATGCCGCCGAGCGCGCCTTCGCCGCGCTGAAATAAGCCGGTGCAAAAAACTGACGTCGCGGTGGTCGGCGTCAGATTTGCTACTTTGCTTACAGAGATTTCCTTATTTTTCCGAGAATTTACCTGCAATCCGGCAGATAACTTGCCCAAGCAGCAGAAAAACGAGTAAAGACTTTGTAAGCAGAGGCCTGCTTATTTCATAATGCGCGCTTATTGGATCCCGAGAGGATCCGCGCGCCCCGTCAGAGGTAAGTCGATTCCCATGAAACGCACCGGCCGCACCCTGGTACTGGGCTGCCTGTTGCTCCTTCAGCCGCTGCTGGCACATGCCCAGGCAGGCGGCAACTCGTTGTTAATCCCAGCGATGGGTCGTTGCACCCTCAATACCCAGCCAGACAGCCAGGCCGAATCCCTGAGCGCGTGCCAGAAACAGGCCGACGGCGGGGATGCGCAGGCGCAATACGAGTTGGGCGAGTACTACCACGACAGCAAGAATCCCGCCCGCGACCTCAACAAAGCCTTGAGCTACTTCGAGAAAGCCTCGTTGCAGGGCCACGCGCAGGCACAGTTCCAGCTCGGCACCATGTTCTTCAAAGGCGAAGGCGTGCCGGCCAATAACGTCCAAGCGTATATCGTGCTGAAAATGGCCGCGGTCAATGGCGCCGAAGACGCGCTGGACACTGCCGACGAAGTCGCCGAGCACATGCAGCGCAATGAACTGGAAACCGCCACCCAGGTGCTGGGGCAGATTTTCCGCAATTATCTGCAGGAATTGCAGAGTGCCGATGGACGTTCGCCCTTCTCACCCCTGCCCTGACACCCAACCTATTTCTCAGGCATCGGCATCGGAAACGGCATGACATTGCTCATGCCCCGGGCTTCGCTGATCTTCGGCGTGCCCAGGCGCTCGACTTCATCAATGCGCACAATCGAATGCATCGGCACAAAACTGCGCACCACGCCTTCGAATTGGGCCTTGAGCTTTTCCTCGCCCGGATCGACGACCAGCTGTGTGCGCTCGCCAAAGACGAACTCTTCCACTTCCAGGAAGCCCCACAGATCACTTTGATAGATCTGCTTGGCGTACATTTCGAACACCTGGCCCTGGTTGAGGAAAATCACCTTATAGATTGGAGCTTCACGTTTGGTCATGGTGGGTGAGGAACACATGGGGGATATAAAAGAGGGCGCGAACTATAGCATGGCACCCGATGCACAGTGCTAGGAACCGATGGGCATGACCCCTATAATGCGCGGTTCTTTACCACCAGTTGACGATTCCCATGGCCAAGAAGCTTTATATCGAAACCCACGGTTGCCAGATGAACGAGTACGACAGCTCGCGCATGGTCGACCTGCTGGGTGAACACCAGGCCCTGGAAGTCACCGCCCGCGCCGAAGATGCCGACGTGATCCTGCTCAATACCTGCTCGATCCGCGAGCGGGCCCAGGACCGTGTGTACTCGCAGCTGGGTCGCTGGCGCGAGTTGAAACTGGCCAACCCGGACATGGTGATCGCCGTCGGCGGTTGCGTGGCCAGCCAGGAAGGCGCCGCGATCCGCGACCGTGCGCCGTATGTCGACGTGGTCTTCGGCCCACAGACCCTGCACCGCCTGCCGGAAATGATCGACGCCGCGCGCATCACCAAGCTGCCCCAGGTCGACGTCTCGTTCCCGGAAATCGAAAAATTCGACCACCTGCCCGAACCGCGCATCGACGGGCCGAGCGCCTACGTGTCGGTGATGGAAGGCTGCAGCAAGTACTGCACCTTCTGTGTGGTGCCCTACACCCGCGGTGAAGAAGTCAGCCGGCCGTTTGACGACGTGCTAGCAGAAATCATCCACCTGGCCGAAAACGGCGTGCGCGAAGTGACCCTGCTGGGCCAGAACGTCAACGGCTATCGCGGCCTGACCCACGACGGGCGCCTGGCTGACCTGGCGGAGCTGATCCGCGTGGTCGCTGCGGTGGATGGCATCGAACGCATTCGCTACACCACCTCGCACCCGCTGGAATTCTCCGACAGCCTGATCCAGGCCCATGCCGAAGTACCGGAACTGGTCAAGCACCTGCACTTGCCGGTGCAGTCGGGCTCGGACCGCATCCTGTCGGCGATGAAACGCAACCACACCGCCCTGGAATACAAATCCAAACTGCGCAAACTGCGCGCAGCGGTGCCGGGCATTTGCATCAGTTCGGACTTTATCGTCGGTTTCCCCGGCGAAACCGAGAAAGACTTCCAGCAGACCATGAAGCTGATCGAAGACGTCGGTTTCGACTTCTCCTACTCGTTCGTCTACAGCCAACGTCCGGGCACCCCGGCGGCGGACCTGCTGGACGAAACCCCGGAAGCGCTGAAAAAAGAGCGCTTGAACGCGCTGCAACATCGCCTTAACCAGCAGGGTTTCGAGATCAGCCGACAAATGGTCGGTTCGATCCAGCGCATCCTGGTCACCGACTACTCGAAAAAAGACCCTGGCGAATTGCAGGGCCGCACCGAGAACAATCGGATCGTCAACTTCCGTTGCGATAATCCAACCCTGATCGGCCAGTTTGCCGATGTGCACATCGATGCGGCGCAACCGCACTCGTTGCGCGGCTCGCTGGTGCAATAAACCAAGTTTCTGTAGGAGCGAGCTTGCTCGCGAAAAACCTGAGGGCACCGCGTATATTCAGGCTGTACGCCTTATCGTTGACGTTTTTCGCGAGCAAGCTCGCTCCTACAGAATCGCCGTCAGCCAATATGCTCCGTTTAAGTGCTTTCGCACCCGGCGTGCTGGCGTTATCCTCTCTTTCACCTAAACAGCCAAAGGGCGGCTAAAAGCAACCTTGAACGCACCCATAGCAGAACCCCATCGTTTTCTCCTCGAGCCCTTTGAGGCTCGCCGTTTCGCCAACCTGTGCGGACAGTTCGACGAGCACCTGCGCCTGATCGAACAACGCCTGAGCATCGAGATCCGCAATCGCGGCAATCAATTCGAGCTCATTGGTGAACCCCAACACACCACGTCTGCAGAAAACCTGCTGCGCCGCCTCTACCGTGAAACCAAGGGTAGTGAGCTGTCGCCGGAAACGGTGCACCTGTACCTGCAGGAATCTGCCGTGGAAGACCTGGCCAACAACCCGGTGGCCGAAGCCAGCGTGGCCCTGCGCACCAAAAAAGGCATGATTCGCCCTCGCGGCTTGAATCAGCAGCGCTACGTCAAGGAAATCCTCGGCAACGACATCAACTTCGGCATCGGCCCCGCCGGTACGGGCAAGACCTACCTGGCGGTGGCCTGCGCGGTCGACGCCCTGGAGCGCGAGCAAGTACGCCGTATCCTGCTGGTGCGCCCAGCGGTCGAGGCCGGTGAAAAACTCGGCTTCCTGCCCGGCGACCTGGCCCAGAAGATCGACCCGTACCTGCGCCCGCTCTACGACGCACTGTACGAGATGCTCGGCTTTGAATACGTAGCCAAGCTGATCGAGCGCCAGGTGATCGAGATCGCCCCGCTGGCCTACATGCGCGGCCGCACCTTGAACAACAGCTTCATCATCCTCGACGAAAGCCAGAACACCACCGTCGAGCAGATGAAGATGTTCCTCACCCGTATCGGTTTCGGCTCCACCGCCGTGATCACCGGTGACGTCACCCAGGTCGACCTGCCCAAAGGCACCAAGTCCGGCCTGGCCCAGGTGATCGAGGTGCTCAAGGACGTGCCGGGTATCAGCTTCACGCACTTCATGCCCAAGGACGTGGTCCGCCACCCGCTGGTGCAGCGCATTGTCGAAGCCTACGAGCGCTTCGACCACCGCGATGACGCGCCGGCCAAGGACGTTCGCCGCGATGCTTGAGCTTGACCTGCAGCTGGCCACCGAAGCGCCCGCTCCCAGCGAAGAACAGTTCCGTCAATGGTGCGCCCTGGCCCTGCGCCAGCGCACCGCCGACTCGGAACTGACCATCCGCCTGGTGGACGAGCCCGAGGGCCGCGAACTGAATCACACTTGGCGCCAGAAGGATTACGCGACCAACGTGCTGTCGTTTCCCGCTGACGTACCCGATGAGTTGCTGGATATCCCCTTGCTGGGCGACCTGGTGATCTGCGTCGAGGTGGTCGAGCGTGAAGCGAAGGAACAAGGCAAGGAACTTGAGGCTCACTGGGCCCATCTAGTCATCCACGGCTGCTTGCATCTCTTGGGTTACGACCATATAGACGATGAAGAAGCCGAGGAAATGGAAGCACTGGAACGAACGTTGCTTGCAGAATTGGGTCACCCTGATCCATATGCAGACGACGAAAACTGATCAACACTCAACTGTCACATCAAAGGATTTAGAGTAATCGCTATGAGCGAAGACCGATCGAGCAACGGGCAAAAGTCATGGCTGGGTAAACTGACCCAGGCTTTTGCCCACGAGCCGAAAAACCGCCAGGAGCTGCTGGAGCTGCTGCGCGAGGCCCATCAGAACAAGTTGCTGGACAGCGAAGCGCTGGCCATCGTCGAAGGCGCCATCCAGGTGGCTGACCTGCAAGTTCGGGACATCATGGTCCCGCGCTCGCAGATGATCAGCATCAAGGCGACCCAGACCCCACGGGAATTCCTCCCGGCCGTGATCGACTCGGCGCACTCGCGCTACCCGGTGATCGGTGAAAGCCATGACGACGTCATGGGTGTCCTGCTGGCCAAGGACCTGCTGCCGCTGATCCTCAAGGAGAACGGTGACAGCTTCAACATCAAGGACCTGCTGCGTCCGGCCACCTTCGTGCCTGAATCCAAGCGCCTGAATGTGCTGCTGCGCGAGTTTCGTGCCAACCACAATCACATGGCCATTGTGATCGACGAATACGGCGGCGTGGCGGGCCTGGTGACCATCGAAGACGTGCTGGAACAGATCGTCGGCGACATCGAAGACGAACACGATGTCGAAGAGGACAGCTACATCAAGCCGCTGCCCAGCGGTGATTTCCTGGTCAAGGCACTGACGCCGATCGAGAACTTCAACGAGTTCTTCGACAGCGAATTCTCCGACGATGAGTTCGACACCGTCGGTGGCCTGGTGATGAGTGCGTTCGGGCATCTGCCCAAGCGTAACGAAACCACCGAGATCGGCGCCTATCGCTTCCGCATCCTGAATGCCGACAGCCGCCGCATCCACTTGATTCGCCTGACACCTATTGCCCGCTAAGGATTGATATGCGCCGTCTGACCCGCCCCGGCTGGCCCGGTAACCTGCTGGCCGTGGTGGCCGGCGCCATCACTACCCTGGCGCTGGCGCCGTTCGACCTGTGGCCATTTGCACTGGTCGCGGTCGGATTGTTCTATATCGGGCTGCGGGAACTGACCCCACGCCAGGCCCTCGGCCGTGGCTGGTGCTTCGGTTTCGGCCTGTTTGGCGCGGGTACCAGCTGGATCTACTACAGCATCCACCACTTCGGCGGCGCTTCGGTGCTGCTGGCGGGGTTCCTGATGCTGTTGTTCACCGCCGCCATTGCCTGGTTCTTCGCCCTGCCCGCCTGGCTGTGGGCACGCTGGTTGCGTCGCAATGAAGCACCGTTGGCAGATGCGCTCACGTTTGCCGCATTGTGGGTTGGCCAGGAAGCCTTTCGCGGCTGGTTCCTCACCGGATTCCCATGGTTGTATTCCGGCTACAGCCAGCTCGACGGCCCCCTTACCGGCCTGGCGCCAGTGGGCGGCATGTGGCTGATTTCCTTTGCCCTGGCGCTGACGGCGGCCCTGTTGTGCAACCTGCCGCGCCTGCTGGCTGGCAAGCGCAACGCGTTTATCGGCGCTGGCCTGGTGTTGCTGGTAGCGCCCTGGGCCGTCGGCCTGGCGCTCAAGCATCATGCCTGGACCAGCCCCTCCGGCGCGCCGCTGACCGTCGCCGCGATCCAAGGCAACGTCGAACAAAGCATGAAGTGGGACCCCGAGCAGCTCAATGCACAGCTCGCGCTGTACCGCGACATGAGCTTCAGCTCCAAGCCGGTCGACCTGCTGGTGTGGCCGGAAACGGCCGTGCCGGTACTCAAGGAGTCTGTCGAGGGCTACCTGGGAATGATCGGCAAGTTTGCTGCGGACCGGCACACCGCGCTGATCACCGGGGTACCGATTCGCCAGGAAGTGCACCACCAGAAGCGCTACTTCAACGGCATCACCGTGGTGGGTGAAGGCGAGGGTACGTACCTGAAGCAAAAGCTGGTGCCCTTCGGCGAATACGTGCCGCTGCAGGACATGCTGCGCGGCCTGATTGCCTTCTTCGACCTGCCGATGTCGGACTTCGCCCGTGGCCCTGCCGACCAGCCGATGCTGCAGGCCAAGGGCTATCAGATTGCGCCGTTCATTTGCTATGAAGTGGTGTACCCGGAGTTCGCCGCCGGCCTTTCCGCCCAGAGCGACCTGCTTCTGACCATCAGCAATGACACCTGGTTCGGCCGCTCCATCGGCCCCTTGCAACACCTGCAAATGGCGCAGATGCGTGCGCTGGAGGCTGGCCGCTGGATGATCCGCGCCACCAACAATGGCGTGACCGGGTTGATCAACCCGTTTGGGCAGATCACCGTGCAGATCCCTCAGTTTGAACGCGGCATCCTCTACGGCGAAGTGGTGCCGATGCACAACCTGACGCCGTACCTGCAATGGCGCTCGTGGCCGCTGATCATCGTATGCCTGGCGCTGTTTGGCTGGGCACTGCTGGCAGGTCGGATGTCCAAAACGGTCTAACAGCCAACGCGAATCAAAATGTGGGAGGTGGCTTGCTCCCTCCCACATTTTGATCAGCAGGGTTATCGATAGAACAACCGATACCCCACCTGCCCCACCGCCTCGTTGATCAACTGCCCGCTCTGCCACACCGACTTGAACTCCGGCATCCAGCCGCCCAGCGGCCGGGCGTTATCCACCCCCAGAAAACCCACCGGCGCTGGCACCACAGTGAACCCGGCCTTTTCAAAGCTCCACACCGAGCGCGGCATGTGCCAGGCCTGGGTCACGACCACTACGCGCTTGATACCTTCAGGCAGCAGAATCTCGGCACTCATCTGCGCGTTTTCCCAGGTGGTACGGCTGCGCTCTTCCTTCCAGCGCACGGCGACGCCGAAGTCATCCTGCATGGAAACTGCCATCAACTGCGCCTCACTGGGCGGCGTGCCGTAATGCAGGCCACCGGTGGTCAACACCGGCAGCCCGGAGGCCTTGGCCAGTCGCGCGGCATACCGCTGGCGCTCCAGGCCGATGCCGGTCGGCTGATCAGAACCCCATGCCGGGTCGCCGCGCTCGCGTCCCGAGCCCAATACCACAATGGCGTCGGCGCGCTGGGCCAGGGTCGACCAGTCTTCTCGGGCCAGCGGCGCCTCGGTCTCCAGGGCCCGCGCGCCCCACTCCACCGTCACCGGCAGGCTGATCAACCACATGCCGCCAAACCCCAGGGCAAAGCAGCAGCCGGCCAAACGCGGGCGACTGCGACGAAACCACCAGGCAAGGGCCAGCAGCAGCAAGAGAATGCCGGGGGGCAGGAGCAGTTGTTTGATGAAATAACGAATAGGCATCGGGCATCTCCAAAGATGCCCGAAGCCTAAGGTGTAACGGGGTTTAGCGACAATCTTTACAGTGACATGGCACGACGGTGTGCTTCAGGGGAGCGAACTACTTGAAGCGGGCAGACCGGAGCCTTTCCGGGCCACGACCGGCCGACAAGTCCTTGAGCCACACCACCTTGGCTGAGTGCGTAGGCTCTTTGGCTGGCGGGGTTGCCACCCAAGGAGGCGCACTGCGCTTGTTACGTTCCAGGTAAGCTTTGATCAGTTCCAGCTCCGCACGGCTCAAACCGCGCAGTTCCAACTCGACGGGCCGTTCATCACGCAATCGGCCCGCGGTCCTCGCTGCATCCAATGCACGACCCAATCGGTCGATCAGTCCTTCGTAGATTTCCGGTTTCGTTGCGATTCGCTGCGATTCGACCATCCCCTCACCTCATTGAAGAAAGACTTGCTCCCCAATAAACAGCGTAGTCCCCATGGCTGCGCCTGCCCGGCGCCGCGACAGACGGCCCTCGCCGCGCAATCAGGGTTTCCCTCGATAGAGTGGGGTCATGTATGCTACGGCGCTTCCTGTAACTCCACTTCCCGCAGGGTTTGGGCACGGACGCGCCGCTTTTTGGTGTCGAACATCCTGAACGTTGCACCGAAGAGGATTAGGCCACCCCTATCCAGTTCAAAAGTAGCCATGCACGAACAATATCAGCCCCGTGAAATAGAAAATGCCGCCCAAACCTTCTGGGACGAGCAAAAGTCCTTTGAAGTCAGTGAACAGCCAGGCAAGGAGACTTTCTATTGCCTATCGATGTTCCCTTACCCCAGCGGCAAGCTACACATGGGGCATGTGCGTAACTACACCATCGGCGACGTGATCTCCCGCTACCAGCGCATGCAAGGCAAGAACGTCCTGCAACCCATGGGTTGGGACGCCTTCGGCATGCCGGCGGAAAACGCCGCGATGAAAAACAACGTGGCCCCCGCCAAGTGGACCTACGAAAACATCGCCTACATGAAGACCCAGCTGCGCAGCCTGGGCCTGGCGGTGGACTGGTCCCGCGAAGTCACCACCTGCAAGCCGGATTACTACCGCTGGGAACAATGGCTGTTCACCCGCCTGTTCGAAAAAGGCGTGATCTACAAAAAAAGCGGCACCGTGAACTGGGACCCGATCGACCAGACCGTCCTGGCCAACGAACAGGTGATCGACGGTCGCGGCTGGCGTTCCGGCGCGCTGATCGAAAAGCGCGAAATCCCGATGTACTACTTCAAGATCACCGCCTACGCGGATGAACTGTTGTCGAGCCTCGACGATTTGCCGGGCTGGCCTGAACAGGTCAAGACCATGCAGCGCAACTGGATCGGCAAGTCCAAGGGCATGGAAGTGCAGTTCCCGTACAACGTCGACTCGATCGGCGAAGCGGGCGCACTCAAAGTCTTCACCACCCGTCCCGACACCCTGATGGGCGCGACCTACGTCGCAGTGGCCGCCGAGCACCCGCTGGCCACCCAGGCCGCACAGAACAACCCTGAGCTGCAGGCGTTCATCGCCGAATGCAAAGGCGGCAGCGTGGCGGAAGCCGACGTCGCCACCCAGGAGAAAAAAGGCCTGCCGACCGGCCTGTTCGTCGAGCACCCGCTGACCGGCGAGAAGTTGCCGGTATGGGTCGCCAACTACGTATTGATGCACTACGGCGATGGCGCGGTAATGGCTGTGCCGGCCCACGACGAGCGTGATTTTGAATTCGCCACCAAGTACAACCTGCCGATCAAGTCGGTGGTGCGCACCAGTTCCGGCGACACCAACCCAGCCCCGTGGCAAGACGCCTATGGCGAGCACGGCACGCTGATCAATTCCGGTGAGTTCGACGGCCTGGACTTCGCCGGTGCCTTCGACGCCATCGAAGTCGCACTGATCAAGAAAAACCTCGGTGCCTCGCGCACCCAGTTCCGCCTGCGCGACTGGGGCATCAGCCGCCAGCGCTACTGGGGCTGCCCGATCCCGATCATCCACTGCGAAACCTGCGGCGACGTACCGGTGCCGGAAGACCAACTGCCGGTCGTCCTGCCGGAAGACGTGGTGCCGGACGGCGCCGGTTCGCCATTGGCGCGCATGCCTGAGTTCTACGAGTGCAGCTGCCCGAAATGCGGCGCGCCGGCCAAGCGTGAAACCGACACCATGGACACCTTCGTCGAGTCCTCGTGGTACTACGCTCGCTACGCCTCGCCACACTATGAAGGCGGCCTGGTGGAAAAATCCGCAGCCGACCACTGGCTGCCGGTGGATCAGTACATCGGCGGTATCGAACACGCCATTCTTCACCTGCTGTATGCGCGCTTCTTCCACAAGCTGATGCGCGACGAAGGCCTGGTGAGCTCCAACGAACCGTTCAAGAACCTGCTGACCCAGGGCATGGTGATCGCCGAGACCTACTATCGTCGCGAAGCCAATGGCGCCTACACCTGGTTCAACCCGGCGGACGTCGAGCTTGAGCGCGACAGCAAAGCCAAGGTCATCAGCGCCAAACTGATCGCCGACGGCCTGCCGGTGGAGATCGGCGGCACCGAGAAGATGGCCAAGTCGAAGAACAACGGCGTTGACCCTCAGTCGATGATCGATCAGTTCGGCGCCGATACCTGCCGCCTGTTCATGATGTTCGCCTCGCCGCCTGACATGAGCGCCGAATGGTCCGACTCCGGCGTCGAAGGTTCGCACCGTTTCCTCAAGCGCGTCTGGCGCCTGGCGCATGCGCATGTCAGCCAGGGCCTGCCGGCCAAGCTGGACGTGGCGTCCCTGAGCGACGAGCAAAAAGTCATTCGCCGCAGCACCCACCTGGCCATCAAGCAAGCCAGCCAGGACGTGGGCCAGAACCACAAGTTCAACACCGCCATCGCCCAGGTGATGACGCTGATGAACGTGCTGGAAAAAGCCCCGCAAGCAACCGAACAGGATCGCGCGCTGGTGCAGGAAGGCCTGGAAACGGTCACCTTGCTGCTGGCCCCGATCACGCCGCACATCAGCCATGAACTGTGGAGCCGCCTGGGCCACAGCGACGCAGTAATTGATGCGCGCTGGCCGGTGCAGGATGACGGCGCCCTGGTACAGGACACGCTGCAACTGGTGATTCAGGTCAACGGTAAACTGCGCGGCCAGATCGATATGCCGGCCAGTGCCAGCCGTGAAGAAGTCGAAGCGGCTGCACGCGTCAACGAGAACGTGCTGCGCTTTACCGAAGGCCTGACGATCCGCAAAGTGATCGTGGTGCCTGGCAAACTGGTCAATATCGTCGCTAGCTAATCGGATCGGGCGCAGGGCTTGAGCCCTGCGCCGAACAAAGCCTTCAGGGCCTCGATAAGGCCCACATGGTTTCAAGGGGAGCAACAAAATGATCAAACGCAATCTGCTGGTTATGGGCCTTGCCGTACTGTTGAGCGCTTGCGGCTTCCAGCTGCGCGGCACCGGCACCAATGACCTGACGATCAAGGAACTGGACCTCAGCGCTCGCGACGCCTACAGCGAAACAGTCACCCAGCTGCGCCAGGTCCTGGAAAACAGCGGCGTGCACGTCTACACCGGCGCGCCCTACAAGCTGTTCCTGGCTAACGAGAAAGAAACCCAGCGCAGCCTGAGCTACGCCAGTGCCGGGCGCGCGTCCGATGTCGAACTGAGCACGGTGCTCAGCTTTGAAATCCAGGGTCGCGATCACCTGCCATTGATGAATGACAACATCCAGTTGCAGAAGATTGTCAGCCACGATGGTAACAACCTGGTGGGTTCGGACTCCGAAATCACCCAGGTACGCCAGGAAATGCGTCGCGAACTGGTGCAACGCATGATGCTGCGCCTGTCGATGCTGACTCCACAACAACTCGAAACCTTGCAGCAACGCGCTGACGACAAGGCCAAGGCTGATGCAGACGCGCTGAAAGCGGCGAAAGAGTACGAAGACAACACGCCGAAACAATCGCCTGTTGAAGTACCTGTCGAGTAAGCCAGACGGGGCGCCCCAGGCGCCCCGTTCACCCTGCCTATGAAACTCGCTCCCGCTCAACTCGCCAAACACCTGCAAGGTGGCCTCGCGCCTGTCTACATCGTCAGCGGTGATGACCCGCTGCTGTGCCAGGAAGCTGCCGACGCCATCCGCACCGCCGCACGCCAGCAAGGCTTCGATGAACGCCAGGTCTTCAGCGCCGACGCCAGCTTCGACTGGGGCACGCTGCTGCAAGCCGGCGCGAGCATGTCGCTGTTTGCCGAAAAACGCCTGCTGGAGCTGCGCCTGCCGTCGGGCAAGCCCGGCGACAAGGGCGCGGCTGCCCTGATGGAATACTGCTCGCGGCCCGCCGACGACACGGTGCTGCTGATCAGCCTGCCCAAGCTCGACGGCAGCGCGCAGAAGACCAAGTGGGGCAAGGCCCTGGTGGAAGGGGCACAGACCCAGTTCATCCAGATCTGGCCGGTGGACAGCAATCAGTTGCCGCAGTGGATTCGCCAGCGCCTGTCCCAGGCGGGGCTGTCCGCGACACAGGATGCAGTGGAGCTGATCGCCGCGCGGGTTGAAGGCAACTTGCTTGCCGCCGCCCAGGAGATCGAAAAGCTCAAGCTGATGGCCGAAGACGGGCAGATTACCGTCGAGACCGTCCAAGGCGCAGTAGCAGACAGCGCACGTTTTGACGTGTTCGGGCTGGTAGATGCGATTCTCAACGGCGAGCCCGCCCATGCCCTGCGCATGCTCGAAGGCCTGCGTGGCGAAGGCGTGGAGCCGCCGGTGATTCTCTGGGCCCTGGCCCGGGAACTACGGGTATTGGCCAACATTGCCCTGCAATACAGCCAGGGCACGCCGCTGGACAAATGCTTCAGCCAGGCTCGGCCACCGGTGTGGGACAAGCGCAAACCCCTGATGAGCAAAGCCCTGCAACGACACTCGGCGCAACGCTGGGCGCAACTGTTGCTGGAGGCGCAGCGCATTGATGCACAGATCAAGGGCCAGGCAGCGGGTTCACCGTGGATGAGCTTGAGCCGTTTATCGCTGTTGATGGCCGGTCAACGACTGACATTGCCAGCGGAATAATCCTAGTTTGCAAACACCACCGAACCAATGTGGGAGGGGCTTGCTCCCACATGTCCTATCGCGTAAGCAATGAAATCTCCTACCTGCCGCCGGGCTTTACAGCGGCCCAACTTCGGCAGATGATTTGCACCGCTGCATCACATCTGAGGAGAGCATCGACCATGAGCAAAAAGCCATCCAAGCATGGCCCCAACAAGGCCAAATCCATCATCGCCCAGCCACTGTTCCGCAGCCGTCAGGAACGCGCCGGCAAGGGCAAAGGCAGCTACCGCCGCGAAGCCTTCCAGTCTAATAGCTGGGAGGCTTCTTACTTTCTGGCTGCCTGAAGGCAAGCGCCCCTCTGGCATGATAAGGTCTGTGCCTGATTTGTAATTCCTGGACCTGTGCATGCCCTCTTGTCTTTCCCGTCGTTGGCACCTTCGCCAATTGATCGCTGCCTCCAGCCTCATTCTGCTTGTCGCCTGCGCGGAAAAACCTACCGCCGCCGACGCCCAACCCCTGCCAAAGCTGCAAACCGCGCCAGTGGTAGCACCTGCCGTGGTGGCCCCTCTGGCCGTGGACAATCTCGATATCCAACCGACCCAGACCTTTGCTGAATGGCAGGCTGGCTTTCGCGCGCAAGCCCTGCAGGCCGGTATCACCGCCGCTGTTTTCGACACTGCTTTTGCCGATGTCACCCCCGATATGGCGGTGATCCGCGCAGACCGCAGCCAGCCGGAGTTTTCCCGCCCCGTATGGGAATACCTCGACGGTGCCCTGTCGCCCGTGCGCGTACGCAATGGCCAGGCGTTGCTGGTCAAGTACGCCGACACCCTGCAAAGCATCGAGCAGCGTTATGGCGTCGACCGCCAGGCGCTGGTCTCGGTGTGGGGCATGGAGAGTAATTTCGGCCAGTTCCAGGGCAATAACTCGGTGATCCGTTCCCTGGCGACCCTGGCCTACGAAGGCCGTCGCCCGGCCTTTGCCCAGGCGCAATTGCTGGCGGCGTTGCAGATCATCCAGCACGGCGACATCGCCGCCGACCAGATGAAGGGCTCCTGGGCCGGGGCCATGGGCCAGACCCAGTTCATTCCGACCACCTACAACACCCATGCGGTGGACTTCGATGGCGACGGCCGCCGCGATATCTGGAACAGCCCGGCCGACGCCCTCGCGTCCACCGCGCACTACCTGCAAAGCTCCGGCTGGCAGAAAGGCCAGCCGTGGGGCTTTGAAGTCAAGCAATTGCCGGCGAACTTCGACTACGCCCTCGCCGACGGCGGCGTGCGCAAGAGCATTGCCGAGTGGCTGAAACTGGGCATTCAATTGCCAGCGGGGGCGAGCATGCCGCCAAACGTCGACCAACTGTCCGCCGCCCTGTTGCTGCCAGCCGGCTACCGTGGCCCGGCGTTCCTGGTGCTGGATAACTTCCGCGCAATCCTCAAGTACAACAACTCGTCGTCCTACGCACTGGCGGTAGGCCTGTTGTCGGAGCGCTTTGGCGGCGGCGGTGTGATTCGTGGCGATTGGCCGAAGGATGAGCTGCCGCTGAGTCGCTCGCAGCGCATAGATCTGCAGACAGCGCTGAGCGCCCAAGGCTATGACGCGGGCAACCCGGATGGGATTATCGGCGCCAACACGCGCAAGGCAATTCGGGCGGCGCAGCAGGCATTGGGCTGGCCGGCGGATGGGTATCCGACGGTGAAGTTGCTGGAGTCGCTGCAGAACCGCTAGATCCGCGTATGGCGACTACCGCAATCGGGGGCAAGCCCCCGATTGCGGTTTAGCAAACACCCGCAGATTCAGGACCTGACAACCACATCCTGCTCCAACACCACCCGCTGCTCCCCCGCATCCAGGCGCACCAACGCGCCCATCGGCAGCGTCAGGTTCGGATCGCAATGCCCGCTGCGCCAGCCGGCCAGCACCGGAATGCGCAACGGCTCGAACGTCTGCTTCAGCAGGCGCTCCAGCGCAGCGTTATCCACACCCGCCACATCCCCTACCAGCACACCCGCGACCTCGGCCAACTTGCCCGCCAGACGCAGGTGCGTCAGCAGACGATCAATGCGGTAAATCGGCTCGTTGACGTCTTCGATAAACAGGATGATGCCTTCAGCGTCGATTTCGTAAGGCGTACCCATCACCGCCGCAATCATCGACAGGTTCCCCCCCAGCAAGCGCCCACAGGCAATGCCAGGTTCAATCGTGGTCAGCGGGTAGGCCACCGGGTGCGCCAGCACACTGCCGGCGCCCAGTTGGCCGCGCAGAAGGCTGAACAATGATGACTCGGTAGGTTGTTGTTTACCGCCGAGCAGGTCGGCATTGAGCATTGGGCCGTGGAAGGTCACAAAGCCGGCGTAGCGGTTGATCGCCAGATGCAACGCGGTGATGTCGCTGTAACCCACGAACGGCTTGGGATTGGCCCGCAACAGGTCGACGTCCAGCGCGTCGAGCAGCCGTGGCGTGCCGTAACCGCCGCGCAGGCAGAAGATGGCATCGATTTCGGGGTCGGCGAAGGCGGCATGCAGGTCACGCAGGCGCACTGCATCGCTGCCGGCGAGGTAGCCGTCGCGTTCATAGACACCGGGGGAAATTCGCAGATCGTAGCCGCGTGTGCGCATCCATTGGCCAGCCTTTTCAACGTCCAGCACGGCGGGGCCGGCGGGGGCGATCAGGGCGATGGTGCCTTCGGAGCGAAGGGCTGGAACGGCGGCGGTCATCTGAGAATCCCCCTATCTAACGCTGAAACCAATGTGGGAGGGGGCTTGCCCCCGATAGCGGTGGGTCAGCAGCAGATGAGCTGACTGGTACGCCGCAATCGGGGGCAAGCCCCCTCCCACACTGGGTCTGAACCTCGATCAGGAAACCAGGCTAGCCTTGACCAGCTTGGCCTGTTCGTCGGCGTGGTACGAAGAGCGTACCAGCGGGCCCGAGGCGACGTTCTTGAAGCCCATTTTGTAACCTTCCTCGGCGAACCAGGCGAAGGTGTCCGGGTGTACGAAGCGCTGCACCGGCAAGTGGCTGCGCGATGGTTGCAGGTACTGGCCCAGGGTCAGCATGTCGATGTCGTGTTCGCGCATGCGCTTCATGACTTCGATCACTTCTTCATCGGTCTCGCCCAGGCCCAGCATCAAGCCGGATTTGGTCGGGATATGCGGCATCATCTGCTTGAATTTCTGCAGCAGGGTCAGCGACCACTGGTAGTCCGAACCTGGACGCGCGGCCTTGTACAGGCGCGGCACGGTTTCCAGGTTGTGGTTGAACACATCCGGCGGCTCGGCAGCGGTGATTTCCAGCGCGACGTCCATACGGCCACGGTAGTCCGGCACCAGGGTCTCAAGCATCACGTTCGGCGACAGTTTGCGAATTTCGCGGATGCAGTCGGCAAAGTGCTGGGCACCGCCGTCGCGCAGGTCGTCACGGTCTACCGAGGTGATCACAACGTATTTGAGTTTCAGGTCGGCGATGGCGATGGCCAGGCTTTCCGGCTCGTTGACGTCCAGTGGCTTCGGTCGGCCATGGCCAACGTCGCAGAACGGGCAACGACGGGTGCAGATGTCACCCATGATCATGAAGGTGGCGGTACCGCCGGAGAAGCATTCGCCCAGGTTCGGGCAGGAGGCTTCTTCGCACACGCTGTGCAACTTGTGTTTGCGCAGCAGGGCCTTGATACGGTCGACTTCCGGCGAAACCGGGATGCGCACGCGAATCCAGTCTGGCTTCTTCGGCAGTTCGGTGGTCGGGATGATCTTCACCGGGATGCGTGCAACCTTCTCGGCGCCGCGCAGCTTGACGCCGGCTTCCACCTTGGCACGCGGGGCCGGGGCCGGACGCTCGGTGATGTCCAGCGTCGGGATCATGGTTTGCACTGCATCAGTAGTCATAATCAGTCGATTCCGCCCGTGAGGGTCGTCTGCTCAGCATAGTCGAGGTGTTTGACGAGCTGCGCACGCAGCCGGGCACTTACCTCGGCAAATTTAATCGGTGTGGCGTGGTCGCTCAGTTGGGTCATCGCCAGCCCGGCATAGCCGCACGGGTTAATCCGCTGGAACGGAGCCAGGTCCATGTCCACGTTCAGGGCCAGGCCATGAAAGGAACAGCCGTGGCGAATGCGCAAACCGAGGGACGCGATTTTCGCGCCGTCCACATACACACCGGGTGCATCGGGCTTGGCCGCAGCGCTCACGCCGTAACTGGCCAACAGCTCGATCAGGCAAGCCTCCATGCGGCTCACCAGGTCGCGCACGCCAAAACCCAGCTTGCGCACGTCCAGCAGCAGATACGCCACCAGTTGACCGGGGCCATGGTAAGTCACTTGGCCACCTCGGTCGACCTGCACCACCGGAATATCCCCCGGCAGCAGCACATGCTCGGCCTTGCCGGCCTGGCCCTGGGTGAATACCGGCGCGTGCTCCACCAGCCAGATTTCATCCGGGGCCGAGCTGCCGCGTTCGTTGGTGAAGCGCTGCATGGCGTGCCAGACGGGCTCGTAGTCCATCCGGCCGAGCTCGCGAAAGCCCAGGACCTGTGACATCACAGCACCATGTGCACGAAGCCGGTGGCCCGCAGTTCGCTATTGATGTCGTAGAGCTGGTCTTGACCGGTCGCAACGATGTGCAACTGGATCGTGGTGTACTTACCGTTGGTGCTCGAACGCTCGTCCACCCGGTTGTCATTGATCTTCGCGTGTTTACGCACGATATCCAGAATCTTGTCTTTGTTGCCTACACCGGTATCGCTGATCACCTTGACGGGATAATCCGTCACCGGGAATTCGATCTTTGGCGCCTTTACTTCTTTATCGGTCATGGCAGAACGGCCTCGTAAGCGGTAAGCCGTGGCGACGGCAAAGCCCCGCGTCGGATCAACGCGGGGCTTTGCAGGTGCACACAATCAGTTGAACAAGCCGTAGAAGAATAGACGGATGCTATCCCACACGCGGCGGAAGATACCACCTTCGTCGACGGCGTCCAGCGCGATCAGGTCGGCGCTGTGCACCACCTTGTCGTCCAGTTTCACTTCGACTTTACCGATCACGTCGCCCTTGGCGATTGGCGCAACCAATTGCGGGTTCATGGTCATGCTGGCAGCGAGCTTTTTCAGCTGGCCTTTAGGCATGGTCAGGGTCAGGTCTTCAGCCAGGCCGGCCTTGACTTGCGAAGTCGCGCCCTTCCAGACCGGCGCGGTCGCCAGTTCAGCACCCTTCTGGTAGAAGGTCTGGGTTTCGAAGAAGCGGAAACCGTAGGTCAGCAGCTTTTGCGTCTCGGCCGCACGGGCCTGCTCGCTGTTGGTGCCGAAGACCACGGCGATCAGGCGCTGGCCATCACGGACCGCGGACGACACCATGCAGTAGCCGGCTTCGTCGGTGTGGCCGGTTTTCAGGCCGTCGACGGTCTTGTCGCGCCACAGCAACAGGTTGCGGTTAGGCTGCTTGATGTTGTTCCAGAAGAACTCCTTCTGGGAGTAGATCGCGTAGTGCACCGGGTCGACACGAATAATCGCGCGCGCCAGGATCGCCATGTCGTGAGCCGACGAATAGTGCTCAGGGTTTGGCAGGCCGGTCGGGTTCATGAAGTGGCTGTTGGTCATGCCCAGGTCGGCCACGGTTTTGTTCATCATGTCGGCGAATGCGTCTTCGCTGCCGGCGATGTGCTCGGCCAGGGCGACGCTGGCGTCGTTACCGGACTGGATGATGATGCCGTGCAGCAGGTCGCTCACGGTGACTTGCGAGCCCACCTTGATGAACATGCGCGAACCACCGGTACGCCAGGCGTTTTCGCTGACGGTCACCGGGTCGTTTTCGCCGATCTGGCCGCGACGGATTTCCAGGGTCGCGATGTAGGCGGTCATCAGCTTGGTCAGGCTGGCCGGTGGCAGGCGCTGGTCACCGTTGCTCTCGACCAGCACGTTGCCACTGGCGGCATCCATGAGGACCCAGGACTTGGCAGCCAGTTGCGGTGAAGCCGGCACCATTTCAACCGCCCAGGCGGCCGGGGTGATGATCAGCGAGATAAGCAGGCACGTGCGTTTGGCTAAGGTGGTGATGTTCATCCGTCTCTCGAAATTGCTTATGGAAACTTGCCCTCGCGGGCAAAACTTATTCAGACAGCCCGCTACCAGACTGTCACGTGTTCGGTTGCCCGCTCACCCCTTGCCCCTGGGTTTTATTGTTCAACGAGCCAACAACCAGGGTTCAGGCCCGCATGCGAGCCTGAACCATCAATTTATTATTCGGCAGTGACCACGCTGGGTTGCCCCAGGTTAGCCAGGCGCACGCTGTTCTGCACTTGTGCGACCTCGCTCGGCGAACCGATCGGGCCCATACGCACACGGTGCAGGGTTTGCTGGTTACGCACGATGGAGCTGATAAACACTGGCGCGCTGACCATGCTGCTGAGCTTGGACCTTAACAGTTCTGCCGCATCCGGGTTGGCGAAAGCGCCCACTTGCAGGTATTGCCCACCGGCGACCGAGGCGCCCGGTGCTGCACGGGGCACGACTACCGTATCCGGTGCGTGCTGCTGCGGTGGCGGTGTCCATTGTTCAATCTTGCCGGTTGATGCCGTCACCTGCGGCTGCGCACTCTGCGGCTCGTTGAGCATCAACGGCGCGGGCTTGCCACGCTGGGCCCAGTACTGCGCCGGATCGATGCCTTCAACCTTGACCCGCGCGGTACCGGTTTCGGCATAGCCGAGTTTTTTCGCGGCGGCGTAGGACAAGTCGATGATGCGATCCGAATAGAACGGCCCACGGTCGTTGACCCGCAGGATCACCGTGCGGTTGTTGTCCAGGTTGGTCACGCGGACATAGCTGGGCAGCGGCAGGGTCTTGTGAGCAGCGCTCATGCCGTACAGGTCATAAACCTCGCCATTGGCGGTGTTCTGACCGTGGAACTTGGTGCCATACCAGGACGCCGTGCCCGATTGCACGTAGGTCTTGGAGTCCTGCAGCGGGAAGTAGGACTTGCCCAGCACCGTATAGGGGTTGGCCTTGTACGGGCCGGTGTGCAGGGTCGGGGTGGCATCCGGGATCTTCGACACGTCGACATCCCACCACGGCGCGCCGTCTTTGTGCGCGCGGTTGATGTCCAGGCCTGGCTGGGACCGCACAGCGGTGCCGCCGGACTTCGGTACCGGGCCACGGCTGGTGGAACAACTGACGACCAGCAGGGACAACGCGGCGAACGCCACCAGCTTGAGCGGTTGATTGAACGGCGATGCCCGCATTACTTGTTGCCCCGTGCTTGGACCAGCATGTCTGACAGCTGATGCACGGCCATGGCGTACATCACACTGCGGTTATAACGCGTGATTGCGTAGAAATTCTTCAGGCCCATCCAGTATTCAGGGCCGTTTTCGCCTTCGAGGCGGAACGCCGTCACCGGCATATCGTCGCGTGGCGCATTCTGACTCGACCAGCCCAGCGCCCGCAACTCCCCGACCGTCTTGACCGGCTCGATACCCTGGGTCAGGCCTTCATCGGCACGCTCCCCGGTGACATCGGCGCGGACCACCACCGGCTCGCCACCGACCCAGCCGTGGCGCTTGAAGTAGCTGGCCACGCTGCCGATGGCATCGTCCGGGTTGCTCCAGATATTGATGTGCCCGTCGCCATCGAAATCCACCGCGTAGGCGCGAAAGCTGCTCGGCATGAACTGCGGCAGCCCCATCGCACCGGCGTAGGAGCCCTTGAGGGTCAGCGGGTCGACCTGCTCTTCGCGGGCCAACAGCAGGAACTCACGCAGCTCCTTGCGGAAGAAGTCGGCACGCGGCGGGTAATCGAAGCCCAGGGTCGACAAGGCGTCGATCACCCGGTAGCTGCCGGTATTGCGCCCGTAAAAGGTTTCAATGCCGATGATCGCGACGATCACCTGGGCCGGTACGCCGTATTCCTGCTCAGCGCGGGCCAGCACGGCCTCGTGCTGGCGCCAGAAGTCCACACCTCGGGCCACGCGGGCGTCAGTGAGGAACATTGGGCGATATTCCTTCCACTGCTTCACGCGCTCGGCGGGACGGGAGATGGCGTCGAGGATCGCCTGCTTTTTCTGGGCTTCGCGGAACACGCCCATCAGCTGCTCACCGGCGAAACCATAGTCGCGGGTCATTTCACCGACAAATTCGGCGACCTGGGGTGAACCATCGTAGTCACCGGCCTGCGCCTCTTGCGTTGCGCCCAGCAGCCCAATCAGGCCCATCCAGGACGCATGCCGAGTCGCCCAGCCGCGCATTACTTGCATTGACATCTTCACCTTATTCAAACCTGTGCGATCCACTTGCGATGCGTATGAATCGACATCAAAACCCCAAACGCTGACAGCAATGTCACCAGCGAAGTTCCGCCGTAGCTAATGAACGGCAACGGCACCCCAACCACCGGCAGCAGGCCACTGACCATACCGATGTTGACGAAAACGTAAACAAAAAAAGTCATGGTCAGGCTGCCGGCGAGCAATTTGCCGAACAGCGTCTGCGCCTGCGCGGTAATCACCAGCCCACGTCCGATCAGCAGCAGATAGATCAGCAACAGCGCGCAAATGCCCACCAGGCCGAACTCCTCGCCCATCACCGCAATAATGAAGTCAGTGTGGCTCTCGGGCAAAAAGTCCAAATGCGACTGGGTGCCCAGCAGCCAGCCCTTGCCAAAGACACCGCCGGAGCCGATGGCAGCCTTCGACTGGATAATGTTCCAGCCGGTACCGAGCGGGTCGCTTTCGGGATCGAGGAAGGTCAGGATCCGTTGCTTCTGGTAGTCGTGCATAAAGAAGAACCACATCGCCACGGCCACCGGCACGGCGGCGGCCAGTACGCTGAGGATCCAGCGCCAGCGCAATCCGCCCATGAACAGCACGAACGCACCACCGGCCAGGATCAGCAGCGAGGTGCCGAGGTCGGGCTGGCGCACGATCAGCACAAAGGGGATACCGATCAGGATCAGGCTGATACCCACATGCTTGAGCTGGGGCGGCAAGGTGCGTTTGGACAGGTACCAGGCGATGGTGGCCGGCATCAGGATCTTCATGAATTCCGACGGCTGGAAGCGGATCACCCCCGGGATGTTGATCCAGCGGGTCGCGCCCATGGCGTTGTGGCCCATGACGTCCACCACCACCAGCAGCAACACCCCGGCCACATAACCGAGCGGCACCCAGCGCGCCATGAAACGCGGCTCCAGCTGGGCGATCACCACCATCGACAGCAGGCCCAGGCCGAACGACGACGCCTGCTTGATCAGCAAGTCCCAGTTCTTGCCGCTGGCCGAATACAGCACGAACAGACTGCCGGCCGCCAGGGTCAGCAGCAGGATCAGCAGCGGGCCATCAATGTGCATGCGCTGCAGCAACGTCGCGCGGCGACGCATCACATCCTCGCTGGAGAGGATGCGGTCAAAATTACTCTTCACTGGCCGTAACCTCGGGGATTGAAGGGGGGCCGCCATATTCGGGCTTGAGTCGGCCGTCGTCGGCCAGCAACCAGGCGTCCATCACCTGGCGCACAACAGGCGCCGCAACACCGGAGCCGGACTCGCCGTTCTCGACCATCACCGCCACCACGATTTTCGGGTCGTCCGCCGGCGCAAAGCCGACAAACAAGGCGTGGTCACGGTGGCGCTCCTGGACTTTGGTGCGGTCATATTTCTCGCCCTGCTTGATCGCGACCACCTGGGCGGTACCACTCTTGCCGGCGATACGGTATTGGGCGCCGATTGCCGCCTTGCGCGCGGTACCCCGTGCGCCGTGCATCACTTGCTGCATGCCGTGGTTGACCTTGGTCCAGTCCGACGCGTCGCGCAGCACGATGTCCGGGATCGGATTTTCATCCACAGGCTTTTCGCCTTCGATGGTCCGGGCCAGGTGCGGGCGGTTCCAGATGCCTTTGTTGGCCACCAGCGCGGTGGCCTGGGCCAGTTGCAAAGGCGTGGCCTGCATATAGCCCTGGCCAATGCCGAGGATCAGGGTTTCGCCCGGGAACCACGCCTGACGGCGGGTCGCACGCTTCCACTCCCGCGACGGCATCAGGCCAGGGGATTCTTCGAACATATCCAGGGAGACTTTCTGACCGAGGCCGAACTTGCCCATGTAGGCGGACAAGCGGTCGATCCCCAGCTTGTGGGCCAGGTCGTAAAAATAGGTGTCGTTGGAACGCATGATCGCGGTATCCAGGTCGACATAGCCGTCACCGGTACGGTTCCAGTTGCGGTATTTGTGATCGTAGTTGGGCAGCATGTAGTAGCCCGGGTCGAACACCCGGCTGGACGCCGTGACCACGCCCGCGTCCAGGCCGGCAATCGCCACCGCCGGCTTGATCGTCGAACCGGGCGGGTACAGGCCGCGCAGCACGCGGTTGAACAGCGGCCGGTCGATGGAGTCACGCAGCTCGGCGTAGGCCTTGAAGCTGATCCCGGTCACAAACAGGTTGGGGTCGAAACTCGGCTGGCTGACCATGGCCAAGACTTCGCCGGTCTTCGGGTCCAGCGCCACCACCGCGCCACGCCGGCCACCCAGGGCCATCTCGGCCGCTTCCTGCAGCTTGATGTCCAGGCTCAGCACAATGTCCTTGCCCGGCACCGGATCGGTACGCTTGAGCACCCGCAGCACGCGGCCACGGGCATTGGTCTCGACTTCTTCGTAACCCACCTGGCCGTGCAGCTCGGGCTCGTAGAAGCGCTCGATGCCAGTCTTGCCGATATGGTGGGTGCCGCTGTAATTGACGGGATCGAGGCTTTTCAGCTCTTTCTCGTTGATCCGCCCCATATAGCCGACGGAGTGGGCAAAGTGCGGCCCTTGCGGGTAGTGGCGCACCAACTGCGCCACCACTTCCACACCCGGCAGGCGAAACTGGTTCACCGCGATCCGCGCGATCTGCTCTTCGGTCAGCTCGAACAGGATCGGCACCGGCTCGAATGGCCGACGCCCCTGCTTCATGCGTTTCTCGAAGATCACCCGGTCTTCCGGAGTCAGTTGCAGCACCTCGACGATCACATCGAGGACCTGCTGCCAATCACCGGAACGTTCGCGGGTCATGCTCAGGCTGAAGCTGGGCCGGTTATCCGCCACCACCACGCCATTGCGGTCGAAGATCAGCCCACGGGTCGGCGGAATCGGCTGAACATGCACGCGGTTGTTTTCCGACAACGTGGAGTGATAGTCGTACTGGATCACCTGCAGGAAATACAGGCGCGCTATCAGTACCCCGATCAACCCCACCACCATAAAAGCGCCAAACACCACGCGCGCGCGTACAAGACGTGCGTCTTTCTCGTGGTCCTTGATGCGGATCGGCTGGGTCATCGGGAGGGGCGCAGATTATTTGTGGTAAGGGTGCCCGGACAGGACTGTCCAGGCGCGATACAGCTGTTCACCGATCAGGATCCTTACCAACGGGTGCGGCAGCGTCAGCGCCGACAGCGACCAGCGCTGGTCGGCCCGCGCGCAGACTTCCGGCGCCAGCCCTTCGGGGCCGCCGACCATGAAGTTGACGGTGCGCGAGTCCAGGCGCCAGCGATCCAGCTCCACCGCCAGTTGCTCGGTGCTCCAGGGCTTGCCGTGCACCTCAAGGGTGACGATGCGCTCGTTGGGGCCGACCTTGGCCAACATGGCTTCGCCTTCCTGACGGATAAAGCGCGCCACGTCGGCATTCTTGCCCCGGGTGTTGAGCGGTATCTCTACCAGTTCCAGCGACAGCTCGGCGGGCAGACGCTTGGCATACTCGTGCCAGCCTTCCTCCACCCACTTGGGCATGCGTGAACCGACAGCAATCAGACGCAGGCGCACAGCCGTTCCTTATTCCTGGTCTTTGTTGAGCTTGTCGAAGTGCGCGTGGCCCACTTCCGGGCTGTGGTGCTTGCCATCAGCGGCACGGCTCTGCTCGGCGCCTTTCCACAGACGCTCCAGGTCGTAGAACTGACGGGCGTTGGAGGTCATCATGTGAACGATCACGTCGTCCATGTCCAGCAGCACCCAGTCGCTGTCGCCCTTGCCTTCTTCACCCAGAGGCTTCACGCCTTGGGCTTTGACGGCTTCGCGAACCTTGTCCAGCATCGCGCCGATCTGGCGGTTGGAGGTACCGGTGGCGATGATCATGAAGTCAGTAATGCTCTGCTTGTCGCGTACGTCCAGGACCTGGATGTCCTGGGCCTTCACGTCTTCCAGGGCGGCAACGGCGACTTTTACCAGCTCTTCGCCAGCCAGTTCCGGGCCAACGTGGGCTTCAACCGGCAGCGGGGCGCTTTTGAACGTGCCTTTGCGTTTTACTTTGCTTACGTCTTTGTTCGTCATAAAAAACTCGTTTTGCTCGTATGTTCGGGCGCTCGCTGCACGACTGTTCGTGCGTTCAAGCGCGCCTTTTCAGTTCGACGCACGGTAAAGCCCGTGCGCATCGATGTAGGCCAGGACCGCGTCAGGCACCAGGAAACGTACCGACTTCCCGCTGGCCAGCAGTTGACGGATCTGGGTGGCAGACACCGCAAGCGGGGTCTGCCAGACGAATGCAATATTCCCGTTCGGCCCGGTCAGGGCCAAGGGGTCACTTACCGACCGCGCGGCCAGCAGGTTGCGCAAGGCATCCGGCGGTTCGCTGTCGACATCCGGGCGTTGCAAAACCAGGATGTGGCAATGCTGGAGGAGTTCCTCCCAGCGATGCCAAGAGGGCAGGCCGCAAAATGCGTCCCAGCCCAAAAGCAGAAACAACTGGTCATCCGCGGCCAACTCGGCGCGCATCAGTTCCAGGGTGTCGACAGTGTAGGACGGTTTATCGCGCTTGAGCTCGCGGTCGTCCACCACCAGCGGCGGTATGCCCTCTACAGCCAGGCGTACCATTTCCAGGCGTTGCTGCGGCGACACCTGCGGGGTATCGCGATGGGGCGGCCGGAAATTAGGGATCAGGCGCAGTTCATCCAGCGCCAGGGCATCCGCGACCTCCAGGGCACTGCGCAAATGGCCGATGTGCACGGGGTCGAAGGTACCGCCGAGCAGCCCGATGCGTTTAGCCATCAAGTGCGCACATGACCGTCGCCGAACACCACGTACTTCTCGCTGGTCAGGCCTTCCAGGCCAACCGGGCCGCGTGCGTGGAGCTTGTCGGTGGAAATGCCGATCTCCGCCCCCAGGCCATACTCGAAGCCGTCGGCAAAGCGCGTCGAGGCGTTGATCATCACCGAAGCGGAATCCACTTCGGTGAGGAAACGCCGGGCATCGCTGAAATGCTCGGAAACAATGGCGTCGGTGTGCTTGGAGCCGTATTTGTTGATGTGTTCGATGGCCTGGTCCAGGTCGTCAACGATGCGGATCGACAGGATCGGCGCCGTGTACTCGGTGTACCAATCCTCTTCGGTGGCTTCGATCACGTCCGCGCCCAGCAGGGCACGGGTGCGTTCGCAACCGCGCAGTTCCACGCCCTTGTCACGGTAGATGGCTGCCAGCGGCGGCAGCACGCGCTCGGCAATGCCGACGTGTACCAGCAGGGTTTCCATGGTATTGCACGGCGCATAGCGGTGGGTCTTGGCGTTGTCGGCGATGCGGATCGCCTTGTCGATGTCGGCGGCGATGTCGATGTACACGTGGCAGACGCCGTCCAGGTGCTTGATCACCGGCACCTTGGCATCGCGGCTGACGCGCTCGATCAGGCTCTTGCCACCACGCGGCACGATCACGTCGACGAATTCCGGCATGGTGATCAATGCACCGACGGCGGCGCGGTCGGTGGTTTCGACCACTTGCACCACTTCGGCCGGCAACTCGGCCACGGCCAGGCCCTGCTGGATGCAGGCAGCAATGGCGCGGTTGGAATTGATCGCCTCGGAACCGCCACGCAGGATGGTGGCATTGCCGGACTTGAGGCACAGGCTCGCGGCGTCGATGGTCACGTTCGGGCGCGACTCATAGATGATGCCGATCACGCCCAGGGGCACGCGCATCTTGCCGACCTGAATACCGGACGGCAGGTAACGCATGTCGCGGATTTCACCGATGGGGTCAGGCAGCTTGGCCACCTGACGCAAACCTTCGATCATGTCGTCGATGCGTGCCGGGGTCAGCGCCAGGCGGTCCAGCAGGGCCGGCTCAAGGCCATTGGCGCGGCCGTTGGCCAGGTCCAGTTCGTTGGCGGCGGTCAGCTCGGAGCGCGAAGCGTCCAGAGCATCGGCGGCGGCCAACAGGGCACGGTTCTTCTGCGCGGTGCTCGCACGGGCGATCAACCGCGAGGCCTGACGGGCAGCGCGACCCAGGCGGGTCATGTAGTCAAGAACGGACTCAGTCATGGTCAGGGAGTCTTGGCAAAGAGGAAAGCGGCAGATTATAGCTGTGACGCCGCCCTACGGACAGCGGTGAGGGGCGGATGGTCGAAATGAACTGTAAAAACCCGGGGTTCAGCGGTAATTAAGGTGGGAGTTGTTATTATTCCGTCACATTTAGCCGTATTAACCCCAGACCGCCATGCCCAGTTCTACCCCCCAACGCCCCGCCAGCGCCCTGCCCGACAGCTTCTTCGACCGTGATGCGCAAATACTCGCGCGTGATTTGCTCGGAAAAGTCATCCGCCATCGCGTCGGCGATATCTGGCTTTCAGCGCGCATTATTGAAACCGAAGCCTATTACGTGGCCGAAAAAGGCAGCCACGCTTCACTCGGCTACACAGAAAAGCGTAAGGCTTTGTTTCTGGATGGTGGGCATATCTATATGTACTACTCCCGTGGCGGCGATTCGCTGAACTTCAGCGCGCAGGGACCGGGCAATGCCGTGCTGATCAAATCGGCCTATCCCTGGGTCGATGAAACCTCCGGGCCCGCCAGTCTCGCGCAGATGCTGCTGAACAACCCGAATGCCGATGGCAGCCCCCGCCCCTCGCAAAAGCTGTGTGCCGGCCAGACCTTGCTGTGCAAGGCACTGGGCCTGAAGGTGCCGATGTGGGATGCCAAGCGTTTTGATCAAGAGTTGCTCTACGTTGAGGACGTCGGCCAGACACCGACACACATCATCCAGACCACTCGCCTGGGCATCCCCAGCGGCCGTGACGAGCACTTGATGTATCGCTTCGTCGATGCTGGCTATGCGCCCTATTGCACACGGAACCCGCTGCGCCGGGGCCAGGTCGAAGGCCGGGATTATTTTCTGATTTGAACACTGGTGCCGCAGACAGTTGATCCCTCGCACAGGGGATCTACAGCGTTTCGCGTTATGTATTACATAGAGGGAGTGACGTTTTATGGGCCAATGGCTCGATAGCATTACCGGCTGGCTGACCCTCAACCCGGAATGGCTGGCGGTGGCGGTGTTTATTGTCGCGTGCGTGGAATGCCTGGCCATTGCCGGGCTGATCGTGCCAGGCACGGTGTTGCTGTTTGCCATTGCCGCACTGGCTGGCAGCGGCGCGTTGTCCCTGAGTGAAACCCTGCTGATGGGGTTCCTGGGAGGCTTGTTGGGCGACGGGGTTTCCTACTTCCTGGGCCGCCACTTCCATCAGAACATCCGCCGCCTGCCTGGCCTGCGCCACCACCCCGAATGGATGAACGGCGCCGAAACCTACTTCCACAAATACGGCATCGCCAGCCTGCTGGTAGGACGTTTCATCGGGCCATTGCGGCCGATGCTGCCCATGGTGGCGGGGATGTGCGACATGCCGTTCGTGCGCTTCGCCCTGGTCAGCGTTCTCGCGGCAGCCGGTTGGTCGGTCGCCTATCTGCTGCCGGGCTGGGCGACCGGCGCTGCATTCCGCCTGCCATTGCCGGAAGGGTTCTGGCCTGAGGCGGGGATTGTCACCGCTTGTTTGGCGGTCGTGTTGGGATTGAGCCTGAACACCAGTCTGCGCGGCCATCGCCGTGCCACCTTGTGGATAGGCTGCGCCAGCCTGACCTTGTTGATCGCCCTGTTTATCGGTTATCCGCATCTGGACGACTTTGACCAGGGCCTGAGCGCACTGGTGCAGGAACATCGCAGCGCCTGGCTGGATCAGACCATGGTGATGATCACCCAACTGGGCGAGTTCAAGAAAATGTTCTTCGCCAGCGCCGTATTCACTGGCCTTTTGTTACTGGCTCGGCAGTGGCGCCATGCGCTGTTTGTCGGCGCGACACTGGCCGGGGCGGCCGTGATCAACACCGGCACCAAGCTGTTCTTCGCACGCGGCCGCCCGGAAATCCTCACCGACCCACTGACCAGCTTCAGCATGCCCAGCGGCCACGCGTCCGGTGCTTTCGCGTTTTTCCTGGCCTTGGCGGTACTGGCCGGTCGCGGCCAACCGACACGGCTGCGCCTGACCTGGATGCTGCTGGGCTGTATTCCCGCCGCCTTTATCGCGCTGTCACGGGTCTACCTGGGCGCCCACTGGCCTACCGACATCCTGGCAGGCACATTGCTGGCAATGACGGTGTGCGCGTTCAGCCTGGGCGTCAGCCAGTATCGAAGCCCATTGCCGGCCATGCCGAAAAAAACCTGGTGGTTGCTCCTGCCGGCACTGCTGGCGGTGCTGAGTTTTATCGCACTCACCGGCACGCCCCATGCCTTGCTGCGGTATGCCTATTAAGTGAACAACTCACCCTGCAACTCGTCGAGCAGCATCTGGATCGCATCCAGCCGCTGCTGCGGGTCATCGAGTTGCAGCAGATCAATCTTGTCAGCCTCGGTGAACGGCAACAGATAAGCCAGTTGATTGCCCAAGGCCTGCTGGCCATCGGCATGGGTGCCCATGTCCAATGAGGCGACCATCGGGTGTTCGGCCAGGGCCTGGAGCAAAGCCAGCAGGTCGGCATCCTCTTCTTCCAGCGCCTGGTCCGGCAGTTCTTCCAGCCATTGCACCTCGGCCACCAGCAACTGGTCCTTCTGCACGCCGGCGTCACGCACGCGGAAGCGACGCCCGCCTTCGACGCGAATCCCCAGCAGACCGTTGTCCTGCTGCTTGAAGTCGCGAATCAACGCTTCGCAGCCGATCAACGCGTAGCCATCCGGGGCCATGCCGACTTCCTTGCCATCAAGGATGCATACCACGCCGAAGCTTTCGCCCTTTTTCAGGCAACGGCTGATCATATCCAGATAGCGCGCCTCGAACAGTTGCAGATCGAGGGTGCAGCCTGGGAACAGCACGGTATTGAGCGGGAACAGCGCCAGACTCATAAAGGTTTCCTTAAACCCGGTTTAAACAATCACTGACACAGCCAGCGGCAGGAACACCGCCGTCGCCACGCCCATCAGACTCATGGCCAGCGCCGCAAAGGCACCGCACTCTTCGCTTTCCTGCAGGGCCACCGAAGTGCCGACGGCGTGGGCGGTCATGCCCAAGGCCATGCCGCGCGCCTCGGGGCTGTGCACCCCCAGACGCGAAAGTAACGCCGGGCCAACCATCGCGCCCACCACCCCGGTAATCAGCACAAACACCGCCGCCAAGGCTGCCACACCGCCGATCTGCTCGGCCACCAGCATGGCAATCGGCGACGTCACCGACTTGGGCGCCATGGTCATCAGCATCATGTGTTCGGCGCCGAACCCCCACCCCAACAGTACACACAGGCCGGTGGCCAGCACCCCGCCTATCACCAGCGTAGTAAAAATCGGCCAGAACAATTGGCGAATCCGCCGCAGGTTCAGATAGAGCGGCACGGCCAGCGCGACGGTGGCCGGGCCCAGCAGGATGCCCATGATCTCGGTGCTCTTGCGGTACTCGGCATAGCCCAGGCCGCACGTGAGCAATACACCGATCACCAGCAACATCGAGACCAACACCGGCTGCAGGAAAATCCAGCGGGTTTTCTCGAACCCCGCCAGCACCAACTGATAGGCCCCGAGGGTGATGCCGATGCCGAACAAAGGATGATGAATCACCGCCGTCCATGCGCCTTGCCAGTCGAAGATCATTGATCCTTCTCCTTGCGCTTGACCATGTGCTCCATCAACAGCCCGACCACGCCCATGGCAATCACCAGCGACAACACCAGCGCGCCGACGATGGCCCAGAAATCAGCGGCAATATCCTTGGCGTAGACCATCACTCCCACCGCCGGCGGGACCAGCAGTAACGGCAAGTAACGCAGCAGGCTGCTGGCCGCAAGGCTCAAGGGCTCGCCGACTTCACCGCGCCACACCAGGTAACCCAGCATCAGCAACAGGCCGATGATCGGCCCCGGCAGTACCGGCAGCAGCAGATGATTGATCGCCGTGCCGATCAACTGAAACAGCACCAGCCATGTCAGACCGCGTAACAGCATCCGTTCTCTCCCCCTCTTGAGCTCGCCCGCATTATAAGCATGCCCGCCCTATGCACCGGCATTCGCCAAAAGCATGGTGGGTTGACCGGGCTGGTTGGCCATGATGATCTACATTGGTTCTCTGTAACCCCAAAAAACAGAACCGATGAACCAAGGAGAGACGCAATGCCCTATGTACCCGTAGCGCAGCTCAAAGACTATGTCGGCAAGGAACTGGGACGTTCCGAATGGCTCACCATCGATCAGGCCCGTATCAATCTGTTCGCAGAAGCCACCGGCGATCATCAGTTCATTCATGTCGACCCGGTCAAGGCTGCACAGACGCCGTTCGGCAGCACCATCGCCCACGGTTTCCTGTCGTTGTCACTGATGCCCAAGCTGATGGAAGACATCCTGATCGTGCCCGAAGGCCTGAAGATGGCCGTCAACTACGGCCTGGACAGCGTGCGTTTTATCCAGCCGGTGAAGGTCAATTCCAACGTGCGCCTGAACGTGACGCTCACCGATGTCACCGAGAAAAAACCCGGCCAGTGGCTGCTCAAGGCCACCGCTACCCTGGAAATCGAAGGCCAGGAAAAACCCGCCTACGTGGCCGAGTCGTTGTCGCTCTACTTCGTTTAATACACAACCGCCCACTGTAGGAGCTGGCTTGCCAGCGAAAAACGCCCAGGCGCCGCGTTCCTCCTGAATGCCAGCATCCGCGTTGACGACCCTCGCCGGCAAGCCGGCTCCTACAGGTCATTATTAGCCCATAGACCACTAGGTATGGCTCCCTCGCTGCGGCATACTCGGCGCTTAATTATCCGGATCCCGCTATGCGCCCACTCGCTCCCCTTGCCCTTGTCCTGTTGCTCACCGCTTGCGGAGATGGCGAATCGCTGTTGCCGCCCGATGCGCGCCTGCCCGACGGCGGCCGTTACCGGGGCGATGTGGTCAATGGTTTGCTGCAGGGCCAGGGCCGCGTGGACTACCCCAACGGCAGTTGGTACGCCGGGCAGTTCGACAAGGGCCAGTGGCACGGCCAGGGCGAGTGGCATGGCAGCAACGGCGAAGTCTATAAAGGCCAGTTCCAGCAGGGCCTGTTCGATGGCCAGGGCAGCCTGACCACGGCCGGCAGCCATTATGTCGGCGGGTTCAAGAACGGCCGGCGCAACGGCGAAGGCACCCTCAAAGAGGGGCAGATGACCTATCGCGGCGAATTCAAAGACGACCAGTATTCCGGCCTCGGTCGCCTGGAGCTGGCCGACGGCAGCCAGTATCAGGGCCAGTTCGCCCACGGCAAGCCGAATGGCGAAGGCCAGCGCAATGACGACAGCGGCAACCAGTTCAGCGGCCACTTCGTCGACGGCCAGTTGGAGGGCAACGGCACGTTCAACAGCGCCGACGGCGATATCTATGTCGGCCAGTTCAAGCAGAACCAGCTCAACGGCAAGGGCCGCTATGAAAACGCCGATGGCGACGTGTGGATCGGCCAGTTCAAGGAAGGCGCACTCAGCGGCAAGGGTGAGTTGATCGGCGTGGATGGCAGCCATTACGTCGGCCAGTTCAGCGATTGGCGCTTTACCGGCGAAGGCCGCCTGAACCTGACCGATGGCAGCTTCTATATTGGCGGCTTCGACAGCGACAGCTACCAGGGCAAGGGCACCCTCGTCCTCACCGACGGCACCGTGCTGGCCGGCACCTGGGTCAACGGCATGCGCGTGCGTGACGCCGACGGCGCATTGTTGCCCGACCCGCTGGAGATCGGCGTCCTGGCCCAGGGCCGCCTGCTGGACGCTGCCCTCGCCGCCGTGCCAGCGTCCACCCCCGCAGTGGAGTTGTACACCCTGGCCGTGGCCGGCGACGGCAAACAAAGCGTGTTCCTGCGCGAAGCCGATTACGTCAGCAATATGCTCGCCACCCGCTTCGGCGCCCGTGGGCAGATCCGCCTGGTCAACCACCGCGACCATATCGCCGACCGGCCACTTGCCACCCGCGAAAGCCTGCGCCGTGCCGTGCAGACCCTGGCCGAGCGCACCGGCCCGGAAGACCTGGTGTTTATCTACCTGACCAGCCACGGCACCCACGAACACGAACTGGTGCTGGACCAACCACGCATGGAACTGGCCGACCTGCCCGCCGATGAGCTGGCCGCGGTGCTGGCGCCGCTGAAAAACCGCGACAAGATCGTCGTGATCTCGGCCTGCTACTCCGGCGGCTTCATCCCGGCGCTCAAGGACGAACGCACCCTGATCATGACCGCCTCGCGCGCCGACCGCGTGTCCTTCGGTTGCTCCGAAGAGGCCGACTTCACCTACTTCGGCGATGCCCTCTTCGCCCAAGCCTTCAACCAGACCGACGATTTGCAGCAAGCCTTCAAGCTCGCGCAGTTGCATGTGAGCGAACGCGAACAGGCGGACAACTTCGAAGCATCCGAACCGCAGATCTGGGCCCCCAAAGGCGTGATCGCCCATTGGCAATTATTACGCAAGCAGCAGGCACGAAAGGCGCTCGAAAGCGTCTCAATGAATAGCAAGGAAGCCAAAGGCAACTAAGCTGTAACGTGTAACAAGGGGGAAACACCATGTACCTGACACCTCAGCATATCTTGCTCGCAGGGGCCTCTGGCCTCACTGGCGAACACCTGCTCGACCGCCTGCTCAACGAACCCACCGTGACCCGTGTGCTCGCGCCAAGCCGCAAGCCACTGGCCGAGCATCCTCACCTGGAAAACCCGGTGGGCGATCCGGCGGTGTTCCTGCCGCAACTGAGCGGTCGGGTGGATATCGCCTTCTGCTGCCTGGGCACCACCATCAAGAAAGCCGGATCGGAAGAAGCCTTTCGCGCGATTGACCTGGACATGGTCGTGGCCTTCGCCAAGCGCGCACGGGAAATGGGCGCGCGGCACCTGATCGTGATCAGCGCGATTGGCGCCGACCCGAAATCCTCGGTGTTCTACAACCGGGTCAAAGGCGAAATGGAACAGGCATTGAAGGCTCAAGACTGGCCGCAGTTGACCATCGTGCGGCCTTCGTTGCTGCTCGGGGAGCGGCTGGAGCCACGTTTGGCCGAGCAACTGGCCGGGCCGCTGTCACGATTGATTCCGGGAAAATACCACGGCATTGAAGTCTGCGAACTGGCGAGGGCCATGTGGCGCCTGGCGCTGGAAGAGCAGGATGGGGTGCGGGTGGTGGAGTCGGACGAACTGCGCAAGCTCGGTAAATAAAGCCGAACACAAAGCAAAAATGTGGGAGGGGCAAGTCGAATCGTCGCACCGCCCCTCCCACATTGGTTTTGTGGTGCTTTCACGTCAGCGCTAGAGCCCGCCCGTCGCGTTAAACCCTACCCCCAGCACCGTCAACACTGACAGCGGCAATAACAGCGTGTCGAGCAGCGCGCTGGCCGGCAGGTCGACGCCGGGATAGCTCGGCGCCTCGGCACCAAACCGGTCCTTGGCGCAGCAACCGCCGTTCATTGCATACAAATCCAACCGCGTGCCGGCATACACCACCGGCGCGCCGGGCTGGGCGGCGTCCAGGGTACGCGCGGTGGCGCAGCCGGCCAGCTGCAGCGCCAGTATCACCAACAGTGCCTTATTCATCGCTGCTCAAATGGTGTTCGCCCCAACGCGGCAGCATGTCCTGAGGGATATTCAACAGGTTGAGAATGCGCGCCACCACGAAATCCACCAGGTCATCGATGGTCTGCGGCTGGTGATAGAAGCCGGGCGAAGCCGGCAGGATGGTCACCCCCATATTCGACAGCTTGAGCATGTGTTCCAGATGAATGCTCGAATACGGCGCCTCACGCGGCACCAGGATCAACTGGCGACGCTCCTTCAACGTCACGTCGGCAGCACGCTCGATCAAGTTGTTGCAAGCGCCCGTGGCAATCGCCGACAACGTCCCGGTGGAGCACGGCACCACCACCATTGCCGCTGGCGCGCCGGAGCCCGATGCCACCGGCGACATCCAGTCTTCCTTGCCGTAGACCTTGATCTGCCCCGCCGCCGCACCGGTGTACTCGGTGAGAAAGGCCTGCATCATCTGCACCTTGGGCGGCAGCGCGACATCAGTCTCGGTGGCCATCACCAACTGCGCGGCCTTGGAGATCAGGAAGTGCACCTCGCGGTCCTCACGCACCAGGCAATCCAGCAGGCGCAGGCCATAGGGCGCGCCGGATGCGCCGGTCATCGCCAGGGTGACGCGCTCGGGTCCGCTCATTTCAACGCCTCGGCCAGTTTGCCGTGCAAGCCGCCGAAGCCGCCGTTGCTCATGACCACCACATGGGTGCCAGGCTTGGCCTGGTGCTTGACGAACGCAATGATGCCCTCGATGGAATCACAGACTTTCGACGGCACCGTGCATTGCGCCGCAATCGCCGGCAAGTCCCAGCCAAGATTGGCCGGGGCATACCACACCACCTGGTCGGCATCGTTCACGCTTTCCGGCAGGCCGTCGCGGTGTGCGCCGAGCTTCATGGAGTTTGAGCGCGGCTCGACAATAGCAATGATAGGGGCATCGCCAACGCGTTTGCGCAGGCCGTCGAGGGTGGTGGCAATGGCCGTTGGGTGGTGGGCAAAGTCGTCGTAGATGGTAATCCCATTCACGTCGGCGACCTTTTCCATACGGCGCTTCACGCTCTTGAATGCGCTCAAGGCAGCAATGCCCATCGACGGCACCACGCCCACATGCCGCGCGGCCGCCAGGGTGACCAAGGCATTGGCGACGTTGTGCTGGCCAGTCATGTCCCACTCGACGATGCCTTGCGCCTCGCCTTCAAACAGCACTTCAAACCGGGAACCGTCTTCACTGAGCAACTTGACCTGCCATTGCCCACCCGCACCGGTGGTTTGCACCGGGGTCCAGCAGCCCATCTCGATCACGCGCTGCAAGGCCGGCTCGGTGGTCGGGTGGATAACCAGGCCTTCGCTCGGAATAGTGCGCACCAAATGGTGGAACTGCCGCTCGATGGCCGCCAAGTCTGGGAAGATGTCGGCGTGATCGAACTCCAGGTTATTGAGGATCGCCGTGCGTGGACGGTAGTGGACGAACTTGGAGCGTTTGTCGAAGAAGGCGCTGTCGTATTCGTCGGCTTCAATCACGAAGAAAGGCGTATCGCCCAAGCGCGCCGATACCGAGAAATTCTGCGGCACGCCGCCGATCAGGAAGCCGGGGCTCATGCCCGCATGCTCCAGCACCCAGGCCAGCATGCTGCTGGTGGTGGTCTTGCCGTGGGTGCCGGCAACGGCCAGTACCCAGCGACCTTGCAGCACATGATCGGCCAGCCATTGCGGGCCGGACACGTAAGGCAAGCCTTTGTTGAGTACGTATTCGACAGCCGGATTGCCACGAGACATGGCATTGCCGATCACCACCAGGTCCGGCACCGGGTCGAATTGCGCCGGGTCGTAACCCTGGGTCAGTTCTATGCCCTGGGCCTCAAGCTGCGTGCTCATGGGCGGGTAAACATTGGCATCGGAGCCTGTTACGTGATGGCCCAGTTCTTTGGCCAGAACCGCCATCGAGCCCATGAATGTGCCGCAGATACCAAGAATATGAATGTGCATAGTCGACCTCGTAAACATCGAGGCAGGTTAGCGCAGGGGGGCGAAAATCGCACTCTTTAGCTGTAGGACCGATCTATGGAGCCGCCCGTGCAATACCGTGCCGGCGCAGCTTTCGATACAGCGTATTACGACTGACCCCCAACTGCTCCGCCGTGTGGGTCATGTGCCAGCGTTGTTGCTCCAGAGCCGTGAGCAAGGCGAGCCGCTCGGCGTCGCCCAGGGGCGACTCCGCAAGCCTGGCCTCGGCGACCGGTTGCGGCCGAGCCTGGCGGATCGCCGCCGGTAAATCCTCAAGACCGACCCGCCCGTCGTCACACAGCGCCGCCAGCGTACGCAACACCGTGCGCAGTTGCCGAACGTTGCCCGGCCAGGCGAAGGTCAACAGCGCCGAACGCGCTGCCGGGTCGAGTTGTACGCTCTGCCCGCCGGCTTCCTGCACCAGCAGGAAGTCCAGCAACTGAGACTTATCGCTGCGCTCACGCAACGCTGGCAAGCCGACTTCCAGACCATTGAGCCGGTAATACAGGTCTTCACGAAAACTGCCGTCCTGCACACGTTCCAGCAAATTCCGGTGAGTGGCGCTGATAATTCTGACATCAACCGCCTGGGGCTCACCGCCGATGGGCACCACCATGCGGTCCTCCAGCACCCTTAACAGACGCGTCTGCAGCGCCAACGGCATGTCGCCGATTTCATCGAGGAACAGCGTGCCGCCGTCGGCCTGTTGCAACTTGCCCTGCATGCCGTCCTTACGCGCGCCGGTAAAGCTGCCGCCGCGATAGCCGAACAATTCGCTTTCGATCAGGCTTTCCGGGATGGCGGCGCAGTTGAGCGCAACGAAGGCTTGATCAGCGCGCTGGCTGGCCTGGTGCACCGCCTTGGCGAAGGCCTCTTTGCCGCTGCCGGTTTCGCCATTAATCAGTAACGGCACATCCCGCTCGAATACCCGCAGCGCTTTACGGAAGTCACTTTGCAGCGCCGGATCGCCCAGGCAGATACCGGCCAGGCGTACCGGCGCAGGCTGGGCGATGGGCGCCGGCACGCTGCGCGATTGACCGCGCAAGGCCGCGAACAAGTGCCGGCCATCCCGCGTGCGCAATGGCCAACTGGCGGTGGCATTGGCACTGGCGCGACCGAGCAGCTGGTCCAGGGAACACTCGAAAAACGCCTCCACCGGCTGCCCCAACAAACCACCACGCACCTGCCCCAGCAGGTTGAGCGCACTCTGGTTGACGGCACAAATCCGCCCTTCGCCGTCAAACGCCAGCAACCCTTCGCTGAACAGCCCCACCGACTCGGCCTGCAAGTGAAAGCGCAGCAGCCAATGGTTTTCGAAGTGGCGCAGGAAATAACAACTCTCGATCATCTTCGCCGACAGGTTGACCAGCGCCATGGTGTGAAACTGGCTCTGGCGCGAGACCGCCTCCCGGGCCGACGACACATCCAGCACCGCGAGCAGTTCGCCATGGGGGTCGAACACCGGGCTCGCCGAACAGGTCAGCCCGGTGTGGCGGCCACGGAAATGTTCATCGCGATGAATGGTCAACGATTGGCGCTCCACCAGGCAGGTACCGATGCCGTTGGTGCCTTCGCAGGCTTCACTCCAATCGGCACCCAGCCACAACCCGGCACGCTCGAAAATCTTGCGCTCGGACGGCGCGGTGACACAGTTGAGGATTACCCCGCGCGCATCGGTCAGCAGCACCGCATGGCCTGCCCCGGAAAGCTGCTGGTGCAGGCTGTTCATCTCGCTGCCGGCAATATGCAGCACCTGTTGCAGGCGCTCGCGACTTTCCAGCAGGCGACCGTGCTCAAGCACCGTAGGGGCAATGGTTTGCGCAGGGTCGAGGTGGTAATCCTCCAGGCAGCGCAGCCAGGAACGGGCGATGGACGGATCGCTGGACGGATCGCGCCCGCGCGCCACGGTGAGGACTTGCTGGGCATGGCGACTGAAATGATCGTTATGCATCTTCTTATTATTCTCCCTGCGTGAGAGCGTCCAGCATCCCCCAGCCCTCCGATCAATGCAATCCCAGGCCGACCCATCGGTCACGACCTGTACCGTTTATGGCACAAACTGTCACTGCCGCTGTACCACACGTGTCACAACGAGATCTGGCAACCAATCCCAAGCCCTTGATTTACCTGGCCTGCAAAGCACTGGCCCAACCTTTGCTCTACGCTTTACCAAGCGCTTGCGCGCTGCACTCCAATAAACATAAAAGCCAGGAGATACCCACCATGCGTTACGCACACCCCGGTACTGAAGGCGCGATCGTTTCGTTCAAGGCCAAGTACGGCAACTTCATTGGTGGCGAATTCGTTGCCCCGGTCGATGGCAACTATTTCACCAACACCTCGCCGGTCAACGGCAAGCCTATCGCCGAATTCCCGCGTTCCACTGCCAAAGACATCGACAAGGCGCTGGACGCCGCCCACGCTGCCGCTGACGCCTGGGGCAAGACCTCGGCCCAGGACCGCTCGCTGGTGCTGCTGAAAATCGCCGACCGCATCGAACAGAACCTCGAACTGCTGGCCATCACCGAAACCTGGGACAACGGCAAGGCCGTGCGTGAAACCCTCAACGCCGACATCCCACTGGCGGCCGACCACTTCCGCTACTTCGCTGGCTGCATCCGCGCCCAGGAAGGCACCAGCGCCGAAATCAACGAACACACCGCGTCCTACCACTTCCATGAGCCGCTGGGGGTGGTCGGCCAGATCATCCCGTGGAACTTCCCGCTGCTGATGGCCGCGTGGAAACTCGCCCCGGCCCTGGCCGCCGGTAACTGCGTGGTGCTCAAGCCTGCCGAGCAAACGCCGCTGGGCATCAACGTGCTGATGGAATTGATCGGCGACCTGCTGCCACCGGGTGTGCTGAACGTAGTGCACGGTTTCGGCAAAGAAGCCGGCGAAGCCCTGGCCACCAGCAAACGTATCGCCAAGATCGCCTTCACCGGCTCCACCCCGGTGGGCTCGCACATCATGCATGCGGCGGCCGAGAACATCATTCCGTCCACCGTGGAACTGGGCGGCAAGTCGCCGAACATCTTCTTCGCCGACATCATGAAAGCCGAACCGTCGTTCATCGAAAAAGCCGCTGAAGGCCTGGTGCTCGCGTTCTTCAACCAGGGCGAAGTGTGCACCTGCCCATCCCGTGCGCTGGTGGAAGAGTCGATCTACGACGATTTCATGAAAGTAGTAATGAAGAAAGTCGAACAGATCAAACGCGGCGACCCGCTGGACACCGACACCATGGTCGGCGCCCAGGCATCGGAGCAGCAGTTCGACAAGATCCTGTCCTACCTGGAAATTGCCAAGGGCGAAGGCGCGCAATTGCTCACCGGCGGCAAGGTCGAACAACTCACGGGCGATATGGCCGGCGGTTATTACATCCAGCCGACCCTGCTCAAGGGCACCAATGAAATGCGCGTGTTCCAGGAAGAAATCTTCGGCCCGGTGGTGAGCATCACCACCTTCAAGGACGAAGCCGAAGCCCTGGCGATTGCCAACGACACCGAGTTCGGCCTGGGCGCCGGTGTGTGGACCCGCGACATCAACCGCGCCTACCGCATGGGCCGCGCGATCAAGGCGGGCCGCGTGTGGACCAACTGCTACCACCTGTACCCGGCGCATGCTGCGTTTGGCGGTTACAAGAAGTCCGGCGTGGGCCGTGAGACCCACAAGATGATGTTGGATCATTACCAGCAGACCAAGAACCTGCTGGTGAGTTACGACATTAATCCGCTGGGCTTCTTCTAACTAACCCCTCCTCCCACAGTTCAAATGCAATCAAATGTGGGAGGAGCTTGCCCCTCCCACACTTAGATCTTCATAAGTACTTGCGAATTGCATTCGGCACACAGAGGCCGAGTTAAAAACAATAACAATGAAAGGTACTTCTTCATGCCTAGCGAACCGACTGGATCTTCTGTCGACTTCGAAAAAGTCGACTCCCAATACTTCCAACAACGCGAACTTAAAAAAGGCGCCGCCGGCTGGGTGCTACTGGTTGGCCTTGGCGTTGCCTACGTGATCTCCGGCGACTACGCCGGCTGGAACTTCGGCCTGGCCCAGGGTGGCTGGGGCGGTATGTTCCTCGCCACATTGCTGATGGCCACCATGTACCTGTGCATGTGCTTTTCCCTGGCCGAACTGTCCTCCATGATCCCCACCGCCGGCGGTGGCTACGGTTTTGCCCGCAGTGCCTTCGGGCCCTGGGGCGGGTTCCTCACCGGCACCGCCATCCTGATCGAATACGCTATCGCCCCCGCCGCCATCGCGGTGTTTATCGGTGCCTATTGCGAGTCGTTGTTCGGCATCGGCGGCTGGATGATCTACCTGGCGTTCTACATCATTTTTATCGGCATCCATATCTTTGGCGTCGGTGAGGCCTTGAAGCTGATGTTCGTGATCACCGCCATCGCCGCGATTGCGCTGGGCGTGTTCCTGGTGTCGATGGTGCCGCACTTCAATGTCGCCAACTTGCTGGATATCCCGGTAAGCGAGGCCAAGGGCGCCAGCACCTTCCTGCCGTTTGGCTACGTCGGCGTGTGGGCGGCGATCCCTTATGCGATCTGGTTTTTCCTCGCCGTAGAAGGCGTGCCGCTGGCCGCCGAAGAAACCAAGAACCCCAAGCGCGACCTGCCCCGGGGCCTGATCGGCGCCATTGTGGTGCTGACCAGCTTTGCCCTGTTGATCCTGGTGATCGCACCGGGCGGCGCGGGCACCTATGCGCTGATCAAGTCGGGTAACCCGCTGGTGGAAGCGCTGGCGCTGTCTTATGGCGGTTCGACCTGGATGGGCAGCTTCGTCAACCTGGTCGGCCTGGCCGGTTTGATCGCGAGCTTTTTCTCGATTATCTACGCCTATTCGCGGCAGATCTTCGCCTTGTCCCGTGCTGGTTACCTGCCGCGCAAACTGTCCCAGACCAACAAGAGCAAGGCACCGGTACTGGCGCTGGTGATCCCCGGCATTATCGGTTTCGGCCTGTCGCTGACCGGCCAGGGGGATTTGTTGATCCTGGTGGCGGTGTTTGGCGCGACCATTTCCTACGTGCTGATGATGGCCGCGCACATCACCCTGCGCATTCGTCGCCCCAAAATGGACCGTCCTTATCGCACGCCGGGCGGCATCTTCACGTCCGGGGTGGCCCTGGTACTGGCCTGCGTGGCCGTCGTTGCGGGCTTTTTGGTGGATCCACGGGTGGTGATTGGCGCCGCAATCATCTATGGAGTATTAATTGCTTACTTTGCTTTCTACAGCCGGCATCACTTGGTAGCAGGCACGCCCGAAGAAGAATTCGCCGCGATCCAGGCCGCAGAGGCCGCCTTGCACTAACTGCCGTAAACCTCGACGCGGGTTCCTCTCCTGCCCGCGTCGTCAAGGAGACACTGTATGGCAAGCTTTTCCCACGCGGTCGGTGCACAGACCTACCGCTTCGACAGCCTCAAGGACGTAATGGCCAAGGCCAGTCCCGCGCGTTCCGGGGACTTTCTCGCCGGCGTCGCTGCGCAGAACGACGGTGAGCGGGTGGCGGCGCAAATGGCGCTGGCAAATATCCCGCTGAAACACTTCCTCGAAGAAGCGTTGATCCCCTATGAAAGCGATGAAGTCACCCGGCTGATCATCGACACCCACGACAAGCAGGCTTTCGCCGTGGTCAGCCACCTGACCGTCGGCGGCCTGCGCGACTGGCTGCTCAGCGACGCTGCCGATGAACAATCCCTACGCGCATTGGCGCCGGGGCTGACACCGGAAATGGCCGCGGCCGTGTCCAAGATCATGCGCGTGCAGGACCTGGTACTGGTGGCGCAGAAGATCCGTGTGGTCACTCAGTTTCGCGGCACCATGGGCCTGCGCGGGCGCCTGTCGACCCGCCTGCAACCCAACCACCCGACCGACGAGCCGGCGGGCATCGCTGCGAGCATTCTCGACGGCCTGCTCTACGGCAACGGCGACGCCATGATCGGCATCAACCCGGCCACCGACAGCATCGCCTCGATCTGCGCGATGCTGGAGATGCTCGACGCCATCATCCAGCGCTACGAAATCCCCACCCAGGCCTGCGTGCTGACCCACGTCACCACCTCCATCGAAGCCATCAACCGCGGCGTGCCGCTGGACCTGGTGTTCCAGTCGATTGCCGGCACCGAAGCAGCCAACGCCAGTTTCGGCATAAGCCTGAGCGTGCTGCAGGAAGGTTACGAGGCGGGCTTGAGCCTGAAGCGGGGCACCTTGGGGCAGAACCTGATGTATTTCGAAACCGGCCAAGGCAGCGCCTTGTCGGCCAACGCGCATTTTGGCGTCGACCAGCAAACCTGCGAAACCCGCGCCTATGCGGTGGCTCGGCATTTCAAGCCGTTCCTGGTGAATACCGTGGTCGGTTTTATCGGCCCCGAGTACCTGTACAACGGCAAGCAGATCATCCGCGCGGGCCTTGAAGACCACTTCTGCGGCAAGCTGCTGGGCGTGCCCATGGGGTGCGACATCTGCTACACCAACCACGCCGAAGCTGACCAGGACGACATGGACACCCTGCTGACCCTGCTGGGTGTCGCCGGGATCAACTTCATCATGGGCATTCCCGGCTCCGACGACATCATGCTCAACTACCAGACCACCTCGTTCCACGACGCCTTATACGCCCGCCAAACATTGGGTTTAAAACCGGCGCCGGAGTTTGAACAGTGGCTGGCAAAAATGGGCATCTTTACGCAGGCCGACGGCAAGGTGCATTTTGGCAACAGCCTGCCACCGGCGTTTCGCCACGCTTTGGCGCAATTGGGATGAAGGAGCCGCCTGTGCAACTCGACCTGCCTGAAAACCCGTGGCTGGAACTGCGCCGCCTGACTCCGGCGCGGATTGCGCTGGGCCGCACCGGCACCAGCATTCCCACCAACGCACAGCTGGACTTTCAATTTGCCCACGCCCAGGCGCGGGACGCGGTGCACCTGCCCTTCGACCATGCCGGCCTGAGCAGTCAGTTGGCCGAGCGTGGGCGCGATAGCCTGTTGCTGCACAGCGCGGCAACCGACCGGCATAGCTATCTGCAACGTCCGGATTTGGGGCGGCGCTTGAGTGACGAGTCGGCCCAAAGCCTGCGGGATTACGCGGCTGCGCATCCTGGCGGCATGGACCTGGCGGTCGTGGTGGCGGATGGTTTGTCGGCGCTGGCGGTGCATAAACATACGTTGCCGTTTCTTACGCGCATGGAAGAACAGACCCACGCCGAAGGGTGGTCCTTGTCGCCGGTGATCCTGGTGGAACAGGGCCGCGTGGCAGTGGCCGACGAAATCGGGCAACTGCTCGGCGCCAAGATGGTGGTGATCCTCATCGGTGAGCGGCCGGGGCTCAGTTCGCCGGACAGCCTGGGCCTGTATTTCACCTATAACCCCAAGGTCGGCCTCACCGATGCCTATCGCAACTGCATCTCCAATGTGCGCTTGGAAGGCTTGAGCTATGGCATGGCGGCCCATCGCTTGCTGTACTTGATGCGAGAGGCGTGTCGCCGGCAGCTGTCGGGGGTCAACCTGAAGGACGAGGCCCAGCTTCAGACGATCGAATCCGACGACCCGGACCTGATGAAGGGCAATTTCCTGCTTAGCCCACCCACCGACTGATCCCGGCACGATTGCGCTTTTTAGCGTCTTTAGGCAGCATCAAGTCACGGCCGCTCGTGTGGTCATACCCCATTTGGAAGTTGAGGCCTGGCATGCGGATTACTCAAGCGACCCTGGAACACCTGGACCTGTTGACTCCGTTGTTCGTCAAATACCGCGAGTTTTATGGCGCGCTGCCCTTTCCGGATTCGTCACGGGCGTTCCTGGAAAAGCGCCTGCGCCGCAAGGAGTCGGTGATCTACCTTGCCCTGGCCGATGACGACGACAAACGCCTGCTCGGGTTTTGCCAGCTTTACCCGAGCTTTTCCTCGCTGTCGCTTAAACGTGTGTGGATCCTCAACGACATCTATGTGGCCGAAGACGCGCGCCGGCAACTGGTGGCGGATAACTTGATGCGCACGGCGAAGAAGATGGCCAAGGAGACTCACGCGGTGCGGCTGCGGGTATCGACCAGCAGTGATAACCAAGTGGCGCAGAAGACGTACGAGTCAATCGGGTTTCGTGAAGACACCGAGTTCAAGAACTACACCTTGCCGATCAGCGAAGACTGACTCCCTTACACGTAGACTCCCTGTGGGAGGGGCATGCCCCCGATAGCGGCTGTTCAGTCAGACTATTTATAACTGACACGGCCTCATCGGTAGCAAGCCCCTCCCACAGTGGGTTATGAGGCGCCCAGCGCACCGTGTACTGCGACATCCCCCGCTACAAAACCAACACGCTTTTCACCTCTCAATCCGTATAATGCGGACCTTTCAGGGTTGTAAGAAACACTACATAAACGTGTAGCCTTATTACCCGAGCTTCCGCACAGGCCTGCCGAGTCGGGCCGTTCACACAGGTGCCATCCATGGATTTCAACCCGCTCGACCTTATCCTGCATCTCGACGTGTACCTCGACATGCTGGTAACCAATTATGGTCCGTGGATATACGCCATTCTTTTCCTGGTCATCTTTTGTGAAACCGGCCTGGTGGTCATGCCGTTCCTGCCGGGTGATTCGCTGCTGTTTATCGCCGGCGCCGTCGCTGCGGGCGGCGGCATGGACCCGGTATTGTTGGGCGGCCTGCTGATGCTGGCGGCGATTCTCGGCGACAGTACAAATTACGTGATCGGGCGAACGGCGGGAGAACGCCTGTTCAGCAACCCGAACTCGAAAATCTTCCGCCGCGACTACCTGCAAAAAACCCACGATTTCTACGACAAGCACGGCGGCAAAACCGTAACCCTGGCGCGCTTCCTGCCGATCCTGCGTACCTTTGCACCGTTCGTTGCCGGCATCGCGAAAATGCCATACCCACGCTTCTTCGGCTTCAGCGTGCTGGGCACTATCCTCTGGGTCGGCGGCCTGGTGACCCTCGGCTACTTCTTCGGCAACGTGCCATTTATCAAGAAAAACCTCTCGCTGCTGGTGGTGTTCATCATCCTGCTGTCGCTGGTGCCGATGATCATTGGCGTGTTCCGCAGCCGCTTTGGTCGCACGTCTTCAGAAGCCAAGCCGCAGTAACCCGGCATGTGGTCCCTCAGCGCCTGGCGTCGCCGGCGCCTGCTGGCCAAGCACCCGATTGCCGATGACACCTGGCAGCGGGTGCGCCACCACCTGACCTTCCTCGACGGCATCAGCGCCGAGCAGGACCAGTGGCTGCGCGAAGCCTGCGTGGTGTTCCTCGCCGAAAAACACCTCACCGCCCTCCCCGGCGTCGACCTGCACCAGGAACAACGCCTGCTGCTCGCCGCCCAGGCGCAATTGCCGCTGATGAACCTCGGCGACCTCGACTGGTACCAGGGTTTCCATGAAATCGTGCTGTACCCCGACGACTTCCTCAGCCCTCAGCGCCATCGCGACAGCAGCGGCATCGAACACGAGTGGGACGGCGAACACAGCGGCGAGGCCTGGCAGCAAGGCCCGGTGATCCTCGCCTGGCCCGGCGTACTGGCCAGCGGTCAGTGGGAAGGCTACAACCTGGTGATCCACGAACTGGCGCATAAGCTCGACATGCTCAACGGCGACGCGAACGGTCTGCCGCCGCTGCACCACGACATGCGTGTGCAAGAGTGGGCCAGTGTGATGCAGGGTGCTTATGACGACCTCAATCGCCAACTGGACGCCAATCCCGATGCCGAGACGGAGATAGACCCCTACGCCGCGGAAAATCCGGCGGAGTTCTTTGCTGTCACCAGCGAATATTTTTTCAGCGCCCCGGATTTACTGGTCAACAGTTATCCCCAGGTGTACGCCCAACTCAGCCGCTTTTATCGCCAGGATCCCCTGGCCCGCCTGACCCAACTGCAAGCGCACGACCCGCGCTATCAGCCACAAGGCGAATGACTGTACGACGTCTGGCGCATGGCATCGCCGTCAGAATATGCCTATAATCGCCGCCACTTTTAGGCCAATCCGGTCATGTCATATGGCCAACTACGGGGGCAACGCCCAATGAGCTACAGCAAGATTCCGGCTGGCAAAGACCTGCCGAACGACATCTACGTCGCCATCGAGATTCCGGCCAACCACGCGCCGATCAAATACGAAATCGACAAAGACAGCGACTGCCTGTTCGTTGACCGTTTCATGGCCACCCCGATGTTCTACCCGGCCAACTACGGTTTTATCCCTAACACCCTGGCCGACGACGGTGACCCCCTCGACGTGCTGGTCGTAACCCCTTACCCGGTTGCCCCAGGCTCGGTTATTCGCGCCCGTCCAGTCGGCATCCTGCACATGACCGACGACGGCGGCGGCGATGCCAAAGTTATCGCTGTGCCTCACGACAAGTTGTCCCAGCTGTACGTGGACGTGAAGGAATACACCGACCTGCCGGCACTGCTGCTGGAACAGATCAAGCACTTCTTCGAGAACTACAAAGACCTCGAAAAAGGCAAATGGGTGAAGATCGAAGGCTGGGGCAACGCAGACGCCGCCCGCGCCGAGATCCTGAAGTCGGTTGCGGCCTACAAAGGCTGATACCTGCTACTCATTGCCTCGGCAATTGAAAAAGCCCCGATTATTCGGGGCTTTTTTTGTGGGAAAAATTAAACATAAAGTTCACCAATTAACACGCAACGTTGAACTAAGCAGAACAACTGAAAGATCAGGCCACAACTAAGCCAAAACCTACACGCGCAATTCAACGCATGGTTTATTTGATTAGATTTCTTGGCCAGTAAACTCTGCGTTTATGAATACATCAGGTGATCGTTTAAAAGCACTATTACGGGAAGTTCATCTTTCCGCCTCCGACTTCGCCAAGAACCGTGGTGTCACGCCCCAACACGTGAACAACTGGTTCAAACGCGGCGTGCCCATGGGCCGACTCAACGAGATCGCAGAACTGCTATGCGTCTCCAACCGTTGGCTGCGCACCGGCGAAGGCCCCAAACACCCACCGGCCAACTTCCTGCTCGAAGGCCCGGAAACCAGAAAAGGACTGCCCACCACCCGCGAAGGAAGCGGCAAATACCTCTCAGGCCCCGCCTGCTCCCCGGAAAAAATCGACGTGGAGATCCCCCTCCACCCCACCTTCACCTCAACCGAACGCATCCGCGTCTCCCTGCACACCCTCGAAACCCTCAACGTAAACCCCGACCGCGCGCTGGGCGCCTACATGGTCGACAACAGCATGATCGACATCATCCAACAAGGCGCCACCCTCGCCATCGACAAAGGCCGCACCCAAATCATCGACGGCGAAATCTACGCCGTCGAACACGATGGAATGCTACGCATCAAATACCTCTACAACCGCCCTGGAGGTGGTTTGCGCATGCGCAGCCACAACGCCGGCGAACACCCGGATGAATACCTGACGCACGAACAACGGTTTGAGCAGAACTTCCAGATCGTGGGGTGGGTGTTCTGGTGGTCCACCCTCAACAACCGCCGCCCACCCGTGCCGCTGGATGAGCATCTTTTGAGCTGGGAAGGCTCTAAATCGGATCCGGAGGTGGGCAACTGAAGTGAATGTGGGTATCATGCGCCGCACATTTGGCAGGGGGAGGCTTTGCGCTATCCACCCTGCTCGGCGAAGCGGAGGAGTTCCCGCAGATGCCCCTACTATTCAGCCCGACGCAATGTGGGCTGAGCGATTTGAAGGCTGCTGAGGTTTGTCAAAAACAAGCTGAGGCGGTCACAGAGAAGCCGGCCACAAGCCGGCTTTTTAATTGTCCGAAATAATCCTATCCCATCCGAGAATCTTCCTGATAGCTTAGCTATTCCGGGGGTTTCAGACATTTCCCTGTCCGATGGTGTTCAACGCCATTTGACCTCATCCGAGGATGAAGTGGGGGGACAGGTGGGGGGCCAAAGGTGTTGCCGCTGACCGAAAACTGACCCAGTAGAGGCTGTTCTGCCGACTGAAAACTGACCCAGGTGTTCAACTGCTTCTGCTCACTTTTTGAGCAGGAGAACACAGGGTGATCAGCATGGAAATGTTGGGGAAAATCCGGCGGATGTACTTCCGCGACAAGCTCTCGCTGCATCAGATAGCCAAGCGTACCGGGCTTTCTAGAAACACCATCCGAAAATGGGTCAGAGCGCCCGAAGCCACTCAGCCGGCGTACCAACGGTGCGCAACCTTCAACAAACTCAGCCCTTTCCACGAGACGCTGGAACAGGCGCTCAAGGCCGATTCGTTCCGGCCAAAACACAACCGCAGGAGCGCCAAAGCGCTTTTCGAGCAGATCAAGGCCGACGGTTACGACGGCGGCTACAGCCAGCTCACGGCGTTTGTGCGCTCTTGTACCGCTGACTTTTGCGCTCGGCGAGGCGTTTCAATTTGACTGGAGCGAAGAGAGTCTGCTGATCGGTGGCCTGTTTCGACGCATCCAGGTCTCCCACATGAAGCTGTGCACCAGTCGCGCATTCTGGTTGGTTGCGTACCCTAGCCAAGGCCACGAGATGCTGTTGGATGCCCATACCCGTTCGTTCGGAGCGTTGGGTGGCGTGCCACGTCGCGGCATCTACGACAACATGAAAACGGCTGTCGACAAGGTCAACAAAGGCAAAGGCCGCACGGTCAACGCCCGGTTTTCCGTGATGTGCGCGCACTATCTGTTCGATCCGGACTTCTGCAACGTGGCCTCTGGCTGGGAGAAAGGCATCGTCGAAAAGAACGTGCAGGACAGCCGGAGACGAATCTGGCTCGATGCTCAAAACTGCATGTTCCATACCTTCGAGGAGCTGAACGTCTGGCTCGGCCAACGCTGTCGTACGCTCTGGGCCGAACTTGTACATCCGCAGTACAACGGTTTGACGGTGGCAGAAGTCCTGGAGCTGGAGCAGGCTGAAATGATGCCGATGCCGACGGCCTTTGATGGCTACGTGGAACGCACCGTCCGTGTCTCTAGCACCTGCCTGATCAGCGTGGCGCGCAATCGTTATTCGGTGCCTTGCGAGCGTGTTGGTCAGTGGGTCAGCAGCCGTTTGTACCCTTCGCGGATCGTGGTCATTGCCGACGAAACGGTGATCGCCAGCCATGAGCGCCTCTTTGATCGAGATCAGGTCAGTTTTGACTGGCAGCACTACATCCCACTCATCGAACGCAAGCCTGGTGCACTGCGCAATGGCGCGCCATTTGCTGATCTGCCAAAACCGTTACGGCTTCTCAAACGGGGACTGAGGCGTCACACCAACGGTGATCGAATCATGATGCAGGTACTGGCTGCTGTGCCAATTGCGGGTCTCGAACCTGTGCTGGTGGCGGTGGAGCTGGTACTTGAATCGGGAAGTCTGAGCGCCGATCACATCCTCAATGTCCTTGCCCGCCTGACCTCCACCGCACCACCTCCCTGTGTAGAAACCAGCCTGCAACTCAAGGTCGCGCCTGTTGCCAATACGGCGCGCTACGACCGGCTCCGTACGACCGATGAGGAGAATCGCAATGCGTGACCTGATGACTGAACTCAAAGAACTGCGCCTGCACGGCATGGCCAGTGCTTGGGAAGAACTGGTATCTCAAGGAACAGCGTCGACGGCTTCATCGAAATGGCTGCTGGAACATCTGCTTCAGCAGGAACATGCAGATCGCGCGGTGCGCTCGGTGAATCATCAGATGAACATGGCAAAACTCCCCATGCACCGTGACTTAGCTGGCTTTGACTTCAGCGCTTCCAGCGCTGATGCCCGGCTGGTCAGCGATCTATCCAGCTTAGCGTTCACTGAAACCGCGCAGAATGTCGTGTTCATCGGCGGCCCTGGAACCGGGAAAACACACCTGGCCAGTGCCTTGGCTGTATCCGGAATTACGGCCCACAACAAACGCGTGCGCTTTTTCTCCACGGTGGATCTGGTCAATCTGCTGGAGCGTGAAAAGTACGATGGTAAGGCAGGCCGAATCGCCCAGGGACTGCTACGAACAGACCTGGTGATACTCGATGAGCTGGGGTATTTGCCCTTCAGTCAAAGCGGCGGTGCCCTGTTATTTCACCTGCTGTCCAAACTGTACGAACACATCAGCGTGGTTATCACCACCAACCTGAGCTTCTCGGAATGGTCGAGTGTGTTTGGCGACGCCAAAATGACTACGGCGCTGCTGGATCGGCTGACACACCACTGCCATATCGTTGAAACAGGCAACGAGTCTTACCGCCTGCAACACAGCACATTGGCTGCCCAGACAAAGATCAAAACACGCGAACGAAAGCGAAAGGACGGAAATGATATCGAGGACGATGAGCCATTTTGATCCGCACCATAAATGCCCTGCTGCATGCGGTGGGGCTTGATGCGTCTTTAATCGGAACACTGCTGCTAAGCTTATCCACAATTGCTGGGACAGAAATCAGCAATCCGTCCTGGGTCAATTTTCAATCGGCAGGGTGGGTCAGTTTTCAATCAGCGCCAACACTGACCTCAGCTGATCGCTAGACGTTACCCCCAACGGTACGAAATTACGATGCCTCGTAATAAAGTAACTGTTATACAGTCTATAAACTTTACTTGGGCTAATGCGGTCTCGGTGCCTGCAAGCACGTCCATCGACTCGGTGGCTAGCCAGATGTAATCGGTGCGCATCATTTGGCAAGTGCTCGGATGAAGCGGACGCATCCCTAGGAATCTGAGGATGGCTACTTCACCGTAAGCGTTTGCCGACCAAGCGGTAACTCAATGATCGCCAACGATTCAATCCTTCGTTTTTGATTCGACTTTCAAAGGAATGAAAGCTGGCAGAGCGACTGCCTGCTGAACACGGTATAGCGGTAAACACCATTTCTCACGATATCCTCATCTAGACAACAACACTGCCTATAGACTACTTTCGAGCCTTCAGTGAAAGTAGCGCACCCTTATGGCAATTGAGCCGCCAGGTGATAGACGCTCCAGGAGATCGCATGGAAGACGTACTGATGAAGTGCATTATTTGTAGAATTAAAAAGACGACAGATTGCTTTAATGATGAGCATGTAATTCCGGATTCTTTGGGCGGCTACTATCACATCAATACAGTTTGCAAAGATTGCAACTCTGAACTCGGAATGAAGGTCGATTCACCACTCGTTAATCACAAGCTTTCTCAGCTGTACCGATTTGGCGAGGAGATTGCTGGAAAGTCAGGAAAAGTCCCTAACCCGTTCGCTGGCACTTTTGTTGGAAAGGATTCACCCGACAAGAAAGCCAGGCTGGATATTGGAAGCAGTGGAACACTGGAGCTCTATCAACTCCCCAGCACCAGTTGGGGAGAGAGAGACGGGAAGCTTCAACTCAGAGTTTCGGTCGACCCGAAAGATGAAGGAAAAATTGATCAGATTCTCACCAAGACACTTGCCCGAAATAATATTTCAGCAAATTCGGTGGTAAAGAGTTATAAAGAGTTTGACCTCGACCAATCCGAATATACAATTAGTTGGCCGATTGACACTCTTCAATTCAAAATTGGCTTACTTAAGATAGCGTATGAATTCGCAGTAGACACCCTGCCTGAATACTTTGAGGATTATGCAGCGATCAGAATCTCCGAGATCTTGCGCGACGCGCAATATGATAAGGTTCTCGATTACGTTAAGATCGGGAATGGACTGGAAGATAAGATCTGGAATCCTTTCAATCAGTACTTGGATCTAGAAAGCCGCAAGCATTACCTGCTTCTGGCCAATGGTGACACCATGGGGCTGGTGTGCCTAATCAAGCTGCATGACCATTTTGCTGTCGGCGTTGTACTCTCTCCGAAGTGTTACCTTAAAGAGGGGAAGATGTTTTTAGGTATCAACTCACTGGAATCACAGAGCTTCATCAAACTTACTGGTGAGGAGATGCTCAACCAATGTCTACGCATGACGCACGGACGCCCTGTGTACGCTCTTGACCCCAACTGTAGGGACGAAGCCATTGCTGAAATAGAAAACCCTAACTACCGCTATGACGGCCAAGACAATAAACGCGACATTTTCCCCCTGTACAACAAGCGAGGCGAATTCATTTGTTACTTCCACGATGCTATAAGTCAAAAACGCATCGAAGCTAGGCAGGACGGAAACAAGCACATTAATGTAATGTGGCTTGATGAAAGGCGAGCATATTTCTTAAAAGCTGTTAACACAGGAAAGCTTTACCGGATTCTAGCCTACGAAATTGTGCAAGAGCAGGTCAGAAAGCTATGACCTCATAGCTACATCATCAAGTAAACGGTCGCGGTAGGGATGGCAGTTAGATGACTTGGTCGGACAATTACTAATTGTACGCCTTAACGCAATCTGCAATGCCTATTCGCTCACGGTGTCCGGCCAGAACGCCCTCTTAATCCTTCACTTTAAGCATTGGGATCAGGGGAGTGTGCTGGCCGGACGGTTACATTTCAGGAAAAATCAGGCGAAACCAAGTGCCAGGGAAAATTATTTTAAGGTTAAGCAAATAGCTTCCAAAGCTCAGTAGTCATTCGCTAAGGTCCCGCTAAAAAGACTGACCGCATCCGTCGCTGCATTGATTGCTTGGCGTACATCCATTCTTGTCAAATCAAGAGCTCGTAGTTTACCCTTCACCTCCGCTACTGACTCGATGCGCCGGAAGGAGCTTGAGTGCGTTTCAGCATACTGAGCTAGCCCTTGCAGCTTGGGTAGAGCGTCAGATAAATGCAAGCCATGTGGGTCAACCAAATCAACCAAAACTTTTCCATCTTCCTCCGCGAAAAAGAGAAAGTCTGGACGAAGGATTCTGTATTGATCTGCTTCTATGTAGGCGATACCTAACGAAGACTGCCCAGGCTGCTGTGGATTGCGATACCAGAAGGTAAAGCCCTTGCGCTTGCACTCAGTCTCGACGACCTCTCTCTCCCAGTCATTCAGTACGGCCGGATAGACTCCTTTCTCATCACATAGCAGATGGTATTTCCATGTAGGCAACAGAGTTTCTTGTTCTTTCTCGCGAACTGTAGTTGGCTCAAACTTAGCTTCAGGTTTGACCAAGTCTACATCCTGAGGCTCGTTGCTCATCTCGACTATCTGGCGATACGACTCCTTACGATCGTCAGTGAGGAGTTTGATCTGTGGGCCAAATCGGATCAGCCACGCCCTGGCTAGGCTTTCTGCTTCGGCATCGAAGTATGCTTCGATTTCAGTAACCAACCCCAAGCCTGCAACGGTTACACGCGCTTCAACAATAGCCTCCAAAAAAGCTTCAGGGTCTTCTTCCACACTGGCAACTTGGTTTGCAAGGTGCTCAACGTATGATCGGGAAATATCCGGGGTTAGTGCGCGCGCAGCTCGCCGGTAGGCATCATCGATCACAGCCATGTCTGCGTCTTCCCAGAACTCCTCAAGTGTCTTTGCTTTGCCTTTGAGGTCTGCGACCACGGTCTTACCATCCACAGTCATGACCGACTCGCGCTTAGCCTTGATCTTGTCCTGGTGACTATCTTGAAACCTGTCAAGCGCAGCATGAAGTACTGCGTGTGCCTTGCTGCCTGCGTTCTCGAGAATGCCGTCATCTGCCAATTCCTGGGCAAGCGCGGTTAATCGTTTTGCAGGCTTTGCGCCACGCTGTGGGCGTGTTTGTGACGGTAAGGCCTCAAATGCCTCCCACACCGTGGTAGAAACCGAAAGATTGGGCTTCATCTCCACTGGATTGACGAGGATACGGCCTGGGGTTGCGGCCAAGGTATCATCACCACTCATCAGCGCATCAACAACGCTTTCAACCGTTTTGCGGTTGAATCTAGGCAGCAGGCAGTCGACAGCGTTTAAACGCTCATCGCCAGGAATGCGTCTCGCTAATGGAGATCGGACCATACGACCCAGCAGTTGAGTAATGTGCGTTCGATCATTGGCAGCTCGAAAGGACACCATTACTTCCGCACGTGGGCAGTCCCAACCTGTACTGATGGCGTCCTTAGCAATCAGGATGCGGACCCAGGTCGAATCTTGAACACGCTGCGGTTCAATATAAACTACGTCGCGATTACCGAAGCGCTGCATGGTTCGCTCGCCAAAAACGTGAGCCACGCTCCCCGCAGGTAGATCTGGATAACGTGCATATATAGTGTCCAGCGCATGTCCAATTTCAGTTGGGTCCGGCGTGTTGGGAACCTGAAATACCATTAGCGGAACGACTTTACGCGAATCTCCCTGCTGCTTCGCATACTCGGCCCATGCCTCAGTAGAAGCCTTGAGTTTGTCAGCGCCACGACGTACCAGTACGGTATCAAAGTCGCCCACATCATCAGGGATATCAAGGAGAATGGTGTCCTTAATAAGTCCGGACTCTTGCACCTTGTTAGAGTCTACTACCACATCCGGTAACTTTATGCGCTTGACGGCACCTTCGATTGCCCTGTTGAAGCGTTCCACCGTGGCCGAGATGCCCCACACAATGGGTATCCCTGGTACACCGCCGGACCCATTGATGAGTCGCTGAACAATCGTGCTCTTGTTATTCTGACTGGCTGTGGTCGGACTGCCTATGCCTCGATGCGCTTCGTCCAATACCAAATAAAGTGTTAGATCCGGATCCTCAATGGTGTTTTGGATGGTATCCCAGATGGTGTAGGCGCGAAGGTCCGGGCGCGTATCCGGCAGCAAATTTCCAGCCTTGGCTTCTATTTCTGCTTGGTCGTGCCCACGCACGAGCAAGCTATTCTTGCCTAGCTTTTGCGTATTGAGAAAATAGATTTTCCTGGCATTAAATTTGGGGCGATTGAAAGTATTTTCCACTACAACCATATCAGTGTGATTAATGCGATCGCTGGCCTCCATCAGACGGAAGCGAGTTTGCTCATTCAGCGAAGGGTCGTCACTGAACCAAATCACGACCGCGCCAGGATCTGCATCGAAGTCAAACTCATCATCGCCATTGAACAGCGCCTCGAAAGCTGCTGCAGCCATTACTGTCTTGCCCGCACCAGTTACTGCGGAAAGGGAAAAGGCATGCGGGCGATTGCCGCTATGCCAGGCTTGGCGTGCCCATTTTAGATTGTCCAGGGCATCGCGCACGGCGTCACGCTGGTAGTCCTTTAGAGTGAACTTCATGGGTTACTCTCCGTTCGCAAAGCTGAAATTGGTCAGATAGGACTCATAGAGGCGCACTGGTTCTACATCTTCTGGTAACCGGCGTGCTATTGCCTGAAAACGGCGGTCATCGTCAGTAACAATGAAGGCTGCGCGCAAATCGTCGGCCGAACTTAATGCGCTGATAAATGGCGTAGCCTTGTCTACGTTGGTTAACAGAGCATAAGCATCTGCCACGGCCCAGCCATCAGCGGGGAGCGTGTCGATACGTTTACCTCGAGCTCCCGCGCGAAGCCAAAGAAGGGGGGCAATGCGGGAATAAGCTAAGTTATGATTGACGGCATCTTTGGTTTCATAGCTCAAGGTAAAGAATTCGGCATTCGCCTCGAATCCCTCGGCGATTGGAAATTCATCTATGAACTTATATTCGCCCTTGATCGACTCTCCGGCCGTCGTTATGCCAGTAATGGCGGCCTCGATACGCGGTTTGGTGATGTAGTCGCAGATTCCCAATTGCTCCCACTCAGGATCTCCCGGGCGCAACCCCTGCTCTCGCAGTTTATTCTGCTCATCTGCGGAAACTTCGTTATTGGTAACAGAAATAGACTGGCGGTTACCGCCGTCCTGGCGGTTTAATCGCATAACAGCATGTGCTGTAGTTCCTGACCCAGAGAAAAAGTCCAGTACAACAGCATTTGGTTTCTCTCCAATGGCAAGCCGCAAGCAGTCTTCAACCGCAAAAAGAGACTTTGCAAACGGAAACTTCCGTCCTGGTAACAATGCCGTCAATAATCCAGTACCGTTCGACTGTGCGTTATGCGACTCTCGATCCCATTGTGTTGATGGTAAGGATGCCTTACCGGTCGCGAACTCGACGACTACTGATCCATCCGGGTCATGGCCAGTGACCACCAAGTCCCCACTGGCTACTTCTACTATCTGCCCACTTGTTAGGTAGTAGAGTGTCGGAGTCTTCCCTCGCTTAGCTGGAGTGACTTTTACAAAGCCTTCAGATAGACGCTTTTTGAGTGTGGCTGGGGTGAGCCCCCAAATCATTTCAGTGCCATCCGGCTTCAATGGCCAGACAGTGTGGCAGCCAGGAATATCTGCCACGGTGGAGCGCTCAACGCCTGCAGGAAGCGAAGTGCCGATTGATTCAATGCGCCCTGAATTGATACCAATGAAGATGGGATAAAATTGATCAGGCCGAGGTTGAGGCCCATTTCGTCTTGAGGAATCCTCAAAACGCCTTAGGCTAGCCCACCGCACTTTCACACCAGAGGTTTCGCGCTCAGCTGCCAACTTCGCAGACCCGAACTTAACAAAATAAATGAATTCATTGGTTCGGGTTAGTTCGTTCGTTCGCACTACTCCTTTGCGGTTTATCACAGATGAGACCATCTGGGTGCTACCTTCAGGAAATGTTTGCTCCAACAGCAGCCCAAGGCGCAGATATTCCTTCTCATCGATGCTGACGATTAGTACTGAGTCAGCGGGATTCAGCAGTTCCTTTGCCACCAGCAACCGGCGCTCCATCATTGCCAACCATTTGCTGTGACGGTACAAGTCATCGCCTTCAACGTAATCGTTGTTGTATTTCCAATCTTTGGCGCCTGAATTGTATGGCGGATCTATATAAATGGCGTCGACCTTCCCCCTATGCGTATAGGTTAAAGCCTTTAATACATGGTAGTTTTCGCCATTGATGACGGTGTGGTAAGGCGCGCCGAAAACTCGCTCTACCTTTCCAGTACTTACCAGTCCTGGATGGATCGTGTCGCGGAATTCGGCTACTACTACCAAATCACACAGTTCTATAGATCGGGTTTTCGGTTGGGCTGCTCCCAGTAGCTCTAGCTCGGCAATTTTAGTAGCTTTGTATATTGCTTTTACTCGCCAAAGATGCGTTTCACTCTTTTTTGTTGAGCCACGCGGTGGCAGAACGCGCACTTTGTCCCCTTTGCGAATAGGCCGTAGTGGCAGTTCCACAGCTTCTGGGCTGTGGCGCTCGAAATTTAGGCCGAAAGGCAGGCGCGAGGAGAGGACCTTGAATTCTCTATCCAAATCCGTACCCAGTTGTGGGTCTCTCGCTCTCGCCTGGGCAATCAGTTCGGTCAGTCTTGACACAGCAGCTCCTATTTCGTCATGGCGCAGAATTTTCGGCGCAATACGTTGTAGCGTTCCCAGGATGCAGCATGCATCGGGGCATATTCAGTGTTCGTCTTGGGATCGGCTTATAATGCACGGTCGCCCGTTGGCCTATGACACAGCTTTTATTTACCCGTAAACGCGGCATTGGTAACGTTCGCCGTCGGCATTGCCCCGGCTACGACAGAACACCGGATTTTTCCTGACGATGATGGGGGATTCTAAAGTACTAAACCGCTTTGTGGGCAATGCAAAATAGCGAACCGTCTTTAGGTATAATGGTGGACTGAGCCGATAGGTGGCTTGAATCAGCATGCTCGACCTGTTGTTCGAATAGGTATGACTTTTGACGCCGACGCCGAATTGACCCACGTGCCGACGCAAGACTGACCCACGTCCAAATCAGCACAAATCGAGCAAAGGTAATGGCTTGCGAGAAATCAGACTGGGGCAGTGAAATCTCGGCAATAGGGGTAATTCTAGGTCGGCGCCAATATTCAATGCCTAGACAGGGTCAGCAAACGAATTCTAGTTACGAATCGCCTTGGTGGGGGGACATGTGGGGGGACAAAACAAAAAAAGCTGAAAATCCCCAGTAAAATAAGGCCATCACCTGACTGTAACGCCGGCCACAAGCCGGCTTTTTAATGTCTTTAATTCCCGATCAGTATGAACGGCTAAATCAGCCTGGCTTACGCCTGCCTCCATTCTCCAGACCGTAATCGGCCCCTCAAAAACCGAGTTCAAACTCAGACCGCAAAAAACTCACACCCAGAGAGAATTCTCTTACAATCTCTGTCTAGTTTTCCAAATCCTTTACGGATGCGATAACCATCGGCGATCAAGAGGCGAGCCTGTGAGCAAAGTAGGTAGCACATCCGAGCACCTGGTAAACGTTGAAAATCTTTCTGCTTCATTGCAGCGCTTTGCTGATGATCGTGACTGGCGACAATTCCACTCTCCGAAAAACCTTCTCCTAGCATTGACGGGAGAAGTGGGCGAACTCTGCGAAATTTTCCAGTGGATGAGTGAAGCCGACTCAGTGGACGCTGCAAAGCGCCCTGAAACAGCCCAAGCCGTAAAAGACGAACTCGCAGACGTTCTCATGTATCTGGTCCGCTTGGCCAGCGTGTTGGACGTCGACCTCAACGAAGCCACCCAAAGCAAACTCGCACTTAACGGTTTGAAGTACCCAGTCGATAAAGCCAAAAGCACCAGCAAAAAGTACGACCAACTCTGATATCCCACGCGCTAAGGACTTCTCGTGATCGTTTACGCTGCGACCAAACAGCAATTCCTCAAAGACAACGATAACGACGACATTGAAGAGGTCATTCTCAGGCACTACAAAGAAGCCACAGGCAAGCGAGTTGGCGCGTCGGAAATTAAATCCTGGCAAGGCTCGTTGACGTACATGGCGAGGGTGCTTCGAGACGAGGAGCTACCAAATGACGCCGGATTGGCCATTGAACTGCACATCCCGCAATCCTCGAAACGTATCGATTTTTTGATGACTGGCAGGGACGCAAAGCAGGGTAAAAACGCTGTCCTGATTGAGTTAAAGCAGTGGAGTAAATCAACAGCTACCACCAAAGATGCAATAGTCAAAACCGCCTTGGGTGGCGGCGTAGTGGAAACCATCCATCCCTCTTACCAAGTCTGGTCGTACGCCGCATTGCTGGAAGGCTTCAACGAGGCTGTCTATGACAAAAGCATTGAGGTTCGTCCCTGTGCTTATCTTCACAATTATGTCAGTGATGGCGTCATAAATTCTGCGCATTATGAGGCGTACATCAGTAAAGCTCCGCTGTTCCTCAAAGGGCCGGATGAGCTTGAAAAACTGCGTGCTTTCATCAAGACATATATTCATCACGGCGATAACAAAGAAATTCTCTATGAGCTTTCTAATGGAAAAATTCGTCCTTCGAAAGCTTTAGCTGACGCACTTAAAGGGCTTCTAAAAGGTCAGCCTGAATTCATATTGATCGACGATCAAAAAGCGACATTTGAATCCGCACTTGCTGCTGCGAGTGTGGCCTCTGCGGCTGCGCCGAAGGTAATCATCATTGAGGGCGGCCCAGGGACGGGTAAAACAGTCCTGGCAATCAATTTACTCGTTAGGCTTACAAGCCTTGGGCTACTGAGCAAGTACGTCTCAAAAAATGCCGCCCCGCGAAAAGTTTATGAAAGCAAATTGGTGGGTACAATCAAACGTAGTCACTTCTCCAATCTATTCTCCGGTTCAGGCGCCTTCATCGATACCGAACCCAACACTTTTGATGCGCTCATCGTCGACGAGGCCCATCGACTAAACGAAAAAAGCGGGCTTTACGGAAATCTGGGTGAGAACCAAATCAAGGAATTGATCGAGTCAGCCAAATGCTCAGTTTTTTTCATCGACGAGGATCAACGAGTCACCTTGAATGACATTGGTAGCAAACAAGCCATCCGCGCTTTTGCAAAAGCCAAAGGAGCTGAGGTTGAGGAGTACACGCTTTCCTCACAGTTTCGTTGCAGTGGGTCTGATGGCTATTTAGCCTGGCTTGACGACGTGCTAGATATTCGCGCGACAGCTAACCCACTACTAGATAACAGCGAGTATGAATTCAAAATATTCAGTACACCCCAGGCCATGCATGCGGCCATCGAGCAAAAGAACCAAAGTAACAAAGCCCGAGTGGTAGCCGGCTATTGCTGGCCGTGGCGTAGCAAAAAAGATGCTCGAGAATCCGACATCATCATCGGCAGCGACTACGAACGCCAATGGAATCTGGATCAGGACGGAAGTTTGTGGATCATCGCAGAGAACTCTGTTGATCAGGTCGGGTGTATCCACACCTGCCAAGGTCTGGAAGTCGATTACATCGGCGTGATTATCGGGCCGGATCTCATCGTACGAAATGGAAGCGTTCTGACCTCGGCTCTTGAGCGAGATAAAAACGACAAGTCCATTCGCGGTTGGAAGAAGATGATGAAGGAGCAACCTGAACTAGCCAAACGGGAAACAGACCTGATCATCAAGAATACGTACCGAACGTTAATGACTCGAGGAATGAAAGGCTGTTACCTCTACTGTACTGATACAGAAACCGCACAGTACTTTGCGAGTCGGCTTACGAATCAAAACCAGGATTGATGGTTCATTGGCGCTTGCCTCGATAGCACGAGGCAAGTGCCTCACATCAATTCAGCGCCATACACTCGACCGCCCGGTCCGCCACCATCTTAGCCATCTCCACCAAATGCATCACCGCCCTCTGCGGTGCACCCTGCGGCTCCCCAAGCACTTGCGACGTAGCCATCGCACACTGCAATAACTCAGCCACTCGCACCCAGGCGTCCTCGAAGCTCAGCTCTTCATTGACGGAAAATGGGTTAGGCCCACGCGAAGAAGGCATATCTGAAACAACGTTTTCCATGGCACAACTCCAATCAAAAAGTGTGTACCAATCGAACTCAGGCGACTAAACCCGATCACTGAATAGGCAGTGACGATCCGCAGCCTAGTCACGCATTCCCGCTGGCGCAATGCGATTGGGATTCTCTCGGAAACGTCCTGCAAATGAAAGGGATCAGCCCTGCTGACCCTTTAAACTCCAGCCTCAATCCAATATCAAATGCGGCAAAAACCGGCTCGAATCCTTGGTAATCAAACTATTATCCTCCCGCACCCCAATCCCCGCCGCCTGGTCCCCAATCACCCAGGACCCAATCAACGTATAGCTGTCCCCAAACCGCGGCAGCGGTGCGAACTCCTGAAGGATAAACGGCGCATCCGTGTAGGGCCCGTCCTCTTTCACGACCAGCCCATCAGCCGTCTGCAGCTCGATATTGGCCCCTTCCCGCGAGAAAAACGGCTTGCGCACCCAGCCCTTCGGCACGGCTTTGCCCGGGTCGGTATCCAGGTGGGCCGCGAGCAAATTCGGGTGGCCTTTGTTGAATTCCCACAGCAGCGGCAGGATGCCTTTATTGGAAATGATGGATTTCCACGCAGGCTCGAAAAACTGCGTGTCGCTCTCGGCAATCGCGGCGCCGAAGGGCTCGTGGAAGATGAACTCCCAGGCGTGCAGTTTGAACAGGTGGGGAATCCAGCGATCCTGGAGGTCGACGAAGCGGCCTTCGCTGGTCAGGCCGATGTCTTCGATGTCGATGTGGCGCGATTCGATGCCGACTTTTTCCGCGACGAGGCGCAGGTAGTCGGTGGTGCCTTTGTCTTCGACCGAGTCTTTCATCGAGGCGAAGTAGAAAGGCTGGTTGACCTGCAGTTGAGCGAAAGCTTGGTGCAGTTTGGTGTCGATGCTGTTGAACTGGTCGGCATGCTTGGGCAGCAGGCCGCGTTCGATGCATTGCTCCAGCCAGCCCCACTGAAATGCCGCCGCCTCGTAGAGGCTGGTCGGGGTGTCGTAGTTAAGTTCCAGCAGCTTGGCGGGGCCGGTGCCGTTGTAGGAGAAGTCCATGCGCCCGTACAGGTGCGGGTGGCCTTCGAGCCATGAGGTTCGGATCATGTCGAAGAAGGGCGCGGGAATGCTCAGGCGTTCGAGCAGTTCTTCGCTCTGGACCACGCGGGCGACGAGGTCCATGCACATGTCGTGGATCTCGGTGGTCGGGTCTTCGAGGTCGTGCTCGATTTGCTTGAGCGTGAACTGGTAATACGCGCTCTCGTCCCAGTAGGGTTCGTCGTCGATGGTATGGAACAGAAAGCCAAGGTTTTCAGCCGTCTGTTTCCAGTCATCACGCTCTGCGCAATGGATTTTCTTCATGACCCGGTTTCCTTAACTGCTTGACCCGCCGCCCCAGCCGCTGCGTGCGCTGGCCTTGCTGCCGAAGCCGCCACGGGAGGTGGCCGACGCCACGGAGCTCGACTTGCTGGAGGTGCGCAGCGTGTTGGTGTAATTGCTGCTGCCGTACCGGGCTTGATTCGAGCGGCCAAACGTCGCGCCATTGGAGACACGCTGATTGAGCGTCGAGTTGCCGTACTCACCGCGATCATCGCGATAGCGGTACACCGGCTCAGAGCGGTAGCTGTTGCGATTGCTGCTCAGCATGTTGCCGATCAGCAGCCCGGTCAGCAGGCTGCTGGTGGAGAAGCCGGAGCCGCCGCTGGCCTGAGCGTTACCTGCTTGAGCGTTGGCAGCGTCGACCTGGGATTGTGTCACCTGGCCTTCGGCGGTCAGTTCAAAACCGCCCAGCTTGGGAATGAACTGGCCATTGGAGTCAAGCTGGCACCAGCCGGCGACAAAATCGGCATCGCAATCGGCCTGGCTCGCGTATACCGGGGCGATGCGGCGATGCTCGGCCATGGCGGTCATGTAGGCGTCCGAGCAGACGTCCACCGGAAGTTTTTCATCGGCACATTGCTGAACCGACTGGAAGTTGTACTTTTTCTGCAAATCGTAGGTTTTTTCCGTCGGCCCACAGCCGGATATCGCCATGGCGACCGACGCTGCCAGCGAAAGCTGGACGTACTTGCTTCGTTTCATCGGGAGCTCCGTGCGCAATCAGTTCTGGGTAGGCGTCATGCAGGCGGCATTCAACATGCCGACGCTGATGGCCACGGCGGCCACGTAGATGCCCGCTGCGAGCTCGCCTCTCTTGATGCGCTCGGAAGTGCCTTTGAGCACGAGGCTGGTCAGCAGAAACGCCAACAGTTGGACGACGGCTGCGATCACCGCCCAGACGACGAAGTCGAGGATGCTGATCGAGTAGGCAATCACGTTGCTGGCCGGAATGGCGAAACCAATGATGGCGCCGCCCAGGGCGACTGCTGCGGAAACGTTGCCGGCACGGATCAGTTCGAACTCTTTGTGCGGGGTGACGCGGGTGTAGATGAACTGGAACAGCGCAAACACCACTGCGGCCCCCAGGATGTAGGTGACAAACCCGAACACCGCAGCTTTGTTTAGGGAGATGGAGAGAGCTTCTAGCATGGACTTCTTCCTTTTTTAGAGCGCATTCAAGTCGGTTGTGTACAGCGAAATGCCCAGCGACGTGCTCAGGCTGACGGTGCCTTCAGCATCTTCTTCGACAGAGAACAGCAGAAACTCGCGTCGATCGGTCAGGCCTGTGTCACGGGCATATAGCATCGAACGGTGCTCGACGCTGTAGGAGTCCTCGGGGTTTATCACGTGCTCGCTCATGGCCACCAATTCCGTCTGGCCATCCTCGCTGCCCCACACGCGCGTGTACTCGACGCCATTGTGGGTGTAGGTCGGCAAACCGATCGGACTCTGCGGCCCCGCCAGCCGGCGAAGCTCGGCTTCGCTGCTGACGGGGACGTAACTGAGGTAGTTGAACAGGATCACTGATTCGACCTGCCCGGCGATGTCGCCCGTGGTGTGCACCTGCAACCAGTAGTCTTCGTCGTTCATGTAGTAGCGCGACAGCCAGGTCGACTGCCCGAGGTCAACGGTGCCGTTGCTCCAGATTTCCTGGGAGCCGGGGATAACCACCGTAGTCTTCCCGTCGAGCAACAACTTCAGGGTCGTGTCGAATATCACGCCTTTGCCCGGAGCCAGGCCCAGCGGCCCGGTGGTCGGCAGGGGTTCGGCGGCGGCGCCTTTCGAGTGTGTATTCGCTTGCGGGGCCTCAAGCCCCATCAACTGTTTAAACCATCCCATTGGAGATTTCCTTGAGGCGGGTGGAGGCGATGTAGAAGAGTTCGCCACCTTCAACGCGCGTGGCGCTGGGCGGGTTGATCGAGGGTTGCTGGGCACCTTTGGCGCGATAGCCGATGAGGGTGGCGTTGTGGCGTTCTTTCATTTGGGTGTACAGATCGCCGAACGTGGCCTCAAAGGCCTCGGGCAATTTCATCAGGTATTGGGTGGCACCCTCCCCCACGCACAGCAGCTCATTAATGACCACCGACGAGCCCGGATCCTGAGAGGCGCGCACCAACATCTCGATGGCCATGCTTGACGTGCATTCCAGACTGGGGGCGTAGGAACTGGCCAGTGCGGCAATTTCACTTTCATTGAAGTGGGCGACCACATGCCCGACCGGACTCAATTGATTCACCGCCAGCACGGTGGCCAGCGTCAGATCATCAGACGGGGTTCGCACCAGCACACGCTCGGCGCCGGGCACACCGGCACGCAGCAATAACGCTGTGGAGGACAGGCTTTCACCACGGATGAACGCCGCTTTGCCTGGCATCGGGTTTTCGTCAAGGGTGCAATCGCAGATGACGATCAGGTTGTCGTTCGAGGTTTCGTCTTGAAGCAACAACTCGATGACCCGTTCACTGGACGCGCCCTCCCAGCCAATGAGCACGGTATGACCGACCTTGCCGGTGAAATCGCCTTTGCCCTTCATGCCTTTTCTCCATGCATCGATGACAGTGCTGGTGGTTTTGCCGATGGCTGCCGTCAGCAGCGCAATGCCCCCGAGCATGACCCAGGTTGCCACGAACACGCGCCCCGCCGAGGTCTGTGGCGCAAGATCGCCATAGCCGACGGTCAGCGTGGTGGTGAGATAGAAGTAAACAAACGTGGCGGGAGCGGTGAGGTGTTGCTCGCCCAGATACACCAGGCCCAGATAAGCCGTGCTCAGGTGTACGCCCAAGGCAACGACCAGGCCTGCCCAGCCGAAACGGTGAAAGAGGGAGGAGGCGTACATGCGCAGCAAAAGAAAAATCGACATTCCGTCCCTGACTCCCTGGGTACTTGATTCCCGATGACGCCACCGCATCGACGTCTGGATGCTCAAGTGCGTTCAGCCGGCATTAAACCTGCTGCGTGGCTTGGAGAGAAGTACCTTGGCTGCAATAAATCCGGCGAATGCACCAAACAGATGCCCCTCGAAGGAAACACCCTGACGAGGCAGGAAGCCAAGGATCAGGCCGCCATACAGCACCGCCACGACGGCGGCCGTAATCAGGTTGCTCCAGCTCCTGTGGAACCAGGCGCGAGACAACAAATAGGCCCATAACCCGAATACCCAACCGCTGGCCCCCACGTGTATGCCCGCAAAACCGAACAGCCAGACCAACGAACCGCCCAGCAGGATAATGATCGCGCTGACGGTAACGAACCGATTGAGCCCTTCGATAATCACCAGGGTGCCTAGGATCAAAAAGGCAACCAGGTTCGCGCTCAGGTGAGCGAACGACCCATGCAAAAACGGCGAGGTGAGGATGCCGGGCAGCCCCTGCAGCGTTCTCGGGATCAGGCCGAACGCCGTGAGGCTGTAACCGGTCGCCACATTAAGCAGTTGCAGCGCGACCATGAAGAGGGCCAGGCCTGCGATTGTCTTGAAACCCTTCAGGGCGTCCATCCTGACCTCGACGTAAAAAAAGAAGGGCAGACACTGCCCTTCCTGCGGCGACGTTGCTTACTCCGCCGACTTTTGCTTCAGACGCTCCAGAATCGCATTGGCGCTGCCTTCGTTCGGCGTGATGCCGGCGTCGCGCAGCTTGCGCTCCAGGTCGGTCCCGGTCGATGCATCTGCCAGTTCATCCTGGGCTTGCAGTTCAGCGGCGCGTTGCTGCTGCTTGGCCTGCAAACGGTTGAGCGTACCGACGGCAGTTTCCAGCTTGCCGTTGGCACCGCCGCTGGCGATGGAGGCGCTGACCTGGGCCTTCTGTACGCTGTCGCGCGCCTTGGCCATATCCACTTGCTGGCGCAGGCTTTTGATCCGGCTTTCAGCCTTGGTGATGTCCTTGCGCATGCCTTCCGCATAGCCACCGAACTCGGTGGCTTGTTTATGCTCGACATCCCGCTCGTTGGTCAGGCTCGAAATGGCTTCGGCCACTTCCAGGGCGAGGTCTTCACGATTGGCCTGCAGGGCAGCCACTGCCTTGGACTCCAGGTCCTTGATCTTGGCGTCGTACTCGTTGACGCGATCAGTCGCCAATTTGTGCTTGGCCATAATGCTGACCAGCTCACGCTTGGCGTTGGCCAGCGCGGTGTCGGCATCGCGAATTTCCTGATCGAGGATGCGCAGGGCCTGTTGGTCGACGATCGATTCGCCGACTTCGTTGGCACCGCCACGCAGCGCGGTGAACAATTTGCTCCAGATGGACTGAGTCATTGGATACTCCCGAATACTTAATTGAAGAAACGTTCGAAGGCTTCGCTCGCGCGCTGCACGTTGTCGACCAGGGTTTTCACCTCGGTGACGATATTGGTCAGGCTGGAATCGGAGCTCAATGCACCGAACATGTTGTAGACCACTTGCCCGTTAGGCATGGACTCGATACCGATGGAGGACAGCGGGAACATTTCCCGGCTGCGCAACACCGCGTCATTAAATTTTGCGACATCGTTGATGGACTCGACATCGACCAGAACGGTGTCAACGATGATCTGCTCACCCACCACCGCGATGTAAATCGGCAAGCCACCGAAGTCGTTCATTTCCAGCTTGATGCTGGACTCGGAGCCTTGCACGAGAGAAAGCGTAATGTCCTTGGACACCACGTCGTCCAGAGCCTGAAGAGCGGTGAAGAGGCGATCGATATTCCAGTTGGTACCTGCGCTCATGAAATTCTCCGACATGAATGAGCCAGCCAGAATCGGCTGGCGAAGCTGTTTCTCCATCTGCTTGAGCAAGCTTCGGTTTTCGGGAAGCACCCAAGTCTCGTGTTTCACATAGCCGGCGGCCGCCAGGCCTGCACGCATCTGCTTCATGTAAAAGCTCGATGGCTTTTTGGCGGACGGCTTCGAGCGCTCTCCCTGAAGGCTTGTCGAATCGATATCGGTCCCGGCTGACGGGCTCGATGGAGAGCTGCTTTTCATAGTACTGACCTCGCTGTGAAAAACTCACGCGTGAGAAAATCTACAGGCATTTTTTGCCACACTCAATAGCTCACGCGTGAGATTTTTTGACTTACTTTCCCGACCACTAAAAAGATCAGTCCTACTGACAATTCATGAATTGTCTCCTTTGAGTTGACGGTATTACCCATTCCAGCCGATTTATCCCCCAGCACCCACCCATTAATCTGTGCCCATGTTGAACGCAACGCCCAACCAACCTAAACAAAAAAGGATTCAACCATGAGCACTCCAACCTACAACCGCTTGAACAAAGACGACGCCGTAGTTCTGCTGGTCGACCACCAGACCGGTCTGATTTCCCTGGTCCAGGACTTCTCGCCCAACGAGTTCAAGAACAACGTGCTGGCCCTGGCTGACCTGGCGAAGTTCTTCAACCTGCCGACCATCCTCACCACCAGCTTCGAACAAGGCCCCAACGGCCCGCTGGTACCGGAGTTGAAAGAGATGTTCCCGGACGCGCCGTACATCGCCCGCCCAGGCCAGATCAATGCCTGGGACAACGAAGACTTCGTCAAGGCGATCAAGGCCACCGGCCGCAAGCAGATCATCATTGCCGGTGTAGTCACGGATGTGTGCGTAGCGTTCCCGACCTTGTCGGCGCTGGCGGAAGGGTTTGAGGTGTTTGTGGTGACCGATGCCTCCGGCACGTTCAACACCACGGTGCAGCAGGCAGCGTGGAGCCGGATGACCCAGGCCGGTGCGCAGTTGATGAACTGGTTCTCGGTGGCGTGTGAGCTGCACCGCGACTGGCGCAACGATATCGAAGGCCTGGGCAATCTGTTGTCCCAGCGCATTCCCAACTATCGCAACTTGATGAATGGATATGCGGCGCTGACGGCTCACCAGAAGTAAGCCAGCCGCGATTCGCGATAAGCCTGCCCTGAAAAGCAGGCTTTCGTTATTCAACCGAGCGTCCAACTCGAGTGGCTCCTTAAAACCCTGTTACGCAGCGTGCAGCAGGTATCCAAGGCGACAGCGACACGACACCTGACTGACCTGCTGGAAAAAAACTGCCTGGTTCGTCTCCCCGTAGGCGGCCGCAGCACGCGTTATCAGGTCAATACAGGGGGCGAGTGACACCCCACTCATTTGCCGCTCATTTGCCCAGAATCCCCATGTCTGCTAGTGTCGCGCCGGTTTACCGTCTACCGGAATAGCCGCCATGGCCCGCAAAAAAGTTGCACTCGATTTCGAACAATCCCTCGCCGACCTGCAAACATTGGTCGAGCGTCTGGAGAACGGCGAGTTGTCGCTGGAGGACTCGCTGACGGCGTTTGAGCAAGGCATCGGCCTGACCCGTGACTGCCAGAGCGCGTTGGCGCAGGCGGAGCAGAAGGTCCAGGTGTTGCTGGAGCGTGACGGGGAGTTGGCCGAAGAACCTTTCGATGCGGAACAGCCGGAATGATCGACGCGTATCAGGCCAGTAGCCAAGCCCGGGTGAATGCGGCGCTGGAGCCCTTGTTTGTTGCGCCAAGCCCGGAAATGAAGCGCCTCTATGAAGCCATGCGCTACAGCGTGATGAATGGCGGCAAGCGTGTGCGCCCATTGCTGGCCTATGCGGCCTGTGAAGCGCTGGGCGCGCCGGCCGAGCAGGCCAACGGTGCAGCCTGTGCGGTCGAGTTGATTCACGCGTATTCCCTGGTACACGACGATTTACCGGCGATGGACGATGACGATCTGCGCCGCGGCCAGCCCACCACCCATAAAGCCTTTGATGAAGCCTATGCGATCCTGGCCGGTGATGGCTTGCAGAGCCTGGCGTTCAGCGCGTTGCTGGACCCACGTTTGAGCAGCGCCAACGCCGAGATCCGCCTGCGCATGGTCACGGCCCTGGCCCTGGCTGCCGGCCCTGCGGGCATGGTCGGCGGACAGGCGATCGACATGGGTTCGGTCAGCCTCAAGCTGGATCAAAAGGCCCTTGAACACATGCATCGCCACAAGACCGGCGCGCTGATCGAAGCCGCCGTCCACCTGGGCGCCCTGGCCAGCGGGCGTGCCGAAACCGCGCAACTCACGGCGCTGCAGACCTATTCCCGGGCCGTGGGCCTGGCGTTCCAGGTGCAGGACGATATTCTCGACGTGGAAAGCGATACCGCGACCCTGGGCAAACGCCAAGGTGCCGATATCGCACGGGACAAACCGACTTATCCTGCACTGCTCGGACTGGAAGCCGCCAAGGCCTACGCCATCGAACTACGCGATCAAGCGCTGGATGCCCTGCGACCTTTCGACGCGGCGGCCGAGCCGCTGCGTGACCTGGCGCGGTATATCGTCGAACGCCGCCACTGATTACGGCGGCCATTGCAGCCGCATATCAGCCAAGTTCGGCGCTCTGCGTGGGCAGTTTGCGATGCTTGAGGTAAACTGCCGCCTCTTCTATACCTATAACGATTCGCCTGATGCCCACGACGTTTCAAGAGATTCCCCGCAAGCGCCCGTCCACGCCCCTGCTCGACCGTGCTGCCACGCCGGACGGCCTGCGTCGTCTGGGTGAAGCCGAGCTGGAAACCCTGGCCGATGAGTTGCGCCTGGAATTGCTCTACACGGTCGGCCAGACCGGTGGGCATTTCGGTGCCGGCCTGGGCGTCATCGAGCTGACCATCGCGTTGCACTACGTGTTCGACACCCCGGATGACCGGCTGGTGTGGGACGTGGGCCATCAGGCGTATCCGCACAAGATCCTCACGGGCCGCCGCGAGCGCATGGCGACTCTGCGCCAGAAAGACGGTGTTGCCGCCTTCCCGCGCCGCTCGGAAAGCGAGTACGACACCTTTGGCGTCGGCCACTCCAGCACCTCGATCAGCGCAGCGCTGGGCATGGCGATTGCCGCCCGCCTGCAAGGCAGCGACCGCAAGGCGATTGCCGTGATCGGTGATGGCGCGCTGACCGCCGGCATGGCCTTCGAAGCACTGAACCATGCGCCGGAAGTGAACGCCAACATGTTGGTGATCCTGAACGACAACGACATGTCGATCTCGCGCAATGTCGGCGGCCTGTCCAATTACCTGGCCAAGATTCTCTCCAGCCGCACCTATGCCAGCATGCGCGAAGGCAGCAAAAAAGTGCTCTCGCGCCTGCCTGGCGCGTGGGAAATTGCCCGGCGTACCGAAGAATATGCCAAGGGCATGCTGGTCCCCGGCACGCTGTTCGAAGAACTGGGCTGGAACTACATCGGCCCCATCGACGGCCATGACCTGCCGACCCTGATTGCCACGCTGCGCAACATGCGCGACCTCAAGGGCCCGCAGTTCCTGCATATCGTCACCAAGAAAGGCAAAGGCTTCGCGCCGGCGGAAGTCGACCCGATCGGCTACCACGCGATCACCAAGCTGGAACCGGTGGACGCTCCCGCCGCGGCGCCGAAAAAAGCCAGCGGGCCGAAGTACTCCGGCGTGTTCGGCGAATGGCTGTGTGACATGGCCACCGCCGACCCGCGCCTGGTGGGCATTACCCCGGCGATGAAGGAAGGCTCCGACCTGGTGGCGTTCAGCGAGCGTTTCCCGCTGCGCTATTTCGACGTGGCCATTGCCGAGCAGCACGCTGTCACGTTCGCCGCTGGCATGGCCTGCGAAGGCGCCAAGCCTGTCGTGGCGATCTACTCAACGTTCCTGCAACGCGGTTACGACCAGTTGGTGCATGACGTCGCGGTGCAGAACCTCGACGTGCTGTTTGCCATCGACCGCGCCGGTTTAGTCGGTGAAGACGGCCCGACTCACGCGGGCAGCTTCGACTTGTCCTACTTACGTTGCATCCCCGGCATGCTGGTGATGACGCCGAGCGACGAAAACGAACTGCGCAAGATGCTCAGCACCGGCCACCTGTATAACGGCCCGGCCGCCGTGCGTTACCCACGGGGCAACGGCCCGAATGCGCTGATCGAGAAAGACCTGGAACCGATTGAAATCGGCAAGGGTATTGTGCGTCGCCAGGGCAGCAAGGCTGCATTCCTGGTGTTTGGCGTGCAATTGGCCGAAGCGCTCAAGGTGGCCGAGAAGATCGACGCCACCGTGGTCGACATGCGCTTCGTCAAGCCGCTGGATGAAGCCTTGGTGCGCGAAATCGCCGCTAGCCATGAGCTGCTGGTGACCGTCGAAGAAAACGCCATCATGGGCGGTGCCGGTGCGGCAGTCAGTGAGTTCCTGGCGCGGGAGAATATCCTCAAGTCGGTACTACACCTGGGCTTGCCGGATGCGTATGTCGAACACGCCAAACCGGCGCAGATGCTGGCCGAGTGCGGGCTGGATGAAGCAGGGATCGAGGCTTCGGTGCGCGAGCGCCTAGCGCTGCTGGCCCAGTAGAAACCGGGACCCAATGTGGGAGGGGCGGTGCGACGATTCGACTCGCACCCTCCCACATTTGATTGGTGCCATCTTCAACGCTATGGACAGCCCATGAAACACCTGTACCTTGCCCTGCTGCTTCTGCCCTCCCCTGAATTGCTCGCCGACACCCGCGACAACGCCCTGAAACTCCCCGACGTCGTTATCAGCGCCAACCGTCAGGTTCAGGCACGCAACGACAGCAGCGCCGCCAACACCGTGTTCACCCGCGACGACATCGACCGCCTGCAACCCACCAGCCTCACCGACCTGCTCAGCCGTGTGCCCGGTGTACAAGTCGCACCCTCCGGTGGCCGTGGCAGTTTGCCGGGCATCTACCTGCGGGGCACCAAGTCGGCCCAAAGCCTGGTGCTGGTCGACGGCCAGCGCATCGCCAACACCACGTCCGGCGACAGCGGCCTGCAATACCTCAATGTCGATCAGATTGAGCGGGTGGAAGTGCTGCGCGGCTCGCGCTCGGTAATCTACGGCAGCGACGCGATCGGTGGGGTGATCCAGGTATTCACCCGGCGTAATGCCGAGCAGGGCGTGCAACCGCGCGTGAAGCTGGGGTTCGGCAGCCATAACACCTGGCAGCGCAGCCTCGGCCTTTCGGGTGGTGACGAACAGACACGCTTCAACCTGGGCGCGAGCCTGGATGACACTGCCGGCATCAACTCCACCCACCAGTCGTTCCCCAGCGACGGTGACCATGATGCTTATCGCAACCAGTCCGTGAGCCTGAACCTCAGCCACTCCTTCAGTGATGAACTGGAGGTGGGCTTCAATCTCTTGGATAACCGCGGCAAGTCGGAGTACGACAACAGCTTCGGCCGCTACGACACCACCACCGGGCAAACCGTCGGGCAGAAACCCTACACCGACTACGCTGTGAGCAGTGCCAGCGGCTATATCGACGCCAGGCTCAATGAGCGCTGGCAATCGCGCCTGGAACTGGGCCACAGCGAGAACCGCGACACCAAGCGCGACACCCTCAGCAATGATTTCAGCGTGTTCAACACCTACCGCGACTCGATCAACTGGCAAAACGACCTGGCCCTGGACGACCAGAACAGCCTGATCCTCGGCGGCGACTGGTACGAAGACCGCTTCCACGGCTCCACCACGTTTACCGAAAACAGCCGCTGGAACCGCGCCGCCTTTGTGCAGCATCGCTTTCACAGCGAGTGGTTTTCCACCGAACTGGGCCTGCGTCACGACCAGAACCAGCAGTTCGGCGGGCAGAACAGCTGGAGCGGCACCCTGACCTTGCCGGTCAACCCCGACAATGACGTGCTGCTGAGCTACAGCGAAGGCTTCCGCGCGCCGACCTTCAACGACCTCTATTATCCGGACACGAAGTACAGCAACCCCAACCTGCAGCCCGAAACATCAAAGAGCTACGAACTGCAGTGGCGCAGCCAGTTGAGTGACAGCACGCGCCTGGAGGCCTCGCTGTACCGCACCGATTTGAGCGATGCGATCATTCTCGACCAAACCGGCAAGCCACAGAATGTGGCGTCGGCACGCATCAACGGTTTTGAGGCGGCACTCAAGCAGGACCTGTTCGGCTGGCAAGGCAACCTCGGGCTGTCACTCATCGACCCGCGCGACCGCGACAGTGGCCACACCCTGGCCCGCCGGGCGCGGCGCACATTGAGCCTGGACCTGGACCGGCAATTCGATCAGGTGGGCCTGGGCGCCAGTTGGCAGGCGATCAGCCGCAGCTATGACGATGAAGACAACACGCAGCGCCTGGGCGGCTATGGGTTGCTCGGGCTGCGCGGGAGTTGGGCGGTGACGCGGGAAGTGGCGTTGTCGCTGAAGGTCGATAACCTGCTGGACAAGTCCTATGCGCGGGCGCGCTACAGCTACGACGATCCGGCATTCGTCAACAATCACGATTACCGTGAAGAAGGCCGGGTGTGGATGTTTGGCGTGACCTGGACACCTGAAATCTGATTGTCGCCTGGACTGGTCTCAGCGGCTCGGAGCAATCACCTGACACAGCCGCGCCAGCGCTTCCAGCATCTGCCCGCTGGGCCGTTCCAGGCCTTTGTCCGGAACCAGCCGCACTCGCTCCGCCATGGTTGGCCAGGCCTTCCAGGCTTCCCTCTGCACCTGATCGCCCACCAGGATCATCTCAGGATTACGTTGCAGTACCGACTCGATGCTGACCTGCGGCGCGGGTAGCTTCAGGTCGTCAAACACGTTGCGCGCACCGCACACGCTCAGCGCGTCGCTGATGATCTGGCCGCCGCCCACGGTGTACAGCGGCTGATTCCACACCTGATAGAACACCCGCAACGGTTCGGCACGCTGATAACGCTGACGCAACTGCACCAGGCGCTGGCGCAACTGCGCGGCCAATTGCCGGCCGGCGTCGGCGCGGCCCAGTTGCTCGGCGATGGCCTGGACCTGAGTGGTGAGTTGTTCAAGGCTATGGGGTTCGGCGACATACACCGGGATATTCAGGCGCTGCAGCTGCTCGCGCTGGGCTGGGCCGACGCTGCCGGGCCAGAGCAGGATCAGGTCGGGCCTGAGGCTCAGCAGGCGCTCCATGTCGAGCTGGCCGTAACGCCCCACCGACGGCACGTTTGCCAGTGCCGTCGGCCGGTCGCCGCCATCGAGCACGCCCACCAACAGATCGGCAGCACCCAGTTCAGCCACGATTTCAGAAAGTGAAGGCGCCAGACTGACGACACGCTCGACCGCCAGGGCCTGGGCACTGAATGCCAGCAACAGCATCGCCAGCCAGCGGCGCATCATCCCAACTGACGCGGGATGCGGTAGAGGTAAAACAGCACCATCGTCGACAGCGCCAACAGGAAAAGCGGCACCGCCTCCAGGCCGACGAATACCGCCAATGCGCCCACCCACGCCGGCACCGCCGCCACCATCAAGGCCGTGCGCCGACGGGCCGCCAGGGTGATCCAGGCGGCCGGCTCTTCAGCAGTATCAAGGGCTTTGGAAGTGGCGATCAGGGCGTGTTTATAACCGTTGAAGTAGCGCAGGCTGAGGAACATCGAGGCCACGCCGGCGATAAAGAACGGCATCGCCAGCACCGGCAGCAAAGGCTCGGCCTGGCCAAACACCAGGTTGATCACGAACAGCGGGAACAGCGCCAGGGCCAGGTACTGCCACCAGTTGAAGGACAGTCGTCGTTTCACCTGGCCACGGGTCACGCGCGGTCGACCTCGCCTTGATGCTCATTGCCCATCATGTGGTCGAGCTTGCTGGCCTTGGTCGCCAGGTAGAGTTTGTTGTGCGGGTTGTGCCCGGTGTGCAGCGGCACGCGCTCGGCCACGGTGATGCCCATCTCGGTCAAGGCTTTGACCTTGCGCGGGTTGTTGGTCATCAGGCGCAGGGATTTCACGCCCAGGTGCTCCAGCATCGGCAGGCAGATCGCGTAGTCACGCTGGTCGGCGGCGAAGCCCAGTCGCTCATTGGCCTCGACGGTATCGGCGCCGCCGTCTTGCAGCTCGTAGGCGCGGATCTTGTTCAGCAGGCCAATGCCACGGCCTTCCTGACGCAAATACAGCAGCACGCCACGGCCTTCACGGGCGATGGCGCGCATCGCCGCTTCCAGTTGCGAGCCGCAGTCACAGCGCTGGCTGAACAGCGCATCGCCGGTCAGGCACTCGGAGTGCACGCGACCGAGAACCGGTGCGCCATCGGCGATCTCGCCGAGGCTGAGCACAACGTGTTCGCGCCCGGTGGCTTCTTCGAGAAAGCCATTCATGGTGAACGTGGCAAAAGGGGTAGGCAGCTTGGAAGCAGCAACGAAAACGACGGGCACCGTGTGCTCCTGATTTCAGTTTTTACAAAGGCGGCCATTGTAACAGCACGTTCCTACAGACGCTTAAGCTGAATTATCGCTGTTAAAGATCAATCGGTTTGATTGGCCTTCGTGTTGATTCTATGTAGGAGCGAGCTTGCTCGCGAAAATCGTCAGCGATGACGCAGGTATTCTGGGTGAACGCGGTGTCCTGGCGCTTTTCGCGAGCAAGCTCGCTCCTACAGGGTAGCGCGGCAGCCTATTCAGGGCGTCTCGCGAAAGTGCTGATAGCCACGCACGGTCGGGGTGATGTCCTGCCCGCTGGCGTCGAGCAACGTGACACCCTGCCCCGCCTCGACCCGGCCGATCACGTGGATCGGCCAGCCGCCGGCCAGCAATGGCGCAAGTTCCAGGGGCGGCAGGGTGAACGCCAGTACGTAGTCGTCACCACCGCTGAGTGCGGCCACCCGCGCCGCGTCATCCCCGACAAACGCCAGCAAGGCCTGGGACAACGGCAGCGCCTGGCGCTCGATCAACAGACTGACAGCCGAGGCCTTGGCGATATGCCCGCAATCGGCCAGAAGCCCGTCGGAAATATCCATCGCAGACGTCGCCTTGCCCCGCAGTGCCAGCCCCAACGCCAACTGCGGTTGCGGCGACCAGTAATGGGCCAGCAGCGGGCCGGCAATCGCTGCGTCGGCGTTGCGCTGCCCCAATACCAGCGGCAAGGCACCGGCGGCATTGCCCAACTCGCCCCCCACACACAGCAGGTCACCCGGCTGTGCGCCGCTGCGCTTCAACGCTTGACCGGTCGGTACACGACCAAACACGGTCAGGGTCAGGCTCAGCGGGCCACGCGTGGTGTCGCCACCCACCAGGCCCACGCCGCAGTTTTGCGCCATGGCGTTCAAACCCTGGGCATAGCGTTGCAGCCAATCGGCATCGACGGTCGGCGTGGTCAGGGCAAGGGTAAACGCGAGGGGGTGGGCGCCCATGGCGGCCAGGTCGCTCACCGCCACGGCCAGCGAGCGCTGGCCGAGCAGGAACGGGTCACAGGGGTCGGCAAAGTGCACGCCGGCCACCAAGGTATCGGTGGAAATTGCCAGCTGCTCCCCGGCGGGGAGCGCCAGCAAGGCGCAGTCGTCGCCGATCCCCAGGGCAATACCCTCGCCGCCCTGCGCACACGGCGCGGCGGCGAAGTAATTGTGGATCAGCTCAAACTCGCCCATTCAGGACTCAAGCGCAGGTTAGCGCTTGTACGCCTTCACTTCGGCTTCACGCAGGCGCGGAGCCAGCTTGTCGAGCACGCCGTTGACGAACTTGTGACCGTCGGTCGAACCGTAGACTTTCGCCAGTTCGATGCCTTCGTTGATCACCACGCGGTACGGCACGTCGACGCGCTTGAGCAGCTCCCAGGTGGACAGGCGCAGTACGGCCAGTTCAACCGGGTCCAGCTCTTCGAGGGTCAGGTCCAGGCACGGCGACAATGCGGCATCGATCTCGTCCAGGTTGGCCGGCACACCGTGCAGGATGTCGTGGAAGTAGCTCTGGTCGGCAAACGTGAAGTCGTTATCGACGCGAAACTGCGCTTCGATTTCGTTCAGCGAAGTGCCGGCCATATGACGCTGGTACAGCGCCTGGGTCGCGAGCTGACGGGCAGCACGGCGCTTTTCGCTTTTCGAAGGTTTGCCGGCGTCCGCTGGACGCTCATCGCGTGGGTTGAAACGATCGCTCTCGTCGGAAATCACTTGGCCTCCAACTGCGACAGCAGGCTGACCATTTCCAGCGCGGACAGGGCAGCTTCAGCGCCTTTGTTACCGGCCTTGGTGCCGGAACGCTCGATGGCTTGTTCGATGGAATCCACGGTCAGTACGCCGAAAGCGACTGGCACGCCGAACTCCATGGACACCTGGGCCAGGCCCTTGGTGCATTCGCCGGCCACGTATTCGAAGTGCGGAGTACCGCCACGAATGACCGCGCCCAGGGCGATGATCGCCGCGTATTCACCCTGCTGAGCAACTTTTTGCGCAACCAGTGGAATTTCGAAGGCGCCAGGGGCGCGGATGATAGTGATGTCGCTCTCGCTCACACCGTGGCGAACCAAGGCATCCACGGCACCGCTTACCAGGCTTTCAACCACGAAGCTGTTGAAGCGGCCAACCACCAGGGCGTAGCGGCCTTTGGGGGCGATGAAGGTACCTTCGATGGTCTTCAGGGTCATTCGACAAATCTCTTAAAGAGCCGGGACGCGAAAAGTGCGTCCCTCAGTGATGATTTAACCGCGAACAAGGGGGCAAAAAGCGCCGGCCTTTATTCGGAGGGCACGTATTCTACAACTTCCAGATCGAATCCGGATATCGCATTAAATTTCATCGGTGCGCTCATCAGGCGCATTTTGCGCACACCGAGGTCACGCAGGATCTGCGAACCGGCACCGACGATGCTGTAGGTGGTCGGCGTTTTCACCTGGGTCTGCTCGGCGGTTTCGCGAATATGCGCGAGTAGCACGTCGCCATCCACCGGGTTACCCAGCAGCAGCACCACACCGCTGCCAGCCTCGGACACCGCAGCCATCGCGGCGCGCAGGCTCCAGCGGCCCGGTTGCTTGACCATCAGCAGGTCGCGCAGCGGGTCCATGTTGTGTACACGCACGAGGGTCGGTTCGTCGGCGCAGATGGTGCCCAGGGTGAGGGCCATGTGCACGTCGCCTTCCACCGAATCACGGTAGGTCACCAAATTGAATTGGCCCAGTTCGCTGTCCAGCGGCTGCTCGGCAATCCGCTGAACGGTACGTTCGTGGATCATCCGGTAGTGAATCAGGTCGGCAATGGTGCCGACCTTGATGTTGTGGTCGGCAGCAAAGGCTTCGAGTTCGGCGCGACGGGCCATGGTGCCGTCGTCGTTCATTACTTCGCAGATCACACCGCTGGGCTCGAAACCGGCCATGCGCGCCAGGTCGCAGGCGGCTTCGGTGTGGCCGGCGCGAGCGAGGGTGCCGCCCGGTTGAGCCATCAACGGGAAGATGTGGCCTGGGCTGACGATGTCTTCGGCCTTGGCGTCTTTGGCGGCAGCGGCTTGCACGGTGCGGGCACGGTCAGCGGCGGAAATGCCGGTGGTGACGCCGGTGGTCGCTTCAATCGATACGGTGAACTTGGTGCCGAATCCCGAACCATTACGCGGCGCCATCAACGGCAGCTTGAGCAACTCGCAGCGCTCTCGGCTCATGGGCATGCAGATCAGCCCACGGGCGTGCTTGGCCATGAAGTTGATGTGCTCAGGCTTGCAGGCCTCGGCGGCCATGATGATGTCGCCTTCGTTTTCGCGGTCTTCGTCATCCATCAGGATGACCATCTTGCCTTGGCGGATGTCTTCAACCAGTTCTTCGATGCTATTGAGCGCCACAGGGCACCCCCTTGGTCAGGATTTCAGGTAGCCGTTAGCGGCCAAAAAACTCTCAGTGATGTTCCCGGTTGCAGGCTCTGCGGCCTTATCGCCCATAAGCAGGCGCTCCAGGTAACGGGCAAGCAAGTCGACTTCCAGATTCACCCGGCGACCAGGCTGGTACGACGCCATGATGGTTTCGCTCAGGGTGTGGGGAATGATGGTCAGTTCAAATTCGGCGCCGTTCACGGCGTTCACGGTCAGGCTGGTGCCATCGACGGTGATCGAGCCTTTGTGGGCGATGTACTTGGCCAGCTCCTTGGGCGCACGGATGCGGAATTCCACGGCGCGGGCATTTTCGCTGCGAGCCACCACTTCGCCGACACCGTCGACGTGGCCGCTGACCAAATGGCCACCCAGGCGGGTGGTCGGCGTCAGGGCTTTTTCCAGGTTGACCGGGCTGCCGGCCTTGAGGTCGTTCATCGCGGTGCAGTCCAGGGTTTCCCGGCTGACGTCGGCGGCAAAGCCGTTGCCCGGCAGTTCGATGACGGTCAGGCACACGCCGCTGACGGCAATACTGTCGCCCAGCTTGACGTCGCCGAGGTCGAGCTTGCCGGTTTCAACCAGCAGGCGCACGTCGCCACCCTTGGGGGTCATGGCGCGGATGCTGCCGATGGATTCGATAATGCCGGTGAACATGGCCTTCTCCTGGAAAACGGGGCGGGCACTTGAGCGCCCGGTCAGAATTATACGCTCGCTACTGGCACAGGGATGGCAGTGACTCGCCAGTCGTCGCCAACAGCGCGCATTTCAGTGATCTTGAGTTGGGGGGCTTCGCTGAGTTTCTCAAGCGGCCAGTCGAGTAAAGGCCGGGCAGCGGAGCCGAGGAACTTGCCGGCGACGAAAATCACGTATTCGTCCACCAGGCCTTGCTGGGCAAATGCGCCCGCCAGGCTTGGGCCGGCTTCCACCAAGACTTCGTTGACGCCACGGGCGGCCAGGGCCACCAGCGCCGAGCGCAGATCGACCTGGCCGTCCACACCCGGTACCACCAGGCATTCGGGGCCACGGGGGAACTGGTTTTCGGCGGTGACGCAGGTGATGACCAGCGCCGGGCCGGCCTTGAAGAAGGGTGCGTTGAGCGGCACGCGCAAACGGCCATCGATCAGCACACGCAACGGCGGACGCGACATAGCCAGGGCCGTGGTGGCTTCATCCAGGCCGAGTTCGGCGGCGCGTACGGTCAGGCGTGCACCGTCGGCCAATACGGTGTCGGCGCCGGTCAGCACCACGCTGGCCTCGGCGCGCAGGCGTTGTACGGCGGCACGCGCGGCAGGGCCGGTGATCCATTGGCTTTCGCCGCTGGCCATGGCGGTGCGACCGTCCAGGCTCATCGCCAGCTTGACCCGCACAAACGGCAGGCCATGCTCCATACGCTTGAGGAAGCCCTTGTTCAGGGCCCGCGCTTCACCTTCCAGCACACCGCTGCGTATTTCGATCCCGGCCTGGGCCAAGCGCTGCATACCGCGTCCGGCGACTTCCGGGTTAGGGTCCTGCATCGCCGCAACCACCCGCGCCAGCCCGGCACTGACCAGCGCATCGGCGCATGGCGGGGTATGGCCGTAGTGGCTGCAGGGCTCAAGGGTTACGTACGCCGTGGCGCCGCGGGCCTTGTCACCGGCAGCCCGCAAGGCATGCACTTCGGCATGGGGCTCGCCCGTGCGCACATGCCAGCCTTCGCCGACAATCTGCCCATCGCGGACAATCACGCAGCCCACACGCGGGTTGGGGTGAGTGGTGTAGAGGCCGTTGCGCGCCAGTTCGAGGGCGCGGGCCATGTAATGGGCGTCCAGCACAGCCTGTTCAGCAGAAAGTGGGTTCATTCTTTGACCGGCTCACGGGCCAGGCGGTCGATCTCTTCGCGGAACTCATTGAGGTCCTGGAAGCGTCGATACACCGAGGCGAAACGGATATAGGCGACTTCGTCGAGCTTTTGCAGCTCGCCCATCACCAACTCTCCCACCACCAGGCTCTTGACCTCGCGTTCGCCGGTGGCGCGCAGCTTGTGCTTGATATGCGCCAGCGCCGCCTCCAGCCGCTCGACACTCACCGGGCGCTTTTCCAGGGCACGCTGCATACCGGCGCGCAGTTTTTCTTCGTCGAAAGGCTGGCGGCTGCCGTCGGACTTGATCAGACGTGGCAATACCAGTTCGGCGGTTTCGAAGGTGGTGAAACGTTCACCGCAGCCAGAGGCCAGGCATTCGCGCCGGCGACGCACTTGATCGCCCTCGGCGACCAGACGCGAGTCAATGACCTTGGTGTCGTTGGCACCGCAGAAGGGACAGTGCATGGTGGCAGGCAACAAAAAAAGGGAGGGCCATGGTAGCGCATCCCCGTGGCAAGACAAGCCATAGCCTTTACGGTATATAGGCAGGCCTATATGTTTCTTATATTTCAAGCCACGGATTTTGTCCTTTCTGGAGCCGTACATGCAGTTACGACCACTTGTTTTGCTCACCCTGTTCAGTGTCCTGGTCGCCTGCAGCAGCGAAGCCCCCAAGCCGTCCACGCCCCAACCTGCGCCCGCGCAGGAGAAAAAAGTCCCAGGTATTGAAGACCTCGGTCCCCTGCCGGCCTACCAGCGTGAAATCAACGGCAGCCTGACCAATGTGCCGGCCGGCGCCGAAGTCGAGATGGCCCTGCTGGTGATCGATGACCGTTCGCGCCCGCAACAATTGCTCGCCAGCAGTGTGCTGACCGGCAACGGCAAGCCCCTGGCTTTCCGCCTGCGCTTCAACCCCGAGACGTTCCCGGCCGGCGCGCGGGTTGAATTGCGTGGCCGCGCCAGCCAGTCCGGCCAGTTGATCCTGCACCTGCCCGCCGTACGCATCACCCAGGCGATCACCCAGACCACCGGTCCCCTGGAACTCGTCAAGGCACCATGACGCCACCGTTGGACTTGCAGCGCGCCCTGAGCGCGCTGATCGGCGACGCCCAACTCGTGCCCTGCCCGCTGCCGGACACCGAGCTTTCATTGTGGCTGCTGGATGCGGACAACATGGACCGCGCCTTCAGCCCCGAGGAAACCCGACGCATCCTGCATGAGCCGCCCTACTGGAGTTTTTGCTGGGCCAGTGGTTTGGCGCTGGCGCGATATCTGGCGGCGAACCCGCAATGGGTGAAAGGCAAGCGCGTACTGGATTTCGGCGCCGGCTCCGGTGTGGCCGGAATTGCGGCGGTTAAAGCCGGCGCGCTGGAAGTGGTGGCCTGCGACCTGGATCCGCTGGCGTTAGCGTCTTGCCGTGCGAATGCCGAACTCAATGGAGTGGAGTTGCGCTACTCGGCAGACTTTTTCGCCGAAGCCGACCGCTTCGACCTGATCCTGGTCGCCGACGTGCTCTACGACCGCGCCAACCTGCCGTTGCTCGACCACTTCCTCAGCCGAGGCCGCGAAGCGCTGGTGGCGGACTCGCGCGTGCGGAACTTCCAGCACCCGGCTTATCGGCGGCTGGAGATACTCGATGCACTGACGTTGCCGGACTTGGCCGAGCCTTGGGAGTTTCGCAAGGTGAGCCTGTACCATTCGCGGCGGTAAGCCCACGCGTTACAAATTTCTGGCAATAAGTTGGCTGAGACAGAAAAAGAGTGGCTGTGGAAAATGCCCTCCCTCCGCACGAGTCCAGGGCAATCCACCCGCATGTTTTTCCAGACAATTCCGCTCATTGGCCGCCCCATAAAGGCCTTGCAAAAAGGCACGCAGCTACCTAATCTCTGCGGCAATACACCCGCCATGCCTCTGGTTGCGTCAGTAGCCAAGCACAAATTGTGCGGGTTTTTTATGCCCGGTGTTTTTTAGGCATGAGGACATTCAGCAAGCCCGCAATTGACGTTTCAGCTCAGCTGCAGCTGCTCAAGCACCGTGGGTTGAATGTTCAGGACGAGGTTCGCGCCGAGTCTTTTTTACAATCGGTCAGCTTCTTTCGACTCAGCCCCTATATGCGGCCGTTCCAGCAGCCGGAGGATGTCAACCATCGCTTTCGTGACGGCAGTCAGTTTCGTCAGCTAACTCGTCTTTACGACTTTGATCGACGGCTTCGTTTACTCACCATGGATGCCATCGAGAGAGTCGAAATTGCATCGCGCTCCGTCATCAGCAACCACATGGGGCCCGCCCATGGCAGTCACTGGTATATCAACCCATTGATGTTCCACGAAGCGTTCGATCATCAGCGGCTGCTTACGACGCTGTCCACCAAGCAATCCACAGCCATGCGTGACTTCCAGCGGGAATGCGAGCGCATCGATAGATCGCGCGCCGACGACATGAGAAAAAGCCTGCTTAAACGCCAAAGGGCAAAAGAAAGCTACGCCCGCCACTACACCGTTACATACGCCCATCCACCTCTTATGCCAGGCTGGGCCATGTTGGAAGAACTGACGCTGGGTGATTTATCCCATTTATATAAAGGCTTGGCGAAAGACGCGGACAAAAAAGCCATTGCCAAGCGCCTGGGACTTGCGGCGCCCCTGATGCAGTCTTGGCTGCACACCCTGACTACCATTCGCAACATGTGTGCCCATCATTCGCGACTGTGGAACCGGGAGCTAGGCATTCGTCCCGAACTTCCGAAGAGCGCCAACTTCTTATGGCCGGGACATCTCTTTCAGCCAGGGCCGCACACCCGCATTTTTGCAGCGCTCTGCATCCTCAATCACTTTATGCATCAATTGAGCCCCAACAGCCACTGGGACCAACGCCTGCATCAACTGACTTGCGAATTTCCCGAAGTTAGCCTGAAAGCGATGGGCTTCCCTCTCGATTGGTATAAAGACCCTTTTTGGCATGCGTCCAGCACCTGAGCACCATGCGGCTTCCGGTAGCCTTCGCCAGCCCTTATAGTTGCCCCATTCCCGCTTTATTCGAGACGCCCCATGAGTGAGCCCACGCCGTACATCTTCGACGTCACCAGCGCCAACTTCGACCAGGCCGTGATCCAGAATTCCTTCGAAAAACCCGTGCTCGTGGATTTTTGGGCCGAGTGGTGCGCGCCGTGCAAGGCGTTGATGCCGATGCTGGCGCAGATTGCCGAGAGTTATCAGGGCGAGTTGCTGCTCGCCAAGGTCGATTGCGAGGCCGAACAGGACATCGTCGCGCGCTTTGGCATTCAAAGCCTGCCGACGGTGGTGCTGTTCAAGGATGGCCAGCCGGTGGATGGATTTGCAGGTGCGCAGCCGGAGTCGGCGGTGCGGGCGATGCTGGAACCGCATGTGAAGATGCCGCCACCGGCTGCGGCCGACCCTCTGGAACAGGCGCAGACGCTATTCGCTGACGGCCGCATCAGCGAAGCCGAGACCGTGCTGGTGGCGCTGCTGGGTGAAGACAACACCAACGCCGCCGCGTTGATTCTGTACGCGCGTTGCCTGGCCGAGCGCGGTGAGTTGGGTGAAGCCCAAACCGTGCTCGATGCGGTGAAGAGCGACACCCACAAAGCCGCCCTTGCCGGGGCCAAGGCACAGATCACCTTCCTGCGCCAAGCCGCCGACCTGCCAGACGCCGCCGAGCTGAAAAGCCGCCTGGCACAAAACCCGCAGGACGACGAAGCCGCCTATCAACTGGCCATCCAGCAACTGGCGCGCCAGCAATACGACGCGGCGCTGGAAGGCTTGCTCAAGCTGTTTATCCGCAACCGCAGCTACAGCGAAGGCCTGCCGCACAAGACCTTGCTGCAGGTGTTCGAACTGCTGGGCAATGATCACCCGCTGGTGACCGTGTACCGCCGCAAGTTGTTCGCCGCGCTGTACTAATCGCCGATCCAACTGTACAGCGGCGTATCCCCGCCGCTGGCCACTTTCACCTTGGCGCTGTGGCGCAGGCGCACCAACAGGCGCTTGCCCGCCGCAGCATCCCCCGCCAAACCTTCCAGTCGATCAAGCAGTTCCAGGCCGCTGAGTTGCCCGGCGTTGCGCAACAGGTCCTGGGCGCTCTGCCATAGATCATCATTGTGCTTGACCGGCGCTACGGGCGCGGCGGGCGCGCTTGCCGTGGGCGTTGCCTGCAACTGCGCGCCGAGTCGCGCCCAATCGCCGTCGTCCAGCTCCAGGGTCAAGTCCACCGGCAGGTCGCCGATGGTTCCACGAATTCGCAACATCGTCCTTACTCCTGCATTTTTCTGACGAGCATGCTCCCATGCGGCTTGCGCAACGCCAAGCGGGCGGTCAAACTCTCGGCACTATTGTTATAAGATCACATAACAAAACTTTCATCTCCAGGAGCTTTCCCATGCGCCGTCTGTTGCTTGCTTTGCCGTTTGCCCTGCTGCCACTCGCCATTGCTCACGCCGCCGACGAGCATGACCACGATCACGAACACGGCAGCCTCGGCGCCCACGAACATGGCGTCGGCCGCCTTAACGCGGTACTCGACGGCCAGGCCCTGGAGCTTGAACTGGATAGCCCGGCGATGAACCTGGTGGGCTTCGAACACCTCGCCACCAGCGCAGCCGACAAAGCCAAGGTCGCCGCCGCCCGCAAACAGCTGGAGAACCCACTGACCCTGTTCAGCCTGCCCAAGGCCGCCGGTTGCGTGATCAGCAGCCAGGAGCTCAACAGCCCGCTGTTCGGCGACAAACCGGAAGCCGACCACGATGACGATGATGACCACGACGCCAAAGACGGCGCCCACGAGCATCATCACGATCACAGTGAAATCCACGCCCACTACCAATTCACCTGTGCCACGCCGACCGCGCTGAGCAACCTGGACCTGACCCAGGTGTTCAAGACCTTCCCCGCCACCCAGAAAATTCAGGTACAACTGATCGGCCCGAGCGGCCAGCAAGGTGTTGAAGCGACGGCCACAGCAGCCACCCTGAAGTTCTGAGTCCCCATGACCCACGCATTGATTGAACTGTCTGACCTGGGCTTCAACTGGCCCGGTCACCCACAGTTACTGGACATCCCCGCGTTCCGCCTGGAAGCGGGGGAAACCCTGTTTCTCAAGGGGCCGAGCGGCAGTGGCAAAACCACCTTGCTCGGCCTGCTCGGCGGCGTACAGAAGCCCAGCCGCGGCAGCATCCGCCTGCTCGGCCAGGAACTGACCGAACTCTCGGCCGGTGCGCGGGACCGCTTTCGCGTTGACCACACCGGCTATATCTTCCAGCAGTTCAACCTGCTGCCGTTCCTGTCGGTGCGCGAGAACGTCGAGTTGCCCTGCCACTTTTCCAAGCTGCGCGCGCAACGGGCGATCCAACGCCACGGCAGCGTCGACCAGGCTGCCGCGACCTTGCTGGCGCACCTGGGTTTGAAGGACAAAGACCTGCTGGAGCGCCGTGCCGACTCGTTGTCCATCGGCCAACAGCAACGGGTGGCCGCCGCCCGTGCACTGATCGGCCAACCGGAGCTGGTGATCGCCGACGAGCCCACTTCCGCCTTGGACTACGACGCCCGCGAAGCCTTCATTCAACTGCTGTTCGCCGAATGCCGCGAAGCCGGCGCCAGCCTGTTGTTTGTCAGCCATGACCAGAGCCTGGCGCCGCTGTTCGACCGCAACCTGTCGCTGGCCGAACTCAATCGCGCCGCCACGCCCGCAGAGGTTTGAGATGTATCTGTTTCGTCTAGCCATGGCCAGCCTGGCTAACCGCCGCTTTACCGCGATCCTCACCGCCTTCGCCATCGCCTTGTCGGTGTGCCTGCTGCTGGCGGTGGAACGCGTGCGCGTTGAGGCGCGCAACAGTTTCGCCAGCACCATCAGCGGCACCGACCTGATCGTCGGCGCGCGCTCCGGTTCGGTCAACCTGCTGCTGTACTCAGTGTTCCGCATCGGCAACGCCACCAACAACATTCGCTGGGACAGCTACGAGCACTTCGCCGCCAGCCCCCAGGTGAAGTGGGCGATCCCGATTTCCCTCGGCGACTCCCATCGCGGCTACCGGGTGATGGGCACCAACGAGTCGTACTTCGAGCACTACCAGTACGGGCGCAAACAGAACCTGGAGCTGGCCAGCGGCCGTGCCTTCGCCACCGACCCGTTCGAAGTGGTGCTCGGCGCCGAAGTCGCCGACGCCCTGCACTACAAGCTTGGCGACAAGCTGGTGCTGGCCCACGGCGTGGCGGTGGTCAGCCTGGTCAAGCACGATGACAAGCCGTTCACCGTGGTCGGCATTCTCAAGCGCACCGGCACGCCGGTGGACCGCACGCTGCATATCAGCCTCGGCGGTATGGAGGCGATCCATATCGACTGGCACAACGGCGTACCGGCCCAGGGCAAAGGCCGCATCAGTGCCGACCAGGCGCGCAACATGGACCTCACCCCCCAGGCCATCACGGCCTTTATGCTCGGCCTGAACAACAAGATTTCCACCTTCGCCCTGCAGCGGGAGATCAATGAATTCCGTGGTGAGCCGATGCTGGCGATCTTGCCCGGCGTGGCGCTGCAAGAGCTGTGGAGCATGATGGGCACCGCCGAAAAAGCCCTGTTCGTGATCTCGCTGTTCGTGGTGCTGACCGGCTTGATCGGCATGCTCACGGCGATTCTCACCAGCCTCAACGAACGCCGCCGCGAAATGGCCATCCTGCGTTCGGTGGGCGCACGGCCATGGCATATCGCGACGCTGCTGATCTTCGAAGCCTTCGCCCTGGCCCTGTCCGGTGTGATCGCAGGCGTGGGCTTGCTGTACGTGTGCATCGCCGCCTCGCGCGGGTATCTGCAGGCCAATTACGGCCTGGACCTGCCGATGTCGTGGCCCAGCGAATATGAATGGACCCTGCTCGCCGGTATCCTCGCCGCAGCGCTGTTGATGGGCAGCGTGCCCGCCTGGCGCGCCTACCGACAATCCCTGGCCGATGGCCTGTCCATACGTTTATGAGGAAGGCTTCGATGCGTCGCGTTCTGTTTGCGTTATTGCTGCTGGTGGCGGTGCCCGCCTGGGCGGAGGATCAGCCCAAGGACCTGTCCTGGCAGGAGATGATCCCGCCGGACGCGCCGCCGGAAATTCCCAACATGAAACCGCTGCACAACCTGTCGAACATGGCCGATGCCTTGTCCGTCGAAGCGGCGCCAGCGGCCAAGCAGGATCTGCCCAATGCGCCGGTGGTGCAGAGCCTCGATGGCCAGCACATCCGTCTGCCCGGCTATATCGTGCCGCTGGAAGTCAGCGAAGAAGGCCGCACCACCGAGTTCTTGCTGGTGCCGTATTTCGGTGCGTGCATCCACGTACCCCCGCCGCCATCGAACCAGATCGTGCATGTGAAAAGTGAAGTCGGGGTGAAGCTCGATGAGCTCTACCAGCCGTACTGGATCGAGGGCGCGATGCAGGTCAAACCGTCCACCAGTGAACTGGCCGATGCCGGTTACCAGATGGATGCCGAAAAGATTTATATCTACGAACTGCCGGAATAACGCTGATCGCCCTTTCATTGAGCTGAGTCAAAAGACCGGACGGAACGATCTTTACCATTGGACGTACAACTTTTAAACGTCCTCTGGAGCTCCCATGAACAAGTCCCTGCTCGGCGCGTCCCTCTTCGCGCTCGCCCTCGTCGCCCCGGTTGCCCACGCTCACGAAGCGGGCGACATTCTGATTCGTGCCGGTGCAATCACCGTGAACCCGAAGGCGGACAGCAGCACCGTCAAGGTTGACCAGGGCCCACTGGCCGGCGCCAATCTGGGCGGCAAGGCGACCATGAGCAGCGACACCCAACTGGGCTTGAACTTCGCCTACATGCTGACCAGCCACGTCGGTATCGAACTGCTGGCCGCCACACCGTTCGAGCATGACGTAAAAATCAAGGGCACCGCCCTCGGCGCCGCCAACGGCAAGCTCGGTACGCTGAAACACCTGCCGCCGACCCTGAGCGTCGTGTACTACCCACTGGACAACAAATCCCCGTTCCAACCGTACGTAGGCGCCGGTATCAACTACACCTGGATCTACGACGAACACGTCGGCAGCCGCGCCTCCGAAGCCGGTTTCAGCAACTTCAAGGCCGAGAACTCCTGGGGTTGGGCTGCGCAGATCGGCGCAGACTACATGATCAACGACAAGTGGATGATCAACGCCCAGGCGCGCTACATCGACATCAGCACCAAGGCCACCGTGGAAAACAACGCCGTGGCACCTGGCACCCGTGCCAAGGTCAATGTGGACGTGGACCCGATGGTTTACATGGTGGGTATCGGCTACAAGTTCTAAGCAACACTGCATAACCCATGTGGGAGGGGGCTTGCTCTCGATAGCAGCGTGTCAGTCAACAGATTCATTGACTGATACACCGTTATCGGGAGCAAGCCCCCTCCCACATTTGCTTTTGTGTTGTATCAGCTGTGGCGATAGAACCGGTCGAGCAACGCCGGGAGCCCCGCCCGCCAGGCCCGGGGCTTGATGCCGAAGGTGTGGAGGATTTTCTTGCAGGCCAGCACCGCATGCTGCGGTTCGTCTGCCGCATCCGGCCGGGCCGCGTGGGCCTGGGCGGTGGGGGCTTCGATGGCCAGCGAGTGGTAGCTGCGCGCCTCGGAGAGGATCGCCTGGCCCAGCGCCAACGGCGTGGTCGCCTCATGCCCGGCGTAGTGGTAAGTGCCCCACAGCGGCGCCGCGCAATCGAGTTGCTTGAGTACCGAAATGATCACCCGCGCCGCATCGTCCACCGGCGTCGGGTTGCCGCGACGGTCATCCGCCATCAGTAACTCATCCGGTTTTTCGGCCCGCGCAAGAAAGCGCCCGAGGGTGCCGTCGACGCTGTCATCCAGCAGCCAGCCAAAACGCAACAACACGTGTTGCGGGCAAGTGGCGCGCACGCTCTGTTCGATACGCCACAACGCCTGGCCGCGCAGGCCCAGGGGCACCGGCTCGTCCTTTTCGCTGTAGGCAGTGGCGCGGGAGCCATCGAACACGCGGTAGCTGGACGGTTGCAGCAAGGTAATGTTGTGGTGCTGGCACAGTTCGGCCAGGCGTTCGATGGCGAACTCCTGGGCGGCCAGGCGGGTTTCGCTGACGGCTTCGGCCTGGAACCAGTCGAAATAGTAGGCGAGGTTGATCAACGCATCGGGACGGGTGTCGTCGAGCAATTGGGTGAGGCTCGCGGCATCCCAGCCGTCTTGGGGCGGTTTGGGTGCGAGGAAACCAATGTCTTCCTCTGCACCGAGGCGAATCAGCGCCTGCCCGAGGGCATTCCCGCCGCCCAGTAACATAAGGCGCATTCGCATAGATTGAGCAGGCCCGGTCTGTTTGGAACGATGGTTATTGTCGGCAGGCGGGTGAGGCATGCCGTAGGGTTATTCCAGAATCCTTGCATTTTGCGGGTTTGTAGCGCAACCGTCACGGATAAAGTGCGGGGTTGCAACTTGTTGGAGTGGACCGCATAACTTAGGCATGAACCTTCCTGAATCAACCGACTCGGTGTTGAACGGCTTCCACCCCGCCGTCAGCACCTGGTTCCGCCACACCTTCCCCTCGGTGACCAGCGCCCAGGCCCAGGCGTGGCCGCTGATCCGCCAGCGCCGTTCAACGCTGATCGCGGCGCCCACCGGCTCCGGCAAGACGCTGACGGCGTTCCTCGCGGTGCTCGATGACCTGGTTCACCAGGGCCTGGCCAATGGCGGGCAACTGCCGGACGAGACACTGGTGGTGTATGTGTCGCCGCTCAAGGCGCTGTCCAACGATATCCAGATCAACCTGCAAACCCCGCTGGCCGGGATCACCGAGCATTTGCAGCGCCTGGGCCTGCCACCGCTGGTGATTCGCACCGCCGTGCGTACCGGCGACACCCCGCAAAAAGACCGCGCCCTGATGCGCAAGCGCCCACCGCATATCCTGGTGACCACGCCGGAATCGCTCTACGTGTTGCTGGGCTCGGACTCCGGCCGGCAGATGCTGGCCAGCACGCGCACGGTGATCGTCGATGAAATCCACGCCATCGCCGCCGGCAAGCGCGGCAGCCACCTGGCCTTGAGCCTGGAGCGCCTGCAAGGCTTGTGTGCCGAGCCGCTGACCCGCATCGGTTTGTCGGCCACGCAAAAACCCATCGAAGCGGTGTCGCGCTTTCTGGTGGGCACCGAGCGGACGTGCGACATCGTCGACATCGGCCATGCCCGCGCCCGCGACCTGGATATCGAAGTGCCCCCGGTGCCGCTGTCGGCGGTGATGGCCAACGATGTCTGGGAGCTGGTCTACGACCGCCTCGCTGCACTGGCCCGTGAGCACCGCACCACGCTGATCTTCGTCAACACCCGGCGCCTGGCCGAACGCCTGGCCCGGCACTTGAGCGAGCGCCTGGGCAAGAGCGCCGTCGCCGCCCACCACGGCAGCCTGGCCAAGGAAATGCGCCTGGACGCCGAGCAACGGCTCAAGGCGGGCGAGCTGCAAGTGTTGATCGCCACCGCGTCCCTGGAACTGGGGATTGATATCGGCGATGTCGACCTGGTGTGCCAGATCGCTTCGCCGGGCTCCATCAACGGCTTTCTGCAGCGGGTCGGCCGCTCCGGGCATCAGGTCGGCGGCACGCCCAAGGGGCGCCTGTTCGCCACGACCCGCGACGACCTGATCGAATGCGCCGCCCTGCTCGATTGTGTACGCCGGGGCGAGTTGGACACCTTGCAGATCCCGGTGGCGCCGCTGGACGTGCTGGCCCAGCAGATCATCGCCGAGGTCAGTGCCCAGGAGTGGCCGGAACAGGCCCTGCTCGACCTGATCCACCGCGCCGCGCCCTATGCCACCCTGGATGAACGCCACTACCAGGCACTGCTGCAGATGCTCGCCGACGGCTACAACGGCCGCCAGGGTATCCGCAGCGCGTACCTGCACCGCGACGCCCTGACCCGCACCCTGCGCGGCCGCCGTGGCGCCAGGCTGACCGCCGTGACCAGCGGCGGCACCATCCCCGACAATGCCGACTACAGCGTGTTGCTCGAACCCCAGAGCCTGAACATCGGCAGCGTCAACGAAGACTTCGCGGTGGAAAGTATCGCCGGGGATATCTTCCAGCTCGGTAATACGTCCTACAGGATCTTGCGGGTCGAAGCTGGCAAAGTACGGGTCGAAGACGCCCATGGCCAACCGCCGACCATTCCGTTCTGGCTCGGCGAAGCGCCGGGGCGCAGCAATGAGTTATCCGCTGCGGTCGCGCGTTTGCAGGGGCAACTCGACAGCCTGCTCAGCGCCAGCCCCGGCGACCTGCAACCGGCGCAAGACTGGCTCACCGGCACCCTCGGCCTGAACCGCGCCAGCGCCGAACAGATCCTCGATTACCTGGCCCGCGCGCGCCTGGCCCTCGGCGCGTTGCCGTCCCAGGACACGTTGATCATGGAGCGGTTTTTCGACGAGTCCGGCGGTACCCAACTGATCATCCACACGCCGTTCGGCAGCCGCGTCAATCGGGCCTGGGGCCTGGCCTTGCGCAAGCGTTTTTGCCGCACCTTCAACTTTGAGCTGCAAGCGGCGGCCAGTGAAAACGCGATCGTGCTGTCGCTGTCCACCAGCCACAGTTTCGAGCTGGATGAGGTATGGCGTTACCTCAACAGCAACAGTGCTGAGCACCTGCTGATCCAGGCGGTGCTGGATGCGCCGCTGTTCGGCGTGCGCTGGCGCTGGAACGCCGGCGTGGCCCTGGCGCTGCCGCGCTTTACCGCCGGGCGCAAAGTGGCGCCGCAGATCCAGCGCATGAAGAGCGAAGACCTGATCGCCAGTGTGTTCCCCGACCAGATCGCCTGCCTGGAAAACCTCGCCGGCGAACGCGAAGTGCCCGAGCACCCGCTGGTGGAGCAAACCCTCGACGATTGCCTGCACGAAGCCATGGACAGCGACGCCTGGCTTGCCTTGCTGCGGCGTATGGAGCGCGGCGAAGTGCGCTTGATCAGCCGCGACCTGCCGGCGCCCTCGCCCATGGCCGCCGAAATCCTCAGCGCGCGCCCCTACACCTTTCTCGACGATGCACCGCTGGAAGAACGCCGCACCCAGGCCGTGCTCAACCGCCGCTGGAGCGACCCGCAGAGCACCGACGACCTCGGCGCACTGGATGCGGACGCCATCGCCGGCGTGTGCGAAGAGGCCTGGCCGGCGCCCCATGGCGTGGATGAAATGCATGAGGCGCTGATGAGCCTGGCGTGCATCGCCAGCCACGAAGTCACGGCGCAATGGGCAGAGTGGCTGAACGCCTTGGCCAAGGCCGGCCGCGCCTTTCAATTGCCCAATGGCCTGTGGGTAGCGGTGGAACGCCTGGGGTGTTTGCAGGCGATCTATCCCCACAATTTGCCACTGCTCCCCGGCTTCGATGAGCCCTGGACCTTTGATGACGCACTCGTCGAGGTGCTGCGCGCGCGCCTCGGTGGCTTCGGCCCGCAGCACCTGATCGAGATCGCCGCGCCGCTGGCCTTACCGGTGACCGACGTCACCCAGGCGCTGGCCCGTCTGGAGCAGGAAGGCTACGTGCTGCGCGGTCGCTTCAGCCCCGGAGCACTTGAGGAACAATGGTGCGAACGGCATCTTCTCGCGCGCATTCATCGCTACACGGTCAAACGCCTGCGCCGGGAAATCGAGCCGGTGGCGCTGCAGGATTTCATGCGTTTCCTGTTCGATTGGCAGCACCTGTCCGACAGCACGCGCGGCCAGGGCAGCGCGATGTTGCCGCAGATTGTCGGGCAGTTCGAAGGGTATGCCGCCGCCACGTCGGCCTGGGACAGTGACCTGCTCAGTGCACGGATCAAGGATTACTCATCAACCTGGCTCGACGACCTGTGCCGCAGCGGCAAGCTGGTGTGGACGCGCTTGAGCACTAAGGCCAGCGCCATTGCCCTGCGCAGCACGCCGGTGGTGCTGTTACCGCGTGCCCAGGTGGCGCTGTGGAGCGGGCTGACCGAACCCACCGACAGCACGACCCTGTCGCCCAAGGCGCAGAAGGTCCACCTGGCCCTGCGTGAACACGGCGCGCTGTTTTTCGATGAGCTGGTGCACGAGGCCCATCTGCTGCGCAGCGAACTGGAAACCGCCTTGCAGGAGCTGGTCGGCGCCGGGCTGGTGAATGCCGACAGCTTTGCCGGGCTGCGCGCGCTGACCACCCCGACCAGCAAGCGCCAGGCGCGCAGCGGTCGGCGCGGGCGTGGGGCGTTTATCGGCGGTATGGACGATGCCGGGCGTTGGGCACTGATTCGCCGCCCATCGACCGCTGCCGCCCCGCACTCGGCCGAGACCCTGGAGCATGTGGCGATGACCTTGCTGCGCCGCTATGGCGTGGTGTTCTGGCGCTTGCTGGAGCGCGAGGCGGATTGGTTGCCGAGTTGGCGCGAATTGCTGCGCACATTCCATCGGCTGGAGGCACGGGGTGAGATTCGCGGTGGACGGTTTGTCAGCGGGTTGGCGGGTGAGCAGTTTGCGTTGCCGGAGGCGATCCCGTTGCTGCGCGAAGTGCGGCGTCGGCCCCATGACGGGAGTTTGATTGCCGTGTGTGGGGCTGACCCGCTGAACCTGGTGGGCACACTGTTGCCGGGCAGCAAGGTGCCGGCGGTGAGTGGGAATCGGGTTGTGTATCGGGATGGGTTGCCGGCGGCGGTGAGGGTCGCCGGCAAGCAGCAGGTGTTGCTTGATGTTGATCAGCAGGCGGTGCAGGAGAAGCTGATCAGGCATTGAAGTTGAAGGCCTCATTGAGGCCTGGGCTGCTCCGTCAACACCACCGACGCTGGCATCTCTTCATCCGGCTCATCCACCTGGGCGTTACGCTTTGGCAGCAAAACCTGCTGTGGATAAGTCTGCGCGAAGTGCACCTCATCACAGTTATCCACAAGCTTTTTCAAACGCTGGTTAAACGCACGGCTCACCGCATATTGCCCACCGGACACCGTACGGAACTGCGCCGTGAGCACCACGCCATTAAGGTCCATCTTGTCGACGCCAAACACCTCAAGCGGCCCTTGCAGGTTGTACTTGAGGAACACATCGTCGCGAATCGACTGCCCGGCCTCGCGGATCAGTTCCACGGCCTTGTCCACATCGGTGTCGTAGGTGAACTGCACCGAGAAGAACGCATAGGCAAATTGCCGCGACTGGTTGGTGACCGCTTTGATCTGCCCGAACGGCACCGAATGCACAAAGCCCTTGCCGTCGCGCAGGCGCAGAGTGCGGATGGTCAGGCCTTCGACGGTGCCGGCGTGGCCGGAATCGAGCACCACCCAGTCGCCGATGGACAACGTGTCTTCGATGATGATGAACAGGCCGGTGATCACGTCCTGCACCAGTTGCTGGGAACCGAAACCGATCGCCAGGCCGACCACACCGGCACCCGCCAGCAGCGGCGCAACGTTGATGCCCAGGTTGGCCATGGTGGTGATTGCGCAGATCACCACCAGGATGATTTTGATCGCATTGCGCAGCAGCGGCAGGATGGTTTTCACCCGGGTGCTGGGCTGGCGGCTGGAGCGTTTGTTCACCGGCGGTTTCAGCGCTTCCTGGATCGCCGTATCGAGTACCACCCAGAACAACCAGGTCATCAGCAGGATCAGGCCGATGCTGCTGAGGGAGTCGCTGATCGCGCGGCCCACTGAGTTGCGCTGGGCAAATTCGAACAGCGATATGCCCCATATGCGCCCGAGGATTTCGATAAAGGCAATCGCCATGACGATGCGCAAGATCGCATGCAACAGGCTGAGAAAGCGTTCCTTGTAGGCACTGCTGCGCTGGATCGCCACCTGGCTGCGGGACCTGAACAGGTGTTGCAGCACCGTGCTCAGGAATACCGTGCCAATCAACAGAATGGTGGTGAACAGCGCACAGCGCAGGGCCTTCTGGTTGTCGTCGCCGGCGCCGATCAGGTTGATCGCCGAGACCAGCACCATCAACAGGATCGGCCAATACCACAGCCCGGAAAACACCCGCAGCGATTGCTGTAATGCCGGGTGTTTAAGGCGCTGGGCCAGTGGTCGATTGCGGATCAGGTGGGCCACGGGACGGCGCAGGCGCACCACCAGCACGCCAAAGATGACCGCCGCGAACAGGCCGGTAAATACGGCGATGCTGCTGGTGATATTACCGCCGAACTGACGCGCGATTTGCGGACTGGTGAGGGCGTCGCTGAGGGCGGCGAGGAAGCCGATCAGGAACAGCGGCTTGGGGCAGTAGTCACGAATGATCTGTACCGCCGGTCGCTTGTGGCCGACATTGAACATGACGATGACGCACAGCAGCATGGAGGTGGAAAAGATGCCGCTGCTGGTGGCGTAGGCAAAACACAGCGCCAGCGCACGGCCTATCGAGGTGGGTAAAAAGTGGCTGACGTAGAGCGTCAACGGCAGGCAGATCAGCGCCGGGATCGTGTAGGGCACCACGTAACCCAGCACGCCTTGCAGGCGCCTGCGCCGTTCGACGAAAGGGCGACGACTCAGGCGCCGCACGATAAAACGTCCCAGCAGCGTCAACAGCGCAAAGGCACCTGCCCACACCCCGGACAGCAGCAGGAAATCGCCGGCTACGCTCCACGGCGAACGCTCCGATGTCTGGTCAACCAGCCGGCCGACCTCATCCGCCGCGCGGTCCGCGCGCAGGCGCCAGGCGTCAACGAGGTTCTGATTGAGGTCGAGCTTGTTCTGCACATCATCGATGCTGGAACTGATGGCACCGAGCAGTCCGCCCTCCACCAGCAGTTCCGGCTTGGCCGGCGCTTCCGGCGCGGTGGCCGCGGCTTGCAGTGCGCCGCTGCCGCAAAACAGCAGCGCGCCGAGCAGTAATGCAGTCTTTAGATTCAGCAAAACACCGGGCTCCTTCAGAAGGGTCTGTAAGGAACTGACGGGTTTGAGCCTGGATCGTTCCCCTGCTTGATTGCCGGGCACTGATCCAAATGGGTTTATGCCGCCCGTAGGACGATGGAAACTTTCGGCCAAAAATCGCAGTCAGCCATAAACGGGGGTCAGGCCCCCACCCTTTCACAGGAGCAATCATGGCTGCGATCCCCGACTGGGTGCCCATCACCCCTAGCGTCGCCATCACTCGCTTCACGGTGCTGACGGTCAATATCCACAAGGGCTTCACCGCCTTGAACCGACGCTTCATCCTGCCCGAGCTGCGCGAAGCGGTGCGCAGTGTGGGCGCTGATATGGTGTTTCTGCAGGAAATCCACGGCACCCACGAGCGCCATCCCCAGCGCTACAGCGACTGGCCGAACATGCCGCAGTACGAGTTCCTCGCCGACAGCATCTGGCCGCAGTTCGCCTACGGGCGCAACGCGGTCTACCCCCATGGCGACCATGGCAATGCGTTGCTGTCGAAATTCCAGATCGTGAGTTACGACAACCTCGACATCTCCCAAAGCGGCCATGAAAACCGTGGCCTGCTGCATTGTGTGCTGCGCCTGCCGGGGACCGGGCAGGAAGTGCATGCGATCTGTATCCACCTGGGTTTGCGTGAGGTGCATCGCCAGCAGCAATTGCGCTTGTTGGAGCAGCGTATCAGCGAGATCCCGGCGGATGCGCCGTTGGTAGTTGCCGGCGATTTCAATGACTGGCGCCAGCGCGCCGACCTGAGCCAAAGCGGCCTTACGGAAGTGTTCGTGCACGCCCTCGGCAAACCGGCGCGGACCTTCCCTGCCCGCCTGCCGCTGCTGCCGCTGGACCGCATTTATGTGCGCAACTTGAAGATTCATAACCCCCGGGTGCTGACCTCCCGCCCCTGGTCCCATCTGTCAGACCACGTACCGCTGTCGGTGGAGATTGAGCTATGAACATTGCCGTCGAGCACATTGCTACCGATCAACCGCCGGATGAAGCCAAGGCCCGCGACCTCGATTACGGCTGGCAGCCTGACAATCAGGTCGAGTTGCTGGAGAACGGCGAGGCGTACTTTCCCAAAGTGTTCGAGGCCTTACGTGGGGCGCAGCGGGAGATCCTGCTGGAGACCTTTATCCTCTTCGAAGACAAGGTCGGCCACGAGCTGCAACGCATCTTGATCGAGGCGGCGCAGCGTGGGGTCAAGGTGGTGGTCAGCCTGGATGGTTTTGGCTGCGGCGAACTGAGCCCCGCTTTTCTCGGAGAGTTGGCCGAGGCCGGAGTGGCCGTACAGATGTTTGACCCGGCGTCCAAGACCCTGGGTATTCGGACCAACTGGTTCCGCCGCCTGCACCGCAAGATCGTGGTGGTGGACGCCGCCGTGGCGTTTATCGGCGGGATCAATTTTTCTGCCGATCACCTGGGGGACTTTGGCCCCGAAGCGAAGCAGGATTACGCCGTACAGGTCACGGGGCCGGCAGTGGCCGACCTGCATCATTTCGCGCTCGCGCAAAGCGGCCGCCAGGTGCGCACGCGACGCGGGTGGCGGCGCCGCCAGCAAAGGCCTTCGGCTTGGTCGTCCGATAAAGGCGACGGCTGGGTGCGCCTGATTTACCGCGACAATCTGCAACACCGCGACGACATTGAAGAGGCGTATATCCATGCCTTGAGCAAAGCCCAACAACGCGCGGTGATTGCCAACGCCTACTTCTTCCCCGGTTACCGCCTGCTGCGCGAAATTCGCAACGCCGCACGCCGGGGGGTGCACGTGCAATTGATCATGCAGGGCCAGCCCGACGTACTGCTGGCCAAGCTGGCCGCGCGCATGCTCTACGACTACCTGCTCAAGGACGGCGTGGTGATTCATGAGTATTGCCAGCGCCCGCTGCACGGCAAGGTCGCGCTGGTGGATGATGAGTGGAGCACGGTGGGCTCGAGCAACCTCGACCCGCTGAGCCTGTCGCTGAACCTGGAAGCCAACGTACTGATTCGTGACCGCGCGTTCAATCAGCAGCTATACGAACGCCTGGACGTACTCGCCAAGGAGCATTGCCAGACCATGCCGGAAAACCGCAAGCCACGCCTGTGGCTATGGCGATTGACCGTCGGATTCCTGGTGTTCCATGTGATGCGCCACTTCCCCGCGCTGACGGGCTGGTTGCCGGCGCACAAGCCACGCTTGAAACCCTTCGAGAGTCAGGCCCATGACGTCTGAAAACAACGGATCACGCTTCAAGCGCTGGAAAAAACCGCTGACCATCGCCTTCTTCCTCGCGCTGATCGTGCTGTTCACCCTGCTGGCTCGGCGCATTGATTGGAGCGAAGTGGTTGAGACCCTGGGCGACTTCAAGCTGCGCACCTTGTTTATCGCCAGCACGCTGACCTTGTGTAGCTTTCTCGTCTACGCCAGCTTCGATCTGATCGGCCGCACCTACATCCGCCAGCCGCTGGGCTGGAAGCAGATCCTGCCGGTCGGGATCATCAGCTACGCGTTCAATCTCAACCTCAGCGCCTGGGTCGGCGGGATCGCCATGCGTTACCGGCTGTATTCGCGGCTGGGGGTGAGCACCGGCAATATCGCCAAGATTCTCGGCCTGAGCCTGGCCACCAATTGGTTTGGCTATATGGCATTGTCCGGGGTGGTGTTCAGCAGCGGGCTGGTGACGATGCCACCGGGTTGGAAGCTCAGCAGCGGCGCACTGCAAGGGGTTGGCGTGTTGCTGATACTGGCCAGCCTGGGTTACCTGGCGGCGTGCCAGTTTTCGAAAAAACGCGCGTGGTCGATTCGCGGGATCGAGATCAACCTGCCGTCGCTGCGCATGGCGTGCTTGCAGCTGGCGCTGGGCGCGCTGAACTGGTCGCTGATGGCGGCGGTGATTTTTACCCTGCTGCCCGCCAAGTTGGACTACCCGCTGGTGCTCGGGGTACTGCTGATCAGCGCGATTGCCGGTGTGGTCACTCATATCCCGGCCGGCCTTGGCGTACTCGAGGCGGTGTTTATTGCACTGCTGCAGCATGAGGCGTCACGGGGCAGTTTGCTGGCGGGACTGATTGCCTATCGGGCGATCTATTTTATTTGCCCGCTGCTCATCGCGCTGGTGATGTACCTGGGGGTCGAGGCCAAGGCGAAGGCGTTGCGGGTGAAGAAAACACCCGCTTGATCGCGTTATTTGGATTGGATGATGCTCAACCGCTCGCCCACCACCATCTCGGTGATCCAGTCCACCAGGATCGACGTGTAGGCCTGCTGGGACACCGGATCGCTGAGGGAATGGTCGGCACCGTCGATGATGCGGTGCGTCAGCGAATGGGTCTGCTGGCACGCCGCGCGGTAACTCATGATGGTGGCATGGGGCACATGGTCGTCGGTTTCGGATTCGACGATCAGCACATCACCGGTAAATTGCGCGCAGGCATGCAGCGCGCGATTGGTTTCGGCATGCACCAGCGTGCTGCGGTAATCCATCAAGTCGGCCTTATCGAGGTCACGCTTTGGCTTGAGCCATTCCTGATCGCGGTACAGCGCCGGCACGCGCAGCGCCAGCCAGCGCACCGGGCGCAATGAGGTGAGAATCGCCGCCAGGTAACCGCCGTAGCTGGTGCCCACCACCGCCACCGCCGAGGTGTCGATGGCCGGGTGCGAGAGCAGTCGGTCGTAGGCCGCCAGCAGATCGCGCAGGTTGTCTTCACGGGTGACGCGGGACAGCGGGATACCCGTGCCCGCGTGGCCACGCAGATCGAACGTCAGGCACACGCATCCCAGGCCGGCGATACCTTTGGCGCGCTCCAGGTCACGCTCCTGGCTACCGCCCCAGCCGTGCACGAATAACACCCCTGGCACCTTCGATTTGGGGCTGAGGAACGTGCCGCTCATCTGTTCGTCATCGATGTCGATCGCAATGCTTTCGCTTCTAGCCGTCATAAGATTTAACCGTCACGTACTTGAGAAGAAAGTCGCTGTTTTCGGCGGGGCCTCGGTACACCTCGATAGCGTCCGCCGGCAGCGCCTGGTCCACGTAGGTTTCTACCGAAGACACATGAATGGCCTTGAGGCCGGGATGGTTGATAAAACTTTGCAGCGCCGCGACTTCCGCGCTGCTGGCGCCCCCCATGCGCCAGGACTGTTCGAGTACGCCACTGCAACGCTGGCCGTGACTGTCCAGGCCCTGGGCGATGTCGTAGTTGCGCCGGGAAGCGTAGAAACCAGGGTAAGCCTCATCGGCGGCCGCATCGAAGACCTGGGCCTGTTCGATGGCTTGGCGCACGCCGTCGGGCAGGTCGAGCGTGAGCAAGTCTTCGTAGCCGCCCGGCACCACCAGCAGGTTGGAGCCGCCATAGACCTCTTCGCCCTGCCCGTCCTGGGTCAGGTATTGCTCGCCGCAGTAACTGAACACGTGATCACCGATAAAACTCTGGCCCACACTATGGGTGACCACATCGTGAAGGTCTTGTTCCAGCACCACGCCCTCGCTGAACATCTGGGCCGCTTCCGGACGCGCCAGCACGGCCTCGAATGCATCAAGGCTGTGGATAACTTCCTGGCCGCGCCCAGCGCAGGCATGCACGGGTTTCAGGCGAATCGGCCCGCTGTAAAGCAGGCGTTCGGCGGCAGGTCGTGCATCCGCCAAGGCAAATACGCTGAGCCCCGCTAGAACAACATCGCGTACACGCTCGCAGAATAACGGCGACCAGCCCTCGGGGGCTTTCGCTTCGGGGCTTAGCAGCCCATGGCTGATGGCCTTGGTGCAGATAAAGTCGTGATCGACGTAACCGCCCCACAGGTCCGCCGGGCCGTTGACGTGAAGTTCGCGGGCCTGGGCAGGGCCTACCAGCGTTTGTGTGGGTAGCAGGTAGAGGTCACGGTCGGCATGCTTTTGTGGGTCGTAACTGCCGCCGAATTTGAGCCCCAGGATCTGCGCCAGCCAACGGGCCAAGGCGCGGTTGGTTTCGACTTCATGCTGGGGCGCGCCCTCTCGCGTGGAGTGAGCGACGATCCATTTTTTGCGTTGAATCGGGGTCATGCGTCCCCCTTGGCCATCCCGCCATGTGTGTGAGGGGAAGGCTGCAGGTATCACGCCAAGGTTGTTTCCAAGAGGATGCTTTTAAAATCAAGCCGTTGCCGAAAAGGCGATGGCAGTTGGCCTGCCTGATTCTGCACGACGCCGCCTTGAACGCACGGCGTTCTGCACGATTCACACGCCAAAACGGCTGCGGTAGTCGCTGGGGGCCAGCCCGGTGATTTTCTTGAAAATGGCGCGAAAGGCGCTGGGGTCTTGGTAGCCCACGGTCCAGGCGATATGGTCGATGGTGGCGTTGGTGAATTCCAGCATCTGCCGCGCCTTGCCCACGCGCAGGTGCTGGCAGTATTCGGTGGGCTTCAGGCCGGTCGCACTACGGAAACGTCGCAGGAAGGTGCGCTCCTCCAACCCCGCCTCCAGCGCCATGGCGGCGACAGACACGTCCACTGCGCCGCGGGCTTGCAATCCATGCTGGACCTTGAGGATGGCCGCGTCGCCATGGCTGAGGATCGGCGCAAAGTTACTGCCGCATTGGCTGGCGCTGTCGCTGTGTTCGATGACCAGGAAACGCGCGGTGTCAGCGGCGATGCTCGGCCCCATCAGGCGGTCGACCAGGCGTAGGCCCAACTCGGACCAGGCCATCAGCCCGGCGGTGGTAATCAAGTCGCCGTCATCGACGATGGGCTTATCCGCTTCCAGGCGCACGGCAGGGTAACGTGCGGCAAAGGACTTGGCGGAAGACCAATGGGTAGTGGCGCTACGTCCATCCAACAACCCACTGCGCGCCAGCATGATCGAGCCGATGCACACGCCGCCGAGTACGGTGCCGGCCGCGTGTTGCTGGCGAATCCACGCCAACAATGCAGGGGGCGCCTGCTCTTCGCTGAACTCGCCAATCGACGGTGGCACCAGCACGGCCATCATCGGTTGATCAGGGCCGGGATGGCTGTCGAAGCCCCGGACCGGTTGGCCACTGGCGTCCACTTGCCAATGGCTGACCCGCAACAACGGCAACTGCGCAGACTGATGCTCGGCGGCGATCCGGTTGGCGACACCGAACAGGTCAGTCAAGCCGTGCACCGCTGCCAACTGCGCCCCCTGGTAGATCAACACGCCCAGCTCAACAACCGCCATTGTCAGTTTTCCCCCTGTTATTGTCGGTGCAGCCAATCCCGCGCCCCGGCGCCAGCTAAGATACTGGCCCCATCAACCCATCACGAGGCAATACCCATGGCCAAGCAAGCGCTCATCCTAATCGATATCCAGAACGACTACTTCCCTCAAGGCAAGTGGCCGCTCGATGGCGTGGAGGCCGCTGCGGACAAGGCGGCGCAAGTGCTCCAGGCCTTTCGCCAGAACGGTGATGCAGTGATTCACGTGCGCCATGAATTCACGTCCGAGGATGCGCCGTTCTTCACACCTGGCTCCGAGGGCGCTTACTTGCACCCCAAGGTGCTGAACGAGGACAGCGAACCGGTGGTGCTTAAACATTTCGTGAATGCGTTTCGCGAAACCCATCTGCGCGCCTTGCTGGAGCAGCGCAGCATCACCGAACTGGTGGTGGTCGGCAGCATGAGCCATATGTGCATCGATGCGGTGGTGCGGGCCGCAGCGGACCTGGGCTACAAGGTCACGGTGATTTATGACGCATGTGCCACCCGCGATCTGGAGTTCAACGGGCAGGTAATTCCGGCTGCACAGGTGCATGGCGCGTATATGGCGTCGTTGGCGTTTGGTTACGCGGGTGTGGTGTCAGCGGATGAGTATTTGAAGGCGCAAGCAGCAGCGGCGTAACCGCTGCTTACTTGGATGCCGTTAGCGGGTCGCGATGATAAACAGGCGCGGGAATGGCAGTAATACGGTGCCATCTGCCAGAGCTGGGTAAGCCTGGGTAATCCGCGCCTGGTATTCCTGTAGGAAGGCGGCTTTCTCACTATCGGTCAGTGGCGCGAGAAATGGCCGCAAGCCCGAGCCCTTGAACCATTCCACCACAGCCCCATGATCCGCCAACGGGTGCTGGTAGGTGGTTCGCCATATATCCACGGTGCTGCAGTGTTTGCTCAGCAACTCGTAGTAGTAGCTCACCGAGTGGCGCTCATTGTGTTGAAACGTACTGATCTTTGCCGCCCATGGGCCATCTGCCGCCACTTCACGCGCCAGCCGGTGAGCAGGTTCATTGAGGTTGTCCGGGGTTTGTACGGCGAGCGTGCCGCCAGGCGCCAGCTGGTCGACCAGATGCGGATACAGCGTGGCGTGGTTCGGCAGCCATTGCAGCGAGGCGTTGGCGAGGATCACGTCGAATGTCTGCGGCGGATTCCAGGCACCGATGTCTGCCAGCTCAAAGTTAAGCGCGGGCAGGCGCTTGCGGGCGTCGACCAGCATGTCGTCGGAACTGTCCACCCCCGTCACATGCGCCTGGGGGAAACGCTCGGCCAGTACTTCGGTGGAGTTGCCAGGGCCGCAACCCAGGTCGACCGCTGTGCGCACATCGGTATTGGGGATGGCCGCGACCAGGTCACGGACCGGACGAGTGCGTTGTTGTTCAAACATCGTGTATTGCTTGGCAGACCAGGTCATCGCGGCTCTCCTAGTTCTTCGGAAGTGGGTGACAGCCTAAATCGTGTGACCCGCAAGGACAAATGCCAGGGCCGGCGATCTTCCATGCCGTCATTTCATCCGTTTCAGAAAACTCATGTACGGATCGCCATTCAGGATGAAGTCCTCGCGCATCCGGCCGTCAAGCATGGGCTCAAGACTCGTGGGGATGAGTAATTTGTGCTTGGGGAGACGAAACGCCTCTTCATGATCCGAGTAGGTATACAACTGGAAATGCAGTGCATTGCCGACCCAGTGGACGTCGTTGTAAAGGTAATGCCAGTTTTTGTCCCGGGGTGTAGTCAGGTAAAAACCGCCGTTAGCATCTCGTGTGATTTCATACATCACGAAATTGCTGGAACTCCACTTACCGACGTAGCGGTCCATATCCGGATGGGCGGGAATGGTTGGGTCGGCGATGAAATCACTGGCCTTGTAGGGCGTCATCCGCGCCTGTTCGGCCTTCAACTGAGGGTAGCGGTCGCACACGGCGTCGACCTTATCGACTTTTTCCAAGTCGTACCTGATCTCCATGCCGTCCGTTCGGGAGGTGAACTGCATAGCCTGGGGCGAGAAGGTCAATACCTTCAGCTCGATGGTTTTTGTCGGCAATATCATGTTGATCACCTGGCCATCGTCGGACACCGAATACGCGACCACATTCGTCGGCGCCCGGGTTGATTTCACGCAATCGAACGCGTGCATCAACAATTGGCCATCGGGCTTGAACTCAGCCACCGTCGTTTGACCTTCGTTCAATGCCTGCATGGCCCAGATACCGACAATCAAGCGTTTGTCACTGGCGAGCGTCGCGGAAGTGTTTGAGTCAGCGTGTAGCGAGGTGCAGCCAGACGCGAAAACAAGTGCCAGTAGGCTGCGGAACAGTTTGTTCGACACGGTGTTCTTCCATGATTGTGTTGATCAGCGGTTCTGCGTGCGAACCTGTAAAAAAGCCCCGAGAGCGGGGCTCACGGGGCTTTTCGGGAAAGCTTTACGGATTGCTCCGAGCGGTATCCTAGAACGGAATATCGTCATCAAAGCTGTCGAAATCCGGAGCCGGTTGCGGAGCGGCCTGTTGCGGTGCTGGACGCGACTCACGCTGTGGCTGCTGGCTTGGCTGCGGGCGCGACTGCTGTGGACGCGGTGCCGAGTTGGACATGCCACCCTGGCCCTGTTGGTCGCCCTGTGGACGGCCGCCCAGCAGTTGCATGGTGCCTTGCATGTCGACCACGATTTCAGTGGTGTAACGCTTGATGCCGTCTTTTTCCCACTCGCGGGTTTGCAGTTTGCCTTCGATGTAGACCTGCGAACCTTTGCGCAGGTACTCACCGGCGATCTCTGCGACCTTGCCGAACATCGACACACGGTGCCATTCGGTTTTCTCGACCTTCTGGCCGGTTTGCTTGTCAGTCCACTGTTCGCTGGTCGCCAGACTCAGGTTGGTCACGGCGTTACCGTTAGGCAAGTAGCGAACTTCGGGATCCTGGCCGCATGTACCGACCAATATGACTTTGTTAACCCCACGGGCCATAACGTTCTCCTATGCTGGGCGCGCTGTCGGCACTGGGTTGACCAGTTGCTCGAGCGTCGCGCGATCCAATAATTCGGTGTCCAATTTGATGTAAATGGCCGCCTCTTCAGCGACCACGACTGCATCTGTTACCCCTACGACTGCCTTCAGGCGCTCTACCAGACCGCTTTCACGGATCGCCTCAGGCGATAGCGGCAAACGCAGGCTTGTGACGTAGGGAGGTTCACGCATGGTAACAGCAAAGGCCAACCAAAGTGCAGCCAGCCCGGCGCATCCGAGGAACACAACCGACAAACCGCCATGCTGGAACATCCAGCCGCCCATGATGCCGCCCAGCGCCGAGCCAAGGAACTGGCTGGTGGAATACACCCCCATCGCCGTGCCTTTGCCGCCGGCCGGTGAAACTTTACTGATCAGCGAAGGCAATGAAGCCTCCAGCAGGTTGAACGCGGTGAAGAACACCACCGTGCCGATAACCAGCGCCCGTAGGCTGTCGCCGAACTGCCAGAAGAATAGTTCAGTGAGCATCAATGTCGCGACGGCACCGAGCAAAACTCGTTTCATTTTGCGTTTCTTCTCGCCATAGATGATGAACGGGATCATGGCAAAGAAAGAGATCAGCAAGGCCGTTAGGTAGACCCACCAATGCTGTTCCTTGGGCAGCCCGGCTTTTTGCACCAGGGCCAGGGGCAAGGCGACGAAGCTGCACATCAGCATTGCGTGCAACACGAAGATACCCAAATCCAGGCGCAGCAGGTCCGGGTGCTTGAGCGTCGGCAACAATGCCTTGCGCGCCACACCGGATTCACGGTGCTGCAAGGTGCCGGTGGAGCGCGGCACCATAAAGGCCACGATCACGATCCCGAACAACGCCATGCCGCCGGTGGCAAGGAACAAGCCATGCAGGCCAAAGGCGCGCGTCAGCAATGGGCCCACGACCATGGCCACGGCGAACGACAGGCCGATGGTCATGCCGATCATGGCCATAGCCTTGGTGCGGTGTTGCTCACGGGTCAGATCGGAGAGCAGCGCCATGACGGCAGCGGAAATCGCCCCGGCGCCTTGCAGGATGCGTCCGGCGATCACGCCCCAGATCGAATCGGATTGTGCCGCGAGCACGCTGCCGAGGGCGAAGACGATCAGGCCCAGGTAAATCACTGGACGACGGCCAATACGGTCGGAAATGATCCCGAATGGAATCTGAAAAATCGCCTGGGTCAGGCCATAGGCGCCAATTGCCAGGCCGATCAATGCGGGGGTCGCGCCTGCCAGATCCATTCCATAGGTCGCCAGTACCGGCAACACCATGAACATGCCAAGCATACGGAACGCGAACACCAGGGCCAGACCGCTTGCTGCTCGGGTCTCGCCGCTACTCATGCGTTCGCTGTGGGGATCGTGCATGGAAAAACCTCGTGTGAACCGGCGGCGATTCTACCAGTCCCATCGATTGAGAGGGTATATGCGGCGCTTTGCCGCGCAGCTTTCATGTAAGGCTGCACCCGGCACTTTGACAGTGTATATTCATCCAGTCTTTAGCCGTATACTCCTGCATTATTTACGCCCGCCGTGCGAGGCCATCTTGGACAAGATCCTGATTCGTGGGGCTAGAACCCACAACCTGAAGAACATCGACCTGACCCTGCCCCGGGACAAACTGATCGTCATCACCGGCTTGTCCGGCTCCGGCAAATCGTCCCTGGCGTTCGACACGCTGTATGCCGAAGGTCAGCGTCGCTATGTGGAATCGCTGTCGGCCTATGCCCGTCAGTTCCTGTCGATGATGGAAAAGCCTGACGTCGACACCATCGAAGGCCTGTCGCCGGCGATTTCCATCGAACAGAAGTCGACCTCCCATAACCCACGCTCCACCGTGGGCACCATCACCGAAATCTACGACTACCTGCGCCTGCTGTACGCGCGGGTAGGTATCCCGCGCTGCCCGGACCACGACATTCCGCTGGAAGCCCAGACCGTCAGCCAAATGGTCGACCTGGTGCTGGCCCAGCCCGAAGGCGCCAAGCTGATGCTGCTGGCGCCGGTCATTCGCGAGCGCAAGGGTGAACATCTCTCTGTATTCGAAGAGCTGCGTGCGCAAGGTTTCGTGCGTGCGCGCATCAACGGCAAGCTCTATGAACTGGACGAAGCGCCGAAGCTCGATAAACAGAAGAAGCACTCGATTGATGTCGTGGTCGATCGCTTCAAGGTGCGTGCCGACCTGCAGCAGCGTCTGGCGGAATCGTTCGAAACCGCGTTGAAGCTGGCGGACGGGATTGCCCTGGTGGCGCCAATGGATGACGAGCCGGGCGAAGAGATCATCTTCTCCGCGCGGTTTGCCTGCCCTATCTGTGGCCATGCCATCAGCGAGTTGGAGCCTAAGCTGTTCTCCTTCAATAACCCGGCCGGCGCCTGCCCGACCTGCGATGGCCTGGGCGTGAAGCAATTCTTCGACATCAAGCGCCTGGTCAATGGTGACCTGACGTTGGCAGAGGGGGCGATACGCGGCTGGGACAGGCGTAACGTGTACTACTTCCAGATGCTGGGGTCGCTGGCGTCGCACTACAAGTTCAGCCTTGAAGTGCCATTCAACCAACTGCCGGCAGACCAGCAGAAAGTCATCCTTAATGGCAGTGGTTCGCAGAACGTCGACTTCAAGTACCTGAACGACCGTGGCGACATCGTCAAGCGCTCCCACCCGTTCGAAGGCATCGTACCGAACCTGGAGCGGCGCTACCGTGAGACTGAATCGGCGAGCGTGCGAGAAGAGCTGGCGAAATTCCTCAGTACCCAACCCTGCCCGGATTGCCGGGGCACTCGCCTGCGTCGTGAAGCACGGCATGTGTGGGTCGGCGAGAAAACCTTGCCCGCGGTGACCAACCTGCCGATCGGCGATGCCTGCGAATACTTTGGTGTACTGAAGCTGACCGGACGACGTGGGGAAATTGCCGACAAGATCCTCAAGGAAATTCGCGAGCGCTTGCAGTTCCTGGTTAACGTAGGCCTGGACTATCTATCCCTGGACCGCAGCGCCGACACCTTGTCCGGCGGTGAAGCTCAGCGGATTCGCCTGGCCAGCCAGATTGGTGCCGGCCTGGTGGGGGTGTTGTACATCCTCGATGAACCATCGATTGGTTTGCACCAGCGCGACAACGATCGCCTGTTGGGCACGTTGAAACACCTGCGGGACATCGGCAACACGGTGATCGTGGTCGAGCACGATGAAGACGCGATTCGCCTGGCAGACTACGTGGTCGATATTGGCCCAGGCGCCGGCGTGCATGGTGGGCATATTGTTGCCGAGGGCACGCCTGCCGAGGTAATGGCACATCCGGACTCGTTGACCGGCAAGTACCTGTCTGGCCGCGTGAAGATCGCAGTGCCAGCCAAGCGCACACCGCGCAACAAGAAGATGGCATTGCACCTCAAGGGCGCGCGCGGCAACAATTTGCGCAATGTTGACCTGGAAATCCCCCTGGGGCTTCTGACCTGCGTGACCGGTGTTTCCGGCTCAGGCAAGTCGACGCTGATCAACAACACGCTGTTCCCCCTGAGTGCCACCGCCTTGAACGGCGCGACCACCCTGGAAGCAGCGGCGCACGACAGCATCAAGGGCTTGGAACACCTGGACAAGGTGGTCGATATCGACCAGAGCCCGATTGGCCGCACACCGCGCTCCAACCCGGCGACCTATACCGGGCTGTTTACACCCATTCGCGAACTGTTCGCCGGGGTACCAGAGTCGCGCTCGCGTGGCTACGGGCCAGGGCGGTTCTCGTTCAACGTCAAGGGCGGGCGCTGCGAAGCGTGCCAGGGCGACGGCCTGATCAAAGTAGAGATGCACTTCCTGCCAGACATCTACGTGCCGTGCGATGTATGCAAGAGTAAGCGCTATAACCGTGAAACCCTGGAGATCAAGTACAAGGGTAAGAGCATCCATGAAACCCTGGAGATGACCATCGAGGAAGCCCGGGTGTTCTTCGATGCGGTTCCGGCGTTGGCGCGCAAGCTGCAGACGCTGATGGATGTGGGCCTGTCGTATATCAAGCTGGGGCAGTCGGCGACGACGTTGTCCGGTGGTGAGGCGCAGCGGGTGAAGCTGTCTCGCGAGCTGTCCAAACGCGATACTGGCAAGACCTTGTATATCCTGGATGAACCAACAACCGGTCTGCACTTCGCGGATATTCAGCAGTTGCTGGACGTGTTGCACCGCTTGCGAGACCACGGCAACACCGTGGTGGTGATCGAGCACAACCTCGATGTGATCAAGACCGCCGACTGGCTGGTCGATCTAGGGCCGGAAGGTGGATCCAAGGGCGGCCAGATCATCGCGGTGGGTACGCCGGAGCAGGTCTCCGAAATGTCGCAATCTCACACCGGTTACTATTTGAAGCCGTTGCTGGAGCGCGATCGCGCCTGATCTATTGGGCAATGAAAAAGCCCCTGACACCTTACGGTGACAGGGGCTTTTTGGTGGCCGGAAATCAGAACTGCGATTGCAGGTAGTTTTCCAAGCCAACCAGCTTGATCAGGCCCAACTGCTTTTCGAGCCAGTAGGTGTGATCTTCTTCGGTATCGTTCAACTGCACTCGCAGGATTTCACGAGTAACGAAGTCGCTGTGCTGCTCGCAGAGCTCAATGCCCTTGCAGAGCGCGGCACGCACCTTGTACTCAAGACGAAGATCGGCTGCGAGCATGTCAGGTACGCTGGTGCCCACGTCCAAGTCGTCGGGACGCATACGTGGCGTGCCTTCGAGCATCAGGATACGGCGCATCAGTGCGTCGGCGTGCTGTGCCTCTTCTTCCATTTCGTGGTTGATACGCTCGTAGAGTTCGGTAAAACCCCAGTCTTCGTACATGCGCGAGTGGATGAAATATTGGTCACGAGCTGCCAGTTCGCCCGTCAGCAACGTGTTGAGGTAATCGATTACGTCGGGGTGACCTTGCATCGCCCTACATCTCCCTGCTTGAAAGTCTGTAGTTTGAACCATGATGACTTGGAGGTCACGGGACTAATGGCAGAAAAGTGAAGATTTCTGGAGAAAAATAGCTGAAATAACGCAAAAACCGCCCAAATGAGGGCGGTTCTGCTTATCGTTTAGAGTCAGTTAAGCGATACACCCAGTGCCTTTGCGATTGCGTCTCCATAAGCTGGATCTGCCTTATAGAAGTGCTGCAGTTGACGCTGGACCACATCACTGGAAACACCGGTCATTGCGCCGGCGATGTTATTGGTGAGCAGTGCTTTCTGCTCATCATTCATCAGGCGGAACAGCGCACCTGCGTGGCTGTAGTAATCAGTGTCTTCGCGGTGATCGTAACGATCAGCTGCACCGCTCAAAGCCAACGCAGGCTCGGCGTACTGAGGCGCTTGCTTGGGTGCTTCGGCGTAGCTGTTCGGCTCGTAGTTCGGAGTCGCACCACCATTGCTGCCAAATGCCATCGAGCCGTCACGCTGGTAGCTGTTCACCGGGCTGCGTGGAGCATTCACCGGCAGTTGCTGGTGGTTGGTACCCACGCGGTACCGGTGAGCATCTGCGTAAGCGAAAACGCGCCCCTGCAGCATGCGGTCTGGCGACAGGCCAACGCCTGGAACCATGTTGCTCGGGCCGAATGCAGCCTGCTCGACTTCAGCGAAGTAGTTCTGCGGGTTACGGTTAAGCTCCAGCTCGCCTACTTCGATCAGCGGGAATTCTTTCTGCGACCAGGTTTTGGTCACATCAAACGGATTCTCGTAATGAGCATTCGCCTGGGCCTCGGTCATGATCTGGATGCAGACGCGCCATTTCGGGAAGTCACCACGCTCGATAGCACCGAACAGATCGCGCTGGGCATAGTCGGGATCAGTACCGGCCAAACGTGCAGCCTCAGCAGGCGCCAGATTCTTGATACCTTGCTTGGTCTTGTAGTGCCATTTCACCCAGTGCCGCTCGCCCTTCGCGTTAATCAAACTGTAGGTGTGGCTGCCGAAGCCGTGCATGTGACGGTACCCATCGGGAATGCCACGGTCCGAGAACAGGATGGTGACCTGGTGCAGCGCCTCTGGGGAGTGCGACCAGAAGTCCCACATCATCTGCGCGCTCTTTAGATTGCTTTGCGGCAGTCGCTTTTGAGTGTGGATGAAGTCTGGGAATTTCAGAGGGTCGCGTATGAAGAACACCGGGGTGTTGTTGCCCACGATGTCCCAGTTGCCTTCTTCAGTGTAGAACTTCAAGGCGAAGCCACGTGGGTCGCGCTCGGTGTCCGCCGAGCCACGCTCGCCACCCACGGTGGAGAAGCGCAGGAAAGTTGGAGTTTGCTTACCGACGGACTCGAACAACTTGGCGCTGGTGTATTGGGTGATGTCTTGGGTGACGGTGAACGTACCGTATGCACCTGAACCTTTGGCGTGCACCCGACGTTCAGGGATGTTTTCACGGTTGAAGTGAGCGAGCTTCTCGATCAAGTGAAAGTCGTCGAGCAGCAAAGGACCACGCGGGCCGGCGGAGCGGGAATTCTGGTTGTCCGCAACGGGAGCGCCGCTGGCGGTAGTAAGGATTTTATTCTGGCTCATGCTCAATTTTCCTCAGGTCGGACTTGGAACTGCCGGCTAATCGGCTTGGAGGGAGTATTGACCATCAACATGACACCTACAAATTCATTAAATTGTAAGCATCAATAGAAAATAACTAACACCCCTCCAGCGCATATAGTGTCAAGCGCTGCCTGTGGAAGCTTGTACAAATCGTGCTTTTGTTACGCGCACAAAAAACCGGGCACTAGGCCCGGTTCTTCGTTACAGCTTGTCGTCTTACTCGGCGCTTACAGCTTCGCCAGCAGTAGCACGATCAACCAACTCGACGTACGCCATAGGCGCGTTGTCGCCAGCGCGGAAACCGCACTTGAGGATGCGCAGGTAGCCACCCTCACGGGTAGCATAACGCTTGCCCAGGTCGTTGAAGAGCTTACCAACGATAGCTTTCGAACGAGTACGGTCGAAAGCCAGACGGCGGTTAGCCAGGCTGTCTGTCTTGGCCAAAGTGATCAGCGGCTCAGCAACGCGACGCAGTTCTTTAGCTTTCGGCAGTGTAGTTTTGATCAGCTCGTGCTCGAACAGCGACACCGCCATGTTTTGAAACATGGCCTTGCGGTGCGAGCTGGTACGGCTCAGGTGACGACCACTTTTACGATGACGCATGGTTCATTCCTTACCAAACTCACGTTCGGTGATTACGACGATCAGGCAGTCGCCTTGTCGTCCTTCTTAAGACTTGCAGGCGGCCAGTTGTCGAGGCGCATGCCGAGGGACAGACCGCGGGAGGCCAGAACGTCCTTGATTTCAGTCAAGGATTTCTTGCCCAGGTTCGGAGTCTTCAACAGTTCTACTTCGGTACGCTGAATCAGGTCGCCGATGTAGTAAATGTTTTCCGCCTTAAGGCAGTTAGCCGAACGTACAGTCAGTTCCAGATCGTCAACCGGGCGAAGCAGGATCGGATCGATCTCGTCTTCCTGCTCGATTACCACTGGTTCGCTGTCACCTTTGAGGTCGACGAACGCAGCCAACTGCTGTTGCAGAATGGTTGCAGCGCGGCGAATAGCCTCTTCAGGATCCAGAGTACCGTTGGTTTCCAGATCAATAACCAGCTTGTCCAGGTTAGTACGCTGCTCGACACGGGCGTTTTCCACCACGTATGCGATACGGCGAACCGGGCTGAACGAAGAGTCAAGCTGCAAGCGACCAATGCTGCGGCTTTCGTCTTCATCGCTCTGACGCGAGTCGGCCGGTTCATAACCACGACCACGAGCTACGGTGAGCTTCATGTTCAGGGCGCCGTTAGACGCCAGGTTAGCGATTACGTGATCGGGGTTAACGATCTCGACATCATGATCCAGCTGAATATCGGCAGCGGTAACCACCCCCGAACCCTTCTTCGACAAGGTCAGCGTAACTTCGTCACGGCCGTGCAGCTTGATAGCCAGACCTTTAAGGTTCAACAGGATTTCAATTACGTCTTCCTGTACACCTTCGATGGCGCTGTACTCGTGGAGCACACCGTCAATCTCGGCCTCGACTACTGCACAGCCGGGCATTGAGGACAACAGGATGCGGCGCAGCGCGTTGCCCAGGGTGTGGCCAAAACCACGCTCGAGAGGCTCGAGAGTGATCTTGGCGCGGGTTGGACTGACAACCTGCACATCAATGTGGCGGGGTGTCAGGAACTCATTTACCGAAATCTGCATGGATGCACCTATTTTCTAGCCCTTACTTGGAGTAGAGCTCGACAATCAGGCTTTCGTTGATGTCGGCGGACAGATCACTGCGAGCAGGAACGTTCTTGAAAACGCCCGACTTCTTCTCAGTGTCTACTTCTACCCATTCTACGCGGCCACGTTGGGCACACAGATCGAGAGCTTGGACAATGCGAAGTTGGTTTTTTGCTTTCTCGCGGACTGCGACCACGTCACCAGCACGAACCTGGTAGGACGGAACGTTTACGGTCTGACCGTTAACGCTGATCGACTTGTGCGATACCAGCTGACGGGATTCGGCACGAGTCGAACCAAAGCCCATACGGTATACAACGTTGTCCAGACGGCATTCGAGCAGTTGCAGCAGGTTTTCACCGGTTGCACCTTTCTTGCCAGCAGCTTCTTTGTAGTAGCCGCTGAACTGACGCTCGAGAACGCCGTAAATACGACGGACCTTCTGCTTTTCACGCAGTTGGGTGCCGTAATCGGACTGGCGACCGCGGCGTTGGCCGTGGATACCAGGTGCTGCTTCAATGTTGCACTTCGATTCGATCGCGCGCACGCCGCTCTTCAGGAAGAGATCGGTGCCTTCGCGACGAGCGAGTTTGCATTTTGGACCAATGTAACGAGCCATTCTTTACAATCTCCTGGATTACACGCGGCGCTTCTTCGGCGGACGGCACCCGTTGTGCGGGATTGGCGTCACGTCGGTGATGCTGGCGATCTTATAGCCACAGCCGTTCAAAGCACGGACAGCAGACTCACGACCTGGACCTGGACCTTTGACGTTAACGTCGAGGTTTTTCAGGCCATATTCCAGCGCAGCTTGACCAGCACGTTCAGCAGCTACTTGAGCAGCAAACGGTGTGGACTTGCGGGAACCGCGGAAACCCGAACCACCGGAGGTAGCCCAAGAAAGCGCGTTACCTTGACGGTCGGTGATGGTCACGATGGTGTTGTTAAAAGATGCATGGATGTGGGCGATGCCATCAACCACTGTCTTTTTAACTTTTTTACGAGGACGAGCAGCAGGTTTTGCCATGATAATTTTCCTGTCGATTCGCTGGGGCGATTACTTGCGGATCGGCTTACGCGGACCTTTACGGGTACGCGCGTTAGTCTTGGTACGCTGACCGCGCACTGGAAGACCACGACGATGACGCAGACCGCGATAGCAACCGAGGTCCATCAAACGCTTGATTTTCATGTTGATTTCGCGACGCAGGTCACCTTCAGTGGTGAACTTCGCCACTTCGCCACGCAGCAATTCAATCTGCTCGTCGCTCAGATCCTTGATCTTAGCGGCTGGGTTTACCCCAGCGACTGCGCAAATTTTCTGCGCAGTAGTGCGACCAACACCATAGATGTAGGTCAGCGAGATAACAGTGTGCTTGTTATCTGGAATGTTAACGCCTGCAATACGGGCCATTCAGTGGGACTCCAATTGACAGCTACCTACGCCCCGGAAGCCAAGAAATAGGGCGCGAGATAATATCGCTGTAATAACAAATAATCAACCCGGCAGCGCACTAGCTGCCGGGCTTCAAGCGGATCACACTCAGCCTTGGCGCTGTTTGTGACGCGGTTCCGCGCTGCAAATTACTCGAACAACACCTTCGCGGCGAATAATCTTGCAGTTACGGCACAGCTTTTTCACCGATGCACGAACTTTCATCACCAACTCCTCGAACCTTATGGGTACTCAGCGCAACATGCCGCTGCCGTAACCCTTCAGGTTGGCTTTCTTCATCAGGGATTCGTACTGGTGCGAAACGAGGTGCGATTGTACTTGGGACATGAAGTCCATCACAACCACGACCACGATCAGCAACGAGGTCCCGCCAAGGTAGAACGGAACGTTTGCTGCAACCACCAGAAACTGGGGCAACAAGCACACGGCCGTCATATATAGAGCACCGAACAGGGTCAAGCGAGTCAGAACGCCATCAATGTAGCGCGCAGACTGCTCGCCTGGACGAATACCCGGAATAAAGGCACCGGACTTCTTCAGGTTTTCCGCTACGTCTTTCGGATTGAACATCAACGCCGTATAGAAGAAGCAGAAGAAAATAATCCCTGCACTAAACAGCAGAATATTCAACGGCTGACCAGGAGCGATCGACTGAGAGAGGTCCTGCAGCCAGCCCATATTTTCAGACTGACCAAACCAGGTACCCAACGAAGCCGGAAACAGCAAAATGCTGCTCGCGAAAATTGCCGGAATAACACCGGCCATATTCACTTTCAGCGGCAAGTGGCTGGTCTGCGCAGCAAAAACCTTACGGCCCTGCTGACGCTTGGCGTAGTGAACAGCAATACGACGCTGACCACGCTCAATGAACACCACAAAACCGATAATCGCTACTGCCAGCAAACCGATGGCAACCAAGGCAAAAATATTGATATCACCCTGACGTGCAGACTCGAAAGACTGCCCAATTGCTCTCGGAAGACCGGCGACGATACCTGCGAAAATCAACATCGAGATACCGTTACCAACACCACGCTCAGTAATCTGCTCACCCAGCCACATCATGAACATCGCACCAGCCACAAACGTGGATACCGCGACGAAATGGAAGCCAAAGTCACCAGTGAACGCAACACCCTGCCCCGCCAAGCCAACGGACATGCCGATAGCTTGAACCAGGGCGAGGATGACAGTGCCGTAGCGGGTGTACTGGCTAATCTTGCGACGACCAGCTTCACCTTCCTTCTTCAACTGCTCCAGCTGCGGGCTGACGGCTGTCATCAGCTGCATGATGATCGATGCCGAAATGTACGGCATGATCCCCAGTGCAAAGATGCTCATCCGTTCCAGCGCGCCGCCAGAAAACATGTTGAACAAGCTAAGAATGGTCCCCTCATTCTGTCGAAACAGGTCTGCGAGTCGGTCCGGGTTGATACCTGGAACCGGGATGTGTGCGCCTATTCGGTAGACGATAATCGCCAGGAACAGAAAACGCAGACGAGCCCAGAGTTCAGACATACCGCCTTTGCCGAGCGCTGAGAGAGCACCTTGCTTAGCCATTTATTCCTCGAACTTGCCGCCAGCTGCTTCGATAGCCGAACGCGCACCTTTGGTGGCGCCGATTCCCTTGCCGATAGTGACAGCGCGAGTCACTTCACCGGACAGCATGATTTTCACACGCTGTACGTTGACGTTGATCACGTTGGCATCTTTCAGGGTCTGCACAGTAACGATGTCGCCTTCCACTTTAGCCAGCTCGGACAGACGCACTTCTGCGCGATCCATGGCTTTCAGGGATACGAAACCGAACTTAGGCAGGCGACGATGCAGCGGCTGTTGACCGCCTTCAAAGCCTGGAGCGATGGTGCCACCGGAGCGAGAGGTTTGACCTTTGTGGCCGCGGCCACCAGTCTTACCCAAACCGCTACCGATACCACGGCCCGGACGATGCTTTTCGCGACGGGAACCCGGCGCTGGACTCAGATCATTGAGTTTCATCGATTAACCCTCGACACGCAGCATGTAGTAAGCCTTGTTGATCATCCCGCGATTCTCGGGAGTATCCTGGACTTCTACAGTGTGACCGATGCGACGCAGCCCCAAACCCTTAACGCACAATTTGTGGTTAGGGATGCGACCGGTCATGCTTTTGATCAGCGTTACTTTAACGGTAGCCATGATCAGAAGATCTCCTTGACGCTTTTGCCACGCTTGGCGGCAATGGATTCAGGAGATTGCATAGCTTTCAAACCTTTGAAAGTGGCGTGAACCACGTTTACCGGGTTAGTCGAGCCATAGCACTTGGCCAGAACGTTCTGAACGCCAGCAACTTCGAGGACAGCACGCATAGCGCCGCCAGCGATGATACCGGTACCTTCAGAAGCAGGCTGCATGTACACCTTAGAAGCGCCATGAGCGGACTTCATTGCGTACTGCAGCGTGGTGCCGTTCAGATCAACTTGGATCATGTTGCGACGAGCAGCTTCCATTGCCTTCTGGATCGCAGCAGGCACTTCACGTGACTTGCCACGGCCGAAGCCAACGCGCCCTTTACCATCACCAACCACGGTCAACGCGGTGAAAGTGAAAATACGGCCGCCTTTAACGGTTTTGGCTACGCGGTTAACTTGAACCAGCTTCTCAATGTAGCCTTCGTCGCGCTTTTGGTCGTTATTTGACATAACTTAGAACTCCAGCCCAGCTTCACGAGCAGCATCAGCCAGCGCTTTAACGCGGCCGTGGTACTTGAAGCCAGAGCGGTCGAAAGCCACTTGCGAGACGCCAGCGGCCTTAGCACGCGTAGCGACCAGCTGGCCAACCTTTGTGGCCGCGTCGATGTTGCCAGTGGCACCATCACGCAGTTCTTTATCCAAAGTCGAGGCGCTGGCCAGGACTTTGTTGCCGTCGGCCGAGATGACCTGGGCGTAGATGTGCTGCGACGAGCGGAACACGCAGAGACGCACGACTTCGAGTTCGTGCATTTTCAGGCGTGCTTTGCGAGCGCGACGCAGTCGAGTAACTTTTTTGTCGGTCATTTGCTATGCCCTACTTCTTCTTGGCTTCTTTACGACGGACGACTTCGTCCGCGTAGCGCACACCTTTGCCTTTGTACGGCTCTGGTGGACGGAAGTCGCGGATCTCAGCAGCCACTTGACCTACCAGTTGCTTATCGATGCCCTTGATCAGGATATCGGTCTGGCTAGGAGTCTCAGCGGTGATGCCTTCCGGCAGTTCGTAATCCACTGGGTGCGAGAAGCCAAGGGCCAGGTTCAAAACCGTGCCTTTTGCTTGCGCTTTGTAACCAACACCGACCAGCTGGAGCTTACGCTCGAAGCCTTGGCTTACGCCTTGGACCATGTTGTTTACCAACGCACGCGTGGTACCAGCCATTGCGCGAGTTTGTTGATCGCCATTGCGAGCAGCGAAACGCAGCTCACCAGCTTCTTCAACGATCTCAACGGACGAATGGATATTCAGTTCAAGAGTGCCCTTGGCACCCTTCACCGAAAGCTGTTGGCCTGCGAATTTGACTTCGACACCGGCTGGCAGCTTAACGGGGTTCTTAGCGACGCGAGACATGCTTATCCCCCCTTAGAACACAGTGCAAAGAACTTCGCCGCCGACACCGGCAGCGCGCGCAGCACGATCCGTCATCACACCTTTGTTGGTGGAGACGATAGACACGCCCAGACCGCCACGAACTTTCGGCAGATCTTCAGCGGACTTGTACTGACGCAGGCCTGGACGGCTAACGCGCTTCACTTCCTCGATGACCGAACGGCCTTCGAAGTACTTCAGCTCGATGGACAGCAGTGGTTTGATTTCGCTGCTGATCTGATAACCCGCAATGTAGCCTTCGTCTTTCAGGACTTTGGCAACAGCAACCTTCAACTTGGAAGATGGCATGCTTACGACGGACTTTTCAGCCATCTGGGCATTACGGATACGAGTTAGCATGTCCGCTAACGGGTCCTGCATACTCATGGGCTAGACGCTCCTAATACAAAAAAATTAGCCTTGCGGCTACATATGTCGCTGAGAATCTCCGGGTAAAAAACACGGGCTCAGGCGAGCCGCGTATTTTAGACACACTCCGGAAATGAAACAAGCCCCAAAAGGGGCTTGTTCCAGATTCAAGGTCACCGGCGGTCAGGATCTTGCGATTCAGACCACCTGGACGCTGAAAGTACTTACCAGCTGGCTTTAACCAGACCAGGTACGTCACCACGCATTGCCGCTTCACGCAGTTTGTTACGGCCGAGGCCGAACTTGCGGTAAACGCCGTGTGGACGACCGGTCAGGCGGCAGCGGTTACGCATGCGCGAAGCGCTTGCGTCACGTGGCTGCTTCTGCAGGGCTACTGTAGCTTCCCAACGCGCTTCTGGACTTGCGTTCAGATCAACGATGATTGCTTTCAGTGCTGCACGCTTCTTGGCGTACTTGGCAACCGTGAGCTGACGCTTCAGCTCGCGGTTTTTCATGCTCATCTTGGCCATGGTCCTACTCCAATCAGTTGCGGAACGGGAATTTGAAAGCACGCAACAGGGCGCGACCTTCATCATCGTTCTTAGCAGTGGTGGTCAGGGTGATGTCCAGACCGCGGAGAGCATCGATCTTGTCGTAGTCGATTTCCGGGAAGATGATCTGCTCTTTCACGCCCATGCTGTAGTTACCACGACCATCGAAGGACTTGGCATTCAGGCCGCGGAAGTCGCGAACCCGAGGCAGGGAGATCGACAGCAGACGATCCAGGAATTCATACATACGCTCACGGCGCAGAGTCACTTTGACGCCGATCGGCCAACCTTCACGGACTTTAAAGCCAGCGATGGATTTCCGAGCGTAAGTCACAACAACTTTTTGACCGGTGATCTTTTCCAGGTCAGCAACAGCGTGCTCGATGACTTTTTTGTCGCCGATCGCTTCGCCCAGACCCATGTTCAGGGTGATTTTGGTAACGCGCGGAACTTCCATCACGTTCCCGAGCTTAAGTTCTTCCTTAAGCTTGGGGGCGATTTCCTTCCGGTAAATCTCTTGTAGTCGTGCCATGGTCTTATCTACCTAGCAGTGTTCAAGCATCAACCGCTTTTTGGGTCGACTTGAAGACACGAATTTTCTTACCGTCTTCTACTTTGAAACCAACGCGGTCAGCCTTGTTGGTTTCGCCGTTGAAGATGGCGACGTTAGAAGCGTGCAGTGGCGCTTCTTTTTCGACGATACCGCCTTGTACGCCCGACGCAGGGTTAGGCTTGGTATGGCGCTTGACCAGGTTCAGACCACCAACAACCAGACGGTCGTCAGCGAGAACCTTCAGCACCTTACCGCGCTTACCTTTGTCTTTGCCGGCGATCACGATGATCTCGTCGTCACGACGAATCTTTTGCATGTCGGATCTCCTTACAGCACTTCTGGGGCGAGCGAGACGATCTTCATGAACTTCTCAGTACGAAGTTCACGGGTCACTGGCCCAAAGATACGGGTGCCGATCGGCTCTTGCTTGTTGTTCAGAAGAACAGCAGCGTTGCCATCAAAGCGGATAATGGAGCCATCTGCACGGCGTACGCCGTGACGAGTGCGGACTACAACAGCAGTCATCACTTGGCCTTTTTTCACCTTACCGCGAGGAATTGCTTCCTTCACGGTAACCTTGATGATGTCACCGATACCAGCGTAACGACGATGGGAGCCACCCAGCACCTTGATGCACATAACACGGCGAGCGCCGCTGTTATCGGCCACATCGAGCATGGATTGAGTCTGAATCATATAATTTCTCCGACCCCTAGTCCTTAGACTTCCACAGCGCGTTCGAGAACATCAACCAATGCCCAAGACTTGGTCTTGGCCAGCGGACGAGTTTCACGAATAGTGACTTTGTCGCCGATGTGGCACTGATTGGTTTCGTCGTGCGCGTGCAGCTTAGTCGAACGCTTAACATATTTACCGTAGATCGGGTGCTTAACGCGACGCTCGATCAAAACGGTGATGGTTTTGTCCATCTTGTCGCTGACAACACGGCCAGTCAGCGTACGGACAGTCTTTTCGGCTTCAGCCATGATCACTTACCTGCCTGCTGGTTGAGCACAGTCTTCACGCGAGCGATGTCACGCTTAACTTGCGAGAGCAGATGAGACTGCCCCAACTGGCCAGTTGCTTTCTGCATACGCAGATTGAACTGGTCGCGCAGCAGGCCGAGCAGTTGCTCGTTCAGCTGCTGTGCGGATTTTTCACGAAGTTCATTCGCTTTCATCACATCACCGTCCGTTTAACAAAGGCGGTGGCGAGCGGCAGCTTTGCAGCAGCCAGGGCAAAAGCCTCACGCGCCAGCTCTTCAGTTACACCCTCGATTTCATACAGGACTTTGCCTGGCTGAATCTGGGCTACCCAGTATTCCACGTTACCCTTACCTTTACCCATCCGAACCTCAAGAGGCTTTTTGGAGATCGGCTTGTCCGGGAATACACGGATCCAGATCTTGCCGCCACGTTTTACGTGGCGGGTCAGTGCACGACGCGCTGACTCGATCTGACGAGCGGTGAGACGACCACGAGCTACAGACTTCAGCGCGAACTCGCCGAAGCTGACTTTGCTACCGCGCTGAGCCAGACCACGGTTGTGGCCTGTCATCTGCTTGCGGAACTTCGTACGCTTTGGTTGCAACATTTGGCGTACCCCTTACTTAGCAGCTTTTTTACGAGGCGCTGGTGCTTGTGGTTTCAGTTCTTCTTGGCGACCACCAATTACTTCGCCTTTGAAGATCCAAACCTTTACACCGATCACACCGTAAGTGGTGTGAGCTTCGTAGTTGGCATAGTCGATGTCGGCACGCAGGGTGTGCAGTGGCACACGACCTTCGCGATACCATTCAGTACGTGCGATTTCAGCACCGCCGAGACGACCGCTCACTTGGATTTTGATGCCTTTGGCACCAATGCGCATGGCGTTCTGTACGGCGCGCTTCATAGCGCGACGGAACATTACGCGACGCTCCAGCTGCTGAGCTACGCTCTGCGCAACCAGCATACCGTCGAGCTCCGGCTTGCGGATCTCTTCGATATTGATGTGCACAGGCACACCCATTTGCTTGGTCAGGTCCTGACGCAGTTTCTCAACATCTTCACCTTTCTTCCCGATAACGATACCTGGACGAGCGGTGTGGATGGTGATACGTGCAGTTTGTGCCGGACGATGGATATCGATACGGCTTACGGACGCGCTTTTTAGTTTGTCTTGGAGATACTCACGCACCTTCAGATCAGCGAACAAATAGTCCGCATAAGTCCGACCGTCTGCGTACCAGACGGAGGTGTGCTCCTTGACGATTCCCAGGCGAATGCCAATGGGATGTACTTTCTGACCCATCTCTTCGACTCCGTTACTTGTCAGCAACCTTGACAGTGATATGGCAAGACCGCTTGACGATGCGATCAGCACGGCCTTTGGCACGTGGCATGATTCGCTTCAGCGAACGCCCTTCGTTGACGAAAACGGTGCTGACCTTCAGGTCATCAACGTCTGCGCCTTCGTTATGCTCGGCGTTGGCTACGGCCGACTCCAGCACTTTCTTCATGATCTCGGCGGCTTTCTTACTGCTGAAAGCCAACAGGTTGAGCGCTTCGCCCACCTTCTTCCCGCGGATCTGGTCGGCGACCAAGCGGGCTTTCTGGGCGGAGATTCGAGCGCCCGACAACTTAGCGGCTACTTCCATTTCCTTACCCCTTAACGCTTGGCTTTCTTGTCTGCCACGTGCCCACGATAAGTGCGGGTACCGGCAAACTCGCCTAGTTTGTGGCCGACCATGTCTTCGTTAACGAGAACTGGGACGTGCAGACGACCGTTGTGTACAGCGATGGTCAGACCGACCATTTGTGGCAGGATCATCGAACGACGCGACCAGGTCTTAACTGGTTTGCGATCGTTCTTTTCCGCCGCCACTTCGATCTTCTTCAGTAGGTGAAGATCAATAAAAGGACCTTTTTTCAGAGAACGTGGCACTGTCGTATCCCTCTATTTACTTGCGACGACGGACGATCATTTTGTCGGTACGCTTATTACCACGAGTCTTCGCGCCCTTAGTCGGGAAGCCCCATGGCGATACCGGATGACGACCACCAGAGGTACGACCTTCACCACCACCGTGTGGGTGGTCAACCGGGTTCATGGCAACACCACGAACGGTTGGGCGAACGCCACGCCAGCGTTTGGCACCAGCTTTACCCAGCGAACGCAGGCTGTGCTCGGAGTTCGAGACCTCACCCAGGGTCGCGCGGCATTCAGCCAGCACTTTACGCATCTCACCAGAACGCAGACGCAGGGTCACGTAGACACCTTCACGAGCGATCAGCTGAGCCGAAGCACCAGCGGAACGAGCGATTTGCGCGCCTTTACCTGGCTTCAATTCGATGCCGTGTACGGTGCTACCAACTGGAATGTTACGCAGTTGCAGAGCGTTGCCCGGCTTGATCGGTGCCAAAGCACCTGCGATCAGCTGGTCGCCAGCACTCACGCCTTTAGGCGCGATGATGTAGCGACGCTCGCCATCTGCGTACAACAGCAGAGCGATGTGAGCAGTACGGTTTGGATCGTATTCGATACGCTCGACAGTGGCAGCGATGCCATCTTTGTCGTTGCGACGGAAGTCGACCAGACGATAATGCTGCTTATGGCCACCACCGATGTGACGAGTGGTAATACGACCATTGTTGTTACGACCACCAGTCTTCGATTTCTTCTCGAGCAGCGGTGCGTGAGGAGCGCCTTTATGCAGCTCCTGGTTGACCACCTTGACCACAAAACGGCGGCCAGGGGAAGTCGGTTTGCATTTAACGATTGCCATGATGCACCCCTTCCTTACTCAGCACTGCTGCTGAAATCGAGATCTTGGCCTGGTTGAAGGGAGATAACTGCCTTCTTCCAGTCATTACGCTTGCCCAGACCGCGAGCAGTGCGCTTGCTCTTACCCAGAACATTCAGGGTAGTAACACGCTCAACTTTCACGCTGAACAGGCTTTCGACGGCCTTCTTGATTTCCAGCTTGGTTGCGTCAGTTGCAACCTTGAAAACGAACTGGCCTTTCTTGTCAGCCAGAACCGTAGCCTTTTCGGAAACGTGCGGGCCAAGCAGAACTTTAAATACGCGTTCCTGGTTCATCCCAGCAGCTCCTCGAATTTCTTCACGGCCGACACGGTGATCAACACCTTGTCGTATGCGATCAGACTAACTGGATCGGAACCTTGCACGTCACGCACATCAACGTGTGGCAGGTTGCGAGCAGCCAGGTACAGGTTCTGATCAACAGCTTCAGACACGATCAAAACGTCGGTCAGGCTCATGTTGTTCAGCTTGCCCAGCAGATCTTTGGTTTTTGGACTTTCAACAGCGAAGTCCTGAACCACGACCAGACGATCAGTACGCACGAGTTCAGCAAGGATGGAGCGCAGTGCTGCGCGATACATCTTCTTGTTGAGCTTCTGAGAGTGATCCTGTGGACGAGCTGCGAAAGTGGTACCGCCGCCGCGCCAGATTGGGCTACGGATAGTACCGGCACGAGCACGGCCAGTACCTTTCTGACGCCAAGGGCGCTTACCGCCACCACGAACGTCGGAACGGGTCTTTTGCTGCTTGCTACCTTGACGGCCGCCGGCCATGTAGGCCACGACTGCTTGGTGAACCAGCGTCTCGTTGAATTCGCCGCCAAATGTCAGTTCGGAAACTTCGATCGCTTGAGCGTCATTTACATTTAATTGCATGTCAGCTTCCCCTTAACCGCGAGCCTTGGCCGCTGGACGTACAACCAGGTTGCCGCCAGTAGCGCCAGGAACAGCACCCTTGACCAACAACAGATTGCGTTCAGCGTCGACGCGCACTACTTCGAGGGACTGCACGGTCACGCGCTCAGCGCCCATATGACCGGACATTTTTTTGCCCTTGAATACACGACCAGGAGTCTGGCACTGGCCAATAGAGCCCGGGACGCGGTGGGAAACGGAGTTACCGTGAGTGTTGTCTTGACCACGGAAATTCCAACGCTTGATCGTACCCTGGAAGCCTTTACCCTTGGACTGACCGGTTACATCAACCAGTTGACCAGCGGCGAAGATTTCAGCGCTGATCAGATCGCCAGCCTGGTAGTCGCCATCAGCAAGACGGAACTCCAGAACAGTACGACCAGCTGCAACGTTTGCTTTTGCGAAGTGACCTGCCTGAGCAGCTGTCACACGCGAAGCACGACGCTCGCCGACAGTGACTTGCACTGCACGATAGCCATCGGTTTCTTCAGTCTTAAACTGAGAGACACGATTTGGTTCGATCTCAATAACCGTTACCGGAATCGAGACACCTTCTTCGGTGAAAATACGGGTCATACCGCATTTACGACCGACTACACCAATTTTATTGGTAGCCATGTTGTAAACCTCATGAGTGTACGGGGCTTTCACCCGCTATGGCCGCCCATTTCAGAGCGTTACACGACTAAGACCCGAGTCTTAGCCGAGGCTGATCTGTACTTCCACACCGGCCGCCAGATCGAGCTTCATAAGTGCATCAACGGTTTTATCCGTTGGCTGGACGATGTCCAGTACGCGCTTATGAGTACGGATCTCGTACTGGTCACGCGCGTCTTTGTTGACGTGCGGGGAGACCAGAACGGTGAACCGCTCTTTACGGGTAGGCAGTGGAATTGGACCACGCACTTGAGCACCAGTACGTTTCGCGGTTTCCACGATTTCCTGGGTGGATTGGTCGATCAGGCGATGGTCAAAAGCCTTCAACCTGATACGGATTTGCTGATTTTGCATTGGATTTCAGACTCCGGCTGCTATTCCCAGCGAGCGCAATACGCCCGTTAAAAGGAGGCGCAATTCTATAGACGCCCCAGATAGGTGTCAACCCAATAAAAAAGCCCCCGCTGAGCGGGGGCTTTTCAAAGCATCGAAGCTATCTCAGAAGAGACGCTTACTCGATGATTTTAGCTACAACACCAGCACCAACGGTACGGCCGCCTTCACGGATAGCGAAGCGCAGACCGTCTTCCATTGCGATGGTTTTGATCAGGGTAACTTCCATTTGGATGTTATCGCCTGGCATTACCATTTCAACGCCTTCTGGCAGCTGGCAGTTACCAGTCACGTCAGTAGTACGGAAGTAGAACTGTGGACGGTAGCCTTTGAAGAACGGAGTGTGACGACCGCCTTCTTCCTTGCTCAGAACGTAAACTTCTGCGGTGAACTTGGTGTGCGGCTTAACCGAACCTGGCTTAACCAGAACTTGGCCACGCTCAACGTCGTCACGCTTGGTACCACGCAGCAGAACGCCGCAGTTCTCGCCAGCACGACCTTCGTCGAGCAGCTTGCGGAACATTTCAACACCAGTGCAGACAGTGTTGGTGGTGTCACGCAGACCAACGATTTCCAGCGCATCTTGAACGCGAACGATACCGCGCTCGATACGACCAGTCACAACAGTACCACGACCGGAGATCGAGAATACGTCTTCGATTGGCATCAGGAACGGCTTGTCAGTCAGACGAACTGGTTCTGGGATGTAGCTATCCAGAGTTTCAACCAGTTTACGAACGGCAGTGGTGCCCATTTCGTTGTCGTCTTTGCCTTCCAGCGCCATACGAGCAGAACCGATGATGATCGGAGTGTCGTCGCCTGGGAAGTCGTAAGTGCTCAGCAGATCGCGCACTTCCATCTCAACCAGTTCCAGCAGCTCAGCGTCGTCTACCAGGTCAGCCTTGTTCAGGAAAACCACGATGTACGGAACGCCTACCTGACGGGACAGCAGGATGTGCTCACGGGTTTGTGGCATCGGACCATCAGCGGCCGAGCAAACCAGGATCGCGCCGTCCATCTGGGCAGCACCAGTGATCATGTTCTTCACATAGTCAGCGTGACCTGGGCAGTCAACGTGAGCGTAGTGACGAATCTTCGAGTTGTACTCGACGTGCGCGGTGTTGATGGTGATACCACGAGCTTTTTCTTCTGGAGCGCTGTCGATTTTATCGAAATCAACGACTGCGGAACCGAAAACTTCGGAGCAGACGCGAGTCAGTGCTGCGGTCAGAGTGGTTTTACCGTGGTCAACGTGACCGATAGTGCCAACGTTGACGTGCGGTAGGGAACGATCAAATTTTTCTTTAGCCACGACAATTAACTCCTTGCCTAAAGGACTGAATCAGCCTTGTTTTTTGGATACAGTTTCAGCGATGTGCGCCGGAGCTGTGTTGTATTTTTTGAATTCCATAGAGTAGCTTGCGCGACCCTGGGACATGGAGCGAACGTCGGTCGCATAACCGAACATCTCACCCAACGGAACCTCGGCGCGAATCACTTTGCCGGAAACCGTGTCTTCCATACCCAAGATCATGCCGCGACGACGGTTGAGGTCGCCCATGACATCACCCATATAGTCTTCAGGTGTAACAACTTCTACCGCCATGATTGGCTCAAGCAACTCACCACCACCCTTCTGGGCCAGTTGCTTGGTTGCCATGGAAGCAGCCACCTTAAACGCCATCTCGTTGGAGTCGACGTCGTGGTAAGAACCGTCAAAAACGGTTGCTTTCAGGCCGATCAGCGGATAGCCGGCAACAACACCGTTCTTCATCTGCTCTTCGATACCCTTCTGGATAGCAGGGATGTATTCCTTAGGAACAACACCACCCACTACTTCGTTCACGAATTGCAGACCTTCCTGACCTTCGTCAGCAGGAGCAAAACGGATCCAGCAGTGACCGAACTGACCACGACCGCCGGATTGACGAACGAACTTGCCTTCGATTTCGCAGTTCTTCGTGATGCGCTCACGATAGGAAACCTGAGGCTTACCGATGTTGGCTTCGACGTTGAACTCGCGGCGCATCCGGTCAACCAGGATGTCCAGGTGCAACTCGCCCATGCCAGAGATGATCGTTTGACCAGTCTCTTCATCAGTCTTGACGCGGAAAGATGGATCTTCCTGAGCAAGCTTGCCCAGAGCGATACCCATTTTTTCCTGGTCATCCTTGGTCTTAGGCTCTACGGCAACCGAAATAACCGGCTCCGGGAAGTCCATGCGAACCAGGATGATTGGCTTGGCAGCGTCGCACAAAGTCTCACCAGTGGTGACGTCCTTCATGCCGATCAGGGCCGCGATGTCACCAGCGCGCACTTCCTTGATCTCTTCACGGGCGTTTGCGTGCATTTGCACCATACGACCCACACGCTCTTTCTTGCCTTTGACCGAGTTGATCACGCCGTCGCCGGAGGCCAACACGCCCGAGTAAACGCGGACGAAGGTCAAAGTACCCACGAATGGGTCGGTAGCGATCTTGAACGCCAGAGCCGAGAACGGCTCGCTGTCGTCAGCATGACGCTCCATCTCTTCTTCCTCGTTATCAGGGTTAGTACCCTTGATAGCAGGAATGTCGGTTGGAGCAGGCAGGTAGTCGATCACGGCGTCGAGAACCAGGGGAACACCCTTGTTCTTGAAGGAAGAACCGCAAACAGCCAAGACGATCTCACCAGCAATAGTACGCTGACGCAGAGCGGCCTTGATTTCCACGTTGGTGAGTTCTTCACCTTCGAGGTACTTGTTCATCAGCTCTTCGCTGGCTTCGGCAGCAGCCTCAACCATGTTGTTGCGCCACTCGTCAGCCAGTTCCTGCAACTCTGCAGGGATAGGCTTGCGAACAGGAACCATACCTTTGTCAGCATCATTCCAGTAGACCGCTTCCATGTTGATCAGATCGATCTGACCCTGGAAGTTGTCTTCGGAACCGATAGCCAACTGGATTGGCACCGGAGTATGACCCAGACGCTGCTTGATCTGACCGATCACGCGCAGGAAGTTGGCACCAGCACGGTCCATCTTGTTTACATAAACAAGACGTGGAACGCCGTATTTGTTGGCTTGACGCCATACGGTTTCCGACTGAGGCTCGACACCCGAGGTACCGCAGAACACAACGACAGCGCCGTCGAGCACACGCAGGGAACGCTCAACTTCAATAGTGAAGTCTACGTGGCCTGGGGTATCGATAACGTTGAAGCGGTGCTCATCTTTGTACTGCTTCTCGGAACCTTTCCAGAAGGCGGTAATAGCAGCAGAAGTAATGGTAATACCACGCTCCTGCTCCTGAACCATCCAGTCTGTGGTCGCGGCGCCATCATGCACCTCGCCCATTTTGTGACTTTTGCCGGTGTAAAACAGTACGCGCTCAGTGGTGGTGGTTTTACCAGCATCCACGTGAGCAACGATACCGATGTTACGGTAGCGGCTAATCGGAGTAGTACGAGCCATAAAGCCCTCGCAAAATTAGTGAAGCTAAGATTAGAAGCGGTAGTGCGAGAAAGCTTTGTTAGCTTCAGCCATACGGTGCACGTCTTCACGCTTCTTAACAGCAGCACCTTTACCTTCAGCAGCGTCCAACAGTTCGCCGGCCAAACGCAGAGCCATAGACTTCTCGCCGCGCTTACGGGCGAAGTCTACCAACCAGCGCATTGCCAGAGCGTTACGACGGGACGGACGAACTTCGACCGGAACCTGGTAAGTAGCACCGCCTACACGGCGCGACTTCACTTCGACCAGCGGAGCGATGGCGTCGAGAGCTTTCTCGAAGATTTCCAGGGGGTCGCTGTTCTTGCGTTCTTTAACCTTTTCCAGCGCGCCATAAACGATACGCTCGGCAACGGCTTTCTTGCCGCTTTCCATCACGTGGTTCATGAACTTGGCCAGAATTTGGCTTCCGTATTTTGGATCGTCAAGCACTTCGCGCTTGGCTGCTACGCGTCTTCTTGGCATGGATAAGCCCTCAAACGGTCTTCAGGTTCGCTCGGAATCGGTGCCCTTTCGGGACGCCTCCGACCTTACTCTTATCGACTCAGAAAATAAGATGATTCAGTTTTACAAAAAGCCGCTACTACTTAGGCTTCTTGGTACCGTACTTCGAACGACCCTGGTTACGACCTTTAACGCCGGAAGTATCCAAGGAGCCGCGTACGGTGTGATAACGAACACCTGGCAAGTCTTTTACACGACCGCCACGGATCAGTACCACGCTGTGCTCTTGCAGGTTGTGGCCTTCACCGCCGATGTACGAGGAAACCTCGAAACCGTTGGTCAGACGCACACGGCATACTTTACGCAGTGCCGAGTTAGGTTTTTTCGGCGTGGTGGTATACACACGAGTGCATACGCCACGACGTTGCGGGCAGTTCTGCAGCGCAGGCACGTCGGATTTCTCGACGATACGCTTACGCGGCTGACGTACCAGCTGGTTGATAGTTGCCATCTACTAGCTCCACTGTTGTCTTGCGACGCTATTGTCTTGCAAGAAAAGCAAAATGGCAGGAACGAATTCCCGCCAAATTTAGGGGTACAAGAGTCTAAAGAGGATCTTGCCCCCAGTCAAGGCAAGGCCCCGACCTCCCCTCTCGTCGAAGCAGGGCAAAATAGCCTCGATCCGACGAATGGGGCTGCCAGGGCCCGGACTTATTTATCGCAGAACTCAGTTACCGCTAGAGTTCAGCGCTTCGGTCAGTGCAGCTTCCACTTCACTGGCGCTTACGCGCAACGGCTTGTCAGCATCACGGCGACGCTTACGCTCGCTGTGGTAAGCCAAACCGGTACCAGCCGGGATCAGACGACCCACGACCACGTTCTCTTTCAGGCCGCGCAGGTAATCGCGCTTGCCGGTTACCGCTGCTTCGGTCAGTACGCGAGTGGTCTCCTGGAAGGAGGCCGCCGAGATGAACGACTCAGTGGACAACGACGCCTTGGTGATACCCAGCAGTACGCGAGTGAACTTGGAAACGAATTTCTCGTCGCCAGCCAGACGCTCGTTTTCCACCAGCACGTGAGTCAATTCCATCTGGTCGCCCTTGATGAAACTGGAATCGCCGGATTCAGCGATCTCAACTTTACGCAGCATCTGACGCAGGATGGTCTCGATGTGCTTATCGTTGATCTTCACGCCTTGCAGGCGGTAAACGTCCTGGATTTCGTTAACGATGTACTTGGCCAGCGCACTCACACCCAGCAGACGCAGGATATCGTGTGGATCGCTCGGGCCGTCGGAGATAACTTCGCCGCGGTTTACCTGTTCGCCTTCGAACACGTTCAGGTGACGCCACTTTGGAATCAGCTCTTCGTACGGATCGGTACCGTCGTTCGGGGTAATGACCAGACGGCGCTTGCCCTTAGTCTCTTTACCGAACGCGATGGTGCCGCTCACTTCAGCCAGAATCGACGCTTCTTTCGGACGACGAGCTTCGAACAAGTCGGCAACACGCGGCAAACCACCGGTGATGTCGCGGGTCTTCGAAGTTTCTTGCGGGATACGCGCGATAACATCACCGATCGCGATCTTCGCACCATCCGCTACACCGACCAGGGCGTTGGCTGGCAGGAAGTACTGAGCGATTACGTCAGTGCCTGGCAGCAACAAATCCTTGCCGTTGTCATCGACCATCTTCACGGCAGGACGGATGTCTTTACCGGCAGCTGGACGATCTTTCGCGTCGAGTACTTCAATGTTGGTCATACCGGTCAATTCGTCAGTCTGACGCTTGATCGTGATGCCTTCTTCCATGCCCACGTAGGTCACGGTACCTTTCATTTCGGTAACGATTGGGTGAGTGTGCGGATCCCACTTGGCCACGATTGCGCCAGCGTCGACCTTGTCACCTTCTTTAACCGAAATCACAGCACCGTACGGCAGCTTGTAACGCTCACGCTCACGACCGTAGTCATCAGCGATTGCCAGCTCACCGGAACGCGACACAGCAACCAGGTGACCATCCACTCGCTCAACGTGCTTCAGGTTGTGCAGGCGGACAGTACCGCCATTCTTCACCTGAACGCTGTCGGCTGCGGAGGTCCGGCTTGCCGCACCACCGATGTGGAACGTACGCATGGTCAGCTGGGTACCCGGCTCACCGATGGACTGGGCGGCAATAACGCCGACCGCTTCACCGATGTTCACCTGGTGACCACGGGCCAAGTCACGACCGTAGCACTTGGCGCAAATGCCGTAGCGGGTTTCGCAGCTGATCGGGGAGCGAACGATCACTTCGTCGATGCTGTTGAGTTCGATGAACTCGACCCACTTCTCGTCAACCAGGGTGCCGGCAGGAACGATAATTTCCTCGGTGCCTGGCTTGAATACGTCACGGGCAATAACACGGCCCAATACGCGCTCACCCAGTGGCTCTACAACGTCACCGCCTTCAATGTGCGGAGTCATCAGCAGGCCGTGCTCGGTGCCGCAATCGATCTCGGTTACAACCAGATCTTGCGCAACGTCTACCAGACGACGAGTCAGGTAACCGGAGTTAGCGGTTTTCAACGCGGTATCCGCCAGACCTTTACGAGCACCGTGAGTGGAGATGAAGTACTGGAGTACGCTCAAACCTTCACGGAAGTTCGCAGTAATCGGCGTTTCAATGATGGAACCGTCCGGCTTGGCCATCAGGCCACGCATACCGGCGAGCTGACGGATCTGCGCAGCAGAACCCCGTGCGCCCGAGTCGGCCATCATGTACATCGAGTTGAAGGACTCCTGGTCAACTTCGACGCCGTGACGGTCGATGACCTTCTCTTTCGAGAGGTTGGCCATCATCGCTTTGGAAACTTCGTCGTTGGCCTTGGACCAAAGGTCGATCACTTTGTTGTACTTCTCGCCCTGTGTTACCAGGCCCGAGGCGTACTGGCTTTCGATCTCTTTCACTTCATCAGTAGCAGCACTGATGATGCGAGCTTTTTCATCAGGGATAACGAAGTCGTTAACACCGATGGAAACGCCGGAAATGGTCGAATAGGCAAAACCGGTGTACATCAACTGGTCAGCGAAGATCACGGTCTCTTTCAGACCAACCACGCGATAGCATTGGTTGATCAGCTTGGAGATCGCCTTTTTCTTCATCGGCAGGTTGACGACGTCGTACGACAGGCCTTTTGGCACAACCTGATACAACAGCGCACGGCCAACGGTGGTGTCGACAATACGAGTGCCGCTCACGCTGCCGCCGTCACGGTCGTTGACCGTTTCGTTGATGCGCACCTTGACCTTGGCGTGCAGTGCGGCTTCGCCGGCACGGAACACACGGTCAACTTCCTGCAGGTCAGCGAACACACGACCTTCCCCTTTGGCGTTGATCGCCTCACGGGTCATGTAGTACAGACCCAATACAACGTCCTGCGACGGAACGATGATTGGCTCACCGTTGGCTGGCGACAGAATGTTGTTGGTCGACATCATCAACGCACGCGCTTCCAACTGGGCTTCCAGTGTCAGCGGTACGTGCACGGCCATTTGGTCGCCGTCGAAGTCGGCGTTGTACGCAGCACAGACCAGAGGGTGCAGCTGGATAGCCTTACCTTCGATCAGTACCGGTTCAAACGCCTGGATACCCAGACGGTGAAGGGTCGGTGCACGGTTGAGGAGAACCGGGTGTTCGCGAATCACTTCAGCGAGAACGTCCCAAACCTCTGGCAGTTCGCGCTCGACCATTTTCTTGGCCGCTTTGATGGTGGTCGCGAGACCGCGCATTTCCAGCTTGCCGAAGATGAATGGCTTGAACAGCTCAAGTGCCATCTTCTTAGGCAGACCGCACTGATGCAGACGCAGGGTCGGGCCTACGGTAATTACCGAACGACCAGAGTAGTCAACACGCTTACCGAGCAAGTTCTGACGGAAACGACCTTGCTTACCCTTGATCATGTCAGCCAAGGATTTCAGAGGACGCTTGTTGGAACCGGTAATAGCGCGGCCACGACGACCGTTGTCGAGCAGGGCATCGACAGCTTCCTGCAACATACGCTTTTCGTTGCGCACGATGATGTCCGGAGCGGACAGATCGAGCAGGCGCTTCAAGCGGTTGTTACGGTTGATCACACGGCGGTACAGGTCGTTGAGGTCGGAAGTCGCGAAACGACCACCATCCAACGGTACCAGCGGACGCAGATCTGGCGGCAGAACCGGCAGAACGGTCAGCACCATCCACTCTGGCAGGTTGCCGGAACCCTGGAAGGCTTCCATCAACTTCAGACGCTTGGACAGCTTCTTGATCTTGGTTTCGGAGTTGGTTTGCGGAATTTCTTCGCGCAGACGACCAATCTCGTGTTCCAGGTCGATAGCGTGCAGCAGTTCGCGGACAGCTTCGGCACCCATGCGGGCATCGAAATCATCACCGAACTCTTCCAGCGCTTCGAAATACTGCTCGTCATTCAGCAGCTGACCCTTTTCAAGGGTGGTCATGCCTGGATCGATAACGACATAGCTCTCGAAGTAGAGAACGCGCTCGATATCACGCAGGGTCATGTCCATCAGCAAGCCGATACGGGACGGCAGCGATTTCAGGAACCAGATGTGGGCAACCGGCGAAGCCAGCTCGATGTGCGCCATGCGCTCACGACGAACCTTGGCCAGCGCAACTTCAACGCCGCACTTCTCGCAGATCACACCACGGTGCTTCAAGCGCTTGTACTTACCGCACAGGCACTCGTAATCCTTTACCGGGCCAAAAATTTTGGCGCAGAACAGGCCGTCACGTTCAGGTTTGAACGTACGGTAGTTGATGGTTTCCGGCTTTTTAACTTCACCGAACGACCACGAACGGATCATCTCAGGCGATGCCAATCCAATACGGATGGCGTCGAACTCTTCGACTTGACCCTGGTTTTTCAGCAAATTCAGTAGGTCTTTCAAGGCCTTTCCTCCTGGCGGAGCAGAGAGCGGGCCAAACGGCCCCGCTCTCGATTCGCGTCACGTGTTATTCGGTTTCCAGATCGATATCGATGCCGAGGGAACGAATTTCTTTGATCAACACGTTGAAGGACTCGGGCATGCCCGGCTCCATACGGTGATCGCCGTCCACGATGTTTTTGTACATCTTGGTCCGACCGTTCACATCGTCCGACTTCACTGTGAGCATTTCTTGCAGAGTGTAAGCAGCACCGTATGCTTCCAGTGCCCAGACCTCCATCTCCCCGAAACGCTGACCACCGAACTGAGCCTTACCACCCAGCGGCTGCTGGGTAACCAGGCTGTACGAACCGGTAGAACGAGCGTGCATCTTGTCGTCTACCAAGTGGTTCAGCTTCAGCATGTACATGTAGCCAACAGTAACCGGGCGCTCGAACTTGTTGCCGGTACGGCCGTCGAACAGCTGCATCTGGCCGCTTTCTGGCAGGTCTGCCAGTTTCAGCATGGCCTTGATTTCGCTTTCCTTGGCACCGTCGAACACCGGGGTAGCCATTGGAACGCCGCCGCGCAGGTTCTTCGCCAGATCCAGGATTTCCTGGTCGGAGAAGGTATCCAGCTCTTCCTTACGACCGCCGATCTCGTTGTAGATCTCGTGCAGGAACTTACGCAGGTCAGCAACCTTGCGCTGCTCTTCGATCATACGGTTGATCTTCTCGCCCAGACCTTTAGCCGCGAGGCCAAGGTGGGTTTCAAGGATCTGACCAACGTTCATACGCGAAGGTACGCCCAACGGGTTGAGGACGACGTCGACCGGGGTGCCATTGGCATCGTGCGGCATGTCTTCAACCGGCATGATCACGGAGACCACACCTTTGTTACCGTGACGACCGGCCATCTTGTCGCCCGGCTGGATGCGGCGACGGATTGCCAGGTAAACCTTGACGATTTTCAGCACGCCTGGAGCCAGGTCATCGCCCTGCTGCAGTTTGCGCTTCTTGTCTTCGAACTTGTCGTCCAGCAGACGGCGACGATCAACGATATAGGCCTGGGCCTTCTCGAGCTGCTCGTTAAGAGCATCTTCAGCCATGCGCAGCTTGAACCACTGGCCGTGCTCAAGACCGTCGAGGATTTCGTCGGTGATGTCCTGACCTTTCTTCAGACCTGCGCCGCCTTCAGCCTTGTGGCCTACCAAAGCGGAGCGCAGACGTTCGAAGGTCGCGCCTTCAACGATACGGAACTCTTCGTTCAGGTCCTTGCGGATCTCGTCGAGTTGGGTCTTCTCGATGGACAGTGCACGAGCATCACGCTCGACGCCGTCACGGGTGAAGACCTGTACGTCGATGACAGTACCCTTGGTACCGGTAGGTACACGCAGGGAGGTGTCTTTAACGTCGCTGGCTTTCTCACCGAAGATGGCACGCAGCAGTTTCTCTTCCGGAGTCAGTTGGGTCTCGCCTTTCGGAGTGACCTTACCAACCAGGATGTCGCCTGCACCAACTTCAGCACCTACGTAAACGATACCGGCTTCGTCCAGCTTGTTCAGTGCAGCTTCACCCACGTTCGGGATGTCTGCAGTGATTTCCTCTGGCCCAAGCTTGGTGTCACGTGCCACACAGGTCAGTTCCTGAATGTGGATCGTGGTGAAGCGATCTTCTTGAACCACACGCTCGGACAGGCAGATGGAGTCTTCGAAGTTGAAGCCGTTCCATGCCATGAACGCGATGCGCATGTTCTGACCCAGAGCCAGCTCACCCATATCGGTGGACGGACCGTCAGCCATGATGTCGCTGCGCTGAACGCGATCACCCTTACGCACCAGCGGACGCTGGTTGATGCAAGTGTTCTGGTTCGAGCGGGTGTATTTGGTCAGGTTGTAGATGTCGACACCGGCTTCACCGGTTTCAACTTCATCATCAGCAACACGAACCACGATACGGCTGGCATCAACGGAATCGATCACGCCGCCACGACGAGCTACGACACAAACGCCGGAGTCACGGGCTACGTTACGCTCCATGCCGGTACCTACCAGCGGCTTGTCAGCACGCAGGGTCGGTACAGCTTGACGCTGCATGTTGGACCCCATCAACGCACGGTTGGCGTCATCGTGTTCCAGGAACGGGATCAGCGACGCAGCGACCGAAACTACCTGCTTCGGCGATACGTCCATCAAGGTGACGTCTTCCGGCGCCTTGACGGTGAACTCGTTCAAGTGACGAACAGCTACCAGCTCGTCGATCAGGACTTTCTTGTCGTTCATCGTGGCCGAAGCCTGAGCGATCACGTGATCAGCTTCTTCGATGGCGGACAGGAACACGATCTCGTCGGTCACCAGGGCGTCTTTCACCACACGGTACGGGCTCTCAAGGAAGCCATACTGGTTGGTGCGCGCATAGGCGGCCAGGGAGTTGATCAGACCAATGTTCGGACCTTCCGGCGTTTCGATTGGACATACACGACCGTAGTGAGTCGGGTGTACGTCACGCACTTCAAAGCCAGCACGCTCACGGGTCAGACCGCCCGGGCCCAGTGCGGAAACACGGCGCTTGTGGGTGATCTCGGAGAGCGGGTTGTTCTGGTCCATGAACTGCGAGAGCTGGCTGGAACCGAAGAACTCTTTCACCGCCGCAGCCACTGGCTTGGCGTTGATCAGGTCTTGCGGCATCAGGCCTTCGCTTTCGGCCATCGACAGACGCTCTTTGACCGCACGCTCAACACGCACCAGGCCAACGCGGAACTGGTTCTCGGCCATTTCGCCTACACAGCGAACACGACGGTTACCCAGGTGGTCGATATCATCGACGATGCCTTTGCCGTTACGGATGTCGACCAGGGTCTTCAGAACCGCAACGATGTCTTCCTTGCACAGCACACCCGAACCTTCGATCTCGGTGCGACCGATACGACGGTTGAACTTCATCCGGCCGACCGCAGACAGGTCGTAGCGCTCAGGGCTGAAGAACAGGTTGTTGAACAGGGTTTCGGCAGCGTCTTTGGTTGGTGGCTCGCCAGGACGCATCATGCGATAGATCTCGACCAGCGCTTCCAATTGGTTGCTGGTGGAGTCGATCTTCAGGGTGTCGGAGACGAACGGACCACAGTCGATATCGTTGGTGTACAGGGTCTCGATCCGAACAACCTGAGCCTTGGCGATTTTCGCCAGGATCTCGGTGTTCAACTCGGTGTTGCACTCAGCCAGGATTTCGCCTGTAGCCGGGTGAACAATGACCTTGGCGGTCGTGCGACCCAGGACGTAGTCCAGAGGCACGTCCAGCGACTTGATACCTGCTTTTTCGATCTGGTTGATGTGGCGCGCAGTAATACGACGACCCGCTTCAACAATGACCTTGCCCTTTTCATCCTGGATGTCCAGGACGGCAATTTCACCACGCAGACGCGATGCAATCAGTTCCAGGCTGAGGGTTTCATCCTTCAGGCTGAATACGTTGGTGGTGTAGAACGCGTCCAGGACTTGCTCAGTGGTGTAGCCGAGCGCGCGCAGCAGTACCGAAGCCGGCAGCTTACGACGACGGTCGATACGCACGAACACGCAGTCTTTCGGATCGAACTCGAAGTCCAACCACGAACCGCGGTACGGAATAATCCGTGCGGAGTAAAGGAGCTTGCCGGAGCTGTGCGTCTTACCGCGGTCGTGGTCGAAGAACACGCCCGGGGAACGGTGCAGCTGGGAAACGATAACACGCTCGGTACCGTTGATAACGAAGGTACCGTTCTCAGTCATCAATGGGATTTCGCCCATGTAGACTTCTTGCTCTTTGATGTCCTTGATCGCTTTGTTCGACGACTCTTTGTCGAAAATGATCAGACGGACTTTAACCCGCAAAGGTACGGCGTACGTAACACCGCGCAACACGCATTCTTTGACATCAAATGCCGGTTCGCCCAGGCGATAACCGACGTACTCCAGCGCAGCATTGCCGGAGTAGCTGATGATCGGGAAAACGGATTTGAAGGCCGCATGCAGGCCCACGTCGCGGAACTGATCTTTGGTCGCTCCCGCCTGCAAGAATTCACGATACGAATCCAGCTGGATAGCCAGAAGGTACGGGACATCCATGACGTCCGGCAACTTGCTAAAGTCCTTGCGGATACGTTTTTTCTCAGTATATGAGTAAGCCATCAGCGTTCCCCAGCTTGGTCACCTGCTTGTTTGGCCCTCCCGACGGGAGCAGCCAGAAAATCTTGCAAACCCCATGGTTTGCACCACCGCATCGGGTGGCTACAGCGCGTTAATGGCGGCGACCGAGTCGACAGCCAAGAACGGAAAAAGGCCGGTGGCAAGAGCCACCAGCCATCAGCCTTCAGCTTAACGCTTGGGCTGGAGACGCAAGGTCGATGCTTACTTCAGCTCGACTTTAGCGCCTGCTTCTTCCAGAGTTGCTTTGGCTTTGTCGCCTGCATCTTTGGTCACTGCTTCCAGAACCATAGCAGGAGCGCCGTCAACTACAGCCTTGGCTTCTTTCAGGCCCAGACCGGTCAGTTCACGTACTGCCTTGATCACGTTAACTTTCTTCTCGCCAGCTTCCAGCAGCATGACGTTGAATTCGGTTTGCTCTTCAACAACGGCAGCAGCAGCAGCTGGGCCAGCGGAAGCAGCGGCAGCGGAAACGCCGAATTTTTCTTCGAAAGCTTTGATCAGCTCAACAACCTGCAGAACCGACATTTCAGCTACGGCGTTGAGGATATCGTCTTGGGAGATAGACATTGCTGTATTTCCTGAATTGGGGGACGGCCTACGCGGCCATCGAAATAAACAAAAATACGCGAGAGAAATTGCTCAGCCTTAGGCTGCGGCAGCTTCTTTTTGCTCGCGAACTGCAGCCAGAGTACGAGCCAGCTTGCTGGTAGCGCCTTGAATCACGCTCATCAGCTGCGAAATGGCTTCGTTGCGGGTCGGCAGTGTTGCCAGTACGTCGATTTGGTTAGCTGCGAGGAACTTGCCCTCGAACGCAGCTGCCTTGATCTCGAACTTATCCTGACTCTTGGCGAATTCTTTGAACAAACGGGCAGCAGCGCCCGGATGATCTTTAGAGAACGCGATCAGAGTCGGGCCGGTGAACACGTCGTTGAGGACACTGTATTCAGTGTCAGCAACGGCGCGCTTGAGCAGGGTGTTACGTACAACACGTACGTATACGCCAGCTTCACGAGCCTCTTTACGGAGTCCGGTCATAGCGCCTACTGTCACACCACGGGCATCAGCCACGACAGCGGACAGAGCAGCTTTGGCAGCCTCGTTGACTTCAGCGACGATGGCCTTCTTGTCTTCGAGATTAATTGCCACGGGTTTAACTCCTGCTTGTTACCGTTTCATCTGGCCGAAGCCGGATGTCGTTTTGGTGTCTGATTCGGTAAGGAACCGGGAGCACCATCTGCGTAGGCTTGATGGTTTAAGACTTGCGTCGCCTACGGTCTTGGATAGCCCCCGCCAGGCAGGGACCCCAATTTTTCAACTGGCGCAATCACTCGCGCCAATTTGTGTCTTATACGTCCAGCGAGCCTTGGTCGATGACCAGACCTGGGCCCATAGTGGTGCTCAGTGTAACGCGCTTGACGTAGATACCTTTCGAGGAAGCCGGCTTGATACGCTTCAGATCAGCGATCAGGGCTTCAACGTTTTCCTTCAGCTTGACGGCGTCGAAGCCGACTTTGCCAACGGAGGTGTGAATGATGCCGTTTTTGTCGGTGCGATAACGAACCTGACCAGCCTTGGCGTTTTTAACCGCGGTAGCTACGTCTGGCGTTACGGTGCCAACTTTAGGGTTAGGCATCAGGCCACGTGGACCCAGGATCTGACCCAATTGACCTACAACACGCATCGCATCCGGGGAGGCGATAACTACGTCATAGTTCAGGTCGCCGCCTTTCATTTCGGCAGCCAGGTCGTCCATACCAACGCGATCGGCGCCGGCGGCCAGAGCAGCTTCAGCTGCTGGGCCTTGAGTGAAGACAGCTACACGAACAGTCTTACCAGTACCGTGTGGCAGCACAGTAGCGCTACGAACGACCTGGTCAGATTTACGCGGGTCAACACCCAGGTTTACAGCAACGTCAACGGACTCGCTGAACTTGACAGTCGACAGCTCAGTCAGCAAGGCAGCAGCGTCTACGAAATTGTAGGACTTGCCCGCTTCAATTTTGCCAGCGATAGCCTTTTGGCGCTTGGTCAGCTTAGCCATTACACACCCTCCACGTTAAGGCCCATGCTACGAGCAGAACCGGCGATGGTACGCACGGCTGCATCCATATCAGCTGCAGTCAGATCCGCGTTTTTGGTTTTCGCGATTTCTTCCAGCTGAGCACGGGTCACGGTGCCAACCTTAACGGTGTTAGGACGAGCGGAACCGCTAGTCAGGCCAGCAGCTTTCTTCAGCAGAACCGAAGCCGGGGTCGACTTGGTTTCGAAAGTGAAGCTACGGTCGCTATAAACAGTGATGATCACTGGAGTCGGCAGACCTGGCTCAAGACCCTGAGTACGGGCGTTGAAGGCCTTGCAGAACTCCATGATGTTCACGCCGTGCTGACCCAGTGCTGGACCAACAGGTGGGCTTGGGTTGGCCTGAGCGGCCTTCACTTGCAGCTTGATGTAAGCGGTAATCTTCTTGGCCATGAGGCACTCCAATTACGGGTTCAAACGCCTCGAAAGGCTCCCCGGTTACTTGCGCGTTTATCCCAGTGACGACAAAACCCCACAGCCTAAGGCTGCGGGGTTGGGATGCATACTCAGCTAGACCTTCTCGACCTGGCTGAATTCTAACTCTACCGGAGTAGAGCGACCGAAAATGAGTACCGCGACCTGAATCCGGCTCTTTTCGTAGTTAACCTCTTCGACAGTACCGTTGAAATCAGCAAACGGACCATCTGTGACACGAACAACCTCACCCGGCTCGAACAGCGTCTTCGGCTTAGGCTTGTCGCTACCGTCGGCGACACGACGCAGAATTGCTTCTGCCTCTTTGTCTGTGATCGGAGCAGGCTTATCAGCAGTACCGCCGATGAAACCCATAACACGAGGAGTGTCCTTGACCAAGTGCCAAGTACCTTCATTCATGTCCATCTGTACCAGCACGTAGCCAGGGAAGAATTTGCGCTCACTTTTGCGCTTCTGACCATTCCGCATTTCAACCACTTCTTCAGTGGGAACCAGAATTTCGCCAAAACCTTCTTCCATGCCTGCAAGCTTTACGCGCTCCAGCAAAGAGCGCATAACATGCTTCTCGTAACCCGAGTAAGCATGCACAACGTACCAACGCTTAGCCACGGGACACCCTTAGCCAACAATCAAGGAAACAAGCCAGCCGAGCAGGGAATCGAGCCCCCACAACAGCAACGCCATAACCAGCACAACCGCCACGACAATCAATGTGGTCTGCGTGGTTTCTTGGCGAGTCGGCCAAACGACTTTACGGATCTCAGTGCGAGCTTCCTTTACCAGGACTGCGAAAGACTTACCCTTGGTAGTCTGCAGGCCAACAAAGGCAGCAACAGCAGCAAGAGCAAGCAAAGCGAGAACGCGGTACAGGATCGGCGAAGCAGAGTAGTACTGATTGCCAACAACGCCTACGACCACCAAAGCGACTACAGCGAGCCACTTAACCAGATCGAAACGAGAGCTTTGAGCTTCAGCCTTAGGAGTCATCTATGAAGATCCTGTGAAAAGAAAGCCAGACACACCACGTGAATCTGGCAGGTCAGGAGGGAATCGAACCCCCAACCTACGGTTTTGGAGACCGTCGCTCTGCCAATTGAGCTACTGACCTAAAACAAAATCAGGCCGACCATTATGCAGACCTGAAAAAGACTTTACAACAACCAACCCCCAGAGACCTGAAATCGCCGAACAACAAAGCGATCTAAAAAACCTTCAAGCCGAGTCAGCCGTTAAAACAAAGGCAGATATTTTCATATCTGCCTTGTTATATGGAGCTCTTGAGCGGATTTGAACCGCTGACCTCACCCTTACCAAGGGTGTGCTCTACCAACTGAGCTACAAGAGCGAAACACATGCACAACCTGCAAACTTGGAGCGGGTAGCGGGAATCGAACCCGCATCATCAGCTTGGAAGGCTGAGGTTCTACCACTAAACTATACCCGCGGAGCTTGCAGCTCACGCTAAAATGGTGGAGGGGGAAGGATTCGAACCTTCGAAGTCGTAGACGTCAGATTTACAGTCTGATCCCTTTGGCCGCTCGGGAACCCCTCCTAAGCGAGCCGGCATTCTACATCATGCCAGCCTTCTGTCAAGCATTTTCTCATTAAAAATATGAGGTTAGCTGCATTGACCTTCACTTCACGCTGTAGACCTTAGAGGTCTTCACTGCGAAGCGGGCGCCATTCTATGCAAACTATTCGAGAGTTGCAATGCCTTCGCACAGCATTATTTTATGTTTTAACTCATTGAATTCCTTAGCAAGGTTTTCAAAGGGCAGATCGTCAGCTACGCGCCGACTTTCCGGGGCAACCTGGAGCCAGTAACCCTGGGCATCAGCAGTATTCAGCAACTGAACCTTGACCTTTATATCCAGGCTAGTGAGACGCTGCTCGACAGATTGCGCCTGTCGCTGGTCTGCAAAACCACCAATATACAAACAAGTATTTTGCGCATCAGCCTTTGCGCGATCCTTGCGAACCACGGCCTCTGAGGACTCACTCAGCAGGCGAATATCTTGCTGATTGCTCCGGTAGAGACTCAGAGGGGTAACATCTTTAGCGCGCAATGGCACTTCTTGCTGATGCCATATGTAGTAGAAGGCGTTGAGGATCAGTAAAAGCAAAAACAGCCAACGCATAAACACCTCAAGATAAAGGGCACGCCATCGCCAGACCAACGAAAACCAAATCAGGCACCAGGCGAGCCTGCGGCACTGCATCCTGCACCAAATCAGCATCGCCGCCGGTCAGGAACACAGTAAAGTCATCCCCCCAGTAGCTTCGGGCGAGTTCGAGCTGGGTCAGTACAAACCCCCTGAGCATCAACATACAGCCACGCTCTACAGCCTCTACAGTCGTACGACCCGGCAACAGGCACTCTAACGCCCTTTCGGCAGCAGCATCGTCATAACGTATCTTGCGTGTATGCGTACGCAACTGGTTACGCATAAGTGGCATACCAGGACAAATGAACCCGCCTAAATGCGCACCATCTCCAGCAATAAAATCCGCAGTTGCCGCCGTGCCAAAGTCGAGCACCAGGCACGCGCCCGACGCCAGTTTGAATCCGCCCAGCATTGCCAACCAGCGATCAAGACCAAGACGCTCGAAATCTTCGTAGCCGTTGCGCACCCCGCCCATTTCTCTCGCAGAAACAGCACAGGACACAGACACACCAAAAGCCGCCTCCAGCGCCCCAACCAGATTGCTTGTCTCATCCTGAGCACGAACACTGACTAACCGACAACGCGTCAATAACAAACCAGGCAGCGCCTCCAGGCTTTCAATTAATGCAACGTCTGAACTAACGACACCTTCTGCACAGGCGCTTGCCTGATCCGAATCAAGTACACGCCACTTGATAAAGCTATTCCCACAGTCGAGCTCAAGAATCATCACGCAACCTCAGGCTTAACTCACCACCACTGTATATTTTTTCAGCACCACCGACACTTAAACGCAAGGCACCGTGTCCATCGACACCCAACACCACCCCATCAACCTGATTGACGCCAGCTATGAGTGACACCGCTTTCCCCTGCCAGGCGTGGCCGCTCTCCCACTCCTCCTGAAACGCCGCAAAACCTAACAACCTATGTCGATCCAAGTAGCTTTTCAATTGCAGGCCCAAGCGCGCCACTAAAGAATTGCGATCAACAGAAGAGCCCGTCTCCAACTGCACTGAAGTCCATTGCTGATCAACCTCATCAGTCTTTTGCATATTCACGTTAATACCTATTCCGAGGACGACGTGACAGATATCCGCGGGATCACCTACAAGCTCCAGCAAAACCCCAGCGATTTTCTTCTGTCCTACCAGCACGTCGTTTGGCCACTTCAAAGCAGCCCCCTGCACTCCAGACTCTCGCAGAGCCTGCATGACCGCCAAGCCCACAACTAGACTCAGGCCCTCCAGCTGTCTAAGGCCATCCTCAACACGCAACAAGAGACTGTAATAGACATTCTGGGCGAACGGACTAACCCACTTTCGACCACGCCGCCCTCTTCCTGCTGTCTGCTGCTCCGCAAGCACCAGAAACGGGGCCGTACACTTCCCCCCAACGAGGCGCAAGGCTTCGGCATTCGTCGAGTCAATGGAGTTGTAGATCTGAATAGGCCATGCCAGTGAGGGCGCATGCAGCGCAATCTGCTCAGAACTCAAAAAAACCAGTGGCGAAGCTAATTGATATCCCTTCCCACGAATCTTATGGACAGGCAGATTCAATTCGGCTTCAAGGTGCTGGAGTTGCTTCCAGACAGCACTGCGACTGACGCCTAGGGCGGCGCCAAGTGCCTCTCCGGAATGGAATCGGCCATCTTTCAAAAGTTCTAACAACGTCAGCATGCAAGTATCGCCTCACAATGAGGCACGCATGATAGCCATGCGCAAGGTCATTGCATAGAAAGGCGGAACTTTAGCATTGAAGGCCACCCCGAGGCGCCTCTTCACACTTTTCGACCGAGCAAAACAAAACCCCATCTGCTTTCGCAAATGGGGTTTCGGAATTTAATCTTGACGATGACCTACTCTCACATGGGGAAACCCCACACTACCATCGGCGATGCATCGTTTCACTACTGAGTTCGGGATGGGATCAGGTGGTTCCAATGCTCTATGGTCGTCAAGAAATTCGGGTACTGAGTCGTGGCCAGCTGGCCTCGCTTCAGCAAATTGGGTATGTGACAGCTGTCGGTGTTTTGTGAGCATCGAACTTTCGGTTCATTGCGTCTTCACACACCGCAATCTGATGCTCTTTCGAGTAGTCAAATTGCTTGGGTGTTATATGGTCAAGCCTCACGGGCAATTAGTATTGGTTAGCTCAACGCCTCACAGCGCTTACACACCCAACCTATCAACGTCGTAGTCTTCGACGGCCCTTCAGGGGACTCAAGGTCCCAGTG
>NZ_LHVO01000057.1 GCF_001269925.1 Pseudomonas sp. MIACH
ATTTTATTTATGAGATTTTTGAGTTCAACTTCCGGCCAATCACATCCAGCAAATCACACCCATCTCGCAGCGGAATTGCCAGTAACAGCGCAAAATCGTGAAGCACAATCGCATCACTGCTGATCTCTTCCCGAAACGCGAGGTTCTCCAAAAACTGAGTCACCGCACGAATGCGATACGCGGCGGCATCATAGAGAACATCTAGGGGCGCTTGCGTGTCGATCACCAGCGCGGGGATGGTTGAGTCATGGCCTGTAAGCGGCATGTATCTATTCATAGGTAAAGCCTCGGTCGATGTAATGAAAGCTGTCACCTATCGTCGCCAAACGAATGGGTGACAGCTGTACGCAGGTTGGCGAACCGGGACCGAGTTCCGGCAGACCCGAAGGTCTCCCGCGCACAGCTGCCATAAAGCAGCGATGCGGGTACGGAAACCCCTGCAAGCAAGCAGAAAGCTTTCGCATACGGTCAACGGATCGCCAAATCCGATCGCCCTTTTGGACGACCGGCGGACTATAAGTCCTCAGCGTAAAAACACGCAAGGCATCAAAAGGCCAACGTCGCCCTGCGAGCCGGCGCCAACCTCAACGCCATCGCGGCAGCCAACGAGCAGCATTCGACCTACAACTCGAAAAAATCAAAAGCATCGAAGACCACGTCCAGCAAGTCTCCAGCGTGATCAAGGCCGGCGGCGACGCCACCCTGAGCGCCGGGCAGAACCTGCAACTGGTCGCCAGCCAGGTCAATGCCGGCAACGAGGCGTACCTGGTCTCCGGCAAAAACCTCGAGCTCAAAGCCGCCGAAAACCAGGACTACAGCTTCTACAGCAAGACCAAGAAAACCTCCCAGGGCAAAAAATTCCGCCTGGATGAAACCGATGTGGTGAACAACGTCGGCAGCCTCGTCAGCGCCGGCAAAAACAGCACCGTCGTGGCGGGTGCAGACCTGCTGCTGGCTGGCAGTGCCGTCACCGCTGAAAAAGGCGCCACGCAACTGGCGGCCGGCCAGGACGTGAACATCCTCGCCGTCAGTAACGCCGACAGCGCCCGCCACGAACGCAAGGAAAGCAAAAGCAGCTGGGGCGGCCTCAAGTCGAGCAAAGTCCAGGACAAAGTCGACGAAAAACGCACCACCGCCATGGGCAGCATGGTCTCCGGCGAAACCGTCACGGTCGCCGCCAAACGCGATGCCACGGTCACCGGCTCGTCCCTGGTCAGCACCGGCGACCTCGCCGTCCAGGCCGGCCGCGACCTGACCATCGACGCGGCGCAAAACACCTTCGCCCGCACCGACATGCACAAGGAAAAAAATCGCGACCTCACCGGCGTGCTGACCGGCAACAAGCTCGGTCTGGATGACATGACCGGCAACCAGAAGCTGTACATCAACAGCTCGAAGCACAACGGCACAGCCAATGAAATGACCTTGACCGGCAGCACTATTGGTTCGAGCGCGGGCAATGTGTCGTTGACGGCGGGGCGTGAGTTGAAGGTGGTGGCCAGTGATCTGGTGAGCACCAAGAACATGGAGTTGAGTGGGGCGAATGTCACCGTTACCTCGGGTGTGGAGACTGCCAGTCAGACCAGTAAGGACAGTTCCAAGAGCTTGGCGGTTGGGCGGGTGATCGCGGGCTCGGTAGTGGACACCGCCACCAGCATGCGCGACGCCGTCAAAGCGGCACGTAGTGCTGATGACCCACGACTCAAGGCAGTCAAAATCGCCCAGGCAGCCCTCGCCGCCTACAACCTGAATGGCCAGGCTTCGGACGCCAATGCGCAAAGCTCCGGCTTCAAAAACAAAACCGGCGGCACGCCCGGCAACGGTTCGCTGATCAAGATCGGTACTGAACTGGCCAATAACCGCAGCAAGAACAGCAGCGAATTCAACAGTGTCACCGCCAAGCAGAGCACGCTCAACGCAGGGCAAGACTTGTCGATCGTTGCCACGGGCGCAGCGGCGGGTACTCAGGGTGATATCCAGATCACCGGCAGCAGCTTGAAAGCCGCCAACACGTTGTTGTTAGCCAAAAACGATGTGTTGATGCAAAGCGCACAGAACACCACCGACCGCAAAAACGAAGGGTCGAAAAATAAAACCGCCATTGGCGCCAGCTTCAATATTGGCGAGCAAAACGGCTTCACCCTCGACCTCGGAGCGCAGGGTGCCAAGAACAATGGCAACGGTAACTCCGTCACTCAGGTCAATAGCACCCTCGATACAGGCAGCCTGTTGTTACAAAGCGGTGGCGATACCACCCTCAAAGGCGCCCAGGTTCGTGCGGACCGTATCAAGGCAGATATTGGCGGCAACCTCAATATCATCTCCCTCCAGGACACCGAGTCGTCGCGCAGCAAACAGAGCAGCGCAGGCTTCGGCGCCAGTATCTGCGTCCCTCCGTTCTGCTATGGCTCTACCGTAGCGGGCTCGGCGAACCTTGCCGCCGCGAATATGAACAGCGACTACAAGGGCGTGACCGACCAGAGCGGTTTGTATGCGGGCACGGGCGGCTACGACATCAATGTCGGCAAGACCACCACCTTGCAAGGCGCGGTGATTGCCAGTGAGGCGTCAGCTGATAAGAACCGGCTCAGCACGGATCGGCTGATCGTCAGCGATATCAAGAATGTCAGCGAGATCAAAAGTCAGTCTGCTGGTATTTCGGTGTCTTCCAGCAGTACCAGCGGTGCGTCGATGGGCGGCAGCATCCCGATAGCGCTCAAGGAGAAAGACCATAGCTACACCCGTAGCGCGGTCAGCGAAGGCACGATTGTGGTTCGCAATGCCGAAGGCGCCAATGACCTGGTGGGGCTGAACCGTGACACCGCCAATGCCAATCAGAAACTTGACCGGCCTGATGAAAAGGCCATGCAAGAGCGTATTGACCTGATCCAAAGCTCGGCGCAGTTGGCCAGTGGGGTGATCAGTGCGGTGGGCAAGGCGAAGGCGGATGAGGCGAAAGCACTGGCCGATAAAGCCAAAACCCAGACCGAAACCGGTTCGCCGGATGCCGCTGGAACGGTGCTCGCAGCGAATGCCGCTTATGCGGAAGCCAAGCGCTGGCAGGTCGGTGGCGACAAGAAGTTAATGGCTGACATTGCTACTGGTTTGATCGCGGCAGGGCTGGGTGGTGCACCTGTTGGAACGACGGTTGGCATCGTTGCCAACACGGCCTCCAGCGATATCTTCAACAAAATTGGTGATTACGCCCACTCACGCGCGACTGATCCGAAGGCAGATGCGGCCACTCGGGCGGCTTGGGCTGAAGGCGGTGCGGCACGTGTGATGTTGCACGCGTTGGCAGGCGCGGCTATGGGGCTGTCCAGTGGCAGTGTGCAGAGCGGCGCGTTGGGCGCGGGAGCTTCTGCGGCCTTGACGCCTATTGTCACGGATGCGCTGAAAAACACCATTGTTGAGCGACAGAACCGAGACGCCATTTCCGTGCTGATCGCTACAGGCATCGGCGCTGGTGCGGGCTCGGGTGCTGGTCTGTCCGGGGCTGCAGTCGGAGGGAACAGTGCGGCCAAAGTCGAAATGTTCAACCGTCAGATGCACCCTGCGGAAGTTATGGCGCTGAAGACACAAGTCAGTGCGTTGGCGGCTGAGGCCGGGATCACTACGGCCGAGGCTGAGAAGCGCTTGGCCAGAGGGCTTGTGTACTACGTCGATGCGACTTGGAACAAAGTCGTTGGCGATCATCAGGATCAGCCGGATCCACTCACACTCAAATACTTGGGGATCGCGCTAGCGCCCTTAGGGGATAGCTACAGCAAGCGAGTTGAAATGGGTGACGTGCCTGTTATCGCCGGTGCGAAAAAGACTTATACGCCTGACGAAACTGTTCGTTTACTTCAGGACTATCGCGTCAATAATTCCGGCAGCTACAACAAATCTGAGATCAATGAAGAGTACCTAGTCGGCAAGTTGGATCCCGTCGTGAACCAGCAACACGACTTTTATCGGAAAAACCTTGGTTATAACTCGTCGCTTGGCGATCTGCTGGAGGGCGCAGGAACAGGAATTCCCCAGGGATTGGGTGAGGGGGCAGCGAATACGGCTCGTGGGTTCTGGGCGCTTGGCATGGGCCTTGTTACCGACTTCCCCGGTGTCAGCTCGCGAATGGCCAATGGGTTAGTCGCTTTGGTATCTGGGCGTGGACCAGAGGCTAATACCCACGACGAAGCGCAGGGTTTCCTGTATCTGCTCCAAGGCGATGAAGTCGCCAGGGCCAGGTTGGCGGCAAAGAGTTCTGCTGAGTTTGCGTTGGCGATGATTCCTGCGGGCAGAGCAGGTGCGGTAGGCAACCTAGGAGGGCTAGCCAAGGGGGCTGAGGGCGCAGCAGAATTGGGAGCAGCTACAAAGGCTTCAGCTAAGTCCGGTGAGCTGAGTGTGGGCAAAAATTGGGCTGGCACAGTTGATAGCGAAGCCGGGCTGGCCGGGAGACCTCTTACGGTTGTTCCAGGAAGATTTGATAATGAAATTGACTGGGCGCTTAAATCAAATGTGATGGGAGAGGTATTAGAGGGACAAGTTGGAAGGGCATTGAGCGAAAAAGGGATGCTTTTGGATTATCAAAGCAAATTCAGGTCTGGTTTTGTTGATGGGAAGCCTGTTGGCATTGGCGAGATTGATGCTGAAACACCTCGCTTTATCATTGAAATTGCCAGCAGTCCGAAGCCTGGAAAAATCGAACAGTTACAGAAATTACAAAATAACACTATGCTCAACCCTGATCGTAAGGAGGTCATACTTTTTGCTCCGAAAGTGGTTAAGCCGCAGCAGATCAAAGCTTACGAAAAGGTAGGGGTTAAAGTAATTAATAGTGTCGACGAACTGTTCGAGTATGGTGCCAAAAAAGGAGGGTTGTAATCGTGAGCGACTCAGCTTCAA
>NZ_LHVO01000058.1 GCF_001269925.1 Pseudomonas sp. MIACH
CCCCGCGTTGGGCTGCGCAGCAGCCCCAATAAGAGCACTGCAGTGTGCCAGACAGCTCCGGGGCTATGTTTTGGGGCTGCTTCGCAGCCCAACGCGGGGCAAGCCCGCTCGCCACAGGTGACGGGTTGCCCGTTCTGTCCCTTAACTAACTGGCATTAGGGCTTGCCCCTCCCACACTTGATTGCATTTCAGTCTTTGCCAATCAGTGCCCCGAAGCAGCCGGCCCCGCTTTTGCGGTAAACGGCGGCTTCGCCAGCCACACCAGCAACATCAACCCCATGAACATCCACCCCAGCAACGTGAAGTAATCCACGGTGGACATCATGTATGCCTGGCTGGTGAGGATCTGGTCCAGTTGCGCATAGGCCTTGTGCCCTGCCCCACCGAGCGCCTGCAGCGCGTCGCGGGTGGCCGAGTCATAGGCGGTCATGTTCTCGCTCATGTACGCATGGTGCTGGTCCGCACGGCGAATCCAGATCCAGGTGGTCAGCGAGGCCGCAAAGCTGCCGCCCAGGGTCCGCAGAAAGGTCGCAAGACCGGCACCGTCGGCAATCTGGTGCGGTGGCAGGTCGGACATCAGGATGCTCAAGGTCGGCATGAAGAACAGCGCCACGCCAATCCCCATGAACAACTGCACCAAGGCGATGTGGGTGAAGTCCACCTCATTGGTGAAGCCCGCACGCATAAAGCAGCTCAAGCCAATCGCCAGGAACGCCAGGCCCGCCAGCAGGCGCAGGTCGAACTTGTGCGCGTACTTGCCCACAAACGGTGACATCAGCACCGGCAGGATGCCGATCGGCGCCACTGCCAGGCCGGCCCAGGTGGCGGTATAGCCCATCTGGGTTTGCAACCATTGCGGCAGGATCAGGTTGATGCCGAAGAAGCCCGCGTACCCCAGGATCAACACAATCGTGCCGATGCGAAAGTTGCGGTAGGCAAACAACCGCAGGTTAACCACCGGATGTTTGTCGGTCATTTCCCAGATGATGAACACCGCCAGGGCAATCACCGAAATCGCCGCGCCCACAATGATGAAGTTGGATTCGAACCAGTCCAGGTCGTTGCCCTTGTCGAGGATGATCTGCAGGGCACCGACACCGACGATCAGGCTCAACAGCCCGACGTAATCCATCGGTTGGTAGCTGGTTTCCACCGGGCGTTTCTTGAGCTGCGAACGCACCACCATCACCGCAAAGATGCCGATGGGGACGTTGATAAAGAAGATCCACGGCCAGCTATAACTGTCCGTGATCCAGCCGCCGAGGATCGGCCCGGCAATCGGCGCCACCACCGTGACCATCGCCAATAACGCCAGGGCCATGCCGCGCCTCGCCGGCGGGTAAACCGCGATCAGCAGGGTCTGGGTCATCGGGTATAGCGGCCCGGCCACCAGGCCTTGCAGCACCCGAAAGCCAATCAGTTCGGGCATCGAAGTGGAAATACCGCAAAGAAACGAAGCCAGCACAAACAGAATGGTGGCCCACAAAAACAGCTTCACTTCGCCAAAACGCCGGCTCAACCAACCGGTCAGCGGCAAGGCGATGGCGTTGCTCACCGCAAACGAGGTGATCACCCAGGTACCCTGCTCCGAACTCACGCCGAGGTTGCCGGAAATGGTCGGCAACGCCACGTTGGCAATGGTGGTGTCGAGCACCTGCATAAAGGTCGCCAGCGACAGGCCAATAGTGGCCATCAACAGGCTGGGCGGCGTGAAGGAGGCGTTATTGCTCATCAGCGTTGCACAGCCTTGGGCGCGGCGATGCTGTTGTCATGGATCAACTGGGTGATCATGGCGTCAGCCTCGGCCAATTGGCGGTCATACACATTGGTGGTGAACGAAGCCTTCTGCGGCGCCTGTTGCGCCAGCACCGGGCCGCTCTGGTCATGCAGGTCAACATTGACGACGGTGCTCAAACCGACCCGCAGCGGGTGCTTGGCCAGCTCTTCGGCATTGATGTGGATGCGTACCGGCACCCGTTGCACGATCTTGATCCAGTTACCGGTGGCGTTCTGCGCCGGCAGCAGGGCAAACGCACTGCCGGTACCGGCGCCGAGGCTATCCACGGTGCCGCTGTACTTCACATCGCTGCCATAGATGTCCGACTCGATGTCCACCGGCTGGCCAATGCGCATGTCGCGCAGCTGGGTTTCCTTGAAGTTGGCGTCGATCCACAGCTGGTTCAGCGGAATCACCGCCATCAGCGCAGTACCCGGCTGTACACGCTGGCCCAGTTGCACGGTGCGCTTGGCCACGTAGCCGGTGACCGGTGCGATCAAGGTGCTGCGGGCGTTGGTCAGGTAGGCCTGGCGCAGTTGCGCGGCGGCAGCCTGCACGTCCGGGTGGGACGAGATCACGGTGTCATCCACCAGCGCGTTGCTGGTCTTGAGTTGTTGCTCAAGGTTGGTCAGGGCGTTCTTGGCGGCGGTCAGGCTGTCACGGGCGTGGGACAGTTCTTCCTGGGAAATCGCGCCGCCCTGGGCCAGGGTCTTACGGCGGTTGAAGTTGTCCTGGGCGGTTTGCACATCGGCTTTCTGTGCGTTGACCTGGGCTTTCATGCCATCGACATTGCTGTACAAGCCCCGCACCTGGCGCACGGTGCGGGCCAGGTTGGCCTGGGCACTTTGCAGGCCGACGGCGGCGTCGTTGGGGTCGAAGTTGATCAGCACCTGGCCTTCGTGGACCAGGTCGCCATCGTCGGCGCCGATGCTGACCACGGTGCCGGTGACCAGCGGGGTGATTTCCACCACGTTGCCATTCACGTAGGCGTCGTCGGTGCTCTCGTTGAAGCGCCCGTAGAATTCGTGCCAGGCCCATACGCCCACGACGCAGAGGATAACGATCAGTGCCAGGCCAATCAGCATGACTTTGCGTTTGCGTGGGTTGTTGTCTTTGGGTTGTTCTGTAGCGTTGGTGTTTTCGGCAGTGGCCATGACAAATACCTCAAATTATTCCGTGCGAGTGGCTGGGGTGGTCGATGCCACGTTGTCGGCGTTGTATCCGCCACCCAGGGCCTGCATCAATTGAATCGACAGATCGATCTGCGCGGCATTCAGGCTTGCCAGCTGGCGCTGGGCCTGCAGCAATTGCTGCTCGATGCTGAGCACATCCAGGTAGTTACCGATCCCTGAGCTGTAGCGCTGCATGCCGGTGTCGTAAGACTGCTGGGCAATGTCCGCAGCATGTTGCTGGGCCTGGATCTGCCGACCGGTTTCGCGCAGTTGCGAAAGGGTGTTGCCGATATCGCCCAAGGCTTGCACCAGGGTTTTGTTGTACTGGGCCACGGCCAGGTCGTAGTCGGCATCGCGAGCATCAAGGTCGGCGCGCAGGCGGCCGCCATCGAAGATCGGCAGCGAGATCGTCGGCGCAATATTGAAGAAGCGGCTGGCCGAGCCGAACATCGCATCCCCCAGCAACGACTCGGCCCCGGCGCTCGCGCTGAGGTTGAGGTTGGGGTAGAAGCGCGTCTTGCTGGCGGCAATGTCCTGACTGGCGGCCTCGACTCTCCAACGCGCGGCGATCAGGTCCGGGCGGCGGCCCAGCAATTCGGCGGGCAACACCGACGGCACGGCGACAGCGGCGGGCTTCAACACATTCGGGCGGGCCAGTTCGCTGCCACGGTCCGGACCTTTGCCGAGCAATACGGCAAGGGCGATCTTGGCGCTCTGCAATTGTTTTTCGGCATCGATCAATTGCGACTGGGAGCTGGCTTCCAGGCTTTCGGTTTGCTGGTACTGGTAATGGCTGTCGATGCCCGAGTCGAGGCGGCGCTTGCTCAGGTCGAGCATTTGCCGAGTGCGCTTGAGGTCATCGGTGGCCAGGTCACGCACGATATGCGCCTGGCCCAGGTCGCTGTAAGCCTTGGCCACATTGGCAGCGAGGGTCAGGCGCGCGGCCTTTTGGTCGACTTCGGCGGCGCGGGCCTGGCCCAGCGCGGCTTCCCAGGCGGCGCGCTGGCCACCCCAGAGGTCGAAGTTGTAATTGAAGCTGGCGCCGATATTGCGCACGGTCGAATAGGCATCGCCCTCGCCGCGCGGGTCCTGGTCCTTGGCCAGGCGTGAACGGCTCACGCCGGCACTGGCATCCAGGGTCGGCATGCGCGCGGCATTCGCGGCATACGCGGCAGCTTCGGCCTGATGGGCGCGGGCACTGGCGACTTGCATGTCGGGACTGTTTTGCAGGGCTTCCTGGATCAGGCCGTCGAGCTGCGGGTCGCCGAGGCTTTTCCACCAGTCGGCGCTGGGCCAGGCGGCACTCGACAGGGTCACCCCGCTCAGGGATTTACCGGTTTGCAGGGTGTTGGCGTCGAGGCGCTTGCCTTGGGTGTCGAGGCCGCTGAAATTGGCGCAACCGGCCATGCTCATGGCCACGAGCACCAGGCAAAGGGCACGTGTGTTCATTCTTTACCTACCCGCTGCAGGGTGATGGGATCACCGGCAGCTATGAGAATTTTCTTGAGGATCCGTTCCAGGGTTTCCAGCTCGCCAGCCTCAAGTACGCCCGCCAGCTGGTTCAACGCCTGGGCGCCTATGTGCGGCAGCATGTCTGCCAGGCGCTGGCCGTCGGCGGTCAGGACCAGTTGCACCTGGCGGCGATCCTGCTCGGAGCGTTTACGGCCCAGCAGGCCTTTCTGCTCCAGCCGGTCGAGCATGCGGGTCATCGAACCGCTGTCCAGGGACAGGTTGCGGCACAGCTCCGCCGGGGTGTCGACGCCGAACTGGGCCATGATGATCAACACCTTGAACTGCGCGGCAGTGATGCCGTGGGGTTCCATGTGGGTGTCGATGATGCGGTCCTTAAGGAGCGCCGCGCGGCCCAGCAACAGGCCGAGGTGGCAGTTGTGGAAGTTTTCGGGGGTGAAGTGAGACATCGGAAGTCACCTTATTACTGCCTAGGCAGTGAATGTATGACGAGATGTTACTGCCTAGGCAGCGAAAGTCAAATGGAATAATTAGCTTGCTTGCTAATGTGGGAGGGGGCTTGCCCCCGATAGCGTTGGGTCAGTCACTGATGTGTTGACTGAACGACTGCTATCGGGGGCAAGCCCCCTCCCACATTTTGTACTGCGAAAGGATCTAGAAATCGCGTTTGTAGAAGATGTCGAGGGAGCTGGCCACGCCACTCGCCACTTCCAGGTAGACCTTCTTGCTCAGCAGGTAGCGCAAGGCGATGGTGCTGGCCGGTTCGAACACGCCTACCCCGTAACGCAGGCTGAGTTTCTCGGTGATCTTGCCGCTGGCCACCACCGCCGTGTTGTTGCCGCTGCCCTGGGTGTCGAGGTCGAAGTCGCGGATACCCAGCTTGTTGGCCAGATCCGACGTCACCCCGGCGCTGCCCATCAGGCCCAGGCCGAGGGCCGCCTGGGCGAGCATGTTGTTGTCTTCGCCGGTGGTGCTCAGTGGGCGCCCCAGTACCAGGTAGGACAGCGCCTGCTCCTGGCTCATGGCCGGTTCCGAGAAGATCTGCGTGGTGGGCTGCTCGGCGCTGCCGCTGAGGCGGATGCCGGCGACGACGTTATCGGTCTTGCGGATCGCTTCAATATCCAGGTAGGGCTGATCGAGCGGCCCGGCGAACAGCAGGCGTGCGCGGCGCACATCGAGCCGCTGGCCGTAGGCACGGTAGCGGCCGTCGTTGAGCCACAGTTCGCCACGGGTATCCAGGTTGTCGCCGATGTGCACATGGCCCTGCACCTTGGCGGTCAGGCCGAACCCCGAGAAGTTGAGCTGGTCTTCACCCACCGCCACGTCGATATCCATGGCCATGGCCATCGGCGGCTTGCCCTCTTCGGTCTGGCTGCCAACGATCACTGTGTCATCCGAGACCTTGACGGTGGAGGGCGGCAGTTCCCGCACAGTGATATCACCACGCGGGATGCGCACCTTGCCGGCAATCGCCAGTTTGTCGTGCTTCAGGCTGATTTTCAGGTCGGGGGCCACTTCGAGCACCGCGTAGGGCTCCACCGTGACCGGCAACTGCGAACCTTGCAGGTTGAGGTCCACCACCAGGGCCTGACCCCAATCGATCTGGCCCTTGAGGCTGCCCTGCCCGGCCTTGCCACTGCGCCATGCGCCATTGAGCTGCACGCTCTCACCGGCAATCAACGCCTGCACGTTCAGGCCTTCAAGGCTGATGGGCAGTTCCGGCCCGGAGACTTCGCCGCCCACCAGGTTCACGTTGCCGTTGACCTGCGGCGCCAGCAGGCCACCGGAGATGCGGCCACTGCCGTTGAGCTTGCCGTTGAGTTTCTCCACCATCGGCACAAATGGCCGCGCCACTGCGAGATCAAGGCCGGTGAGGCTGAAATTGCCGCTGATCGGCTTGTTTTTTGGCAGCGGGTTGATCTGCGCCTGCACCAGCAACTCGCCGAGCTTGCCGCCACGGAAGTTCAGCTGGGTATCGATACGCTTGGGGTTGAGGGTGGTTTCCAACTTCAGGGTGTCGTAGGGAAAGTCCAGCCACTGGTCCTTGTCCTTGACGCGCAAGGTGCCGCCGCTGGCATCCACCGCGACCACGCCTTTGGGGCCGCTGTCGGGCAAGTCCAGTTGTATGTCGGCGTTGAGCTTGCCCTGCCAGGCGAAGTCCTTGGGCAAAAACGCCGCGAGGCTGTCGATGGGGAATTGCTTGAGGTGGTAGCGCAATTTCGGTTCGGGCATCAGACGCTGGTCTTCACCGCACAGGCTGGCAGCGCCGGAGACCCAGCAGTGGGCCGCAAAGGTCAGCTTGCCGTCGGCCATGCGCTCGATTTTTGCCGGCGCTTGCAGCTTCCAGTCCTGGCCTCCGGCCTGCACATCACCACTGGCCAGGCGCCCGCGCCAGTTGCCTTTGTCGAGGTTGCCGTCCAAGGCCAGGGCCAGTTTGACCAAGGGGCCGGCCAGGTCGAGTTGGACCTTCTGGTTCCTGATGTCGCCCTGGGCGCTGGCGGTGAGCGTGCCGACCTGGGTGTCGCCGCTTTGAATGCCGCTGCCCTTGAGGTCGATTTTCGCGCGCTGGGCACTGTCCAGGGTCGCGTCCAGGCTAAGGCTTTGCAGGCGATTATCGGCAAACGCCAGTTGCTGGCCCTTGAGGTCGAGTTTGCCTTGGGGCGCCTTGAGGCTGCCGGCCACGTCGAGCCGACCATTCACCTGACCACGCAACTGCGGCCACAGCTGAGCCAGGCGTGCCAGCTTGATATCGATCTGCCCGGCCAGGCGTTGCTGCAGACTGCCGCTGCCGTTGATGCGGTTATCACCCAGGCGGATATCCAGGTTGGCCAGGGTCCATTGCTCGCCCGCGCCTTCGGCCTTGGCCGCCAGCACCGCAGTTTGCCCACGCAGGCGGCCCTTGAGGTCGAGGTCGGCGTTGAGTTTGAGCTGTTCGTTTTTGAACTCACCTTGGCTGCGCAAGGGGCCGGCCAGCGTGCCCGGCAACTCCGCCACCCAGTACGCCGGGTTCAGCGCCGACAGGTCCAACGCGGTATCCCAGGCAATGCCATCGGCGAACTTCAGGTTCAGATGGCCTTCGGCCTTGCCTTGGCCTGCGGTGAGTTTCAGTTCCGGCAGGAAGACTTGCGTAAGGTCGCCACTGAACGGCGTGACCACATTGAATTTGCCGGCCGGGCCGTCGAGGTCGGCCTTGAGGTTGCCGAGGTAGTTGCCGTCTTTGTAGGAGACTTCACCGTTGAAGGTGCGCAACACCACCTGTGGCTCGTCGATCACCGGATAGAGGCGATGCCAGGGGAAGTCCAGCCAGTCGATCTTGGCCTCGGCGCTGAAGCCTTGTTGCCAGTCCAACTGGGCCGTAAGTTTGAGGCTTTGGTTGGCATCGCCATGCAGATCGAGGTTGTCGATCTGCGCACCCTTGGCGTCGACTTTGCCTTTGAGCAACAACGCCACAGGGCTTTTTTGCGCAGGGAGTACGGCTTTGCCCGACAGCAGGTAACCGCTGCTGAGGTCACCCTTGGCCAGTAGCACCAATTCATTGAGTTGCAGCGTGTCCGGCAAGTCGGCGTCGGGTTTGAAGGCGTCGGACGTCACCAGCACCTGTGCGGGCAGGTTTTGCGCCAGTGGCTGCAACTCGGCAAGCAGTTTCCCAGGCAGGTAACCGTTGCTTTCACCATTGAGCGTGAGGGTCTTGAGCAAGTCGCCCTCGACCTTGAGCGCCACCGTCCACGGCGCGCCGCCCGGCGCGTAAGGCAGGCTCAGGTTACCGCTGGCGGTCAGCGGCCAGTCGCCGCTGGGTTGCAACAGGCCGTTCAGGTCCAGCACCAGGCCGTCCCGTTGCAGGTGCACCGCGTCAATCTGCAGGCCGGCGGCGGTCCAGTGCGCGGCCAGTTGCAGGCCCTTGAGTTGTTCGCTGCCGTTAAACAGCAGGCTGCCGACACGAACGTCGCCCAACTGAATGGAAACGGGCAACTTCAGATCCGGCAGCTGAATCGGCCCCTCGCTCTCTTCAGTGCTTGGCGCAAAGTCCAGGCTGACTTGCTCCACGTCCAAGCGATTGATGCACAGGGTCATGCGCAGCAGGCACGCCGGTGACCAGTCAAACGTCGGCGCATTGAGTTCGACGCGACTGCCGTCTTGCGCCCACAGCAGATGATCGGCGCTCCACTGGCCGCCCAAGCGGCCGTGGAAATTCTCCACGCTCAACCCCGGTACACGCTCCACGGCCCAGCGACTGCCCGCTTGGGTACCGAGTACTGCCCACAGTGCCAGTAACAACACGACGAGGACGGCCACCAGAGCCACCCCCGCTATTTTCAAACCACGCATCACAGCTCAGGCCCCATGGAAAAGTGCAATCGAACGCCGCCCGGGTCTTCCAGGGCATGGGCCAGGTCCAGGCGGATCGGCCCGACCGGCGAGACCCAGCGAATGCCGACGCCGACGCCGGTCTTCAGGCTGGGCAAGTCCAGGGTGTTGAAGGAGTTGCCCTGGTCGATAAAGGTTGCGACCCGCCATTTTTCGGCGATGGAATATTGATACTCGGCGCTCAGGGCCACCATATAGCGGCCACCGACACGGTCACCCCGGTCGTTCTCCGGCGACAGCGTCTGGTACTCGTAACCGCGCACGCTCTGGTCGCCACCGGCGAAGAAGCGCAGTGAGGGTGGCACCGACCTGTAGCCGTTGGTGGCACTGCCGCCGACCTGCGCCCGCGCCAGGAAGCGGTGGTTGTCCCACAGGGTGGTCAGGCCTTTGACCATGGCCGTGCCGTAAAGCAGGTTGGTGTCGGAGCCCAACCCTTCCTTGGCGACCTTGCTGTCGAATTGCAGGCGGTAGCCGTTGTGGGGGTCGATGCGGTTATCGCTGCGCAGGTAGGAATAACTGATCCCCGGCATCACCAGGTTACTGAGGCCCGAGTCATTGCCCAGACGATATTCTTCGCGCTGGTATTTGAGCGAGATCACCCGTGTCCAACCGCTGGGCAACTTGCTGTGCCACTCGGGGCCTAAGGTGAGCAATTTACTCAAGGTGTCGGTGTTGGCGATTTCTTCATTCTGGTAGCCGCCGGCGAAGCGGAATTTATCGGTGAGCGGCGGGTCCAGCGGAATGTCGTACCACAGGCCGACGTTCTGCCGTGGCGCCGACAGCTCCGCTTCCCAGCCGTAGCTGTGGCCCTGGGGGTTGACCCAGTGGCGGGTCCAGTTGGCCTTGCCGCGCGGGCCGACGTCGGTGGAGAAACCCAGGCCCAGGCCCATGGTGCGGGGCTTGCGGGTCTCCAGGTTGACGGCCACCGGAATCACATCATTGGCCGATGCGGCTGGGGCGGCGTCCACGCGCACGCCCTCGAAAAACCCGCTGGCCTGCAGGTTCTGGTTGAGTTCGGCGATCAGTTCGGAATCGTAGGGGGCTCCGCTTTTAAACGGCACCATGCGTTGCAGCAGTTCGTCGTCAAACGGCGTATCGCCGGCAAAGCTGACCTTGCCCAAGGTGTAGCGCGGGCCGCTGTCATAGATGAGTTCGATATCGGCGACGCCGGCCTGCGGGTCTACCGAGAGTTTCTGGCGGGTGAAGCGCCCGCTGAAAAAGCCGTAGCGCGAGGACTGGTTCTGGATAAGACGCTTGGCGTCTTCGTAATGGCCGTGGTTGAGCACGGCACCGGATTTGAGGTCGTCGCTGGCGGGCACGCGAAAGGCCTTGAGGTCCGCGGCAGGGCCGTCGACCCGAATGGTCACGTTGCGCAAATGCACCGGTTCGCCGGGGTCGATGGTGAGGATCAGCCTCGGGTTCTTGCCGCCCTTCACATCGCTTTCGATCCGGGGCTGATAGAAACCTAGCGCCTGGGCGGCTTTGCGCGCCTGCTCTTCGGCACCACGGCTGAACCGCAGCAAGGCCTCTTCATCACGATCGCCAACCCCGCCGATATAGCCTTCGATGTTGGCTTTCAACGCGTCGTTTGAAGGCTTGATCCGCACGTCCAATTCGCTTTGCGCAAATGCGCCGCAGCTTGTGAACAGCAGAACCAAGCCGCTGGTAAATCTTCCTGGAAACTTCATAGGCGCGGATGCTACACGAGCTGGGGAGAAACTTAGAACTCAGACGATTCTGAAAAATTCTGCGCTAAGCCGTTGCAGCATGTAACACCTGCGGATTGGGGTGGAAAAAAACGTGCTCCAGAATAGGTCCTACGGCCACTTCGCCGATTTCCTCGTAACCCTGGCGCTTATAGAACTCCAGATAGCGCGAATTCCCCGTGTCCAACACCACACCGGACGAGTGCGGGTCTTCCGCGCACCAGTTGTGCACCGCTTCCAGCAGCTGTTCACCGTAGTGTTTGCCCTGGAATTGCGGGTGAATGCCCATCAGCGGCAGCACATGCACCGACTCGTTGGGCAAGCACGCCATCACCGCATAGTGGTAGTCCAGGTAGCGCCGGGTACCGCGCACGCCGGTGCTCAGCCACATGCGCAATTGCCAGGCCCAGCTTTCGGTAATCCCCAGGCGCCGCTGCGGGGGCGCGATCAGCGCGATGCCGATCAGGCGGTCGTTGACGAACAGGCCAATCGCCGGAAGCTTCTGGAAGAAATGCTGCTTGACCAGTTCACGCACGGTGGCGCGTACCCGCTGTTCATAGCCGGCGCGTTCTGCTTCAAAGATGTAGGCAAACGTCGGCTCATGCCGATAGGCCTGGTACAGCAGGGAGCGGGCTTCGCGGGAATAGCCGCTGTTGAGCAGGCGAACTTCGCCAATGGCAGTGTCAGTCATACAGTCAATCTCCCTGGGCGCCACTCAATAGATGGCGTTCTTATGGGTACGAACCTACGCAGCACCAGTCGTTCCCAGACATTAGCAGTGCATCTGTCCTACCGCCACGCTGGCCCCCGTCCGACTTGTCCGCTAGCATCGCCCTTTTGCCAGACTGGACCGCCGACCATGAAAATCGTCTCCTTCAATATCAACGGGCTGCGCGCCCGCCCTCATCAGCTGGCGGCACTGATTGAAAAACACCAACCCGACGTGATCGGCCTGCAGGAAACCAAGGTCCACGACGACCAGTTCCCCCTGGCCGAAGTGCAGGCACTGGGCTATCACGTGTACTACCACGGGCAAAAAGGCCACTACGGCGTGGCACTGCTCTCGCGCAAAGAAGCGTTGAGCGTGCACAAGGGCTTTGCCAGTGATGAAGAAGACGCCCAGCGCCGCTTTATCTGGGGCACCTTCGCCGATGAAAACGGCCAGCCGATCACCATCATGAACGGCTATTTCCCACAAGGTGAAAGCCGCGACCACCCGACCAAGTTCCCGGCCAAGCAGCGCTTCTACGCAGATTTGCAGCACCTGCTGGAAAGCCAGTTCAGCAACGACCAGGCCCTGGTGGTGATGGGCGACGTAAATATTTCCCCGGAAGACTGCGACATCGGCATCGGTGCCGACAACGCCAAGCGCTGGCTGAAAACCGGCAAGTGCAGCTTCCTGCCTGAAGAGCGCGAGTGGATGGCGCGCCTGAAGAACTGGGGCCTGGTGGACAGCTTCCGCCACCTGAACCCCGAGGTGGCCGACCGTTTCAGCTGGTTCGACTACCGCAGCCGCGGGTTCGAGGATGAGCCCAAGCGTGGACTGCGCATTGACGTGATCATGGCCTCCAATGGCTTGTTGGCGCGGGTCAAGGATGCCGGCGTGGATTACGACCTGCGGGGTTTGGAGAAACCGTCGGACCATGCGCCGATCTGGCTGGAATTGAGCTGATCCCCTTGACTGTGTACTCGGGCCAAATGTGGGAGGGGGCTTGCCCCCGATCGCGGTGTATCAGTAACAGATAAGCTGACTGTCACACCGCCCCTCACACAGTTTTGATCATTTGAGTAACCGTCACATTATTGAAATCCAACTGACTTAATCTCGCGGCACTCCCTTTGGCTTGAGAAGGTGCCGGCATGATGCTGCGCGTGCTGTTCCTGTTGTGTAGCGCGTTTTCCCTCTCCGTCGTGGCTGCCCCCCTACCCGTTCCCGATCAAGGCCCGGCTTTGCGCATCCAGGGTTCCAATACCATTGGCGCGGCGTTGGGGCCGGCGTTGGTCAAGGGGTTGATGGAGCACCAAGGCCTGCAGGCGGTGCACGTTGAACCGACCGAGGGCGCCAATGAACAGCGCGTGGTCGGCAAGACGCGCCAGGGCAAGACGGTGACCGTCGAGGTGGCGGCCCATGGTTCCAGCACCGGATTTGCCGCGCTGAAAAAAGCCAGTGCCGACCTGGCTGCGTCTTCCCGTCCGATCAAGGACAGCGAACTGGTGGACCTCGAACCCCTGGGCGATTTTAAAAGCCCCGAGGCCGAACAGGTGATCGCCATCGACGGCCTGGCCATTATCCTCAACCCGCACAACCCACTGAATACGTTGAACACCGAGCAGCTGGCGCAGATCTTCAACGGCGAGGTCGACACCTGGGAAGCGCTGGGCGGTATCGGCGGTGCCATTCATTTGTACGCGCGGGATGACCAATCCGGCACCTATGACACCTTCAAGGAACTGGTGCTGCGCCTGCGCGGCAAGCCCCTGGCCGCGTCCGCCAAGCGTTTCGAGTCCAGCGAAGCGTTGTCCGATGCGGTGAGCCAGGATCCCCAGGGCATCGGCTTTATCGGCTTGCCTTACGTGCGCCAGGCCAAGGCGGTGGCGATTGTCGATGGCGACTCGCAACCGATGCTGCCATTGAACAGCCTGATTGCCACCGAGGATTACCCGCTGTCACGCCGGCTGTTCTTCTACCTGCCGCCGTCCTCCAGCAACCCGTGGGCCAAGGCGCTGGTGGACTTTGCCCAGAGCAGCAAAGGCCAGGCGATTGTGGCGGCCAATGGGTTTATTGCGCAGCAGGTGCAGGCGATCGCGGTGGAGCCACGCTCGTCAATGCCCGAGGACTATCAAGCCATCGCCCGTGACGCCCAGCGTTTAACCGTGAACTTTCGTTTCGAAGAAGGCAGCGCCAGCCTCGACAACAAGGCGCGCCAGGACTTGCAGCGGGTGGTGGCGTATCTGAACGGCCACGCCAAGCTGGATAAGCAGGTAACGCTGGTGGGCTTTGGTGATGCCAAGAATGACCCGCAACGCGCTGCGCTGCTGTCGAAGCTGCGGGCGATGGCGGTACGCCGGGAGTTGGTGAAGAGCGGCGTGGTGCTGCGCGATATTCGCGGCTTCGGCGCACAGATGCCGGTGGCGGCGAATACGGCGGATGAAGGGCGGATCAAGAATCGGCGGGTGGAGGTGTGGGTGTACTGAGGGCTGCTGGATCTTCAGTGCCTGATCCGGCCTCATCGGGGGCAAGCCCCCGATGCAGGCGACGCGGTGTTACTGCCCGCTGCGCATCATCTCTTTAGGCACATACTTGCCGATCTCGAACTTGCCGATGGCCGCGCGGTGCACTTCGTCCGGGCCGTCGGCCAGGCGCAGGGTGCGTTGCATGGCGTACATGTAGGCCAGCGGGAAGTCGTTGGAGACGCCGGCGCCGCCGTGGATCTGGATCGCACGGTCGATGACCTTCAACGCCACGTTCGGCGCCACCACCTTGATCTGGGCGATTTCACTTTTCGCCACTTTATTGCCCACGGTGTCCATCATGTACGCCGCCTTCAACGTCAGCAGGCGCGCCATGTCGATTTCCATCCGTGAGTCGGCGATCTTGTCGATGTTGCCGCCCAGGCGCGCCAGGGGTTTGCCGAACGCGGTACGGCTGACCGAGCGTTTGCACATCAACTCCAGTGCGCGCTCAGCCATACCGATGGAGCGCATGCAGTGGTGGATACGGCCAGGGCCAAGGCGGCCTTGGGCAATCTCGAAGCCTCGGCCCTCACCCAGCAGTACGTTTTCATACGGCACACGCACATTGTCGAACAGCACTTCGGCGTGGCCGTGGGGTGCATCGTCGTAGCCGAACACCGGCAGCGGGCGTACGATTTTTACCCCGGGGGCATCCACCGGCACCAGGATCATCGAGTGCTGTTGGTGGCGCGGTGCATCCGGGTTGCTCAGGCCCATAAAGATCAGGATCTTGCAGCGCGGGTCGCAGGCGCCGGAGGTCCACCACTTCTTGCCGTTGATCACCCACTCGTCGCCCTGACGCTCGGCGCGGGCAGCCATGTTGGTGGCGTCCGAGGAGGCCACGTCCGGTTCGGTCATGGCGAAGGCCGAACGGATCTCACCGCGCAGCAGCGGCTCGAGCCAGCGTTGTTTCTGCTCTTCGTTGGCGTAGCGCACCAGCACTTCCATGTTGCCGGTGTCAGGGGCGGAGCAGTTGAACGGCTCCGGGCCCAGCAGCGAGCGGCCCATGATCTCGGCCAGGGGTGCGTATTCAAGGTTGGTCAGGCCGGCGCCCAGTTCGGATTCGGGCAGGAACAGGTTCCACAGGCCTTCGGCTTTCGCCTTGGCTTTCAGCTCTTCCATGATGGCGGTGGGCTGCCAGCGGTCGCCTTCGCTGACCTGACGTTCGAACACCGGCTCGGCCGGGTAGACGTATGCGTCCATAAACGCAGTGACACGTTCACGCAGTTCCTGAACCTTGGGCGAATAGGCGAAATCCATGAGCAGCTCCCTTCTTTGAGAGGTTGTTTAGGTCATGCAATCGATGCTAGAACAGCGTTGATAATTTACCTAGCCTATTCTCGGCGTGTATTAACATTCATCACCGATATATGATCGACGTATGAGCACGTAACAAATCGCCACCTAATAATAAGAGCGCAACCCAATGAATCTGAGCAAGGTCGACCTCAACCTCTTTATCGTCTTCGACGCGATCTACACCGAAGCCAACCTGACCCGCGCCGGGCAGATTGTCGGCATCACCCAGCCGGCGGTGTCCAACGCCCTGGCGCGTCTTCGGGAAACCTTCAACGACCCGCTGTTCGTGCGCACCGCCCAGGGCATGGTGCCCACGCCGATGGCGCAGAACATCATCGGCCCGGTGCGCAATGCGCTGTCGTTGCTGCGGGTGTCGGTGCAGGAAAGCCGCATCTTCAACCCGCAGCAGGCGGCCAAGACCTACCGCATCAGCATGACCGACCTCACCGAGGCGGTGATTCTGCCGCTGCTGTTCCAACGCCTGCGCCGCCTGGCACCCACCGTGGTGATCGAGAGTTTCCTCTCCAAACGTCGCGAGACCACCAAGGAACTGGCGGCCGGGCGCCTGGATTTTGCCGTGGATGCGCCGCTCAACACTGACCCGCAGGTACGCCATGTGAAGCTGATGGAAGATCGCTATGTGTGTGCCATGCGCAAGGGCCATCCCATGGCGGGCAAGGATAAATTCAGCCTGGATGACTACCTGTCGCTGACCCATATCCATATTTCCAGCCGCCGCAACGGCCTGGGCCACGTCGACCTGGCCCTGGGCAAGATGGGCATCCAGCGCAAGATCGCGCTGCGCTCCCAGCACTACCTGATGGCCTCGCAGGTGTTGCAGCAGACCGATATGGTCATGACCGTGCCCGAACGCTTCGCCCGCCGTCATGAACTGCATTGGTTCAACCTGCCGGTCAATGACGTGCCACCGGTGGAAACCCACCTGTACTGGCACGAGAGCACCGACCAGGACCCGGCCAACCGCTGGATGCGCGAGCAGATGATCGAGTTGTGCCAGCAAGTCACCGCCCACGAAAAGAAACTGGATCAGCAACAGGCCTGAGGTTGAAGAACGCCCCCTGTGGGAGGAGGCGTGCCCGCGATGGGCTGCGCAGCGGCCCTTGACGTTCACGTCAACCTGCCTTTAGCTTAGCGCCAAGACTTTCTCGAGCGCCCCCATGAGCACGACCTACAGTATCTCCGACCTCGCCCGCGAGCTCGACATCACCACCCGGGCCATTCGCTTCTATGAAGAACAAGGCCTGCTGGCCCCGGAACGCCGGGGCCAGGAGCGCATTTACTCGGCGCGGGACAAAGTCAGCCTCAAGCTGATCCTGCGCGGTAAGCGCATCGGCTTTTCCCTGGCCGAGTGCCGCGAGCTGATCGAACTCTACGACCCCACCAGCGGCAATCACATCCAACTCAACAGCATGCTGGCCAAGATCGCCGAGCGCCGTGAGCAGTTGGAGCAGCAACTGCTGGATATCGAACAAATGAAGCTGGAGCTGGACACTGCTGAAGAGCGTTGCACCCAAGCCCTGGCCCACACCATGAGCCAGGTTGGCCATTGATCAGAAGGTAGCTGCCATGTCCCTCCCCTCCCATGTGCGCTTGGTGGAAGTCGGCCCGCGCGACGGTTTGCAGAACGAAGCCCAGCCCATCAGCGTGGCTGACAAGGTCCAACTGGTGGATGCCCTCAGCGCGGCGGGCCTGAGCTATATCGAAGTCGGCAGTTTTGTCTCGCCCAAGTGGGTGCCGCAAATGGCCGGTTCTGCAGAAGTGTTCGCGCAGATCCAGCGCAAGCCCGGCGTGACCTATGGTGCGCTGGCGCCAAACCTGCGCGGTTTTGAGGACGCGCTGGCGGCGGGCGTGAAGGAAGTGGCGGTGTTCGCCGCGGCGTCCGAGGCGTTTTCCCAGCGCAATATCAATTGTTCCATCAGCGAAAGCCTGGAGCGCTTTGCGCCGATCATGGCCGCAGCCAGGCAGCATGGCATCAGCGTGCGCGGCTATGTGTCGTGTGTGTTGGGCTGCCCTTACGAAGGTGAGGTTGCGCCTGAACAAGTGGCAGCGGTTGCGCGGGAGTTGTATGCCATGGGCTGCTACGAAGTGTCCCTGGGCGACACCATCGGCACCGGCTCGGCGGGTACCACGCGACGCCTGTTCGATGTGGTCGGTGCGCAGGTGCCACGGGACAAACTGGCGGGCCACTTCCATGACACCTATGGCCAGGCCATCGCCAATATCTACGCCAGCCTGTTGGAGGGCATCAGCGTATTCGACAGCTCTATCGCGGGCCTCGGCGGCTGCCCCTATGCCAAGGGCGCCAGCGGTAACGTCGCCACCGAAGATGTGCTGTACCTGCTCAATGGCCTCGGGATCGACACCGGTATCGACCTGGACGCGTTGATTCGCGCGGGCCTGCAAATCAGTAACGTCCTGGGTCGACCCACCGGTTCACGCGTGGCGAAGGTGCGTAACAGCGTTTGAGTAGCGTGGCCGTGACAATGTGTTACCGCACGGCTACACATCGAGTAACACGGGAACATATTTTGTCGTATTTGCCGTAGGCGACATCCCACAAAAAATTTAACCTATTGATTTTAAACGACTTTATAAAGTTGGCACGGCTTCTGCTATCTCTATGGCATAACAAGAATAAAAAGCGCCAAACCTAATAAAAATAAGACGAAACGACTCTGACATAACAAAAACAACACGGCAGAGACGCAGCTAACAGATTTTTTTGGAGAAGATGTGCTTCGCAGGGTCCGGCATGCCGAAACCCGCAACCGGTAAGAGAAAAATAAAACTACCTCAGGTAGCTACCCACTGGTTGGATCGATAACGAAGAAGCAGATCAGCGCTCAAAAAAATACGTTTGCTCTTGACCCCGGATGGGGGTCGCCAAAAACAGCGGTAAAGGGTAACGGTTGCCAAAAACAACAATAGACCGCCCCTCAATAATAAAAAAAGAGCACGCAACGACAAATTAAAGGGGACCTCCGGGTCCCCTTTGTGCTGTCTGCACCTTGGTATTTAAAGCGGTGTTCCTTGGGTGGCGGCGAAGTTGTTGAGCACCCTGCGGGTCAAAATTCGCAGTGATCGTTGTTCCAGCGCCTGCCGCGCCACTCCCAACTGCTTGAGTTCGCTCTCAAAAAACGCACTCTGCATCGCGCCGTTCACGAGTATTTCATCCCGGCGCCTGCCCAAGAGGCCCGCCAGCCGGTCAGTCACCTGGTCATGCATCGCCTGCCACTGGTCTTTTGTGGCCTGGTCTGCGGCGCCAACCTGCTCGCCTTGCAGATCCGAAAGCTCAAACAACGCGGTGCTTTTCTCGTCGATCAGATCAAGCTCCGGTGCCATCAATGCCTTGAGTTCCTCGGGGTATCGACTGCGAAGATGTGTTTCCCAGAACAGGCGCCCGGTCAAAAAAGTCTCTTCGGCAGCGGTATTGCGCTCGTCCCTCAGCACCTGCGCATAGGCTTCGTCGATCGCGGGCTGACTCACATTGGCCTGCTGGGGAAACAGCATCTCGCGGGACTTGACCGGCAACTCAAGCCGGTCTGCAAGCCGGGTACGGTATGCCAGGATGACTTCGACCTGTTCAGTAAACCCGGGCCCCCTGGCCTGGACATCCCGCTGAGCAATGGCGTCCACCAGGGTTAAACGAAACAGCTTCCTGCCCGTGGCGATCAGCGAGCCTTCAACGTGCTCCGTTCCCGCCATTTCCAGTGCCCAGGCCCCCATCAGCTCGCTTTCAAGGTTCATGAATTCGACCGAACTGCCGTCGCCACAGGTGACTCGATCATCGGCGGTGGTAAACAGCGCTTCGCGAATAGCCTGGCTTTCACTCGCGGCCTCAAGCATGTCCCACACTCGCTGCGTCAGTGCCGGGCGGGTCACTGCACTGGCGTACTCGGCACTGCGGGTGGTATCGGCCAATACGGTAAAAAAAGCCGCCGACCCAGGAATGCTCCGCAGTTCGTCCCAGATCCCACCACGCCGTGCCAGCTCTGCGGCCGATGGCTCGCCCAGCCAGAGATCACGCGCCTCATCCACGGTGACGTGCTCGCCCCATTGCATCAAGGGCTCGCCCATTTGAAGGCGCGCAAGGGTGGCCGCCGACAAGGGATTTTCGTGCACGTTGATGCGCTCCCGGTGCTGATAAGCGTATTCAGGCAACGTGGTGATCTGGTTTGCATGCAGGTCGATACGGGCGAGAGCAGGCAAACGTTCGACGCCGACGGGAAATAGGGTGGTGCCGGTGTTCGGCAGATACAACTGGTTCAACTCGCGTAAGCGGCTTACATCGGCCGACCATCCCAAACGTCGATTGTGTCCCAGATTCAAAATCTTCAACTGCTGCATGCTCTCCAGGCGCGTTCGGCTCTGCTCGGTCAGTTGGATGTCATTGCTCTTCAAGTTGAGTTTGGTCAGCCCTGCCCCGCCGTTTCGAAGCGCCGGCAGTTGGGTGAAATTGTTTTCGCTCAGGTTCAACCAGCGCAGGCCGCCAAATGCCTGCAGAAAAGGCAAAGAACGGTCGGAAAGCCCCATTCGACGTAACCTCAGATGGCCCACATGATCCATATTGGCGGTAATCGCAGGCAGCTCACCGACCGCTTCTTCGGATAGATCCAGCACATGGCCGATGGGTGCGCCATCCCCCGCGAATGCCTGTGCGCCACCTCGCTGCCAGACTTCTTTGATCGTCGCAGACACTCTGCGCCTGGCACTCGCATAGCCCGATTCCTCCTCCTGCCAGTTCACCAGCGCTTTATTCAGATCGAGAAACTCCGTTTCCAGGTGCGCCAGCCTCGCCAATAGCACAGCATCCGCCGCACCTTGAAGCCCTAGCAGGGTCTCGACTTCAGCCAGGGACTTCGAGGGGTAAAGCACCATCGCTTTCATGGTGCAAACAAACGGACGCTGTGCCGCGCCCCCCACCGGACTCAGCGGATAACCGATGCGTCCATCCGCCAGGCGCATCGGGGATTTGAAACCGGGCCTGATCGGTTGCAGGCCCAGCGCACGCCGGCTTGCCTGCTCACCCAGCGGCAAGTGCGCCAGTTGCGCTTTCAAGGCCTGGGTGGACGATTGCAGCGCTGGCCAACGGGTGAACCGGCCGCCGCTGGCAAGCCACAGCGCGCTGAAAAAGGCGTCCTTGTCATAGCGCCAATAGAGTCTTTGTTGCGGCACGCTGTATAACATCCACTCCTTCATGTCGCTGCGGATCAGACGAAGCTGCCTGGGGGCGGTCGTATCGCCGACCCGGTCCAGCACAGCCCCCTCATACGTATCGGCGCGCAGCTCAATACACACCCCATCCAGCTTCCCCGGAATGGCGGCCAGCTTGTGCAGCGCCAGGTGTACGCCGTCCATTGTCAGCTGGTTGTCGAACAGCAGATCGGCATGCGCCCGCATGACACGCGCCTTTTGCGCGTAACGGCGTGCCTCTTCGGCCAGCCGCAACGGCAAGCGTGATGTGGGTTCAATGCGACGTGCCAACTCTTCGGGCCTGGCGTGGGCGACTATTTCTTCGGCGGCCAATTTAGGCAGGCTGGGAAAGCTGCGCTGAAGCCACTGGACGTGGACATCACTGGAGATATCACCGGCCGACATTTCCAGATTGAACAGCTCATTCCGGGTGTTTTTAGCCGCTGTCAGCAATCGATCCCGGTACCTTGCGGCCCTGGCTGCCGGTGTACGCTGCGCGCACATCAGTTGCGCCATACGTTCCTCGGCGAATGTCGGTTTACCGTCAACCGAACGCTCACCGGGCGTAATGATGCCCAGCATCACCTGTTCCGCGTGTATCTCGTGCTCGACCTCCTCTTCATCCAGCAACTGGCGTATTTCACCTTCAGTCAGTTGATTAAGCATGGCGGGGAGCAGGACCCCACTGCCGAGCTGTTCAGGCTGCAACTTGACCACTTCACGTGGGCTTCTGACTTTGCCTGAAAGCCACGTCAGATTGCCCTCGGAATCAAAGGCTATCAGCACCCGCGATTTAGGCCACATACCATTGTCGATCAACAACTTGACTTGCATGAACCAGTTGACGCGACTGAACACGTTGGGGTCGGGGCTGCTCAGCCGATCGATAAAAGCCTGATGCTTGGCGTCGCACTCAAATCGCCGGAGCATGTCTCTGAAGAGTGGCGGCGGCGCCCGATGCTCGATAAACACCTGACGCAACTCGTCATCCGACACTCCGCTGAATAGCCTCGCCTGCTCAAGCTGGCTATCGCTCAGGTGATCGACCGTATGGCCAATGCGCCGGAGCAAGGTCTTGCGGTCCCACGTCAGGGGTTGTTCGAACTCATGGACCCAGGCGCCCATGCCGTTATGGTGAATGCGTGGCGCATAACGTGAATCGCCGTCGGGGTGTTGGAGCCTGGATTCACCCTCGGCGCCGGTGACGACCTTGTAGTGACCACCGTCAGTTGCCGGCAGATAGAGGCTTCCCTCATGGGCATACAGCCCCTGCGCGTTCGGCCGCAGCCCTTCGGGCAACGCGATCCGGTGCAGGTATTGGCCCGGATTGACACTGTGCAAACGCGTGCGCCCACCGAACTCCACGTGCACCAGGCGCTTGATAAATGCCGTGTCTTTGGCTGCCATCAGCACTTTGGGCACCGCCAGCCCCGCCAGATCCAGACCCACCGCCGAAAAGTGCGCCCAGGCCGTGCGAGTGTCGCCTTCGGACCACGCTTCAATGCCTTCGCCTATCTCATAGACCATCTGCGCGGCCGCAACGACCAGCATGGCCTCCCCCAGGAAGGGCACCACGAAAGAAGCCAGATTGAGAATATCCAGTGCCGTGCTGCCCCACGACCAGAGCCAGGCGTTATACGCCCGATCGGTCACCGATTGGGTGGAGGCCACGGCGGCACTGGCGTTGTTCATGATCAGCCGGATACGCTGCGTCGCGCAGTCCATCCAGACATCACGCCATGAGGCGCCATACGTCCCCTGGTCGGTGATGCGACTTTTATTGGCGGCGGAAAAATCTTCATCCACGGCATGCGCCGCGCCGGGGTCGAGCAAGGCCTTGAGCCGGGTAAAAAAACCGTCCTGATGGGCGAGCGGCACAAACTGGCTGAAGAATTTGCGGTATTCAGCCCGGCACAGACGTGTCGTCAAATGGTCGGTAAAAGCCGCTATGTGGTGATAGCTCTTGAGTGGATGAAGCGGATCGCCAGGGATATACACCATGCAGGGCAGCGGCAGGAGTTGGGCATTCCTTGTGTTTTCCCGCCACTCCACCGGACCGATGACCAGGATGTTCTCGATATAAAGATTGCACAGCCGCAACGGCGAAAACTTGACCGTCTTTTCTGACCATTTACCGGTGGACTGATTAAGCAGCAGGCTGCAGATCAACTGGTGTTGCGCAGGCTGGATATCGCCCTTCATCACCGCGATTTCTGCCGCCAGTTCCAATTGGTTTCGATGGCTGATGATCAGGCTGCTATATAACTTGCCCGCCGGCTGATTCTGGGTTGCCGGCGCACTATGGCGGTTGATGGCGGCTCGCAGGTATTCGTAGTAGGAACGCCCCAGATCCAAGTACCTGCACAGTTGGGCGAACGCGTGGGCCTTGATGTCGAGCTTGAGCGACTTGACATTGGCTGAGGTGTGCACCAGAGCGCTTGAATACCGGTGAAAATCGTACCCGGTGATCAAGTGACAGTCCGCGCACACCGGCTCATTCGCCTGGTCCGGAGCAAAGTTGTTCAGCGCCGCTTCCAACAGGCTGACACCTTTATAAGAATAAAACTGCGGGCCCAATTCGCTGACGCGTGTGGTCGAGACCTCAGTGAGCTGCGCGTCGCAGCTGGTTTGCTCCAGTTTGCGCGCATAGAACACCTTCCTGGGGTCCAGCCGCTTCCCGAACTTTTGTTCGATCGCGGCCACCAACAGCGGCTCGGCATACTCTGCCGGTGGCTTCAGCTCACCGAGCATCTGATCCAGTTGGTTCAACGACGCACGGCTGCGCTTGTGCACCTTGCCCAGGCGGTCCCTGTCAGCCTGCGGGGCCTTTTTGTACCAGTCGGGAATACGCAGGTCCAATGACGCCAGTTCAGTTTTGCGGCTGTCCTGCGCCTCGGTGTACCAGTCGGGAGTATTGTCCTTGATGACACTCAGGTGCGGACTTTGCAGGTCCGACACCCTGTCGGCGGGTGGGTCAGTGATGCTGTCTGTCATGCGTGTAGCCTTCGAGTGGCGAAATATTGCGCCACTCTAGGCAACACCCGCGCGCGGGACGCGGTAGGCATGCACCCCGCATCAGCGGCGGATGTTCAGCTCCTCGATGCTGATCTCACGCATGCGAAATTTCTGGATCTTGCCTGTCACCGTCATCGGAAATTCCTCCACGAACTTGAAGTACCGGGGCGTCTTGTAGTGTGCAATGCGGCCCTTGCACCAGGCCTGCAGTTCCAGTTCGCTGGCCACATGGCCGGGGTGGAACTTGATCCAGGCCACGATCTCCTCACCGTAGCGCTCATCCGGAATACCGATGACCTGCACATCGGCCACCGCCGGGTGGGTGAAGAAAAACTCTTCCACCTCGCGCGGGTAAACGTTCTCGCCACCGCGAATGATCATGTCCTTGTTGCGCCCGGCGATGCACACATAGCCGTGGGCATCCATAGTGGCCAGGTCGCCGGTGTGCATCCAGCCGGCGTCGTCGATAGCCTCGCGGGTGCCCTCGGGGTTGTTCCAGTAGCCGAGCATCACACTGTAGCCGCGAGTGCACAGTTCGCCGACCTGGCCACGGGGCAGCGTGTTACCGGCCTCATCGATGATCTTGCTTTCCAGTTGCGGCTGGGTGCGGCCGACGGTGGTCACGCGGCGTTCCAGGTCATCATCCGCGCCGGTCTGCAGGGACACGGGGCTGGTCTCGGTCATGCCGTAGGCAATCTGCACCTCGCCCATGTGCAATTCGCCGATGACCCGGCGCATCACCTCGATGGGGCACGTGGCGCCGGCCATGATGCCGGTGCGCAGGGTAGACAGCTCGAACTCGCCCCGGCGTGGGTGATCGAGCAGGGCGATAAACATGGTGGGCACGCCGTACAGGCCAGTGGCGCGCTCTTCGGCCACGGCGGTGAGGGTCAGCAGCGGGTCGAAGCCGTCATTCGGATAGATCATGGTGGTGCCGTGGGTGATGCAGCCCAGGTTGCCCATCACCATGCCGAAGCAGTGGTACAGCGGCACCGGGATCACCAGGCGGTCCTGCGCGGTCAGGCCCAGGCTTTCGCCAACCATGTAGCCGTTATTGAGGATGTTGTGGTGACTGAGGGTGGCCCCCTTGGGGAAGCCGGTGGTGCCGGAGGTGTACTGGATATTGACGGCTTGATCGAAGTGCAGGCTGGCCTGGCGGCTGTGCAGTTGCGCAGGCGGGATGTCTGCACCGAGGGCCGCCAGTTGCGACCAGGGCAGAAAACCCAGGGGCGGGCTGGGGTCGAGGCTGATCATGCCGCGCAGCTCAGGCTTCAATGCCTGCAACATCGCGTGGTAGTCGGAGGTCTTGAACGAACCGGCGCACACCAGCCACTCGCAGCCGGACTGCTTGAGCACGTAGTCCAGTTCACTGCTGCGGTATGCCGGGTTGATATTGACCAGGATCACGCCAATCTTGGCGCTGGCAATTTGGCTGATGCACCACTCGGCGCAATTGGGCGCCCAGATGCCCAGGCGATCGCCGGGTTGCATACCCAGGGCCATGAATGCGCGGGCGTGCAGGTCAACCGTCTCAGCCAGTTGCCGCCAGGTGTAGCGACGCTGCTGATGACGCACCACAAGGGCTTCGCCGTCAGGGTATTGCGCCACGGTGTGATCGAAGGCTTGGCCAATGGTCATGGCCAGCAAGCTCTTGTCCTGGGAGCCACGGCTGTAGCTCGGATGCGGTTGATCCATAACGACCCCTGTTGTCTTTTTTGTAGGTTGACGTAAACGTAAACTACGATTGACAGCACCGTAACGCAAGCTTACGTTAACGTAAAGGTGAGCGCCCTTCCCTGGCGCGCTATCCACACAACAACAAGCTCACATTGAAGGTGCCTGTCCATGAGTTACCCGTCCCTGAACTTCGCCCTCGGTGAAACCATCGACATGCTGCGCGACCAGGTGCAGTCCTTCGTGGCCAAGGAAATCGCGCCCCGTGCGGCACAGATCGATATCGACAACCTGTTCCCCGCCGACCTGTGGCGCAAGTTCGGGGACATGGGCCTGCTGGGCATCACCGTACCGGAGGAATACGGCGGCGCCGGCCTGGGATACCTGGCCCACGTGGTGAGCATGGAAGAAATCAGCCGTGGCTCGGCCTCGGTGGCGCTGTCCTACGGCGCCCACTCCAACCTGTGTGTGAACCAGATCAACCGCAACGGCAATCACGAGCAGAAGCTCAAATACCTGCCCAAACTGATCAGCGGCGAACACGTCGGCGCCCTGGCCATGAGCGAGCCGAACGCCGGTTCCGATGTGGTCTCGATGAAATTGCGCGCGGACAAACACGGCGATCACTACGTGCTTAACGGCAGCAAGACCTGGATCACCAACGGCCCCGACGCCAGCACCTATGTGATCTACGCCAAGACCGACCTGGAAAAGGGCCCCCACGGCATCACCGCGTTTATCGTCGAGCGCGACTGGAAAGGCTTCAGCCGCAGCAACAAGTTCGACAAGCTCGGCATGCGCGGCTCCAACACCTGCGAGCTGTTCTTCGATGACGTCGAAGTGCCGGAAGAAAACATCCTGGGCGTGCTCAACGGCGGCGTGAAAGTGCTGATGAGCGGCCTCGATTACGAGCGCGTGGTGCTGTCCGGCGGCCCCACGGGGATCATGCAGGCGTGCATGGACCTGATCGTGCCGTACATCCACGACCGTAAGCAGTTCGGCCAAAGCATCGGCGAATTCCAGCTGATCCAGGGCAAGGTCGCCGACATGTACACCCAACTCAACGCCAGCCGCGCCTACCTCTACGCGGTAGCCCAGGCCTGCGAGCGCGGCGAAACCACGCGCAAGGACGCGGCCGGGGTGATCCTCTACAGCGCCGAACGCGCCACGCAAATGGCCCTCGACGCGATCCAGATTCTCGGCGGCAATGGCTATATCAATGAGTTCCCCGCCGGACGCCTGCTGCGGGACGCCAAGCTGTATGAAATCGGCGCCGGTACCAGTGAGATTCGGCGGATGCTGATCGGTCGCGAACTCTTCAACGAAACCCGCTGAAGGAGCGCCCCATGGCCACCCTGCACACCCAGCTCAACCCACGTTCTGCGGAGTTCGCCAGCAACAGCGCGGCGATGCGCCAGCAGGTCGACGCCCTGCACACCCTGCTCGCCCATGTGCAGCAAGGCGGCGGCGCCAAGGCCCAGGAGCGCCACACCTCGCGCGGCAAACTGCTGCCACGCGAGCGTATCAATCGCCTGCTGGACCCGGGCTCGCCGTTTCTTGAACTCAGCCAACTGGCCGCCCATCAGGTGTACGGCGAAGACGTGCCGGCCGCCGGGGTGATTGCCGGGATTGGCCGCGTGGAAGGCGTCGAATGCATGATCGTCGCCAACGACGCCACGGTCAAAGGCGGCTCCTACTACCCGCTCACGGTAAAAAAACACCTGCGCGCCCAGACCATCGCCGAGCAGAACCGCCTGCCGTGCATCTACCTGGTGGACTCCGGCGGCGCCAACCTGCCGCGCCAGGATGAAGTGTTTCCCGACCGCGAACACTTCGGGCGGATCTTCTTCAACCAGGCCAACATGAGTGCCCAGGGCATCCCGCAGATCGCCGTGGTAATGGGCTCGTGCACCGCCGGTGGCGCCTACGTGCCGGCCATGGCCGATGAAGCGATCATGGTGCGCAACCAAGCGACGATCTTCCTGGCCGGCCCGCCGCTGGTAAAGGCGGCTACCGGTGAAGTGGTGAGCGCCGAAGACCTCGGCGGTGCCGATGTGCACTGCAAGATCTCCGGCGTGGCCGACCATTATGCCGACAGTGACGAACACGCCCTGGCCCTGGCCCGGCGCAGCGTGGCCAACCTCAATTGGCGCAAGCAGGGCCAATTGCTGCAACGCACGCCCGTGGCGCCGCTGTACAGCAGCGAAGAGCTCTACGGCGTGATCCCGGCCGATGCCAAGCAGCCGTTCGATGTGCGCGAAGTGATCGCACGGCTGGTGGATGGCTCGGTGTTCGATGAGTTCAAGGCGCTGTTCGGCACCACCCTGGTGTGCGGCTTCGCACATTTGCACGGTTACCCGATTGCGATTCTGGCGAACAACGGGATTCTGTTCGCCGAGGCCGCGCAGAAAGGCGCGCACTTTATCGAACTGGCCTGCCAACGCGGGATCCCCCTGCTGTTCCTGCAGAACATCACCGGGTTTATGGTCGGCCAGAAATACGAAGCCGGGGGCATTGCCAAGCACGGCGCCAAGCTGGTGACGGCGGTGGCGTGCGCCAAGGTGCCGAAATTCACGGTGATCATCGGCGGCAGCTTTGGCGCCGGCAACTACGGCATGTGTGGGCGCGCCTATGACCCGCGCTTTTTGTGGATGTGGCCCAACGCACGCATCGGCGTGATGGGTGCCGAACAGGCTGCAGGCGTGCTGGTGCAGGTCAAGCGTGAGCAGGCCGAACGTGCTGGCGTCGGGTTCAGCGCTGAAGAGGAAGCCGCGATCAAGCAGCCGATCCTCGACCAGTATGAAACCCAGGGTCACCCTTATTACTCCAGCGCACGTCTTTGGGACGACGGCGTCATCGACCCGTTGCAGACCCGCGACGTGCTGGCCCTGGCCTTGTCCGCCGCGCTGAATGCCCCCATCGAGCCGAGCCGCTTCGGCGTGTTCCGCATGTAAATGGAGCTGTCCCCCATGAGCGATTTCAACACCCTCGAACTGATCACCGACAGCCGTGGCTTTGCCACGCTGTGGCTCAGTCGTGAAGCCAAGAACAACGCGTTCAACGCCGAGATGATCCGCGAACTGATCATCGCCCTCGACCATGTGCAAGGTGATGCGTCCCTGCGTTTCCTGGTGCTTCGCGGGCGCGGCAAACACTTCAGCGCCGGTGCCGACCTGGCCTGGATGCAGCAGTCGGCCGAGCTGGATTACCACACCAACCTGGACGACGCCCGCGAACTGGCGGAGCTGATGTACAACCTGGCCAAGCTGAAAATCCCCACCCTCGCGGTGGTGCAAGGCGCGGCCTACGGTGGCGCGCTGGGCCTGATCAGTTGCTGCGACATGGCCATCGGCGCCGATGACGCGCAGTTCTGCCTGTCGGAAGTGCGCATTGGCCTGGCGCCAGCGGTGATCAGCCCGTTCGTGGTACAGGCCATCGGCGAACGTGCGGCGCGGCGCTATGCCCTGACCGCCGAGCGTTTTGGCGGCCAGCGTGCGCGGGATATCGGGCTGCTGGCGGAAAGTTACCCCGCCGTCGAGCTGGATACCCAAGTGGAACAGTGGATCACCAACCTGTTGCAAAACAGCCCGGCGGCGATGCGTGCCAGCAAGGACCTGCTGCGTGAAGTCGGCAACGGCGCCCTCACCCCGGCCCTGCGCCGCTATTGCGAGAATGCCATCGCACGGATTCGCGTCAGTGCCGAAGGCCAGGAAGGGTTAAGAGCCTTCCTGCAGAAGCGCTCGCCCGGGTGGCAGGCGCAGGAGCCACGCTCATGAGCACCTTGACCACCGTATTGGTGGCGAACCGGGGCGAGATTGCCTGCCGGGTGATGCGCACCGCCAAGGCCATGGGCCTGACCACCGTGGCCGTGCACAGTGCCATCGACCGCGATGCCCGGCACAGCCGCGAGGCGGATATTCGCGTTGATCTGGGCGGCAGCAAGGCCACTGAGAGCTACCTGCAAATCGACAAACTGATCGCCGCCGCCCAGGCCAGCGGTGCCCAGGCCATCCACCCAGGCTACGGCTTCCTGTCGGAAAACGCCGGGTTTGCCCGGGCGATCGAAGCGGCGGGCCTGATCTTTCTCGGCCCGCCCGCCTCGGCCATCGACGCCATGGGCAGCAAATCCGCCGCCAAGGCCCTGATGGAAACCGCCGGTGTGCCGCTGGTGCCGGGTTATCACGGCACCGACCAGGACCTGGACACCTTCCGCGATGCCTGCGAGCGCATCGGCTATCCGGTACTGCTCAAGGCCACGGCCGGTGGCGGCGGCAAGGGCATGAAGGTGGTGGAGGATGTCAGCCAACTTGCCGAAGCCCTGGCCTCGGCCCAGCGTGAGGCACTGTCGTCCTTCGGCAACGGGCAGATGCTGGTGGAGAAATACCTGCTCAAGCCACGCCACGTAGAGATCCAGGTGTTTGCCGATCAGCATGGGCATTGCCTGTACCTCAATGAGCGCGACTGCTCGATCCAGCGTCGGCACCAAAAGGTCGTCGAAGAGGCGCCGGCACCCGGGCTGAGTGTTGAACAGCGTAAGGCCATGGGCGAAGCCGCCGTGCGTGCGGCCCAGGCCATTGGCTATGTCGGCGCGGGCACGGTGGAGTTCTTGCTGGACGCACGCGGCGAGTTTTTCTTCATGGAGATGAACACGCGGCTGCAGGTGGAACACCCGGTCACCGAAGCGATTACCGGCCTCGACCTGGTGGCCTGGCAGATTCGCGTCGCCCAGGGCGAAGCGCTGCCGATCACCCAGGAGCAGGTGCCGCTGATCGGCCATGCGATTGAAGTGCGTTTGTACGCCGAAGACCCGACCAACGACTTCCTCCCCGCCACCGGACACCTGGCGCTGTACCGCGAATCCGCCCCCGGCCCGGGCCGCCGCGTAGACAGCGGTGTCGAGCAAGGAGACAGCGTGTCGCCGTTCTACGATCCGATGCTTGGCAAGTTGATTGCCTGGGGCGAAGACCGTGAACAGGCGCGCCTGCGGTTGCTGAGCATGCTCGATGAGTTTGCCGTGGGCGGGTTAAAGACCAACCTGGGGTTCCTGCGGCGCATCATCGGCCATCCTGCATTTGCAGCCGCTGAGCTGGATACCGGGTTTATTCCGCGCTATCAGGACGATCTGCTGCCAGTGCCCGGCGCGTTGAGCGATGACTTCTGGCAGGCCGCAGGTTCAGCCTTCATGCAGAGCTTGCCTGCGGCTGACGGGCCGTGGGCGGACACCCGTGGATTTCGTGCAGGACTGCCCGCCGAGGTCTCGCTGCACTTGAACTGCAATGGCCAGGACCGCTTGGTGACGCTGGCCGCAGACACCGCGATATTGCAGGGCGAACAGCTGTGGATCGAGCACCAAGGCGTACGTCGCTCCCATCTGGCAGTGTGCAACGAGCACACGGTTTTCCTGCGCTGGGACGGCGAAATGCAGGGCGTGAGCCTGTTCGATCCGATTGCGGCCGTCGAGGCCAACCAGTCTCACCAGGGCGGCCTTACGGCACCGATGAACGGCAGCATCGTACGGGTGCTGGTGGACGTCGGCCAAACGGTCGAAGCCGGCACGCAACTGGTGGTGCTCGAAGCGATGAAGATGGAGCACAGCATCCGCGCGCCCCAGGCCGGGGTAGTCAAGGCGCTGTTCTGCCAGGAAGGCGAAATGGTTGCCGAAGGTAGCGCGTTGGTGGAACTCGAAACGGCGGACTAGAACTTCGCCGTGGCCTGCACGACAACGCCGAGGATGCGGCAATCAGCGGTTAACAGCAGTTTCGGGTAGGTGGGGTTGAGCGGCACCAGGTAGAGCTGGCCGCTCTCTTCCATCAACTGGCGGAAGGTCGCCTGGGGGCTGTCGGCCCGCTGGGCTACTACCAGTTTGCCCGGTTCGGCAGCGATGGCCGGATCCACCAGGATCATCATCCCCGCGGCGATGCTCGGGCCGCTGAGCGCGGTCATGGCGTCACCTGTCACCGGCAGCCAGAAGGCGTCGCCCTGGGCGTGGTAATCCGTCAGTTCGAAGCGCGCGGTGCCATAGGATGGGCGCTCTTCGCGGATTTCGCAGAGGCCTTTCCACTCGCTGACCGGGTAGCGAAAATACGACGTGTACTGTCTTGCCGGGCCATCCGCCTCGGCGCCCTTCTCACGCAGCTCCTGCACCACTTCCAGGTCGCCCAGCCCCAGCTCTGCCAGCACCCGGTTCATATCCACCAGGCTCGGCACGCGACGCTTGTTGAGCCAATGGCCAATACCGCCCTGGGACATGCCCAAGCGTTCAGCCAACTCACCCTGGGTGACCTTGCGGTCTTTCATGTTGGCCTTCACCAACGCTATCCATTTATCCATGGGCGCTGACAATACGTCAGGCATTTTCCAGGGCAATAAACAGTTTGTAGTAATCCATAAAACGACATAAATACGATACGTACTATCATCGGGCATAAGGTTTTCGACACCCACCCAGAGTACCGCCCCTTATGACGACGAGCCCATATCCCCTGTCTGAAACACCCGAAAACGATGACGTTCAAGGCCTGCGCAGCAGCGGTGCTGCCCAGCGTGCCTTGGACTTTTACTTGAAAGAAAATATGTCAGCACCCGTCCAGGATGACAGCTTCTTCGCCATCAAGCCCGGCATCAGCCAGGAGGAGGCCCTGGTGCACGCCTCGGACCTGTTGCGCAGTGCCGCCGCCACAGCCTACGAATCAGCCAGCAGCCATCAGGGCAATCAGCGCGACCTGGCGTTTTCGGTGGTGTATTTGATTGATATGGCGAAGGCGATGGTGGAACGGTCGTTGCAGGCACCGGAGGTTCGAGCGAACGGATGACAAGCGCGAAAGAAAAATATTTCTATCCCACGGATAAAAACATTTGACTTGCAAATGATAATGATTATTATTGGGCTCAGCTGATCGCGAGATCAGTCGATAGACCAAGGGACCTTAGGTCGGACTCTTGGAATATCTCCTCATCAGGCTAATCACGGTTTTTGACCCGGCTCTTTGGCCGGGTCTTTTTTTTGCCAGTTTCCCTGGCATGGCTTCAGGCTAATGAAGACTGTGTGTTGCTTGATGGCGCGCATGGTAGCAAAAGACCATCGCCTAAAGAAAGCCAGTAGAGCGCTCTAGCGCACTTCTCTGCGAAATAGCGCTTGAGAATCAATCTCATAGATTCTAAGCTGCGGCGGCGTCATGGACGACGCCCCCCCTCCCCCGCAACAATTTTGCATCCAGGCTTTACCAGACTCCTGTGTAATATAGCCGCCACAACACTCATATTCAGGCAACCAGACTATGACCGTGGCCTTGACCTCCATCAAGATCAGTACCGACTTCGACAGTGGCAATATCCAAGTGCTCGACGCCAGCGATGCCTATCAGTTGTTGCTGGCCATCCAACCCGACACCCGCAGCCACCATTACCAATGGTTCCACTTCAAGGCCGAAGGCATGCACGTGGGCCACACCCACAACTTTCGCCTGAGCAACGCCGGTGGCTCTTCGTATAAGCACGCCTGGAGCGGGTACAACGCGGTCGCGTCCTATGATCACGTCAACTGGTTCCGAGTCCCGACGCGCTTCGATGGCGAGATCCTGCACATCAGCCTCGAAACCAGCGAGAAACACGCTTGGATAGCCTACTTCGAACCCTACAGCCGCGAACGCCATGACTGGCTGATCGAGCAGGCGCTGAAGTACGCCAGCACCAAACTGCTGGCCACGGGTAAAAGTGTCGAAGGCCGCGATATCCAACTGCTGCGACGTGGCAAAGGCGGCGAAGGCCGGCGCAAGGTCTGGATCATCGCCCAGCAGCACCCCGGCGAGCATATGGCCGAATGGTTTATGGAGGGCATCATCGAGCGTCTGCAACAGGATGGCGATGCCGAGATGAAACAACTGCTGGCGGTTGCCGACCTGTACCTGGTGCCGAACATGAACCCCGACGGCGCCTTCCACGGTCACCTGCGCACCAACGCCATGGGCCAGGACCTCAATCGCGCCTGGCAAAGCGCCAGCCTGGAGATCAGCCCGGAAGTGCTGTTCGTGCAACAGCAAATGGAACAATACGGTGTCGACCTGTTCCTCGATATCCACGGCGACGAAGAAATCCCCTACGTGTTCACCGCCGCGTGCGAGGGCAACCCCGGCTACACCCCGCGTATTGAAGCGCTGGAAAAACGCTTCCGCAGCCATTTGAGCGCGCTGACCCGTGACTTCCAAACCACCCACGGCTACACCCGTGACTTGCCGGGTGAAGCCAACATGACCCTGGCCTGCAATGCCGTCGGGGAAAAATACGACTGCCTGTCCCTGACGCTCGAAATGCCGTTCAAGGACAACGACGACGCCCCCAACCCGAAAACCGGTTGGTCAGGCGAACGTTCCAAACAACTGGCCAAGGACGTCTTGAGCACCGTCGCCGATATCGTTACGGTCCTGCGCTGACGTCCTCACGCCCCGGCATCAGTCCTTGGTGCCGGTCATGCTCTGCAACACGCCGTCGCGCCGAATCAACCCATGGAACAGCGCCGCCGCCAGGTGCAACAGCACCGTCAGGAACAGCAGGTAGGCCAGATACCCATGGGCCTTGCGCAACAGCGCAAACAACGGTGCATCCGCCGCCACCAGCGCCGGCAACTGCACCGAACTGCTGAGCATTACCGGGTCGCCCGCCGCCGAGATCATTGCCCAGCCCAGCAACGGTAACACCAGCATCAACCCATACAAGACCAGATGGGACGCCTTGGCCGCCAGCACTTGCCACAATGGCAAGTCAGCCGGCAACGGCGGCTGGCGGGTGGAAAAGCGCACCGCCAGGCGCACGATCACCAGCACCAGGATCGCGATCCCCAGCGGCTTGTGCAGGTGGATCAACCATTCATGGCGCTCCGACACCGATGCCGCCAGGCCTGCGCCGATAAACAACATGGCGATGACCATCAGCGCCATCAACCAATGCAGCAGGCGCGCCAGGGGCGCGAAAAACCGGGGTTGGGCATTCATGGCTTCGACTCCGCTGGGGCTGTGTGCAAGGGACTGACTTCACCGGCACGGCGCAGGTACGAACTGGCATAGGCCGCCGAACGTGCCGCCAGCAAGGGGTCATTGGAGGCTTCGATGCCACTGGGCAAAATCAACGGATCGAAATTGATGTCGCGACAATCACCGTCGGCCTGGGGCTGGCTGCTTTGCAGCACCAGCGTGCCGGCGTTCAACACCTTGTGCTCACCGGTCCAGGGTTTGCTCGCGTCCTCCAACGGGTCGCCGGGGTTGGCCAGGGTCATGTTCAACTGCCAACGCAAAGGCCCGGAAGCCAGGCGTTGCACCAGGTCTTTCTCAAGAAAATCGCCCCCGGCCGGTGCGGTCTCCCCCGCTGCATCCTGACTCTGGGGCACTACGCCCCAGCGCACGGCCTGGCTCTTGCCATCGGCACTCACCAAGTAAAACGCGTTGATACCGTTATAGGTTTCGGTCGCGTAACTGGCCGATGGCTTGGCGGTCTTGACCCACGCCAGGAATGGCGCCGCCTCAGGGTGAGCAGCAAAAAACGCCGGCATATTCGCCGGGTTCGGCTTGCCGGTAGCCGGGTCCGGCGCACCGGCCTTGAGCATCTGGTAGAACGCCTCGGGCGTGCCCACCGGGAACACCGGCATGCTGTTCATACCGGTGCGCCACTGCTGGCCGTTGGCCTGGCTGAACTGCACGGCAAAGCTGCGGATCGGCACACTGCTGTCCGGCGCATAGGGGTTACCGCTGGGCAAGGCGAACCGGCCGATCAACGGGGTCCTGGCTTCGCTGAACAGCTGGGCGCTGGAGTAGACACGGGCCTCGGGGCTGCTTTCGAAGTAACCGGCCACGCACACGCCCTTGGCATGGTTACGCCGGAATCCAGGGTGTACGCCGTTGTTGGTTTCCAAGGCATTGACCAGGGTCTTCGGACGCAACCGCTGTGGGTCGAGGGTGCCGTTGACGTAGGCAAACGCCCCGGCAATAACCGCAACCACGGCACCAATCCCCGCCAATCGCGCGATCAGGCTCGCGGTGCTTAACGGGGGACGTGGCGGTGATGAGTGATCTACCATGAACAGACTCCAGGGCCGAAAGGCCTTAGGGGATAAACATAAGGTCGGAGCATTAAGACGAACGCCGACCTGCTCTATTCCCGAGCCCTGGATTTATTTTCCAGGGCCTGGAATAACCGCCAACGCCGGACGTCTCTCTAGTCCCAGCGTAGTGACTCATCCGATGCCCATGCATGAACTCGACGAACCGTTACGTGAACTCATCCCCAGGCTGCGGCGTTTCGCTGTGTCCCTGACGCGTAACTCCAGCAGTGCCGATGACCTGGTGCAGGCGACCCTGGAACGGGCGATCACCCGCTGGGCCGACAAACGCATCGAAGGCGATCTGCGCGCGTGGCTGTTCTCGATCCTCTACCGGCAGTTCCTCGATGCCCACCGCCGCAGCCGGCGCTACGCACGCCTGCTGGAGTTTTTCAGCGGCCGCGACGATGCACAGCCGTCGGTGGAGCGCACCGTGATCGCCCAGGCGACCCTGCAAGCCTTCGATCAACTCAATACCGAACAACGCGCCCTGCTGTTGTGGGTGTCGGTGGAAGGCTTGAGCTACAAGGAAGTTGCCGAAATACTCGACGTGCCGATCGGCACGGTGATGTCGCGCCTGTCCCGTGCGCGCCAAGCGTTGCGTCAACTCAGTGATGGCGACATTGCCAGCCCTTCCCTGCGGATACTCAAATGATCAGCCTGCCTCCCAGCGAACGCGATTTGCATGCCTACGTCGATCACCAACTCCTGGACAGTGATCGCCGTGTGCTCGAAACCTATCTGGCCGCCCACCCCGAAGTTGCGGCCCAGATCCAGGCCTGGCAACAGGATGCGCAATTGCTGCGCGCCGCATTGAGCGGCGCCCTGCAACAGCCGCCCAACCCGGCGCTGGACCCGGCGCTGATTCGCCAGCGCCTCAAGCAGCAATCGCGGCGCCACTTTGCCAGCGCCGCTGTGCTGCTGATTGCCGTCAGCCTCGGCGGCCTCGGCGGCTGGCATGCCCGTGAAGCCACACAGTCCGCCCTGTTACCGATGGCCGATGCGATGCAAGCGTTCCGCCTGTTTGCCCAGGAGGGCATCATGCCCGCCGACTACAAGGGTCAGGACAGCGGCACCATGCAGGCGTGGCTCGACCGTTACTTCAATCAAGCCCATCGCCTGCCGGACTTGAGCCAAGCGGGCTTCACACCCGTCAGCGGGCGACTGCTCACCACCGAGCAAGGCGCCGCCGCGATGGTGCTCTACCAGGACGCGCAAGGTCGGCGCATCAGCTTCTATATCCGCCCACCTGGCCCGAACAACGGTTTCCTGCCGCGTGGCGAGCGCACGGCGGATGGGCTGCAAGCGCAATACTGGTCCGGCGACGGCTACAACTATGCGGTGGTCAGCCCCACCGATCAGGCGCCGCCTCTGCAGCCGTTCTAGAACCCCACGTCCAGCACCACATTATCGATATAGGTGCCGGCGGGTGGCGTGGCCTGATCGGTGTAGACCTTGGCGTTGTAATTGAACACCTGGCTGCCGATACCCAGCCCGTTGCCAGGGTTCACCTCGGCCGTGGAACTGGCCCGGCGCGCCGCACCGACGCTGCCCCAGCGTGTGGTACCGGCGCTTTTGAAAATGTCGTAGGCCAAGTAGTTACCGCCCGAGACCATGCGCCGCCGCCCGCCCACACTGAGCGGATTCTGGCCATCGCTCAGGCCCACGGTGTAGGCACTGCCCTTGGTGCAGGCGATATTGATAGTTTGCCCGGTCACGGCGGTAAAGCCGCTGATCACCGGGGCGCTGCCAAAGCTGATATTGGGGGCGGTGATCTGGCAGTCGTTGGTCACGGTCATGCTGACCGTCAGGGACGCCGTGCCACTGCCGGTGTCGCGTCCCAGGCAGATGCCACCAATGCCGATCCCCGAGCAATAGTTCCAGTTCCAGGCGACGTTCAACGTCTCGGTATACAGCCCCGCCGCCACATTGCTGCCGGTGATACTGCTCATATACAGCGGCAAGGTTTTCGCCCCTGGGCCAGCAATCAGCCCCAGCACTTGGGCAATTCCCCCGGCGCCGCCAAAATCGAATTGCGTCCCTCGGGTTATCGGATAACTGCTGCTGTTGTTGCCGTAGAGGGTGTAGCCGATGACATCCCCCGTAGGCCCGACCATGCCGCTCTGTGTCGAGGTGATCGTGGCGTAAAAATGATCCGTCGACGCCAATAGCGAAATCAGCGCCGAGGTGCAGCTCAACCCGGCATTGAGCGTGGAACTGGTTTGCGCAGCCGTACGCACCGTCATCGAACTGATCGAGCCGAAACTGGCCGGGGCGGTCGTGACCACCGAGCACGCCGCCATGGCCTGGCCCGACAACAGCAGTCCAGGCAGCAGCCAGCCCTTGCCCCTCATTGGCACACCAACGGCCCAATCAACGGCACGCCCTGTTGCTGCTCGTCGATATCGAATGTCGCCTGGCAGGTACGCCCTTGCCCCAGCGTTACCTGCAAAGTGTTATGGGCCGACAGGTTCTCCAGGTACACCAAGCCATCCCAGCCCACCACCGCCTGCTGGCCGCTTTGCTCATGCGCCACCAGGCTGCCCAGTGGCAGTTCCTGGTGCTGGCTGTCGACCAGCGTGACACTTGCCGCCAGTACCCGGCGCAGCGGGAACTCCAACAGATAGCCCGCACCACGACGCACCGATACCCGTTGTTCGACATTGGGACTCTGCACATTGAGCGGCAGGTTCAGCGGATCGATCTCATACTTGCCGCGGTAGTACGCACTGCTCCATGGCACCAGCAAATGACCGTTGCGATCGGTCTCGCCTACCAACTGGTTTTCGTAGCGCACCGGAATCCCGGCAAAACCCTGGGTGCTGACCACCACGAAGGCATCGTTGATGCGGTTGGCGGCAAAGGTGTCACCGCCCATCCACACCACAGACCCACTGGCATCCGCCCAGCGCGTCTCGGCGTCGCGGCTGCCGTACACACCGGCCTGCAACTGCACCGACTGCAGGCGCCAGGTCAGGTCAGCCTGCCGATAGGTGGGCGCATCACCTTGGGCATACCCCAGGTTGTAGCCGAACCCACCCTGGCTGGGCACTGCGCTGCTGTAGTTGAGCCGCTGGCGACTGGCGCCGTCCTTGCCACGCTCGGTGCTCAGCGCCAGGCTGCCGTTGAGGTCGAACGGAATCACCAGCTGTGCCTGCATGGCCCAATTGCGGTCACCGATCTCGCGGTTGGCCGACAGGTAGAAGCTGGTGTTGCGCCACAGCGGCTTGCTCCAACTCAGGTTGAGCAGCCGCGTACGCGAGTCATCCGCAGCCTGCACGTCGAAATAGCCCAGGCCCAGGCTGCCGAAACGTTCCAGGTTGAGGCTCAGGGTTACCTGTTCGCTGCGCTTGCTGAGGCTGGCGTAGGGCGTGTCGACCAGGGTCAGGTCGGCGTAGTGTTCGCGCCGTTCGACGCGCTGGTAGGACAGGCTGTAGCGCGTGCTGTTGTACTGATAGCCGAGGCTCAGTTGCTGGCCACCGCGACCTTCGAACTGGCTCTGGCTGACGGCGGTGTTAAGCACGCCGAAATTGCCCAGGCGCAGGTTGCCGCCCAGGCCGCCGAGGGTCAGGCTGCTGGCGGCTTCGGCGTGGCTCTCCAGGGTCAGGTTATCGGAATAGCCATAACGCAACGTGGCGCTCGTCACCCCTGGCCCGTAGGCGAAATCCCGCAAGGTGTAGTCGCGGCGCAACGTCCCGGCCGCCAGCGAGAAATCCGTCAGGCCTTTTTGCAGCAACGTGCTGGTGACGTAGAACGGCACCGTGGTCGATACCTGGCGGCCCAGCGCATCGGTGGTGACCACCACCGCTTCGCCGGCGCCGTTGATAAACGGGATATTGGTCAGGGTGTAGGGCCCCGGTTGCAGCAGCGCGCTTTCGGACTTGTAGCCGTTGATAAACAAATCCACCGACGACGGCACCGCCGCCTCGCCGGCAAATTGCGGCAAGGGGTAAGTCACCAGGTCCGGACGCACCGCAAAATCCCGCGACAGCTGCACCCCGCCCAGGCGCACCGAACTGCTCCAGGGCAACGCGCTACTGATCACGTCGCCGGCCTCATAGGTCAGCAGCCGCTCATCATCAGAGAAACGCCAGGTGGTGTCGTAGCGCCGATAGCCGTGGTTGGACGTGCTGTCGCTGATACCGCCGGCCAGGGTCTGGCGGTATTGGCCGGTGTTGGACAAGGTGCCCCAATTGTCGAACAGCCGCACTTCGTTCCATGCGGCGAGGTAGCTGCCGCCTTCGTCGGTGTCGTTGAAGTACAGGTCATAGTTGAGCAAGGCGCCGAAGCTGCTCATCGCCTGGGTGCGCGGATAGGTGCTGCGGTTGCCGATGAACTGTGCCTGCAACCATGACGGCGGCACGTCGATCAGCAGGCGCTGGCCATGGCTGTCGTAGTCACTGTGCAGGCCGGGCACCTGGTCCAGGGCCACGCTGCCATTGAGTTCACCGGGCAGCTTCATGCCCACGTCCTGCAGCGCGCTCGCCGCCACATACAACTGCCCGGCGCGCTGATCGACCGCAATGACGCGGCCGGTGTCCATCTGGTTGACCACCAGCTCCAGAAACAGCTGTGCATCGGCGACAGCCTCCATACTGCTCGGCGGCGGGGGCAGGTCGCCAGCCACCGCTGCGCCCCACAACCCGCTTACCGCCATCGACAGCCATATACAACGAGCCTGACCACGACTCACCATGGCGTTGTGTCCTTCAATGGACATCTCCATCCGCTTAAAACCCGGAGCTTCCCCGCCCCGCTACACCGCCCTCAACGCTTCGGCGCCAGGCTCTCCAACTGCGACGCACCGTTGATGCGTACTTGCAACGGCTGATCGGCGGACACGGCATTCGGTACCGGCCAGCGCATGGTCGCGCCGGGCAGCACGTAACCCAGCAAGCCTTCCACCAGCGGCCGGGTCTGCCCGCCCTGCTTGAACGACGCATCCGTCAGCCGTGCATGCACCGCGCCCTGGTTACGTACCTCGATGTAATTGCGCCCGGCCACCGTGACCTTGTGCCAACTCAGGTCCGGCTTCCCCGCCCCCGCCGGGTCGCGCTCACGCGTGGCGTCTTGCTTGCTCCACAGTCCCGCGCCGTAGGCGAACAACGGCACCGAATAACGCATCTGGAAGCGAATCGCGGCGGCGGTGTTTTTGCCTTCCGGCGGCGTGGGCACCTGCAACGGCGAGGGGATTTCATCGATGATGATGCGATAGGCCAACTCCCGACCCGGCGGCACCTCACGTGTGCGGGTCAGGCGTACCAATTGCTTTTGCCCCGGTTCGATCCTGGCCACCGGCGGGCTGCCGATCACATCGCGCTGGTTCTGGTACTGCTCGTCGAAGCCACTCTGGCTCCAGGCAAATACGCGAATCTGCAGGCTCGCGGTTTCCGTACCGCGATTCTCCAGCCACAGCGCACTGGCCTGTTGATCGGCCTCCAGCACCGGGTCGATGGGCCAGATCAGCACAGAGCTGGCGGCCTGTGCGAACCCCGTCGCGCACAAGGCCCCCAAGGTGATACCCGCGGCCCACAACCGCCGGGAAGGTGAACGCATAAAACCACTCCTTATACCGGTAAGCCCTACCACGTCAGCTGCACTTGCAGCGTGTCGCTGTACGTCCCCCCAGGCTGATTGCCCGGTAAAACCACCCGCCCGTAGATCGGCAGGCTGATGTTGTTGGCATCGCTGTACGTCACGCTGACGCTCTGGCTGACCCCCAGGCTCTGACTGAACGCCGCATCCCGGAACAGTTGGTAAGCCACCCGCGCACTGCCGCTGTTGAGCTGCAAGTTGCGCCCGCTGCTGTTATGCAGGCCGCCATCGACGCTCATGCTCAACGCCACGCCCGGCGTGCACTGCAAAGTCACCCCAGCGGTCAGTGCGGCAGTCACCGTGCTGGTGGCCAAGGCCGAATAACTGCCGAAAGCCAGCGCGCCATAATTGGCACCTGCCCCCACGACAAGGCAGCCGGGCGTGACGGTCGCGCTCACCTGGAAGCTCTGGCTGGTCACCGCCGACAACGGCAGCGGCACCGCCAGCCCACACGCCAACAACGCTCCAAGCCAGCGCATCAGAACGTCAGTTCAACCGCCACCGTGTCGGAATAGGTGCCTGCCGGCAGCCCCGCCTTGCCCACCGCGCGACCATAGAGGTTCACGGTTTGCGCCACGCCGGTGCTGGTGGCGAGGGTGATCACGCCGTCAATCGCCAGCAGCGCAGAGTGCCCGCTGTCGGTGTAGAAGTCGTAAGGCACGAAGTTGCCCGCGCCGTCCGCCAACGCCCGAGTGCCGCCCGGTGAGGCGCCATCATGGGCACCGGCACGCACCTTCACGGCTGGCGTGGTGCCGCTGGAACACAGGATCGAGAGCGCGCCGCCGGTGCCGGTACCGCCCAGCAGTTGGGCGTCGGCGTTGGTAAACAGGCTGTTGGTGGTACCGAAGTTCAGGCTACCGAAGTTGAGGCCGGTGGCCGCGCCGGAGCCGTTGACCTGGCAACTGGCGATCAATGTCAGGCTGGAGGTGATCTGACCGGTCACCGTGGTGGCTGCCATCGCGCCGCTGGCCATGGCCAGACCCAGTGCGCCTACGCCGATTCGAGATACAAGTGCATGCATGATCGTCATCCTTTTGATTTACCAATCCAGTGTCACCGTCAAAGTGTCGGTATAGGTTCCTGCCGGGAGGGCCGTGGTATTAGCCACCACGGCGCCCCACACCGGGATGGTCATTTGCGTGCCGTTGGTGGCTACAAAACTGCGTTGCTGGCCGATGCGGTAGGGCACACGCCCGAGCGGGTCGGCCATCAAGTGGTAGGCAATGGTCTGGCGGCCGTTGCTCAGGCGCCGGGTGGTGCCGACGGCATTGGTGCCACCGTCGATGGTCACGGTAAAACTGGCGACTGTCGGGTTGCATGAGACCGTCAACGGCGCGTTATCGCCAGCCGAGAGCCCCGCCCCCAAGGGGTTGCTCCAGGTCGGGCCCTGACTGCCGAAATCCAGCATCGCCGTGCCACCCGTCGGGCTGACCGGCGCCGTGTCGGTGCCTTTGCTCACCTCGCAACTGGCGGTGATCACCATGCGCGCCTGGATGAAGCCGCTGGCCACCGCCGCGCGGGCGTCTTCGGCCAGCAACAGCAGGCCGCCCATGGCCACCAGGGTCCAGCCGCGACTTACCATGTGACGGTGACCTTGAGCAGGTCGGTGTAACGGCCCACGGCGGGGATGTCCTTGAGCGGTTCAATACGGCCATACAGCGGCAGGTCGACGGAGCCGGAGTCCGGTACACGGCCACTGAGCGGCACATTGACCGGCAGGGGGATGCGACGCGCGGCGTCAGCGTAGATACGATAGGCGATGGGTTTGCTGGCGGGAACGCCCGTGCTCAGGTAACGCACTTCGCCCGTACCGCCGTTCAATCCGCCATCCACGCGCATTTGGTACGGGGTGTCAGGGTTACATTCCAGGCGCGGCTGGCGCTGGCTGATCAGTGCGGCACTCAAGGGCCCGGCCGGGTCATCCAGGCGCGGCCCGCTGCCAAAATCCAGTAGGCCCAGTTGCTCGATGCCAGCGCTGCGGGTGGTGCCCACCAGTTGGCAGCCGCGCTGCACGTCGATACGCACCACCACTTGCAATTGCGCAGCGTAAACCGTGCTGCAGAGCATCGCGCCCATCACTGTCAATACTGCTCGTCCCTTCACAGCCCCAAATCCTTGTACAGGGGTGACTTCTGCGTAGAGGTTAGACACTCAGGAAAAATCTGCCAGTCAGGACAGGATTTCGCCACCTATGCTGTTTTGCGATAGCCGGCGGCGCCCTTCTCTATTGGTCAAATCGCCACGAGGGCCCTAAAGTGAGCGACCACCGCACTACAGAGTGACTTGCATTGGCCGTGCTTGCCCTTATCCGTCGTTTGCTCGGTAAAAAAACCGACACCCACGACGATGCACCTATCCAGACGTTCTTTCAGAACAAAGCCCTGCAGCAGGGCTATACCCTCAGTGCTGGCCAAGCCCAGGCCATCGCTGCGATGGCGCGCCAGACCGGGCACCTGCTCGCCGGCCAGCCCACCCGCAGCCTGTACCTGCACGGCCCGGTGGGACGCGGCAAAAGCTGGCTGCTGGATGGCTTCTTCCAGGCGTTACCCATCGCCGAGAAGCAGCGCGTGCATTTCCATGGGTTTTTCGCCCAACTGCACCGCGGTATGTTCACCCACCAGGCGGCGCACGACGCCCTCGCCTTGACCCTGGATGAGCTGCTCGATGGCTGCCGCGTGCTGTGTTTCGACGAGTTCCACGTGCACGACATCGGCGATGCCATGCTCATTACCCGGCTGTTCAAGGCCCTGTTCCAGCGCGGCGTGTGGGTGCTGGTCACCTCCAACTACGCGCCCGAAGGGCTGTTGCCCAACCCGCTGTACCATCAGCGTTTCAAGCCGGTGATCGACTTGATCGCCGCGCGCATGGACGTAGTGGAAGTCAGTTCGCCCCAGGACTTTCGTAGCCTGCCCCAGGCCCATGCCGTGCAGCGCTTTACCACCGGCAGGTATGTGTGGCCCGGCACGCCGGCCCAGCGCATGGCGCTCGGCGCGCCTGTCAGCGGTGGCGCCGCGCAGACGCTGACGGTGGGCAACCGCACACTGATCTGCCGCCAGCATCACGCCCGCACCATCGTATTCACCTTCAACGACCTGTGCGAACAGCTGACAGCAGTGATGGACTACCTGCTGCTGTGCGAGGCGTTCGATCAGTGGATCATCGACGGCCTGCCCCACCTGGCAGAGTGTCCAATCGCCGTGCAGCAGCGCTTTATCAACCTGGTGGACGTGCTCTACGACAAGGACAAGCACCTGATCCTGATCGGCGAACATCCCCTGGCCCAGGCGATGAGCGGCGAGGCCATCGACCTGGCCCGTACCGCCAGCCGCCTGAGCCAATTGCAGCAGGTCAACCCGCAACCGCTGACCGAACCGGTATCATGAGCGCCATTTACGCCCTCCTTGCCGAGTGACCGCGCCGTTCATGAATACCCTCGCCCAACTCAAGGCCGACCACTTGGCCGGCATTACGCGCCTGGACCTGTCCTGCGGGCTCACCGAATTCCCTGAGGAAATCTTCGGGCTGGCCGACTCCCTGGAAATCCTCAACCTCAGCGGCAATGCCCTGAGTCGACTGCCCGACGACCTGCACCGCCTGCCACACCTGCGCGTGCTGTTCTGCTCGGACAACGCCTTTACCGAACTGCCGGAATGCCTGGGCCAGTGCGCCAAACTGAGCATGATCGGCTTCAAGGCCAACCAGATCAGCCACGTGCCCGCGGCCGCGCTGCCACCGTTGCTGCGCTGGCTGATCCTCACCGACAACCGCATCAGCCAGTTACCCAGCGAGTTGGGCGAGCGACCGCTGCTGCAGAAGCTGATGCTCGCCGGGAACCATCTGACACAGTTGCCGGAGAGCCTGGCCAACTGCAGCAACCTGGAGCTGATCCGCATCGCCTCCAACCGCCTCACGCGCCTGCCCGAGTGGCTGCTGACACTGCCGAGCCTGACCTGGCTGGCCTATGCGGGCAACCCGGTGGAGATGGCTGTAGAGGTGGCGACGGACGACGCGACACCGGCCATTGCCTGGACGGAACTGGAGCTGGCCGACGTGCTCGGCGAAGGCGCCTCGGGGGTGATTCGCAAGGCCCTGTGGACCCCCACGGCCAAGCCCGTCGCCGTCAAGTTGTATAAGGGCACGATCACCAGCGACGGCTCGCCGCTGCACGAAATGCAGGCCTGCATCGCCGCCGGTTTGCACCCTAACCTGATCAAGGTGCAAGGCCGCGTGGTGGGTGCCCCTGAGGATCAGGCCGCATTGGTCATGGACCTGATCGACCCGAGCTACCGCAACCTCGCCGCCCTGCCGAGCCTGGCCTCCTGCACCCGCGACGTCTACGACCCCACCACCCGCTTCAGCGTCGACGTAGCCTTGCGCATGGCACGGGGCATCGCCTCCGTGGCCGCGCATTTGCACCGGCACGGCATCACCCATGGCGACCTGTATGGTCACAATATCCTGTGGAATGAAGCGGGAGATTGTTTGCTCGGCGACTTCGGCGCGGCGTCGTTCCATGCCCTGGCGGACACCCTGGAAACGCGAGCATTGCAACGCATTGAAGTGCGCGCGTTCGGGGTGTTGCTGGGGGAATTGCTGGAGCGGGTTGAGGCGGGTTTGATTGACGAAGCGCTGTTGGATTTGCAGAAAAGCTGTTGCCAGCCCGACGTGTTGGCACGGCCGAGCTTCGAAGACATCAACGCCTTGCTGCAATCCATCCAACACCACTAAGCAACTGTGGAAGAGGGCTTGCCCTAATGCCATTCAGTTAAGCGTACATCGCCTCCTGTAGGAGCGAGCTTGCTCGCGAAAAACGTCAACGATAACGCGTGCTTCCTGAATGAACGCGGCGCCTATGAGTTTTTCGCGAGCAAGCTCGCTCCTACAAAAAGCCTTAACTGACTGGCATTAAGGCTTGCCCCCTCCCACATTTTGAATGCGTTACTTCAGCGGATAAATCAGCCCGCCAGGCCGACGAACATATCCTGCACGTCGTCGTGGTTGTCCAGGCCTTCGAGGAAGGCTTCGACTTCAGCCATCTGCTCATCGGTCAGGCCGCTTACCGGGTTTTTCGAGATGTAGCCCAGCTTGGCCGACAGCACGGTGAAACCCTGTTCCGGCAGGGCTTTTTGCACGGCGTCCAGGTCAGTGGTTTCGGTGATGAACAGGGTGGCGCCCTCTTCTTCGCCGTCTTCAAAGTCCTGTGCACCGGCTTCAATCGCGGCCATCTCCGGATCAGCGTCCGGGGTGTCCGGCGAGGCTTCGATCAGGCCGACATGGTTGAAGTCCCAGGCCACGGAGCCGGAAGCACCCAACTGACCCTTGCGGAACGCCACGCGGATTTCCGCCACGGTGCGGTTGATGTTGTCGGTCACGCACTCGACGATCAACGGCACCTGGTGCGGGGCGAACCCTTCGTAGGTCACGCGGTGGTATTGCACGGTTTCACCGAGCAGACCGGCGCCCTTCTTGATCGCGCGTTCCAGGGTTTCCTTGGGCATCGAAGCCTTTTTGGCCTGTTCCACGACCAGACGCAGGTGGGCGTTGGTCGCGGTGTCGGCACCGTTGCGGGCGGCGATGGTGATTTCTTTCACCAGCTTGCCGAAGATCTTGCCCTTGGCATTGGATGCCGCTTCTTTATGTTTGACTTTCCACTGTGCGCCCATGACTCACTCTCTTCTATACATCGCGCCGAAACGTCTACTGGCCGGCGCTTTGGGGGCAGAGTTTATAGGGCAAAAACGCTCTGATCCACCAAAAACCGGCCATACCCCTCAGGTTCGCAAGGGTTTGATCGCAGCACCGCGCTCCGGCACGAAATCCCCGACCTGCGCCAGCACGGCCGGCCTGGCGTTCCAGTAGGGCAGCAGCACCAGCGAGGAAAACAGCGCGGCGCCAGCAAACACGACAAACACCGTCACCGTATCGAAGTAACCCGGCAGCAACCCGCCGAGGATCGCCCCTACCGAACCGCAACCGTTCACAAAACCTGCGGCCGTGGCGCCGGCCTTGGCGGTGCCGAAGTCGATGGCAGCGGTGCTGCTGATCATCGAGTCCGGCCCATAGAGGGTCAGGCCCATCACAAACAGCAAGGCCATCACCAGCAGCACGCTGCCGGTGTGCAGCGCGCCCATGAACAGCGCCAGGGCCACGGTCAGGGCCAGCAGGCTGAGCACACAGGCCGGCATGCGTCGGGCGCCGAAGAGTTTGTCGGACGCCAGCCCGATCAGCACTGGCCCCAGCAAACCGGCCAGTTCGAACGCCGTCGGCACAATGGCCGCGCCGACCTTACCGACCGAGGGCATTTGCTCATACACGATCACCGGTCCCCACAACAGGATCGCGTAGCGCGCCGGTTTCAGCAGGAAGTACGCCAGCCCCAGGGTCAAGACGGTGCGGTTACGCAAGATCGCCCGCAGCGGTTCCAGCACGCTGATGCGCTTCTCGGCGGCGGCCTCCTCGGCGCTCAACAGCGGCTCCGGCTCCACGGCCGGCAAGCCCACGTCCTGCGGCGTGTTGCGCTGGAAGATGAAGAACAGCACGGCCACGAACGCCACCACCGCCGCACTGGAGATAAACGCCGCATGCCAACTGCCGATCAGGGTGTACGCCCACCACCCGGCAAAGGGCGACGCCACCAGGCCACCGAAGGCATAGCACGAACTCCATAACCCCAACACCCGCCCGCGCTGCTGCGCCGGGAAAAAACTGCCGAGGTTCTTGCACAACCCCGACCAGCCGGTGGACTGCGCCAAGCCCTGGATCAACATGCAGCTGATAAAGATCGGCAAGGTGGCGAACGTGCCCATCACCAGCGCCGCTGCGGCAGAAATCAGTAACCCGCCGAGCACCACGACACGCGGCCCGAAGCGGTCAGCCAGCATGCCCCAGGTGAACTGCCCGACAGCATAGGCCGCCAGGTAAATGCCATCCAGGTTGGCCATCATCATTTTGTCGAGGGGGAAACTCGGGTCGTCGACGATCCCCAGCTTGGCCACGGAAAACGCTTTGCGAGTGAAATAAAACGCGGCGTACGCCAGCCAGGTGATGGCGAAAATCTGCACGCGCCAACGCTTGATGCTACCCATAGGGATATTCATGGTGGTTCTGACCTCAGGTGAGTGTGCCGGCAGAATCGAGAAGCAAATGCCTGTTGTTTTTATGGTTAAGCACTGCAATGCCGAGCCCTGGAAAGCGCGACATTGGTCAGATGAGTCCGGTGTCCCAGAGCCCATGACCACCGTAGGTTGTAGGACTCAACCTACGGCGGTTGAGGCGTATCAAAGCAATGGCTGACTAATAGGTAAAATCGATTTATCGTATTTCAAATATAAGCTCAGCTTGTAAGAGGATTCGCGATGTCGGTGTCCCACGCCCAACTCAAAGCCTTTCATGCCGTGGCCGTCCACGGCAGTTTTACCCAGGCCGCCGAACGGTTGTTTCTGACGCAACCGGCGATTTCCGACCAGGTGCGCAAACTCGAGGAGCGCTTCGGCGTGCTGTTGTTTCATCGCAACAAGCGCTCGGTGCGCCTGACCGACCTGGGCGAACGCCTGCTGAGCATCACCCAGCGCCTGTTTGTGATCGAGGCCGAAGCCGAGGAACTGTTGCAGGACTCCCGCGCGCTGCTCACCGGCACCCTCACCCTCGCCGTGGATGCCCCCGTGCATGTGCTGCCGCAGATCGCGCGGTTTTGCCAGCTGTACCCTGGGATCAGCGTGAAGATCGAAACCGGCAACACCGACGAATCGCTGTTTCGCCTGTACAACTACCAGGCCGACCTGGCCTTGCTGGGGCGCGATGTCGACGATGAACGCCTGCTGTCACTGCCGCTCCCGGACGACCAGTTGCTTGCCTTTGTCGCGCGCAACCATCCGTGGGCCGGGCGCGAGTCCATCTGCCTGGCTGACCTGGACGACACCCCGCTGGTATTGCGCGAAATCGGCTCGGTCACCCGCCAGACCCTGGAACAGGAAATGAGCCAGGCCGGCTTGCGCATTCGCCCGGCGATCCAGGTGGAAGGCCGTGAGGCCGCGCGTGAAGCGGTGGTGGTGGGCATCGGCGTGGGCGTGGTCTCGGCGGCGGAGTTCGGCGCCGATTCACGGGTGTGCGCCATGCCGATCCGCGATTGCAGCCAGCGCATGAAAGAAACCCTGGTATGCCTCAAGGAACAGAGTTCGCGCCGGGTGGTGGCGACGTTCCTGGAGATCGTGCGCGACAGCCTTCAGCCAGGCGCCAACTCGAAGAACGCCTGAATCAGGCGCAACGAGCGACGCCGCTCCATGCAACCGAGCGTATGCCGGTTGACCAGCCCATCGCCCTGGATCGCCACGGCCTGCACGCGCGGGTCAGGGCTGACTTCCATGGACGAGACCACGCCCACCCCCAGCTCAGCGGCGACGGCTTCGGTCACCGCCTCGCGGCTGTCCAGTTCCAACAGCACCTTGGGCTGCACATTCGCCGCCACACAGGCGTCATCGAAGGTGCGCCGGGTGATGGAACTGGGCTCGCGCAGCACCATGATCACGTCGTTGAGTTGCTCAAGGCGAATACCCTCGGGTTGCTGTGCCCATGGATGACTGGCCGGCACCAGTGCGCAAATCCGCGACTCGTTCAACGGTTGCAGGTGCAGGCCATTGCGCGGCTCCACTTCGGTGAGCACCGCCACATCCGCATGCTCGGACAACAGCGCGGCGAGGGTTTCCTGGGCATTGCCCAGGCGCAGGTTGACGGTAATCCCGGGGTAGCGCGCGCGCAGGCAGGCAATCATCGGCATCACCAGGTGCGGGCCGTCCGCCGCGACTTCCAGGCGCCCGGTCAGCAGTTGGCGGTTGGCCTCCAGCATCGTCTGGGCTTCGTCCACCAGGCCAAAGATCGCTCGTGTGATCGCCGCCAGCCGCGCGCCCTCTTCGGTCAACTCCACCCGTCGGGCGGTGCGGCGCAGCAATGGGATCTGGTAGTGCTCCTCCAAGGCCTTGATATGCCCGGTCACCGCCGGTTGGCTGATGAACAGCCGCGCGGCAGCACGGGTAAAGCTGCCCTCGCGGGCCACGGCATCGAATGCGCGCAGTTGGAACAGGTTCATGGTTATCGGCCTCACTGATAGCTCGCATAACAACAAACAATTTGATTGATGACAAGCCAAACTGCAATTTAGGCGCCGTAGCTTCAACCCCGATGCCTTGCGAGGACTTGAAATGACCACTGCCGCGCCGATCCTGCTGACCCCTGGCCCCCTGACCACATCCAACCGCACCCGTCAGGCGATGATGGTGGACTGGGGTTCATGGGATGACCGTTTCAACCAACTCACCGCCAGCGTCTGCGAGCAATTGCTGGCGATCCTCCACGGCGAAGGCAGCCACCATTGCGTGCCGTTGCAAGGCAGCGGCACCTTTGCGGTCGAAGCCGCCATAGGCACCCTGGTCCCGCGTGACGGCAAGGTACTGGTGCTGATCAACGGCGCCTACGGCAAGCGCCTGGCCAAGATCTGCGAAGTGCTCGGCCGTGATTTCAGCACCTTTGAAACCGCCGAGGACGAGCCCACCACCGCCGCCGACGTGGACCGCCTGCTGGCGGCAGACAGCGCCATCACCCACGTTGCGTTGATCCACTGCGAAACCAGCACCGGCATCCTCAACCCGCTGCCGCAGATCGCCCAGGTCGTGAAAAACCATGGCAAGCGCCTGATCATCGACGCCATGAGCTCCTTCGGCGCGCTGCCGATCGATGCCCGCGAGGTGCCGTTCGACGCACTGATCGCCGCCTCGGGCAAGTGCCTGGAAGGCGTGCCGGGCATGGGCTTCGTCTTTGCCGACAAACAGGCGCTGGCCGCCGCCCAGGGCAACTGCCACTCCCTGGCGATGGACCTGTTCGACCAGCACAGCTACATGCTCAAGACCGGCCAATGGCGCTTTACCCCGCCGACCCATGTGGTCGCCGCCCTGCACGAAGCACTGCTGCAATACCAGGAAGAAGGCGGCCTGCCCGCGCGCCACCGACGCTATGCCGACAACTGCCAGGCCTTGCTCGACGGCATGGCCGCACTGGGCCTGCGCAGCTTCCTGCCGGCGGCGATCCAGGCACCGATCATCGTGACCTTTCATGCCCCGACAGACCCACGCTACCAGTTCAAGGATTTCTACGAACGGGTCAAGGCCAAGGGTTTCATTCTGTACCCCGGCAAGTTGACCCAGGTGGAGACGTTCCGCGTGGGCTGTATCGGCCATGTCGACGCGGCCGGCATGCGCGCTGCGGTCAAAGCGATCGCCGAGGTGCTGGAAGAAATGGAAGTGTTGGACATCTGATTGCCCCTTACCCACAGGATCTGAACCATGAACTATCAAAACCCCAACACCCTCCAGGCCGTTATCCTCGACTGGGCCGGCACCGTTGTCGACTTCGGCTCCTTCGCCCCCACGCAGATTTTTGTCGAGGCCTTCGCCGAGTTCGACGTGCAGGTTTCCATCGAAGAAGCCCGTGGCCCGATGGGCATGGGCAAGTGGGACCATATCCGCACCCTGTGCGACCAGCCGCAAGTCGCCGAGCGCTACCGCCAGGCGTTCGGCCGCACGCCCACCGATGACGACGTGACGGCGATCTACCAGCGCTTCATGCCGTTGCAGATCGAGAAGATCGCCGAACACTCTGCGCTGATCCCCGGCGCCCTCGACACCATCGCCCGGTTGCGCGTGCAAGGCATCAAGATCGGCTCTTGCTCCGGCTACCCGAAGCAAGTGATGGACAAGGTCGTCGCACTGGCCACCACCAACGGCTACGTCGCCGACCACGTGGTCGCCACCGACGAAGTGCCCAACGGCCGCCCATGGCCGGCCCAGGCACTCGCCAACGTGATCGCGCTGGGTATTGACGATGTGGCGGCGTGCGTCAAGGTTGACGACACTGTACCGGGCATCCTCGAAGGCCGTCGCGCCGGGATGTGGACCGTGGCGCTGACCTGCTCCGGCAACGCACTGGGCCTGACCTACGCGCAGTTCCGCGCCCTGGACAGCGCCACGTTGGCCAGCGAGCGCACGCGTATCGAAGCGATGTTCGAAGGCTCGCGCCCCCACTACCTGATCGACACCATTACCGACCTGCCGGCCGTCATCACCGACATCAACCAGCGCCTTGCACGCGGTGAAATGCCGCAAAGCTACTGACAGAGGTCAAAACAACGGCATCGCGCCGGGCAAACCGCACAAAACAGGCTTACAGTAAAAGGACTTCGTCGCCAAAGAACGAAGGTTTGCCCTGATGAGTGAGGAACCCAGCGATGCCGTGGAAAAATTCCGATACGCGCTACAGCACCATGTCGATTGCGCTGCACTGGTTGATGGTGGTGCTACTGGCGGTGGTCTACGCCTGCATTGAGTTACGCGGACAGTTTCCCAAAGGCAGCGGTGCACGGACGTTGATCGTCGAGATGCATTTTATGTTCGGCCTCACCGTGTTTGTGCTGGTGTGGCTTCGCCTGTTCGCGCGCAGCCTGGGGGTTGCGCCGAAGATCGTCCCCGCCCCGCCGCAATGGCAAAGCCTGCTCGCCACGCTGATGCACTTCGCGCTGTACGCCTTGATGATCGGCATGCCGATTGCGGGGTGGCTGATCGTCAGTGCCGAGGGGCATTCGGTGATGTTTTACGGGATCGAGTTGCCGCCGCTGATCGCTGAAAACAAGGCGCTGGCCAAAGAGATTGAAGGCTGGCATGTGTGGTTCGGCAAGGTCGGTTACTGGCTGATCGGGCTGCATGCGTTGGCGGGGATCTTTCATCATTATGTGATGCGTGATAACACGGCGCTGCGGATGATGCCGGGTAAGCGCGCTAGGCTGTAAACCCTCGGCGGCCCTGCAAGCCACCGGTATGCACGAAGATCAGGCGAGTGCCGGGTGCGAAACGCCCGGCCTCGATCTGCTGCTTCAACGCCAGCAACGCCTTGCCGGTATAGAGCGGCTCCAGCGGTACACCGCAGGCCTGTTCAGTGCTCTCGATAAATTCAAGCAACAGCGGATCAACCTTCCCAAAGCCACCTCGACTGGCGTCCAGCAATTCATAACCACCCTGCACCAGGGCACTCACGTTCTGCGCCACACCATGATCATCCGGTACCGCCATTGCGCCATACACCGGATGCGCGCCCGCCTCCGCCAGCGCCAACCCCGCCAACGTCGTACCGGTGCCTGCCGCCAACCACCATGCGTCGTAATCGGCCCAGCCCACGGTGCTCAATTGCCGGCGTGCCTGCTCGACCAAGACCCCGCAACCCAATGCCCCGGCCATCCCGCCGCCGCCTTCGGGCACAGGGTAAAGATCGGGATATTGCGCGCGCCACGGCAACCAGAAATCCTCCGCGTGGCGCGCGCGGTAGCCGGCATAGCCCAGCCAATGCAACTGCATGCCAAAGGCTTTCAGATCGAGGACTGTGGGGGTGTCTTGAGGGTGACCACGCAACAGGCCGACGGTGGGAAAACCAAAGCGCTTGCCCGCCGCTGCCAGCGCGTGCAGATGGTTGGAGTAAGCACCGCCGAGGCTGACGATGCCGCTGGCACCGGCCTGCTGCGCCTGGGCCAGGTGTTGGGTGAGCTTGAACCACTTATTGCCGCTGATCAGTGGGTCGATACGGTCCAGGCGCAGCACGGCCAGCTCGACGCCGTTCAGCCACTCCAGCGCTAACGGTTCAAGCGGTGCATGGGGAAGCCAATCGAAAGGACCCATCGGGCGGCATCTGCATCGAAAAAGGGGCGGTAGTCTAACACCGCCCCTTGCGTCGTCTTACAGCTCGGCGGCGAGGCGTGAGCCTTGGTTGATCGCGCGCTTGGCGTCCAGCTCGGCCGCCACATCGGCGCCGCCGATCAGGTGCACATTCTGCCCCGCCGCGACCAAGCCATCGTGCAATTCGCGCAGGGGGTCTTGCCCGGCGCAGATGACGATATTGTCCACGGCCAGCAGCTGCGGCTCGCCCTCGGCGCCGATGCGGATATGCAGGCCGTCATCGTCGATCTTCAGGTACTCGACGCTGTTAAGCATCTGCACGCGCTTGTTCTTCAAGCCGGTACGGTGGATCCAGCCGGTGGTCTTGCCCAGGCCGTCGCCGACCTTGGAGGTCTTGCGTTGCAGCAGGAACACCTCACGCGCCGGTGCATGGGGTTGCGGCTTGATCCCGGCCACACCGCCACGGGCTTGCAACTGGGTATCGATGCCCCATTCCTTCCAGAACGCTTCGCGGTCGAGGCTGGTGGACACGCCTTCGTGCACAAGGAATTCCGAGACGTCAAAACCAATGCCGCCGGCGCCGATCACCGCCACACGCTTGCCGACCGGCTTGCGCTCGAGGATCACGTCCAGGTAGCTCAGCACCTTGGCATTTTCAACCCCCGGAATCGCCGGCGTACGCGGCGCAATGCCGGTGGCCAGGATGATCTCGTCGTAACCGCCCGCCACCAGTTGTGCGGTGTCGACACGGGTGTTGAGGCACAGTTCGACGTGGGTGGTCTGCAACTTGCGATTGAAGTAGCGCAGGGTCTCGAAAAACTCTTCCTTGCCCGGTACGCGCTTGGCGATATTGAACTGGCCGCCGATCTCACTGGCCGAATCGAACAAGGTCACCTGGTGACCACGCTCAGCCGCTACGGTGGCAGCCGCCAGGCCGGCGGGACCGGCGCCGACCACGGCGATTTTCTTGACCTGCTTGACCGGCAAATAGTTGAGTTCGGTTTCATAGCAGGCCCGAGGGTTAACCAGGCAGGTGGTCAACTTGCCGCCAAAGGTGTGGTCCAGGCAGGCCTGGTTGCAGCCGATGCAGGTGTTGATTTCATCGGCGCGGCCGGCGGCGGCCTTGTTGACGAACTCTGGGTCGGCGAGGAACGGCCGCGCCATCGAGACCATGTCGGCATCGCCTTCGGCGAGGATCTGCTCGGCGATTTCCGGTGTGTTGATGCGGTTGGTGGTGATCAGCGGGATCTGCACCGCGCCGCGCAACTTGGCAGTGACTTTGCTGAACGCGCCACGCGGTACTTTGGTGGCGATGGTCGGGATACGCGCTTCGTGCCAACCAATCCCGGTGTTGATAAGGGTCGCGCCAGCCTGCTCGATGGCCTTGGCCAGTTGCACGATTTCTTCCCAGACGCTGCCGCCTTCCACCAGGTCGAGCATCGACAGGCGGAAGATAATGATGAAGTTCGGGCCCACCGCTTCACGCACGCGGCGCACGATCTCCACCGCCAGACGCATGCGGTTTTCGTAGCTGCCGCCCCAACGGTCGGTGCGGTGGTTGGTGTGGGCGGCGAGGAACTGGTTAATGAAGTAGCCTTCGGACCCCATGATTTCCACGCCGTCGTACTCGGCGACCTGGGCCAGCAGCGAACAGGTGACGAAATCCTGGATCTGCTTCTCGATGCCTTCCTCGTCCAGCTCCTTGGGCTTGAACGGGTTGATCGGCGCCTGGATCGCACTCGGCGCGACCTGTTTGGGGCTGTAGGCATAACGGCCGGCGTGGAGGATCTGCATGCAGATCTTGCCGCCCGCCTCATGCACGGCCTGCGTGACGATCTTGTGCTTCTGCGCTTCTTCTTCGGTGGTGAGCTTGGCCGCGCCGGAGTACACCCCGCCTTCATCATTCGGGCCAATGCCGCCGGTGACCATCAGCCCGACGCCACCACGGGCGCGCTCGGCAAAGTAGGCCGCCATGCGCTCGAAACCACCGGGTTTTTCTTCCAGGCCAGTGTGCATCGACCCCATCAGGGTACGGTTGCGCAGGGTGGTAAAACCCAGGTCCAACGGGGCCAGCAGGTGCGGGTAGGCAGCAGCGGTCATGGTACAGCTCCACAACGGATCATCACGGGACGTGGGGGGCTCGAATGGCACCCCATCGGTTTATGTCCCACAGACTAAGAGCCGGTGGACAACGGCTCAATGACTGAAACTGACAAGTTATTGATCCAAATGCACAGCGCCCCTTGGCAAGCCGCTGCATGGGCCCTACCCTAGTCGCGAACCCTGCACCCGGTCTGTTGTCTGTTGCCCCATGCGTAAACTTCTAGCTTTTACCGTCTCCATGGCCCTGGTTGCCGCCGTCGCCGCGTATCTGGTCTGGACCCAGGAGCGCCCCGTGGCGCATTACCTGTCGGACCTGCGCATCACCCTGGCCGTGAATGAAGGCCTGCCCGCCGATCGCGGTAACCTGCTGGGCATTCAGCCGGAGCTGTTTCCGGCCGATTACCAGAGCCTGGAACGCCTGCACCTGAAGCTCGCGGCTTACCTGCAAAAGGCCCGGGACCAGGGGTTGATCAACGAAAAAACCATCGTGGTGCTGCCCGAACATATCGGCACCTGGCTCATGTTGACCGGCGAAAAAAATGAGGTGTACCAGGCGCTGCACGTGAAGGATGCGATGAACTGGCTATCGGTCAGCAACCCGCTGCTCTTTGCCCGCGCCTGGATCAGTGCCACCGGCGAAAATCGCACCGATGACGCCTATCTGCGGATGAAAGCCAAGGGCATGGCGCGGGACTATCAGGTGCTGTTCGGCGGCCTGGCCAAGGAGTTTGGCGTCACGCTGGTGGCCGGCTCCATCGCCTTGCCTAACCCGAGTGTCAGCCAGGGACAACTGCTGGTCGGCTCGGGGGCGTTGTACAACGCCAGCGTGGTGTTTAATGCTGACGGCTTGCCCATCGGCGATCCCCAGCGCCAGCTCTATCCGATCTACGACGAGCGCGGCTTTATCGAGCCCGGCGATGAAAACGTCGTCAGTGTGGTCGATACACCGGCCGGCCGCCTGGGCGTCTTGGTGGGCAGTGACAGCTGGTACCCGGACAACTACCGCAAGCTCAACGAGCAAGGGGCGCAGTTAATCGCGGTACCGGCGTTTGTGCTCGGCCGCGATACCTGGGACCGGCCATGGCGCGGTTTCAAAAGTGTCTCCACGCCACAGGAAATCAGCCTCAAGCCCGAGGAGCTCAGCGAGGGCGAAGCGTGGCGCCGCCTGACCTTGATCAGCCAAGCGCCGATCAGCCAGGCCAGCGCCGGCATGAGCGTATTCCTGCGCGGGCAGTTCTGGGACCTGGGCACCGCCGGGCATAGTTTTCTCAGCAGCAACGGGCAGATCAACGCCGACGGCGACGCCCGTGGCGCGCGTCTGCTGAATATCTGGCTGTAACCCCGTGAAGCCGGTGCGCCTGGGGGATCTGTCGGTGGGCTTCGTGCACACCCTGGCCGACGCGATCCACAGCCACGGCCTCGACCCGCAACCGCTGCTGCTGCAATACGGCCTTGACCCGGCGCGCCTCGCGGAAGCCGGCGCACGCTTGTCGATTCCACGCTATATGCGCCTGGGCCATGCTGCCATCCAGTTGACCGGCGACTGCGCCCTGGGCCTGCGCATGGGCCAGTGCAGCCGCCTGAGCCAGGCGGGATTGGCCGGGGTCACTGCCGCCCAGGCGCCCAACGTGCGCGAAGCGGCTCGCACGCTGACCCGCTTCGAAGCGCTATACGGCTCCAACTATCGCGGGCAATCGAGTTTTCACGAAGACGCCGAAGGCGCCTGGCTGCGGTTCTATTCCATCAGCCCGTACAACGCCTATAACCGTTTTGTGGTGGACTCGATCATCGCCGGCTGGCTGCAGCAACTGTCGAGCCTGGCCCAGCAAACGGTGCAGGCGCAGCGGATTGAAATCGAGTTTGAAGCGCCGGACTACAGCGAACGGTACGCGGTGCTGGGCGATGGTCCGATCCAGTTCGGCGCCGAGGCCAATCAAGTGCGCCTGAGCCAATCCACCCTGGCCCTGCGCAATCCGCAGCATTGCCCGAGCACCTGGCAGCTGTTGCTGCAATTGTGTGAAAGGGAATTGGAGCAGTTGACCCGTACCCGCAGCCTGCGCGAGCGGATTACCCGGTTGCTCGGGCCGATGCTCAATGGCGGCCGGGAACCCGACCTGGAAGAAGTGGCGGCACGCTTGAAGCTGCCGACCTGGACACTGCGCCGCAAACTGGCCGAAGAAGGCACACAGTTTCGCGCGATTCTCAACGATACCCGCCGCGACCTGGCCATGACCTACATTCGCGATACGGAACTGGCATTCGGCGAAATCGCCTACTTGCTCGGTTTTGCCTCGGCCCAAGCGTTTCAACGGGCGTTCAGGCGATGGAACAACCAGACCCCAGGGGAATTTCGCCGCAGTCAGCGGCATTCCGCCTGAAGTCGGTCTTACAGCTCGGTGGCATCATCGGCCGGATCCAGGGGATCCAGTTCAAAGGCCTGGTACTCCAGCAGTTCTTCCTGATATTCGTCCATGGTGGGCTCCTTGTTTTGAATTAAAAGCGGCTGCAGATAAATGACCTGCACAGCCAGCCTAAAGTGCCGTGATGACGAAAAAATGTCGACGTCATGACGTTCCTGCACTCCAAGATTAAACGTAGCAGCGTTATGCGGATTTAGCACCGGGGTTTTGAGGCGCGATTGCAATCAGGCATGCACTGAAATGCAATGCATCAAGTTTCAGACTTGCGTCGGCCACGGGTTTGAACACCTACCTCCACCGCCATCCCGGCGGTACGCTCCAACGCCTCGGCAAACGCCCGGCGCTGCTCCGGTTCGATCTGCGACAGGAACAACTCGTCCACCGTACTTTCGTAGATCTTCCACATTTTTTTACGCAACGCCCGGCCGGCATCGGTGATCGACGCAAATGCGGCGCGGCCATCGCCGTCGGAGCGTGAACGCACCACCAGGCCGTCCTTTTCCAGGCGGTCGACCAGACGCGTGAGGTTATAGCGCTCAATGGCCAGCACATCGGCCAATTCGTGCATGCGGCGCGTGCCTTCGGGGCCGCTTTCCAGGCCCCACAGTGCGTCGTACCAGGCGTAAGGCGGCAAGTCGGCGGCCGCCAGGCGGCGCTCGATTTCACGGATGACCGTCCTGTGGGCCCTGACAAAACGGAACCATACATCGGGCTCTTTCGACGACATGCAACACCATCCGGTGGATTTCAAGAAGGTTGCAATAGTAGCTCATCCCGCGCTAGATTCGGCCATGTAGTTGCAATTGCAACAACTTTGGCGACGTTCCCACAAGGAGCCCGCCACTTGAAATCCGCCGACCCTGGAGCCTCACATGACCCCGAATAACGCAGTCAGACGCGACGCCGATCCACAGGAAACCCGCGAGTGGCTGGAGTCCATCGAATCGGTGCTGTCCACCGAAGGCCGCTCGCGCGCCCACTACCTGATCGATCAGTTGCTGGATTTTGACGTGGCGCGGCATGGCGACTTCTACGGGCGGGTGACCACGCCTTACGTCAACACCATCCCGGTGGATCGCCAGTTACCCTACCCCGGCAACCTGGCCATCGAACGCCGCACCAATGCGTTTATCCGCTGGAACGCCATGGCCATGGTCTTGCGTGCAGGCAAGCACTCAGGCGTGGGTGGGCATATCGCCACTTATGCGTCAGCCGCTGTACTGTACGACGTAGGTTTCGACCACTTCTTCCGTGGCCGCACCGACAACTTCGACGGCGACCTGGTGTACATCCAGGGCCACTCCTCGCCAGGCATCTACGGCCGTGCCTACCTCGAAGGCCGCATCAGCGAAGCACAACTGGATAACTTCCGCCGCGAAGTCGGTGGTGAAGGCATTTCGTCGTACCCCCACCCACGGCTGATGCCGGACTTCTGGCAATTCCCCACCGTGTCCATGGGACTCGGGCCGATCACGGCGGCCTATCAGGCGCGCTTTATGCGCTACCTGGAGTTTCGTGACCTCAAGCAACACCAGGGCCGCAAGGTCTGGGCATTCCTGGGTGATGGCGAAATGGACCAGCCGGAATCCCTGGCCGCCATTTCCCTGGCCGGGCGCGAGAAACTCGACAACCTGATCTTCGTGGTCAACTGCAACCTGCAACGCCTGGACGGCCCGGTACGCGGCAACGCCAAGGTGATCCAGGAATTCGAAAGCCTGTACCGTGCCGCCGGCTGGAATGTGATCAAAGTGATCTGGGGCGGTGGCTGGGATGCACTGCTGGAAAAAGACACAAGCGGCCTGCTGCGCCAACGCATGATGGAATGCGTGGACGGTGACTATCAGAACTACAAATCCCAGAACGGCGCCTACGTGCGCGAACACTTCTTCGGCAAATACCCGGAGTTGCTGGCACTGGTTGCGGACCTGTCCGACGACGACATATGGAAACTCTCCCGAGGCGGCCATGACCCGGACAAGGTCTACAACGCCTATGCCGCCGCCGTGCGTCACAGCGGCCAACCGACGGTGATCCTGGCAAAAACCGTCAAGGGCTTTGGCATGGGCGAAGCCGGCGAAGGCCAGAACATCAACCACCAATTGAAGAAGATGGGCGCCGACGCCGTCAAAGCCTTCCGCGATCGCTTCGGCCTGGAAGTACCCGATGAGCAACTCGCTGAAATTCCGTACCTCAAGCCCACAGCCGATAGCGAAGAAGCCCGTTACTTCGCCGCACGTCGCCAGGCCCTGGGCGGCTATGTGCCCGCGCGCCACACGGCGGTCGAATCGCTGCAGATCCCCGAACTGAGCGCCTTCGCCACTCAGCTCAAGGACACTGGCGAGCGCGCGATCTCAACCACCATGGCCTTCGTGCGCATCCTTGGCACCCTGCTGAAAGACCCACACCTGGGCAAACTGATCGTGCCCATCGTGCCGGACGAATCACGCACCTTCGGCATGGAAAGCCTGTTCCGTCAGATCGGCATCCACTCCGCCGTCGGCCAGCTCTACACCCCACAGGACTCCGGGCAACTGAGCTATTACAAGGAGAGCAAAGACGGACAGATCATGCAGGAAGGCTTGAATGAATCCGGCGCCATTTCCTCGTGGATCGCAGCAAGTACGTCCTACAGCAACCACGGCCTGATGACCGTGCCGTTCTATATCTTCTATTCGATGTTCGGCTTCCAGCGCGTCGGCGACCTGGCCTGGGCCGCAGGCGATGCACGAGCACGCGGCTTCCTGCTCGGCGCCACCGCCGGGCGCACCACGCTGATGGGCGAAGGCTTGCAGCACGACGATGGTCATAGCCATATCCTCTCGTCGGTGATTCCGTGCTGCATCTCCTATGACCCGACCTTTGCCTACGAACTCGCGGTGATTATCCGCGAGGGCATGCGGCGCATGTATGTCGAGCAAGAGGACATTTACTACTACATCACCCTGCTCAACGAAAACTACCCGCACCCGGCCATGCCCGAAGGCGTGGAAGACGGCATTCTCAAGGGTATGTACCGGCTCAGCGCCAACCCTCAGGCACAAGTGCAATTGATGGGCAGTGGTTCGATCCTGCGAGAAGTGATCGCCGCCGCTGAACTGCTGGCCACCGACTTCGGCGTGCACAGCAACGTGTGGAGCGTGACCAGCCTCACCGAGTTGCGCCGTGACGGGCATGCGGCCGAACGCTGGAACCTGCTGCACCCGGAAAGCGAGCCTCGCGTGAGTTATGTAGAGCAATGCCTGGCCGGGCAAACCGGGCCAGTGGTGGTGGCGACGGACTACGTGAAACTGTTCGCCGATCAGATTCGTCCGTTTGTGCCAGGCCGACGCTTTATCGCACTGGGCACGGATGGCTTCGGGCAATCAGACACCCGGGAAGCCTTGCGTGCGTTCTTTGAGGTGGATCGCCACTTCATCGCCCTGGCTGCCCTGAAGGCGCTGGCGGATGACGGCGCGATCGGTCGCGACAAGGTCAGTGAAGCGATCAAACGCTACGGGATCAACGTCGACAAGGTCGACCCCGTAGCCGTTTGATTTACTGCGCAGGCGTCGGCAGGGGCGGAATCGCTTCTGTCGGCGGCGGCAGGTCCGGCGTGGTCGCAGCAGGTGCGGGTTCGGCCTGCGGTGCAATCGGTGCGGCTTCAGGCGCAGGCACAACCGGCTCCGAGGCCGCTGGCGCGGCAGGCTCTTCCTTCGGCGCCTCGACCTTCTCGACAGCCGGTGCGGCCTTCGGCTCCGGTACACCGAGGTCGGCCTTTGGCTGCTCGGGGATATGCTCAGCCTTCTTCACTTCCTGGGGCAGGAACACATCCACCAACGCAAAGTAACGGTCATAGAACTTCGGCGCGGACACTGTCTCACTGGCCACCTTCACCATCGAGTCATCGGTGGAACCGATCGGCATCGACACCGACCCCAGCACGCCCACACCCAGGCTCGCGGAGTTATTGACCTTCTTCAGTGCATAACGATCCTGCAGGGCGTTGGCAAACATCGTCGAGTGGTTTTTGCCCTTGCCATCATCGGCACACACCACGTTGAAGCTGATCTGCAGGTGAGTTTCGCCGGTCTGCTGGAAGCTCTTGTTACCCACGACCAGTTTCGGATCGCTGCTGGTGATGATGTAGCCCTGGCTCAGCAAGGCACGTCGCGCGGCTTCGCACGCTGCCGTATCACTGACCGGATAATCCCGGGAAAACGTACCGGAGTCGTCGAAGTTCTCATGTTCATAAATAGCGGTCTTGGGTGACGAGCAGCCCGCGGCGCCCGCCAGCACCAGCGCCAGCCCGAGGCTACGCAAGTGGAATGATGTCGACATTGAAAATCCTGAGGAAAACGGTCCGGGCGGTATTGTGCAACAGAACGAGGCCTTGGCGCGCGCATTCCTGTCGGTAAAACGTCACAGGGTTACCCACCGGGGGCTGCAGGAAAAAGCCCGGCGCACATATGCTCGATAAACACGCGCAGCTTGGTCGAGGTATGGCGACCGGGCCACAACATCCAGAAACTGCCCCGGTGTTCCAGGTAATCATCCAGCACCCGTTGCAAGCGCCCCTCGCCCACGGCCTGCTTGACCATGTAGTCCGGCAGGCAGGCAATGCCCAATCCTTCGAGCACCACATGGTTGAGGGACTCGATGGTGGTGCTGACCAACGGCGTGCGCAACAGCGGTTCGGCTGCGCCTGGGGCAAGACGCAACGGCCAGGGCTCGAGCTTGCCCGTGGCGCAGAACTTGTGGCGCAGGCAGGCGTGGCCATTCAGGTCCTGCGGTTGCTGCGGGGTGCCGTGCTGGGCGAAGTAGCCCGGCGTGGCGACGAGTACCAACTGGTAGTGGCCCAAGTGGCGCGCCATCAACCGCGAATCCTCTGGCTTGCCGGTGCGAATCACCGCATCGAAACCTTCCTCTATCACGTCCACCATGCGGTCGGAGAAATCCACATCCAACTCGATATCCGGATAGGCGCGCATAAAGTCACTGAGTACCGGCATCAACAAGCCCCGCACCTGCGGCACACTGATGCGCAGCTTGCCCCGTGGCGCTGCACCGGCGTCCGTCAGCTCCTGCTCGGCCGCTTCCACCTCAGCGAGAATCCGCCGCGACCGCTCAAGGAACAGCGAGCCTTCACTGGTCAAGGTGATACTGCGCGTGCTGCGGTGAAACAGCCGCACGCCCAGGCGCTCTTCCATCCGCGCAATGCTTTTGCCCACGGCCGACGACGACACCCCCAGCACACGGCCGGCGGCGGTGAAGCTGAGCGTCTGCGCCACCTGCACGAATACCGAAAGGCTGCCCAAGCTGTCCATGATCCCGCCTTTAGCGATTGCGGACTCTGGCGTCCGATAAGTTCGGAACCTTAGCCTGTTTTTCCGTCAACCACAGCCCCCTACTCTGCCTGCTTGCCCTTTTACCTGGATAAAACGTCATGAGCAGCAGCCCTTCACTCGCCGCATCAGCCCAGGGGGATTCATTACCGCTGGGCGGACTACTGGCCCTGGCCAGCGCCGGCTTTATCACCATCCTCACCGAAGCCATGCCCGCCGGACTTCTGCCGCAGATGGGCGAAGGCCTGGACGTGTCGCCCGCCTTGGTCGGCCAATTGGTCACCCTCTATGCCCTTGGCTCTCTGCTGGCCGCCATCCCGCTGACGCTGCTGACCCGCGGCTGGCGCAGGCGACCGTTGCTGCTGCTGGCCATTGGCGGCTTTGCCTTGGTCAATAGCGTGACGGCTCTGTCCAGCCACTACGGGCTGACCCTGGTGGCACGCTTTTTTGCCGGGGTCTTCGCGGGCCTGCTCTGGGCGTTGCTGGCGGGTTATGCGAGCCGAATGGTGGCGCCACACCTGCAAGGTCGCGCCATTGCCGTGGCGATGCTGGGTGCACCGCTGGCGCTGTCACTGGGTGTGCCTGCGGGCACCTTCCTCGGCACCGCCGTTGGCTGGCGCCTGAGTTTTGCAATCATGACCGGGCTGACCTTGGTGTTACTGGCCTGGGCGCGTTGGCAACTGCCGGATTTTGCCGGCGAACGGGCGGATAAACGCTTGGGGCTGCGCCAGGTGCTGAACCTGCGGGGCATTCGTCCGGTGCTATGGGTGACGTTTACCTACGTGCTGGCCCACAACATTCTGTACACCTACATCGCCCCGTTGCTGGTGCCCGCCGGGATCGATGCGGATGTTGACCGAGTGCTGCTGGTGTTTGGCCTTTCGGCGGTACTGAGCATCTGGCTGGCAGGTGTGTTGATTGACCGGTGGCTGCGTGCCTTGCTGCTGATCAGCTGTGCGCTGTTTGGCTTAATCGCCCTGGGGTTGGCGTTCTGGATCAATGTGCCGGCAGTCATCTATACCGCCGTGGCGTTATGGGGACTGGCGTTCGGCGGCCTGCCGGCACTGCTGCAAACCGCACTGGCCCAATCGGCGGGCGAGTCGGCGGATGCCGCACAATCCATGCTGGTGACCGTGTGGAACCTGGGGATAGCCGGTGGCGGACTGGCGGGTGGCGTGTTGCTTCAGGGCTGGGGCGTCGCGGGCTTTCCATGGGCCGTTATGCTGCTGATGCTATTGGCGTGGGCCGGAGCATCACAGACGGCGCCCCAACAGCTGGCCCGGCCACCCCGCCAAGTCGAACGTTGAAATGCGCTCGTAGCCACAGGACTCATAAAAACGCACCAGATCCCCGGTCCCGCCGCCGTAGCAGTCCACACGCAAGCGTGTCACTCCTGCTGCGCGGGCCTGGTCATCGGCGAAGGCCATCATGCGCCGCCCAAGGCCGCGAACACTCGGGTCACGCGCGGCAATCAACAGGCGCACATACACCTCGGGCTCAGTCGCCGACGGTACATAAGGCATGGGATCGCCCAACACCAGCGCTCCGCTGAGGTGCCCTCCGGGGCCCTCGACCACCCAGGCCCCGGGCAACGCGCAGGCTTCAGCCACTTGCGCGACCCGCCGGGGCGAAGCCGACCAGGGCTCGGTGCCCCACTGATGGGTATTGCCCATGCCAACGAACCAGGCGATCACCTCGTCGAACACCTGCAGCACGGCAGGAACATCCGCCACACTGGCGCGGCGGATCAGCAAGCCATCCATTCCTTGAATCAACACGCTTGAAACTCCTGGGTCGACGGTAACGAGCACCCAGTCTAGCGCACATAAAAAAGCCCCCGGTCTTTTCAGGCCGGGGGCTTCTTATTCAAACCGATATCAGAACTTCTTGATATCAGCCTTGGTTTCCAGCTGCTTGCGGTAAGCCGCGAAGTCCTGCTGGCCAACACGGGAAGCGAGGAAGCGGCGGTATTGCGCCTTTTCTTCGTCCGTTGGGGCAGCCGCTTCGTTGACGCCGTTCAAGCGCACGATCACCAGGCTGCCATCAGCCAGGGTCACGGTGGTGAACGTCGGCTTGTCCTTGGCCGCAGGCTTAGGCATGCGGAACAGGGCTTGCAGCACGGCAGGGTCAATCGTTTCCTGGCTACGGGTAGCCGCTTCTGTGACTTTCCAGGCCTGGCCGTCGACCGGCTGGTTCAGCGGGGTCTTACCGTCACGCAGGCTGGCGATCAACTCGTCAGCGTGAGTCTTGGCAGCCGCGCTGGCGCGCTCCTTGGCCATCTGAGTGCGAATCGCCGCAGCAACGCTTTCCAGCGGCAGTTGCGCAGGTTTGCGGTGCTCTTTGGCACGCAGCACGATGATGGTTTCCGGGTCCAGCTCGATGGCGGTGCTGTTGGCACCCTCATCCAACACTTCCGGGCTGAACGCTGCGGTAACTACGGCACGGTTGGCCGCAACACCCTCACCACCTTCACGGCCGAACGGCGCGGAGGTGTGCACGGTCAGCTTCAGGTCGGATGCTGGTTGGGCCAGGTCAGAGGCTTCGAATGCCGCATCTTCCAATTGCTTGGTCGCTTCGACAAAACGCTGCTCAACCTGTTGGGTCTTGAGCTCGCGGGTCAGCTTGTCTTTCAGGCTGGCAAACGTCGGCACTTGCGGTGCTTCAACGCCCAACAGCTTGATCAAGTGCCAACCGAAGGTGCTGCGCACTGGCGCCGAAACCTGGTCTTTGTTCAGCGCGTACAAGGCTGCTTCGAAGTCCGGGTCGTAGACGCCTGGGCCGGCAAAGCCGAGGTCGCCACCGTTGTTGGCCGAACCTGGATCCTGGGAGAACTCCTTGGCCAGGGCATCGAACTTCTCACCCTTGGCCAGGCGTGCCTGGATTTCTTCGATCTTGGCCTTGGCTTGCGCCTCGGTGACCTTGTCGTTGACTTCAATCAGGATGTGCGCCGCACGACGCTGTTCAGCGAGGTTGGCGGTTTCTTTCTGATAAGCAGCCTGCAGCTCATCGTCCTTGACGCTGACCTGGTCGAAGAAGGACGACTTCTTCAGTTCAAGGTAGTCGATGACCACTTGGTCCGGGGTCATGAACTCTTTGGCGTGCTGGTCATAGTAAGCCTTGACCTCGTCGTCGGTGAGTTTCACCGCCGCTGGGTTGGCCTTGATATTGACGGTGGCAAAATCGCGGGTCTGTTTTTCCAGACGGGCGAATGCCAGCACTTCGGCGTCGGTCACGAAGCCGCTGCCGGCAATACCTGCGCGTACCTGGCCGATCAGCATTTCCTGGGTCAGCATCTGACGGAACTGCAGACGGCTGTAGCCCAGTTGGCGGATCACCTGATCAAAACGTTCGGCATTGAACTTGCCGTCCACCTGGAATTCCGGCGTTTGCAGGATCACCTGGTCCAGCGCAGCTTCAGAGAAGCCAAACTTGGAATCGGCGGCGCCTTGCAGCAGCAGTTTGCGATCGATCAGACCCTTGAGGGCCGCTTCGCGCAGCAGTTTTTCGTCCAGCAGTGAAGCATCGAAATCCTTGCCCAGCTGTTGCATCAGCTGGCGACGTTGCATGTCGACGGCCTGGCTCAGTTCGGTTTGGGTGATCTCTTCACCGTTGACCTTGGCCACGTCCTGCTTGGTGTTGGTCGAAGCCTGGAAAATGGCCTCGATACCGGTGAACGCCATCAATGCGACGATGATCCCGATAATGGTCTTGGCAATCCAGCCTTGTGAATTGTCCCTGATATTTTGCAGCATGCGTCCCCCAGAAACGGTTGAACTTCAAAAATTGGCAACCGTGGAGCGTGGGTAGAGTCCGGATAGAAGAAAGGCGCATCCGAGGATGCGCCTTCTCGTAACTGGCGGAGCGGACGGGGGGTTGAACTTGAACCCCCGGCTTGGCGACCCGATGGATACTGGGGTCAGCTGTCGCTCCGCTGCCAGGCCAGACCTGCGTCTGACCCGGGTCGGTAAAGGCTCGATCGAAGCTTAGTTAACCGCTTCTTTCAGGGCTTTACCGGCTTTGAAACCTGGTTTCTTGGCAGCAGCGATTTGCAGTGCTTTGCCAGTCTGTGGGTTGCGGCCAGTGCGAGCTGGGCGGTCAGTCACAGAGAAAGTACCGAAGCCTACCAGTACCACGGAGTCGCCGGCCTTCAGAGCGCCAGTGACGGATTCGATTACTGCATCCAGCGCACGGCCAGCAGCAGCTTTCGGGATATCAGCGGATGCAGCGATAGCATCAATCAGTTCCGACTTGTTCACTCTAAGTCCCCTTATATATCTATTGAGTATGATTCTAAGTTTTTTGGTAAACAGCAAAAACCAGTGCTGAATGGCCTACAGACACTTAAGAGCCGCTTTATAACAAGGGCTCTAAAAAGCTGTCAAGGAAGCACCCAGGCTTATTCACATTAATGCGTGCTAATTCTTTCCTTGGAATCAGACTCCCGTTTTTCATCCTTTGCAACTATCTCCGGAGCCACATCCGGCAAGGGCTCCGGCGCGTATTGCAGCGCAATTTGCAGGACCTCGTCAATCCATTTAACCGGTTTAATCTGGAGATCCTGCTTGATATTGTCAGGAATTTCCTTCAAGTCGCGAACATTCTCTTCAGGAATGATCACGGTCTTGATTCCACCCCGGTGCGCCGCCAGCAATTTCTCCTTCAGGCCACCGATGGCCAATACCTGACCACGCAGGGTGATTTCCCCGGTCATGGCCACGTCGGCGCGCACCGGAATGCCGGTCAACGCCGATACCAGGGCCGTGCACATGCCTACGCCAGCGCTAGGGCCGTCTTTAGGAGTGGCCCCTTCCGGCATGTGGATGTGAGTGTCGTGCTTCTCGTGGAAGTCCAGGGGGATCCCCAGGCTCCGCGCGCGGCTGCGCACCACGGTCTGCGCGGCGGTAATGGATTCGACCATCACGTCCCCGAGGGAGCCGGTCTTGATCAACTGGCCTTTGCCGGGGATCACCGCAGCTTCGATGGTCAGCAATTCACCGCCCACCTGGGTCCACGCCAGGCCAGTCACCTGCCCTACTTGATCCTGCTGCTCAGCCAGGCCGTAACGGAATTTACGCACGCCCAGGAAGTGCTCAAGAGCGTCGGCAGTGACCTTCACCGAGAAGCGTTTTTCCAGTGCGTGCTCCTTGACCGCCTTGCGGCAAATCTTCGCGATCTGGCGCTCAAGGCCCCGTACACCGGCCTCCCGCGTGTAGTAACGCACGATGTCGCGGATCGACTCGACGTCGAATTCGATCTCGCCCTTCTTCAGGCCGTTGGCCGAAATCTGCTTGGGCGCGAGGTATTTGACGGCGATATTGATCTTCTCGTCTTCGGTGTAACCCGGCAGACGAATCACCTCCATCCGGTCCAGCAATGCTGGCGGAATGTTCATGGAGTTGGAGGTGCACAGGAACATTACGTCGGACAGGTCGTAGTCGACCTCCAGGTAATGGTCGTTGAAGTTGTGGTTCTGCTCAGGGTCGAGCACTTCCAGCAAGGCCGATGCCGGATCGCCACGCATGTCGCTGCCCATTTTGTCGATTTCATCGAGCAGGAACAGCGGGTTGCGCACACCCACTTTTGTCATTTTTTGAATCAATCTTCCTGGCATCGAACCGATGTAAGTCCGGCGATGACCACGAATTTCCGCTTCATCGCGCACACCACCGAGGGCCATACGCACGAATTTACGGTTAGTGGCATTGGCGATGGACTCGGCCAGGGAGGTTTTACCCACGCCAGGCGGGCCAACCAGGCACAACACGGGGCCACGAATCTTCTTCACGCGCTTTTGTACGGCGAGGTATTCGAGGATGCGTTCTTTGACTTCTTCGAGACCGTAGTGGTCCGCGTCGAGGATATCTTCGGCACGAGCCAGATCCAGGCGCACCTTGGTCTGGGCCTTCCACGGCACCTGCACCAGCCAGTCGATGTACGAGCGCACCACGGTGGCCTCGGCGGACATCGGCGACATCTGCTTGAGCTTGTTCAACTCGGCGGTGGCTTTGGTCAGGGCGTCTTTCGGCAGGCCGGCAGCATCGATGCGCTTTTTCAGCTCTTCGATTTCGTTGTGGCCTTCCTCGCTGTCGCCGAGCTCCTTCTGAATGGCCTTCATCTGCTCATTCAGGTAGTACTCGCGCTGGCTGCGCTCCATTTGTTTTTTGACACGACCACGGATGCGCTTCTCGACCTGGAGCAGATCGATTTCGGCATCCAGCAATGCCAGCACGTGTTCGACACGGGCCGAGAGGTCGATGATTTCAAGGATGTCTTGCTTCTGCTCGATCTTCAGCGCCATGTGCGCGGCCATGGTGTCGACCAGGCGGCTTGGCTCATCGATGCTATTGAGGGAAGACAGGACTTCAGCCGGGACTTTCTTGCCCAACTGCACATACTGCTCAAACTGCGAGAGCAGGCTGCGTACAAATACTTCGGACTCGCGCTCAGGCGCCTCGACTTCGTCGATCAGCACCACTTCAGCGCGCAGGTGGCCATCCACCTCCATGAAACGCTCGACTGCACCGCGCTGCTCGCCTTCCACCAGCACCTTGACGGTGCCGTCAGGCAGTTTGAGCAGTTGCAGGACAGTGGCAATGGTGCCGACGCGATACAGGGCATCTTCGCCTGGATCATCATCAGCAGGATTTCTCTGGGCCAACAGCAAGATCTGCTTGTCGCCCGTCATCGCGGCCTCAAGGGCTTCGATAGACTTCTCGCGCCCCACGAACAGCGGGATAACCATGTGCGGATAGACGACGACATCACGCAACGGCAGGAGAGGCAATTCGATGGTTGTCTTCATGATTTCGCCTCTATGACAGTTGAAAAATAAACTTGAAACCAAGATGGGGGCTACGTGTAAAAAAAACAAGCTCAATGCTGGCAGTTACACGCAGTAAAAATCCTTATGAAAAACAAAGGGGCCCCTAGAGGCCCCTTGTTTGTACCGAAACTGCGAAACGCTTACGCGTCAGGCGCAGCCTTGGCAGTCGGCTCACTGTTTTCATAGATATACAGTGGCTTGGACTTGCCTTCTATAACGCTTTCGTCGATCACCACTTTACTCACCTCGGACTGCGAGGGGATCTCGTACATGGTGTCGAGCAATACGCCTTCGAGGATAGACCGCAGACCACGTGCACCGGTCTTGCGCTCCAATGCCCGCTTGGCTACCGACTTGAGTGCGTCAGTACGGAACTCAAGGTCCACACCTTCCATCTCGAACAGCTTGGCATATTGCTTGGTCAGGGCGTTTTTCGGTTCGGTGAGGATCTGAATCAGAGCCGCCTCATCCAACTCGTCCAACGTGGCCAGGACCGGCAGACGGCCAACGAATTCCGGGATCAGACCGAACTTGACCAGATCGTCAGGCTCGACTTCACGCAGGGACTCGCCCACCTTCTTGCCTTCTTCCTTGCTGCGAACTTCTGCACTGAAACCGATGCCGCCACGGGTAGACCGTTGCTGAATAACCTTCTCCAGGCCGGAGAACGCACCGCCACAGATAAACAGGATGTTGCGCGTATCAACCTGAAGGAATTCCTGCTGCGGGTGCTTGCGGCCGCCTTGTGGCGGTACGGAAGCTACCGTGCCTTCGATCAGTTTCAACAGTGCCTGCTGCACGCCCTCACCCGAAACGTCCCGGGTGATCGACGGGTTGTCGGACTTGCGCGAGATCTTGTCGATTTCGTCGATGTAGACAATACCCATCTGGGCTTTCTCTACGTCGTAGTCGCACTTTTGCAGCAGTTTCTGAATGATGTTCTCGACATCCTCACCCACGTAACCGGCCTCAGTGAGGGTGGTGGCGTCGGCGATGGTGAACGGAACGTTCAGCAGGCGAGCGAGGGTTTCTGCAAGCAGGGTTTTACCCGAGCCTGTAGGACCGATCAGCAAGATGTTGCTCTTGCCGAGTTCGACTTCGTCGCCTTTCTTGTCACGCTGGTTCAGACGCTTGTAGTGGTTGTACACCGCTACGGCCAGAACCTTCTTTGCACGCTCTTGACCAATCACATACTGATCAAGGATGCCGCTGATTTCTTTAGGCGAAGGCAATTTATGCGCGCTGCTTTCGGCCTGGGCTTCCTGCACCTCCTCACGGATGATGTCATTGCACAGGTCGACGCACTCGTCGCAGATAAAGACCGAGGGGCCGGCAATCAATTTGCGCACTTCATGCTGGCTTTTGCCACAGAAGGAGCAATAGAGCAGCTTGCCGTTGTCCTCGCCGTTGCGGGTGTCAGTCATTCGTTCGATCCAAATCCGATAGGCTTGCAACACAAGATGAAGGCTTATGCGGGCTTTTTCAAGCCCGCCGATGATCGGAAAACCCGACCAGCCCTATTTTGAGCGGCTTATATTAAGCGGGGCGCTTTTCGATCACTGCGTCGATCAACCCGTATTCACGTGCGGCTTCGGCGCTCATGAAGTTGTCGCGGTTGGTGTCGCGCTCGATTTCTTCCAGGGTGTGCCCGCTGTGCTTGGCCATCAGCGTGTTGAGACGTTCGCGGATGAAGAGGATTTCCTTGGCGTGGATTTCGATGTCCGACGCCTGGCCCTGGAAACCGCCCAGTGGCTGGTGAATCATCACGCGCGAGTTCGGCAGGCAGTAACGCTTGCCCTCGGCACCTGCGGTCAGCAGGAACGCGCCCATGCTGCAGGCCTGGCCAATGCAGGTAGTCGATACGTTCGGCTTGATGAACTGCATGGTGTCGTAGATCGACATGCCCGCTGTCACCGAACCGCCCGGCGAGTTGATGTAGAGATGGATGTCCTTGTCCGGGTTTTCCGCTTCAAGGAACAGCAGTTGCGCACAGATCAGGTTGGCCATGTAGTCCTCTACCGGGCCCACCAGAAAGATCACTCGCTCCTTGAGCAGGCGCGAGTAGATGTCGTAGGCGCGTTCGCCACGAGCGGACTGCTCGACAACCATCGGGACCAAGCCGCCTGCGGCCTGGATATCAGAGTTCTGCTGAATATAGGAATTACGGAACATGCTCTGCAGTTACTCCCAAATAGTCATGTCTTGAAAACGCATAAGCCAGCGCGAGGCTGGCTTATGGTTGTATTTCCAACGAGTTGGACAATCAGTCGGCTTGTGCTGCTTCCGCCGGTTTGACTGCTTCTTCGTAAGAGACCGCTTTATCGGTCACCTTAGCCTTCTGCAGAACAGTATCCACAACTTGTTCTTCCAGCACAACCGAACGTACTTCGTTCAGTTGCTGGTCGTTCTTGTAGTACCAAGCCACAACCTGCTCAGGCTCCTGGTAGGCCGAAGCCATTTCCTGGATCATTTCGCGAACGCGGTCTTCGTCAGGCTTGAGGTCGAACTGCTTGACCACTTCAGCCACGACCAGGCCCAGTACCACACGACGCTTGGCTTGCTCTTCGAACAGCTCGGCCGGCAGTTGGTCTGGCTTGATGTTGCCGCCGAACTGCTGAACAGCTTGTACGCGCAGGCGATCCACTTCGTTGGACAGCAGGGCCTTAGGCACTTCGATCGGGTTGGCAGCCAGCAGACCGTCCATGACTTGGTTCTTGACCTTGGATTTGATGGCCTGGCGCAGCTCGCGCTCCATGTTCTTGCGAACTTCGGTGCGGAAGCCTTCGATACCGGTTTCCTTGATACCGAACTGATTGAAGAACTCTTCGTTCAGCTCTGGCAGCTTAGGCTCGGAAACGCTGTTGACCGTCACGGTGAACTCGGCGGCTTTGCCAGCCAGGTCCAGGTTCTGGTAGTCAGCAGGGAAAGTCAGGTTCAGAACGCGCTCTTCACCGGCCTTGGCGCCGACCAGACCGTCTTCGAAACCAGGGATCATGCGGTTGGAACCCAGCACCAGCTGAGTACCCTTGGCGGAGCCGCCAGCGAACGCTTCGCCGTCAACCTTGCCCACGAAATCGATGTTCAGCTGATCTTCGTTCTGGGCGGCACGGTCGGCCACTTCGAAACGAGTGTTCTGCTTGCGCAGGATTTCCAGCATGTTGTCCAGGTCCGAATCAGCCACTTCGGCGCTCAGGCGCTCGATAGCGATACCGTCGAAACCGGCCACTTCGAACTCAGGGAACACTTCGAATACGGCAACGTACTCCAGGTCCTTGCCTGCTTCCAGGGACTTAGGTTCGATCGAAGGCGAACCAGCCGGGTTCAGCTTTTGCTCAACCACTGCTTCATAGAAGGAAGCCTGGATCACGTCACCGACGGCTTCATTGCGCGCATCAGCACCAAAACGGCGCTTGATTTCGCTCATTGGCACTTTGCCTGGACGGAAACCAGCGATCTTGGCCTTTTGGGCAGTCTGCTGCAGACGCTTGTTGACCGCAGTCTCGATGCGCTCAGCCGGCACGGTGATGCTCATGCGGCGCTCGAGAGCAGTAGTATTTTCAACAGAAACTTGCATGGATATTCCTCGTTGCACAGACGTTAGCCGGCCATTTCCGACCCCAATCAAGGGCATGCATTCTAGTGGGTCAAACTCAAGAAGTCACCCTACTGGAAATACGCCCGTAAACAGCCGGCAATTTATCGGTACGAAGGCACTGTCGCGCCCCGCCCCGGTGACAAATAAAGCCAATCACGCCAGGGCTCTGCGCCGCCCCTTCTATATATAGAAGGGGTCGTCACCCATCTCCCTGACGCCCACCCCGCAGTGAGGGCAGATAGACAACGCAGCATCATCGAGACACATAAATACGATGAAATGCACCGCCATCGCGACCCAGAACCTGCAGCCACGAAAATCCGAACCGCCAAAACCAAAAAAGGCGCCAGACTGTTAAATCTGGCGCCTTTCGAATATGGGGTGGACGAAGGGGATCGAACCCTCGACAACGGGAGTCACAATCCCGTGCTCTACCAACTGAGCTACGCCCACCATATTGCGTTAACAAAGAAACCAAACCACTTCTTTGTCGAGCCCTACCCTGCGTATAGACCGAGTAAAGCTTTATTGGTGCGGATGAAGAGACTCGAACTCTTACGCCTCGCGGCGCTGGAACCTAAATCCAGTGTGTCTACCAATTCCACCACATCCGCGCTTGAAGCTCTTAAAGCAAAGGCGCCAGACGATTAATCTGGCGCCTTTTCAAAATATGGGGTGGACGAAGGGGATCGAACCCTCGACAACGGGAGTCACAATCCCGTGCTCTACCAACTGAGCTACGCCCACCATATAGCGCTACTTGTGCCAAAGCTGCCTAATGGCGCACCCGGCAGGACTCGAACCTGCGACCATCCGCTTAGAAGGCGGATGCTCTATCCAGCTGAGCTACGGGCGCCTTATTAATCTGTACTCTTGGAGGATTACAAACTAAGTGCTTCCAGCCTTACAGAACAACGATTCTGCTCGACCTTCTTAACCAGTGCTAGGCTGTGCCCGACAAGTGCGACGAATAGTATAGAGGGCCTGGAAACCCGTCAAATCTTTTTTGAAAAAAATTCATTTTATTTAAGGGGTTAGGCCAATTTGCGGACCAAGCGCCTTTGCCCTCACGTCATGGCGTGCGAGAATGCGCGCACTTTTCCTCCCCCTCTCGATGGTTAATCACGCGTAATGACTGCACAACTTATCGACGGCAAATCAATCGCCGCCAGCCTGCGCCAGCAGATCGCCAAACGAGTCACCGAGCGCAGCCAACAAGGCTTGCGCACGCCTGGCCTCGCGGTGATCCTGGTCGGCAGCGATCCTGCCTCTCAGGTTTATGTCTCGCACAAGCGTAAAGACTGTGAAGAGGTCGGCTTTATTTCCAAGGCCTACGACCTGCCTGCCGACACCACCCAGCAGGCCCTGACCGACCTGATCGACAGCCTCAACGACGACCCGGCGATGGACGGCATCCTCCTTCAATTGCCATTGCCTGCGCACCTCGACGCATCCAAGTTGCTGGAACGCATCCGCCCAGACAAAGACGTCGACGGTTTCCATCCTTATAACGTCGGTCGCCTGGCCCAGCGTATCCCGCTGCTGCGCCCGTGCACGCCCAAAGGCATCATGACCCTGCTGGAAAGCACCGGTGTCGACCTGTACGGCCTCGACGCCGTTGTCGTCGGCGCGTCCAACATCGTGGGCCGCCCCATGGCCATGGAGCTGCTGCTGGCCGGTTGCACCGTCACCGTGACCCACCGCTTCACCAAGGACCTCGCCGGCCACGTTGGCCGTGCCGACCTGGTCGTTGTGGCCGCCGGCAAGCCGGGACTGGTCAAGGGCGAATGGATCAAGGAAGGCGCCATCGTCATCGACGTGGGCATCAACCGCCAGGAAGACGGCAAGCTGGTGGGTGACGTGGTGTACGAGACCGCCCTGCCCCGCGCTGGCTGGATCACCCCGGTGCCAGGCGGCGTTGGCCCGATGACCCGTGCCTGCCTGCTGGAAAATACCCTGTATGCAGCCGAAACCCTGCACGACTAATAACCAGCAGCACTGAAAAAGCCCTGCCTTATCGCAGGGCTTTTTATTGCCCGGAAGAAAACCTGTTTTTTCTTAGTTTTTAAGCACTTTCGTCTGGTTTTAGAAGAACATTCGACAGTCTCTCGTCCATACTCCTAAAATGTAACGCCATTTGTCACAAAACCCGTTTCCCAACGGTATTTCTTACTTTTTAGCGAGTTCATCCGCGTGAAAATTCGTCTCTCTATTGTCAGCCTATTTTTTGTTTTCACAGGCACCTTTGCGCACGCCGCCGAATCCACCCTGGCGCCGCGTGATCCGTCCAAACTGCAGATCGCTTCCGACAGCGCCATGCTGGTGGATCTGCAAACCAACAAGGTCATCTACGCCAGCAACCCCGACGTGGTGGTGCCTATCGCCTCGGTGAGCAAACTGATGACAGGCCTGATCGTGCTCGAAGCCAAGCAGAACATGGACGAGTACATCGACATCAACATCACCGACACACCGGAAATGAAAGGTGTGTTCTCGCGCGTGAAGATCGGCAGCCAGATGCCGCGCAAAGAGATGCTGCTGATCGCCCTGATGTCCTCGGAAAACCGCGCCGCCGCGAGCCTGGCGCACCACTATCCGGGCGGCTACGCGGCTTTTATTGCCGCGATGAACGCCAAGGCCAAGGCCCTGGGCATGACCAGCACCCATTATGTTGAGCCCACCGGCCTGTCGATCCACAACGTGTCCACCGCCCGTGACCTGAGCAAGCTGCTGGCCTACGCACACAAGTTTCCAATGCTGAGCCAGCTGAGCACCACCAAGGAAAAGACCGTAGCGTTCCGCAAGCCCAACTACACCCTGGGCTTCTCCAACACCGACCACCTGATCAACCGCGCCAACTGGGATATCAAGCTGACCAAGACCGGCTTTACCAACCAGGCTGGCCATTGCCTGGTACTGGTGACAAGCATGGGGAATCGCCCGGTGTCGCTGGTAATCCTGGATGCGTTCGGCAAATTCACGCACTTTGCCGATGCCAGCCGTATTCGTAGCTGGGTTGAAACCGGCAAGGGCGGCTCGGTGCCGGACGTTGCGCTGCGCTACAAGGCTGACAAGAACCTGAAGAACCGCGCGAACGCAGCCGAAGTCCGCCGCTAAAGAACACCGAAGACCCCATGTGGGAGGAGCAATCCCCCTCCCACATTTTTATCTGTGTTCCGCCAGCACTTTGAGTGCCTGCGCAGCCGCCTGCTCCTGCCCGGCCTGGGCCGTCGCATTCGCCGCATCCCGCCAACGCTGCGCATCCACATTGGCCGGCAACTGGCTCGGGCGCTGGGTGAGGATTGCCCAGTGCCCGGCGCTGTTCCACTTCGACTCAAAGTCGCTGAAGCTCATCAGCAGGCGTCGGTCCATGCCTGAGCGCAACAGCACCGTGCTTTTCTGCTGGTTGAAACCCACCACGACCACGTAGTGCGCGTCAGACAACAGGCCGCCGCCAATCCGTGCCATCACCGGGTAACCCGCCGCCACCTGCGCCAGAACCGCGGTCAGCTTGGCGTCCAGCGGGTACACCATCAGCCCGTACTCACGGGCCAGCACCTGCATGTTGCGCTCCAGGTCCGCTTCACCGCCCGGCAAATGCAACGGCTTATCCAACAGGCCCGGTGTCATGACAATGCCTTGTTGCGACAGCATGCTGGCTAACGCCGTAGGACCGCTCTGATAAGCCTCGCTGCGAAAGGTCGGCACACCATTGAGTTCGACACGTTCCGGCAGGCCCGGAAGTTTCGACGGATGCCCGGAACAGGCCGCGAGCCCTATGACACAGGCCAGCAACAAGGATGTTTTAACGTTCGACCGTAACCGCAATTTTTTACTCTCTTGATCAACTGCCGGTGAGGGCCCTGATCATAGGACGCTCTGCCACGCGGGTATAGCCCACAGGCTTAGTAAAGCGTCGTGGATAGAGCAAACGAGTTGGTCGAACACGACCATTGGTCAATAGCAGGCAACCACCGGGTAGCTAGACTGTCCATTGAGAAGACTGTGTGTGCCCCCTGCGGGGCGAAAGGAGGCCAAAATGAGCCTTGCAACAACGATTTTCCTGTTGATCTGCGGATGGCTGGCGGTAGCCAGCGCCATGTTGTGGGGGGTGTTGCGCATTACCCGCCGGCACCATCACCCCCACGTCAAACCTGCGGCGCCCGCCAAGCCCCATAGAGCGGCGGTGCACCACGCCTAGCCAGGCATGCAATTGAAATCCTGAGTTGCTGCGACTTCCTTACCGTGCCCATCCCTCAGGGATGCTCGCACGGTGGTGCCCAGGCTGGACTCCACCAGGGTGTAATGCTCACCCGCCTTGAAATGCTTGTACTCGACACGGCCCTGGCAGTCCTGCTGGTTGTCGTCGCCAGCCTCTTCCTCGAATAACGTCACATCCAGGCGATGATCTCCAGGCGCCACTTCAAAAAAGCGGCCGTCATCCACGCGCTTGCCATCCACGCGTTCGGCCATCAGGTCATTCGGTGCTTCCTCTTTCAAACCAATCCAGGCTTCGCTCGGATCAGCCTTGGGGATTGGGCCCGCACACGCCGACAACAACAAAACAGCGCCAAGGGCAGGGATCAACAACAGAGGTTTCAGTGACATGGCAGGGCTCCAAAGGGCATCAATAAAAAGTCGTATCCGATGGGTCACAAGCTTGGCGAGCCGCCCTTTGTAGAACAAATGAATACATATGAAACGATCTTCAGCCCTTACCTAAATGTTCCTTCACCTGGCTGAAAGGCCCGTGTTAGGTGGGTCGGGCAAGACTGCCGGGGTTTGCAATCCTGCTCCCTCGGAGGTTCACGCATGCTCGGGCTGGTAAAGACCGCACTGCAAAAGCCGTACACGTTTATCGTGTTGGCCATATTCATCTGCATTATCGGGCCGATGGCGGCCCTGCGAACCCCCACCGACGTGTTCCCCGACATCGGCATCCCGGTGGTCGCCGTGGTCTGGCAGTACAACGGCCTGTCGCCGGACGCCATGGCCGGTCGGGTGATCTACACCTACGAACGCTCCCTGAGTACCACCGTCAACGACATCGAACATATCGAATCGCAATCCCTGCCCGGCATGGGCATCGTGAAGATCTTCTTCCAGCCCGGCGTCGACATCCGCACTGCCAACGCCCAAGTGACCGCCGTGTCACAGACCGTGCTCAAGCAGATGCCACCGGGCATCACACCGCCGCTGATCCTCAACTACAGCGCCTCCACGGTGCCGATCCTGCAAATGGCGTTCTCCAGCCCGACGCTTTCGGAAGCCAGGATCCGCGACCTGGTGCAGAACAATATCCGCCTGCCCCTCAGCGCCCTGCCCGGCCTGGCCATGCCCACGCCAATGGGCGGCAAACAGCGCCAGATCACCCTCGATCTCGACCCCCAGGCGCTGGCTGCCAAGGGCTTGTCGGCCCAGGATGTGGGCAATGCCCTGGCGCTGCAGAACCAGATCATTCCGGTGGGCACCGCCAAACTCGGCCCCAACGAATACACGATCCTGCTCAACAACAGCCCCAAGGCCATCGATGAACTCAACGACCTGCCGATCAAGACCGTCGACGGCGCGCTGATCACCATCGGCCAGGTTGCCCATGTGCGCGACGGCTCGCCGCCGCAGACCAACATCGTGCGCGTCGACGGCCATCGCGCGGTGCTGATGCCGGCGTTGAAAAACGGCAGTATTTCCACCCTGTCGATCATCGACGGTATCCGCCAGATGCTGCCGCGCATCAACGAAACCCTGCCGCCGTCACTGAAAACCTCGTTGCTGGGCGACGCGTCGGTCTTCGTCAAGCAATCGGTGGGCAGCGTGGCCCAGGAAGGCATCATCGCCGCGCTGCTGACCAGCGCGATGATCCTGCTGTTCCTCGGCAGCTGGCGCTCCACGCTCATTATTGCGGCGTCGATTCCCCTGGCGGTGCTGTCGGCCATTGCGCTGCTGGCCGTCAGCGGGCAGACCCTCAACGTCATGACCCTCGGCGGGCTGGCGTTGGCGGTGGGGATCCTGGTGGACGACGCCACCGTGACCATCGAAAACATCAACTGGCACCTGGAGCAAGGCAAGGCGGTGAAGACCGCGATCCTCGACGGCGCCGCGCAAATTGTCGGCCCGGCGTTCGTCTCACTGCTGTGCATCTGCATCGTGTTCGTGCCGATGTTCCTGCTGCAAGGCATCGCCGGTTATCTGTTCCGGCCGATGGCGCTGGCGGTGATCTTTGCCATGGCCAGCTCGTTCATTCTCTCGCGCACCTTGGTGCCGACACTGGCGATGTTCCTGCTCAAGCCACATATGCCGGAGCCAGGTGCCGGACATCACCCTGAAGACGAATTCATCAACCACCATGAGGGTGAGCAGCACAAGAAACCGCGCAATGCCGCGCTGCAAGCCGTGCTGAATTTCCAGCAAGGTTTCGAGCGCCACTTCTCGAATATCCGCGACACCTACCATGGCTTGCTGACGTTGGCCCTGGGTCATCGCAAGCGCTTTATCGCGGGCTTTCTGGCCTGTGTGCTCGCCTCATTCCTGCTACTGCCCAGCCTTGGCCAGGACTTCTTCCCGGCCACGGATGCCGGTGCGCTGGCCCTGCACGTGCGCCTGCCGCTGGGCACGCGCATCGAAGAAAGCGCCGCCGCCTTCGACCGCATCGAAGCACGGATCCGTGAAGTGATCCCCGCCGAAGAACTGGACACCATCGTCGATAACATCGGCATCCCGCTCAGCGGCATCGACATGGCCTACAGCAGCAGCGGCACCATCGGCCCGCAGGATGGCGACATCCAGGTCAGCCTGAAAAAACACCACGCGCCCACCGCCAACTACGTGAAAAAACTGCGTGAAGCACTGCCGCAAAGTTTCCCCGGCAGCCACTTCGCGTTCCTGCCGGCGGACATCAGCAGCCAGATCCTCAACTTCGGCGCGCCGGCGCCGCTGGACGTAAAAATCTCCGGGCGCAGCGATGAAGAAAACCGCGCCTACGCCGTCGAGTTGGAACGTCGCCTGCAACACGTGCCCGGCATCGCCGACCTGCGCATCCAGCAGTCCACCGGCTACCCGTCGCTGCAGGTGAATGTCGACCGCATGCGCGCCAACGGCCTGGGCATTACCGAGCGGGACGTGACCAACAGCATGGTTGCCTCCCTCGCCGGCAGTTCGCAAACCGCGCCGACCTTCTGGCTCAACCCGGCCAACGGCGTGTCCTATTCCATCGTCGCCGCCACCCCGCAATACCGCCTCGACAGCCTGCCGTCACTGGAAGCCCTGCCGGTGACCGGCGCCGATGGCCAGTCACAGATCCTCGGCGGCGTGGCAACCATCTCCCGCGTGCAAAGCCCGGCGGTGGTGACCCACTACAACATCGAACCGACCCTGGACCTGTACGCCAACGTGCAAGGCCGCGACCTCGGCGGCGTGGCCCGCGACGTGCAAAAAGTGCTGGATGACACCGCGTCCCTGCGCCCCAAAGGCGCGGTGATCAGCCTGCATGGGCAAATCGATGCGCTGCATGAAGCCTTCAGCGGCCTGAGCCTCGGCCTGCTCGGCGCGGTGGTGCTGATCTACCTGCTGATCGTGGTCAACTTCCAGTCGTGGGCCGACCCGTTTGTGATCATTACGGCCTTGCCTGCGGCACTCGCAGGGATCGTGTGGATGCTGTTCCTCAGCGGCACCTCATTGTCGGTGCCGGCGCTCACCGGAGCCATCTTGTGCATGGGCGTCGCCACGGCCAACTCGATCCTGGTGGTGAGCTTCTGCCGTGAGCGCCTGGCCGAACATGGTGATGCGTTGAAGGCCGCCATGGAGGCCGGTTACACGCGCTTCCGCCCGGTGTGCATGACTGCCCTGGCGATGATCATCGGCATGTTGCCCCTGGCGATTTCCGAAGAGCAGAACGCCCCGCTCGGGCGCGCCGTTATCGGCGGCTTGATCTTCGCCACCCTCGCCACGTTGTTGTTTGTTCCCGTGGTCTTCAGCCTGGTCCACGGTCGTCACCCTACTCGCGTAGTTGCAGGAGAAACCCCACATGTCGTCTGATCACAAACCCTCGCGCAAGCGTCTGATGCTCATGGGTGTCGGCGGCCTGACCCTGGCCGCCCTGTTGGTCGCCAACGGCTTGCATGCCCGCACGCTGCACGAACAATCGGTCACCGCCTGGACCGAGACCGCCGCCATCCCGCAAGTGATGGTGTTCCAGCCCAAGCAGAATGTGGCCGGCGACACCTTGCGCCTGCCGGCGCACCTGGAAGCCTGGAGCAAGGCTCCGATCCACGCCCGCGTCAGCGGCTATTTGAAGGACTGGAAAGTCGACATCGGCAGCCAGGTCAAGGCCGGGCAAGTCCTCGCCGAAATCGACAGCCCCGACCTCGACCAGCAACTGGCACAAACCCGTGCACGCCTGGTGCAGGAACAGGCCAATGCACGCTTGGCCGAAACCACCGCCACGCGCTGGCAAAACCTGTTGGCCAGCCATTCGGTCTCGCGCCAGGAGGCCGATGAAAAAACCTCCAACGCCGCTGCCGCAAAGGCCAACGCCGAGGCCGCCGCTGCCGACTATGCACGACTGTCCGCCCTGGAAAGCTACAAGACGCTGCGCGCACCGTTCGCCGGCACCATCACCGCGCGCAACACCGATATCGGCCAATTGATCAAGGCCGACACCGACAGCGATCCGGAACTGTTCAACATCGCCGACACCCACCAATTGCGCCTCTATGTGCCGGTGCCGCAGAACTACGCGGCGGTCATCCATCCCGGCCTTGAAGCCGAGCTGACCGTGCCCGAGCATCCCGGCAAGCACTTCAAGGCGCGCCTGATCGGTGATTCCACCGCCATCGACCGCCGCTCCGGCACCCTGCTCGCCCAGTTCGTCGCCGACAACCCCAACGGCGAATTGCTGCCCGGTGATTATGCCGAGGCTACCCTGCCGATTCCGGCCGATACCCATGGCGTGAGCATCCCGGCCAGCGCGCTGATCTTCCGCGCCCAGGGCACCCAGGTGGCGGTGTTGGATGGGCAGAACCATGTGCACCTGCAAGCCATCCATATCGGCCTCGACCTGGGCGAACGCCTGGTGATCGACCAAGGTTTGAAGCCCGCCGACCGCATCGTCGACAACCCGCCCGATGCGTTGCGCGAAGGTGATCCCGTACAACTCGCCGATGCCTCCGGAGGTGCACATGCGCATAAGGCTTAAACCGCTCGCCGCGTTGATGCTGCTGACCTTACAAGGCTGCTCGATGGCCCCGACCTACAAGGTCCCGGCGATTGACCTGCCGGCCAACTACCGCGAACAGACCAGCGACGGCCCCTGGCACAGCGCGCAGCCGTCCGACCAACTGGCCCCCGAATGGTGGACGCTCTACAACGACACGCGCCTGAATGACCTGCAGCAGCAACTGCTCAAGGCCAACCCGGACTTGGCGGCGGCGCTGGCGCACTTCGATGCGTCCCAAGCCTATGCCAGTCAGCTACATGCCGGGCTGTTCCCGCAGATCACCGCCAGCGCACAACCGTTGCGCCAGCGCCAATCTGACTCGCGGCCGCTGCGGGGGAATACGCAACCGTCGGTGTACAACAGCAACACCGCCGGTTTTTCGTTGAGTTACGACCTGGACCTGTGGGGCAAAATTCGCAATCAGGTCGCGGCCGGTGACGCCCAGGCGCAAGCGTCCGGGGATGACCTGGCGGTAGCGCGCCTGAGTTTGCAGCGTCAGTTGGCGACCTTGTACGTGCAGCTCAATGGGCTGGATGCGCAGAGCCGGATTCTTACTGGCTCGCTGGAGGATTTCAGCCAGGCACTGCAACTGACCCGCAGTCGCTACGAGGGCCAGATAGCCTCGGAGCTGGACCTGACCCGTGCGCAAAATCAATTGGCGCAGGCCAAGGCGCAATTGGACGAGGTACGCGGCCAACGCAACCTCACCGAGCACGCCATCGGTGAATTGGTAGGTGTGGCAGCCAGCGACTTCACGCTGCCGCCCGGCCAGCAACTGATCGCCCTGCCGGGAATTCCGTCGCAATTGCCAAGCCACCTGCTGCAACGTCGCCCGGATATTGCGGCGGCAGAGCGCAGGGTGTTTGCGGCCAACGCGAATATCGGCGTAGCCAAGGCGGCATGGTATCCGGACTTCAGCTTGACCGGGTTGATTGGCGGACAGACGCAGGGCGTTGGCAACCTGCTGTCGGCGGGTAATCGGTATTGGGCGCTGGGGCCGTTGGTGAATGTGCCGATCTTTGATGGCGGGCGCCTGAGCGCCAATGAACGCCAGGCCAAGGCCGAGTTTGAAGAAGCGTCCGCGCAGTACCGCAGCCGGGTGCTGAAGGCCGTGCGCGAGGTGGAAGATAACCTCGCGCAACTGCGGGATTTGCAGCAGCAAGCGCAGGATGAGCAAGCGGCGGCGGACGCGGCGCAACACACGCAATCGCTGGCGATGAACAGCTATCAAGCGGGTGCGGTGAGTTACCTGGATGTGGTGACAGCGCAGACGGCGGCGTTGCAAGCGCAGCGGACATTGCAGGCGGTGCAGACCCGGCAGTTGCAGGCCAGTGTAGGACTCATGACCGCACTCGGCGGCGGCTGGCAACCTGGCGCCTGACATCACCTCCAGGCACAGTTCAAGCTAAATCCAGGAGAGAGCTTGCCCCCGATAGCGGTGGAACAGCCAGTTTATCCGTAGCTGAGCCACCGCAATCGGGAGCAAGCCCCCTCCCACACTAGCCCCGCGTCAGACACACAATGTATGAACACCGCTGAGCCAATGTGGGAGGGGGCTTGCCCCCGATCGCGGCCGTCCAGACACATCCAGCCAAAAGCCCGCCCATCAACCTCTTGCTCTCCAATCTAGCCTCTCTAAGCACATCTAGAGAGGGCCAGGGAATGGCAGATTTACCCGCTTCACACCGCCTGCGCATCGGTCGATTCAGCGACCCCAACCGCATCTACCTCATCACCACCAACACCCACGAACGCATACCGATATTCGACAATTTCCAGCTCGCTCGCCTGGTGGTCTGGCAATTTCGGTTGGCCCAGTACCAAGGGCTGGCCAACTCGCTGGCGTGGGTCATCATGCCGGACCATTTCCATTGGCTGCTTGAACTGAAAAAAGGCTCGCTGGCGGACTTGATGTGCCAGGTGAAGTCAAAAAGCACCAGGACCGTCAATGCTGTGAGTGGCCGCAAGGGGCGGCTTTGGCAAGAAAGCTTTCATGACCGCGCACTGCGCAAGGAAGATGACTTGGTGAAAATGGCCCGGTATGTGGTGGCTAATCCATTGCGGGCGGGCTTGGTCGAGCGGATTGGCGACTACCCACTGTGGGATGCCATCTGGGTTTAACGTCAAACACAGTTCAAATGTGGGAGGGGGCTTGCTCCCGATTGCGGTAGGTCAGTCAGCTTATCTGTAACTGATACACCGCTATCGGGAGCAAGCCCCCTCCCACATTTTTTACCCGCATTTCAAGCCGCGAGTTTGCCGCTGGCGATGGCTGCCGATGCAGCCACCATGGCGCGCAGCAAGACCGCACACCCCGCCGCCAGATCATCCGGTGCGGCATTCTCGATCTCGTTATGGCTGATCCCCCCCTCACACGGCACAAAGATCATCCCCGCAGGCCCCAACTCGGCGACGAAAATCGCGTCGTGCCCTGCCCCACTGACGATGTCCATGTTCGACAAGCCCAGCCCATTTGCCGCATCTCGCACGGCGTCGACGCAGCCTTTGTCGAAGTACAGCGGCGGGAAGTCAGCCGTGGGCTCCATTTCAAAACTCAGCCCATGCTTGGCACAGGTCTCGTCGATTACCTTGCGCACCTCGGCAATCATCGAATCCAACCGCGCCGGTTCCAAGTGACGAAAGTCCAAGGTCATGCGCACTTCGCCAGGAATGACGTTGCGTGAACCGGGATACGCCTGCAGGCAACCGACGGTCCCGCAAGCGTGCGGCTGATGCCCCAGCGCCGCCGCATTGACCGCAGCCACCACCGCTGCCGCGCCGACCAGGGCGTCCTTGCGCAGGTGCATCGGCGTCGGCCCCGCATGCGCTTCAACGCCTCGTAGTTTCAGGTCGAACCACTTTTGCCCGAGGGCGCCGAGCACCACGCCGATGGTCTTCTTCTCGTCCTCCAGAATCGGCCCTTGTTCGATATGCGCTTCGAAATACGCACCGACCTTGTGCCCACTCTCAGGACGGGTTCCCGCGTAGCCAATCGCATTCAGCGCATCACCCACGCTGACGCCGTCCGCATCAACCTTGGCCAAGGTATCGGCCAGGGTAAATTTCTCGGCAAATACCCCCGAGCCCATCATGCACGGCGGGAAGCGCGAGCCTTCCTCGTTGGTCCACACCACCACTTCCAAGGGCGCCTCGGTTTCGATCTTGAGGTCATTGAGCGTACGCAGCACTTCCACCCCCGCCAGCACACCGAAGCAACCATCGAACTTGCCGCCCGTAGGCTGAGTGTCGATATGGCTGCCGGTCATCACCGGCGGCAGGTTGGGATTACGACCGGGACGGCGCGCGAAGATATTGCCGATGCCGTCGACGGTCACGGTGCAACCGGCGTCTTCGCACCACTGCACAAACAGGTCGCGGGCCTTGCGGTCGAGATCGGTGAGGGCCAGGCGGCACACGCCGCCCTTGGGAGTGGCACCGAGTTTGGCCAGGTCCATCAGCGACTGCCACAAGCGGTCGCGGTTGATGTGCTGGTGGGTCGATTGCAGAACGTCGAGGGCAGCGTTCATGGGGATCTCCTCAGGCTTGTATTTCTTATGAATTGACAACGACCGGGCTGGCTCCGCGCCTGGCATTCAGGCCGTAATACAACAACCCGCCCAAGGCGGAGCCGGTAAACCAGCCGTAGCTGTAGAACCAGCTGAACGCATCACTGCCCAACGACAGCAACGTCAACACCACCGGCACGCCAAAGGCGATAAAGCCGCTCCAGTTCCACGCCGGGTACACGTCATCGCGGTACAAACCGGCCAGGTCCAGTTGCTGTTTGCGGGTGATGAAGTAGTCCACCACCATGATCCCGGCGATCGGGCCCAGCAGGCTTGAGTAGCCCAGCAACCAGTTGGAATAGACCGTTTCCAGGCTCACATCCGAGACGATCAGCCCGAGTTTTTTCAGCAGCTCATGGCCCATCAACGCCAGCCCGACCAGGCCGGTGAGGATCACCGCCGTGGTGCGGTTGATCAGCTTGGGCGCGATGTTCTGGAAGTCATTGGTGGGCGAGACGATGTTCGCAGCGGTGTTGGTGGACAAGGTCGCGACGATGATCAGTGCCATGGCCACGGCCACCCACACTGGGCTCTGGATATGCCCGATCAGGGTCACGGGATCAGACACGCTGACGCCCACCAGTTTCACCGAGGCGGCGGTCATGATCACGCCGAGGGCGGCGAACAGGAACATGGTCAGTGGCAGGCCGAAAATCTGCCCGAGGATCTGGTCCTTCTGGCTTTTGGCGTAGCGGCTGAAGTCGGGAATATTCAGCGACAAGGTGGCCCAGAAGCCCACCATCGCAGTCAGGCCGGCCATGAAGTAACCGGTAAGGCTCGCGCCCTCGGGACGCTTGGGCGGGATCGCCATCAGTTCGCTGAGCGACACATTCGGCATCGCCCACACCAGCAGGCCAATGCCCACCGCCACCAGCAAAGGCGCCGACAGGGTTTCCAGGCGCTTGATCGACTCGGCGCCCCGCAGCACCACCCACAAATTCAGGCACCAGAAAATCATGAAGCCGATCACTTCACCGGTGCCGCCGAGGGACTTCCATCCCTCGAAAATCGAGCCCAGGAACAGGTGAATCGCCAGCCCGCCAAACATCGTCTGGATCCCGAACCAGCCGCACGCCACCAGCGCGCGGATCAAACACGGCACGTTGGAGCCGAGGATGCCGAAGGACGAACGCAGCAACACCGGAAACGGAATGCCGTACTTGGTGCCGGGGAAGGCGTTGAGGGTCAGCGGGATCAGCACCACGATATTGGCGAGCAAAATCGCCATCAGCGCCTCCCCCACCGACAACCCGAAATACGCGGTGAGCACACCGCCCAGGGTGTAGGTCGGCACGCAGATCGACATGCCGACCCACAGCGCGGTGATGTGCCACTTGTTCCAGGTGCGTTCGTGCACCTTGGTCGGTGCCATGTCGTGGTTGTAGCGAGGACTGTCGAGGACGTCGGGGCCGGCGTCGAGTTCGTACAGGCCGTTGCGCTCAATGACTTGCGATCTGTTCTGTTGCATGGCCGCTCCACGGTTTTTTCGAATTATTGTTGCTCACCCCGCGCTGAACGCTGGGTGGCCGGAGTACCTCGTAAACAACATGACATCACGGGTCCGGCCAGCCGCCACTGCACTCAATAACCGTGCCGACAACCACCCTTTAACCCGCACCGCTTATATAACTCGCTGATGTTAATCAGCTTTCCGATTGTGCCTGCGGTACTTGCCGCGCTACTCAGGCTAAATAACGCGCCAGTTATCCGAACCGTCAGGACTCAATCTGGTGCACCACAATTATTTTTATTTACCGACCCCGTCAAGAGGCATGTCTCAAGCGTCTGATTTGCAATAAGAAATGTTGCTCATATTAAGAACCTGTCAAGTGCGTCAAAATGGTGAGAGACCGCTACATTTTGGTGATTTTGTATCTTTATCCTTATAAATCAATAGATTAAATACGATATATGCTTATAAAAAATCTTCTTGCTCTATCGAAAAACTCGGGCTAGTTTCTATTCCTGTCACCGATGACAGGAATTAACCAAACATCGGCGCGTAGCCATACAACACTTAGAACTGGCACAAGCCGGTCAAGCCTGTGAGGAACTCGACATGTCGCTGTTGATCCGTGGCGCCACCGTTATTACCCATGATGAAAGTTACCGCGCCGATGTTTTATGCGCAGGCGGTCTGATTCGCGCCATTGGCACGGACTTGGATATTCCCGCCGGCACTGAACAACTCGACGGCAGCGGCCAATATTTGATGCCCGGCGGCATCGACCCCCATACCCATATGCAACTGCCCTTCATGGGCACGGTGGCCAGTGAAGATTTTTTCAGCGGCACGGCGGCGGGTTTGGCGGGAGGCACCACCTCGATCATCGACTTCGTGATTCCCAACCCGCAGCAATCGTTGATGGAAGCGTTCCATCAGTGGCGTGGCTGGGCGCAAAAGTCTGCGTCCGACTACGGCTTTCATGTGGCAATTACCTGGTGGAGCGAACAGGTGCGCGAGGAAATGGCCGAGCTGGTCAGCCATCACGGCATCAACAGCTTCAAGCATTTCATGGCCTACAAGAACGCAATCATGGCGGCCGACGACACCCTGGTGGCCAGCTTCGAACGCTGCCTGGAACTCGGCGCCGTGCCCACCGTGCATGCGGAAAACGGCGAGTTGGTGTACCACCTGCAACGCAAGCTGATGGCCCAGGGCATCACCGGGCCGGAAGCGCACCCGCTGTCGCGCCCGTCCCAGGTGGAAGGCGAAGCGGCCAGCCGCGCCATTCGTATCGCCGAGACCATCGGCACGCCGCTGTACCTGGTGCACGTGTCTACCAAGGAGGCGCTGGATGAAATCACCTACGCCCGGGGCAAGGGCCAGGCGGTCTACGGCGAAGTGCTCGCCGGCCACCTGTTGCTGGACGACAGCGTCTACCAGCACCCCGACTGGCAAACCGCCGCCGGCTATGTGATGAGCCCGCCGTTCCGCCCGCGCGGGCATCAGGAAGCGCTGTGGCATGGCCTGCAATCCGGCAACCTGCACACCACCGCCACCGACCACTGCTGCTTCTGCGCCGAGCAAAAAGCCGCCGGGCGTGACGACTTCAGCAAGATCCCCAACGGCACCGCCGGTATCGAAGACCGCATGGCGCTGCTGTGGCACGAAGGGGTCAACACCGGGCGCCTGTCGATGCAGGAGTTCGTCGCGCTGACCTCCACCAACACCGCGAAGATCTTCAATCTCTACCCGCGCAAAGGCGCGATCCGCGTGGGTGCGGATGCCGACCTGGTGCTGTGGGATCCCGAAGGCACGCGGACCATTTCCGCCAAGACCCACCATCAGAAGGTCGACTTCAACATCTTCGAAGGCAAGACCGTGCGCGGCGTGCCGAGCCACACCATCAGCCAGGGCAAGCTGGTCTGGGCCGATGGCGACCTGCGCGCCGAGCGCGGGGCCGGGCGCTATGTGGAACGGCCGGCGTATCCGTCGGTGTTTGAGCAGTTGAGCAAGCGGGCGGAGCATTCCAGGCCGGTTGCTGTGAAGCGCTGAGACCGCCAGGCAACAAAAATGCCCACTTAGAGGCAATCCAAAAAAACCGTGAGGCCAACACCGTGATCCAGACCCTGACCCACCTCCCCCATCCCCATGAAGACGGCGCCACCCTCGCCAGCCACTTCACCGACCTGGCGCCGCCCCTCAACGCCCGCCAGGCCCAACTGGAAGCCTCGCGCTGCCTGTATTGCTACGACGCCCCTTGCGTGAACGCATGCCCCAGCGAAATCGACATCCCGTCGTTCATCCGCAATATCCACACCGACAACGTCCAGGGCGCCGCGCAGAAAATCCTCTCGGCCAACATCCTCGGCGGCAGTTGCGCGCGAGTTTGCCCGACGGAGATCCTCTGCCAGCAAGCCTGCGTGCGTAACAACGCCGAAGAATGCGCGCCGGTGCTGATCGGCCTGTTGCAGCGCTATGCGGTAGACAACGCACACTTCAGCGAACACCCGTTCCAGCGTGCCGCTCCCACCGGCAAACGCATCGCCGTGGTCGGCGCAGGTCCCGCAGGGCTGGCCTGTGCCCATCGTGCCGCCCTGCACGGGCATGACGTGGTGATCTTCGAAGCGCGGGAAAAAGCCGGCGGCCTGAATGAATACGGAATCGCCAAGTACAAGCTGGTGGACGACTTCGCCCAGAAGGAACTGGACTTCCTCCTGCAGATCGGCGGCATCGAAATCCGCCACGGCCAACGCCTGGGCGACAACCTGACCTTGAGCGAACTGCACCAGCAATTCGACTCGGTATTCCTCGGCCTGGGCCTGGCTGCGAGCAAGCAACTCGGCTTACCCCATGAGGACGCACCCGGCCTGCTCGCCGCCACCGACTATATCCGTGAACTGCGCCAGGCCGATGACCTGACCCAACTGCCCCTGGCCGACCGCTGCATCGTGCTCGGCGCCGGCAATACCGCCATCGACATGGCCGTGCAAATGGCCCGGCTCGGAGCACGCGACGTAAATCTCGTCTACCGCCGTGGCCTGTCCGACATGGGCGCCACCCAGCATGAGCAGGACATCGCCAAGGCCAACCAGGTGCGCCTGCTGACTTGGGCCCAACCCGAAGAAGTCCTGCTCGACGACCAGGGTCACGTACGCGGCATGCGCTTCGCCCGTACCCGCCTGGAAAACGGCCGCCTGCACCCCACCGGTGAGACCTTCGAACTGGCCGCCGATGCCATCTTCAAGGCCATCGGCCAGGGCTTCGATCACGACGCCTTGCACGATCCCCTGGCGCAACAGCTGCACCGCGTCGGCGAGCGTATTTTCGTCGACGAACAGCTGCGCACCAGCATCCCTGGGGTCTATGCCGGCGGCGACTGCGTCAGCCTCGGCCAGGACCTCACCGTGCAGGCGGTGCAACACGGCAAGCTGGCCGCCGAAGCCATGCACGCCCAACTCATGCTGAATGTGGAGGCTGCGTAATGGCCGATCTCTCGATTGTGTTCGCCGGTATCAAGGCCCCCAACCCGTTCTGGCTGGCCTCCGCGCCGCCCACCGACAAAGCCTACAACGTGGTCCGTGCGTTTGAAGCGGGCTGGGGCGGCGTGGTGTGGAAGACCCTGGGTGAAGACCCGGCGGCGGTCAACGTGTCATCCCGGTACTCGGCGCACTACGGCGCCAACCGTGAAGTGCTGGGCATCAACAATATCGAGCTGATCACCGACCGTTCCCTGGAGATCAACCTGCGGGAAATCACCCAGGTGAAAAAGGATTGGCCCGACCGCGCGCTGATCGTGTCGCTGATGGTGCCCTGCGTTGAGGAATCCTGGAAAAACATCCTGCCCCTGGTGGAAGCCACCGGCTGCGACGGCATTGAGCTGAACTTCGGTTGCCCCCACGGCATGCCCGAACGCGGCATGGGCGCAGCGGTGGGCCAGGTGCCGGAGTACGTGGAACAGGTGACGCGCTGGTGCAAGACCTATTGCTCGCTGCCGGTGATCGTCAAGCTCACGCCGAATATCACCGACATCCGTGTGGCCGCGCGGGCAGCGTATCGCGGCGGTGCGGACGCGGTGTCGCTGATCAACACCATCAACTCCATCACCAGCGTGGACCTGGAACGCATGGTCGCCCTGCCGATGGTCGGCACCCAGAGCACCCACGGCGGCTACTGCGGCTCGGCGGTCAAGCCGATTGCCCTGAACATGGTCGCCGAAATCGCCCGCGACCCACAGACCCAGGGCCTGCCGATCTGCGGGATCGGCGGCATTGGCAACTGGCGCGACGCCGCGGAATTCGTCGCCCTCGGTTGCGGCGCAGTGCAGGTGTGCACGGCGGCGATGCTGCATGGTTTTCGCATCGTGGAAGAGATGAAGGATGGGCTGTCACGGTGGATGGACAGTCAGGGCTACCAGAGCTTGCAGGAATTTTCCGGGCGCGCGGTGGGCAACACCACGGACTGGAAGTATCTGGACATCAACTACCAGGTAATCGCCAAGATCGACCAAGAGGCGTGCATTGGCTGTGGGCGTTGCCATATTGCCTGTGAAGACACCTCGCACCAGGCCATCGCCAGCCTGAAACAGGCGGACGGCACGCATAAATACGAAGTGATCGATGATGAGTGCGTGGGCTGCAACCTGTGCCAGATCACCTGCCCGGTGGCGGATTGCATCGAGATGGTGCCCATCGACACGGGCAAGCCGTTTTTGAATTGGACGCAGGATCCGAGGAATCCTTACCGGGAGGCGGTGTAGGCCTTTAGGCCGCTATCGGGGGCTTGCCCCCGATAGCGGCCCTCAGCCCCACCACAACAATCAAGGCTCCAACCCAATCCCGCGCAAAATCACACTGGTCACCGTCTGGATCGCCTTCTCGAACTGCATATCCGACAACGGCTGGTGATCATTCAGAATCTTCACCTGGTGATCAAAGTCGGCATAGTGCTGGGTCGACGCCCAGATCATGTACAGCAGGCTCGACGGTTCCACCGGCAGGATGCGTTTGTCTTCCACCCACTGGCGAATTTTCGCTTCCTTCATCTTGGCCCAGTCGTACAGGCTCTCATCCAGGGCCTCACCCAGTGTCGGCGCGCCGTGGATGATCTCGTTGGCCCAGACCTTGGAACCATAGGGCCGCGTGCGCGAGCGTTGCATCTTGGCGCGGATGTAACTGCTGAGCACCACACGGGGGTCATCGAAGGTCTCGAAGCTGAGGGCGTCCTGCTTCCACACTTCCAGCAGGTCGAACAGCACCGCGCTGTACAGCTCGCTCTTGGTGGTGAAGTAGTAATGCAGGTTGGAGCGCGGCAGTTGCACTTCTTCGGCAATATCGGCCATGGCGGTGCTGCCGTAGCCCTTTTCAGCGAAGATTTTCTCCGCCGCCAGCAGGATTTTTTCGACGTTGACCCGGCGAATTCCGCTCTTGTGATTGCCCATAAGGGCTCCCTGACAAAGACATGACCCAAAGACTACCACCGCTCTAGATCGGGGCGACAGGCGCAGTCGAAACTTCGTACACTGCCCGCTCCTAACCATTGATGGGTATCGCACAATGTTGATCAAGAAAACCCTGACCACTGTCGCCCTGCTCGCCTCGCTGCTGGGTGCCTCCGCAGCATTTGCCCATGCTCATCTCAAAAGCGCCACGCCTGCGGCAGACAGCAGCGTCGCCGCGCCTGCCGATCTGCGCCTGACCTTCAGCGAAGGCGTCGAAGCCACCTTCACCAAGGTGTCCTTGAGCAAGGACGGCACCGAAATCGCCATCAAAGGCCTGGAAACCCCGGACGCCGACAAGAAAACCCTGGTGGTGACGCCAGCCGCGCCGCTCGCGGCCGGTAATTACAAAGTGGTGTGGAATGCGGTGTCGGTCGACACCCATAAAAGCAACGGCGAATACAGCTTCAAGGTCGGCCAATAACCCATGGCAACGCTGCTGGTGCTGTGCCGGTTCGTGCATTTCATCGTCGTGCTGTTGATGTTCGGGGCCTGGGTGTTCAGGCCCTGGCTTCTGGGCGCTGCACCGCAGCCCATGTTGGACCGGCAATTGTTGCGTATCACCCGTGGGCTGGCAGGGACGGCCCTCGCGTCGGGGGTGATCTGGTTGGGATTGATTACCGCCAGCATGGCCGGCTCATGGCCGGCAGCGCTGGAACTCTCGACCGTGCAACAGGTGCTGGGCAAGACCTTTTTTGGCCAAGTGTGGACCTGGCACCTGCTGCTCAACCTGTTGCTGGTGATCGTCCTGATCAAGCCCTGGCCCGCCTTGCGCCTGCCGTTGCTCGCGCTGTTGCTGGCAACCCTGGCGCCCGTTGGTCATGGTGCGATGCTCGATGGGCTCAGCGGACAACTGCTGATCCTCAATCAAGTGGTGCACCTGGCATGTGTCGGTGCATGGCTGGGTGGATTGTTGTTGCTGGTGTTGATCCTCAGGCAATCGCCGCGTCCGGCGTTGGAGCCGATCCTGCGGCGCTTCAGCGGTGTGGGCTATGGCCTTGTTGCCGGGCTGCTGGTCACGGGCTTGATCAACGTACGCGTGCTTACCGGCCAACTGTGGCCCACGCCGCTGTTCAGTGGGTTTGCGCTGATTCTGTTGATCAAGGTGATGCTGGTGCTGGGCATGTTGGCCTTGGCGCTGCTGAACCGATTACGCCTTGATCGCTGCGAACAGCGACCGGGCAGCTTGAAGGCCAGCGTAATGGTGGAGTGGCTGCTGGGTATTTGCGCAGTCGCCGCCGTGTCCCTGCTGGGCACCTTGCCACCGATGGTCCTGGCGGACTGAATGTGCCCGCCTTCACTTAGTCATCGTATAACTTATTGTTGACAAGCCACGAAAACCCCGCAAATATCCGCCCCAATGTTGTACGACGACGTATAACAAATAATAAAAACAACAAATGAAGGGAGCGTCACTGTGAGTCAATTCGCCCGTAATTCCTCGTCGTGTATCGGCCTTATCGGTCTCACCAGCCTGGCCCTCACCCTGCCCCTCGTCGCCCACGCCGAAGGTTTTGTCGACGACGCCAAGGCCACGCTCAACCTGCGCAACGCCTACTTCAACCGCAACTTCACCAACCCGAGCAACCCTCAGGGCAAGGCCGAAGAGTGGACGCAGAGTTTTATTCTCGACGCCAAGTCCGGCTTCACCCAGGGCACCGTGGGGTTCGGCATTGATGTGCTGGGGCTGTATTCACAGAAGCTCGATGGCGGCAAAGGCACCGGCGGTACTCAGTTGCTGCCGATCCACGATGACGGCCGCCCCGCTGACAATTTCGGACGCCTGGGCGTGGCGCTGAAAACCAGACTGTCGAAGACCGAATTGAAGGTCGGCGAATGGATGCCGGTGCTGCCGATCCTGCGCTCCGACGATGGCCGCTCGCTGCCCCAGACCTTTCGTGGCGGCCAGGTGACGTCCAACGAAATCGCCGGCCTGACCCTCTACGGCGGCCAGTTTCGCGGCAACAGCCCGCGCAACGACGCGAGCATGGAAGACATGTTCATGAACGGCAAAGCCGCGTTCACCTCTGACCGCTTCAACTTCGGCGGCGGCGAATACACCTTCAACGACAAGCGCACCCAGGTCGGCGTGTGGTACGCCGAGTTGACCGATATCTACCAGCAGCAGTACCTCAACCTGACCCACAGCCAGCCCGTGGGCGACTGGACCCTGGGCGCCAACCTGGGTTTCTTCAACGGCAAGGAAGACGGCAGCGCCCTGGCCGGCGACCTCGACAACAAAACCGTGTTCGCCCTGCTCTCGGCCAAATACGGCGGCAACACTTTCTACGTTGGCTTGCAGAAACTCACCGGCGACAGCGTGTGGATGCGCGTCAACGGCACCAGTGGCGGCACCCTGGCCAACGACAGCTACAACGCCAGCTACGACAACGCCAAGGAAAAATCCTGGCAGGTGCGGCATGACTTCAACTTCGTCGTACTCGGTGTGCCAGGGCTGACCATGATGAACCGCTATATCAGCGGCAGTAACGTGCACACCGGGGCGATCACCGATGGCAAGGAATGGGGGCGCGAATCGGAGTTGGCCTACACCGTGCAGAGCGGTGCGTTGAAGAACCTGAACGTTAAGTGGCGTAATTCCACCATGCGTCGGGATTTCAGCAACAACGAGTTCGACGAAAACCGGATCTTTATCAGCTATCCAATCTCCCTGCTGTAGAACCTAGTCTCCCAGCCCCAGAAAATCCCCTGTGGGAGGGGGCTTGCTCCCGATGGCGGTGGGTCAGTAACAGATGCATTCACTGGCACGCCCTCATCGAGGGCAAGCCCCCTCCCACAGTTTGAATCTCACTCGTCTGGAAGAACGTTGACAACCTGGGGAATCCCTAACAATACTTCGGCATAGTCATACGACAACCTACAACAAAAATTTGGAATCCCCATGACCACGACCACCCCCACTCCCTTCAACCGCCTGCTGCTCACCGGTGCCGCCGGCGGCCTCGGCAAAGTCCTGCGCGAACGCCTGCGTCCTTACGCCCAGGTACTGCGCCTGTCGGACATCGCCAGCATGGCCCCGCCGGTGGATGCCTCGGAAGAAGTCCAGCCCTGCGACCTCGCCGACAAACAAGCCGTGCACCACCTGGTGGAGGGCGTCGACGCTATCCTGCACTTCGGCGGTGTATCGGTGGAGCGTCCGTTTGAAGAAATCCTCGGCGCGAATATCAGCGGCACCTTCCATATCTACGAAGCCGCGCGCCGCCACGGGGTAAAGCGCGTGATCTTTGCCAGCTCCAACCATGTGATCGGTTTCTATAAGCAGACCGAAACCATCGACGCCCATTCCCCACGCCGCCCCGACAGTTACTACGGGCTGTCCAAGTCCTACGGCGAAGACATGGCGAGTTTCTACTTCGACCGCTACGGCATCGAGACCGTGAGCATCCGTATCGGCTCCTCGTTCCCGGAACCGCAGAACCGCCGGATGATGCACACCTGGCTGAGCTTCGACGACCTGACCCAACTGCTCGAACGCGCGCTGTATACGCCGAACGTCGGCCACACCGTGGTCTACGGCATGTCGGATAACCTCGACACCTGGTGGGACAACCGCTACGCCGCGCACCTGGGCTACGCCCCGAAAGACAGCTCCGAAGTCTTCCGCGCCCAGGTCGAAACCCAGCCACCCGTGGCCGCCGATGACCCCGCCAAGGTCTATCAGGGCGGTGCGTTCTGCGCTGCCGGGCCATTCGGTGACTGAGTTCACACCAACCCAAGGGAATGAGTTGCCATGACTGCTGAATTGATCGTCGACGCCCGCAATGCCGTGGGCGAATGCCCGGTATGGGTGCCCGAAGAAAACGCCCTGTACTGGGTGGACATCCCCAACGGCGGCCTGCAACGCTGGAGCGCCGCCACCGGCCACGTTGCCGCCTGGAAAGCCCCGCAGATGCTCGCCTGCATTGCCCGCACCACGGCGGGCAACTGGGTCGCCGGGATGGAAACTGGTTTCTTCCAACTCACGCCGCACAACGACGGCAGCCTCGATACCACGCCGTTGGCCAGCGTCGAGCACCCACGCCCGGACATGCGCCTGAACGACGGCCGCTGTGATCGCCAAGGGCGTTTCTGGGCCGGTAGCATGGTGCTGAACATGGGGGCGAATGCGGCCGAAGGCATCCTCTATCGCTATGCATCGGGTTCAGCGCCCCATGCCCAGCTCGACGGTTTTATCACCCTGAACGGCCTGGCCTTCAGCCCCGATGGCCGCACGATGTACGCCTCGGATTCGCACCCGCTGGTCCAGCAGATCTGGACCTTCGACTACGACATCGACACCGGCACGCCGTCCAATCGCCGCGTGTTCGTCGATATGCACCAGCACCTCGGCCGTCCCGATGGCGCCGCCGTAGACGCCGATGGCTGCTACTGGATCTGCGCCAACGACGCCGGCCTGATCCACCGCTTCACCCCCGAGGGGCGCCTGGACCGCTCCCTCACCGTACCGGTGAAAAAACCCACCATGTGCGCCTTCGGCGGCAGCCGCCTGGACACCCTGTTCGTCACCTCGATCCGTGACGACCAGAGTGAACAGTCAGTGTCCGGCGGCGTGTTCGCCCTCAACCCCGGCGTCCAAGGACTGCCTGAACCGACGTTCACCCTCTAGCTGCATCGCTGTGCCTTGAATACAACAATAACAACACAGGAGTGACCTCCCATGGACTTCAAACGCACCTTGCTCGCCGCCGCAGTCTTTACCCTCAGCAGCGCCGCCCACGCGCTGGAAATCAAATTTGCCGACATCCACCCCGCGGGCTACCCCACCGTTGTCGCCGAAGAAAACATGGGCAAGGCCCTGACCAAGGAAAGCAACGGCGAACTGACCTTCAAGTACTTCCCAGGCGGCGTGCTGGGCTCCGAGAAGGAAGTGGTCGAACAGGCCCAGGTCGGCGCCGTGCAGATGACGCGCGTCAGCCTCGGCATCGTCGGGCCGGTGGTGCCGGACGTGAACGTGTTCAACCTGCCGTTCGTGTTCCGCGACCAGGCGCATATGCGCAAGGTCATCGATGGCGAGATCGGCGATGAGATCCTCGCCAAGATCACCGACTCCGAGTTCGGCCTGGTGGCCCTGGCCTGGATGGACGGCGGCACGCGCAACCTCTACACCAAGAAGCCGGTGCGCAAGATCGAAGACCTCAAGGGCATGAAGATCCGTGTGCAAGGCAACCCGCTGTTCATCGATGCCTTCAACGCGATGGGCGCCAACGGCATTGCCATGGACACCGGCGAGATCTTCAGCGCCCTGCAGACCGGGGTGATCGACGGCGCGGAGAACAACCCGCCGACCCTGCTCGAACACAACCACTTCCAGAACGCCAAGTACTACACCCTCACCGAGCACCTGATCCTGCCTGAGCCCATCGTGATGTCGAAAATCACCTGGAACAAGCTCACCCCGGCGCAACAGGTCATGGTCAAAAACGCCGCCAAGGCCGCCCAGGCCGATGAGCGCGCGCTGTGGGATGCCAAGTCCGCCAGCAGTGAGGAAAAACTCAAAAAGGCCGGTGTCGAGTTCATCACCGTCGACAAAAAGCCCTTCTATGACGCCACCGCAGCGGTTCGCGCCAAGTACGGCGCGCCTTACGCCGACATCATCGCGCGCATCGACGCCGTTCAATAACTTCTCCAGCCTCTCGAAAAGGCCCGGCGCGGTCTGCACCGACGCGCCCGGTTACGGTGAACGCCATGAAGAATCTGCTGCTGCGCATCAACGACCGCATCTACATGACCTGCATCTGGGTCGCCGGCCTCTCGGTTCTCGGCGTCGCACTGATCATCCCCTGGGGCATCTTCGCCCGCTACGTCCTCGGCACCGGCTCCAGTTGGCCGGAACCCACCGCCATCCTGCTGATGCTGGTGTTCACCTTTATCGGCGCCGCCGCCAGCTACCGCGCCGGCGCGCATATGTCAGTGGCCATGATCACGGACCGCCTGCCGCCCGCCCAGCGCCGCATCGTCGGCATCTTTTCACAATTGCTCATGGCGACCATCTGCCTGTTCATGGCCATCTGGGGCACCAAGCTGTGCCTGTCGACCTGGAACCAGTTCATGAGCGCCATCCCGACCCTGCGCGTGGGCATCACCTATATGCCGATCCCGATCGGCGGCGTGCTGACCCTGGTGTTCGTGCTGGAGAAACTCCTGCTCGGTGACCAGAGCAACCGGCGCGTAGTGCGCTTCGACCTGGTGGAAGAAAGCGAAGGGGCTGCCTGATATGGACGCATTGATTCTGTTGGGCAGCTTTATCGCGTTGATCCTGATCGGCATGCCGGTGGCCCACGCGCTCGGGCTTGCCGCGTTGATTGGCGCGTGGTGGATCGACATCCCGTTCCAGGCCCTGATGATTCAGGTTGCAGGCGGGGTGAACAAGTTTTCGCTGATGGCGATTCCGTTCTTCGTGCTCGCGGGGGCGATCATGGCCGAGGGCGGCATGTCGCGCCGGCTGGTGGCGTTTGCCGGGGTGCTGGTGGGGTTTGTGCGCGGCGGCCTGTCCCTGGTGAACATCATGGCCTCGACGTTTTTCGGCGCCATCTCCGGCTCATCCGTAGCCGACACCGCCTCGGTGGGCTCGGTGCTGATCCCGGAAATGGAGCGGCGCGGGTATCCCCGGGAGTTCGCCACGGCGGTGACCATCAGCGGCTCGGTACAGGCGCTGCTGACCCCGCCCAGTCATAACTCGGTGCTCTACTCCCTGGCGGCCGGCGGCACCGTTTCAATCGCCTCGCTGTTCATGGCCGGCGTGGTGCCTGGGTTGTTGATGAGCGCGTGCCTGATGGTGCTGTGCCTGATCTTCGCGAAGAAACGCGACTACCCCAAGGGCGAAGTGATCCCGCTCAAGCAAGCGCTGAAAATCTGCGCCGACGCGCTGTGGGGCCTGATGGCCATGGTGATCATCCTCGGCGGCATCCTGTCGGGCATTTTCACTGCCACCGAGTCCGCCGCGATTGCCGTGCTGTGGGCGTTCTTCGTGACCATGTTCATCTACCGCGACTACAAATGGAGCGAGCTGCCCAAGCTGATGCACCGCACGGTGCGCACCATTTCCATCGTGATGATCCTGATCGCCTTCGCCGCCAGCTTCGGCTACATCATGACCCTGATGCAGATCCCGGCGAAGATCACCACCCTGTTCCTGACCCTGTCGGACAACCGCTACGTGATCCTGATGTGCATCAACGCCATGCTGCTGTTGCTCGGCACAGTGATGGACATGGCGCCGCTGATCCTGATCCTCACGCCGATCCTGCTGCCGGTAGTGCTCGGTATCGGCGTCGACCCGGTGCACTTTGGCATGATCATGCTGGTCAACCTCGGCATTGGCTTGATTACGCCGCCGGTGGGTGCGGTGCTGTTCGTGGGCGCGGCGGTGGGCAAGGTGAGTATCGAGAAGACCGTGAAGGCGCTGCTGCCGTTTTATGGCGTGCTGTTCCTGGTGCTGATGGCGGTGACGTACATTCCGGCGCTGTCGCTATGGCTGCCAAGCGTGGTGTTGTGATGATGATTGAACTTGAAGACAACCTGACCCACCTCACCCTGAACCCGGCCGTGGGCGGCAGCCTCGTCAACTGGACGGTGCGCGCTACCGGCCAGCCGCTGCTGCGCCATAACGACGAGCAGGCGGTCCATACTGGTTTGCCGGGCAAGCTGGGGTGCTATCCGTTGGTGCCCTGGTCCAACCGCATTGCCCACGGCGGTTTTGACAACCCCGACGGTTGGCTCGCACTCACGCCCAACAGCCTGACCGATCCGCTGCCGATCCATGGCTCGGCCTGGCAACAGGCGTGGCAGGTGGTCAGCCACACGGCGGATGAAGTGGTGCTGGAGGTGCTGTGTGACACGCCGTTTGCCTATCGCGCCGAGCAGCGGATTCGCTTGAGCGACGGGGTCTTGCGTATCGAGTTGCGGGTAACGCACCTGGCCGAAACAGCCGCATGGCATGGCGTGGGCTTGCATCCGTACTTTCCGCGCCGGCCGGGTACCCGGTTGCAGGCCAAGGCCGCACAGGTGTGGATGAGTGATGCGTCCAAGCTGCCGACCGGGTTGGCGCCGGTGCCGGGCGAGTGGGACTTCCAGGTATTGAATACCCTGCCCGAAGGCCTGGTGGACAACGGGTTTTGCCAGTGGGATGGACATTGTCGGATCGAACAGCCGGACCTGGGCTATGCGCTGGAATGCCAGGCCAGCGGGGCCGATTACTTCCTGCTGTACTGCCCACCGGGGCTGGGGTTCTTTTGCATCGAGCCGGTGAGTCATCCGGTGAATGCTCATCACCTGGCGGGACGGCCGGGCCTGAAACTGCTGGAACACAATCAGTCGGTCCAACTCAATTTCAACCTGAAATACACCCCCTTGTAGGAGCGAGCTTGCTCGCGAAAAACCTCAGGGCAACGCGGGGCAGCAGGCGCCCCGCGTTATCGTTGACGATCTTCGCGAGCAAGCTCGCGCCTACAGGGATCAGCGCCATGCTCACGGTGGAGAGTTTTTCAGCCGCCCAGCCGTGTCGATACTCACCACTACCGACAACCCCGGCCGCAACCGTTCACTCTCAGCCTGATCCGGGTCCACCGTAATCCTTACCGGCACGCGCTGGGCAATCTTCACAAAGTTGCCCGTCGCGTTGTCCGCCTGCAACAGGCTGAACTCTGAGCCCGTGGCCGGGGAAATATGCTGCACCGTGCCGTGAAACCTGCGGTGGTTCAGCGCATCCACGGTGAAGGTCACCGGCTGGCCGACCTGCACATTGTCCATCTGGGTTTCCTTCATGTTGGCGATCACCCACAGCTGCTTCGGCACCAGTGCCATCAACTGCGCGCCGGAGTTGACGTAGGCCCCCAGACGCACGCCAATCTGCCCCAGCTGCCCATCACGCGGCGCCGTAATGCGGGTGTTGGACAGGTCGATACGCGCCAACTCCACTGCCGCCTCGGCACTCGCGACCGCCGCTTCCAGGGAACCGCGATTGACGATCACCGTTTGCAAATCCTGCCGCGCAATTTCCAGGCTGGCCTGGGCCTGGGCCACCGCCGCGATGGTCTGCGCATTGGCGGCGCGGGTCACGTCCAGCTCGCGCTTGGACACCGAACCGTCGCTGATCAACTCTTCGTTGCGGCGCAGGTCGGCGGTGCTTTTGCGCGCCTGGGCCTGGCTGTCCACCAGTGCGGCCTGGCGCAGCTTGATCGTCGCTTCGGCACTGTTGCGTTGCTGCACCACATTGGCCAGCGAGGCCTTCTGCACCGCCAATTGCGCCAGCGCCTGGTCGAGGCGTTGCTTGTAGATGCGGTCATCCAGCCGCACCAGCAGGTCGCCGGCCTTGACGTACTGGAAATCCTGCACCGGCACCTCGAACACATAGCCGCTCAGCTGCGGCCCGATGATGGTCACCTGGCCACGCACCAAGGCGTTCTCGGTGGTTTCCACCGCGCTGCTGAACGGCGGCAATTGCCAGGCATACAGCACGATCAGCACCCCGACGATGGCAATCGCGGCAAAGCCCAGGGACGAGAGGATGCGCACGCGCAATGAGCGCGGCTCGGTGACCGTGGCGCCGGGCGGCGTGGTGCCTTCCGGGGTGGCGGCGATGGCGTTGGTGGTCGTGGTGGTCGGTTCGGTCATGAAGTAGCGCCGCTGGGTTGAACGGGAGTGGCTGCTTTAGTGGTGCTCATCAGCCACAGACTGCGGATAAAGATCCAGATCATGGTCAGGATCGCGACAATCGCGATCAGCATGAACACATCGTTGTAGGCCATGACATTCGCCTCACGGGTCGCCGCCGTGGCCAGGCTGCGGATGCCCATGAGGTTACGCAGTTCCGGGTCGGCGACGATACCGCCATAGGCCGACCCGCCGCTCTGTACCCGCGCGGCCACACGCGGGTCGAGCAGGGTCAGGTGCTCGACGATCATGCTGGAGTGATACTTCTCGCGCACGATCTGGAACGTACCGAGCAAGGCCGCGCCGATCAGGCCGCCGAGGTTCTGGCAAATCCCGAACATCACCGAAAAGCTCACCAGGTTACGGGGGTTGGCCAGCACGTTTTTGGTCCCCAGCACCATGGTCGGCCCCAGAAAGAACGTACCGCCGAAGCCTAGCAGGAACTGGCTGATGTACAGGTTCTGCGGGCGCGTGAGGTTGCTGGAGAAACTGTCCATCACCGAGCCGGTCGCCATCAGCGCCAGGGAAATCACCAGCGGCATCAGCAGGTGCGCCGGGTTGATCGTCAGCGCACTGACCACCAACCCGGCGATCGCACCCGCCAGCATCACCACGTACAGCGTGTGCATCTGCTGGTAGCTCATGTTCAACATCTGCATGAACCCGACAGCGCCGGTGGACTGCTCCGACAGCACCATGCGAATCAGGATCACCGCCAGCGCCAGGCGAATCATGGTGCCGCTGCCCAGCCAGCGCGTCATCAGCAGCGGGTTGGCGCGGTTATGCTCAATGGCCAGGCCGGCCATGATCAGCACCAGGGAACAGGCCGAGGCCACGCCGATCCACGGCGCTTCCAGCCACCAGTCGATACGCCCCAGGGACAGCACCGCGCACAGCAGGGCCACACCGCTGGCGAGGATGGCGAAGGTGAGGAAATCGAGTTTTTCAAAGGTCTTGAAGCGGTCGCCAGGGGGCAGCTTGAGCAGGAACACACAGCCCAGGCAGATCAGCGCCATGCCCAGTTCGAACAGGTACAAACCACGCCACTCGGCAATTTGCAGCAGGTCTTCGGAGAACAGTCGCGCCAGCGGCAAGGCCAACTGCGCCGTGCCCAACCCCAGCACCAGGGATTTCAACCGCCACTTCGCCGGGAACGCCTGGATCATGTAGTACAAGCCCAACGAACTGAGCGCCGCGCCGACCATGCCATGGGCCGCCCGTACGGCGATGGCCGAGTTGAGGTCGTTGACGAACAAGTGGCCGAAGGTCACCAGCGCATAGAGCACCAGGAACACCTCGGTAAACGCCCGCAGGCCGAATTGCTGGCGAAACTTCACCAGCAGCAGGTTCATGCACACGTTGGTCATCACATAGGCGGCGGGCAGCCAGGCCATTTCTGCGGTGGTCGCACCGAGGGCGCCTTGCAGGTATTGCAGGTTGGCGATCACCAGCGCGTTGCCCAGGCCACCGGTGATTGCCACCAGCACGCCCACCAGCGCATACAGCCAGCGCTTGTGGGTGGGGTGCCACGGCGTCGACGGCGAACCGGGCAGGCTCGGGCGCTCGTGGGGTTCCCAGGTGTGGGGGGTGTATTTATCCATTCGATGACCTAGATGACCCGACGGGTGACGTCGGTAAAACCATTACTCAGAGTAGTAAACCTGAGCGGGGTTCATCTTGCCATCCTGGGCGCATCGGTGAGCGCCCATCTTGCCCCTCATGCGCTGCTTTCTTTACTCGATGGCAGGGATGCCATTATCTCAGCGCGGCACGTTTCCAATATTTCATCCGCGAGGGGTGAGTCATCCGGACACGCCCGTGACAGCATGACCGCACCGATTGCATGGGCCAGCAGGTCGATCATCTTCGCGCGGGCCTCTTGCCTGGCGACATCCATTCCCGCCGTGTACTTGTCCTCAAGCGCCGCCAGCGTGTTTTCAACGCCACTGGCAAAGGTCGCCTTCAGATCATCTGACTGACGGGCGGCGTCACCACACAGGGCTGCCAGGGTGCACCCCTCTCCCCTGCCGTCTCTGTGATCCCTGGACACGTACAGGTTCACAAAACCCGGCACGTCGAGATCGCACGTACTCGACAGGGATTTTGCCAGGCTATTTTCGGCCGCTTCAGCCATCAAGTCGGCCTTGGAGCCGAAGTGCTTGTAGAAGCCTCCCTGGGTAAAACCGGCGGTAGCCATGAGCTCGGCCACACCCACACCGTCATAGCCACGCTCACGAAACAGCTCTGACGCCGTCTCCACAATATGAGCTCGATTGGCGAGTGATTGCGTCTTGGTGATCTTCATTTCGCGCCCCTGGGACCTCTGAACAATGGCCTGACTATACTCTGATGTCGGTCATAATCAAAACTGTTGACAGCTTTGATTATGACCGACATCATAAAACCACCAGCGCATGTCTCTGCGGCTGTGCGGCGCGGATCGCCGTCTCTGATCATCCTGAACCATCAAGAGCATCTACTTATGAGCACCCCAGAAACCGTACTGATTACCGGCGCCTCAACAGGCATCGGCGCGACCTACGCCGAGCGTTTTGCCCAACGTGGGCACAACCTGGTGCTGGTAGCCCGCGATAAAGGCCGGCTGGACGCACTGGCCTCCCGGCTGCGTGATAAACACGCGGTTTCCATTGATGTGATCCAAGCCGACCTGACTCACACCAGCGATCTGATCACCGTCGAAGCTCGCCTGCGTGATGACGCCAGTATCGGCATCCTTGTGAACAACGCGGGCGCCGCCCTCTCCGGCAACTTCATCGAGCAATCCATCGACAGCGTTACCAACCTGGTCGCGCTCAACACCACCGCCTTGGTGCGACTTGCCAGCGCCATCGCTCCACGCCTGGCACACGCCGGTAACGGCGCGATTATCAACATTGGCTCGGTGGTGGGGCTGGCACCGGAATTCGGCATGAGCGTCTACGGTGCGACCAAAGCGTTTGTGCTGTTTCTATCCCAAGGACTGAGCCTTGAGCTCTCACCCAAAGGCGTCTACGTGCAAGCTGTCCTGCCAGCCGCCACCCGCACGGAAATCTGGGATCGCGCAGGCATCGACATCAATACCCTGAGCGAAATCATGAGCGTGGACGAACTGGTCGATGCGGCGCTGGTCGGTTTTGATCGTCGCGAGCCGGTGACCATTCCGCCATTGCAGGACGCCGCGCGCTGGGATGCTCTGCAGGCCGCCCGCCAAGGTTTGCTCTCAGAGATTCGCCAATCGGTCGTCGCCGAGCGTTATCAAGCCCAGGCGTGATCGTCACGCGAACCATGAGAACTGAACGATGAAAGCCTTTTTGATCGACCGTTACGGCAAGAATCACGGACGTCTTGCCGAGGTACCAGACCCGGAACCGGGCATCAACGACGTCCTGGTCAAGGTGCACGCCAGCAGCGTCAACCTGCTGGATTCGAAGATCAGCAAAGGTGAATTCAAACTGATCCTGCCCTACACATTCCCGCTGATCATGGGTAACGACGTGGCTGGCGTCGTCGTTCGCGTGGGGTCAGGCGTGCGCACCTTCAAACCCGGTGATGAGGTCTATGCCCGCCCACCCCAGGCGCGCATCGGTGGCTTTGCCGAGCTGATCGCGATCGAGGAGAGTGCCGTCGCGCTGAAACCCAAAAACACCAGCATGGAACAAGCCGCTGCCCTGCCCCTGGTCGCACTGACGGCCTGGCAGGTGCTGGTTGAAACAGCCCGCGTGAAGAAGGGGCAAAAAGTCTTTATCCACGCTGGCTCCGGTGGCGTTGGCAGCATTGCCATCCAGCTTGCAAAACACCTGGGCGCTTTTGTTGCCACCACGACCAGCACCCATAACGTGGAGTGGGTCAAGGCGTTGGGAGCAGACGTCGTCATCGACTACACACAGCAAAACGTCGAAGACGTGTTGCGCGACTACGACGTCGTATTGAACAGCCTCGGCCCTGCCGAACTGGAAAAATCCCTGCGCATTCTCAAGCCGGGTGGGCAGCTCATCTCCATCTCAGGTCCACCCACCGCTGAGTTCGCACACGAGCAAAAGCTGTTCTGGGGACTCGGTTGGATCATGCGCCTGTTAAGCAGCGGCATACGCAGAAAAGCCCGCAAGCAGGGCATCGACTATGCATTTGTGTTCATGCGTGCGAGCGGTGCGCAATTGCAGAAAATCACTGAGCTTGTCGAGTCCGGCGCTATCACACCGGTGATCGACCGAACCTTCCCTTTCGAGGCAACGGCTGAGGCATTGAGCTACGTCGAGCGGGGCAGAGCCAAGGGAAAGGTGGTCATCAAGATCCTATGACCCAGCACGCACTCAACAACCGGCGGAACATCAAATGAAAACACCTTCCGAAAAAACCGCGATAGTCACCGGTGCCTCATCCGGTATTGGTCAAGCAACTGCTGAAGCATTGGCGCGTGCAGGGTATAGGGTATTTGGCACGAGTCGGAAGGCGGGGGCCAGCTCAACGCCGGTGTCCATGCTCACCTGCGACGTGACAGACGACGCCTCTGTCAGTGCGCTCGTCTCCACCGTGCTCGCACAGACCGGGCGGATCGATCTGCTGGTCAATAATGCCGGCATCGGCCTGCTGGGCGGCGCTGAAGAATTCTCGCTCCCACAGGTACAGGCACTGTTCGACGTCAATCTGTTCGGCGTCATCCGCATGACCAATGCGGTACTCCCGGCAATGCGAGAGCGTGGCCAGGGGCGCATCATCAATATCGGATCGATTCTAGGGGTAGTCCCCGCGCCCTACTCCGCTCATTATTCGGCGGTCAAGCACGCGCTGGAAGGCTATTCCGAATCCCTTGACCACGAGGTGCGTGCCTTCAATATTCGCGTCTCTGTCATCGAGCCCGCATTCGTGCGTACCGTCTTCGATCAAAACGGTATTGAGCCAGACTCGCCGCTGAAGACCTACGATCAACCCCGAGCCGGATTCAAGGCACTGCTGGCCGAGGTGGTGCCGAAAGCCGACCGACCAGACGTCGTCGCGACAGTCGTGGTCAAAGCCGCGACCGACATCCACCCTCAGCCTCGCTACACGGCTGGCAAGGCCGCACGACAAATCAGCCTGCTGCGCCGCTTCGCCCCTGCGGGGTTCTTCGACAAGGCCTTGCGTAAGCAATTTCGCCTGCCGGTTTGAATCACAAGAGGTGCAGACTTGTGGCGAGCGGGGTTCCAGTTTGCCGTGCGACAGCGCTAAGTCGGAGAGTCAGCGGCCTCCCACATTGGACCTCATGTGCATCCAGAAGCACATTCCAAATCAGATCCAGCCCAACCAACTCCAATAAGTCGCCGCAAACACCAACATCAACCCATACCCGATCAACGTCACCAAAATCCCCACCTTGGCAAACTGCCGCGCCGTAAACGTCCCGGTCCCCAAACACACCATGTTCTGCGGCGCATTGATCGGCAGGATAAACCCGTAGCTCATTACAAACCCCAGCAGCATGGTCATGCCCAACCGGTTGAACTCCCCGGGCAAGGTCTGCAACACCGCAATCAAGATCGGCAACAGCGCCGAGGTCAGCGCCGTGGCGCTGGCAAAGCCCAGGTGGATCACTATCAAAAACGCCCCCAGGATCGCAAACACCCCCAACGGCCCGACCTGATCCAGGCCGGTGTGCGCCACCACTTGGGAGCCCAGCCATTGCCCGGCCTGGGTAGTCAGCAGCGCGGTACCGAGGCTGATGCCCACGCCAAACACAATCACCGTGCCCCATGGAATGCGCGACTGCACATCCTTCCAGGTCATCACCCCAATGCCCGGCAGCAGCAGGAACACCAGCCCGGCGTAGGTGGTCGAGGTGGTGTCGAAAGGGTGCAGGCGCCCTTCCGTCGCCCATGCCAACAGCAACAACACCGACACCGTCAGCAAGCGTTTCTGCGGGCCGGTCATCGGGCCGATGTCCACCAGGGACTGGGCCACGGCCTCCTTGCCACCGGGGATGCTGTCGGTTTCCGGCGGCAGCAGCTTGATCACCAGGAACAGCAACACCGCCGACATGATCACCGCCCACGGCGCGCCAGCGATCAGCCAGTCGATCCACGACACGCGCTGACCGAGCATCTTGTCCATAAAGCCCACGGTCAGCAGGTTTTGCGCGGCGGCGGTCTGGATGCCGACGTTCCAGATGCTGGTGCCCTGGGCCACCACGATCATCAGGCCGGCGGCGATGTTGGAGCGCTTGTCCACGCCAAACGCGGCGACCACGCCCATCATGATCGGCACCACACAGGCGCTGCGCGCAGTGGCGCTGGGCACCACGAGGCTGAGCAGGATCGTCACCGCAATCGCCCCCAGCAGAATGCCGCGGGTGCTGGTGCCGACGCGGGTCAGAGTCACCAGGGCGATGCGCCGGTCCAGGCCGGTGTGGGTCATGGCCGCCGCAATGAACAACGCGCCCGCCACCAGCGCCAGTGCCGGGTTGGAAAAACCGGTGAGCGCCATGCTGATGGCCGGGCTGGAGCCGATCAGGTGCGTGGGGTCTTGCAGCGACGGCGCCGTGCCGAGCAAAAACGCCATGAGCGAGGTGATCATGATCGCGCTGGCCTCATAGGACACCGCCTCGGTGATCCACACCACCACGGCAAACGCGAGGATCGCCAGCATGCGCTGCCCGGCCACCGGCAGGTCGGCGGGCAGCGGCAACAGCAGCACCCCGACCATCACCAACACGCCGATCACCAGGCCCAGGGGCAACTTGAAGGATGCTGCGGTTGTTGCGGGGGCGTTCATGGCGGGCTCCGTCGGGCTCTGAATCAGGCCCACAGCATGGGGCAAAGCGCCGCAACGGGTGTTGACGGGTATCAAGTCCCTAGGTCAATAACTGACTCAATACCGCCCGCAACTTGCCGGGCTTGAGCGGTTTGTTCAGCAACGGCGCGTCCAGGCGGCGCAGCGCGCGGCGGCACTGGTCGGTGCGGTCGGCGGTGATGATCACGGCAGGGATGTTCTGCGCGAAATGCTCGCGCAGGTGCTTGACCACCGCGCAGCCCACCACGCCATGGTCGAGGTGGTAGTCGGCGAGGATCAACTCCGGCGCCCTGCCCTGCAACGCCAGCAACGCGCCGGCCTGGTCGGTGGCGGTGATCACCTCACAGCCCCACTGCGCCAGCAGCGCGCGCATGCTGTCGAGGATGCTCACCTCGTTGTCGATCACCAGCAAACGCCGCCCCGGCAGCGGGTTGCCCGTGGTCGGTAGCACCGGCAGTTGGCTGATCGCCAGGGGCATCTCTTCGCTGATGGGCACCTCGATACTGAACATCGAGCCACGCCCCGGCCACGACCGCACCGCCACCGGATAGCCGAGGATTTCGGCAATGCGCTCGACAATCGCCAGTCCCAACCCCACGCCTTTGCGGTCGGAGGCACGGCCGACGTCGAGCTGGTTGAACTCAAGGAAGATCGCCTCCAGCCGGTCGGCCGCGATGCCACGCCCGGTATCCCACACCTCCAGGCGCAGGCGATCGCCACGGCGGCGCGCGCCGAGCAGGATGCAGCCCTCGTCGGTGTAGCGGCAGGCATTGCTGAGAAAGTTGCGCAGAATCCGCGTCACCAGACGCAAGTCGGTGCGAATCGCATAATGGCCGGTACGCGCGCGCAGGTTCAGCCCGGCCGCCAGCGCCACCGACTGGAACTCCGAGACCAACGGCGCAAACAGCTCATCCAGGCGATACAACGCCACGTCCGGCTTGACCGCCGCCTGGTCGAGCCGCGAAATATCCAGCAGGTCGGTGAGCAAATCCTCGGCGCCTTCCAGGGCCTGGTGCGTACGCTCCACCAGCACCTGCTCAACGCTGGGCAAGTTGCGTTCACGCAGGGTCGAGATCAGCAACCGCGCCGCGTTAAGCGGTTGCAGCAGGTCATGGCTGGCGGCGGCGAGGTATTTGTCCTTGCTGCGGTTGGCAGCCTCGGCGGCGTCGCGCGCATCGCGCAGCTCCTGCTCGACCTGCTCACGCTGGGCGATCTGCTGTTGCAGGTTGTGGTTGGCTTCCAGCAGTTCATCGGTGCGCGCCGCCACCCGCTGTTCCAGCTCATCGTTGAGACGGATATAACGGTTGCGCTCGGCCTCCAGCTCATCAAGGCGCGCGGTGAGTTCCGGGTAGTGACTCTTGCGCGCCGAATGATTGCCCAGGCCCAACAGCCCGGCCAGGGCCTGTTGCTGGTCGTCAGAGCGCTTCGCCATACACCACCTCGACATCACGCTGGCTCGACTCGCGCGGGTTAGTGAGGATGCACGGGTCGTGCATCGCATGCTGGGACAGGAACGGAATATCCGCCACGCGCACCCCATGCAAGCCGAGGGTTTCGTGGAAGCCGATGGCGTGCTTCAGCGCAATCAGATGCTCCACCAGCCGCCCGCGAATCTGCCGATGGTTGAGCCCCCGGCAGTCAATGCCAAAGGTCTCGGCAATCACCTTGAAGCGCTCCGGCGCCGAGTTGTAGTTGAACGCCACCACGTGCTCCACCAACACTGCGTTGCACAAGCCATGGGGCAGGTCGAGAAACCCGCCGAGGCTGTGGGACATGGCATGCACCGCGCCGAGGATCGCATTGGAAAACGCCAGGCCGGCCTGCATGCTGCCGAGCATGATCTTCTCGCGCAGGGCAATGTCACCGGGGTTGGCGATCATCTGCACCAGGTTACCGTTGATCAGGCGCATGGCTTCCAGCGCATGGGGGTCGGTCAGCGGGCCGTGGCCGGTGGACACGAACGCCTCAATGGCATGCACCAGCGCATCGATGCCGGTACAGGCGGACAGGAACGGGTCCATGCTCGCCGTGGTTTCCGGGTCGATCAGCGACACATCCGGCACCACCGCCTTGCTGACGATGGAGAACTTCATGCGTTCCTGCTGGTTGGAAATGATCACGAACTGCGAGACATCCGCCGACGTGCCGGCGGTGGTGGGGATCAGGATCAACGGCGGGCTCGGCACACGGATGGTGTCCACGCCCTCGAACTCAAGAATGCTGCGCCCATGGGCGACCACAATGCCGATGGCCTTGCCGCAGTCCATGGGGCTGCCGCCGCCGATGGCCACGATCACATCGCAATGGTTTTCCCGATACACCTCGGCACCGAGCATCACTTCCTCGACACGCGGATTAGGCGACACGGCGCTGTACAGGCAATAGTCGATGCCGATGGCCTGCAGGCTGGCTTCCACATCCGCGACCCAACCGGCGGCGATCACCCCGGGGTCGCTGACCACCAGCACCTTGCGCGCACCAAAGGTCTTGGCGTAGTTACCGACGTTGTGCCGGCAGCCGGCACCGAAGATGATTTCAGGCGAGACGAATTTACGCAGGAGGCTCAGATTGGGGCTCATTGGAAAGCCTGTTGTTATTATTTTTGGGAGATGCGCTTCACACTAACCCATTCGGGAGCGAATGCAATCAGACCAAAGGGTCATTCCCAATACGGCACCGGCCAGCGCGAGGCTGGCCGGAGATGGATCAGCGGCTGGCGAAGTACATGGTCACTTCGAAGCCGATACGCAGGTCGGTGAAGGCGGGTTTGGTCCACATGGGGAGAGTCCTCTTGTTGTGCCGGAAGATTCCGGTAAGGGCATTAATGCATGGGGGGATGGGGGTGCGAATGCTACTTTCGAACGAAGCGGCGCCTGCATTGGTAGCGGGTGTACGCCGATCAAAATGTGGGAGGGGGCTTGCTCCCGATGGCGGTGGGTCAGTTAACATTTATGCCACTGACATACCGCTATCGGGAGCAAGCCCCCTCCCACACTTGATCGCATTTCAAGTTGGAATCAGAAGAAACCCAGTGGATTGATGTCGTAGCTCACCAACAGGTTCTTGGTCTGCTGGTAGTGATCGAGCATCATCTTGTGGTTCTCACGCCCCACGCCCGACTTCTTGTAGCCGCCAAACGCCGCATGCGCCGGGTACAGGTGATAACAGTTGGTCCACACGCGGCCGGCCTTGATCGCCCGGCCCATGCGGTAGGCGCGGTTGATGTCGCGGGTCCACAGCCCGGCGCCGAGGCCGAATTCGCTGTCGTTGGCAATCGCCAGGGCTTCGGCTTCGTCCTTGAAGGTGGTGATACCCACCACCGGGCCGAAGATTTCTTCCTGGAACACACGCATCTTGTTGTGGCCCTTGAGCAGGGTCGGCTGGATGTAGTAACCGCTGGACAGGTCGCCCTCCAGGCGCTCGGCCGCGCCGCCGGTGAGCAGCTCGGCGCCCTCTTCCTGGGCGATCTTGAGGTAGGACAGAATCTTGTCGTATTGCTGTTCGGACGCCTGGGCGCCGACCATGGTCTCGGTGTCCAGCGGGTTGCCGCGCTTGATCTTGACGATCTTCTTCATCACCACTTTCATGAAGTCGTCGTAGATCGACTCCTGCACCAGCGCCCGCGACGGGCAGGTGCACACTTCGCCCTGGTTGAAGAACGCCAGCACCAGGCCTTCGGCGGCTTTTTCGATGAACTGCGGCTCAGCCTGCATGATGTCTTCGAAGAAGATGTTCGGCGACTTGCCGCCCAGTTCCACGGTGGAGGGAATGAGGTTCTCGGCGGCCGCATGCATGATGTGCGCACCGATTGGGGTCGAGCCGGTAAAGGCAATCTTGGCGATGCGCTTGCTGGTGGCCAGCGCCTCCCCGGCTTCGCGGCCAAAGCCCTGGACGATATTCAGCACGCCCGGTGGCAGCAGGTCATTGATCAACTCGGCAAACACCATGATCGACAGCGGCGTCTGCTCGGCCGGCTTGAGCACGATGCAGTTACCGGCGGCCAGGGCCGGGGCGAGTTTCCAGGCGGCCATCAGCAGCGGGAAGTTCCACGGAATGATCTGCCCGACCACGCCCAATGGCTCATGGAAGTGATAGGCCGCGGTGTGTTCGTTGATCTCGGCGGCGCCGCCTTCCTGGGCGCGAATGCAGCCGGCGAAGTAGCGGAAGTGGTCAGCGGCCAGGGGCACGTCGGCGTTGAGGGTTTCGCGCACGGCCTTGCCGTTGTCCCAGCTTTCGGTCACGGCCAGCACGTCGAGGTGCTGTTCGATGCGGTCGGCGATTTTCAGCAGCACCAGCGAGCGATCCTGGGGCGAGGTCTTGCCCCAGGCGTCGGCGGCAGCATGGGCAGCGTCGAGGGCCTTGTCGATATCGGCGGCGTTGGAGCGCGGGAATTCGGCGATCACTTCACCGGTCACCGGCGAGGTGTTGGTGAAGTACTCACCGCTGAGCGGCGCGACGAACTCGCCGCCGATGTAATTGCCGTAGCGCTGCTTGAAGCTGACGATGGCGCCAGGGGTGCCAGGTTGTGCGTAGATCATGTTAAAGCCTCTGTCTGGGTCCGGGCCTGTCGGTCAACAGGCGATGACCCGATAGTAAAGAGCCCCCGTTGCCGGGCGAATGCGCCGTTGGCAGGGGGGCGCTTGTCATTTGGTCGTAGATTCAGTGCTTGGCGACCAGCTCTTTGGGCAGCTTGAAGGTCCAGAGCATGCCGCCCTGGTTGAAGTCCTTGATGCGCTTGGCCACTTCACCGCCCCACAACGGCACGGCGCCGCCCCAGCCGGAGAGCACCGAGACGTACTGTTCGCCGTCCATTTCCCAGGTCACAGGCGAGCCGAGCACGCCGGAGCCGGTCTGGAACTCCCAGACCTTCTCGCCAGTCTTGGCGTTAAATGCTTGCAGGAAGCCTTCCGGCGTGCCGGTGAACACCAGGTTGCCCTTGGTGGTCAGCACCCCGCCCCACAGCGGCGCGAAGTTCTTGTGGCGCCAGACTTCCTTGCCGGTCTTCGGGTCGATGGCGCGCAGCACGCCGATGTAGTCTTCGTTCAGCGGCTTGATGGTGAAGCCGGCGCCAAGGAACGCTGCGCCCTTCTTGTAGGCGATGCCTTCGTTCCAGATGTCCATGCCCCACTCGTTGGACGGCACATAGAACAGCCCGGTGTCGCGGTTGTAGGCCATCGGCATCCAGTTCTTCGCACCGAGGAACGCCGGCGCGACAAACACCGAGGTGCCCTTGGTTTCGCTGCCCGGCGCACCTGGGCGGCTGGCTTCGTTGTAGATCGGCCGACCGTCCTTATCCAGGCCGGTGGCCCAGGTGATCTTGTCGACAAACGGGAAGCCACGGATGAACTTGCCGTTGGTGCGGTCGAGCACGTAGAAGAAGCCGTTGCGGTCGGCGGTGGCCGCCGCTTTGATTTCCTTGCCGCCTTCGGTGTAGTTGAAGGAGATCAGTTCGTTGACGCCGTCATAGTCCCAGCCGTCGTGGGGCGTGCTCTGGAAGTGCCACTTGATGGTGCCGTCGTCCGGGTTGAGCGCCAGGCGCGAGGACGAGTAGAGGTTGTCGCCGGGGCGCAGGTGCGAGTTCCACGGCGCCGGGTTGCCGGTGCCGAACAGCAGCAGGTTGGTTTCCGGGTCGTAGTAGCCGCCCAGCCACGGTGCCGCGCCGCCGGTTTTCCACAGATCCCCCGGCCAGGTCTTGCCCGCCTCGCCGCCGGAGATGCCGTTTTCCACGGCTTTGCCGTCCTTGTAGACATAACCCATATGACCTTCGACCGTCGGGCGGCTCCACAGCAGCTCGCCGTTTTTCGGGTCATAGGCCTGGATCTTGCCGACCACGCCGAATTCGCCACCGGCCACGCCGGTGATCAGCTTGCCGTTGACCACCAGGGGCGCGGCACTGATCGAGTAACCTTCCTTGTGGTCAGCGACCTGCTTGCTCCACACCACTTTGCCGGTGTCTTTGTTCAGCGCCACCAGCTTGGCGTCCAGGGTGCCGAAGAACACCAGGTCGCCGTACAGCGCCACGCCACGGTTGATCACGTCACAGCACGGGCGGATGTCATCGGGCAGACGCGCATCGTACTGCCAGAGCTTCTTGCCGGTGCGCGCATCCACCGCGAACACCCGCGAGTAGGAACCGGTGAGGTACATCACCCCATCCTTGATCATCGGCTGCGCCTGTTGCCCACGCTGCTTCTCGCCGCCAAAGGAAAACGCCCAGACCGGGCGCAGGTCCTTGACGTTGTCGACGTTCAGGGTGTCGAGGGGGCTGTAGCGCTGACCCTGCACGCCCAGGCCGTTGGTGACGATCTGCCCGGGTTTTTTCGGGTCCTGGAGGATGTCCTCATCGGTGACCGAGGCCATGGCCTGGCCGGATAACAGGATGGCACCGAGCAACACACTCAAGGCGAAGGGTTGGCGGCGTGCGGGTTGGGTCATGACGGCTACCTCTGCGGTTTTTTGTTATACCCGGGAAATTTTCCCGGTCTGGTGCAGATTCTTGGGCGCAGGGGCGGTTGTCACAATTGACCGCAGTATCGAGTTTGCTAGTTCCTTAGTAGCGGGTCAGCGCGCCGAATCCACGCGTTGCATCTGTTCGCGCTCGTAACGCGGGTACAGGTGGCTGACGCTGCGGATCAGCTCATAGCGGCTCAGGCTGATCGCGGCGAAGCGTTCGGGGATGGGGCTGCGGATCATCTCGGCCATGTCGCTGCCCTGGGCCGCGCCGTCACGCAAAAGTTGATCGAGCCAGGTCAGGTAGTCGCGCATCTGCGTGAAGGGTTGCGCGTCGCTGGCCACCGGGCCATGGCCGGGCACGATCAGGGTCCAGGGCAAGCCTTGCAGGGTGCCGAGGTCAGCCAGCCACACCGCCAGCCCCGGGCTGTTGGGGGTGGTGAGCGCGCGCTGGTAAAACACCAGGTCGCCGGCGAACAGCACGCCGGTGCTCTGGTCGAAGATCGCCAGGTCGGCGCCGGTGTGACCGGTGAGCGCGAGCAGGCGCAAGTCGTGGCGGCCGACGCTCAGCACACCGGGTTCCAGCACTTGGGTGGGCAACACCACCTCGGTGCCACGCATCCAGTCGCCGACCATGCGGTAGAGGTTTTCCGCCATGCCGTCGCCCTGCTCGTGCAGCAGCCGCGTGGTCTCGGCCAGGGCGCCGATGGGCACGTCCTTGAAGGCCTGGTTGCCCAGCGCATGGTCGGGGTGATGATGGGTAATCAGCACCTGGATCACCGGCTTGGGGGTAACGCGGGCGATGGCCTCGCGCATGGCTTCGCCGTAGCGCCGCGACGGCCCGGTGTCGATCACCACCACGCCGGCCTCGGTGACGATGAAGGCGGTGTTGACGATATTGCCGCCGTTGGCCTTGGCAAAATTGTCGGTGCTGCCTTCGAGTAGCCAGGTGTCGTCGGCGATCAGTCGGGGCTTGAGGGCGTAGTCGAGGTCCGCCAGGGCGGGCAGGCTCAGGCCCAGGCATAACAATAGAATCCAGCGCATGCCGCGCTCCTTCTGGTCAGGGGATGGCCGCGTCGAACTCATTGCCGCTGTTGTCGCGCAACACCAGGCGGGTGGGCCCCGGCGCGTCGATGTCGAAGGCCAGGTTGGGGTTCTCGCTGACCGCCGGGAACAGCTCAAGATCAGCCAGCACCTGGCCGTCCTGGCCGCGCAGTTGCGCGTGGTTGATAAAAAACTCGGGGATGCCGCTGACCATGCCGTTGTCCATCGGGTGCGCCACCTGCACACGTACGCGGCTGAACTCGCCACGCGGGTAACGGCCGCCGAACACTTCGCCAATGTGCTCTTCCCAGCCCGGCTGGGTGCGGACCACGCTGGGCGCGGTGCAGCCGCCACCGGCCGCGTCGATCAGAGTCGAGCCCACATGCCACAGGCCGTCATCGGTGAGCACCGCCGCACGCAACGGCGTGGCCTGCTCGATACGAATCCGCAGCGACAGCCACGGCAGCACGCCGGCCTTGGGCTGGAAGTCGACGATTTTCGGCAGTGGATTGAGCTCGGCCCAGGCGAGGATTTTCACCACATGGCCGTTGAAGGCGCGGGCGTCGATTTCCAGCGGCACCTGGCGCGCATCTTCGGCGAACGGCGGCGCGAGCAGCTTGACTCGGTCATCGAACACGAACGGCGCCTCGGCCAGGAACTGCTTGTGATAGAAGGCCCACATCACCGACGGCACCGGGTCGACCTCCACGGCGTGCGCCGCCAGCGGCAGCCAGCACGCCAGGATGCAGCTCAGTCGCCAGTTCATCGCCTGCTCCTATTGATACATCTCGGGCACTTCGTACTGCAGGCCGTAACGGGCATAGATGGCTTGCACCGCGCCGTCACGGATCAGGCCTTCCAGCGCCTCTTCCACCGCGTAGGCCAACTGGCGATTGCTCTCGTGCACCGCCATGCCGATCTCCCAGCGTTGCTTGCCCATGTTCGGGTAGGCGTTTTCGGCCAGGGCCAGTTGCGGGTCGTGGGCTTCATGCACCTGCCAATCGACTTCGCCGCGCATCGCCATCACCGCATCGACCTCACCGGCTTTCATCGCCGCAAAGGCCTGGGGGACGTCGGGGTAGTGATGGGTCTTGGCGGCGAGCATGCCGTTGAACACCGAGGTGAGGTAGAACGACGGCACGCTGTCGACTTCGACGCCAATCGGGTGCTGCTCGAACACCGCCACGCTGGCAACCGTGTCCAGGCGCCGACGGTCATAAGCCACCTGCCATTGTTCGTTCTGGTACGGCCCGAACATCACCACATGGCCGTTTTCCAGTTCGCCCTGGTCGTTGCGCTTTTGCGCGTAATCGCGATCGTAGGGCGCGCGCATCATCAGGTCGGCCAGTTGCTGGTTGTGCAACTGGCTGCCACGCCAGATGTAGTCGCGCAGGTCGTCGTCGAGCTTCTCGCCGGCCGGCGCCCAGATCAACGTGAGCCCTACCCCCAGCGCCGTGGCCAGGGCCTGGGCCAGTTCCACGTCGACCCCGCGCGCGGTGGCGCCGTCTTCGAAACTGTAGGGGGCAAAGTCCTTGTACACCGCCACCTTGATTTCGCCGGCAGCGATCATCTGGTCATAGCTGCGCACCTGCGCCTGTGCCGGCTGGCAACACAGCAGGGCCAGGCCAAGCACATAAGCGAACAGGCGCATGGCTTACTCCTCGACGTGCACGCTGTCCAGGTAGGTGCGCACGGCCCACAAGGCTTCCTGGCTCAGGTAGTCGGCCATTTTCGGCATGTACACGCGACCGTCACGCACCGCGCCATGGCGCACGCGCTCGACGAACCACTCATCACCGGCTTCGCCCACATCGAGCATGCGCAGGTCGGGGGCGATACCGCCGGACTTGGCTTCCAGGCCGTGGCAGGCGGCGCAGTTCTGGTTGTAGGCGGACGAACCGATTTCCACGGCCCGGTCGTGTTCAGGCGAGGTGCGGTACGGATTGACCGCCGCCCAGCCGTCTTCGTTGACCGGCACGCCGGCGTCCTTGATCGAGGTCAGGCCCTTGGTTTCCACCGCTTGCGGGACCACGTTGCCATGGGCCCAGGCGGAGCCCCCGGCGATCACACCGACCAACAGCCCGGCGACGAGCAAGGCATTGTGTTTTGTTGTCATTATTTTTGCCCTCAGGATTGCACGCAAAACCTCATTGCAGAGGCTATGGCAACCATCTTAGAAACCCCGGGGCATGGGCCGTATGCTGCTTTGGTGGCCGCCCTCTCCTCCCTTGGTAGTAGGGCTTGTGGGGCACACCTAAAACAGCGGCGCCTCGGGAAGTCTTCCCGGCCACAGCGGGACTTTTTCCGTATCCGCCCGGCGCCCCGGCGTTCCACCCTGTGCAGGCCAAAACCTCCACTGGGAACTGCAACCATGACAATAAGATCGCTACCCGCCCGCTCACCTTTAAGCCTTGCCGTGCAAGCCTTTTTGCTGGTGGGCAGCCTGTCCCTCAGTGCCGCAACGTTCGCGGCCGTCGAACCTGCCAAGCCGACGCGCAATGTCACCTGGGAAGACATCGCCAACGATCACCTGACCACCAAAGACGTGCTGCAATACGGCATGGGCACCAACGCCCAGCGCTGGAGCCCACTGGCCCAGGTCAACGACAAGAACGTGTTCAAGCTCACCCCGGCCTGGTCCTACTCGTTCGGCGATGAGAAGCAACGCGGCCAGGAATCCCAGGCCATCGTCAGCGACGGCGTGGTCTACGTCACCGGCTCCTACTCCCGCGTGTTCGCCCTCGACGCCAAGACCGGCAAGCGCCTGTGGACCTACAACCACCGCCTGCCCGACAACATTCGCCCGTGCTGTGACGTGGTCAACCGTGGTGCGGCGATCTTCGGCGACAAGATCTACTTCGGCACCCTCGACGCACGCCTGATCGCCCTCGACAAAAACACCGGCAAAGTGGTGTGGAACAAGAAGTTCGGCGACCACGCCGCCGGCTACACCATGACCGGCGCCCCGGTGCTGATCAAAGACAAGGTCAGCGGCAAGGTGCTGCTGATCCACGGCAGCTCCGGCGATGAATTCGGTGTGGTCGGCCAGCTGTTTGCCCGCGACCCCGACACCGGTGAAGAAGTGTGGATGCGCCCGTTCGTGGAAGGCCATATGGGCCGCCTCAACGGCAAGGACAGCACCACCACCGGCGACGTCAAGGCCCCTTCGTGGCCGGATGACCCGACCACCGAAACCGGCAAGGTCGAGGCCTGGAGCCACGGCGGTGGCGCCCCTTGGCAGAGCGCGAGCTTCGATGCCGAGACCAACACGATCATCGTCGGCGCCGGCAACCCTGGCCCGTGGAACACCTGGGCGCGCACCGCCAAGGACGGCAACCCCCACGACTTCGACAGCCTCTACACCTCGGGCCAGGTCGGCGTCGATCCGAGCACCGGCGAAGTGAAGTGGTTCTACCAGCACACCCCGAACGATGCCTGGGACTTCTCCGGCAACAACGAGCTGGTGCTGTTCGACTACAAGGACAAGGACGGCAAAGTGGTCAAGGCCACCGGTCATGCCGACCGCAACGGCTTTTTCTATGTGGTGGACCGCAACAACGGCAAGCTGCAGAACGCCTTCCCGTTTGTCGACAACATCACCTGGGCCAGCCATATCGACCTGAAGACCGGGCGTCCGGTGGAGAACGAAGGCCAGCGCCCGGCCAAGCCCTTGCCGGGTGAAACCAAAGGCAAGCCGGTGGAAGTCTCGCCGCCGTTCCTGGGGGGCAAGAACTGGAACCCCATGGCCTACAGCCAGGACACCGGCCTGTTCTACATTCCGGGCAACCAGTGGAAAGAGGAGTACTGGACCGAAGAGGTCAACTACAAGAAAGGCTCGGCGTACCTGGGCATGGGCTTTCGCATCAAGCGCATGTATGACGACCACGTCGGCACCCTGCGCGCGATGAACCCAACCACCGGCAAAGTGGTGTGGGAGCACAAGGAAGCCCTGCCGCTGTGGGCCGGCGTGTTGGCCACCAAGGGCAACCTGGTGTTTACCGGTACAGGCGACGGTTTCTTCAAGGCCTTCGACGCGAAAACCGGCAAGGAGCTGTGGAAGTTCCAGACCGGCAGCGGCATCGTCTCGCCGCCGATCACCTGGGAGCAGGATGGCGAGCAGTATGTCGGCGTGACCGTCGGCTATGGCGGCGCGGTGCCGTTGTGGGGCGGCGACATGGCCGAGCTGACCAAGCCGGTGGCGCAAGGCGGGTCGTTCTGGGTGTTCAAGATCCCGAGTTGGGATAACAAGACCGCGCAAAAATAACCCCCGCGAGAATGCCGGGCCGCCTTTTGTGGCAAGCGGGTTCCCCTGTGGCGAGCCCGCTCACCACAGGATCCCCAGAGGTTGCATGATGAACTACCTACCCTTGTTACTCCTGCTCTCCCTGCCCATGGCGCACGCCGACGACGGCGACGACGCCCCGCTGATCATCAACGGCTGCACCATCGCCGAACACAGCCAATGCCCCGGCGCCAACCTCAAGGGCGCCAACCTGCGCAACCAGGACTTGAGCAAGATGAACCTGGCCGGTGCCGACCTGCGCGAGGCGGATCTGCGCCATGCCAACCTCGACCTGGCCAACCTGGAAAAGGCCCAGCTGCAAGGCGCCAACCTGACCCGCGCCAGCCTGCAACAGGCCAACCTGCGCCTGGCCGACTTCAGCGGCGCCACGCTGATGGCGATCCAGGGTTGGGGCCTGTTCGCCCAAGGCGCGCAGTTCGAAAACGCCAACCTCAGCGCGGCCTACCTGCAATTTGCGCGGTTGTCCGGGGCAAAAATGCACAAGGCCAACCTGCGCGCGGCCGACCTGGAAATGACCTGGCTGAGCAAGGCCGACCTGCAAGGTGCCGACCTCAGCGATGCCAATCTGCAGGAAGCCAAGTTTGGCGAAAGCAACCTGGAACAGGCCACCCTCACCGGCAGCCGCCAGCACTACGCGAACTTCCAGGATGCCAATATGGAAGGCTGCATCGACTGCCCCACCACCTGGGATCGCTAGCCCCCCCTCCCACAGTGGATGTGCGCACACCCGCTTATCCAACCACCCGCACCACCCCCATGTCGATCCCCAAGTGAACCAGCTCGGCATGGGAACTCACCTGCAATTTGCTCTTGAGCAAGGTCAGGTGATTGGACACGGTCTTGCTGCTGATATTCAGCTGGTCGGCAATCGCTCGGGTGGGCGTGCCCTTGACCAGCATCAGGAAGATTTCCAGCTCGCGCGGGGTCATGCCCTGCATGCGCTGGTCGCGGGGCGTGTAGGCCAATTCGGTGGCCAGCGCCTGTTCGATGTAGGCGTGGCCGTCGAGGATGCGCCGCACCGCTTCGATCAGCACCTCGGGCGCCGAGCTTTTGGTCAGGTAGCCCGAGGCGCCCGCCTCCAAAGCCTGGCGTACCAGAGGCAGCTCGTCGTGCATGCTGAAAAACAGCACGCGCAATTGCGGCAGGCGCTGGCGCAGGCGCCGGGTAGTTTCCAGGCCGCTGATGCCCGGCAGGCCGAAGTCCATGATCACCAGGTGCGGCAGCGCTTCCTGGACCCGGCTCAACGCTTCTTCACCGCTGGCCGCCTCGCGCACTTCAACGGCCGGCAGCAGCGCACGCAGCAGGCTGGCATAGCCCTGGCGCACCACGGCGTGGTCATCCACCAACAGAATATTCATGAAGCCTCCAACGGCATGTTCAACGCCAACGCCCAGCCGGCGCCGGGCTGGCTGATGATCTTCAATTCGCCGCCCAGGCAGCGGGCGCGTTCGGCCATCGAATGCAGGCCCACACCCGGCCGCTGGGGCGTTTGTGCACCGCGACCGTTATCGCGCACCCACAGGCGCAGGCGCGAACCGCGATGTTGCAGGCGCACGTGCACCTGGCTGGCGTCGGCATGCCGCAGGATGTTGGTCAGGGCTTCCTGGAGCAGGCGGTACAGATGGGTCTTGCTGGCGCCGGGCAACAGCGGCAGGTTCGTACTGACTTGCAGGTGGCAGGGAATGCCGTGGCTGGCCTGCCACTGCGTGACCAGCATCGAAAACGCCTCGGCCATCGGCAGGTGTTGCAGGGCCACCGGATAGAGATCGTGGACCAGCGCCCTGAAGCCTTGCTGCAAGTGCTCGCAGTGATCCTCCAATTGCGCCACCGTGGACGCCAGCAGATGCGGCTGATCGGTGACCAGCCGTAACAGGCAGGCCTGGGCGCGAATGCCGGCCAGGTATTGGCCGAGGTCATCGTGCAGGGTCTGGGCCAGGTGGGTGCGCTCCTGCTCCTGCACCGCCAGCAGGCTCTGGGTGAGTAGAGTGTTATCGGTGCGCGCCTGCTCCAGGGCGTCGGTCATGCGGTTGAAGTGCAGCGCCAACTGGCGTGCTTCCGGCGCGCCTTGACTGCGCAGGCGCACGTTGAGCTGGCCCGCGCACACCTGTTGCAGCGCGCGCAGCAATTCATCCAGCACGCCCATGCCACGGCGCACCGCCCAACGGATGGTCAACAGGCTCAGCGCCAAAGCCAGGGCGCACAGGCCCAGCAGTTGTTGCAGGGAGTCCCAGACCTCGTCGATTTCATCCCGTGGGTCAACGGCGATGGACACGCGCCGACCGTCCGGCAAGTCCAGCACCTGGGCACTGCGGCGCGCCTCGGCAAACAGCAGGCGCCCGAGCCAGGCGTCCAGCCCGTCCGGGGCCGGCGCTTGCGCGGTGTCGCCGCTCGCCAGCCAGTGCACACGTACATGGCGCAAACTCGCGGTGAGGTGGGGTTGCAGGCTGGCCGGGTCGCGCTCGGCGGTTTCGCTCAGGTAGTGCACCACCGCTTCGGCCGATTGCAGCTCGCGCTCCACATCGGCCAGGGCCTGGTGCAGCAACAGCGCGGTGCAGGCGCAGGTCACCAGGGCAAAGAAGCCGCACACCCACAGGTTGATGCGCCACAGGGCCGACAGGCCGGGCCGGGTGGTGAAGACGCGCATGCTCGTGTCACTCCTGTGAATAAGACCGGTAGGGATCCATGCTAAGACCGCACCCGCTGCGCGGGGCTACTACCTTGGTACTGCCCCAGCGCTACTTTCTGCATATTTGCAGCGACGTTCAGGGTTCCTATGCTGGCGCTACCTGTCATGGAGTGCCTTATGCGCCAGCTCGCCCCCTACGCCGTGATCTGCCTGCTGGCAATCGCCTGGGCCGCCACCGGCCAGGCCGCTGAAGCGCCCTTGCAGGTGCAGATCGGCTACCTGGGCTATCGGCCCGATCCAGGCCCGCTGCTGTCGAATGTGATTGCCGAGCCCGCCGATGCCGGGCAGCGCGGCGCTGAACTGGCGATCATCGACAGCAACAGCACCGGCGCCTTTCTCAACCAGCGCTACAGCCTGACCAGCGCCACGGTTGACACCCCAGACACCCTGCTCGCCGCCGCCCAGGCCCAGCATGCCCAGGGCCTGCGCCTGTTCGTGGTGAACGCGCCCGCCGCCAGCCTGCGCCAACTCAGCGCGGCGTTGCCCGACAGCCTGCTATTCAATGCCGGCAGCCCGGATGACAGCCTGCGCAGCACCGACTGCCTGGGCAACGTGCTGCATACGCTGCCCAGCCGCGCGATGCTCGCCGATGCGCTGGCGCAGTTCCTGGTCGTGCGCAAATGGCACAAAGCGCTGTTGATCGTCGGCCCCACCGAGGATGACCAGGCCTACGCCGCCGCCCTGCGTCGCGCCGCCAAACGCTTCGGCGTGCAGCTGGTGGCGGAAAAGGCCTGGCGTTTCGATAACGACCAACGCCGCAGCGCCCAGGCAGATATGCCGCTGTTCACCCAGACCGCCGAATACGACGTGGTGCTGGTGGCCGACGAGCGCGGCGACTTCGGCGAGTACGTGCCCTACCAGACCTGGTACCCGCGCCCCGTCGCCGGCACCCAGGGCCTGACGCCCACCGGCTGGCACAAAACCGTCGAGACCTACGGCGCCGCCCAATTGCAGAAACGCTTCGAGGCACTGGCCGGGCGCTGGATGAACGACCGCGACTTCGCCGCCTGGATGGCCGTGCGCAGCGTCGCCAGTGCAGTGAGCAAGTTGCGCCAGGTCGAGCCCATGGCGATCCGCCAACTGGAAATCAGCGAGCAACTGCCCCTGGATGGTTTCAAGGGCCGCAAGCTCAGCTACCGCCCCTGGAACGGCCAACTGCGCCAACCGATTCCCATCGTGCAGCCCCGCGCGCTGGTCAGCACCTCGCCCCAGGATGGTTTCCTGCACCCCACCAACGAAATGGACAGCCTGGGCTATGACAAACCCGAGGTGACCTGCCGCTTCCCTTGATCACCTACCCACAATAATAAGGAATCCGCCATGCGCCGCACCCTGCTCTCATGCGCCCTGCTGCTTGCCGCCGGGCACGCCGTGGCCAGTACCGCCTGGGTCTCCAACGAGAAAGACAACAGCCTGAGCCTGATCGACATGCAGACCCTGCAAGTCACCGACACCCTCAAGATCGGCCAGCGTCCGCGAGGCTTGCTGCTGTCCCATGACAACAAGCTGCTGTACATCTGCGCCAGCGACTCGGACCGCGTGCAGGTGATGGACGTGGCCACGCGCAAGATCATCAAGGAACTGCCCTCCGGCAAAGACCCCGAGCAGTTCGCCCTGCACCCCAATAACCGCTGGCTGTACGTGTCCAACGAAGACGACGCGCTGGTCACCGTGATCGATACCGAAACCTCCAAGGTGCTCAGCCAGATCAACGTCGGCGTCGAGCCCGAAGGCATGGCTGTGAGCCCGGATGGCAAGTGGGCGGTGAACACCAGCGAAACCACCAACATGCTGCACTGGATCGACACCAGCACCCAGACCCTGGCCGACAGCACCCTGGTGGACCAGCGCCCGCGCTTCGTCGAGTTCAACCACGATGGCTCGCAGCTGTGGGCCTCGGCGGAAATCGGCGGCACCGTGACCATCCTCGACGTGGCCAGCCGCGCGATCCTCAAGACCCTGACCTTCAAGATCAAGGGCGTGCACCCGGACAAAGTCCAGCCGGTCGGCATCAAGCTCAGCGCCGACGGCAAGTACGGCTTTGTCGCCCTCGGCCCGGCCAACCATGTGGCGGTGATCGACGCCAAGACCTTCGAGGTCCTCGACTACCTGTTGGTGGGCCGCCGCGTGTGGCAGATGGCATTTACCCCGGACGAGAAACAGTTGCTGGCCACCAACGGCGTGAGCGGTGATGTGTCGGTGATCGATGTGGACAGCCTCAAGGTGATCAAGTCGGTGAAGGTCGGGCGTTATCCGTGGGGCGTGGTAGTCACGCCATGAACGCCCTGGAGGTGCGCGACCTGAGCTTCGCCTACGGCGCACGGCAGGCCTTGTGCGAGGTGAGTTTCAGCCTCGCACCGGGGCGCTTTGCGGCGCTGCTGGGGCCCAATGGCGCCGGCAAATCCACCTTGATCGCCCTGCTCACGCGGCTGTATGACCTGCAAAGCGGCGACATTCGCGTGGGCGGTCATTCCCTGCGTGAGGCGCCGCGTGCGGCCCTCACCCAGCTGGGTGTGGTGTTCCAGCAAAGCACCCTGGACCTGGATTTAAGCGTGGAACAGAACCTGCGCTACCACGCCGCGCTGCATGGTTTATCGCGGCGCCAGACCGACCTGCGCGTAGCCGCCGAACTGGCACGCCAGGCCCTCACCGAACGGCGCCGCGAAAAAGTCCGCGAGCTCAACGGCGGGCATCGGCGCCGGGTGGAAATCGCCCGGGCGTTGCTGCATGAGCCGCGCTTGCTGCTGTTGGATGAAGCCAGCGTCGGCCTCGACCCGGCCAGCCGCCTGGCGCTGAACCAGCACGTGCGCAGCCTGTGCCTCGAACACGGCATCAGCGTGCTGTGGACCACCCACCTGCTCGATGAAGTTCAGGCCGACGATGCGTTGATGATCCTGCATCAGGGGCGCTTGGTGGCCAGTGGGCAAGTCGATGCCTTGATCGCGCAACAAGGCGGCGACCTCGGCAGCGTGTTCGCGCGCTTGACGCGCCCCACCACGACGGGAGCGGCGGCATGAACGCTTACTGGCAGTGCCTGCGCGGCATCGTCCTGCGCGAGTGGCTGCGCTTTGTGTTGCAGCGCACGCGGTTTCTCAGTGCGCTGGTGCGGCCGTTGCTGTGGCTGCTGGTGTTCGCCGCCGGGTTCCGCGCCGCGTTGGGCATCTCGGTAATCGAGCCCTACGACACCTACATCCCTTACGAGGTGTACATCATCCCGGGACTGGCCTGCATGATCCTGCTGTTCAACGGCATGCAAGGCTCGCTGTCGATGGTCTACGACCGCGAGATGGGCAGCATGCGCGTGCTGCTGACCAGCCCGTTGCCGCGCACGTTTTTGCTGTGCAGCAAGCTGTTGGCCACTGCGCTGATTTCGCTGTTGCAGGTGTATGGGTTCCTGGCGATCGCCTGGGTGTATGGCGTGCAACCGCCGGCCATGGGGCTGTTGATCGCCCTGCCGGCGTTGCTGCTGGTGGCCTTGATGTTGAGTGCCCTGGGCCTGTTGCTGTCGAACGCGATTCGCCAACTGGAGAACTTTGCCGGGGTGATGAACTTCGTGATCTTCCCGCTGTTTTTCCTCTCGTCGGCGCTGTACCCGTTATGGAAGATGCGCGACTCCAGTGAATGGCTGTACTGGCTGTGCGCGGTCAACCCGTTTACCCACGCCGTGGAGCTGGTGCGCTTTGCCCTGTACGAACGCTTCGCCGGCCTGGCCCTGGCGGTGTGCCTGGGCTTGACCGTGCTGTTCGCGGTGTTGGCGGTGCTGACCTTCAATCCCCAGCATGCGGCGTTGCGCAAAAAGGGCTGAAGGCGGCAAAACTACTACTTTGGTACTGGTTTTCCTGTCTATCGTCGCATTCCCAAGGGCTCGAGACTCACGTGTAATGCGCGCATAACGATAAGGATTGCCCTGCCATGCTGTACGCTCGACTGCCTCTGTTGGCACTGCTGTGCCTGTTCGTCGCTAACGTCCAGGCTGACGCCCCACTGTTTTCCGCCGATGGCTACCGCATCAGCCTGTACCGCAGCCCCACGCCCGACCACCTGCCAGGCGCCACGATTGTCGACACCGCGGCCCTGCAAACCCTGCTCAACCAAACACCCGCGCCGGTGCTGATCGATGTGTACCGCCGCCAGTGGCTGCAAGGCCGCTTCATCGAAGACCAGCCCCACGCCAACCTGCCCGGCAGCCACTGGCTGGCCAATACCGGCGACGGCGACCTGACGCCGGAGTGGCAAAGCTATTTCGTGCGCCACCTGTATGCCTACAGCGGCGGCGACCTCAAGCGACCGCTGGTCTTCTATTGCCGCTCCGATTGCTGGCTGAGTTGGAACGCGGTAAAACGTGCCGCCAACCTCGGCTATACCTCTGTGTACTGGTATCGCGACGGTCTGGATGCCTGGGAAGCGGCGAAGCTGCCGGTGACGGTCGCCCAACCCGAGCCATTTCAAACATCACAATAAGAAAGGTGAACGGCCATGTACAAAATCCTGATTGCCGACGATCACCCACTGTTTCGCGAAGCGATCCATAACGTCATCAGCGACGGCTTTCCCGGCAGCGAAGTGATGGAAACCGCCGACCTCGACAGCGCCCTGGCGCTGACCCAGGAACACGACGACCTCGACCTGATCCTGCTCGACCTGAACATGCCCGGCATGCACGGCCTCAATGGCCTGATCAACCTGCGCAACGAGGCGCCGACCATTCCTGTGGTGATCGTCTCGGCCGAGCAGGACAAGCAGGTCGTGCTGCAAGCCATCACCTATGGCGCCGTGGGCTTTATCACCAAGTCCTCGCCGCGCCTGCAAATGACCGAGGCGATCCAGCAGATTCTCAACGGCAACGTATACCTGCCGCCGGACATCATCCGCACCCAGAAACCCGGCACCCACCGACGCCTCAACGAAAACCCCGGCTTCGCCCCCGAACTGCTGCAAGCCCTGACACGCAAGCAATTGCTGGTGCTGGAACGTATGACCAAGGGCGAGTCGAACAAACAGATCGCGTACACGCTGGAGATTGCCGAGACCACGGTAAAGGCCCACGTGTCGGCGATATTGCGCAAGTTGAATGTGCATAACCGAGTGCAGGCAATCCTCAGTGCCGGGGATATCGACTTCGGCTCGTACCTGCGCCGCTGACCCCTCTGACACAACACAAATCAAAGGTGGGAGGGGGCTTGCTCCCGATAGCTGTGGACCAGTCAACACCTTCTTGGCTGAACCACCGCCATCGGGAGCAAGCCCCCTCCCACACTTGATCTCCGTTTGTCACGGCCGACTGAGTATGTGGCTCATGACAGTCAGTCAAGCGTACATCGCCTCCTGTAGGAGCGAGCTTGCTCGCGAAAAACGTCAACGATAACGCGTGCTTCCTGAATGAACGCGGCGCCTGTGAGTTTTTCGCGAGCAAGCTCGCTCCTACAAAAAGCCTTAACTGACTGGCATTAGGGCGGGCCGAGCAGATGGCTCATGGCGGTCTTGAGTTTCATCGGGCGTACCGGCTTGTGCATCAGCGTGTGCCCCAACTCGCGAATTTGCAGCTTGAGTTCATTGCTGTAGTTGGCGGTGATCATCAGCGCCGGGATCGCGCGGCCGCGGCGTCCATTGATGCGGGCGACGGCGTCGACGCCGTTTTGGTCGTCGTCGAGGTGGTAGTCGGCGATCAGCAGGTCGGCTTCGGCATGGTAGTTGTCCACCTGCCGTGCCAGGTCTTGCTCCGACAACGCCGTGATCACCTGGCAGCCCCAGCCTTCCAGCAAGGTGCGCATGCCTGCGCAGATCGCCGCGTCGTTATCCAGCACCCACACCCGTGCGCCTTGCAGGCGTTCGAGCATCGGTTCGCTCATGGCCAGCATTGGCAGCGACTTGGGCGCCGTGGCGCTCAACGGCACCTCCACCGAGAACATCGAGCCCTTGCCCGGCCAGGATTTGACGCTGATGCGATGCCCCAGAATCCCGGCGATTTTCTCCACGATCGCCAGCCCCAGGCCCAACCCTCGGTCCTGATCGGGCCGCTGCACATCGCCACGCTTGAATTCCTGGAAAATCTCCTCCAACCGCTCCTCCGCGATGCCCATGCCGCTGTCCCACACCTGGATCAACAAACGCTGCTGCTGGCGGCGACAGCCCAGCACCACACGCCCCTTGTAGGTGTAGCGAATCGCATTGCTCAGCAGGTTGCGCAGAATCCGCGCCAGCAACTGAATATCGCTGCGCACCAGTGCCGAGCAGCCGACAAAATGCAACGCCAGGCCCTCGCTGCGGGCCAATTCGGTGTACTCGGCGGCCAGGTTGTCGAGCAGTTCACTCAGGGCAAACGGCGCGATGTCGGCCTTGATCACCCCGGCATCCAGCTTGGAAATATCCACCAGTGTGCCCAACAGGTTTTCCACGTCTTCCAGGGAATTGCTCACGTTGCGCACCAGGGTTTCGCTGGGCCGCTCCAGCAGTGCGCTGGTAAACAGGCGCGCCGCGTTCAAAGGTTGCAGCAGGTCATGGCTGACGGCGGCGAGGAATTTGGTTTTCGACAGGTTGGCCTGCTCCGCCTCCAGTTTGGCTTCACGCAGGCGCGACTCCACACGCCGACGCTCGTCAATCTCCTGCAATAACTGGTCGTTGAGCGCGGTCAGTTCCGAGGTGCGCTGGGCGACGCGTTGTTCCAGGTGCTGATAGGCCTGGTGCAGGGCTTCGGCGGTACGGCGGCGTTCGGTGATGTCGCGGATCAGCACAAAGATCCCCACCACCTCGCCGCTGGCCAGCATATTCGGCACATAGGAGCGCAGCATGTAGCGCTCCTGGTTATTGATGTTGGTCTCGGCGAATTCAAAGGTCACGCTCTCCCCCGCCAGGGCGCGGGCGACGTAGGCATCCAGGCGCTGGCAGTGCTGCTCGCTGTGGACTTCGCGCAGGCTCTGGCCGAGCATCATGCCGCGCGGCCAGCAATACCATTCTTCATAGACTTTGTTGGTGAACTCGTAGACCAGGTCGGCATTCAGGTAGCCGATCAGGGCCGGGACGTTATCGGTGATCAGGCGAATCCAGCGTTCGCTTTCCTGGGCCTTTTGCGCCGCCGCCTGTTCGCCGCGCAGGGTTTCGGCGCGCAGCCGGGCGTTGATCAGCAAGTGGTTGCTGGCCTTGAGTTCGGCCATCGCCTGGTTCAGCGCGTCGGTGCGTTCGCGCACCTGCTCGGCCAGCACCACCGAATGCTGAAAGGTGGTGTACGGGTTATTACCCTGGGCCATGCCGGACTCGATGCGCTCGATCAGCGCCGCGTTGATCCGTGCCAGCTTGTGGTTGTCCTGTTGCAGCTGGGCAACCTGGGCGAGCAGTTCAGCGCCGGCCTCGGGCAATGGCGACCCCGGTGAAGGTCTGGTTGATATGCATGCCATTGAACTGTTCTCCGTAGGTGTTGAAACCCATCACCCGCTGGTCACGCAGGAAACCGCCGATCTGTTCCAGATTGCCTGAGTCTTCCAACTCCAGGCGGCGCAGGAAGCAGTCGCAGCCGATGGTCAACAGCAGATCGCCAAGGCGCGCTTGCAGGCCGTCGAACAGGGTTTGCAGGTTTGGCAGGATCGGTCCGGGCTTCATCACGGTAAGGACGATGCCGTTTTCCACCGCGCAGTAGAAACTCAGGCTGAGGTCGTCGTGCACTTGCTGGATCGCCCGCACGTAGTACTGGTCGTGGATGCGCACTGCCAACGGGTGCGCGGCGAAGACGCGGTGATCGAGGTCGGCCACGGCCACGCCGATATGCCGCGCGTACTCTTCGGCGGCGGGTTCGGCGTTGAGTTCGAAGACCCGGCGCGACGGGCTGTCGGCGCCGGTCACCACCAGTTTTTCGCTGCGCGGCAGGATGTGGTGGGTGGTGAACACCTCGAAATCCAGCCAGGTATTGACCAGCACCACCACCGCTGCGCCGCTGTGGAAGGCGCCGTTGAAGTACACATGGGTGTGGGTGAGGAAGTTGTCGTCGCCGGCCGAACCGCCGAAATGCGGAATGTCGCCGAGCGCCGCGCTGAGGGCGGCGAGCACCATTTCTTCGCGACTGGACAGACCATCGAGCAGGGTCAGGGCGAAGGTGTTGCCCTTGATCGGCGCCAGGGTGTTGCTGCGGCAACCGCCGACCAGACGTTCGACCATCTGCTGGGCGTCGATCAGGCTGAAGTGTTCCACCTGGTCGATCAGCTCGGTGGCGATGGAAAAGTGCGCGTGGTTAAAGCCCATCGCCGTAATGCAATTGCGGCCATAGCCTTGGGGCGTGATCTCGCCGGCGCTGGTGCAGCCCACCACGCGCACATTGCCCAGGCACTCTTGCAACGCTTGGCCCAGGGCCTGCAAATCGTAGGACGCCGAGCAGAAAAACAGCACGAAGCCAAGGTATGGATGCAACAGTTGCTGCGCCAACTCCTCGGCGGCCTGCCCGGCATCGCTCGCCTGGGACATCGCGCTGACTACGCCTTCGCTGTTATGCATCGTTGCCTCCCCCTCTGAGGCATGAGTGTACGAAGGGCGGAGGGTGGGACCTATGCTACTTGGGTACTGGGTGGGGGGATGCGATGGGATGAATCGCTCAAAAACAAGGGAGATTCAAATGTTGGATTGCATTTCAAATTCACAGCAAAGCGTTCACAAGCATTCCAGCTGCAACCACTACACACAGGCTGGCAAACCCCACCTGCAAAGTGCGTGCGGCAATCTCCGAGCACAGGCGCCGGCCGATCAGCATGCCGACGATGCTCGCCGCGATAAACACCCAGCCCACGGGTTCGATGCGCACACCGGCATGGAACGCGCCGGCCACGCCGATCAGCGAAATCAGGCTGATCACCATCAGCGACGTGGCGACGATGCCGCGCATCTGCACGTCGGTGAGTTGCTTGAACGCCGGTACGATCAGAAAGCCGCCGCCCACCCCGAGCAACCCCGAGACGGCCCCCGTCACCGCGCCCAGTGCGGCCAGGGTGGCACTGCATTTGGCGGTCCAGGCCAGGCGCCCGGTCTGTTGGTTGAGCATGCAGTTCTTCTGGCCCCAGGACGCCGCGCCATGGTCACTCGGCCCGGCCTCAAGCTTTTCGCGCTGCAACATGCGCCAGGCCACCAGCACCATCAGCGCACTGAACAGGCCCATCAGCACCGGCTCCGGCAACTGGTGGGCGAGAAACACCCCCAGCGGCGAAAACAGCGCGCCGAGCAAGGCGATCAACAGCGCGGCGCGGTAACGCACCAGGCCGTGGCGTAACCCGTCAATCGCCCCGACGGCCGCTGCCGCCCCCACCGCAAGCAACGACACCGGCGCGGCCTGAGTCATCGTCAAGCCCAACCCCAACACCAACGCCGGCACCCCGAGGATGCCGCCGCCCGCGCCGGTCAGGCCCATGATCAGGCCCATCAACATCCCCAACACACTGGCCAGCAGCATTTAATCCACCTTGCTCAGACGGGTCAGCCACTCGCGGCCCTTGAGCATGCCGTTCCAGTAGAACCACGGCAGCAACGTCGCCTTGAGAAACCACATCGAACGGCGTGCCCGGGTCGGGTCGAGGGGAAAGGTCGGCAGCAACTTGCCGCCGTAGCCGAACTCGGCCAGCACCACCTTGCCCTTCTCCACCGTCAGCGGACACGAGCCATAGCCGTCGTACTTGAGCGGCAGCGGCGCCTGTTTGCGCAAGGCCAGCAGGTTTTCGGCGACCACCACGATTTGCTTGCGCACGGCGGCGGCGGTCTTGGCATTGCTGGTACCGCACACATCGCCCAGGCCGAAGATCTGCGGGTAGCGCTGGTGTTGCAGGCTGTGGGGGTTCACCTCGCACCAGCCGGCAGCGTCGGCCAGCGGGCTTTGGCGGATAAAGTCCGGGGCAACTTGCGGCGGCACCACGTGCAGCAGGTCGAAGGATTTTTCCTCGACGGTGACGTTGCCCTCGGCATCCTTCACCTCGAACCAGGCCTTGCGCGCCGGGCCGTCGACCTTGACCAGGTTGGCGTTGAACGCCAGGCGTGCGTGGTATTTCTCCACGTATTTCATCAACGGCGGCACAAAGGTCGCCACGCCGAACAGCGCCGCGCCGGCCAGGTTGAATTCGACGTCGATGTGTTTGAGGTCGCCCTGCCTGAGCCAGTGATCGCAGGACAGGTACATGGCCTTTTGCGGCGCACCCGCGCATTTGATCGGCATGGCCGGCTGGGTAAAGATCGCCTTGCCGCCCTTGAGTTGCTGCACCAGTTGCCAGGTGTAGGCGGCGCTTTCGTAGCTGTAATTGGAGGTGACGCCGTGCTGGCCCAGGGTCGCTTCCAGGCCCTCGACTTTCTCCCAGGCCAGGCGCAGGCCGGGGCAGACGATCAGGTTGTTCCAAGTGACGCGCTGGCCGCTGTCGAGCACCAGGGTGTGCTCGTCCGGCAACAGTTCGGTGACCGCGGCCTGGACCCAGGTGACGCCATTGGGCAGCACATCGGCCAGGGGTCGTCGGGTCTTTTTCAGGTCGTAGGCACCGCCGCCGACCAGGGTCCAGGCCGGCTGGTAGCAGTGATGGTCGCTGGGTTCGATGAGGGTGATGTTGAGGTCGGGGTCGCGCTTGAGCAGGCTGGCCAGCAGGCCGATGCCTGCCGAACCGCCGCCGATGACGACGATATCGCCACTGATGGTTGGCCCCCAGTGTTGGTCGGTCATGGTCTATTGCCTTTTATCGTCAATGCACACAAGGGTCGCTGCCGTATGGCGTCACGCCCAGCTTTTTATCACCGCGCCGCAGTAAAGACCGGACAGTGTCTTCATCACTTGGATCACTTCGTGGCTGGCCAGCCCGTAGAAGATGTACTTGCCTTCGCGACGGGTGGCGACCAGCCCTTCGTCACGCAGGATGCCCAACTGCTGTGACAGCGTGGGCTGGCGTACGCCGGTCATGGTTTCCAGCTCGCCGACGTTGCGCTCGCCCTGGGTCAACTGGCACAGAATCAACAAACGATCCTCATTGGCCAGGGCCTTGAGCAAGGCACAGGCCTTGGACGCCGACGCGCGCAACTGGGCGACTTCGCCTTCACTCAGAGTAGATTCCATTTGCCTCGGGTCCTTTGCGTCACTTAAGCTCAAAACATTATGTGTAAATGTAAAGTGATTGTAATCACTTTTTTCAACATCAGGGGCAGCCGTCATGTCAGCGTTGATTCATTCCTTTCTGGACGAGGCGTCGTCGACCTACACCTACGTCGTCTATGAAACGGACGGCGGCCCCTGTGCCATCGTCGATTCGGTGCTCAACTACGACCCGGCCTCCGGGCGCACCGACACCGCCCAAGCCGACAAGGTGATTGCCTTTGTGCAAGAGCACCGCCTGCAGGTGCAATGGCTGCTGGAGACCCACGCCCATGCCGATCACCTGTCGGCCGCGCCGTACCTGCGCCGGACCCTGGGCGGCAAGATCGCCATCGGCCAGAGCATCAGCAAGGTGCAGGACGTGTTCAAGCACCTGTTTAACCTGGAGCCGGAATTTCGCGTCGACGGCTCGCAGTTCGATCACCTGTTTGCGCCGGATGAAATCTTCCACATCGGCAACATCAAGGCCCAGGCCTTGCACGTGCCCGGGCATACCCCGGCAGACATGGCCTACCTGATCGACGACCGCCTCATCCTGGTCGGCGACACCCTGTTCATGCCCGACGTCGGCACCGCCCGCTGCGACTTCCCCGGCGGCGATGCGCGCCAGTTGTATGCGTCGATGCGCAAGCTCTTGGCCTTTGCCCCCGATACCCAACTGTACGTGTGCCATGACTACCCGCCCGAAGGTCGCGAGGCCAAATGCCTGACCAGCGTGGCGGAACAACGCGCGGGCAATATTCATGTGCATGACGGAGTGGATGAAGCGGCGTTTGTGGCCATGCGTACCCAGCGCGATGCCGGGCTGGGGATGCCCACGCTGTTGTTGCCGGCGATCCAGGTGAATGTGCGGGCGGGGCATATGCCGCCAGCGGAAAACAACGGTGTCGTGTATTTGAAAATACCGCTCAATCAACTGTAAAACCCTGCCCCTTCTGGAGCCTGCGTCGACCCAGGCAACGGGACAGATGGCGGTAAATCTCGACATAGCCAAAAAGCCAGCACCGTGTAGTATTCGGAAATAGATATTTCCTATCCAGGCCCCATGCGCTTCTGCGGCCTGTTTCTACACGGTTTTCGTCGAAGACGCTCTTCGTCGTCAGGATTTTTTTGGCAAGGACACTATGAGTACGCAGCCCCCCTCCCCTGAACCCGGCGATGAGTCCGAGTCCAGTCTGAACCAACACCTTTCCTTAACCCGACGCGTATTGGCCTATCTCTTATCGCTGTCACTCGATGCACTGGGAGCGATTAATGCCGCTTCGTTTCTCAAAGGAAAGTCCAAGGGAATCGAGCAAGGCACACAGAGCGGTATCGAAGAAGGAAAGGTGATCGGTTATCACGATGGATACGCGGCGGGGCACGCCGTACTCGAGTTCAACGACCTGCGAACCGTCGCGCCCTTGCCGGGCGAAGATCACTGTTTATTCGATGACGAGTTACTGCCGATCACCGAGGCAATCAAACAAAAAATGCGCGCTGAAGTGGCCAGGCATTTACCCGAACACGAGCAGCCGAGCGCAGAACAATGGGCAATGATCTTCGCCGAAAATACCTGTACCTCGGTGATTGCCGGCGCGGGCTCGGGCAAGTCAACGACTCTGGCGTTGCGGGTAGTCCTTAAACACGTCCATCTGGGTATCCCACTCAATCATCTTCAAGTCACTACGTTCACGACTGAATCAAAAAAAGACCTGATGAAAAAAATCATCAAGATCTTTGGGCACTGGGGTGTCCCTCTCGGCGAGGACCAGATCAAGAACCTGGTGCGCACGTTCCACAGCAAAGTATTCGGTTTTATGAAAGCGTTTACCGGTGGCCCCATTGGTTATTTCGATTTTTTAGGCCCCAACATGAAGGACGATGACGAGGAACTCGACAACCCGTTTTCGTCCACGCTCAATACCGAACAACTGGCAGTGCTCTACAAGGTGTTCAATGACCTTTACAAGCACGATGCCGAGTTCAAAAAGCACATCCTGGCCCTCTATAAGTCGGTGGCATTTGCACCGCCGATGCCGATGACGGACAAAATGCGCAAGTCCCGAGCTCACACGATCAAGGCCAACTCAGAGCGAGATCTGGCAGTTTGCGACGCCATCGAAAAGGCCTGGGCTGATCTCGGACTGTGGCCGATTGCAGGGGTGGGCGAGCGCCAGATCATCACCTTGGAAGGCCACCCCTACATCGTCAACGGATACTTGGAGGAATACGACGCAGCGCTGATTCTCGGCTGGCCGGATACCGGTGTGCCCCAGGACGACATCCCCTTTCGCGAAGGCGCCCGCGTCAACCTCAAGCGTGAGAGCTGGGCCAGGCAAGCGATCATCAGTGACTGCTACAAGAAGAACTTCGTGCTGCTCAATCATGTGACGGCAGCGAAGACGCTGATGGACAATGCAGAGCATATGGTCATCAGCGCCCCACAATTCGAATACGACTTGCCCGGCACCACACTGAAAGAAACCAACCTGATCCAGGTATTTTTCTCGGAGGGCAATTACATCGAGAACCTGGGGCTGGACGTAGACAATGCGATCAGCAACATGACGTTCGTTCCGGGTGACGCCCGCCAATCGTTCTACCTGGCGCTTAAGTGCTTCTGGCGAGCCTTTCATGCGCACCTTCGAGGCATGTCCCCCAAGCCTCTGATCACCTTCAATCAAGCATTCGCCCTATTTGGTGAGCACAACCCCGAGGCGATCAAACAAATCCCCACCGCCGAGCTGGACGGTATGCGCCACCTGATGATCGATGAATTCCAGGATGTCTCCGGCTTGAACATTTCCTGGATTCGCCAGTGCTGCAAGGAGATTCGCCGCCGTAATCAGGGCCAACCCGGCATTGGCAATTCGCTGATGGCAGTCGGGGATGATTGGCAGAGCATCTACGGCTGGCGGGGCAGCTCCCCGCAGTACCTGATGGATTTTCACCAGCACTTTCCCAGCCACACACGACAAACGCTCTACATGCAAAACAACTACCGCTCCCATCAGGCAATCATTGATGCGGCAGAACAGGTTGTGCGCTCAACGTCCGATGACAAGGCCAAGCACGGCGTCGCCTCGAACGCCCAGGTAGTTGACCGCGTATCGCCGGTGTATCTGCACTACGTGAAGGCCAATACAAAGATCATTCAGCCCGATGAAACGATTCTGGACCTTGTCCACAAAGCATATGAAGACGGGCACAGTATTCTGATGGTATTTCGGGTAGGTACGGTGGTGACCGCCTACAGGCGGGCCCTGAGCGGATTGTTGCGTGATGCCAGGAAACACGAGCGCAACGTCAAGTTGATGACGTTTCACAAGTCCAAGGGGTTGCAGGCGCAAACCGTGTTCGTTATCGGCGACTGCTTCTACAAACCTACCAAGTCCAAACGTAACCAGCTGTACAACCTGGCAGGCCTGGGGGACGGTAAACCCATGTCCTACGACCGCGCCCAGGCAGCCGAAGCATTACGCCTTGCTTACGTGGGCATCACCCGGGCCGAGCTTCAATGCCACTGGCTGTTGGAGCGTGAAATCAGCACCCCAGGCGAAACAGCCTCGGGTTATGCCGACCAGAAATCCTATTGCTATGAAAAATGGACGTCACTCGAGCCGGTAGACGCACCGACCCTGGCATAGCTGCGCCGGGCCACGCGCTAGGCGCCCAGGCTGATGCCATTGGCCGGCAGCGGCAACGCTGTCTTGTAGCGCACTTGTTTGAGGGCAAAGCTGGAACGAATATTCGCCACCCCCGGCACCTTGGTCAGAAAGTCCATCATGAACCGCTCCAGTGACTGGATCGTCGGCACCAGCACGCGGATCAAATAGTCGGGATCGCCGGCCATCAAATAGCACTCCATCACCTCGGGCCGGTCGGAAATCGCGCTTTCGAACTGCTGCAACGCCAGCTCGTTCTGCTTTTCCAGGCTTACATGGATAAACACGTTGACGTGCAGCCCCAGCAAATCGGCGTCGAGCAGCGTGACTTGCTCGCGAATCAGGCCCAGTTCTTCCATCGCCTTGACCCGGTTGAAACACGGCGTGGGTGACAGGTTGACCGAGCGGGCGAGGTCGGCGTTGGTGATCCGCGCATTCTCCTGCAGGGCGTTGAGAATGCCGATATCGGTACGGTCCAGTTTGCGCATGAGACAAAATCACCTGTTTATTATGTTTATGCAGTTTTTTTATCCGCAAATGAGCGCGGGCGCAACGAAACACAGATAAATATTCTTCTACGCCACGCCTATGATTGTTGTAGGACAAGATTTCTTCTACCCGAAGACTGACTGTCAGCTAGCGCGCCCACTACAAGAAATTCACAAGATCGAGCGTAGAAAGCCATGAATCAGCCATATGCCCCACTGCGCCTGCACGTTCCCGAACCCTCGGGCCGTCCCGGCTGCAAGACCGACTTTACCTACCTGCGCCTGACCGACGCCGGCCTGGTGCGCAAACCCGCTATCGACGTAGAACCCGCCGAGACCGCCGACCTGGCCAAGGGCCTGATCCGCGTGCTCGACGACCAGGGCCAGGCCCTGGGTCCGTGGGCCGAAGGGGTTCCCGTGGAGATTCTGCGCAAAGGCATGCGTGCCATGCTCAAGACGCGGATCTTCGACAACCGCATGGTGGTCGCCCAGCGTCAGAAGAAAATGTCGTTCTACATGCAAAGCCTCGGCGAAGAAGCCATCGGCAGCGCCCAGGCCCTGGCCTTGAACATCGACGACATGTGCTTCCCCACCTACCGCCAGCAAAGCATCCTGATGGCCCGCGACGTGCCGTTGGTGGACCTGATCTGCCAGTTGCTGTCCAACGAGCGCGACCCGCTCAAGGGCCGCCAGTTGCCGATCATGTACTCGGTAAAAGACGCCGGTTTCTTCACCATCTCCGGCAACCTCGCCACTCAATTCGTACAAGGTGTGGGCTGGGGCATGGCCTCGGCGATCAAGGGCGATACCAAGATCGCCTCGGCCTGGATCGGCGACGGCGCCACCGCCGAATCCGACTTCCACACCGCCCTCACCTTTGCCCACGTGTACCGCGCGCCGGTGATTCTCAACGTGGTCAACAACCAGTGGGCGATTTCCACCTTCCAGGCCATCGCCGGTGGTGAAGCCACCACCTTCGCCGGACGCGGCGTCGGTTGCGGCATCGCCTCCCTGCGCGTGGACGGCAACGACTTTATCGCGGTGTACGCCGCCTCCGCCTGGGCCGCCGAGCGTGCGCGCCGCAACCTCGGCCCGACCCTGATCGAATGGGTCACCTACCGCGCCGGTCCGCACTCCACCTCGGACGATCCGTCCAAATACCGCCCCGCCGACGACTGGAGCCACTTCCCGCTGGGCGACCCGATTGCCCGCCTCAAGCAGCACCTGATCAGGATTGGCCAGTGGTCCGAAGAGGAACACGCGGCGGTCAGTGCCGAACTGGAAGCCGAGGTGATCGCCGCGCAGAAAGAAGCCGAACAGTACGGCACCCTGGCCGGTGGCCAGATTCCAAGCGCCGCGACCATGTTCGAAGACGTCTATAAAGAGATGCCGGAGCACTTGAAGCGCCAGCGTCAAGCGTTGGGGGTCTGACATGAACGATCACAACAACAGTATTGAAGTGGAAACCGCGATGACCACCACCACCATGACCATGATCCAGGCCCTGCGCTCGGCCATGGATGTGATGCTTGAACGTGATGACAACGTGGTGGTGTTCGGCCAGGACGTCGGTTACTTCGGCGGTGTATTCCGCTGCACCGAGGGCTTGCAGACCAAGTACGGCAGCTCGCGGGTGTTCGACGCACCGATCTCCGAGAGCGGCATTATCGGCGTGGCCGTGGGCATGGGTGCCTATGGCCTGCGCCCGGTGGCCGAAATCCAGTTCGCCGACTACGTCTACCCCGCCACCGACCAGATCATCTCCGAAGCGGCGCGCCTGCGTTATCGCTCGGCCGGCCAGTTCACTGCACCGCTGACCATGCGCATGCCCTGCGGCGGCGGCATCTACGGCGGCCAGACCCACAGCCAGAGCATCGAAGCGGTGTTCACCCAGGTCTGCGGCCTGCGCACGGTGATGCCGTCCAACCCCTATGACGCCAAGGGCCTGCTGATCGCCTCGATCGAAAACGACGACCCGGTGATCTTCCTTGAGCCTAAACGCCTGTACAACGGCCCGTTCGACGGCCACCACGACCGCCCGGTAACACCGTGGTCGAAACACCCGCAAGCGCAAGTGCCGGACGGTTACTACACCGTGCCGCTGGACGTCGCCGCCATCGTGCGTCCGGGCTCGGCCGTCACTGTGCTGACCTACGGCACCACCGTGTATGTCTCGCAGGTCGCCGCCGAAGAAACCGGCATCGACGCCGAAGTCATTGACCTGCGCAGCCTGTGGCCGCTGGACCTGGACACCATCGTCAAATCCGTGAAGAAGACCGGCCGTTGCGTGGTGGTGCACGAAGCCACCCGCACCTGCGGCTTTGGCGCCGAGCTGGTGGCGCTGGTGCAAGAGCATTGCTTCCACCACCTGGAAGCGCCGATCGAACGCGTTACCGGTTGGGACACTCCCTACCCGCACGCGCAGGAGTGGGCGTATTTCCCAGGCCCGTCTCGAGTGGGCGCGGCGTTGAAACGGGTCATGGAGGTCTGAATGGGCACGCACGTTATCAAGATGCCGGACATTGGCGAAGGCATCGCGGAAGTTGAACTGTCGGTCTGGCATGTGAAGGTCGGCGACATGGTCGTCGAAGACCAGGTGCTGGCGGATGTGATGACCGACAAAGCGATGGTGGACATTCCCTCGCCGGTCCACGGCAAGGTGATTGCCCTCGGCGGCGAGCCGGGTGAAGTCATGGCGGTGGGCAGTATTCTGATCAGCATTGAAGTGGAAGGTGCGGGTAACGCCAAAGACGTGCCGGTGGCGAAAGAAGCGCCCAAGGCTGCGCCCGTCGTCGAGGCCAAACCGGCACCGGTGGTTGAGAGCAAGCCCGCGCCCGTCGTGACCGCACAAGCCCCCGTGGCTCGCGAAGCCGACGAACGCCCCCTGGCCTCCCCCGCTGTACGCAAGCACGCGCTGGATGCCGGTATCCAACTGCGCCTGGTCCAGGGCTCCGGCCCCGCCGGGCGGATCCTGCACGAAGACCTCGACGCCTATCTGCAACAAGGCGCGTCAAAAGCTTCGACGGCAGCCAACCCTTACGCCGAGCGCAACGACGAAGAACAGATCCCGGTGATCGGCATGCGCCGCAAGATCGCCCAGCGCATGCAGGACGCCACTCGGCGTGCCGCGCATTTCAGCTATGTGGAAGAGATCGACGTCACCGCCCTCGACGAGCTGCGCGTGCACCTCAACGAGAAGCACGGCGCCACGCGCGGCAAGCTGACGCTGCTGCCGTTTATCGTGCGCGCCATGGTCGTGGCGCTGCGGGAGTTCCCGCAGATCAACGCGCGTTACGACGACGAAGCCCAGGTCATCACCCGCCTCGGCGCGGTGCATGTGGGCGTCGCCACCCAAAGCGACGTCGGCCTGATGGTGCCGGTGGTGCGTCACGCCGAGGCTCGCAGCCTGTGGGGCAACGCCGAGGAAATCGCGCGTCTGGCCAGCGCCGCGCGCAATGGCAAGGCCAGTCGCGATGAGCTGTCGGGCTCGACCATTACCCTGACCAGCCTGGGCGCCTTGGGCGGTATCGTCAGCACCCCGGTGCTGAACCTGCCGGAGGTGGCCATTGTGGGCGTCAACCGCATCGTTGAGCGGCCGATGGTGATCAAGGGCCAGATCGTGATTCGCAAGATGATGAACCTCTCCAGCTCCTTCGATCACCGCGTGGTCGATGGCATGGACGCGGCGCAATTCATCCAGGCCATTCGCGGCCTGCTCGAACAACCCGCCAGCCTGTTCCTGGAGTAAGGGCATGACTCAGATAGTGCATACCACCCTGCTGATTATCGGCGGCGGTCCTGGCGGTTATGTGGCCGCCATTCGTGCCGGCCAGTTGGGCATCCCGACCATCCTGGTGGAAGGCCAGGCATTGGGCGGCACCTGCCTGAACATCGGCTGCATTCCGTCCAAGGCCTTGATTCACGTGGCCGAGCAGTTTCAGCAAACCGTGCACCACAGCCAGGGTTCCCAGTTGGGAATCGAGGTAGATGTGCCAACCCTGGACATTCGCAAAAGCGTGGAATGGAAAGACGGCATCGTCGACCGCCTGACCACCGGCGTCGCTGCTCTGCTTAAAAAGCACAAAGTGCAGGTGATCCATGGCTGGGCCAAGGTGGTAGACGGCAAGACCGTCGACGTCGGCGACCAGCGCATCCAGTGCGAACACCTGCTGCTGGCCACTGGCTCGAAAAGCGTCAACCTGCCGATGCTGCCGATTGGTGGGTCGATCATCTCCTCTACCGAAGCCCTGGCGCCAACCCGCGTGCCCAAGCGCCTGATCGTGGTGGGCGGTGGTTACATCGGCCTGGAGCTGGGGATTGCCTATCGCAAGCTCGGCGCCGAGGTCAGTGTGGTCGAGGCCCAGGACCGTATCCTGCCGGCCTACGACGCCGAGCTGACGCAACCGGTGCACGAATCGCTCAAGCAGTTGGGCGTGAAGCTGTACCTCAAGCACAGCGTCACCGGTTTCGAGCACAACAGCCTGCAAGTACGCGATCCGAACGGCGACACGTTGTCGCTGGAGACCGATCAGGTGTTGGTGGCCGTGGGTCGTAAACCCAATACCCAGGGCTGGAACCTCGAAGCGCTGAACCTGGAGATGAACGGCGCGGCGATCAGGATCGACAGCCGCTGCCAGACCAGCATGCGCAATGTGTATGCCATCGGCGACCTGAGCGGCGAGCCGATGCTGGCGCACCGGGCCATGGCCCAGGGTGAGATGGTGGCCGAACTGATCAGTGGGCAACACCGCGAATTCAACCCGGCGGCGATCCCGGCGGTGTGCTTTACCGACCCGGAACTGGTGGTGGTCGGCAAGACGCCCGACGAAGCCAAGGCCGCCGGCCTGGACTGCATCGTGTCGAGTTTCCCGTTTGCCGCCAACGGCCGCGCCATGACCCTGGAGTCGAAAACCGGCTTCGTACGGGTGGTGGCGCGCCGCGACAATCATCTGATCGTCGGCTGGCAAGCGGTCGGCGCCGGCGTGTCCGAGCTGTCCACCGCCTTCGGCCTGAGCCTGGAAATGGGCGCGCGCCTGGAGGACGTGGCGGGCACCATCCACGCCCACCCGACGCTTGGCGAAGCGGTGCAGGAAGCTGCGCTGCGGGCGCTGGGCCACGCCTTGCACCTGTAAATAAACACCCCCTGTAGGCGCGAGCTTGCTCGCGAAGAACCTGAGGGCGCCGCGTTCATTCTGGTTTCACGCGTTATCGTTGACGATTTTCGCGGGCAAGCTCGCGCCTACAAGGGACGCGGGGGATGCGAACGGGCCTGCGAATGAAGTATTGTTGCGCCCATTCAGAAAAAAACCGACTTGACCAGAGATAGAGGGTGTCATGGGTAACGAGAGCATCAATTGGGACAAGCTGGGTTTTGACTACATCAAGACCGACAAGCGGTTTCTCCAGGTCTGGAAAAACGGCGAATGGCAGGCCGGCACCCTGACCGACGACAACCAGCTGCATATCAGCGAGGGCTCTACCGCCCTGCACTACGGCCAGCAGTGCTTCGAAGGCCTCAAGGCCTACCGCTGCAAGGACGGCTCGATCAACCTGTTCCGTCCGGACCAGAACGCCGCCCGCATGCAACGCAGCTGCGCGCGCCTGCTGATGCCGCATGTGTCGACTGAAGACTTCATTGAAGCCTGCAAACAAGTGGTCAAGGCCAACGAGCGCTTCATCCCGCCGTATGGCAGCGGCGGCGCGCTGTACCTGCGCCCGTTCGTGATCGGTACCGGTGACAACATCGGCGTGCGTACCGCACCGGAGTTCATCTTCTCAGTGTTCTGCATCCCGGTCGGCGCCTACTTCAAGGGCGGCCTGGTGCCCCACAACTTCCAGATCTCCACCTTCGACCGCGCCGCGCCACAGGGCACCGGTGCCGCCAAGGTCGGTGGCAACTACGCCGCCAGCCTGATGCCGGGCTCGGAAGCGAAGAAATCCGGTTTCGCCGATGCGATCTACCTGGACCCGATGACCCACTCGAAAATCGAAGAAGTCGGCTCGGCCAACTTCTTCGGGATCACCCACGACAACAAGTTCATCACACCGAAGTCGCCTTCGGTGCTGCCAGGCATCACCCGCCTGTCGCTGATCGAACTGGCCCAGACCCGCCTGGGCCTGGAAGTGGTCGAGGGCGAAGTGTTCATCGACAAGCTGGATCAGTTCAAGGAAGCCGGCGCCTGCGGGACTGCCGCCGTGATTTCGCCGATCGGCGGTATCCAGTACAACGGCCAGTTGCATGTGTTCCACAGCGAGACCGAAGTCGGCCCGATCACCCAGAAGCTCTACAAAGAGCTGACCGGCGTGCAGACCGGCGACATCGAAGCACCAGCGGGTTGGATCGTAAAAGTCTAAGCCAGTAACACCGCAAAACCCTGTGGGAGGGGGCTTGCCCCCGATGGCAGTGGGTCAGTCAATGAATCTGTTGACTGATACACCGGCATCGGGAGCAAGCCCCCTCCCACATTTGCTCTCCGGTGTCCTCAGGATTGAGCCGGAATATTCTCGGCAATCTTCTTGCCCATGCTGACCCTCGCCTCCACCCCATACCCCAACGCCTCGTAAAACCCCGCCACCGCCTCATTGCCACTGGTGATCTGCAGATTGATCTTCATGCAGCCCAGGGCCGTCAGTGCCTGTTCCGCATGCCGCACCAGCGAGGAACCGAGGCCATGACGCCGATAGTCGGCGTGCACCGCCACCGAATACAGCCAGCCGCGATGACCGTCATAGCCGGCCAGAATCGTGCCGATCACGGTTTTCTTGTCCGTCGCCACGAAAAACAGCCCATCGTTGACGGCAAGCTTTTTATCAATCGCCAGCGTTGGCAGGTTATGCGCCGTGTCGTACCCAAAAGCCTGCTGCCATAAGGCAACCACTTGCGCCCGGTGCTGGCGGTCGCGGTATGCCCCGATGGGATGGCGCGACAGCAGCGCTTTTTCCATCACCAACGTGCGTTCATTGCCGTGGTAGACATCGCGCACCGTGTGAAAGCCCAGCTTGGTGTAGAACGGCTCGGCGGTCAGCGAGGACGGCACACTCAACACCGTCACCCCGGCTTCCCGGGCCCGCGCTTCGATTTCGATCATCAGCAACCGGCCAATGCCCTGCCCTTGCCGCGCCGGGTTGACGAACACCGAGCGCACCACACTGGCATCCAGCGCAGCCGTGGCGACGATCACCTGATCCTGGACCGCCACCAGCACCACCCGGCGCTTGAGCAACTCCAGCACCGCGTCTGGCGTGAAGTTGCTGGCCACCCGAGCAATCACATCCGCCGGATAATCCCGCGCATTGCTGCTGTGCAAGGCTGCCAGGATGACCTGGCTGATCCCTTCGGCATCCTCGGATTGGGCAAGACGTACGACGGTAGACATGACTCCTCCTGGCTGACGGCGCTATTACAGTCGCCACTGTATCAATGTGGGAGGGGGCTTGCCCCCTCCCACATTTTGACCCCGCTCCAGCTCCAGCAGCCGATTCGGCTGCATCACCCCCCTTTTCAGCTTTCCCGGCTGAGCCGCCCCGTTGTTTCAGCCGGGATTCATCCCGCACAAGCCACAAAATAGCCTCACTGCTCAACCCCATGGATTCGTGCCCCCATGCAAACCACCAACACCGTCTTGATGATTCGCCCGGCGCGCTTTGCCTTCAACCCGGACACCGCAATCAACAACCGATTCCAACGCCCGCCTCTCGACCCGCTCAGCGCACAGCAGAAAGCGCTGGAAGAGTTCGACGGCTATGTCGACACCCTGCGCCGGCATGGTGTGGAAGTGCTGGTGGTGCAAGACACCCCGGCGCCCCACACACCCGACTCAATCTTCCCCAACAACTGGTGGAGCAGCCACGCCGACGGCAGCCTGGTGCTGTACCCGATGGAAGGCCAGAACCGCCGACTGGAGCGCAACAAAGGCGTGCTGCAAGTGCTGGAGCAACGTTTCGCGATCAGCGAAACCATCGACCTCAGCCATCTCGAACAACAGAACATCTTCCTCGAAGGAACCGGCAGCATGGTGCTCGACCGCCAGCACCGCATCAGCTACGCCTGCCACTCCGGGCGCACCCACCACGACGCGCTGCGCCAATTTGCCGAACGCCTCGACTACCAGCTCTGCGTATTCCACGCCGTCGACCGCCACCACGCACCGATCTATCACAGCAACGTGATGATGAGCGTTGGCCGCGACCTCTCGGTGGTGTGCCTGCAAGCGTTGCCCGACGCCGATGAACGCCAGGCCCTGGAGCGCTCGTTGCGCGACACCGGCAAGGACATCCTCGGCCTCGACTTCGACCAGCTCGAAGCGTTCGCCGGCAACATGCTCGAAGTCCACGACCGCGACGGCCAGCCGCTGCTGGTGATGTCCGCCAGTGCCTGGGGCGCCCTGAAACCCGCCCAGCGCCAGCAGGTGGAGCGCCATACACGGCCGGTGGTGGTGAACATCGACAACATCGAACGCATCGGCGGCGGCAGTGCCCGCTGCATGCTGGCAGAAGTGCATCTGCCTGCCCGTCCCTCATTTCAATAAGGAGTCTTGCCATGACCCGCTACATCGACGTCAACGACCTCAGCTACCTGGTCTCGCAAAAAGGCCTGCAAACCTGCATCACCGAGATGGCCGAGTACATCCGCGCCGACTACCTGCGCTGGCAGGATTTCGAAAAATGCGCACGCCTGGCCAACCACTCGCCGGACGGCGTGATCGAGTTGATGCCGGTGTCCGACGCCTCGCTGTACGCCTTCAAATACGTCAACGGCCACCCGAAGAACACCCTGGCCGGCATGCTCACCGTGATGGCCTTTGGTGCCCTCGGTGACGTGGACACCGGCAAACCGGTGCTGCTCGCGGAAATGACCCTGACCACCGCGATCCGCACCGCTGCCACCTCGGCCCTGGTGGCCCGCTACCTGGCCCGGCCAAACAGCCGCAGCATGGCGTTGATCGGCAACGGTTCCCAGAGCGAATTCCAGGCCCTGGCCTTCCACGCCATGCTCGGCATCAACGAGATCCGCCTGTTCGATATCGACGCCAAGGCCATGGCCAAGCTGGCGACCAACCTCAGGGCGTTCCCGGCGATCAAGGTGATCCTGGCGGGCAGCGTGGCCGAGGCGGTCAAAGGTGCGGACATCGTCACCACCGTCACCGCCGACAAGGCCTACGCGACCATCCTCACCGACGAGATGATTGAACCCGGCATGCACCTCAATGCCGTGGGCGGCGACTGCCCGGGCAAGACCGAGCTGGACCGCCGCATCGTCGAGCGCGCCCGAGTGATCGTCGAGTACGAACCGCAAAGCCGCATCGAAGGTGAAATCCAGCACATGCCAGAGGACTCGCCGGTGACCGAACTGTGGCAAGTGATCAACGGCCAGGCCGCCGGCCGCGAGAATGAGCGCCAGGTCACCCTGTTCGACTCGGTGGGCTTTGCCATCGAAGACTACTCGGCCCTGCGCTACGTGCTCGACGTAGCCAAGGCATTGGATGTGGGCAGCGAACTGGAACTGGTTCCGGACCTGGCCGACCCGAAAGACCTGTTTGCACGCCTGGCCCAACAGCCAAGCGCACAGCACAAAAAGCGCGCCTGAGACCGCTCTGGCCTGCCCCTTTGCGGCAAGGGCAGGCCTGATTTCCAGTACCGAAAAGCCGATTCAGCGGGTACGACAGCCGTTTCCGCTGCATTGGCTGTTTTAACAGCGCAATTTGCGCTTTGCGTACGGGGTAAACGACACAAAAAACGCACCATCATGAAGCATTCTGAGCCCGACCAAAGAGTCACGGACTGAATCCACGCTGCACCCTTTTTACTGCCCTGACATCAATTACAAAATATAGGGACTGACACATGATTCCACTGCGAACACTCTTCGCTGCACTGCTGTTGCCACTGTGCGCCAGCGCCGCCCACGCCCAGGATTGGAAAGAAATCCGCTTCGGCGTCTTCCCCGAGTACCCCCCGTTTGAATCCGTGGCCGCCGACGGCAGCCTGCAGGGCTTCGATATCGAGTTGGGCAACGCGATCTGCGCCAAGCTCGACGTCAAATGCACCTGGGTGCACAACGAATTCGACGGCATGATCCCGGCCCTGCGCGCGCGCAAGTTCGACGCGATCATGTCGTCCATGGCCGTGACCCCGGCGCGCGAGAAGGTCATCGACTTCACCGACCGCCTGTTCCTCAGCCCCACCTCCGTGATCACCCGCAAAAACGCCGACTTCGGCGACACCCCGGAATCGTTGAAAGGCAAACAAGTCGGTGTGCTGCAAGGCTCGTTGCAGGAAGCCTATGCCCGCGCGCACCTGGCCAAGCTCGGTGCACAGATCAAGGCATACCAGTCCCAGGAACAGAACTACGCCGACCTGCAGAACGGCCGTCTCGACGCCACCCTGACCGACAAGCTCGAAGCCCAGCTCAACTTCCTGTCCAAGCCTGAAGGCGCCGACTTCAAGACCGGCCCGGCCTTCAAGGACCCAACCCTGCCCCTGGACATCGCCATGGGCCTGCGCAAGAACGACCAGGACTTGCGTGCGCTGATCAACAAGGGCATCGCCGCCGTCCAGGCCGATGGCACCTACGCGCAGATCCAGAAGAAATACTTCGGCGATCAAGACATCTACAACGAATAAGCCAACACAATCCCCTGTGGGAGGGGGCTTGCTCCCGATAGCGGTGGGTCAGTCAATACAGGTGTCGACTGGCACGCCCTCATCGGAAGCAAGCCCCTTCCCTCAGCGGGATGTCTGCGGCCTTTAGAGATGCTCCCCATGAACGAACTCTTCAACCTGCAAGGCTACGGCCCGATGCTGGCCCAGGGTGCCTGGATGACGGTCAAGCTGGCGTTCCTCGCGCTGACCCTGAGCCTCACCCTGGGCCTGATCGCTGCCGGTGCCAAACTCTCCAGCGCCCGATGGCTGCGGGTGCCGGCCACGCTGTACACCACGCTGATCCGTAGCGTGCCGGACCTGGTGCTGATCCTGCTGATTTTCTACAGCCTGCAACTGTGGCTCAACGACCTGAGCGAAGTGTTCGGTTGGGACTACTTTGAAATCGACCCATTTACCGCCGGGGTCATCACCCTGGGGTTTATCTACGGCGCGTATTTCACCGAGAACTTCCGTGGCGCGATCCTCAGTGTGCCGGTCGGCCAGCTCGAAGCCGCCACCGCCTACGGCCTGAGCCGCTGGCAGCGTTTTCACCTGGTGCTGTTCCCGCAGTTGATGCGCTTTGCCCTGCCGGGCCTGGGCAATAACTGGCTGGTGCTGCTCAAGTCCACGGCGCTGGTGTCGATCATCGGCCTGTCGGACCTGGTCAAGGCCGCGCAGAACGCCGGCAAGACCACCAACGAGCCGTTGTACTTCCTGATCCTCGCGGGCCTGGTGTACCTGGTGATCACCACCCTCTCCAACCGCATCTTCAAGCGCCTCGAACGGCGCTATAACCTCGGCATCAAGGGGATGGCGCGATGATCGAACTGTTCCAGCAATACGGCCTGGCCTACCTGTTCAGCGACGGCGCCGGGTTGTCCGGCGTTGCCATGACCTTGTGGCTGTTCATTATCTCGGTGGTGCTTGGGTTTTTCCTGTCGATCCCCCTGGCGCTGGCGCGCGTATCGGCGCACTTCTGGCTGCGCTGGCCGGTGGAGGTCTACACCTACCTGTTTCGCGGCACGCCGCTGTATATCCAACTGCTGATTTGCTACACCGGGCTGTACAGCCTGGAGGTGGTGCAGGACAACGCCCTGCTCAACCAGTTTTTCCGCAATGCCCTCAACTGCACCCTGCTGGCCTTTGTGCTCAACACCTGCGCCTACACCGTGGAAATCTTCGCCGGGGCCATCCGCAACATTCCCCACGGCGAACTCGAAGCGGCGCGCGCCTATGGCCTGCATGGCTGGCGCCTCAATCTGTTTGTGGTGGTGCCTGCCGCACTGCGCCGGGCGCTGCCGGCCTACAGCAATGAAATGATCCTGATGCTGCACGCCACGTCGCTGGCGTTTACCGCCACCGTCGCCGACATCCTCAAGGTGGCGCGCGATGCAAATGCCGAGACGTTCCTGACGTTCCAGGCCTTCGGCATCGCTGCCCTGCTCTACATGCTGCTGTCCTTTGCACTGGTGGGCCTGTTCCGACTGGCCGAACGTCGCTGGATGCGTTTTCTTGTTCCTACCCGAGGCTAACCCATGAATCAGTCCGCGCAGGCCCTGGCCACTTATCCTGTCGATGTCCCCGTTCCCAAGGCTGCAACTGCTGCCATCAAGCTGCAAGTCGAAGGCATCCATAAACGCTACGGCGAACACGAAGTGCTCAAGGGCGTGTCCCTCAACGCCCGCAACGGCGATGTGATCAGCCTGATCGGTGCCAGCGGCTCGGGCAAAAGCACCCTGCTGCGCTGCATCAATTTTCTCGAACAGCCGGACGCCGGCGTGATCACCCTGGACGGCATCAGCATCGAAATGCGCCAGGGCCGCGCCGGCACCCGCGCGCCGCACCAGCAACAATTGCAGAACCTGCGCACACGCCTGGCCATGGTGTTCCAGCACTTCAACCTTTGGAGCCACATGACCGTGCTGGAAAACATCACCATGGCACCGCGCCGGGTGCTGGGCGTCAGTGCGGCCGACGCGGAAAAACGCGCGCGCATGTACCTCGACAAGGTCGGCCTGCCGGGCCGCGTGGCCGATCAGTACCCGGCGTTCCTGTCCGGCGGCCAGCAACAGCGCGTGGCCATTGCGCGGGCCCTGGCTATGGAGCCGGAAATCATTCTGTTCGATGAACCCACCTCCGCCCTCGACCCCGAACTTGTAGGAGAAGTCCTCAAAGTCATACAGACGTTGGCTGAGGAAGGTCGTACCATGCTGATGGTCACCCACGAAATGGGCTTTGCCCGCCAGGTGTCCAGCCAAGTGCTGTTCTTGCATCAGGGCCGAGTCGAGGAACAAGGCGGCGCCGAGATCCTCGACCACCCCAACAGCGAGCGCTTGCAGCAATTTCTTTCCAACCGTTTGAAGTGAACCCCATGGATACCAAGGCCAACGGACCCCATACCTCCCCTGCGCTGGATCGCATCGATGAGGCGATCATCGAAGTGCTGCGCCACCAGGGCCGTATCACCTACGAAAAGCTCTCGTCACTGGTGCACCTCACTCCCAGGCCCTGCCTGGAACGGGTGCGCAAGCTGGAGCGACGCGGGGTGATTCGTGGGTACGGGGCAATCATCGATGTACAGATGGTCTCGCCAGGGTTGTCCCTGCTGGTGCTGGTGGCCTTGTCCAACCAGAGCGGGCGCTCGGCGCAAAAGGCCTTCGAAGCGTGTATGAAGGCCTGCCCCCAGGTGTTCGAATGCCAGTTGATCAGCGGTCCGTTCGACTACAGCCTGCGCATGCGCTGCCGGGATATGGAGCACTACCGGGTGGTATCGGAGATCTGGCTGAACAATGATGAGTTGCACATCGATAAGTTGGTGGCACATCCGGAGTTGGCGGTGGTGAAAAATACCGCCATCGAGCTGGCCTGAGCCCCACTCGCCAAGCCAATGAGGATCGAATGTGGGAGGGGCGGTGCGACGATTCGACTTGCTCCCGATAGCGGTGGGTCAGTGAAAGATGAGCTGACTGACACACTGCTATCGGGAGCCCCGTCCCACATTTTTAACCATGCCCGCTTAAGATTTTCTTACCTTGGCGCGCCCCCACCAGCTTCGCCTGCCCATCCTTCTGCTTCCCCGTACGCGCCTCGCTGATCAACCCCGGGATCAACTTGCCCTCCGGCAGATTCTTCCAGAACCGACTCGGCAAGTGCCCTTCCATCACCTTGGGGTTCAACCGCGCCGGGTTGAAAATGTGGCTGTAGTAGGTCAGCCACATCGCGCTGTGGGGATCCTCGACATTCTGTGCCAGCTGCCGCCACGCCTCGGGGCACTCACGCTGGTGGATCAACTGCTCGCCGTCGTAATACACCCCGTCCAACGGCGTGGCGATCATCCAGCGATGGCGCCCCATGCGCCCGACAAAATGCTGGCTGGCCGATTTGAGGATGTCATGGGCCGGCTCGTGCCACGCCACGTATTCCGGCAACTCAGGCCCCGCCCCTGCCGGCAAGGCGATAAAGCGCACAAACGCATGCAGGTGATGGGCCTCACGGCTGACCTGCTTGATGCGCCGCTGCAGCTCACTGCCGAGCTTGTCCCCCGCCAGCATCGCGGTGCGGTCGCCATGGCTGACGCGCCACAACACCTCATACAACAGACTCCAACGCTGATCACCTTGGTAGCAGGCGGCCGACTCCAGCAACTCCAGCAGCGCCTTGGGAATCCGCGCCTGGAACGGCCCCAAGCCTTCGGGAATCGGCTCATCGGTGGCAAACAGGTCCGCCGCCTGTACCTCGCCCCAGCTCACCTGGCTGGGGTCGACCTGATGGCTGAGCAGCCAACGCGCCTGTTCGCGCCAGGTGCTGAAGAGGTTGTCGCATTCCAGGCTGATCATCCCCACAGCCCCATCTGCTGCGGCTGCGGGCGGTCGCGCAGTTGCTCGCGCAGCAGCACGCTGGTGCTGTCCGCCTGCTGCGGATGGTAGTCACTGGTGATGAAAAACGGCTTGGCCTTGGCCAGCACACAACGCATGCGGGCCAGGTCTTCAAAGCGGATCTTGCGTTCGCGGCGCAGGTCCACCAGGCGTTGGGTGGTGCGCAGGCCGATCCCTGGGATGCGGGCGATCAAGGTCGGCTCGGCGCGATTCAGGTCCAGCGGGAACACCTCGCGGTGTTCCAGGGCCCAGGCCAGCTTGGGGTCGATATCCAATGCCAGGTGGCCAGGGCCTTCGAACAGTTCGTTGGCGCTGAAGCCGTAGCTGCGCAGCAGGAAGTCGGCCTGATACAAACGGTGCTCGCGCATCAACGGTGGTGCGGCCAGGGGCACGCTCTTCGGGCTGTTGGGGATGGGACTGAAGGCCGAGTAGTACACGCGGCGCAGTTTGAAGTTGCCATACAGCGCCTCGGCACTGTGAAGGATGGTGCTGTCGTCGGTCTCGTCGGCGCCAACGATCATCTGGGTGCTCTGCCCGGCCGGGGCGAAACGCGGCGCGCGGGGTTCGTTCAGGACCGTCTGCTCGCCGGTGTAGATGGTCTGCATGGCCTGCTTGATCGAGACGATCTGTTTTTCCGGCGCCAGGGTTTGCAGGCTGGCATCGGTGGGCAGTTCGATGTTGACACTGAGGCGGTCGGCGTAGCGCCCGGCCTCGGCAATCAGTGCCGGGTCGGCTTCGGGGATGGTCTTGAGGTGGATGTAACCGCGAAAGTCATGCTCTTCGCGCAGCAGCTTGGCCACCCGCACCAATTGCTCCATGGTGTAGTCGGCCGAACGAATGATGCCGGAGCTGAGAAACAACCCGCTGACGCAGTTGCGCTTGTAGAAATCCAGGGTCAGCGTGACCACCTCCTCCGGGCTGAAGCGTGCACGAGGCACGTCGCTGGAGCGGCGGTTGACGCAATATTGGCAGTCGTAGAGACAGAAGTTGGTGAGCAGCACCTTGAGCAGCGACACGCAACGACCGTCCGGCGTGTAGCTATGACAGATGCCCATGCCATCGGTGGACCCCAGCCCCGCCTTGCCCTCCGAACTGCGCTTGGGCGCGCCACTGCTGGCGCAGGAAGCGTCGTACTTGGCGGCATCGGCGAGGATGCTGAGTTTTTCGATCAACTGCATGGGGGGGGCTACCGATACTGGTTTTTTGTACAGTATCAGCCAGCCCCCCGTGTCACAAGTGCAGCCTGTCAGCTGGCGGTGGCCAGGAGCAGATCCTGCACCGAACGCCCCTTGCCACGGCTACGGTCGTTTTCAAACAGCGACGCCGCAATCTCGTCCGCACGAATCGGCAGTACCGACAGCAACGTATCGCTCAGGCCATGACTGGCCTGGCTGAAGCCCTGGATGTAGATGCCGGCCTTGCAGCGCTCATCGGTGACGATGCGGTAGTCGCGGGCGACTTCAAAATCACCCAGATACTCTTCCAGTGGCGCCAGCAGTGCGCGGTGCGTCTCGCGCTCGTAACCGGTGGCAAGGATCACCGCATCGTAATGGTTGACGCTGGTTTCGCCGTTGGCGTTGTTGCGCAGGGCCAGTTCGATGCCCAAGGGGCCGGGGGTGGCCTTCTCGACCACGGTCATGGTGCGGAAGGCCTGGCGGGCGATGCCGGAGACTTTCTGGCGGTAGAAAATCCCGTAGATGCGCTCGATCAGGTCCAGGTCGACCACCGAATAGTTGGTGTTCTGGTACTCGGCGACCAGGCGCTCGCGCTCGGCACCGACTTGCTGGAACACCAGGTCGGTAAACGCTGGCGAGAACACTTCGTTGACGAACGGGCTGTCATCGGCCGGCTTGAGCGCCGAACCGCGCAGGATCATGTCGACCTGCACCGACGGGAAGCTGTCATTGAGGTCGATAAAGGCTTCCGCCGCGCTCTGGCCACCGCCGATGATCGCGATGCGCATCGCCTTGCCGTCCACGCACGGCTGGGTGGCCATGCGTTCCAGGTATTGGGAATGGTGGAACACCCGGCCGTCGTCCTTGAGGGCCTTGAACGCTTCGGGAATACGCGGCGTGCCACCGGCGCTGACCACCACCGAACGGGTGGTGCGCACATGCTGCTCGCCCAGCGCATCGCGGGAGATCACGCGCAGCGCCTCGACCTGCTGCTGGTGCAGGATCGGCTCGATGGCCAGCACTTCCTCGCCGTAGCGGGCCTGGGCCTGGAACTGCCCCGCAACCCAGCGCAGGTAGTCGTTGTACTCCATGCGGCACGGGTAAAAGGTGCCCAGGTTGATGAAGTCCACCAGACGACCGTGGGCTTTCAGGTAATTGACGAAGGAATACGGGCTGGTGGGGTTGCGCAGGGTCACCAGGTCCTTGAGGAACGAAATCTGCAATTCGCTCTGGGTCACCAGGGTATTGCCGTGCCAGCGATAGTCGGCCTGTTTGTCGAGAAACAGCACGTCCAGTTTGCCCTGCGCCTTTTCACGCTCCTGCAGGGCGATGGCCAGCGCCAGGTTCGAAGGGCCAAAACCGATACCGATCAGGTCGTGAACCGCGGGCGAAGCAATTGCCTGTGTCATTCCAGTGTCCTCTGGATAAGCCCCTTGGCGGTGGGGCGGGAATACCTTCAAGACCTGCACAACAGGTCATGTGTTGATAGGAAACGAGGACAGTGAAATAAAATTTACCTGATCAGTGATCAGTGCGCGTCCCACTCGCGCATCCGCACCCGGCAATGCTTCATGGCGTTGACGATGTGTTTTTCCACCAGGCTGCGGGAAATGCCCAGGTGTGCGGCGATTTGCAGGTGGCTCAGGCCATCGAGTTTGCGCAGCAGGAAGCTGTCGCGACAGGCCGCCGGCAACTCGGCCAGGGCACGTTCGAGCATCTCCAGGCGCAGGCCGTGATCGTGAGTGGTATGGGGGGGGCAGGCCGCGAAGCGTCCTTCGCTGTCCAGCACCTCCAGGGGCTCGACCTGGCGCAAGGCGTTGCGTCGATGGCCGTCGATCACCAGATTGAGCGCGGTGCGGTACAAAAACGCACGAGGCTGGTGGATCGGGGTCGCACTGGAACGCTCCAGCACCCGCACATAAGCGTCATGCACCACATCCTCGGCCACCTGACGGTTGCCCAGCTTGGCGTTGAGGAAACACACCAGCTCGCGATAGTAGCTTTCCAACATGACTCCCGATCGCCGGGTGGCGGCATTAGGTCCTGTAGGCCATTCAGTAATGGCAGTTTGGGTAGGTGCAATTTATAGTAATTCTCATCTACTTTTAACCCAGACTTACATTTACCCGCGTATTTTTTATCCCTCAGCGCGGTCACCGCTTACCCAGCGGCCTAAATCCTCGGGCAATTCTCTCGTTTAACTGTCAGCTCTGCGCAACTGCGCTCCGAACTTTCCTGGCTGGAACCTAAGCATGAAACGCCCTCGCCCTGCCCGACGCGCCTTGCTAGCTATCGCGTGCCTGATACCCATCATCGCCGTCGCCGCCTGGCAGGTATTGCCGCCGGGGCGTGAGAACCTGACCACCGTCACCGTCACCCGCGGCAATATCGAAAACAGCGTCACGGCCTTGGGCACCCTGCAACCGCGCCGATATGTCGACGTCGGCGCGCAGGCGTCAGGGCAGATTCGCAAGATTCATGTCGAGGCCGGCGACCAGGTGCAGGAAGGCCAATTGCTGGTGGAAATCGACCCCTCGACGCAAAAAGCCAAGCTCGACGCCAGCCGCTATGCCATCGAAAACCTCAAGGCGCAGTTGCAGGAGCAAAAGGCCCAGCACGCACTGGCGCGCCAGAAGTACCAGCGCCAGCAGCGCCTGGCCGCCGGCAACGCCACCCGCGAGGAAGATGTGCAAACCGCCAAGGCCGAACTGAGCGCCACCCAGGCCCGGGTCGATATGTTCCAGGCGCAGATTCTCCAGGCCCAGGCCAGCCTGCGCAGCGATGAGGCGGAGTTGGGCTATACGCGCATCTACGCGCCGATGACCGGCACCGTGGTCGCGGTGGACGCGCGGGTCGGCCAGACCCTCAACGCCCAGCAGCAGACCCCGCTGATCCTGCGGATCGCCAAGCTGTCGCCGATGACCGTGTGGGCCGAGGTTTCGGAAGCCGACATCGGCCACGTCAGACCCGGCATGACCGCCTACTTCACCACCCTCAGCGGTGGTAACCGGCGCTGGACCAGCACCGTGCGGCAGATCCTGCCCATCCCACCCAAGCCCCTCAATCAAACCCAAGGCAGCGGCAGCCCCAACAGCGCCAGCAAGAGCGGCAGCGGCCGCGTGGTGCTGTACACCGTGCTGCTGGACGTGGACAACAGCGACAACGCGCTGATGGCCGAAATGACCACCCAGGTGTTTTTCGTCGCCAGTGCCGTCAAGAACGCCCTCACCGCACCGGTCGCCGCGCTGCTGGGCACCTCAAGTGCCGACAAGCAGATCGCCCATGTGGTCGCCACCAACGGCCGCATCGAAGAACGTGAAGTGCGCCTGGGCATCAGCGATCGCCTGCGGGTCGAAGTGCTCGACGGCCTGCACGAAGGCGATCACCTGCTGATCGGCCCGGCCGACGGCAACGGGGGTTGAGGTGACCACGCCGCTGATTGAACTCAAGAACATCCGCAAATCCTACGGCGGCGGTGACAGCCCGCAGGTCGACGTGTTGCGCGGCATCGACCTGTCGATCCATGCCGGGGAATTCGTCGCCATCGTCGGGGCTTCCGGCTCCGGCAAGTCCACGCTGATGAATATCCTCGGTTGCCTCGACCGCCCAAGCACAGGCGAGTACCTGTTCGCGGGTGAGAACGTCGCCCACCTGGACAGCGATGAACTCGCCTGGCTACGCCGCGAGGCCTTTGGCTTTGTGTTCCAGGGCTATCACCTGATCCCCTCGGGCTCGGCCCAGGAGAACGTCGAGATGCCGGCGATCTATGCCGGCATCAGCGCTGCCGAGCGCCATGCCCGCGCCAACGCCCTGCTCACGCGGCTGGGCCTGGCCGAGCGCACCGGCAACCGGCCGCACCAGTTGTCCGGCGGACAGCAGCAGCGCGTCTCGATCGCTCGGGCGCTGATGAACGGCGGCCACATCATCCTCGCCGATGAACCCACCGGCGCCCTCGACAGCCACAGCGGCGCCGAGGTGATGACCCTGCTCGACGAACTGGCCAACCAGGGCCACGTGGTCATCCTCATCACCCACGACCGTGAAGTGGCCGCGCGGGCCAACCGCATGATCGAGATTCGCGATGGGCTGATCATCAGTGACTCGGCCGATGACGGCGCAGCGCCGCCACCGGCCACCCGCGGCGCGTTGCAAGCCGTGGACCTGCGCCAGCGCCTGGCTGACGGCGCCGAACACAATGGCGCGTGGAAAGCCGAATTGCTCGACGCGGTGCAAGCCGCCTGGCGGGTGATGTGGATCAACCGTTTCCGCACCGCACTGACCTTGCTGGGGATCATCATCGGCGTAGCTTCGGTGGTGGTGATGCTGGCGGTCGGGGAAGGCAGCAAGCGCCAGGTCATGGCGCAGATGGGGGCGTTCGGTTCCAACATTATCTACCTCAGTGGATCCTCGCCCAACCCGCGCACGCCGCAGGGGATTGTGACCCTCGACGATGTTCACGCCCTGGCGGCATTACCGCAGGTCCAGCGCATCATGCCGGTCAATGGCAGCGAGGCCGGGGTGCGCTTCGGCAACGTCGACTACATGGCCTATGTGGGTGGCAACGACACCAACTTCCCGGTGATTTTCAATTGGCCGGTGGTCGAGGGCAGTTACTTCACGGCGGCCGACGAACGTGCAGCCGCCACCGTGGCGGTGATCGGTCACCGTGTGCGTGAAAAGCTGTTCAAGGGTGAGGTAGACCCCATCGGCCAGTACATTCTGATCGAGAACGTCCCGTTCCAGGTGATCGGCGTGCTGGCGGAAAAAGGCGCCAGCTCCGGTAACAAAGACAGCGATGACCGTATCGCCATCCCCTACACCGCCGCCAGCGTGCGGCTGTTCGGCAGCTACGACCCTGAATACGTGGTGATTGCCGCCGCCGATGCGCGCAAGGTCCGCGAGGCCGAGGTGGCCATCGACCAACTGATGCAAAAACTGCACAACGGCAAGCGCGACTACGAACTGACCAACAACGCGGCGATGATCCAGGCCGAGGCGCGGACCCAGAACACCCTGTCGCTGATGCTCGGCTCGATTGCCGCGATCTCCCTGCTGGTGGGCGGTATCGGCGTGATGAACATCATGCTGATGACCGTGCGCGAGCGGACCCGTGAGATCGGCATCCGCATGGCCACCGGCGCACGCCAGCGCGACATCCTGCGCCAGTTCCTGACCGAGGCGGTGATGCTGTCGGTGGTCGGCGGCCTCTGCGGCATTGCCCTGGCGCTGCTGGTGGGCGGCGTGCTGGTGCTGGCCCAGGTGGCGGTGCAGTTTTCCCTGGTGGCGGTGCTTGGCGCATTTGGTTGCGCGCTGGTCACCGGCGTCGTATTCGGCTTTATGCCGGCCCGTAAAGCTGCCCGGCTCGATCCGGTTAAGGCGTTGACCAGTGAATAAACGATCCATCCCCTCACCCCTGCCCGCACTTGGCCTGTGCCTGCTGCTCACCGCCTGCGCCGGTGACCCGCCCGCCGTGGACAGCGGTATTGCGCCGCCGGCCGCCTGGCAGTTCGCCGAGCGCGACGCGGCCCAGGCCACCAACCAGCGCTGGTGGACGCAGTTCGGCAGCCCGCAATTGAACCGCCTGGTCGAGCAGGCCCGCCGTGACAGTGTCGACGTCGCCGCCGCCATGGCCCGCGTGCGCCAGGCCCAGGCCAGTGCGGTGATCGCTGGAGCACCGCTGTTGCCCGAGGTGAAGTTCAACCTCTCCACCAGCCACCAGAAACTCCTGCGCGGCAAAGGCGGACCGGACCTGGACGCCTCGCAAAGCGATGACGCCGTGGACAATTTCGGCGCCAACCTGACCGCCAGTTATGAAGTCGACTTCTGGGGCGGCCGCGCCGCTGCCCGCGACAGCGCCCTGCACAGCCTGCGCGCCAGCGAGTTCGACCAGGCCACCGTGGAACTGACCCTGCTCAGCAACGTGGCCGACCGGTACGCGCAGACCCTGGCCGCGCGCCAACGCCAGCAGATCGCCGCGTTGAACCTGGCCAATGCACGTAACGTGCTCGACCTGGTACAGACCCGCTACTACGCAGGCTCCGCCACGGCCCTCGAACTGGCCCAGCAGAAAAGCCTGGTGGCCAGCCAGCAACGCCAACTGCCGTTGATTGAACAACTGGCCGAAGAATCCCAGATCACCCTCGCCGCCCTCCTCGGCCAGCCGGTCCAGGCCCTGGAGCTGGGCACCGAACCCTTCCAGGACCTGACCTGGCCAACCATCGACGCCGGCATGCCCAGCCAGTTGCTCAGCCGCCGCCCGGACATCGCCAAGGCCGAGGCCGAATTGGCGGCGGCGCAAGCGGACGTCAGCGTGGCCCGCGCCGCCATGCTGCCGGCCCTGACCCTCGGCGCCACACTCGGCTCCGACGCCTACAAGGCCCTGGACATCCTGCGCAGCCCCTACTACACGTTGACGGCCGGCCTGGTCGCGCCGATCTTCAACAACGGCCGTTTAAGTGCCGAGCGTGACAAGGTCAGCGCCCGCCAGGACGAGCTGCTGCAAACCTACCGAGGTGCGATCATCAACGGCTTTGCCGATGTGGAAAAAGCCCTCAGCAGCATCACCCGCCTGGACCAGCAGCGCCAATGGCAAACCGAAGAACTGCAACAGGCCCGGACCGCCTTCCAGATCGCCGAAAGCCGCTACCAGGCGGGCGCCGAAGACCTGCTCACGGTATTGGAAACCCAGCGCACCTTGTACGCCGCCCAGGACTTGAACGTGCAATTGCGACTGTCACGCCTGCAGGCCAGCATCGCCCTGTACAAGGCATTGGGCGGCGGTTGGAAAACCAACTTCTGAAAAACGAAACTCCAGTTTCGTACGCAAGTCGTCTACCGCCCCTACATTCTTCTCCCCAGGTTCCTTGGTAAAAAAAGCCGCTATCACACGGCTGCCAGGGACCTCTGGATGAATGTTGCAAAATACCTCGCCGGCGGCTGTTTCTGGCTGCTGGCCCACCTTGGCCAGGCACAGCCACTGATCAAGCCCACCACCATCGATTGGCTGCTCGATTGCCCCCTGCCCGCCGGCGAACGGCTCGACCCTGAGGTACTGGCGCGTACCCAATGCGGCGTCGTGACCGTCCCGCGCAACCATGCCGTCCCTCGGGAAGGCGAGCAGCGCCTCTACCTGACCCGTGTCGGCGCCCGCGAGCCGCTGAGCCGTGAGGGGATCGTCTTCGTCCAGGCCGGCGATGCTGCACAAGAGAACACCGAAAACACCCTCGCCATTGACCTCGCCAGCCGCTGGAACAGCTATTCCACACAGGCCTATCGCACGCTGCTCAACCGCTACGACGTTATCGAACTCAGCGCCCGCGACCTCACCCAGGAAGAGGGCGTCGAGCAGGCGGTACGGGATATGGAATATGTCCGCGCCCAACTGGGCGACGCACAACTGCATTACCTGGGTAACACCCACGCCACGCGCCTGGGCAACCGCTACGCTGCGCTGTTCCCCGAACGGGTCGCGCGCATGGTGCTGGTCAACGCGCAACCCGGGACGACCGACACCGTCGAGGTCGCCCAACTGCGCCTCAAGGAACCCGCCAGCCCCGACGCCGGCGGGTGTATCAACCGATGGGTGGGCGACTTCCTGGCCTACGGCAAGCAACCGCCCCCGTCTACCCGCTGCCTTGATTCGGGTGATTAGCCGCAGTGCGTCGTTTACGACCTGTTGCCGCCGAAAACGACACCCTGCGTTGACGCTCCGGCCCAATCGTTATTAAGTGCTATTTATCCGCATTAATACGATAAATCGAACCCATGCTGAGCCGCCCGCTACGCCGCAAACGCCAGAAGCTGTCCGATGTGATTGTCGAGTCGGTCAAGCGCTCCATCGTCACCGACGCGTTGAAGCCCGGCGACCGCCTGCCCACCGAGCGTGAGCTGATGGAAAGCTTCCAGTGCTCCAAGGGCTCGGCCCGTGAAGCGCTCAAGGCCCTGGAGGTCGAGGGGCTGGTGAGTACGCGCACCGGCCCCAGCGGCGGTGCCTACCTGAACCAGGCCGGCACTGAACCGGCCAGCCGTGCCCTGCGTAACTACCTGCACTTCCAGCATCTGGATGGCGAGCAGGTGTACCAATTGCGCAAGGTCATCGAAGTGGAGCTGGCGGTGTCAGTGCTCGGGCGCCTGAGTGAAGACGACTACCGGGCATTGCAGGACAACGTGGATTTCTGCAGCGCCCCCGAAGACAGCGAAGCCGGCCAGCGTGAGCAACGCTTGGCGGAACTGGAGTTCCACAACCTGCTGGCCAAGGCCTGCCCCAATCCGTTGTTGAGCTTTATGGCGCAGTTTCTCAACGACCTGCTGCGCGACCTGGTGGTGCTGAAAAAAGCCTACAAGCCCAAGCGCAAGCAGTTCGACGCGGCCAACCTGGATTATCACAAACAGCTGCTGAGCGCCTTTCGCGCCGGGGATGAAGGCGCGGTACGCAGCCTGATGCATGAACATATGTGCGACGCCGAACACCATATGACGGCGCTGGAAGGCCAGGTCAGCCCGCACTTTCTACTGGAGTTCGACCACAACCACTGACCCCCCCTCCCACAGTTGACTGCATTCACTGCGTTATCCCAATAACAGGCCTGCCCACAGGCCCTTGCTCCACCGTATCGCCCTTGCCACTCCTGCCAATAACTAAACCAGGGAGTCACCCCATGCAGCGTCGTACGTTATTGAAAGCCAGTCTTACCGCCGCAGCGGCCCTCAGTCTTCCGCTGGGCGTACGGTCCGCATTCGCCGCCGAGCCCTTTACCTTTTACGGCCTCAAGTCCATGTCCGGCGCCTTTGCCAGCTATGGCAAGTTTGCCGACATGGGTTCGCGCCTGGCGGTGGCACAACACACCGAGCTGCTGGGCCGCCCGTTGAACTACAAGGTCATCGACACCGAGGGCAACGCCGGCAAGGCCGTGCGCAAGGTGCAGGAGGCGATCCAGCAGGACGGCGCGCGCTTCTTCCAGGGCTGCACACTGTCGTCGTCGGCGCTGGCGGTGGCCAAGGAGGTCGACAAGGTCGGCGGCGTGTTCATGACCCCGGTGGGTGCCGATGAGGTCACCGGCAAAGACTGCAACCACGCCACGTTTCGCTGGTCGGTGCCCACCTACGGCGCGATCCGCGAAACCATGGTGCCGCTGATCAAGCTGCTGCCGGACGCCAAGCGCTGGTACACCATCACGCCCCAATATGTGTTCGGCGAAGCACTGCTCGAAGGCGCCAAAAACGTACTCAAGGAACACGGCCTGGAACACGTCGGCAACAGCTACCACTCGCTGCAGGAACAGGAATTCTCCGGCTACCTGACCAACGCCATCTCCACCAAACCCGACGTACTGGTGTTGCTGAATTTCGGCAGCCAATCGTCCAACACCCTGCGCCAGGCAGTGAACTTCGGCATCAAGGAGCGCATGAAAGTGCTGCTGGTGTGGTCCGCCGGCCTCGACCAGTTCCAGGAACTGGGCAGCGACATCCTCGACGGCGTGTACCTCGGCGCGCAGTACTGGCACCAGGTCGATACCCCGCTCAACCGCGAACTGGTCAAGCTGACCCAGGCCAAGTACGGCATCAACCCCACCTACCCGCTGGCCGCCGACTACATCAGCACCAAGGTCATGCTCGACACCATCATCGCCACCGGCAACTTCGACGGGCCGACCGTGGCCAAGGCCATGCAGGGCCTGAGCTTCGACGGCCCCACCGGCAAGGAATCGATCCGCGCCGGCGACCACCAGGTGATCAAGGACTACTACCTGCTGGTCGGCAAGGCCGCCGGCGACATGGCCGACAAGGATGACCTGGCCAAGGTGCTCAGCGCCGGCCAGTCATTCCCGCCGGTGGAAGCCACGGGCTGCACGCTCGCCTGATCCGTTAAAACATCACCGGTTGTACACGGCAGGGCCGCCCCGGCGGCCACCTGTTCGAGGGTTCCTGCATGCTTAATCTTTACCTGTTCCAGATACTCAACGGCCTTGGATTGGGGATGATCTACTTCCTGATCGCGGTCGGCCTGACGATCATTTTCGGCCTGCTCAACTTCGTCAACTTCGCCCACGGCGCGTTCTTCCTGCTGGGCGCCTACATCTGCTACACCGCCGTGAGCCTCACCGGCAACTTCTGGCTGGCGCTGCTGATTGCGCCGCTGGTGGTGGCCGCGCTGGCCTGGGTGATCGAGCGCTTGTTGATCCAGCGGATCTATCACTTGCCGCACATGTTCCAGATCCTGGTCACGCTGGGCATCGCGCTGATCATCCAGGAAGCCAGCGTGATGATCTGGGGCCCGGTGGGCAAAAGCGTCGCCGTACCGGAACTGCTGCGCGGCGTGCTGGTGGTGGGTGATTTCGTCTACCCCTACTACCGCCTGTTCCTGATTGTGTTTTCCGCTTTGGTTGGCCTGGGCCTGTGGCTGCTGCTGGAACGCACGCGCTTCGGCGCCCTGGTGCGCGCCGGCAGTGAAAGCACCGAGACCGTGTCGCTGCTGGGCACGAATATCTTTCGCCTGTTCTCCATGACCTTTGCCCTCGGCGTGGGCCTGGCCGGCATGGCAGGCGTGCTGTTCGCACCGTTGCGCGGCGCCCAGCCGTTCGTTGGCCCGGAGATCCTCGGCATCGCCTTCGTGGTGGTGGTGATCGGCGGCATGGGCTCGTTCAGCGGTGCGCTGGTCGGCGGTTTGCTGGTGGGCGTGGTGCAAAGCCTGATGACCACACTCTGGCCCCAAGGCGCGAGCCTGATGATCTACGGCGCCATGGCCGTGGTGATTCTGGTACGCCCTTACGGCCTGTTTGGGAGAGCCTGACATGAGCGAGAAAAATCCTCTGCCGTTTGCCAAAACGCAATCGCGCGCCATGGTGTTGTGGGTATTGGCGGTGCTGATCGGCCTGCCCTTGATATTGCCCTCGGCGACCCTGGCCACCGAGATCCTGATCTTCGCCATGGCCGCCCTGGCCTGCAACCTGTTGCTGGGCTACACCGGGCTGCTGTCATTCGGCCAAGGCATCTTCTTTGGTGCCGGCGCCTACTGCGCGGCGCTGCTGATGATCCACCTGCAACTGGGTTTGTTCACCGCGTTGCTCGGCGCTGCCGTCGCCGGTGGTTTCCTGGCCCTGCTGGTGGGCGCCCTGGCGATCCGGCGCACCGGCATCTACTTCGTGATGCTCACGTTGGCGTTCAGCCAGATGGCCTACTTCGTCGCCTACACCTTGAGCGACTGGACCGGCGGCGATAACGGCCTGCTCAGCGTGCCACGCCCGGAAATCCGCATCGGCGACACCGTGCTGTTGTCCCTGGCCGATGCCCGCGCGTTCTATGGTTTTGTCGCGGTGCTGTTCCTGCTGATCTTCATCGGCGCACGCCGGGTGATCGCCTCGCCGTTCGGCAGCACGTTGATGGCGATCCGCGAAAACGAAACCCGCGCCTCGGCCATCGGCTACGACACGCGGCACTTCAAGATCCTGGTGTTCGTGCTGTCCGGCGCGGTCACCGGCATCGCCGGGGCGCTGTACGCCATGCTGCTGCACTTTGTGCCGCTGTCGAATATCGACCTGGCGATGTCCGAGAACATCCTGATCATGACCATCATCGGCGGCACCGGCTCACTGTTCGGCTCGTTGCTGGGCGCCGGTTCCATCGTGCTGCTGGGGGATTTTCTCTCCGACCTGTGGCCGCGCTGGTTGATGCTGCTGGGGGTGATCCTGATCCTGGTGGTGATCTTCATGCGCGGCGGTTTGTGGGGCGGCCTGGCCGCGTTGTTCGAGCGCGTGCGCGGCAGTCGCAAGGCAGCCGTCGTCGCCAAGGAGGAAGGGCTATGAGCATCCTGCTGGAAACCAAAGACCTGGAACTGGCCTATGGCGCGTTCCGTGCGGTGAACGGCGTGAACCTCAAGGTCGAAGCCGGCACCATCCACACCATCATCGGCCCCAACGGCGCGGGCAAGACCAGCCTGTTCCACTGCCTGACCGGTGAACGCCAGGCCACGGCCGGGGCGATTCACTTCGACGGCAAAAACCTGATGCGCAAGCCGGCCCACGCGCGCGTCGGCCTGGGCATGGCGCGCTCGTTCCAGCTCACCAGCCTGTTCCAGAACCTCAGCGTGCGCGAGAACCTGCGCCTGGCCGCCCAAGGCCGCGACGGTGCGCGCGCGCTGAACTTCTGGCGCCGCGTGGACAGCCGACGCGAACACCTGGAAATGGCCGATCAGGTGCTTGAGCGCCTGCAACTCAGCGCCCGCGCCGAGACCCTGGCCGGCGAGTTGTCCCACGGCCAGCAACGGGTGCTGGAGGTGGGGATGTCGATCTGCTCCAAGCCGAAATTGTTGATGCTCGACGAGCCCACCTCGGGCATGGGCATCGATGACATCCCGATCATGACCCAGTTGATCAGCGACCTCGGCCGCGACCATACGGTGCTGTTGATCGAACACAACATGAGCATCGTCATGTCCATCAGCCAACGCATCACGGTGATGAGCCACGGGCAGATCCTGGTGGAAGGCACGCCGGAGTTCGTGCGTGCCGATGAACGTGTGCGCACGGCTTATCTTGGGGAGGCTGCCTGATGCTGATCGTCGAGAATATCCATTCCTACTATGACAAGAGCCATGTGCTTGAAGGCGTGTCGCTGACCGTCAACCCTGGCGAACTGGTGACGCTGCTCGGGCGCAATGGTGCGGGCAAGACCACCACCTTGCGCAGCATCCTCGGCATCATCTGCCCGCGCCAGGGCCAGATCCACTTCAACGGCCAGGCGCTGGTGGGGCAGAAAATCTTTGAAATCGCGCGTCAGGGCCTGGCGCTGGTGCCGGAGAATCGCGGGATCTTCCGCCTGCTCACCGTCGAGGAAAATCTGCGCATTGCCGCGCGCAAGAGTAGCCGCTGGCAGCTCGAAGACGTGTACGGCATGTTCCCGCGCCTCAAGGAACGGCGCAAAAACGCAGGCCATGCGCTCTCCGGCGGCGAGCAACAGATGCTCGCCATCGCCCGCGCCCTGCTCAACGACCCCAAGCTGCTGATCCTTGACGAACCCACCGAAGGCCTCGCTCCGGTGATCGTCGACGAACTGGTGAAGATACTGCGCAAGGTCAAGGACGACGGCCTGCCAGTGCTGCTGGTGGAACAGAACCTGATGGTCTGCGACAAGCTCGCCGACCGCCATTACGTCCTCGAACAGGGCCGTGTGGTCTACGAGGGCAGCGCCGCCGCGTTCCGCGCCGACCCGACAATCAAGAACCGCTACCTGGCCCTAAGCGCCTGATGGGAGATTGCACATGAACAGTTTTGCGCAACCGCTCCAGAGCAACGCCCCGCTGATCAACCGCGACCGCCTGTGGCAATCGCTGATGGACCTGGCCCAACTCGGCGCCACGGTCAAAGGCGGCGTGTGCCGCCTGGCCCTCACCGACCTGGACCGCCAGGCCCGTGACCTGTTTGTACAGTGGTGCGAAGCCGCCGGGTGCAGTGTCAGTGTCGACGCCATCGGCAATATTTTCGCCCGTCGCCCTGGGCGCAATCCGGCCCTGCCGCCGGTGATGACCGGCAGCCATATCGACACCCAGCCCACCGGTGGCAAGTTCGATGGCTGCTACGGGGTGATGGCCGGTCTGGAAGTGATCCGCACCCTCAATGACTTGAAGATCGAGACCGAAGCGCCGCTCGAAGTGGTGGTGTGGACCAATGAAGAAGGCTCGCGCTTCCCGCCGTGCATGATGGGCTCCGGGGTATTTGCCGGTAAGTTCGACTTGCAGGACACCCTCGACAAGCAGGACGAGCAAGGCCTGTCGGTGGGCGCCGAATTGCAGCGCATCGGCTATGCCGGTGCCCGCGCGGTGTTGGGCCACCCGGTCGGTGCATATTTCGAAGCGCATATCGAACAGGGCCCGGTGCTGGAAGACCAGGCGATCACCCTCGGGGTGGTGATGGGTTGCCTCGGCCAGAAGTGGTTCGACCTGACTCTCACAGGCGTGGAAGCCCATGCCGGCCCGACGCCCATGCACTTGCGCAAGGACGCCCTGGTCGGCGCCGCCGAGGTGGTCAGCGCGGTCAACCGTATCGCCCATCAACAACAACCTCACGCCTGCGGCACCGTTGGCTGCCTGAGCCTGCACCCGGGCTCGCGCAATGTGATTCCCGGCCAGGTGCACATGACCATAGACCTGCGCCACCTGCATGCCGATAAGCTGCAAGCCATGGTCGATGAAGTGCGCTGCGTGATCGACGCCACCGCCCTGCGCCACGGCCTGAGCGTTGAGCTGACACCCACCGCCGACTTCCCGCCGCTGGACTTCCACCCGGCCTGCGTCAACGCCGTGCGCGATGCGGCGGCGGCCTTGGGCCTGAGCCATATGGACATCGTCAGCGGCGCCGGGCATGACGCGATTTTCGTCGCCGAACTGGGCCCGGCCGGGATGATCTTTGTGCCGTGCGAAGGCGGCATCAGCCATAACGAAATCGAAAACGCCGCACCCGATGACCTGGCGGCGGGCTGCGCAGTGTTGCTGCGCGCCATGGTCAATGCGGCGCAGGGGGAGCAGGCATGAGTGAGATAGGTGAGCTGACGGCCGTACAACTGCTGGCGCATTTTCGCGACAAGACCCTGTCGCCGGTGGAAGTCACCGAAGACGCGCTGCTGCGCATCGAACGCTACAACCCGGTGGTGAACGCCTACTGTCATGTCGACCCCGAGGGCGCGCTGCACGCGGCGCGGGCGTCGCAAGCACGCTGGTTCAAAGGCGCGCCCTGCGGTGCGCTGGACGGCGTACCGGCGTCGATCAAGGACCTCACGCTGACGATTGGCATGCCCACCCGCAAAGGCTCGCGCACCACCTCGGCCGAGGGCCCGTGGGACGTCGACGCGCCCTTCCCGGCCTTTATGCGCCAGGCCGGCGCGGTGCTGCTGGGCAAGACCACCACCCCGGAATTCGGCTGGAAAGGCGTCACCGACAACCCGCTGTACGGCATCACGCGCAACCCGTGGGACACGCGCACCACCGCAGGCGGCTCGTCTGGCGGCGCGGGCGCGGCAGCTGCATTGAACCTGGGCGTGCTGCACCAGGGCAGCGATGCCGGCGGCTCGATCCGCATCCCCTGTGCGTTCACCGGCACCTTCGGGATCAAGCCGACGTTCGGCTATGTACCGCAATGGCCGGCCAGTTCGATGACCATCCTCTCGCACCTGGGGCCGATGACCCGCACCGTGGAAGACAGCGTGTTGATGCTGCAGGCCGTCGCACAACCGGATGCGCGGGACGGCCTGCTCGGTGCGCCGAGGACCACGCCATGGCTCACGCCGGCCGCGGATTTAAAAGGCCTGCGCGTGGCCTACAGCCCCACGCTTGGCTACGTGGATGTCGACCCGCAGGTGGCCAGGGTGGTTGTCCAGGCGGTCGAGGGCCTGGTGCAGTTGGGCGCCCATGTCGAGCAGATCGACCCCGGTTTCAGCGATCCGCTGGAGGTGTTCAGCACCTTGTGGGAGGCGGGCGCGGCGCGCCTGACCGGGGCCATGAGCGAGGCGCAAAAATACCTGCTGGACCCTGGCCTGCTGCGCATTGCCCAGCGCGGCGAACAGTTGAGCCTGGATGACTTCACTGCGGCCCTGGAAGCGCGAGCGGCACTGGTGGCCCGCATGGCGGCGTTCCATGAGCACTACGACGTGCTGGTCTCGCCGATGATGCCGATCACCGCGTTCGAAGCGGGGCACAACGTACCACCCGGTTCCGGGATGCAGGAATGGACGCAGTGGACGCCGTTCACCTACCCCTTCAACCTCACCCAGCAACCGGCGGCGTCGGTGCCCTGCGGGTTGGCGGCGAATGGCTTGCCGGTGGGGTTGCATGTGGTGGGCGCGCGGTTTGCCGATGAGCAGGTGTTGAAGGTATGCCAGGTGTATGCGCGAGCATTTCCAACCCGACACTTGCAGGCCCCGGTCTGACAAATAGCCACTGTGCCTGCGGAATGCGTTGACGCCTGACTCAGTGCTATTCTCGCGCCCTCAACGTTTTCAGGAGTTTTACGCAATGCCAAGAACACTCACATGGATAGGTCTTTTCTTGGCGCTTGCCTGCTTGCAAGGCTGCGCGCACACCGACCCACTGCTGGGTCAGCCTTACTTCACACAGCCAGCCCAAACAGCCAGCGACAAGGCAACCGTTTACTTCGTGCGCGAGTATCGCCTCATGAGCCCGCACTTCATCACCGAAGTCCACGTCGATGGCAAGAGTCTTGGGGGGCTGCCTACCGGCGGCTACTTCAAGGTGGACTTGCCAGCCGGCGTGCACCGCGTCAGCTCCAACAAAACCTCAATCCTCACGGACGAAGCCACGCGCCAGTTTGACTTGTCCGTCAAGGCTGGCCAGAGCTACTTCGTGGTGGATCAGGATTTGTGGGCAGAACCCAAGGACGGTTTGACCCTGGGCGACATGAACAACAATATCTATCGAGGCTCCGTGCACTATTTTCGGTGGGCGCTACTGCCTGCCGACACTGCCGTGAAGTTCATGCCCAAGTACCGCTTGGCAAAATCCAAGTAAATCTCCCCCCGTTGTTCCTCTTGCGGGCGCCTAAAGCGCTGACACCACATTTTCTGACCGCATGCCAATCCCCTGCCTCTACAATGTCCCCATTCATCCCTGGGGGCTTCATGGATATCGAACTGGCACGTACCTTCCTGGAAATCTCGCGCTGCGGCAGCCTGGCCGCCGCCGCCGAGAAATTGCACGTCACCCAGACCGCCATCACTGCCCGCGTTAAAAACCTGGAAAGCCAACTGGGCAGTACGCTGTTCGTGCGTAACCGCGCCGGTGCGCGCCTGACCGCCGACGGCGAGGCGTTTGTGGTGTACGCCAACCAGTTGCTGCAAACCTGGGAAGCCGCGCGGCGTGACCTGCCGTTGCCCGATGGCTATCGCAATGTGCTGCATATCGGTGGTGAAGTCAGCCTGTGCAACCCGCTGATGCTCGGCTGGGCCCGGGCCCTGCGCGAACAGATTCCCGGGCATGCCCTGCGTACCGAAGTGCGTGAAGGCGAGTACCTGCTGCGGCAATTGGAGCTCGGCGTACTCGATGCGGCGCTGGTGTTCCAGCCGCAGTACTGGCCGGGGTTGCAGGTGGAGCAGGTGCTGGAAGAAAAACTCATCCTGGTGCAGTTGGTGAGCAAGCCGGACCCGTACGTCTACATCGATTGGGGCCCGGGTTTCCGCCAGCAGCACGACGCTGCCCTGCCCGACCGGGCCCGTGCTGCGGTGAGTTTCAATCTGGGGCCGCTGGCGTTGCAGTACATTCTGGAGAACGGCGGCGCCGGGTATTTCCGCACGCGGGTGGTACAGAGCTACCTGGACAGCGGCGTAATGCAGCGCGTGCCCAAGGCCCCGGAGTTCAGCTTCCCGACGTTCCTGGTGTACTCGCGGGCGCGGGATTCGGCGGTGCTGCAACAGGCCCTGGCGTTGCTGCGCGAGGTGGTCAAGGCCGAAAGTGACTGGTCGCAACGCTGGGATCCGTTGATGTGAAACGCGCGGTTGACTAGCACAATCGCGAAGGCCGGCTAAGCTCAGTCACCACCCAAAAAGACTATGAGCCCCGACCATGCCCCACGCTACCGAGGCTTTTCGCGAGCGCTATCGCGCCACCGTCTCCCCGCGCTACAACCCCTGGCTCCATGCAGGTTTTGTGCTGGGTTACGGCATCGTCTGCATCACCCTGGCGTGGTCCTGTACCGCGCAGATCACTGTGCTGCAATGGCTGACCGTGCCGTTGACCCTGGTGTTCTTCAACCTCTGTATCTACCTCGTGCACCGCCACCTCGGCCACCACAAACACGCCTTGGCGCGCTTGTTCTATGCGCGCCACACCGGCGATCACCACAGCTTCTTCACCCCCGGCCACATGACCTACGACAGCCCACGGGACTGGCGCGTGATTCTCTTCCCGGCGTGGCTGATCGTGCTGCACAGCCTGGTCATCACCCTGCCCGCCTGGTGGTTGCTCCAGCAGATAAGCCCCAATGTCGCCGGTCTGTTCGCCGGGTGCATGATCCTCGGCTACCTGCTCTACGAGGTGTTCCACGCCTGCGAGCATTTGCCGGCCAACCACGCGGTGGCGCGCCTGCCGTGGATTCGCCAGATGCACCAACTGCATGCCCTGCATCACCGCCGCGAACTGATGCAGGAGCGCAATTTCAATATCGTCCTCCCGCTGATGGATTACCTGTTCGGCACCTTGCACTGGGAACCGAACCCCAACGACAACCAGGAATCGTCATGAGTACCCGTCGAAAAAAAATCCGTCATCTGCTGTTTGTGCTGCTGCTGGCGGTGATCGCTTTTCTGCTGCTGATGCCGACCAAGGTGCAACCGGTGAACTGGGCCCCGCCCACGGCACCTTCGATGAAGGAAGGGCCTTTTGCCGAAAACCAGCGGCTCAAGGGTGTGCAGAAAATCGGTGCCCAGGACATCGCCGGGCCAGAGGCCTTGCTGTTGGATGCCCAGGGTCTTCTGATCAGCGGGCTGCATGACGGGCGCATCATCCGCACTTCGCCCGACAGCCCTACCCTGGAAGTGCTGGCCAACACCGGAGGGCGACCACTGGGCATGGCGCTGCACCCGGACGGGCGCTTGATCATTGCCGACGGGGTCAAGGGCTTGCTCGCGTTGGATCCCCAGCGCCAACTCACCGTCCTGAGCACCGCCGCCAACGGCGTGGCCTTTGGCTTTACCAATGACGTGACAGTGGATGCCAGCGGACGCTATGCGTACTTCAGCGATGCCTCCAGCCGTTGGCGCTATGGCCAGGATGGCGAGGCGGTGATCGAGCACGGCGGCGATGGTCGCCTGCTGCGTTATGACTTGCGCAACGGCAGCACCGAGGTGCTGCTGGACCAACTGCAATTCGCCAACGGCGTGGCACTCGGCCCGGATGAAAACTACGTGCTGGTCAATGAGACCGGCGCCTATCGCATCAGCCGTTACTGGCTCAAGGGCGAGCGAGCGGGCAAACACGACCTGTTTATCGACAACCTGCCCGGCCTGCCGGACAACCTCAGTTTCAACGGCCAGGACCGCTTCTGGGTGGCGCTGTACTCACCACGCAACCCGCTGCTGGACAGCTTTGCCGGCTACCCATTACTGCGCAAGGTGATGGTGCGCGCACTGATGGTGGTGCCCAAGCCCATCGAGCGCAAAGCCTTTGTGCTGGGGCTGGATACCGAGGGCAAGGTCATCGCTAATTTGCAGGATGGCAGCGCGGGCAATTACTCGCCCATCACCACGGCCCGGGAGTATGGCGACTGGCTGTACCTGGGATCGCTGAAGAATACGAGCATGGCGCGCTTGCCGTTGAAGCTGGCGTTGGCGCAATAACGCAAAAAGGGCATACAGGCGCCTGGCCTGTATGCCCTGGGTACTACGGATCACTCATGTTCAGCTCTTGGTGCTGCTCAGCAAGGTCTGCTTGCACAGGTGACCGAAGCTGACGAACTCGGTGTTGTCACCACCGACGCCGATGCCCGGGTACTCCAGTACTTCCATGCGCCACACGCCGTAATTGAAGTCGGTACGCCAGGTGTTGTTGTAGCCCTGGGAGTAATCGACAAAGGTGGTCTGGAAATCACCGGAGCAGGTGCCTACGTTGATCGTGCCCGCCGCTTGGCCCGCACTGTCGGTCGCGGCCGAATACGCCTTGTAGACGATCTTGCCGGTGGCCGGGTCGATGTGCTGGTCGAGATAGACAATCGGGTGCAACCCCACCAGCGGTGCACCGGTGCTGTCCGACAGCCCCATGGTCCAGCTCAGGTTCCGATAGGCCTGGGTGGTCATGTAGCCGTAGCCCACGTTGGAAGCCGAGTACGGGATGCGCAACACGTTCGCCTCGCCCTTCACATCCGGGCTGTTGACCCGAGGGTTGGAACCAAACGACAGGTTGTACTTGCCCGTGGCGCTCCACGGCTCATTCGGGTGCTGGTTGGGCCGCACACGCACCTTGACCACGCCGCCGATACCCGGACTCGGGACCGAGGTCGACACGACGTTGGCGCCCACGGTGACCCACTGGGTACCGTCGAAACGCTCGAGGATCCACTTGTTGCGCGTGCTGCCACTGGACGTATCCGCCGTCAGCGCAATCCCGACACTCTGGCCACGGACTGCGGTGAAATCGAAATAATCGACGTCATCCAGGCTGTCGGCATTGCCGTTGATGTAGTTCAGCGTGTCCGGCAGTTGGAAGGCCGTGTCTGGGGTGTCATTGGGTTCAAAGGCATCGAGGTTGGTATCGACCGCAACACCGAACTGGAAGCTCGAACCCTGCACCGCCGCGTTGGCTTCCATGAACCAGTAGTAATCACCGGCAGGCACCACGCCGCCAAGGCTTTCATCGCCAGTGCCGGGGTTATTGGAGGTGCCCAGGGGCAACGGATTGCCCTGGCCGTCGTCCTGGAACAGCGACAACGACATGTCGGTGCCTGCCGTCTGGTTGACCAGCAAAACGTTGATCCGCGCCTTCTGCGGCAGGTTGAAGTGGTAGCACAGCAGGTCGCCGGTTTGCACCCCATTGATCGTATAGAGCGAGTTGACGTCAAGCGTCTGCTCACAGCCCTGGACCAGCGTCGCCTGCACGGCGGTCGCTTGCTGGGCGGTCGCTTTTTGTACCTGGGTTACCCTGGCCGGTGCGCTGTTGTCTTCCACCACCGAGTCGGCAATGGCCTTGACACCAACCACCGGCGCCTTCAGTTGGGCCCCCGACAGCAGTTGCTGCTTGAGGGCCGCCGTTGCCTTGTTGGCCTTGATCTTGGCACCGTTTTTCAACGCTTGCTTGACGGCGGGAGACGCCGCTTGCGCAGCCAGGTGAGGGTATTGCTCAGCGAGGGCAAAGGCCGAGACAAAGCAGGAGGCCGCCATGGCCGCGCCCAGCATAAAAGCTTTTTTCGATTTCATTTTTTATCCATCCATAGTTAAAAACTGAAGGTCAGGTGACATCCGGTCACCTGGGATGGAATGTAGGATAAGACTGGATGGATGTACAGTATTTTTTCAGGGAATGTGGCTTTAAGGAAAAATACGTGTAGGAAAAAGCTGGCTTCCTCTAGAGCCAAGTACCCCAAAAGCCCCAACTGACAGCCCAAAACATCACAAGCCGATAAGGCCATACGGCCCAACGCTTGAGGGCAAGGGGGATGGCGGCCAGCTCTACCTCGGTCACAAGACCGTCTTTCACGGAGCGTTTTGGTGTGCGAAGGATGTCAATCAACAGCGCCATGCGATTACCCCGATTGAGCTGCTGGTTTCGTTCCCAGCGTTGCCAATATTTACGAACCTCCGCGTTTTCACTGAAATAACTTTCCAGCTCGTCGAGCTTTGTACGCCCGGCATATAGCATCAGGCCCAAAACAACGAACGTTCCAATGATCATCACAAGGGTGTAGACGAAAAAAAACGACATCGTTAAGCGCCTTCTGGTTGAAATATCAAATCACCATCAATCTCTATGATCCTTCCGCCCAGGAACGCCCCAGCATCGCCGCCTTTACTGCCGCCTATATACCCTCCCGCAGCCCCACCGATAACTCCACAGGTAAGTGCGCCACTTCCCCTAGTCGCCACACCTAAAAAAATGGTGCATGCGCGACGAGTCAGTTCAGCGCCTAATCCCCCAGCTCCAGCCGCCCCCGCCACTCCCCCCACCAACCTCCCCGTCTCCACATACTTAGCCCTCCTCCACTGCGCCTCCCGCCCCGTCACACACGCCTCCTTGATCTCCAGCCCGGTCACGCCCACATCCAGCGCGATCCCCATGAAAGTCCCGTTTCCCAACCACTTGGACATCTGCGCAATCTCGCGCATGCGCTTTGCATACCCCGCGATCTCGCCTTTATGCAGATAGCTTTTGGTCGAAATCCCCAGCACCTTCTTCAACGACTCATTGCCCTGCAACCCCGTGCCGAACCGTGCCGCGCCTTGCAGTTGCAGATCCAAGCGCCGGAACAAGGCCTGGCGCTGTTTGATAAAGCCATCCCGGTCCAACGCACCGTCCTTCAAGCGCTGATGCAACCGCTCGATTTCCTCCAGGGTCTGCGCCACCTCATTGAGATGCCGCGACCAGGCCGATGTCGCACTGCCGATACCCATCGATCCGTAGGCCATGAAGCTCTGCAGCAAGTCATAGTTGCCGATCAACTCCCTGCCCGCCGAGGTATACATTTCCAGATTGCGCCGAACTGTTTCGCCATGGCGCATCAACCAGGCTTCCTCGCTCGAACAGCTCACGCTGTACGGATCGGGAATAATCACCAATTGACCCGGCGCGACCAGACCGGGGCGCAGGTGCCGGTTGAGCACATCAAAATGATCGGAGCGCTGCTGGCTCGGGGCGCCGCCCATGAGGCGGGATTTCAAATGGGTGTAGTCCGTTGTGCGGTCGTTGATATAGCTCTGCGCCATGCCCTACATCCGAGATGCAAAGAAGATGGCGTCGAAATATAAGCAAGCACCTACGCCCCGAACACAAGCGCAGGTGGGTCGAATTGCATTTGGGAAGTTGCCTACTTCACGAAGAAACAGCGCCTACAGAAACAACCCTAATAACCGGTCATCTCCAGGTAACCCACCCCACCGTCAAACCGCACCGGTCCTTCCCAGTACGGAATACTCAGGTTCATCCAGGCGTTCGGGTTGACAGCCTGGGTGGTGATATCCAGTTGCTTGCTGGGAATCTTCAGCGACCAGCGTGTGGGAATGTGGCGTCCGTCGATGACTGTTGTGTCCAGCGGTGCCAGTTGGATATCGGCGTTGTGCAGGGTCTGGGTGTGGCCTTCGCGGTTGATCCAGGTGCCGGTCAGGTAGGACGCGCCGTCGGTTTGCCGCACACGAAACAGCATCAACTGCTCGCCTCGGTCCAGGTGCAGGGAGAACCAGTCCCAACCGGTCTGGCTGGCGGTCAACGGTTGGCTGCTCCATTCGCGGTCGAGCCAGGCCGGGCCGCTGACTTGATACGTTGTGCCGTCGATGCTGACGCTGCCATTGGCGGTAAAAAACGGCTGGCTGTAGTAATACGACGCCTGGCCCTGGTCGGATTTTCGGCTGTAGCCGTTGTCGCCCTGCAGCACCAGCGGGCGGCTGGAGGTCAGGCGCAGGTCGTAGGCAAATTGCGCACCGTTGGCCTTGAGTTGCATGTCCGCCAACGCGCTCGCGGCACCGGGTTGGCTGGCAAAATTCCAGTCGTCGATCCAGGCGTTGAACGGCACTGCCTGCGCCCCGGCCTGGCCGACGCCGCCACGGGCGAAGCGTTCGGCGGCATAGTGGTGGGTGGCGGAGGTGACGGCGGCGTGGCCGAGCCATACGGTCGAGTCGTGCCAGCCCGCTTGCGTCGGCCCAGCCTTGAGGGCGTTGCGAAACAGCGTCCATTGCACGCCGAACACATTGCCTTGGGCGTCCTTGAGGTTGGCGGTGACGTACCACCACTCGATCCGAAAGCCATCGTGGGGGCCATGGTCCTCGGGAAAGCTGAAGACCTTGCCGGGCAGCACCTGGGCAAAGTCGGCCGCATCACTGCCCAGGCCGGCGAAGCTTTCCGGCGGCGCAGGTTGTTGGTCGCACGCGCCTAACAGCAAAAGAAGAAGCCCTGTAGGAGCGAGCTTGCTCGCGAAAAACGTCAACGATAACGCGGGCATTCCGGCTGCACGCGGCGCTCTTGGTTTTTTCGCGAGCAAGCTCGCTCCTACAGAGAGGACAGCCAGGAACAGAGGCTTAATCTTCATGGGCAAACGTCCTCAACAAATCCGCCGGACGGCTGCGGTACAGCTGCCACAGCGGCCAGGCCGACGCCAGCAACGTGGCCAACATCGCCAGCCCCAGCAATTGTGCGAGCTGCCACGGGAACACTTGCAACGGCAGGCGCCAGCCAAAGGCCTGCACGTTGATCACCGCGTCCAGGCACCACGCCAGCAACAGGCCCAGCGGCAACGCCAGCAGCAACGTGAGCACCGCCAGCAGCCAGGTTTGCCCCAGGTTCAGCAGCATCAGTTGCCGCCGCGTCACCCCCAACGCCCACAGCGGAGCAAGTTGGCCGAGGCGGCTCTGGCTCTGGGTCAGCAGGCTGATGAACAGCGCCACGCCGGCCACGCCCAAGGTCAGGCTATTGAGCGCGGCGGTGGCGGCGAAGGTGCGTTCGAATACCTGGCTCGACCAGCCCTTAAGTTGCTGTTGATCGACAATCCGACTGTCTTCCAGGGCAAAGGCGCGCTGCACTTCACCCACCAGCGGCGCCACGTTTTCCGGTAATACCCGCAGGTTGAAACGCGCCGGCGTCAGTGTCGGCCAGTGGACCAGCAGGTGCCGGGCGTTGACCAGCACATGGCCCTTGGGGTTGCCGTAATCGGCGTACACCCCCACCAAGGTGGGCGACCACACACCGTGCGGCGTGGGAATGCTCACCGTGTCACCCAGCTTCACGCCGAGCCGCCGCGCCAGTTGTTCGCTGAGCATCAGCGTCTCGCCTTGCTGCAACTGGTCCCACGGCGCGCTCACTGCTTCCAGCAACGGCCAGTGCTGGCGATAGGTAGGGTCGTCGACCACGCCAAACAGGTCCGCCGGCCAACCCTGCAATTGCACCGCGACCTGCCAGGTGGGCAACACGGTTTGCACCAACGGTTGCTGCGCCAGCCAGGCGCTGAGTTGCTCTGCCTGGGCCGGGTTTTGCGGGTTGAGGTACAGCTCGGCGGTGAGGCGTTGCTCCAGCCAGTTGTTGAAAGTGTGGCGAAAGCCCGAGGTCATGGAGCCTGCGCCGATATTCGCCGCCAGGGCCAACAGCAGCGCCATCAATGCCAGGCTCAGGGCCGGCAGTTGTTGACGGCAGTCGGCCAGAAACCATTGGCCCAGCACCGAACGGCTGCGCCCCAGCAACGCCTCCAACAGGCCATTGAGCAACACCGGCAAGCCCAGAGCAGCGCCGAGCAGCAAGGCCGCCATCAACACAAACCCGGCGGCCAGGCTGTCGCCCAGCCATAACGCCAACAACGCGATCAGCAAGGCCGTAGCCGCGACCCAGCCCTGACGCCGCAACCAACGTCCATGGGCCTCGTGCCAGGCCTGGGCGTTGGCCAGCGCCAGCAACGGCAGACGCGCCGCCCGCCACAGGCTGCTGGCGCCGGCAAGCAAGGCGCCGAGCAAACTCAAGCCCAACCCAGCCACCCACCACCCTGGGCTCAAGCTCAATTGGCCCGGCACCTCGGCGCCATACAAACCACGCAGGCTGGCGGCCACATCCGGCAGCAACAGGCTGGCCAGCAGGTAACCGCTGGCGACGCCGAGCACGCCCCCCAGTACCGACAAGGCACCCAGCTCCACCCCCAGGCCGAGGATCAGCATCCGCGCACTCACCCCGCAGGCGCGCAAGGTGCGCAACAGCCCGCGCCGCTGCTCCAGGGCCAGGCCGATGGCCGCGTGCACGATAAACAGCCCCACCACAAACGACAGGAAGCCCAGCGCATCAAGGTTCAGGTGAAAGCTCTCGGTCAACCGCGCAAGGTTATTCTCCTCGCCCTGCTTGAGCTGCAACCCGGCGGGCGGTGTGGGATGGCGCGCGGCGAAGGCCTTGTCCACCAGCAGGCGCGAGAGCTGACCGGGCATCTCCAGCAGCACCTGGGCAAAACCGATATCGGTGAGCAACAGGCCGGGCGCCATATCCGGCTGGACCTGCAACGGCGGCAGGCGCTGCCCGTTCAGCGTGAGCGGTTGCTGGCCTGCGCGCAGCCCCAGGGCCTGCAAGGTCTGCGGCGCGATCCAGGTACGCCCCGGCGGTTCAAAGAAGGCCAGCATCTGCGCCTGGCTCAAACGCTGCCCCGCCACCGCGCCGCTGCCGGGCAACGACAGCGGCTCAATGCCCATCAATTGCAGGCGCACGTCCTCATGCCCCTTGAGTTGCAGGCGCCCCTGTACCACCGGCGACACCGGCCAACCGGCGCGGCGCAGTTCGGCAAAGCGCGTTTGCGCGAAACTGGCAGCGTCCGGCGCACTCAGGCTGGCCTGGGGTTCGCCGCCGATCAATTGGCTGGCGCGCGCGTAGCTGTCGCGAGCCTGGCTGTTGAGGGCCTGCACCCCGGTCAGCAGCGCGGTGGCCAGCCATAGGCCGGTGAGCACGCTGAAGAACTGCACCGGATGCCGGCGCCAATGGCTGAGCAAAGCGCGCAAGGTCCAGTAAAACACCCTCACGTCGGCACGACCTTTCCATGATGCAGCACCACCTGCCGGTCCAGGCGCGCGGCGATGCGTGGGCTGTGGGTGACCATCAACAGACTGGTGGGGCTGTCGCGCAACAGGTCCAGCAACAGCTGCAACACCTCATCGCTGGTGGCTTCGTCGAGGTTGCCGGTGGGCTCGTCGGCCAACAGTAAACCTGGGCGCGAGGCCAGCGCCCGCCCCACCGCCACCCGTTGCTGCTGGCCGCCCGAGAGTTGTTCCGGGTAACGCTTGAGCAAGTCCCCCAGGCCCAGGCGCTCAACCAATTGCGCCTGCCACTGCGGATCAAAACGCCCCGCCAAGCGGGCCTGGAACGCCAGGTTGTCCTCGACGCGCAGGCTGCCGATCAGGTTGAACTGCTGGAACACCAGACCGATTTCGGTACGCCGCCAGTGCGCCAGGTGCGCCTCGCTCATCTGGTCGAGGCGCTGTTCGCCCACCTGGATACGGCCGCTGTCCACCCGATCGAGCCCGGCCACCAAGTGCAACAAGGTGCTCTTGCCACTGCCGGATTCGCCCATCAACGCCAGGCTGCTGCGCGCGGCCAGGTGCAAATCGACTCCCGCCAACACCGGCAACGGGCCCTGGGGGGTGGCGTAGCTTTTGAAGACACCTTGCACCTGCAGCATGGGAACACTCATCGGAGGGGTGGCTATCGAGAATAACGGCTGGGGATCGAGGCCACGCGAATTTTTCACATGCTTTTCACCGGCCACCGACCCACCGCACTTTAAATTGCCGGCCAAGCGTCACTCGTCGGCAACTTCTTAGTTGCCACCCCTGGCAACTTTTAACCGCAGCATGTTCAGCGAAAAGACAGCAGCCCTGTGACAGCCTTCTGCTCCACTACGGCTATTCGCCAACACGTTGCGCCTAACTAATACAAGATTGCCAACAGCGTCCAAGGTGAATGAAGTGGTTGACATTACCCTGATTAAACCACGCTCGCGCCGAGCCTTTTTCAAGCGCCTCAAACCGCTCTGGATCGGGCTTGCCGTGGTCACAGTGCTGCTCACTTGCGCGCTGTTCTGGCCGACCTCGCCACGGGACCTGGGCGTAGGCGATCGCCTGCTGACGTCCCAGGTGCTGCCGCTGTGGCGTGACGGCGACCTGATCGTGCTGGTGCGTCATGAGGAGCGCTGCGACCGTTCGAGCAACCCTTGCCTGGGCCCGGTGGAAGGCGTGACGATCAATGGCAGCCAGCACGCGGAAAACCTGGGAAAAGCCTTTAAATCATTGGGTATGGACGGCACCGACGTACTCTCCAGCCCGGCCATTCGCACCGCCCAGACCTCGCGCTTCATGTTCGGCAAAACCGAGATGACCGCCAGCGAACAAGCCGTCTGCGGCAAGGCCATGGGCGAAGAGTTACTCAGCCACAAACAGGTCGGACGCAACCTCGTCTTCGTCACCCACAGCGGTTGCATTGCCGACTTCGAAACCGCCCTGGGCTTCCCCCACGCCAAGTTTTCCGAGTACGGCAGCGCGCTGTTCGTGCAGGTGCTGGCCAACGGCAAGTTCAAGGCCCTGGGCATCATGAAAAACCAGGATTGGCCGGCCGCGCTCAAACAAATCTAAGCATTCCCTTCCCGCCACTACGGCTTATGTTCAGCAAAAAGACAGCCCTCTTCTGGCATGTTTAGTTGCGCCCTTTTATTAAGGTCGTTATGACTATTTCCCGTTATTCAGTGAACGCTGTGACGACTTTTGCCTTTACTTCATTAGTTGAAAAAACCACCACCAGACGTCAAGGAGCGACGTTGTCATGACCCGCTTTAAACCCCTGCCGGTGTTATTACTGGCCTTCGTCGCGTTTTATCTATTACCCCTGGGCCTGCATGGTTTGTGGATACCGGATGAAACCCGTTACGCCCAGATCAGCCAGGAGATGCTCCAAAGCGGCAACTGGGTGACACCGCACTTCATGGGTATCCGTTATTTCGAAAAACCGTCCGCCGGTTACTGGCTGATCGCCCTCGGCCAGGCGGTGTTTGGTCAGAACCTGTTCGGTGTACGCATCGCGTCGGCCCTGACCACCGGATTGAGCGTGCTGCTGGCGTACCTGATCGCCCGGCGCCTGTGGAACGACCCACGCAAGTCTTTCGCCTGCGCCCTGCTCTACCTGAGTTTTGGCCTGGTGGCCGGGCAAGCGGGGTACTCCAACCTCGATCCGCAATTCACCCTGTGGGTCAACCTGAGCCTGGTGGCGCTGTGGTTTGCCCTCGACAGCCGCACCCTGCGCAGCCGCCTGGGGGCCTGGGCCGTGTTGGGATTTGCCTGTGCCATGGGGTTCATGACCAAGGGTTTCCTGGCGTGGGCGCTGCCGGTGCTGATCGCCCTGCCCTATATGCTCTGGCAACGGCGACTGGGCGAGTTGCTGCGGTATGGCCCGCTGGCCATCGGCGTGGCCGTGCTGGTGTGCCTGCCCTGGGTGCTGGCGATCCACAACCAGGAACCGGACTTCTGGCGCTTCTTTTTCTGGAATGAGCACATCCGCCGCTTCAGCGCCGACGACGCCCAACACGTGCGGCCATGGTGGTTCTTCCTGCCGATCATGGCGGTGGCCTGCCTGCCGTGGAGCGGGTTGCTGCCCAACACCCTGCACCAGGCCTGGAAACAAAAACGCCAGCCGGCAATCGCCTTCCTGGCCCTGTGGTTGCTGCTGCCGCTGGGCTTGCTCAGCCTGAGCAACGGCAAACTGCCGACCTACATCATGCCGTGCCTGCTGCCCCTGGCGTTGCTGATGGGGCATACCTTGAGCGACCTGGTCAGCCAAGGCAAAACCCGTACTCTGCGCCTCAATGGCCTGTTCAACTTCGTCATCGGCATGGCCGCCATGATCAGCCTGATCTACCTGCAAATCGCCAGGCCGCTGTACAGCAACAGCCATGCAGAGATGTTCAGCCTGTCGCTGGCGTTTATCGTGCTGCTGGGCTGGATCCTCACCAACCTGTTGCAAAGCGTGCGCCCCCTGACGCTGTGGGCCATGCCGGCCCTGGGCATCGGCCTGCTGGTGGTGCTGCTGCCGTCGAGCATGCCGGCCTATATCGCTGATAACGAAATGCCCGACCAATTCGTGTTGGAGCATCTGGATGAGTTGCAGCACACCCATGCACTGCTGAGCAATGAACTGGGGAGCGCCAGCGCATTGTCCTGGCGCCTGCAACGCGCCGACGTGGCGCTGTATGACACCGAAGGCGAGTTGCGCTACGGCTTGCAATACGCCGGCTCGGTAAAACGCAAAGTGGAGCTGGAACAGGTTCAGGGCTGGCTCAAAGAGGCGCGCCAGCACGGCTCGGTCGGCGTGCTGCTGCGGGTCAACAGCACCAGTGAAATGCGCGAGGCCGGGCAATTGCCGCCCGGAGGTAAACGTTACTACAAGGGCTACCTCGAACTTATCCTCTACCCGCAGACGCCATGATGCCGGGTTATTTCAAGACCGAGCGCGGCGCCCTGCTGCTGTTGCTGGGCGTCTCGGCCCTGCTGCTGCTCACCGGCCTGGGCGCACGCGACCTGTGGGGCCCGGAAACCCGCTGGGCGAATATCGCCTTGCAGATGCTGCAGAGCGGTGACTATTTCGACCCGTACCTCAAGGGCGTGCCGTATTACGACAAACCCCTGCCCTCCTACTGGCTGATCACCGGCGCGGCCCACCTGATGGGGGGCCTTGGTCCCTGGTCGTTGCGCCTGCCGTCGGTGATCGGCGCGTGGTTGAGTGTGTGGCTGGTGTACCTGATCGGCGAACGCCTGTTCCGCAAGGGCACGGGGCTGATCGCAGGTTGGATGCTCGCCACCACGTTCTACTTCCTGTTCTGGGCTCGCGTGGCCACGGCGGATGTGCTCACCGTGTGCGGCGTGCTGGCAGCGGTCGCCTGGTATTGGCGCGGCCCCGACGACACACGGCTGTGGCGCTACACGGTGTTTTTCCTGCTGCTGGCCCTGACGTCGCTGTTGAAAGGCCTGATCGGCTTTGTGCTGCCCGGCCTGGTGCTGCTGCCGCACCTGCTCAGCGAGCAACGCTACAAGCGCCACCTCAACCTGCGCCTGGTGCTGGCCGTGCTGATCGCCGCAGCGGTGTATGCCGTGCCATTTGTGCTGTCGCACTACTACGGCGCACCGACCTATGGCGCGAGCGGCCTGGCGTTGGTGTTCCGGGAAAACGTGGTGCGGTTCTTCGACCCGTTCGACCATATGGGGCCGATCTACACCTACCTGATCTACCTGCCCGCCTACACCCTGCCCTGGACCCCGTGCTGGCTGCTCGGCCTATGGCTGGCGGTGCGGCACTGGCGCCATACCCCGCCGAATGTGCGCTGGCTGGTGTGGGGCCTGGGCCTATTGTTTGTGTTCTTCACCGCCAGCGGCAGCCGGCGCAGCTACTACGTGCTGCCGCTGGTGCCGTTTGCCCAGTTGCTGGCGGCGTGGTGGGTGAGTGAGCGCGTGTTGAAACAGCCCGCCAGCTGGCCGCGCTGGCAGAAGGGTTTGGGTATCGCGGCCGCACTCATGCTGTTGATCCTGGGCGTGGCCTATCCCTGGTCCAACAGCAATGGCGGCGTGACCCGCTTCGCCGACGATGTGCAAGCCCAAGCGCGCAAAACCGCGCCCTGGAATCAATGGCAAATGGTGCTGGTAGAGGTCGATAACAAACTGCCGATGTACCTGCAAAATGGCGGCAAGCCGTTCTACTACATCGCCGAAACCCAGGACTTCCCCCGCCAGGGCGACAGCGCCGCGCTGATGGCCTGGCTGGAAAAAACCAGCGGCCAGGCCTTCGACCCGCACCGTACGATCATCGTCGCGCAGTTTTCCAAGGATGATCCGACGCCGCTGGCCTATCTGGGTGCCGACCATCAGCGGATCACCACCCAGCCGGACAATGGCGAGCGGTTGTTTCACACGCGTGAAGAGGGCAGTGTGGCGTTTATCCCAGGGCCTGACTAAGGATCAGCATGGGCACGCGGCTTTTTCAGATCCGACGCCGACGACCAAGCTGCGGAATCACCGTCTGCGGCACGTCCACCCGTTGCACCTGCGCCACCGTGCGCACGGCCAGTTGGGCCAACGTCGGGTGGCTGAACACGCTGCGCGCGTCCACCTCAAGCCCGGCCTTGCGCATCCGTGCCACCAGGTTCACGGCCAGCAGGGAATGCCCGCCCAGTTCGAAGAAGTGGTCATGGCGCCCTACCCGTTCCAGCTTCAAGACCTCGGCCCAAATACCGGCCATCAATGTTTCCACTTCGCCGACCGGCGCTTCGTAGGCACGACTCACCACCGCCGCCAACCCCGGCTCCGGCAATGCCTTGCGGTCGAGTTTGCCGGCGGGGCTGAGGGGCAGCACCTCCAACTGCACGAAGGCTGCCGGCACCATGTATTCCGGCAACTGCTCCAGCACGTGAGTACGCAGGTCTTCCAGGCTCGGCGCCGGGCCGCGGAGGGTGAAGTACGCGAGCAGACGCTCATCGCGGATCAGCACCGCCACCTCACGCAACGCCGGATGCGCGAGCAGGCGCGATTCAATTTCGCCCAGCTCCAGGCGCACGCCGCGCAGTTTGACCTGAAAGTCGTTACGCCCCAGGAACTCCAGGTTGCCGTCGGGCAGATAACGCACCAGGTCGCCGGTACGGTACAGGCGATCACCGTCAACAAACGGGCTGTCGATAAAGCGCTCGGCCGTCATCTGTTGCAAGCCCAGATACCCACGGGCCACGCCGACACCGCCGATGTGCAACTGGCCGCTGACGCCCATGGGCACCGGCGCATCGTGTTCGTCCAGCACATACAGGCGCGTATTGTTGATCGCCCGGCCGATCGGCAGCTGCAAGGCGGGCACCGGCGCGCCCGGTTCCAGGGTCCAGGCGCTGCTGTCCACCGTGGCTTCGGTGGGGCCGTAGACGTTGTGCAGGCGCACCTTGGGCAAGCGCGCCTGCACGCCGCGGGCCAGGGCTTCGGTGAGTTCGCCGCCGCCGCACAGCACGTCGGTGAGGCTGGTGCACAGCGCGGACTCTGGCAGTTCGAGGAACTGCTGCAACATCGCCGGTACGAATTTGATCACGCTGATCTGCTGCTCGCGAATCACTTGCGCCAGGTAAGCCGGCTCGCGATGTCCATCAGGCCGTGCGAGAACCAGGCGCATACCGTTGACCAGCGGCCAGAACAGCTCCCAGACCGAGCCGTCGAAGCTGAACGGTGCCCGTTGCAACAGCGCACCGCCCTCGGCGTTGGGGCACAGTCGTGAGCCCCAGTGCATCAGGTTGCCCAGGCCGCGATGCTCGATCATCACGCCCTTGGGCGTGCCAGTGGAGCCGGAGGTGTACATCACATAGGCCAGGTTGGCGACGCTGAGCCCCGGCACCGATGGGTTGCCATCCGGCGCGTGGTGCCAGGCGCAGTGGTCAAAGTCGATCACCGGGATTGCCACTTCGCCCGGCAAGTCGCGGGTGGCCGCGTGCACCAACAGCGCGACGGGCTGGCTGTCGTGAAGCATGTACGCGAGGCGTTCGCGGGGGTAGCCGGGGTCCAACGGCACATAGGCGCCGCCGGCCTTGAGGATGGCCAGCAATCCCACCACCAGATCCAGGCCGCGCTCGACGCACAGCGCCACGCGCGCGTCCGGCTGCACGCCGCGCTCGCGCAGGTGGAAAGCGAGCTGGTTGGCGCGCGCGTTCAGCTCGCGATAGGTCAGTTGCAACGTGCCGGCCTGCACGGCTACACCATGGGGAATGCGCCGCGCCTGGGCTTCAAACAGGGCTTGGACGGTGAGGGTTGCGGGGTAGTCGGTTGCCGTGGCATTGAAGGTTTGCAGCAGGGTGTGCAGTTCCCTGGCAGGCAGCACCTGCACGTCACGCAACAGCATGTTCGGCGCGTCTTCCAGCGCATCCACCAGATTGACCAGGGTGGTTTCCAGGTAGTCCAACACCCGCTCGGCGCCGACCTTGCGCGGGACCTTGGCCTTGAGCTGAAAGGCGCTGGCGCTATCGTCCACGCTGATCATCAGCGGATAACTGAGGATGTCTTCGGCACTGACCAGGGCAATGCCCGGCACCAGGTTGAAGTCCCGCTCGGCATCGGTGTGCCGGTAGTTGAGCAGGCTGTTGAACAGCGGAGCCGCGCCGCTGCAACGTTGGGCCAAGGCCAGCGAAGCTTGCTCATGGGCGAGCAAGGCGCTGAGCCGCGCGTGGGTGTCGCGCAGCGCATCCACCACGTTGTGTCCGGCCAAATGCAGGCGCAACGGCAGGGTATTGATGAACATGCCCAGGGCGCGGTCGGCCCCCTCGCCCGCGTGCAAACGGCCGAGCAGGACGGTGCCGAATACCCCGTCATCGCGACCCGCCACACGGCTGAGGACCTGGGCCCAAGCCAGGTGAAACAGGCTGGCCGCACTGACGCCCAAGCCACGCGCCTGGGCACGCAAGCGCAGGTTGAGCGAAGCGTCCAGGCTGCGAGCGGCTTCTTCGGTGTCCGCACGGTTGGCCTGGCGCTCCTGCACGCCGAAGGCCAGGGTCGGTTCGTCGAGATCGCCCAACTGCTCGCGAAAGAACGCCTCGTGGGCGGCCTGGCGCGCCGGTGAACGAGACTGCGCCAGCGCATTTCGATAAGGCACCGGCGCCGGCAGTTGCGCCTGTTGGCCGAGCAGATGAGCGCGGATTTCCTGCATCAGAATCGTGGTCGACGTGGCGTCGTTCACCAGGTGATGAAAGCGCAGCCAGGCGACCCACCGCGTGGGCTCTTCGGCATATTCCAGCACCATCAACGGCGCCTGGCGCAAATCCAGCGGTGCTGCGCCCTCGCGCCAGGGTTGCACGGGCAGGCGTGCCTCGCGCCACACCACCTGCATCGGCTGCTCCAGCGCCTCCCAGGCCAGGCTGGTGCGCAGGATGTCGTGGCGGTCGATCACCTGTTGCAGGGCCTGGGCAAAGGCGTCCAGCTGCTCGCGCCGTTCAAAGCTGAACAGCGCCTCTTGCTGATACGGATCGTGGTCGTCGGTGAGGTGGTGGTAGAGCAAGCCTTCCTGCAACGGCGCCAGGGGGTAGATCTCCTGCACATTGGCCGCCCCTCCAGGAATGTCGGCAACGATGCGATCGATGCTGGCCTGATCCAGCTCGGCCAGGGCCAGCAGGTCCGGGGTGATATGACCGCATTGCGTCGGAACCCGATTGGCCGGCACGTCCACCTCGCTGCCCGTACTCACCGCCGCCAAGGCCGCCAACGTCGGCTGGCCGAACAGCACCTGCACATCCGCGTGCAAACCGGCCTGGCGCATGCGTTGCACCAGTTGCACCGCCAGCAGGGAGTGCCCGCCGAGTTCGAAGAAATGGTCGTGGCGCCCCACCTGCTGCACCTGCAACAGCTCGGCCCAGAGCTGCGCCAGGACGGTTTCCGCACCCGCTCGCGGCGCCTCGAACAGGCGAGTCACGAACGCCTCCTGGGTCGGCGCCGGCAGGGCCTTGCGGTCGAGCTTGCCGTTGGCGGTCAGGGGCCACGCCGGCAGTGGCATGAAGGCCGCTGGCAGCATGTAGTCGGGCAATGCGCTTTGCAGGTGCGCGCGCAGGGTGTCGATGGCCACGGCCTGGCGCGGAATAAACCAGGCGAGCAACTGCCCTTCACGAGACAGCACCACGGCTTCCTCAACGTCCGGGTGGGTGGTCAGGGCGGCTTCGATTTCGCCCAATTCGATGCGCACGCCACGGATTTTCACTTGGTCATCATTGCGGCCCAGGTATTCAAGATGGCCCGCGGGCAGCCAGCGCGCCAGGTCGCCGGTGCGGTACATGCGACCAGGCGCGAAGGGATCGTCGAGAAAGCGTTCGGCGCTCAGGTCCGGGCGGTTCAGGTAGCCGCGCGCCACGCCTTTGCCGCCGACGTACACCTCGCCCATCACCCCGATGGGCACCGGACGTTGCTGTGCATCCAACAGGTACACCGTGGCATTGGCGACGGGTGCGCCGATGTGCAAGGGCTGGCCCACGTCGACGCGGCCGGAGGTAGCCACCACCGTCGCCTCGGTTGGACCGTAGTTGTTGATCACCGTAAAGGTCTGCGCACGGGTGAAGCTGCGCAGGCGGTCGCCGCCGATCAGCAAGGTGTGCAGGGTCGGGTGTTGCAGGCCCTGGCTGAAGGCGTATTCGGCCACGGGGGTCGGCAGGAAACACACGTCCAACGGCTGCGCGCCCCACCAACCGAGCAGCGCATCAATATCCTCCGCGCCGTCATGGGCCGGCGGCAGGTGCAGGGTGGCGCCCACGCATAACGCCGGCCAGACTTCCCAGGCCATCGCGTCAAACCCAAACCCGGCGACGCTGGCGGTATGGCTGCCCGCATGCAGGTTGAAGGCCTGGCAGTGCCAGTCCACCAGGTTGGCGACGCTGTTGTGCTCGACCATCACGCCTTTGGGCAAACCGGTGGAGCCGGAGGTGTAAATCACGTAGGCGAGGTTCGACGGTTCGACCGTCACGCCGGGGTTGGTGCCAGACTGAACAGCCAGCCCGTCCAGCTCGATCACCGGTATCTGCAACGCCGGCAGGCGCGGCAACAAATCCCGCTGGGTCAACACCGCCACCGGCGCGCTGTCTTGCAGCAGATAGTTCACGCGCTCGGCGGGATGCGCCGGGTCGATCGGTACATAGCAGGCGCCGGACTTGAGAATCCCCAGCAGCCCTGCCAGGGTCTCCAGCCCGCGCCGGGCCAGGATCGCTACGCGATCATCCGGGCGCACCCCGTGCTCGATCAGTTGATGGGCCAGGGCATTGGCTTGCTGGTTGAGCTGGGCGTAAGTCAGTTGGCGCTGCTGGTAAATCGCGGCGACGGCATCCGGTGTGCGTGCGGCCTGGGCTTCGATCCGCGCGTGCAGGGTGTGCGGCTGCGCGTTGGCCTGGGCGGTGGCGTTCCACTGTTGCAGTTGGGCCTGCTCAGCCGGCGTGACCAGGGAAAACTCGCCGACCTGCAACCCGGTGTTATCCAGGCCCTGCTCCAGCAACCCGGTCAACCGCTGCGCCAACGCGCGCACTTCGTCGTGCTGGAAGTACGCCTCGTTGTACACACAATGCAGGCACGCGGTGCCCTGCTGACGGTTGCTGCGCAGGTGGATCGCCAGCGGCAGCGGTTCATGGTGATTGGACACCTTGATCGCGCGGGCCTGGGTGGCGCCGTAGCGCAATTCATGGTCGTCCTGCTCGAAGGATACCGACACGTCGAACAACTGGCCGCGATCCGCACGGTGCAAACCCAGTTCGCGGTTCATCTCACTCAAGGGGAACCGCTGGTGGCGCATATCCTGCTTGAGTTGGTCGCGCACCCCGCGCACCAGTGCACTGAACGGCAACGCCTCATCGAACTGCAAATGCACGGCGCTGACCTGGGCAAACTGGCCCACGGTGGCGCGAAACCGCGCGCTGGAGCGGTTCAGAATCGGCAGCCCCACTGCCCAATCCTGACGCTGGGCGGTGCGGGTGAAATACACATACAGCGCCGCCAGCAGCACATGAAATGCCGAGGCCTGGTAACGCTGCGCCAGTTGCTCCATGCGACTGAGCAAGGTGCTGGGAAAACCTTGCACCAGGCTGTTGCTGACGGCGTTGGCGGTGGGCCGGGGCGTGAACAGCGGCTCCGGCAGCACCGGGTACTTGTCCAGCCAGTAGGCGCGGTCACGAGCGAAGCGCGCCGAGGCGTGGTAGCGCTGGTCGGCGTCGATGAATTCAACATAGGACGGTGCCGGCGGCGCGGCTGGCCGGCCTTGTTCCAGCGCGGTGTACAGGTGCGCCAGGGATTGCAGCATCTGGCCAAAGCCCCAACCGTCGAGGATCACGTGATGGGCCTGGGTGCCGAGGCGGTAGTGGTTGTCGTCGAGCTTGACCAGGAAGAAGCGGAACAGCGGCGCGCCTTCCAACTGATAAGGCCGCGCCATGTGCGCCTGCATCAAGGCCAGGCTCGCGGCCTCGGGGTCGGGCAGCGCGCAGAAATCGTGCTGGTCCACTTGCGGCAACCCTGCAGGGACGAAGGTCTGTCGAGGCAAGCCGTTGTCGTCACTGTGCAACTGGGTGCGCAGCGCATCGTGCCTGGCCACCAACTGCTCGACGGCGCGCTGGATCAGCTCGGGCACCACCGGGCCTTCGAAGTCGACGTAACCGCCGATGTTATACAGCGGCGAATCGCCTGCCCGCAGTTGGTCGAGCCAGATGTCCTGTTGAGCGGCGGTGAGCGGGAAGCTGGCCGGCGGGCTTGGAAAATGCTGCATAAGATCCTTCTCATGGGTGTCAGGCACTGGCCGCGCTGGGAGCCCCATTACGGCGAAATTGCCGGATTTGAGCATGGGGGTCGGGGGCTGTCTGTCACCCTAAACCCGGACATCCAAATGGATGGATGCAGGTTGGCTGAAGGTTCACCGCTGAAACGATTAAAGCGCTGTAGGAAATTGGCTACATCTGCTCGCTGCGGGTTTGTCAGCAACCGCCTCGATATGGACTATTTTGTTTAATTATCAATGAGTTAATAAAAATTAAAGATGACTCATCGCTTTTCGTCCCGGTAATTTCCTCTCAGAAACGTCGAATTAATGACGTTGTTTTTATGGCAGGTTGTGTCCCACGTTTCCGCTACATACGTAGGATAAATCCCCTGGCCAAATGAAATCTTGAGTGCCGAGTCTCGTTCATGAAGAACGGATCGCCCCCCCCCAGAGGCCCAGGGAGTTCGTTGACGGTTTTCGACATCAAGGATGAGATGGCTATGAGTTTGAAACGCAGCATGGGTAACACGCCAGGCCCGAATTTCTACGCCGAAATGGGCGAGCTGATTGCACACAGCGGCCATGAGGACTTCGCCGCCCATATGTTGCACCTGGTCAGCAAATGGGTGCCGATCCACCTGGTCGACCTCAGTGAATGGACCCTCGACGAGCCGCGCGACCGCGTGCTCGATATCAAGCTGCTCGGCAGTGCCGGCCAGAAGCATGACTTGCTGCCACCCCTGGCCTTGCGGCCGCCGGATGACCACCCGCTGCTGCGGGAAATGCTCGGGATGCAAGACCCGCTGCTGATCCAGATGAACGCCAAACCCAATAGCGCCCACCCTCGAGGGACTTCGCACCAGTGCAACCTGGTGTCACGCCAGGGCAATCGGCGCTGTGTGATTTCATGCTACCGGCCGCCGACCCAGCGCGGTTTTTCCTTGGCCGAATTGTCGTTTCTCAAGTGCCTGTCGGACACCCTGTTGCCACTGATCGAACGCCACGCGCAACTGCTGCGCCAGGCACCGCATGCCGAGGCGGAGCCGGCCCAGACACTGCTTGAACAATCACGCTTGCAGCGCGAGTTCTACAAGCGCCTGTCCCTCGGCGACATCACCCTGTCGGCGCGCGAGCAGGAAGTGTGCCTCGGCCTGCTGACCGGCGGCACCGTGCCGCAAATCGCGGAAAAACTCAGCGTGAAAAACAGCTCCATCGAAACCTACCTCAAGCGCGCCGCCGCCAAGCTGGGCGTGAGTGGTCGGCATGGCCTGGCTAAATGGATGGTGGGCGCCTGATGAACACACGCACACTCACCAGCATCGGTATGGCCTGCATGCTCGGGGGCTGCTCGCTGATCCCCGAGTACCAGCGGCCCGAGGCGCCAATGCCGGCGCAATACCCAAAGGGCGGGGTCTACGGCCTGGCACAAGCCGGCAGCAGCAGCGACTCATCGGACTGGCAGCAGTTGTTCCACGATCCTGCGCTGCAACAGTTGATCCGCGATGCCCTGATCAATAACCGCGATCTGCGGGTGGCTGCGCTGAACGTCGAGGCGTTCCAGGCGCAGTACCGCATCCAGCGTGCCGACCTGTTTCCGGCGGTCTCGGCCACGGGTGCCGGCAAGCGCCAGAAGCTGCCGGGGGATGTCACCGGCACCGGTCAATCTGCGATCACGTCCAACTACTCCGCCACCTTGGGACTCAGCGCGTATGAGCTGGACCTGTTCGGCCGCGTGCGCAGCCTCAGCGAACAGGCAATGCTCACCTACCTCGCGACTGAAGAGGCACGACGCAGCGCGCAACTGAGCCTGGTAGCCAACGTCGCCAATGCCTACCTGACCTGGCGCGCCGACCAGGAACTGCTGGCCCTGGCCCAACAGACACTGGCCGCCAACGACCACAGCCTGCACCTGACCAGCCGCAGCAAAACCGCCGGTAAAGCTTCCGCACTGGACGTGGTGCAAGCACGCACCAGCGTCGAAAGCACCCGCGCCAGCGTGGCCCGCTACGCACGCCAGGTGGCCCAGGACCTCAACAACCTGGCCCTGCTGGTGGGCGCCCCGGTGGATCAAAGCCTGCCAGCGCGCCCATTGGCTGACGACCTGGTGGCGCGGCTACCGGCCGGCTTACCATCGGCCCTGTTGCAACGCCGCCCGGATATCCTCCAGGCCGAATATCAACTGCGCGCCGCCAACGCCAACATCGGCGCGGCGCGCGCGGCGTTTTTCCCGTCAGTCAGCCTCACCGCCAACGCCGGCAGCACCAGCACCGAACTGTCGGGGCTGTTCAAGGGAGGCTCGGGCACCTGGACCTTCCAGCCGCAAATCAATCTGCCGATCTTCAACGCCGGCAGCCTGCGCGCCAGCCTGGACTACGCCAAACTGCAAAAAGACATCAGCGTGGCCCAGTACGAAAAATCCATCCAGACCGCCTTCCAGGAAGTCGCCGACGGCCTGGCCGCCCGCCAGACTTTTACCGACCAGCTCAACGCACAACGGGACTTCGTCGCAGCCAACCAGGCGTATTACGACCTGGCCCAACACCGCTATCGCAGCGGGGTGGACAGCAACCTCACATTCCTTGATGCGCAGCGCTCGCTGTTCAGTGCGCAACAGGGGCTGATCGTGGACCGGCTGGCGCAGCTGGTGGCGGAGGTGAACCTGTATACGGCGCTGGGTGGGGCGTGGGCGCAAATGCCGGCGCTGGCATCGTGGTAGCCCGCCTGCTGCTTCTGTGGCGAATGAGGTGAGGCCCTTATCTCAGTGCAATCCGGGTTTTCATCGGACCGCTCTTACGCAACTTTCGGGTTGCGTCTGACGAACCTCGCCGCGAAGTCTTGACTCTTGCATAGACAATTTCAGGCGACCGCATTCTTGTGGCGAGCGGGCTTGTCCCGCGTTGGGCTGCGCAGCAGCGCCAAAACCAGGCGCAGAGGCGCGCCTGATAAACCGCATTCGTCTTGATCAGGGGCGCTTCGCACCCCAACGCGGGGCAAGCCCGCTCGCCACAGAGGCGGTGGGACCTCCCACACTGGATCTTCACCAGCCGAGTAAATACGCTGACGTTACCAACGTCCCATCGCCAGACTGAACGGCGAGAACTCCGCGAACTGCCAGCGCAAGGCCAACGCCGCCGGGCGGCGGACCACGTGTTCCACGGTCACCGTCCATAACCGCTGCGCGCCCTCGACGCGGGCGACTTCAGGCCCGTCGAGGATCAGCGCGGTTCGCCCGGCGATCTGCAGCACATCCCCCGAGTCAAAGTCGATAAACAACAGCCCCGCCACCGGGTTGGCCGCCAGGTTACCCAGGGTGTTGAAAAACAGGTTGCCGGCAAAGTCCGGGATGGTCAGCACGTCGCCCTCCACGCGCACAAAGCCGGTGTTGCCGCCTCGATGGGAGACGTCCACCGAGCGTTCACCGTCGACATCCACGTAGCTGGCGACGAAGAACGTGTCGGCGTTGCGGATCAGCGCTTGGGCGCAGGCGTCCAGGCCGTCCATACGCTCGACCTGAGTGCCGGGTTTACGTGCAACCCCATCGACCGGCCGCAGCTGGATGTATTTGGGGCAATTGCCGTAGCTCTGCACCACGTCGACCGATAAGCCATCGTGATCGAGCACGCCGACACGGCCGTTCATACGGTTACGACGCCGGGTGTTCAGGTCGATGCCGAGCAGGCCCACTGCGGCGCCCTTGTGCAAGGCCGCCCGCGCCGGGTCGCTGGCAGACGGCAGGCTGTCAATCTGCAAAGTATAAGGATCGGGAGAATGGGCAAACCCCGGCGCGCCTTCGACCATCGTCGCCCAAGGAATCCCCTGCTCATCCACCACACCGAGCATCAGGTACGGCAACAAGGGATAGAAATCCCGATGCTGCTCCGGCAGGTGATCGCGTATCACCTTGGGGCCGACCACCGCCATGCGCTCGGCCACGCCGACCGCTGCTTGTAACTGCCGTTCGCCGGCATGCCAGGGGGATTGTTCGATGGGGTTCATGGTGATCACCTCAAGTTGAATGCCCTGATGCGGCGCCGATCACTGGAATTAACAGGTTTTACAATCCAACATTTCACCGGGTGAAACAATCACTCGCCAAACAATTCGACGATCAGCGTAAACAGCGTGGTTTTCACTGCACTGTCCAACTCGGTCCAGGCCAATCCCGTGCTGGCCTGGAACGCTCCCAACGCCAACGGCCGCGACACGCAATTGGCCGGCAATGCCCGCGCGGCCTGCTGCGGCAAGACGCCGACGCCCAACCCGGCGCAGACCAGCGCGAGCATGGTGGTGAACTCGCCCAGTTCGGACGCGATCTGCAGGGGGATGCCGACAGCCTGGATAAATTCGTCGTAGAACCCCGGCGCATACCGCCGCGCGAGGATGTACACCGGCACATCGAGCAGGTCGCCGGGTTGGATCGAATCCCGTGCGGCCAATGGATGATCCATCGGCAAGGCCACGCAGAATGGCTCACGCAACACCACGCGGGTCTGCACCCCAGGATAGGCGGCGGGCAGACGCATCAAGCCGAAATCCAGGCGACCATTTTTCAACGCGGCGGCTTGATCGGGGCCGGGCATGTCCTTGAGTTCCAGCTCGATACGCGGGTAGCGCTGATGCACCGTGCGGATCAACTCGGGCAACAGTTGCGGCAATACCGACGACACAAAGCCCAGGCGCACCCGGCCGATTTCCCCCCGGTTGGAGGCTCGCGCCGCCTCCGCCGCCCGCGCGGCCTGGTGCAGGGTCGCCTGGGCTTCGGGCAGGAACACTCGACCGGCATCGGTCAAGGTCACCGAATGGCGATTGCGGTCCAGCAGGCGTACGCCCAGGCCACTTTCGAGCAGCTTGATCTGCATGCTCAGCGCCGGTTGCACAATCGACAACTGCGCCGCCGCCCGGCCGAAATGCAGCTCCTGGGCCAGTACCACAAAGGCGCGCAAGTGCTTGAGTTCCATCCAGCCTCCACGGTTATCACGGATATTGATCAGCCGATCATAAATGAACATTGGACCTTCGCCCTACACCGGAGTGAAGTTAAGCCCATCAGCCAAGGTTTTGATTATCACAAGCGCGCCCGGAGAAATATGCCCATGCAAAGCGTTCTAGACACCTTTCGCCTCGATGGCCGGCTGACACTGGTCACCGGCTCCAGTGCCGGTATCGGCCTGGCCATCGCCCGAGGCCTGGCCCAGGCCGGTGCACGGGTGGTGCTCAACGGGCGTAACCGCAGCACCTTGCGCGACGCCGCCGCCCTGCTGACCCTCGAAGGCCTGGAGGTGCACACCGAGGCGTTCGATGTGACCGACAGCGCGGCGATCCAGGCCGGCGTGGCCGCTATCGAGGAACGCCTCGGGCCCTTGGACATCCTGGTCAACAACGCCGGCATGCAGCGCCGTGGGCCGCTGGAAGACTACAGCGAGCAGCACTGGCGCGAACTGATCAGCACCAACCTCGACAGCGCCTTCCTGGTCGGCCAGGCCGTGGCGCGCGCGATGATCCCGCGCAAGCGGGGGCGCATCATCAATATCTGTTCGGTGCAAAGTGAATTGGGCCGCCCGGGCATCGCGCCGTATGCGGCGAGCAAGGGCGCGCTGAAGATGTTGACCAAGGGCATGGCCATCGACTGGGGCCCGCACGGGCTGACGGTCAACGGTATCGGCCCCGGCTACTTCAAGACCGAGTTGAACGCCAACCTGGTGGCCAACCCCGAATTCAGCGACTGGCTGGTGCAGCGCACGCCGAGCCGCCGCTGGGGCGACGTCGCCGAGTTGGCCGGTGCGGCGGTGTTCCTCGCCAGCGATGCCGCGAGTTTCGTCAACGGTCATATCCTCTATGTCGACGGTGGCATCACCGCGTCGCTGTAACCCTGGAGAACCTTATGCACGCCATTGTCTGCCACGCCTCAAAAGACCTGCGGGTCAGCCCCCAGGACGAACCCCACAGCCTGGGCCCCGAGCAACTGCGCGTGCGCATCGCCCGCGGCGGTATCTGCGGCTCGGACTTGCACTATTACCAGCACGGCGGCTTCGGCACTGTGCGCCTGCGCGAGCCGATGGTGCTCGGCCATGAAGTGTCGGCAGTGATCGACGCGGTGGGCTCGGACGCTGGCCGGTTCAGGGTCGGCCAGCGCATTGCCGTATCGCCGTCGCGTCCCTGCGGCGCTTGCCGCTATTGCCATCAAGGCCTGCCCAACCACTGCCTGGACATGCGTTTCTACGGCAGCGCGATGCCCTTCCCGCATATCCAGGGCGCGTTTCGCCAGAGCCTGGTGATCGAGACGCATCAGGCACATGTGCTGGCTGATCACGTCAGCCTCGCCGAAGGTGCATTGGCCGAGCCGTTGTCGGTGGGGTTGCATGCGATCCAACGGGCCGGCGCAGTGTTCGGCAAGCGTGTGCTGGTGACCGGTTGCGGTCCCATCGGCAACCTGCTGATCGGCAGCCTGCGCGCCGCCGGTGCCGCTGAAATCGTCGCGGTGGACCTGTCCGCCAGCGCCCTGGCCTGCGCGGAAAAAATGGGCGCCACGCGCACCCACAACATCGCCGACGGCATCGACGCGCTCAAGCGCTACACCGCCGAGAAGGGTTACTTCGAGGTGATGTTCGAAGTCTCCGGCAGCGCCCAGGCCCTGCGTAACGGCCTGGACTGCATCGCCCCGCGCGGCGTGCTGGTCACTGTCGGCTTGGGCGGCGAGGTGTCACTGCCGCTGAACCTGCTGGTCAGCCGCGAGATCGACCTGCGCGGCACCTTCCGCTTCCACAGCGAGTTTGCCCAGGCGGTGGACTTGCTCAATCGCCAGGTCATCGACGTGCGCCCGGTGATCTCCCACACGGTGCCGTTCGAGCAGGCGGTGCAGGCGTTTGAATTGGCGGCGGACAAGACTCAGGCGATGAAGGTGGTGCTGGATTTTGGCGTGGTGGACGTGGAGTAAGGCCTACCCGCTTTCGGTCAGATACCCCCCCTCGACCTCAAGTGCGCGAATCCTAAGGTAATCTGCGGCGATCACCTTAGGATCGACATGAACCAGATACACCGTCCCCGGTTGACTGAACACGTCCTGCGTCGCACCAATTTGTTGTCCATTCTCGACGTAGAAAACTGCATCGAAGAAAGACTCAAGTTTGAGCAGCTCTTTCAAAAATAGATCCTTATCGAAACAGCCATTTGAACGGTTGATCAGGCAGACATTATAGGTATGCTGCAACAGTGGAGAGTCGGCCTCCCTTGCCAGCAATTGTGCAAAAAACTCCGGCTCGGCGATGGATAAAGCCACAGCTTCAATCTGCCCCAGACCGGTGGTTTGCCTGGATACACCGGGACGCAGAATACCGTCGGTTCGCGCAGCAACTTCTACCAGTTTCGGCCCCTCTGCGGTGAACATGACTTCTGCATGACTGGGGCCGTTGCGAATACCCAGACACCGCACCACTGCCCGAGTGTAATCCACCAGCAGCGGGTAAACCGATGAGTCAGGTCCGATCAACTCATCGATGTCATAGAGTACGCCGCCCTCTTTTGTGCGCTGTTTTTGGTACCTCACGACCTCGGTAACGAGCTGTTGACCATTGAGTGAAACCATATTCACCACATATTCCGTCCCCGCCAGGTACTCCTGAATCAGCACCTGCGTATTAGGCAGGTTCAACTTATTCGTTGCTCCCAACAGCTTGCCCACCGCAGTCTCGCAGGCCTGCCTGTCCGCGCAGATAAACACACCGTCGGCGCCTGCGCTGTCGAGGGGTTTTACCACAAGAGGAAAGTGCCCATGGTCTTTGATCCAGCCGTCGGCCAACGCCCAACTGCCTGCAACGAACTGTCGGGGTGCGGGCAACTGAGCCTGGGCAACACATTGAATCATGTCGTACTTGTTTCGGCGGGCATTGGTCTTGTCGAAGTCATTACGATAGGGCAGTTGCAGTCGTTCGTTTAACAGGTCAGCCAGAAGCACACCGGTTTCGGCACCGGCGATGATGAAGTCAGGCTTGAAGCATTCGACGCCCGCCAAGGTAGTCGTCATAGAGCCATTGACAATCATCTGCTCATAAATCGAATGATCGAAGCCCTTGTAGTAGTAACTGTCCAAGGCTCCCGTTGACGCAACATGCATGAGCACACAACCCTTTTCACTCAACCGCTTCGCCACAAATTTTCCCGAAGAGAAACCATCAACCACGACCACTCTAATCATGTTGCCTCCTTCCTGATTGCATACATCGCCCGACCCGAAAGCAACAACACAATGACGCTGACCGCCACCACACTGGCCATGGAAAACTCCACTCTGGTATCCAGGTATTGGAGTAACAGTACAAAGACAGGAAGTGTCAGCAAAACCAGGGAGACATGGATGGGTGTGAGGTAGTAGATGGTTTTCTGAATCAGGTAAATCGGCAACAAATGCCCGATCACAACCAAGACCACCATCGGCAGAATCAATTCGCGGTCAAGCGAAAAACTCACCTCGGAAGCAGGAATTGCGATGACGCAGGCACCAATCATCGCCACGCTCCTGACAGCCAGTATTTCATGGACAGACCAATGGCGAGCGAACATCTCCTTGGAGAAAACCGTGTAAATGACGGTACCCAACGCGCAAACCATGACGCTGCCAATACCCAACAGTCGCTCCTCCACGGTAGTAGCGACCACACCGCTGTCACCGGCAAATGAATTGAACAACATGATCCCTACCGACGTGAGCACCAGACATGAAACCAGCGTATCTGCGAAGGCAACCTCAGCACCGCGTTTATTCAGCAGCGAGATAATCAAAGTGAAGGCTGGGCCGCATGCTACTGAGGCGACTCCGACCACTGCTGGCTCTAAATAACGCAACGCATAAAACAGGCCTCCCCAGTTGAGTAGAACTGCAATATTGACGACAAAGACAAATGGCCAACAGGATCTAAACTTTGAAACCAAAGAACCTGCATCGCGATACAGTGCGCACACGATAAAAAACACTGCCGACGTTGCAAAACAATAAAAAACAACGATCAGCGTATTGATCGATTGCGTGACATAAGCGACATACACATCGAATGCTGCACTAAGCAAGCAAAACACCAAGCCAATTATTACGCCCACCCTAAGCATATCTATCAACCGAAAAAAAAATACTGACCTATGAAATCACGTTCACACCTTCGTCTCTAACCACTATTTTCATAATGGTTTTCACATCAATACCCGTTTGTTCTTTAACCTTTTCAGCGCCATTATTCCCCACCTTTTCAACGGCACAAATAACGTCCACTAATTCGCCACCAGCACCTTTCACTGCATTGACCAGCGCAATCACTGCACCACCAGTACTCAACGTATCATCAATAATAGTTACGCGATCACCAGCATTAACACCATTAAGATACATATCTCCTTGAAAATACTCCGATTGCACATTAACCACCTGCTCATTGATATCCCCCAGACTGTAGGAATACCATCTAGCCATTGCCATAGGAATACCTGTAAGCAAAGAGACCGCCGTAGCAAGCGCAGCACCTTTATCTTCTTCAGTTACAATTTTTGAAACATTAAAATCCATGAGCCTAACAATTTTTTGAGCCACCTCCATTAATACCTCCGGCCTTAATGCCGGAATTTGATCAGTAAACTCGTTTACGGTAGTCAATGCTGTACCAGAGTTCACAACTCTGGCATTCCTATAAACCTCTTCAAGTAACATCATTCACCTCACTGTATTCTGGATAAACACCATCCCAGCGACTTGCGTACTTCCATGAACTATCAAAAAACAAGGTGACTATATTTTTTTTGTGGAATGCTCGTGCAAACTCATCGCAGACCAGCAAGTTCGCACCACAGGTCGGGCCAATTGGGATTTTTTCTTCGTCAATAAAGAGCTTCATTCGAGCCCATGCGTCTGAGCCTTCAATCACTCGGACCTCATCAACGAGTTCAGAGATTGTATTAGCTGACAAGACTCCGGCACCGAGCCCCATTAAATTATGAGGGCGATGTTCAAAAGCCAAGTGATGCCTTTCTGCAAACAATGGAGCAGAATTATTGACTTCAACCCCTACGGTTCTAATTTCGCTGTACTCTCGTTTCAAGACCTCAGCAATACCAGAAAACGTTCCACCCGTGCCTATCGAACAAACAAAAAAATCAGGAACTACGCCGTGTACCTTCAGGTCCCGTACTATTTCTTCACCACAGACTTTCCAACTTTGCCTGTTCAATAAATTGCTGGACTGATCCAGAAAATAACTTTCTCTCGCCGAGTTCTCCGCTTGATAACGTTTGGCTCGGAGTACGGCTTCTGATAAAAACCCTTCTCTTGGCGTTTCAACTATTTCAGCCCCATAAGAGCGTATTTGAACTTTCCGTTCCTCAGTCATACCTTCCGGCATAAAGATTTTCACCTTATAGCCTTTTAGCCTTCCGATCCACGCAAGTGCTGCCCCACCATTCCCGGTAGAACAATCTATCAAGGTCATGCCCGGCCAAATGACGCCGACCTCTTCCAATCGGCTAACAATATTTAGATAAGTCCTGTCCTTGTGACTTCCTGAGGGATTCAAAAACTCACACTTAGAAAAAACCTTATTTCCATTTATAGAGAGTGTTTTCAATTCTACCAGTGGCGTACTGCCAATATCTGCGAGCTCCATTCTGAAGCCCCCCTATCCTCGACATAGAATAATTGAACGCTAACAGATTACTTCCCAGACAAATAGCTAGCCGAACGGATAGGTAGTTTCAAGCTCGAAGTAGCGACCTGAGTGTAGGATTTTTCTGCAAACCATCCCTGCAATAACTAACGTATACAAAAAAACAATCAAGCACGCCCACCAGTGACTTGCAGTCTCTGTTTATCAGCGATCGGGCCGGTCGCGCGGTTTCTCAAATGGCGCGCAGTATCGCTTTAACATTGCCCGCAACAAGCTCGAGTGCAATCTCGAACCGTCGCGGCCGCACATCTTCGATGAAGATTCGATTGCTAAGGGTTGCAACACCTGAGGCTCAGACTCGCTCTTGCAAGCGCTCACGCAAAAACCGGTGGCTCCTGGAAAACAACCGCCGATAGGTCAACAACACCGCCCCCACCGTGCCCAACGCCGACGACGCGGCAATCAGGAACATGATCACGATCTGATACCGCACCGCGTCCACCGGGCTTTCCCCCGCCAGCACCTGGCCGGTCATCATGCCGGGCAGGCTGACGATGCCGACCACGGTCATCTGGTTCAGCGTCGGGATCATCCCCGCGCGTACCGCCTGGCGGATCGCTTCCTGCGCCGCCTCCCAGCGTGAGCCGCCGAGGGCCAGGATCATCTCGATGGTGTTGCGCCCCGAGGTCAGTTCCTGGGTCATGCGCTCAATCCCTAAGGACACACCGGTCAGGGTGTTGCCGAGGATCATGCCGAGGATCGGGATCGCGTACTGCGGCTCGTACCACGGATGGATGCGGATCACCGCAAACAAGCCCACTGCCGTCACCAGCCACGAACTGCCCCACACCGACAGGATGCTGTCGACCCTTTGCCCACGGTACGTGCGGCGCCCACGCCCCGCCGCCGACAGCCCGGCGATCAGGGTCATTGCGCACATCAACGGCAGTACCACATACCAGTAGGCGAACTCAAACACCCAGCCCAGCAGGTAACCGATGGCCAACAGTTGCACCACGGTACGCACCGCCGCCCACAGCAACTGGCGGCCCAGGCCCAGGCGCAGCAGCAGGGAGAGCGCACCGTTGATCAGAATCAGCGAAGCGGCGATGCCCATGTCCAGGGCGGTGAGGTTTTGATAGTTCATGGCTGGACCGCCTTGCTCAACACCCCGGCACTCATGTGCAAGTGGATGTCGCTCATGCGCCGCGCCTGATCGAGGTCATGGGACACCCAGATATAGGCGCGGGCGTTATCACCGGCAAACCAGGCGCTGATCAACGCTTCCACATCGCCGGATGAGGTGGGGTCGAGGGCGGCGGTGGGCTCGTCCAGCAGCAACACCTCGGGATTGAGTTGCAGGGTGCGGATCAGCGAGACCACCTGGGCCTCGCCACCCGACAGGTCCAACGCGTTCTTGGTCAAAAAATCCGCCGCCTTACCGGCATGCCCCAGCAAAGTGGTCACCGCTTCCGGGTCGAAGCGACGCTGGCGCAGGGTCTTGAGACTGAAGGGAAAACGCAGGTTGTCCTCCACCGTGCCTTCGAGCAGCGCCGGGCGTTGGGACAGGTAGCTGATATGGCTGCGGTAGTGCGGAATCTGCGCATCGACAATCGGCTGGCTATTCCACAGCACCTGCCCGCTGGTGGGGGCGTCCAGCAACGCCAATGCGCGCAGCAACACACTTTTGCCAGAGCCGGAGGAACCGGTGATCGACACCCGGTCGGCGCGGTTCAAGGTGAAACTCGTGGGTTGGAGCAACAGCACCTGGCGGCGCTCGTCCATGCGCGTGAGGGCGCGGGTTTCTATCAATGCGCTCATGGACGCGGTGTTCCTCTTAAAACCTGTTGGGCGCAATGGTGCGGCAGACGCGGGAAGTTTTCATGAAAAATTTCAAACTATTGCCACCACTGCCGGGCTTGATCGCCGCGCACCAGAAAATCCTGGATACCCGCAAGGATAAATACCCGCTGAACACCGTAATTCAAAATGTGAGGGTGTGCCCTCACTCCGGCCAGCGAGGTTAACGGGGCGCCTAAGATCCAAATCAAAAACAGAGCAACAGCCACGGCTCGCGATACGACTGAGGTTGTCTGCGCCGTCTACACTGCTGTGTAGCAGCCAACGGTAACCACGATGCGAAGCGAGCCGCTCTTGATCTTGCTTTAGATCTTGATCTCAGGCGCCCCGTTAAACCACGCTGGCCGGAATTCGATAGTGATTTGGGGGGTAAACCGGCAGGGATGCCGGTTTAGCCGCCCCGCGCCATGGATGGCGCGTGGCGGCGGCCCCCCACATCACTGTCGGATTACGGGCACACCGAGCCTAGGCGAGGTGCCGAGTGGTGGGGCGAAGCGTTTTTGGTTACTTTTGGCGCTCTTCCAAAAGTGACCCGCTGTAAGAGCGGAACCCTAAGTAGCCGTTACCGCAGCAACGGATATGTACCCGGTCCAATCCAAAAAAATGGTCGGCCCAGAGGCCGCCATCGGGAGCAAGCCCCCTCCCACACTTGACCCCATGCAAACCAAAAAAAGAGTACGGCTTCGATCCCAAGCCCGATTTGCAATCAAACGCCGCAGTGCCTATATTTCCCGCCTGGCGCTCTCTACGCCACCTTCCGCGGAAAGGGCTGCGCCCAAGACAGTGAAGCTCTACCTCATTTCTACGACTCCCAACCTTAAAGCGGAAAAGGTTTGTGCAAGGAGATCGTATGTCGCAACGCCCTGTATCCTCCAACACCGATGGCCGTCTCAACCTTGAGCAACAGCGCAAGCGCGCCAAGGAACTGTTGCGCCAGCTGAAAGCCCATGACCCCAGCGCCACCCTGTCCCAGGCTCAGTGGGAGATCGCCAAGCAACTGGGTTTCAGCAGTTGGCCCAAGCTCAAGGCCCATGTCGACGCCATTGACTTCGCCGCCCGCCATCCCGACTTTGCCGCCAGCGACGAAGCACGCACCACCCATTGGCGCTGCGGCAATGACATTGCCCATAGCCTTCAGATTGCCGGGTTCAAGGGCCAATTCCACATGCTGAGCGACCCGCTGTGCATGGGCCCGGTGCGCGACGTGCCCGCCGCAGAATTCCGCGCCCTGCGCAGCGCGTTCATCAGCCAGGCCTTTGCCATGCCCTTAGCGGACGTCACGCGCCGCGTCGACGATGAATACGCTCAGCTCCACACCTTGGCCAGTGCCGAGCACAGCGTGCTGTGGTGCGAGGCGGATGCCTATGACCAGTTGTTCCTGATCCGCGCACTGGCCGGCCTTGAACAGGCGCCGCCCAAGCTGGAGCTGATCGAGGTGGATCGCATTCCCGGCGTCGAGCGTTTTATCGGCATCGGCCAACTGGCGCCCGATGTATTGGCGTGGCTCTGGCCCCAGCGGCGGTTGATCGGTGACGATGCCGTGCAGTTGGCCAAACAGGCGTGGTCGGCCTATTGCGACAGCTCACCGACCCGGCTGGCCGAGCTTGCCCATGGCAAACACCCGGCCCTGCCCTTGCTGGCCCCGGCGCTGTTGCGTCAATTACAGGAGTTGCCGGGAACACGCGATGGCCTGTCGCTGACCGAACGCCTGGCCCTGACCTACCTCGCCGACGCCGGGCCGCTGCCATTTGGCCGTGTGTTCGCCGAGCTGATGGCGAGTCGCGACCCGCTGCCGTTCCTGGGGGACATGATGTTTCATGCGTTGTTGCGGCCGTTGATCGATGGCGAGCAGCCATTGCTGACGGAAACCGAGACGCATCTGGATTGGCCCCGCCGCCCGCTGTCGCTGACCCCCTTGGGCCATAGCGTGCTCAACGGACAGGCGTACTGGCTCGACCATGCCAGCCACGAACGCTGGGTGGGCGGAACGTGCATCAGGCCCGGCCAACCGCACTGGATGATTGATGAGGCCCTGCGCCCCCAGTACAGAACACCGTAAAAAAACAGCCCGCCGTGCATCACCCACGGCGGGCTTTTTTACAACCGCCAGCGCTTACGGCAACGGCTCGAACTTCAATGCGCTCAAGCTCTGCACCTTGTCCTCGCGGACCATCTTGTATTCGGTGTTCGGGCCGATCCAGCGGTCCCAGATCGCATCGATCTCCCCTGCCTTCTCCATCGTCATCAACGACTCGTTGACCTTGGCCAGAAACGCCGGCTCATCGCGGCGCATGCCGGCGCCGATCGGTTCGAGGGCCATCGGCTCCTTGGCCAAGGCCAGTTCGACACCACTGGCCTTGGCCTGGTTGACCAGTTTCAGCGCGGTCATGGTGTTGGTCACCAGGCCCACCACCTTGTTCTGTTGCAACGCCATGTAGGCCGAGCCGGTGTCCTGGAAGGTCACCGGGGTGGCCCCGGCAAGGCGGATAGACTGCTCGGAGGTGGAGCCCTTGGTGGAGCTGATGCGCTTGTCCTTGAAGAAGCTTTTCGGCTGGTCGGCATTCGCCGCGCGCACCACCAGGGTTTCCTTGGCGATGTAGTACGGGTCGCTGAACTGGATCTGTTCGGCGCGGGTCTTGGTGTAGGCCAGGTTGGCGAAGATCACGTCGACGCGGCCCATTTTCACTTCAGGAATCCGCGCTTCAACCGACAGCGGCTTGAGTTCCAGGGCCACGCCCATGGTCTTGGCCAGGGCCTTGCAAAGGTCCACATCCATGCCCACCAGCTCGCGGGTTTTCGGGTCCGGCGCGGAGAATGGCGGCACGTCGGCGTAGACGCCGCAGCTCAGGGACTGCTTGGCCATAATGTCGCTCAACTGGTCGGCCTGTGCGACGGCGATCGCCAATGGCCCCAATGCCAGTGCGGTAAACAGATGCTTCATACCCATGGGAAATCTCCAGAAAGTTGAACCAGCAAAAATGGCAGAGGGAGCAAAGCCGCCGCAGCTCAATGGGCCCGCAGGTCGGCGATAAAACGTTGCGCTCGCGGGTGCGAAGGCTGGGTGAAGAAGGCGTCGGGGCTGCTCTTTTCCAGAATCTGCCCCGCGTCCATAAACCAGATGGTGTCGGCCACTTCACGGGCGAAGTTCATCTCGTGGGTCACGCACATCATGGTCATGCCGTCCTTGGCCAGGCCCTTCATCACGCTCAGCACTTCACCGACCATTTCCGGGTCGAGGGCGCTGGTGGGCTCGTCGAACAGCATCACCGGCGGTTCCATCGCCAATGCCCGGGCAATCGCCACGCGCTGCTGCTGGCCGCCGGACAACTGCGCCGGGTAAGCACCGGCCTTATGGGCCAGGCCGACGCGGTCGAGCAATTCCATGGCCTTCTGTTTGGCAGCGGCGCCCTTGAGGTTGCGCAGCTTGTTCGGCGCCAGGGTGATGTTTTCCAGCACCGACAGGTGCGGGAACAGGTTGAAGCTCTGGAACACAAACCCCACGCGGCTGCGCAGGCGGTTGATCTGCGCGTCGGTGCCGTGCACGTCCTGCCCGTCGAACAGGATCTGGCCGGCCTGGATGTCTTCCAGGCGGTTGACCGTGCGGATCAGCGTCGACTTGCCAGAACCCGAGGGGCCGCACAGCACCACCACTTCACCGGGTTGCACCTCGGCGGTGATGTCGGTGAGCGCCTGGTACTCGCCGTACCATTTATTGATTTTCGAAAACATGATCATTGGATGCATGAGCGCAGCCCTCTTCAATTATCGGTGGTCAGCAACGGACCGCCCGCCACGGTTTGCCCGCCATCGCCCAGGCGCTTGCGGGCAATGCGTTGCTCCACCCAACCGGCCAGGCGGGTCAGGCCGAAACACAGCAGGTAGTAGATGATCGCCAGGATGAAAAACACCTGGAACGGCTTGGTCAGCAGCTGGTTATTGACCTGGTTGGCGGCGAAGGTCACTTCCTGCACGTTGATCACGTAGCCCAGGGAGGTTTCCTTGATGATCGAGATGAACTGGCTGATCAGGCTCGGCAGCGCGTTGTACAGCGCCTGGGGCAGGATCACCCAGACCGTGGTGCGCACATAGCCCAGGCCCAGGGCGCGGGACGCCTCGTACTGCCCGGCCGGCAGCGCCTGGATGCCGCCGCGAATGATTTCGCACAGGTAGGCGCTCTGGTAGATCACCAGGGTGCATAGCATGGTCATGAAGCCGGTGATGTTATGGCCGATCAGCAACGGCACCAGGAAGTAGGTCCAGAAGATCACCATCAGCAACGGGATGCCACGCAGCACGTAGACCCACACTGTCGCGACCCAGTACAACCCTTTCCACGGCGACACCCGCGCCAAGGCCAGCAGCAGGCCGAACGGGAACGCCAGCAGCAACGCCAGCGCCGCCAGGATCAGGGTACTCGCCAGGCCGCCCAACGGGCCGTGGGGGTATTGGCCGATCAGGAACAGCGTCCAGTTCTGCTGCACGATTGAAAACATATCGAACATCGCGGTCTACCTCGCCAGGGCTTTGCTGAAGTGGCGGGCGAGCAACGCCCCGGCCCCCATCAGCAGCAGTGAAAACACCAGGTAGAAAACCGTGGCCACCAGGTACGACTCAAAGGTGCGGAACGTGTAGTTCTCCACTTCGCGGCTGGCGTAGGTCAGTTCCATCACGCCGATCGCCATCGCCAGGCTGGTGTTCTTGAACAGCAGCACGGTGTGGTTGATCAGTGACGGCAGGCAATTGCGCACGCCCTGGGGCAGGATCACGTAGCGCATCGAACGCACGTAGCCCAGGCCCAGGGCCCTGGACGCTTCGGTCTGCCCGGTGGGAATGGCGCGCAGGCCGCTGCGCATGTCTTCACAGAAATACGCAGCCTGGCACAGGCCCAGGGCGATCACCGAGAACAGGTATTCAGTGTTGTGGTTGGCCAGCCACAGTTGCGTGGACTCGCCAAGCAGCGTCGGCACGCCGAAGTACCACAGCATCAGTTGCACCAGGGTCGGCACATTGCGGTGGTACGACACATACCCCGCCACCAGGCGGTCGGCCAGCTTGTTACCGGTCAGGCGCACCGTGACCAGTGTCAACGCCAGCAGCATCGCCAGCAGCCAGGCGAACAGCGCCAGCTGCAAGGTCATTTCGATGCCCTTGACGATCAGCTCGGCGTACTCGCCTTGCAGAATCGCGGCCAAATCGAAGTCTTGCTTCATGGTCAATCCCTATCGGCATTGGGCTAGGGCAGAAATCAAAATCACCCGGCGTGGCCGTGGCGGGATGCAGCGCTGACGGATCGATCCGTTCTTTTGCCGGGGCTCGGATTCAGCCCTGGTAGTCCTGGGGCCGCGCGGTGGAAAGCCCGCCCGGCACCTGCAAGGTCGGGGTGATTTCCATGTGCCCGATGTTGACCGCAATCGGCGCGGCAATCGCGAAGGCGATGGCATTGGCGATGTCCTCGGCCTGGGGCAATTCAAAGCCCTCGACGAAGCGCTTGTAGGTGGCTTCGGAATCGCCGTGCACGTGGGCAAAAATATCCGTGGCGACCCGACCCGGGCAGATCTCGGTGACCCGCACGCGCTTGCCGAACGCATCGATGCGCAACTGGCGCGAAAGCATGCTCACGGCGGCCTTGGTCGCGTGGTAGGTGGAGTTGCCGCCAAAGTTGTAGGCCGCCGCGATCGAACTGATGTTGATGATGTGCCCGCAGTCGCGCTCGACCATGCCCGGCAGCGCCAGCCGTGCCAGGTGCAGCACGGCGCGCAGGTTGACGTCGATCAGCAGGTCGATGCCGTCGGCGTCGGCCTTGAGCAGGGAACCGGGTTTGTCGACGCCGGCGTTGTTGACCAGGATGTCGAAGGTGTTTTCGGCGAACAATTGGGTCAACCCGGCAAGGTCGGTCACGTCGATGGCGTGGGCGATGCAGCCGGTCCTGGCCGCCAGTTCCTGCAACTTGTCGGCGCTGCGGGCCAGGGCATGCACCTGCACGCCCTCCTGGCACAGACGCTCGACAACGGCGGCGCCGATGCCGGAGGAAGCCCCGGTGACCAGCGCGGTTTTGTAGTCGGAAAATGGCATGGGGTGGTCCTTGTGCTACGGGTTATGGTTCGACTCTATCCAGCCTTCGGGCGCTGGACCAAGACGCAATGATTGTGTGGCGATAAGGCCTGCTTATGACGCGGCCAGCAGCTGGGAAATCGGCGTGATCCGGCCGCCCAGTTGCTCGATTTCGGCGCGAATGGTGCGCGCCAGTTCGACCGCGCCGGGGGTGTCGCCATGCAGCAGGATCGAATGGGCCGGCACTCGCAGCACCTTGCCGCTGAGGGAGGTCACGGTGCCCTCCTCCAGTAACTGCCGCACCCGGCGCAGCACCGCTGCCGGCTCCTTGATCACCGAACCGTCGACCTTGCGCGGCACCAGCAGGCAATCATCGTCATAGGCACGGTCGGCGAGAAACGTGGTGGCGACGCGCAGGCCGCACTTCTCGGCAGCGCCCTCGATAGCGCGGCTGCTGGAGGAGCTGATGATCAGCGTCGGGTCAAACGCCGCCACCGCCCGCACCAACGGCTCGGCCAACGCCGCATCGGCGGCGGCCATATTGCCCAGGGCGCCGTGGAAGCTCATGTGGGTCATGCGATGGCCGTTGACCGCCGCGATCCCGGCGAGCGCGCCGAGCTGGTAGATCACATGGGTGGCGAGCTCCTTGAGCTCGATGTTCATCTGCCGACGGCCAAAGCCCATCAGGTCCGGGAAGCCCACATGTGCCCCCAGGTCGATGCCACCAGCCTTGGCCAGGCGCACCGTGTTGTCCATGATCAGCGGGTCGCCGGCATGGAAACCGCAGGCGACATTGGCCGATGAAATCAGGCGCATCAGCGCTTCATCCTCGCCCATGCGCCACGGGCCGAAGCCTTCGCCCAAGTCGGCGTTCAAATCAATCTTCATGCGGGGTACTCCACACCAAGGAAGGCTTCGCCGTAGCCGACGGTGGTGCCGCACGGCACGCGCACATCGACGACCCGTGCGGCGCGGGGCGCGCGCAAGGGCAACAGCAACTCACCCACTTGCAGCAGCGCGACCAGTTGCCCGGCGCTGAGCTGATCGCCCACCGCCACGAACGGTTGATCCAGTTGGGGATGGGTCAGCAGCAAGCGCCCCAGGCCGGTGGCGCGCAGCACCTGGTCTTCAACCACGGCAACGGCAGGCGCCGCAACAGCAGCGGCCGAGGCACCGCGCTTGAGCGTCAAGTGCACACCGGGGCGGCTCATTTCGGCACCGGCCAGATGGTGCTCCTTGAGCCACAGCGCCAATTGGCGAATTTCCTCAAGGGTCATGCTTTCACTCCTTCACGGTGCAGTTCCAGCAGGCGGCTGACTTCACGCAGATACGCGCGATTGGTTTCCAGGGCCTCGACGGCCTCCAGGTAGCTGCACTCGATAAAGCGTACCTTGCCGCCGATGGGCGCCTGGCCCAGGCGCCAAAGGTCGGCCTCGATCACACTGCCGAACTTGGGGTAGCCGCCGCTGGGCTGGGCGTCACGCATCTGGATGATGGGCTGGCCGCCGTGGGGTACCTGGATCACCCCCGGCACGATGCCGTGGGAGCGAATTTCCATCGGGGCGATGGGCAGCAGCGGCTGGCCTTCCATCCGGTAGCCGTAGCGATTGCTCTGGGTGGTGATCTTCCATTCACCGGCCCAGAACGCTGCGCGGGAAGCCTCCTGGAAGCGCTCGTATTCGGCGGCGGGCAACACGCGCATGGCAGGCACCCCATCAACCTGCAACGGCAGCGCCAGGCTTGGCGCCAACACCCCAACATCCAGCGGCAACGGGCTGATACCGGGGCGCAGTGCCCCCAGCCGATCACCCTGTTGCAGGGCGCGGCCGTCGAGGCCGCCGAACTCGCCGCGCAATTGAGTGCTGCGTGAACCCAGCACCGACGGCACATCCACCCCGCCCGCCAAACACAGATAGGCACGGCTGCCAGACGTCGGATAGCCCAGGCTCAAGACCTGGCCTTCGCGGCCCTGGCACACCCAGTTCGGTGGCAAGGGCTGGGCGTCCAGGGTGGCGTCGCAAGCGGCGCCGGTCACCGCAAAGGCACAGTCCTGCAGCAGCCGTACCTCGAACGGGAACAGCGGTATTTCAATCGCGGCAGCGTCTTCGGGATTGCCCAGCAACAGGTTGCCCAGGGCCAGGGCCAGGTGGTCCATGGCGCCCGATGTGCCCACGCCATAACCCAGGCTGCCGAAGCGGCCGAAGTCCTGCACGGTGGCCAGGGCGGTGGCCGATAAAATCTCGATCATCGAATGATCCTCTCGATGCGCAAGCGCAGGAAATCACCCGGCCGCAAGATCGCGGGCGGGGTTTGGGCGGGGTCGAAAAACGCCATTTCAGTGCGGCCGATGGTGTTCCAGCCGCTGGGGCCGGCCGAGGCGGACACCCCGGTCTGCACCCCGCCGATGGACACCGAGCCCGCTCCGATATTCAGCACCGGCACCTGGCGCCGAGGCGTGGCCAGGCGCGGGTCCATGCCACCGAGGTAGCAATAACCGGGGTGGCTGCCCAGCGCGTACACCGGGTACAGCGGTTCGCAGTGCAGGTTGGCGATGGTCTCGATATCCAGTCCGGTGTGGGCAATCACATCCGCCATGTGCGGGCCGAACTCGCCGCCGTACACCACCGGCAATTCGACGATGCGCCCCTCCAGGGGCAGCGGCTGGCTCATCTCCCAGGCCTCCAGCAGGCGCTGGCACAGGCCGTTCAGTTCACGCGGCGGCGTGAGGAAGGTGAGCATCAGGTTGTTCATGCCGGGCACGGCTTCGTGGATCTCGGGCCATTCGCCGGCTTGCAGGGCCAGGCGCCAGATACGCTGCTGCGGGGCCAGGTCCAGTTCTCCCGGCGCCTCGAACAGCAAGGCGCTGGAGCCCAGCAGGCTGATGACAGGGGCGGTGTTCATGTCGGACTCCTTTGCTGCAACCAGCGCTCCAGGTGATGAATATCGACGCCGCCTTCGCAAAAGGCGGGGTCATCAAGAATGTCGCGGTGCAACGAAATGTTGGTGCTGATGCCCTCCACGACCATCTCGCTCAGCGCCAGGCGCATGCGCGCCATGGCTTCTTCACGCGTGGCGCCGTGGGTGATGACCTTGGCCACCATCGAGTCGTAGTACGGCGGCACGCGGTAGCCGGTGGTGACATGGGAATCGACCCGCACACCAAAGCCGCCGGGCACTTCCCAACGCTGGATCAGGCCGGGGGTCGGCATAAAGGTCAGCGGGTCCTCGGCGTTGATGCGGCACTCCAGGGAGTGGCCGTTCAGTTGAACGTCCTCCTGGCGCACGCTGAGCACTTCACCGCGGGCCATGCGCAGTTGCTGCTGGACGATGTCGATGCCGGTGGTCATCTCGGTGACCGGATGCTCCACTTGCAGACGCGTGTTCATCTCGATGAAGAAGAACTCGCCGTCCTCATACAGAAACTCGAAAGTGCCCACGCCGCGATAGCCGATGCGGCGGCAGGCCTCGGCGCAGCGTTCGCCGACCGTGGCGATCAGCGCGGGATCGATGCCCGGCGCCGGCGCTTCTTCCAGGACTTTCTGGTGGCGGCGTTGCAGGGAACAGTCGCGGCAGCCGAGCCAGATCGCATGGCCATGGGCATCACACAGCACCTGGATTTCCACGTGCCGGGGGTGGCCGAGGAATTTCTCGATATACAGTTCAGGGTTGCCGAACGCCAACCGCGCTTCTTCGCGAGTGAGACCGATGGCGGCCAACAACTCGGCCTCTGCCTGTACCACGCGCATGCCGCGACCGCCGCCGCCACCGGCGGCCTTGACGATCACCGGATAGCCGATTTCGGCGGCAATGGCGAGGATGCTCGCGTCGTCGCTCGGCATGCTCGAATCCGGCCCCGGCACGCACGGCACACCGGCTTCACGCATGGCGCGCTTGGCTGCCACCTTGTCGCCCATGGTGCGAATGCATGCGGCGCTCGGCCCGATAAAGGTCAACCCGGCCGCTTCGATGCGCTCGGCAAACCCGGCGTTTTCCGACAGGAACCCGTAACCGGGGTGGATCGCCTGGGCACCACTGACCTTGGCGGCAAACAGCAGCGCCGTCTGGTTCAAGTAGCTCAGGCCCGGTGCGGCCGGGCCGATGCACAGCGACTCATCGGCGTTTTGCACATACTGCGCATGACGGTCCGCTTCGGAGTGCACCGCCACAGTCTTGATGCCCAGGCCATGGCAGGCACGCTGAATGCGCAGGGCGATTTCGCCACGGTTGGCGATCAGCACTTTGTCGAACATTGAATTCACCTGAATAACGAATACGCGTGGGGGTCAACCGAGCCGGAACAGAGCCTGGCCCGCTTCGACTTCGACGCCGGCCTGGGCAAGAATCTCAACCAACTTGCCGGCAACCTTGGCCTTGACCGGATGGAACATCTTCATCGCCTCGATCACCGCCACGGTCTGGCCGGCTTCAATGGCTTGGCCCACGGTGACGAACGGCGCTTCACCGACGGCGGGCGTCAGGTGCAAGACGCCATAGAGGCTGGCCTTGATCTCCACGGCGGAGCTGGCCACGGGGGTTGCGGGTGTTGGCGCTGCGTTCACGGCCGGCGCGACGCTGGTGATCACCTGACCTGCCTGCTTGAACAGCCGCAGCGTGCTGTCGCCTTCGGTCAGGCTCAGCTCCAGCAGATCGGATTCGGCCAGCAAATCCATCAACCCCTTGATACGTGCTGAATCCATGTATGGCCCCTGCCTGTCGAGCGTGTCTTGAGTGGATGGGCCCAATCTACCGAGCCCCTCGAAAAGCGGCCAAGACGCTTTGGCTTTGGGGTGATAAGCCGACCTTATGACCGCTCAAATCAGGCTGCCACGCATCTTCGCCACCAGCTCCAGCAGGATCGCCTTGACCGCCTGGGCCGGCACCGACAACGGCAAATGCCCCGACAGGCACAGCGCCAGCGGCGCCTCCACCTCGGGTTCGACGATGCGGCACATGTGCACCGAAGTGGCCGCCACCATCACCCGCGCCGACGACTCCGGCAGGATGGTCGAGCCGAAATGTTCGGCCACGGCGGCGGTCAGCGTGGTCGAGGATTCAATTTCGGCCACCACCCGCGCACTCAGGCCGATGCGCAGAAAGGCTTCATCCACCAGCCGACGCATCACGTTGTAGGGGCGCGGCAGCAGCATGTCCATGTCGGCCAGTTCGGCCAGGGGCACTTCTTCACGTGTAGCAATCGCCGGGTCGGCACTCACCAGGTACAGCGGCTCGCGCAACAACGAGACAAAACTCAGGCCATGCACCTCGCGCCCGCCATACAGCACGGCCATATCCATGCGGCCGTTCATGATCAGCTCGCTCAAGGTGGTACCGAAGTTTTCATTGAGGTACAGCAGGATGCCAGGGTGGCGCTCACGCACGGTGCGCAGCAACGGCAATGACAACGCCGACGCAGCAGTGCCCGGCGCCAGCCCCACCGAAACCTGCCCGGACAACGCCTGGCCGGTGGCATTGATATCGCTCTGCGCCTGTTCACACTGGCGCAAAATAATCTGCGCATGGGCATACAACACCTTGCCCGCCTCGGTCGGCGTGACGCCACGCTTGGTGCGAATCAACAGCTGCTGTTGCAGCTCGGCTTCCAGGGTTGCCAGTTGTTGGCTCAACGCCGGTTGCGCCACATGCAGCACATCGGCAGCCTGGGTCATGCTGCCGATGTCGACCAGTTTCACGAAGTACTTCAGGCGGCGCAGGTTCAAAATGGCGATGCTCATGTAATGGACAAGTGATGCCTTAAATGTGGGAGGGGGCTTGCTCCCGATGAGGCAGTGTCAGTTGATGCATCTGTGACTGACATACTGCTATCGGGAGCAAGCCCCCTCCCACATTTGGTTTTGCGTACACCTGGCAGGTTTGCAAAAGACAGGCCATCGGTATAACCACCCATAAGGCTTTGCTATGGGTGCCCCTGATCCTCCATCCAAAGCACCCGCCCGGAGCAGCCAGGACTGGACGCACCACAACAGCGCAGCGCCAGCCATAAGCACTTCCTATCAAACCAGAACAAACTCATCTTATGGCGCCCTCCCCCACCCCTCGTACTGTGACCCCCGTCAACACCATCAACGAGGAACGCCCGTGACTGCCTCCCGCATCGCCGCCCGTGTGCAACGCATCAAACCATCGCCCAGCAGCGCCGCGTCCGACCGCGCCAACGAGCTGCGTCGCCAGGGCCAGTCCATCATCAACCTGGTGGTGGGCGAGCCGGATTTCGATACGCCACCCAATATTCGCCAGGCCGCCAGTGCCGCCATTGAGCGCGGTGAAACCCGCTACACCCAGAACGCCGGTACTCCGGAGCTGCGCCAGGCCATCGTCGACAAGCTGGCACGGGAAAACGCCCTGATCTACACCGCCCAGCAAGTGCTGGTGACCAGCGGCGCCAAGAGCGCGATCTTCAACGCCTTCGCCGCCACCCTCGGCGCCGGCGATGAGGTGCTGATCCCGGCGCCGTACTGGGTGTCGTACCCGGACATGGTGCTGGCCTGCGAAGGCGAGCCCGTGACCCTCGCCTGCCCTGAACACAACGGCTTCAAGCTGACCCCAGGCCAGCTGCGCGCGGCGATCACCCCGCGTACCCGCTGGCTGCTGCTCAACTCCCCCAGCAACCCCACCGGCGCCAGCTACAGCCACAGCGAATTGCGCGCCCTGGCCGATGTGCTGCTGGACTATCCGCATGTGCTGCTGATGACCGATGACATCTACGAGCACATCCGTTTCGACGGCCTGGACAACCCGCATATCCTCGCCATCGAGCCGGCCTTGAGCGAGCGCAGCCTGGTGGTCAACGGCGTGTCCAAGACCTACGCCATGACCGGCTGGCGCATCGGTTACGCCGCAGGCCCCACCGACCTGATCGGCGCCATGGCCACCCTGCAATCGCAGTCCACCAGCAACGCCTGCTCGATCAGCCAGGCGGCGGCGGTGGAAGCGCTCAACGGCGACCAGAGCTTCGTCCAGCAAAGCGTGCGGGTCTACCAGCAACGCCGCGACCGCTGCCTGGAGCTGCTCAATGCCATTCCCGGTCTCAGTTGCCGCAAGCCCGATGGTGCGTTCTACCTGTATGTGAATTGCGCTGGCCTGCTGGGTAAAACTACGCCCGAGGGCAAGGTGCTGCACACCGACAGCGACGTCGTGATGTACCTGCTGGAAAGCCAGGGTGTGGCAGTTGTGGCGGGCACGGCGTATGGCCTGGCGCCGTTTTTCCGCATGTCGATCGCTACCGCGATCACCACCCTCGACCAAGGCTGTGCACGCATCAAAGCCGCCGTCGCCGCGTTGCGCTGAGGGCCGACCATGACCGTGGCAGCCCACCCGCCCCTGAGTTTCCACCAGGCCTTGCTGGCCATGCTCGGCATCTCCCTGGTGCTGATGCTCTCGGCACTCGACCAGACGGTGATCGGCAACGCCTTGCCGAGCATCGTCGCCGAGCTCAATGGCTTTGGACTCTACGCGTGGGTTGCCACCGGCTACCTGTTGGCGTCCATCGTCACCATTCCGATTTTCGGACGGCTGGGGGATTACTACGGGCGCAAGCCGTTCGTGCTCGCCGCCACGTTGATTTTCACCCTGGCCTCCCTGGCCTGCGCCGTGGCCAATGACATGCTGGTGCTGGTGATCGGCCGCGCCTTACAAGGCGTGGGCGGCGGCATGCTGATCGGCACCGCGTTCGCCTGCATTCCCGAACTGTTTCCCGATACCCGTCAACGCCTGCGCTGGCAAATGCTCTTGAGTGCGCTGTTCAGCGTGGTCAATGCCATCGGCCCGGGCCTGGGGGGTTACCTGACCGGCGCCTTTGGCTGGCGCTCGGTGTTCTACCTCAACCTGCCCCTGGGGTGCCTGGCGCTGTTGATCGCCTGGCGCTTTCTGCCCTGGTACCGCCCGCAGCAGCGCAGCGGCATTCGCCTGGACTGGCCCGGCGCGCTATTGATCGCGCTGACCCTGGGCAGCCTGCAGCTATTTGTGGAGTGGCTGGGGCATTCGAGCCTGGCGTTGAGCGCCGCCCTGGGCCTGGGCTGCATGGCCGCGATCATCGCGCTGTGGCATTGGGAGCGGCGTTGCCCGCATGCGCTGTTGCCGGCGGCGCTGTTCAGTTTGCCGAGCCTGCGATTGTTGTTCGTACTGTCGGTGGCGGCCGGCGCGATCATGTTTTCGCTGCTGTTCTACCTGCCGCTGTTGCTGCAAGGCGCCTACGGCTACTCGCCCCAGGACGCCGGCCTGTTGATCACGCCGCTGGCGTTGAGCATCACCTTGGGGGCCATCGTCAACAGCCGCATCGTGACCCGTTTGCGCAACCCCAACCATTTGCCGCTGGCGGGCTTTGTCGCACTGCTGCTGGCGTGCCTGGGCCTGGCGGTGGTCGGGCGCGGGGCCGCGTTCAACCTGTTGCTCGGTTTGATCCTGCTGGCCGGCCTGGGGCTGGGATTTATCCTGCTCAACCTCACGGTCTTCACCCAGACCCTGGCCGAACGGCAGTTCCTGGGGATTGCCACGGCGCTCACCCAGTCCCTGCGCCTGGTCGGCGGGCTGCTCGGCACCGCAGGCATGGGGGTGCTGGTCAACCTGCTGTACAGCGCCAACGTGCAGCGGGTGTTTCTCGCGGCGAATCACGCCGAGGGCATTGCCGTGTATGCCGATCCGCAAACGCTGTTGCATGCCAACCTCGACGCCTCGCCCTGGCTGAACCTGGCCCGCGATGCCCTGGCGCAGTCCGTGGGCGTCGGCCTGTTGCTGTGCGCCGGGATCGGCGTGCTGGCGCTGTTCATCCTGTACCGCTTGCCGCCGGTGCGACTGCATGTCGTGCCGGCCACCGTTGCTCCTGAAAAACCTGCTCCTGAAAACAAATAGAAAACCTTCACTGCCGCTTTTGACTGCCCTCAAAAAACCAAACACACATGGGGATGACACCGATGGAGCTTTTCAATCGCGCACCGACAGTACTCGCCGGCCTTTGTGGCCTGCTGATCGCCCAACAGGGCTACGCCGCCGGCCTGGTGGAAGACAGCAAGCTCAACGTGCTGGCCCGCAACTTCTTCAGTAACGCCGACAACCGCAGCGGCGCGGCCGACCCCAACTACACCCAGGAATGGGGCCAGGGGTTTATCGCCAACTTCGAGTCGGGTTTCACCCAGGGCACGGTGGGCTTCGGCATCGACGCTATCGGCATGTTCGGTGTGCGCCTGGACTCCGGCAAGGGCCGTCACTACAACCCGCAAAGCACCGCGTTCAACGGCAATGTGTTCCCCACCGATCACGATGGTCGCGCGGTGGACGAGTTCGGCAGCCTGGGCCTGACCGCCAAGGCGCGCTTTGCCCGGACCGAGCTGAAATACGGGACCCTGGTGCCGATGCTGCCGGTGGTGATGTCCACCGACCGCATGCTGCAACAGACCTTCAACGGCGGACAGGTGCAGTCCAAGGACCTGGACCATTTCACCTTCACCCTCGGCCAATTGGAACACGTGAAAGGCCGTGGTTCGAGCAACCAGATGGGCATGTCGATCCCGGGCGCCAACAACGCGGTCAGCGGCGAGTTCGTCAACAAGTTCTACTACGGCGGTGTCGACTACAAACCCACCAAAGACCTGACGTTGCAGTACTACTACGGCAACCTGCAGGACTTCTACAAGCAGAACTTCCTGGGCCTCAAGTACGACTGGCAGATCGGCCCGGGCACCCTGCGCACCGACCTGCGCCACTTCGACAACCGCTCCGACGGCGCCAACGGCAACGACCCGGCGTTCTACACCTTCGGCTACTACGGCGACGGCGTGACCAAGGGCAAGGTCGACAGCCGTCTGAGCAGCGCCCTGTTCACCTACCTGGTCAACGGCCACACGATTGCCGCCGGCCTGCAACAGGTCAGCGGCGACAGCGATGCGGTGTGGCTGAACCAGGGTGACGGTTCTACGGCCTACTTCATGACCGAGTCGATGATCGGCAAATTCCAGCGCGCCGGGGAAACCACCTGGCAGGTGCGTTACGGCTATGACTTCGCCACGATCGGCGTGCCAGGCCTGAGCTTTATGGGCATGTACGAAAGCGGCTCGAACATCCGCACGCCAACGGGTGACAAGAGCGAGTGGGAACGCAACCTGACCGTGAGCTATGTGTTCCAGCAAGGCCCGCTGAAGAACCTGAGCATCGCCTTGCGCCACGCCTCATTGCGCACCGAAGTGACCACCCAGCGTGACAGCGATGAGCATCGGGTGATCATCAGTTACCCGTTGAGCATCTTGTAAGCCGATCAAATGTGGGAGGGGGCCTGCCCCCTCCCACAGTTTGATTGGCTTTATGGCTGGCTGATGTGTTCCAGGGTGTAGCGCAGCGATGCCGGCAACATCGAGCTGGCGATGAGGCCGATGCTAGATGATAAGTTTCACAATCAAGTCAATTTCGCATCCGGAAAAAGTTTCGCAATGTGGTGAATCAACGCCGGATTAGGCTAAGGTGCGGCCCACGCGCCCTTTCCCTGCGAGACCTCTGCATGCGACCCCTGATCTTCGCCAGCCTGTGCCTGCTGGCAGGCTGCCAACAAACGCCGCCGGCCAACGACCAGCTCGACGCCGTACTCTGGACCCAGACCTCCATCGAACACGAGTTGATCTATCGCCAGGTCTTCGCCCATGCCACCCGCCAGCTCGACGTGGCGCTGGCCGATCCCAGCTGGGACGCGCTGCCCTTCCCTCCCCGCAACCTGAGCGGCCTGCCACCGGCGGTGGTGGTGGATATTGACGAAACCCTGCTGGACAACGTGCCGCTCAATGCCCGCGACGTGATCAATAACCAGGTGTATGGCTACGACCGCTGGAACACCTGGGTCGACCAGGCCAAGGCCCAGGCCCTCCCCGGTGCCGTGGCGTTCCTGCAAGCGGCGCAACAAAAAGGCATCACGGTTTACTACCTGACTAACCGCGAACACAGCCAGGTCGCGGCCACTGTGGCCAACCTGCGCCTGCGCGGTTTTCCGGTGCAGAGCAATCAACAGGTGCTCGCTGCCAGCACGCCTACCGGGCACTGCGAAAGCGCCGGCTACGGCAAGAACTGCCGCCGCCAATGGGTCGCCAGCCATGCTCGCGTGCTGTTGATGGCCGGTGATTCCCTGGGGGATTTCGTCCAGGCCGAACGCAACACCCTCGAGGCCCAGCGCAAGGCCGTCGAACCCTATGTGAACTGGCTCGGGCAGCGCTGGTTTTTGCTGCCCAACCCGACTTACGGCAACTGGTACAGCGCGCCCTATGGGGATGATGAAAAGCTGCCGTTCGCGCAGAAACGCCAGCTCAAGCAGCAGGCGTTGCAGTTGCAGTTGCAGGAGTAACGCCAACCTAGTGCAAGCGCCCGCCCAACGGGTACTCGACCGCCAGGCGGATCTGGTTGGCATCCAGTTCCGCCTGCGCCGCATTGCCCCGGTGCACGGCGTGGCGCAAGGTAAAGGCGAGGTTTTTCGCGACACCGGACTGCACCACGTAGCGTGCTTGCAGGTCACGTTCCCAATGCTTGCCCCCTTCACCGTAGCCGAGCCATTGGTAGCCGCCGCGAGGATCCATGTGGCGACCGTCGATGCCACTGCCGCGTACATACAACGCCGCCAGGCTCAGGCCTGGCATGCCATGGGCCGCCAGGTCCAGGTCATAGCGCGCCTGCCACGAGGCCTCCCGTGGGGCGTTGAAGTCGGACAGCGCCACGGCGTTGCTCAGGTAAATCGCCCCGCGCGTCACGTAGTCGAACGGCGTGTCGCCACTGACTTTCTGATAACCCACGCCCACACTGTGAGCACCGAACCGATAGGTCGAGAGCAGGCTCCATGTGGTGTTATCGATGCGCCCGGACAACGCCTTGCCGGTGTCCTGGGTGCGATACAGGTTCAGGTCAACGGTCAGTGCCTGGCCGGGAAACAGCGGCCGGGTGTAGACCGCCCCCAGGTAATGCTGGCGCCAGGTGTCTTCATAGACAGCGCTGAACACGCTGGCGCTCAGCCCCTTGATTGCCGTATTGCGCACGCCCACCAAGTCAAAGCGATCGCCTTGCTTGCCATTGGAATAGTTGACGACAAACCCTCGGTCATGACTGCTGGCGTTGCGGTCGGTGCTCTCATTGAAGTGCCCCGCGAACAGGGTGGTGGCCGGCAACTCGCGGCTGGTCAACCACCATCCCGTTGCGGTTTCGGGCAGCAAGCGGCTGTCGGACGAGGCAAACACCGGGGTTTTCACCCGCTGCTCGCCGTAGCGCAATTCGGTCGAGGAAAAGCGCAGTTTGGCAACCGCACCACCGCGGCTGAACTGGTCCTTGGGGTGACCCTCATTGTCCACCGCCAATAGCCGGGCCTTCCCGGCACGCCCACCGCCACTGTCCAGTTGCCAGGCGGAATAAACGTGCGCATCCAGGCCAAAACCCAGGGTGCCGGTGGTGAAACCCGAGGCGTAGTCAGCCATCAGGCCATAGGCCCATTCTTCCGCCAGGTCGCTGCGCTGGGATCGCGGTTTGTAGGCGTTGCGTGCGCCGTTGCTGAGGGCGCCATGCTGGTAGTCGCGGCGATCGTAGACACTGCGGTTGAGCAGGTTCCACTGGCCGTCCTCGATAAAGCCTTTGGCGGTGTCTTGTTCGGCGGCGAAGGCGAGCAGGCTCTGCCCTCCCAATGCCAATAGCAGGGTGCGGGTCGATAGCATCTTCACGGTTTGACTCCAGAACGTGTCAGGCAAAGGTGTTCCGCAGGGCGCAGAACACCGTTGGTTCCGTCAGAGGTATTTGAGAATCGCGATGTCGCGACGACGCTGTTTGAGGCCGGCGAACCAGCGCGTCGGGAAGAACAGCAACACCCCGAGTATCACGCTCCACAACCACACCATCGGCAGGTCGTCGAAACCGTAGTAGGTGCCCTGGTTCGCGCCCCAGATCGCCAGCGCGACCAGGTACATGGCCTTGAGCACGTAGAGGTGCAGCAAGTAGAAAAACATCGGCGCCCCACCGTAGATCGCCAGGGTCGCGGTAGCCCAACGGGCCTGCCATTTCTCGAACAGCGCCAACAGCAGCAGCGACAGGCCCAGGGTCGGCATCAGGAACATCAGCGACGGCGGGTATTTCTTCGCGCTCATGAAGCTCATGAAGGTGCGCAATGCATCACCGGTCTGCACCCAGGGTTTCTCGCCATACACGTTGAGGTAGCGGATAAACACAAACGCGACCAGCAGGCCTGCGCCCAGCCTGACCAGGCGGGAGATACGCTCGGCCGACGGCATCGCCTTGCCAAACCACGGGCCGATGCCCCAGCCCAGCAGGATCACACCGATCCACGGCAATATCGGGTACGTCGTGCGGGCGCGGGTGAATTCGGTAATGTCGATAAACACCCGCTGATGCAGGATCGACCAAGGCACGAAGAACGGCGACTCCGGCCCGACGGTCACGCCATCGAGCAGGTTATGCCCGGCGACAATCACCACCCCCAGCACGATCAGCCAGGCGCGTTTGAAGTGCAGCAAACCGGCAAGCACGATCATGCACAGGCCGATACACCAGATCACTTGCAGCCATAACGTCTTGGGTGGGAACTCGGCATTCCAGGCAAAGCACACGAAGGTGATTTCCAGGAACACCAGGAACAGCCCGCGCTTGAGCAAAAACACCGAGGTTTCGCGGGCGCTGTGTTTCTGACTGTAGAGCCAGGCCGACAAGCCCGTCAGGAAGATAAACGCCGGGGCGCAGATCTCGCTGAGCATACGGGTGAAATACAGGTCCGGGGTGACACTCAAGGCATCGATCGGGTCGGTGACCTGCCGGTGCAGCAAGAAGGTTTCGCGCACATGGTCGATGAGCATCAACAGCATCACAAAACCACGCAGCGCATCGATAGCCAGCATGCGCGTGGCCGCCGTGACGTTCGTGCGGGCAAGCGTCGGCGCAACAGTGCCTGCCTGACCGGCCAATCCTGAAGAAAGGGTCATATCAATCACTCATGAAGGAGGCAATGAATCAGGCTGACTTTTTCAGCCTGGCGACTTCCGATGCCGGCAGTTGCGACGGCGCGCGAGGTAACGGCGCCTGGCCTTGCTGGCGGTGGAACGACAACGTCGAACTGAAGCGTTTGACGTCAAACCGCTCGGGCTTGCCCGCCGGATCAAGACGCTCGCCAGGGCTGTTGTCCTGGTACTCGACGGCCACCACGTAAGTGCCCTGCCAGGGCAGCTCGAAGCTGACGTTGCCGGCGGCATCGCTGCGCTGCTTGAAGACTTCCCCGGAGGCGGTTTCCAGCACGACCTCCTGGCCCGTCAGCGGCTTGCCCGCGTAGAACACCCGGAACTGCGCACGGCCCGCATCGGCAACGCCGGTGGGGACGATATCCAGGGTCAGCTCCGGGCTACGGGCCCGCAGGTCACCGACCCAACGCGTGGCCGGGGTCCAAGCGGCTTTCAAGGTCTTGGCACCTTCATGCACATCGAACATCGGATAGTGCAGGTCTTGCGCCAGCAACGAATCCTCGTGACCGGGCTGCTCCGCCAACAGGAACGCCTGGCGCTGCAGGCTCAGCTGCAGCGGTGCCGACCGGTCGGCCATCGACCAGGCCTGGAGCTGCCTGAACCGGTCCATTCCCCCCGGCGTGACCTCCAGCACGTTCTTGTCATACTCCCCGTAGTACAAGGCCAATGGCTGGCCGGGAAGTTGTTCGTACCAAATCTGATGCGCCTCACTGGCGGTTGCCAACATGAACGCCCCATAACCCAACAGTGCTTTTGCGTTGCTCATTCGCATTTTTTTCGCTCCGATTGGTGGTGTTCAACCCAAGACTGTCGCGGCTGGAAAACACCGTACAACCCTGCGCTCCCTCACTCTGCAAGCATTACAACGCAGGCCCTTTTGCGGTATGCGCCGAATTGCGCCCACGGATCGGCGCAGACCACTGTTTAAGGGCCCGAAAAAGTGTTTTATGCGGGTTGCGTCGAGATGAGGCGTTTAGCCAAGACTACGAGTGAGCGTGTCCAATTGAGGTGCAAAAGCAGTGAGCTTTGATCGTTCCCACGCCCTGCGCAAAGCTGTGTACCTGATGTACCGAGGTGCCTGCATCGCAGGCAAGCCAGCTCCCACATTTGAACCGGTTCACCCCCTAAAGCGGGGTCCGCTGAAAGACCGCCATCAGGGACATAGCTATCTACAACGTAGTAGCCGCCAACAGTAACCACGATGCGAAGCGAGCCGCCCTTGATCTTGCTTTTGATCTTGCTTTTGATCTTGATCTTGATCTTGATCTTGATCTCAGGCGCCCCGTTAACCACGCTGGCCGGAATTCGATAGTGATTTGGGGGGTAAACCGGCAGGGATGCCGGTTTAGCCGCCCCGCGCCATGGATGGCGCGTGGCGGCGGCCCCCCAAATCACTGTCGGATTACGGGCACACCGAGCCTGGGCGAGGTGCCGAGTGGTGGGGCGAAGGCCTTTTGCTTACTTTTGGGCCTCTCCAAAAGTGAGTCGCTGTAAGAGCGAAACCATAAGTGGCCGTGACCGCAGCAACGGATATGTACCCGGTCCAATCCAAAAAAATGGTCGGCCCAGAGGCCGCCATCGGGAGCAAGCCCCCTCCCACAGGAAAGCGAGCGTGTGTCAGTGCCGCAGCAACTTACGCAACGGCACACCATCCTTGAGCACCGGCGACTTGATCACGATATAGCTGAAGTACTTGGAGATACCGATGTTCTTATCCAGCAGGCTCTCAACCACTTCCTGATAGTGCTGGATGCTGCGGGTCATGAAACGCACCAGATAGTCGTAGCCACCACTGATCAGGTGACACTCAAGCACTTCATCCACCAGGCGGATATTCGATTCGAATTTGGCGAAGTCTTCACGCTTGTGGTCGCTGAGGGTGATCTCGGTAAACACCGTGACCGAGTCGGTGATCTTGGCCAGGTTCAAGTGCGCCTTGTAGCTGGAAATATACCCGGCCGACTCCAGCCGCTTGACCCGTTGCAGGCACGGGCTGGCGGACAGGCCCACGGCGTCGGCGAGGCTGACATTGGTCATCCGGCCGTCTTTTTGCAATTCAACCAGAATACTGATGTCGATCCGGTCCAGCTTGACTTGCCCTTCCATTGCGTACCTCTTGACTGCCGTTTGTAAGACAATCTTCTAGCAAAATCAGCGCCGTAAAGACAGCTGATGCTGCGCCACCAGATCCGCCATGCTGTTGATGCAGTAATCCGCCGCGCAAGGCGAAGGCTGCCGCGCCCGGTGGCGGCCGATCAAACAGCGGTCCAGCGCCGCGTGTGCGCCGACCGACGGTCGCGTCACATGCAGCACCGGTTGCAACTGCTCGCCCTGCTCCGTGAGCCATTGCGGGTCTTCGGCCAGGGAAATGAAATCTTCCGGTGCAATCCCCAATCGCTCGCACAACACCCCGCGATCCTCGGCATCGCGGTCGCCACGCACCAGCAGCCGGTAGAACTTGCGCAGGTACAGCATCGCCCCCGGCGCATCCTCGAACAACGACCAATTGCCCGCCGAACGGGCAAAGCTCATGCCCTCCTCCCAACTGGCGTGCAATCCCCAAGCCTCCGCCAGTTGGCGATGGGCAAAACACAACACGCCACTGAAGCCCAGCTCGGCGAAACGCGGATAGAGCTGGGCAACCTGCGAATTGAATTCCGCCAGCACCTGCTCCTTGATCGGCTGCCCGCCACGGCTGTCGAGCAGCGGCTGCAACGCTGTCCACACCCCGGAATCGCGATCCACCAGCACTTCATCGCAATCGATCAGCAACGCTCGATAATCTGTCAGTCCCATGTGGGGTCAAGCCTCCAATGCCGCAGTTGGCCCGTAGCGGGCACAGCCTCAGTTCAAGACCCGTGCCAAGGCGCCGTCGAGGATTTTCAGCGCTTCGTCGACCTGGGCTTCGGTGGTCACCAACGGCGCGAGGAAGCGCAGCACATTGCGATGCACCCCGCATTTGATCACCAGCAAACCACCCGCCCGAGCTGCATCGATCAGCCGTTGGTTGAGGTCGGCATCCGGGGTGCGGGCCGGGTCATCCTTGATCAACTCCATCGCCAACATAAAGCCGGTGCCGCGCACATCGCCGATGCGCGAGTAGCGCGCCTGCAAACCGAGCAAACCCTGGCGCAGGCGCTCGCCCAGTACTTGGCTGCGCGCCAGCAACTGCTCCTGCTCGAACGCATCGATCACCGCCAGCGCCGCCGCACAGGCCAGCGCATTACCGCCGTAGGTGCCGCCCAGCCCGCCGGGCAGTGGTGCATCCATGATGTGCGCCTTGCCGACTACGCCGGACAACGGCAAGCCGCCGGCCAGGCTCTTGGCCACGGTGACCAGGTCGGGCTGGATGCCCGCGTGCTGGAAACCGAACCAGGTGCCGGTGCGACCGAAGCCGGTCTGAATTTCGTCGAGAATCAACACGATGCCATGCTTGTCGGCCAACGCTCGCAGCGCCTGGAGAAACTCAGGGGGTGCGGTGAGGAAACCACCGTCGCCCTGCACCGGTTCGATGATGATCGCAGCCACCCGCTCCGGCGCTACCTGGGTCGCGAACAATTCATCCAGGGCTTTGAGCGCGATGTCGCTGGTCACGCCGCGATAAGCATTCGGGTACGGGGTGTGGAACACCTCCGGTGCAAACGGCCCGAAGTTCTGCTTGTAGGGTTGGCTCATGCCGGTGAGCGTGGTGCCCAGCAACGTGCGCCCGTGGAAACCGCCACGAAAGGCAATGACCGCCGAGCGATTGGTATGGGCGCGGGCGATCTTCACCGCATTTTCCACTGCCTCGGCGCCGGAGGTGAAGAACGCGGCTTTGTACGCGTCCTGGCCGCCGATCATTTCACACAGGCGCTGGGCCAGGTCGAGGTAAGGCTGATAGGCAACCACTTGGAAGCAGGCATGGGAGACCTTCTGCAACTGGGCCTGCACGGCGGCGACCACCTTGGGGTGGTTGTGACCGATGTTGAGCACGCCAATACCGCCGACGAAGTCCAGGTAACGCTTGCCATCCACGTCCCACAACTCGGCGCCCTGGGCACGGTCGATCACCAGCGGGTGCGCGGTCACCAGGCCACGGGGCACGAACTGCTCGCGCTGACGGAGCAAATGAGGGGTTTCGTCGACTTTGCTATTCATGGCATTTCCCATCGTGAGTCCGGCAACCGGAAGGTGGTTGCGATGCTGTCCAGAGTACGACCTGCGGGCAACGAACTACGCCGAACTTGCCCCATGAGAAATTCGGATCAACTGTTTTCGCCCCGCGTTTCAACAGATCCTGCGCCGGGCTTGGGGGATGATGATCGCTACCTTTATCCAGCAGGAAATGCCCATGGCCTTGCTCTACAAAGCTGACCCGGTGCGCGGCCAACACTGGCAGGCACTGTTCGCCCAACACGCACCGGACATCGAATGGCGCGCCTGGCCCGACATCGGCAACCCCGCCGAGGTCGACTACCTGGCCGCCTGGCAGGCGCCGGACGATCTGGCGCACGTGCTGCCCAACCTGAAGGTGTTGTTTGCGTTGTCGGCCGGTGTCGATCAACTGGACCTGGACCGTTTGCCTGCGGGCCTGCCGGTGGTGCGCCTGCTGGATCCGGGCATCACCCGCGGCATGTGCGAATACGCCAGTTGGGCGGTGCTCAGCCTGCACCGCGACATGCTGCGTTACCGTCAGCAGCAGGTTGCGCGCTGTTGGCAGGCGCATCTGTTGCAGCCGGCTGCGAACCGGCGCGTGGGGGTGATGGGCCTGGGAGCCCAGGCCCAGCAGATTCTGGCGACCTTGGCACCGCTGGGCTTTGCCCTGTCCGCCTGGGCGCGCAGTGCGCACCAGGTGCCGGGGGTGGAGTGTTATGCGGGGGAAGCACAACTGCCGGCGTTTCTGAGCCAGTGCGATATTTTGCTGTGCGTGTTGCCGTTGACGGAGCAGACCCAGGGGATTCTGAACCGGCGCTTGTTTGCGCAACTGCCACGGGGGGCGGGGTTGGTGAATATGGGCCGTGGGGGGCACCTGGTTGAAGAGGATTTGCTCGAGGCACTGGAGAGTGGGCAGTTGAGTGGGGCCGTACTGGATGTGCTGCGGGAAGAGCCGGCGGCGCCGGAGCATCCATTCTGGGGGCATCCGCAGGTGTTGTTGACGCCGCATATTGCGGCCATGACCCAGCCGGAGAGTGCGTTTGAGGTGTTGTTGGAGAATATTCGGCGGTTTGAGCGGGGGGAGGAGATGGTGGGTGAGGTGGATCGGTTGCGGGGGTATTGAGTACCTATTCGGTTCCAAGGCCGTCGGTTCCAAGGCCGCAAGAGCAGGCCAAGGTTTACCTGATGTATGCAGATCAAAATGTGGGAGGGGGCTTGCTCCCGATAGCAGTGGGTCAGTACCAGATGCATCTACTGACACTGCCTCATCGGGAGCAAGCCCCCTCCCACAGTTTTAACCGGGTACACCAGGCACAACGCCGGTCGGCTATAAGGCCGCCGCGCGTTGATCAATTCGCCTCAGCCAACCGACTCGCAATGGCCAATCCCACATCCTGAGTCGATCCCCTGCCCCCCAGATCCGGCGTGACCACCCCTTCTGCAATCACCGCCTCAATCGCCCGCAATATCCCATCATGGGCAGCCCGATACCGCCCATCCCCATTGCCCAAGAAGTCCAACATCAACGCCCCCGACCAGATCATCGCAATCGGATTGGCAATGTTCTGCCCGTAAATATCCGGCGCCGATCCATGCACCGGCTCGAACAACGACGGAAACCGCCGCTCCGGATCCAGGTTCGCCGACGGCGCTATCCCGATGGTCCCCGCACACGCCGGCCCCAGGTCCGACAGAATGTCGCCAAACAGATTCGACGCCACCACCACATCAAACCGGTCCGGCTGCAACACAAACCGCGCGCACAAAATATCGATGTGCTGCTTGTCCCAAGCGACCTCGGGATAGTTCGCCGCCATCAATGCCGTGCGCTCATCCCAATACGGCATGCTGATGGACATCCCATTGGACTTGGTCGCCGCCGTCAGCTTCTTGCGCGGACGAGTCTGGGCCAGGTCGAAGGCAAACTTGAGGATGCGGTCGACCCCACGTCGAGTGAACACCGATTCCTGCAGCACAAATTCATGCTCGGTGCCTTCGAACATCTTGCCGCCCACCGAGGAGTATTCACCCTCGGTGTTTTCGCGGATCACCACAAAGTCGATGTCCCCCGGCTTGCGCCCGGCCAGTGGGCACGGCACGCCGGGAAACAGGCGCACCGGGCGGATGTTCACGTATTGGTCGAAGTCGCGGCGGAACTTGAGCAGCGAGCCCCACAGGGAAATATGGTCCGGGACTTTGTCCGGCCAGCCCACGGCGCCGAAGTAGATCGCGTCAAAGCCCTTGAGCTGCTCGAACCAGTCCTCGGGCATCATCTGCCCGTGTTCCAGGTAGTAATCGCAGTGGGCCCAGTCGAGCACTTCGATGCTCAGGTTCAGGTCCCAGATCCTGGCAGCCTGTTCAAGTACCCGCAGCCCTTCGGGCAGCACTTCCTTGCCGATGCCATCGCCGGCAATCGCGGCGATTCTGAATGCCTTGCTCATGGTGCGTGCCTCGCAAAAATTCAGTTCAAGCCGCCGATATGGAAGGCTTTGACTTCAAGGTATTCGTCCAGGCCGTACTTGCTGCCCTCGCGTCCCAGGCCCGATTGCTTGATGCCGCCGAACGGCGCGACTTCCATCGAGATGATCCCGGTGTTGAGCCCGACCATGCCGAACTCCAGCGCCTCGCCAAAGCGCCACGAACGCTGCAGGTCCTGGGTGAAATAGTAGGCGCCCAGGCCGTACGGGGTGGCGTTGGCCAGGGCGAGGGCCTGGGCTTCGTCGGTAAAGCGCATCAGCGGTGCCACAGGGCCGAAGGTTTCTTCATTGGCCAGCAACATGCCGGCGTGGGTGTCGCCGAGGACCGTGGGTTGCACGAACTGGCTGTCGCCGCTGGGGACTGCGCCGCACAGCAACTGGGCACCCTGGCTCAGGGCGTCGTCGATATGCCGCGCGACTTTGTTCACCGCTGCGGGGTTGATCAGCGGGCCGATGGTCACGCCGTCTTCCAGACCATTGCCGACCTTGAGCTTGCCCACCTCTTCCACCAGCCGCGCCGCGAAACGCGCGTAGATACCGTCCTGCACCAGGATACGGTTGGCGCACACGCAGGTTTGCCCGGCGTTGCGGAACTTGCTGAGCATCACCCCGGCCACCGCCTGCTCCAGGTCGGCGTCATCGAACACGATAAACGGCGCATTGCCGCCCAGTTCCAGGCTCAAGCGCTTGATGTGCTCGGCGCTCTGGCGCATCAACAGGCGGCCGACGGCGGTGGAGCCGGTAAAGGAAATCTTGCGCACCGCCGGGTTGCCGGTCAGCTCTTCGCCAATGCCGGCGGGCAAGCCGGTGATCACATTGAACACCCCGGCCGGAATGCCGACGCGCTCGGCCAGCACCGCCAGGGCCAGGGCCGACAGCGGCGTGAGGTCCGAGGGTTTGACGATGATCGGGCAACCGGCGGCCAGCGCCGGTGCGCATTTGCGCGTGATCATCGCGTTGGGGAAATTCCACGGGGTGATGGCGGCGCATACACCCACCGGTTGCTTGAGGGTCAGCAAACGGCGATCACCACTGGGTGCGGGCATGGTTTCGCCGTAGACCCGGCGCGCTTCCTCGGCGAACCATTTGACGAAACCGGCACCGTAGCGCACTTCGCCACGGGCTTCGTTCAGCGGCTTGCCCTGCTCGCAGGTCATGATCAGCGCCAGGTCATCGAGGTTGTCGATCATCGCCTGGTACCAGCGCTCCAGCAGCGCCGCGCGTTCGGCGGCCGGACGGGCGCGCCAGGCAGGCCAGGCAAGCTCGGCGGCTTCGATGGCGCGGCGGGTGTCCACCGCGTCCATGGCCGGCACCTGGGCAATCAAGTGGCCGGTGGCGGGATCGCGGATGTCCAGGGTGGCGCCGCTGTCAGCAGCGATCCACTGGCCATCTACGTAGGCGAGTTCAGCCAGCAGGCTGGGGTCTTGCAAGCGATTCTTGAGCATGGTCGAGTCCTGATCCGAGACACGCTCCAGTCTAGGGAGGTGCCACAAACGAGGATGCCGAAAGCGCGGTTAAAGCAGCGTGCCGTGCTGAAATTCACCCCAGGACGGCAGGCTCTGCTAGGCCGTCAGCGAACCGAGCAAGCCTTGCAAAAAGCGCTCGCCGGCGTCCATCTGGCTGATCTCGATAAACTCGTCGGGCTTGTGCGCCTGCTCGATGGAACCCGGCCCGCACACCACCACCGGTACGTCCAGGCGCTGCTTGAACAGGCCGCCTTCGGTGCCGAACGAGACCTTGGACGTGCCGGTGCCCGGCGCGGCGAATTGCTTGAGAAAGCGCACCGCCTCGACGCTGGGATGGGTGTCGAGGCCGGGATAGACATTGATCGTTTCGATCTCGATGGCCGCCACGTTGGACAGCTTCTGCGCCTCACGCACGATCACCTCGGCGCGCTCGCGCATCTGCTCCAGGAAGGCGTCCAGGTCGTCCGCCGGCAGGTTGCGCACTTCGAAGTCCAGGGTGCACAGGTTGGGCACGATATTCAGCGCCTTGCCGCCGACAATCTGGCCAACATGCACGGTGCTGTAGGGCACGTCATAGTCGTTGTCCTGGGCACCATGGCGCTGCAACTGCTGCTGGCTGTCACGCAGGGCGGCGATAAAGTCACAGGCCACGTGGATGGCGTTGACCGAACGCGGCGCCAGGGATGAATGCGCTTCCTGGCCCCGGCAGTACGTGCGGTAGGACCCCTTGCCCTTGTGGCCGAGTACAAACTGCATGTTGGTCGGCTCACCGATCACACACAGAAACGGCCGCATCGGTGCCAGATGCAGCACGTCAAGCAAACGCCGCACGCCGACGCAGCCGATCTCTTCGTCATGGGACAGGGCCAGTTGCAGCGGGCGGTTCAGGCTGTGGTCGGCGGCGTCCAGCATGGCGTCGATGGCCAGGGCGATAAAGCCCTTCATGTCGCAGCTGCCACGCCCATAAATGCGCCCGTCCTGCACGGTGGCGGCGAAGGCGGGAAAGGTCCAGGCCTGCCCCGCCGCCGGCACCACGTCGGTGTGCCCGGACAGCAGCACGCCGGGCTGTTCCTTGGGCCCGGTGCTGGCGAACAGGTTGGCTTTCTTGCCGCTTGGGTCCTTGACGATCAGCGACTCGATGCCCTTGCTCAGCAGCAGGTCGCGCACATATTCAATCAAGGCCATGTTCGACTCCGATGACACGGTGTCGAAGGCCATCAGCTGTTTCAGAATCGCCAATACGCGGGGTTTCATGAGGCCTGGCTCCGTTGCTCGGCAGGTGGGGCGAACCGGGTGATGGAGAACGGCTCGATCGGGGTGCTGGTGCTGCCGGTGGCGAGCAGCTCGGCCATCACATCGCCGACGCCCGGGCCAAGCTGGAAACCGTGGCCGCAGAACCCGAAGGCATAGAACAGCCCGTCAACCGTACCGCTGGGGCCCATCACCGGCAGCGAGTCCGGCAGGTAGCCTTCGATGCCGCTCCACACGCGGATGATGTTCAGATTGCCGACGCCCGGCAGCAGGCGGCGCATCTGGCTGACCTGGTTGAGGATGCTGCGCGGTTCCACGTAGGCGCGGCGGTTGAGCATATCCGGCTTGCTGCGGTAGCCGCCGCCGATGACGATATTGCCCCGGGGAATCTGGCGGAAGTAGATCACCTCTTCGGGCACTTTGGTGTACACGCCAATCACGGTGGGCAAGGCATAAGGCACCGGCTCGGTCACGGCCATTTGCGGGCCGTGGGTGTCCAGCGGTACCGGTTCGCCGAACTGCGCCGAGAGCTTCTGGCCCCAGGCGCCGGCGGTGATCAACAGTTGCGCGGCGTGGAACTGGCGGCCGTCGGTGGTGGTGACCTGGAAGTCGGCGCCGACTTTCTGCACCTCGGCCACTTCGGTGCGTTCTTCGATCTGCGCGCCCAGGCGCCGGGCGGCACGGGCAAACGCCGGCGCGGCCAGGCGCGGGTTGGCATGGCCGTCGTGGGGCGCGTAGGAGCCACCCTTGACGTCCGGGCCGAGGAAGCCGAAGCGTTGATGCAGTTCGGCGCCACGATAAATCTTCAGGTCCAGTTGTTGCGCTTCTGGTGCGGCGGCGTAGGCCTCAAGCTCGGCGATTTCATCTTCGCGGTAACACACACGCATATGCCCGCTGGGGATGAATTCCAGGTCGTCGTCGATCAGTTCCGGCAGGCGTTTCCACAGCGCCCACGAGCGGTTGGCCAGGGCCAACTGGCCGAGGAAGCGCCCTTGCCGGCGCACATTGCCGAAGTTGACGCCGCTGGCGTATTGGCCGATCTGGTCGCGCTCCAGCAGGATCACCGACTGCCCGCGACGGCGCAGAAAAAACGCGGTTGCCGAGCCCATCACACCCCCGCCGACAATCACCACATCGGCTTTTTGCACGCTCATGACGAGACCTCCTCGGTGATCAACATCGACAACGGTTTGACCGGCGCCTGGCCGCGCTGGCGCCCGACCTCCTGCACCGGCACGCCGGCAGCGGCGGCGATCACTTCGGCCCCGGCCTGGGAGCAGTAACGCCCCTGGCAACGACCCATGCCCACGCGGCTGAACGCCTTGGCGCGATTGACTTCGCAGGCGCCCTTATCTTTCACCGTGCGGCGCAACTCGCCGGCGCTGATCATCTCGCAGCGGCACACGATGGCGCTGTCCGGCAACGCCTTGGCCTGTTCGCTCGGCCAGGGGAACGCCTGGGCCAGGCCCAGGCGGAATTGCTCCATCACCGCCAGGGCCTGCTGTTGTTCATCCCGCAGGCCGGCGTCGACCGGGTGTTGCAGGTCTTCCAGCAGCGCCAGCGCCACCAGGCGCCCGGCGTGCTCGGCGGCATCGGCGCCGCGAATTTTCGCACCATCACCGGCCGCGTACACGCCCTTGACCGAGGTGCGTCCGGCGTCATCCGTGGCCAGCCACCATTGGCTCGATGCCTCATCGAACGCCATGCGACAGCCGGCCAGGTCACCCAGCTGGGTTTCCGGGCGCAGGTGGTAACCCAGCGCAACGGCATCGGCCTGCACCGTGACGGCCTGCCCGTTGCCGGTGGCGAAGCGCACACCGCTCACGCCATTGGCCGCGTCGCCCATCACTTGCAGCGGCTTGACCCCCAGGTGCACCGCCACCTTGGCGCGGTACAGTTGCGCCAATAGCTTGATCCCGGTGAACAGCACGCCGGGCCGCGCCAGCAGTTTGGGCAAGGCTTTCAGACGCAGGCTCAAGGCTGAGGTGTCGAGCACCGCCGCCACTTCGGCGCCGGCCTTCACATACTGGCTGGCGACCAGGTACAGCAACGGCCCGCTGCCCATGAACACCACGCGATGGCCGATGGACACGGCCTGGTTTTTCAAGGCGATCTGCGCCCCGCCCAGGCTGTAGGTGCCCGCCAGTTGCCAGCCCTCGATGGGCATCAGGCGGTCGGTGGCGCCGGTGCAGAGGATCAGTGCGTCGTAATCCACCGTGGTGTGGCGGCCCTGGCTCACGCAGCACAGTTGCCCTGGCGTGAGGTTCCACACCAGGGTGTCGGGGCGGTAGTCGATGGCGTCGCGCAGGCGGTCGAAACTCTGGTGCAGCGCCTGGGCCTTGGCGGCCTCGCTGCCGTACAGGGTCGCGTAGTTGCGAGTGAAGCCTTCTGGCTGACGCCGGTAGATCTGGCCGCCGTCGCGGCGGTTTTCATCGATCAGGATCGGTTTGATCCCGGCCGCCAGCAGGGTTTCGGCGCAGCGCACCCCGGCCGGTCCGGCGCCCACAATAACTACCCGTGCAGTGGCCATGTCGCCTCCGGTTGTGTGGTAACGATGTCCAGCCCGTCACGGACTTCATTGGAACAGGCGCGCAGGCGTTCGCCGCTGCGGGTCCACACCCAGCAATCCTGGCACGCGCCCATCAGGCAGAAACCGGCACGGCGGCCGCTGTCGAATTCCGACTGGCGCAGCGCGTTGCCCTGGGTCAGCAGCGCGACCATCAAGGTGTCGCCCTGCAGGGCTTGGACGGCGGCGCCGTCCACGGTCAGGCTGACCGTCGGCCGGCCCTGTTCGGCCAACCTCACAAAACGCCCGTTCATGCATAGGCTCCCAAGGTCATGGTCGTAACGCCCTGCTGGGTATTCAGCAACTGGGCGCTGTCGTGGTGGCAAAGGATTTCACCGCCGCTGTCCAGGCTGCGACGGCTCGGCGCGGTGCGGTTGCACAGGCCGTCGACGCGCACCGGGCAGCGATTGAGGAAGGTGCACAGTTCCGGCACGTTGGCCCGCTCGCCAATCGCTGGCAGCACCTCGGACGCGGTGCCGCAGCTTTCCAGCCAGCCCTGGCGCAACTCGGGCACCGAGTGAATCAACAGGTCGGTGTAGGGGTGGAACGGCGGCTCGGCAAACGACTCGCGGCTGCCGGCCTGGACCTTGTGGCCGCTGTACATCACCACAATGTCATCGCATAACGCACGCACGGTGGAGATGTCGTGGCTGATAAACAGGTACGACACCCCCAATTGCTGGCGCAGGTCGCGCAGCAGTTCGAGGATCGCTGCGCCCACCACGGTGTCGAGGGCCGAGGTCACTTCATCGCAAAGGATCAGGTCGGGTTTGGCCGCCAGCGCGCGGGCCAGGTTGACCCGCTGCTTTTGCCCGCCGGACAACTCATTCGGGCGCCGTTCGGCGAGGTCGCGGGGCAGGCGCACCAGGTCGAGCAGTTCGCCGATGCGGGTTTGCAGCGCCGTGCCTTTGAGGCCGAAATACATTTTCAACGGTCGACCGATGATGGCCGCCACGCTGTGCATGGGGTTGAGCGCGGTGTCGGCGTTCTGGAACACCATCTGGATCCGGCGGAACTGTTCCGGGGTGCGCTCGGCGAGGCTGCCGCCCAAGGGTTGCCCGTCGAAAGCCAGGCCGCCGAGGGCCGGGGTCAACAACCCCGCCACCACCCGGGCCAGGGTGGATTTACCCGAGCCCGACTCGCCGATCACGCCGATGGCCTGGCCACGGCGCACGGTGAGGTCGATGTCTTCAAGGACCCGAATCGACGGCATGCCGTGCAGGTTCTTGTTGCCGTAGCCAGCGGTGAGGCCGGTGATGGTCAGCAGCGGTACCTCCCCGGCGACGCCGCAGGGCGGGCGAATGGTGGTGTCGGGCCGTGCGGCGGCCAGCAGGCTGCGGGTGTAGGCGTGGGTCGGGGCGTTAAGCAACGGTGCGGTGGCGCTTTGCTCGAGGATCTGACCACCGTTGAGCACCACGATCTGGTCGGCCATTTGCGCCACCACCGCCAGGTCGTGGGACACGTACACCGCCGTGGCACCGCGCTCGCGCACCACGCGTTTGAAGGCGCGCAGCACGTCGATCTGGGTGGTCACGTCCAGGGCGGTGGTCGGCTCGTCGAGCACCACCAGCAGCGGGTCACTGATCAGCGCCATCGCCGCCATCACCCGTTGCAGCTGCCCGCCGGAGACCTGGTGCGGGTAGCGCTGGCCGATGCGTTCCGGGCCCGGCAACGCCAGGTCGCGGAACAGTCCGATGGCCTTGGCGTGCAGCTCGGCCCGAGTGCCCAGGCCATGGATCAGCGCGCCCTCTATCACCTGGTCAATGAGCCGTTTGGCCGGGTTGAACGCTGCTGCGGCGCTTTGCGCGATATAGGACACGCGGTTGCCGCGCAGGCCTTGCAGTTGGTGTTCGCTCAGGGCGAGCATGTCGTGCTCGCCGACCTGCACCACCCCGCCGGACAAACGACAGCCACGCCGTGCATACCCCAGCAGGGCCAGGGCGATGGTGGTCTTGCCCGAGCCGGACTCGCCGATCAACGCCAGCACTTCACCTTGTTTCAGGGCAAAGCTCACGCCCTTGACGATTTCCACCTCGCCGCGCTCGCCACAGGCGACCACGCGCAGGTCTTCGACGCGAATCAATTCAGTCATTTCAATGGCCTCCCGTGCGTCGACTACGTCGCGACGACAGATAGTCGATCAGCAGATTCACGCCGATGGTCAGCGTGCCGATGGCCAGCGCCGGAATGATGATGGCCAGCGCGCCCTGGTTAAGGCCGCCGATGTTTTCCCGCACCAGCGAGCCGAGGTCGGCGTCCGGCGGTTGCACGCCCAGGCCAAGGAAACTCATGCCACTGAGCAACAGCACGATGTAGCCGAAACGCAGGCCCAGGTCGGTCAGGACCGGGTTGAGCATGTTCGGCAGGATCTCCATGCACGCCACGTACAACCGGCGCTCGCCACGGGTGCGCGCGACCTGCACGTACTCCAGGGCTTCGATATTGACCGCCATGCTGCGGGCGACGCGGAAGGAGCCGGGGATATAGCTGATCACGGCCGTACAGATCAGCAACGTCACCGATGAGCCAAAGGCCGAGACCATGATCAACGCAAGCATTTTGCTCGGGATCGAGATGAAGGCGTCCATGATGCGGCTGATGATTTCGTCCAGCCACTTGGGCGAGACCACCGACAACAGCGCACACCCGGTGCCGAAGGTGCTGGCCAGTAACGCCGCCACCAGCGCCAGCCCGACGGTGAACCGCGCGCCCACCAGCACCCGGCTGAGCATGTCGCGGCCCAGGTAATCGGTGCCGAATGGATGCGCGAGGCTGAAGCCTTCGAAGATGTTATCGGACACCACCTCCCCCACCGGGTGAGGCGCCAGCCACGGGCCGAGCAGCGCCACCAGCAGCCAGGCGACGCATACCACGCCGCCCAACAGCCCCAGCCACGACGGGCCGCTGGACACCTTGGCGAGTGCCAGGGCGGAGGAAACAGGCTTGGATTTCGCAATGAGGTTGTTCATTGGTTTCTCAGCCTCGGATTGGACAGGATCGCGCACAGGTCGGCGAGCAGCACCAGGCCCAGGTACGCCGCGCAAAACAACATGGTGCACGCCTGCACCAGCGCCATGTCGCGGTTGGTCACGGCATCGACCATCAAGCTGGCAATGCCGGGGTAGTTGAAGATGGTTTCGACGATCACCACCCCGCCCAACAGGTACGACAGGCTCAGGGCGATGGCATTGGCAATCGGCCCGATCGCATTGGGCAAGGCATGGCGCAGCACGATGCGGATCGGGCTGACGCCTTTGAGGCGGGCCATTTCCACGTAGGGGCTGTCGAGCTGGTCGATCACGGCAGCGCGGGTCATGCGCGCCATTTGCGCGACGATCACGCAACACAGCGTCATCACCGGCAAGGCATAGGTGCGCAGAAATTGCAGCGGTGAACTGATGTCGCTGGCATACGAGAGGGCCGACAACCAACCGAGGTTGACCGCGAAAATCAGCACCGCCAGGGTCGCCACCAGGAATTCCGGCACCGCGACCATCGCCAGGGTGATAAAGCTCAGGCAACTGTCGATGCGCCCGCCCCGACCCATCGCCGAACCGATACCGAGTACCAGCGCCACCGGCACCGAGACCAGCGCCGTGGCGCCCGCCAGCATCAGGGTGTTGGGCACCCGGCCCGCCATCAGCTCACCGACCGGCATGGCGTTGGAGACCGACACGCCCATGTCGCCAGTGAGCAGGCTCATCAACCAGTGCAGGTAACGCAACACACCGGGCTGGTCCAACCCCAGTTTCAGGCGCAGGGCCGCCACCTGTTCAGGGGTCGCGAACTGGCCCAGGGATTGTTGCGCCGCGTCCCCCGGCAGTACCGCCGTGATCGCAAACACGACCATGGACACGATCAACAAGGTCAAGGCCCCGGCGCCGAAGCGCCGGCCGATCAACCACAGTGTATTGCTATTCATCCCACGACCCTCCTCAAGCGTCCAACCACACCTGCTCGGCAAACATGTAGCCCATGAAACCGCCCAGTGGGTTGCTGTCGTAGCCTTTGATGCGCTGGTCGACGCCGTCGATATTGCTGATGAACACCGGCACGCCGATGCCGCAGTGGTCGTGCACCAGGACCTGCATGTCGCCATACATCTTGGCGCGCTTGGCGTCGTCGGTTTCGCCACGGGCCAGCATCAGCAACTGGTCGAACTGCTCGTTCTGCCAGCCGGACTCGTTCCACGGCGCCTTGGACTGGAAGAACTGCGAGAACATCACGTCAGCATTCGGCCGGGGGTTGATGTTGCCGAAGCTCAGCGGGTGCTTCATCCAGTGGTTGGACCAGTAGCCATCGCTCGGCAGGCGGTTGACGTCGAGCTTGAGCCCGGCCTGCTTGGCCGACTGCTGCAAGAGCACGGCGATGTCCACCGAACCGGTGGCGGCAGGCGAGGCCATCACGGGCATGGTGATGCTTTCCATGCCGGCTTTCTTCAGCAGGAACTTGGCTTTTTCCGGGTCGTAGACCGTCTGCGGCAAGTCGGTATTGAAGTAGCGCGAACCCGGCGCAATCGGGTGGTCGTTGCCCACCACCGCAAAGCCACGGAATACGGCGGACTTGACCTGCTCACGGTCGAGCAGCAGTTTCATCGCCTGGGTAAATTCCGGGCTTTTGCCGGGCAGTTGGTCTTGTCGGATGATCAAGTCAGTGTAGTTGCCCGACGGCGCGTCGACGACGCGATGCTTGGCACTGGCCTTGATGCGCGTGGTGGAGCGCGGGTTGACCTCGTTGATCATGTGCACATCGCCCGACAGCAGCGCATTTACCCGCGATGGCTCGTCGGCAATCGCGATGAACTCGATCTCGTCGAGGTACGGCAGGCCCGGTTTCCAGTAGTTCTTGTTGCGCACCGCAATCGAACGCACGCCTGGCTTGAACTCGCCCACGGTGAACGGTCCGGTGCCGATGCCTTTACTGAAGTCGCTGGTGCCCTCGGGGACGATCAACAGGTGCGACACTGCGAGGATCGACGGCAACTCGGCGTTGGCCGCGCTGAGGCGGATCTGCACTTCGTTCGGCCCGCTGGCCTTGATCTCGGCGAACTGCTCCATCAACGGCATGACCTTGGAACCGGTCAGCGGGTCTTTGTGGCGGTTCAGGGAGAACACCACGTCGGCGGCGGTCAGGGCCTTGCCGTTGTGGAAGGTCACGTCCTTGCGCAGGGTGATGGTCCAGACGGTGGCGTCGGTGTTGTCGATGCGCTCGGCCAGTTCCAGTTGCGGCACCAGGTGCTTATCGAAGCGGGTCAGGCCGTTGTAGAACATGTAGTGGCGCACATAGTCGGTGGACAGCGCGCCCTTGGCCGGGTCGAGGGTATCGGCGGTGGAGCTGGACATGCCGGCCACGCGGATCTTGCCGCCTGGCTTGCCTTTGCCGGCCACGGCGGCCTCGTCGGCGAACAGCTTGCCGGCGGCGCCGAACAGGCTGCCGGCACCAGCGGCGGCCACCCCAGCCACGCCCAGCATCTGCAGGGCGTTGCGGCGCGACATGCCACGGTTGAGACTTTCGAAGACCCGCAGGCTGTCCTGGCCGGAGATGAGCTCGGGGGTGTTTTTGTTGTCAGTCATAGCAAGGCTACCTGTCGATAATCGGAAGAATCGAGTGCTCACGGATGTCCGGAGCGTCCTGGAAACGCAAACGACGGTGACGCAACAACGGCAACTCAGTGCAGATAGTCCTGGAAGCGGTAGTAAGCCCCCACGAAGGGCAGGAACCAGGGCTTGCCGAAATGCCCGACGATTGCCGGCCATTCCAGTTCGCGCCAAGGGTTGGCGGCCGCATTACCGGCCATCACTTCGGCCATGACCTGGCCCATGTGCACCGACATCTGCACGCCATGGCCGCTGTAGCCCATGGAGTGGAATACGCCGCCATGCTGGCCGGCGCGGGGCAGGCGGTCGGACGTCATGTCCACCAGGCCACCCCAGCAGTAGTCGATCTTCACGTGCGCCAACTGCGGGAACATGTTCAGCATCGCCGCTTGCAGTACCTTGCCGCTCTTGGCGTCGGAGACACTGTCGGACATCGCAAACCGCGCACGTCCGCCAAACAGCAGGCGGTTGTCCGGGGTCAGGCGAAAGTAGTTGCCGATCATGCGGCTGGTCACATAGGCGCGATGTTGCGGCAGCAACTGGTTGATCAGCGTCTGGGGCAAGACTTCGGTGGCGATGACAAAACTGCCCACCGGCACAATCCTGCGGCGGTACCAACCCAGGTCGCCATGCTGGCAGGCACCGGTTGCCAGCAGGACTTGCCCGGCGTGCAGGGAACCCTTGGCGGTGTTGACCTGATAGCCGCCGGCCTGGGCCTTCCAATCCTTGACGGGGGTGTGCTCGTAGATCATCGCACCACGCCGCGCCGCCGCTTCGGCCAAGCCGACGCCGAAGCGGCCGACATGCATCTGCACGCCGTTGCGTTGCAGCAGGCCGCCATGAAACTGCGCCGAATTGACTTCAGCATGGGTCTGCTCGGCGCTGAGCAACTCGACATCGGCATCCACCTCCTGGCGGATCAGCTCGCAGGTGCGGGCCAGGCCTTCGTAGTGCATCGGCTTGGCCGCCAGCTTGAGCTTGCCGTTGCGCACCAGGTCGCAGGCAATGCCTTCCTGCTCGACCAGTGACACCACGGTGTGCACGGCACTTTCATAGGCCTGGTAATAGGCGCGCGCCTTGGCGGCACCGATGCTGGCGTGCAACCCGGCGTAATCCTGAGCCACCCCGGTGTTGCACTGCCCACCGTTGCGTCCCGAGGCCTCGCCGATCACCCGCCCGGCGTCGAGCACCACCACACTGGCGCCCTTGAGCGCCAACGCCCGCGCTGCCGCCAGGCCGGTGAACCCACCGCCGACCACAGCCACATCGACCTGCTTGGGCAAGCCGCCCAGCTGGGCACCGGTAAACGCCGGTGCGGTGTCGAGCCAATAGGATTCACTGCCCATGTCTTGCCCTCAGAGGTGTGCGGTTACAGACCGACCAGCGCCGGCAGCCCACCGATATCGGGGATCTGCTGGTAACTGTAGAACGCGTTGCCCGGCACTTCGTGGCCACGGGCGACGAAGGCTTTGTTTTTGATCTTCATGTCATGGGCCGGCATCAGGTCGTAACGGAAGCTGGAAGACACATGCAAGATGTCTTCCGGGCCGCAACCGAGGTTGTCGAGCATGAATTCAAACGCGGCCAGGCGCGGCTTGTAGGCCTGGGCCTGCTCGGCGGTGAACACCTTGTGGAACGGCGCGCCGAGCTTGTCGACGTTGGACATGATCTGACTGTCGCTGGCATTGGAGAAGATCACCAGGGGAATCTTGTCGGCAATTTTCGACAGCCCGGCCGGCACGTCTGCATGAGGGCCCCAGGTCGGCACGGCGTCGTAATACAGCTGGCCTTCCTCGCGATAGTCGATACCCCAGCGTTTGCAGGTACGGGCCAGGGCGGTCTTGAGGATTTCATCGTAGGGGCGCCAGTCGCCCATGACCTGGTCGAGGCGGTAGGCCGAGAAGTCTTTGACGAACTGGTCCATTTGTTCAGGCTTGATGCGATCAGCGAACAGCTCGCGGGTCATGGTGCCCATATGGAAGTTGGTCAGCGTACCGTAGCAGTCGAACGTAATGAATTTGGGACGAAGAAAGCTCATTGAGTGCGGTCCTGAAGTTCGTTGAGTGTGACAAGCGTTCGCTGCCCTGGCGGCGCGTCGGCCTCGTTGCAGCACAGGTTCATTACACCACTGTGAAATCAGCATATGCCGTCTAAAAAGACCTGCGCTCAATACAAACCACCGTTTTGGTGGCCGGGCTCAGCAGACTTTGCGGTGCGCGCCAGGCTTGGGCAGGGCCAGTGTTTGTGCGCTTTTAGGGGGCTTTTGGGGGTGCAGAGGCTTAAGCACGGGGGTGGGGGCGGCAGAAAGTGTGGCTGGTTGAATTGTGGGAGGGGGCTTGGTTCCGTGGCGGCCTTTGGGCCGACCATGTCGTTGGCTTTGAGCGCGTACATATCCGTTGCTGCGGTAACGTCGGCTATGGGTTCCGCCCTTACGGCGGGTCACTTTGGAAAAGCCCCAAAGTAACCAAAAGGCTCTTGCCCCACCACTCGGTACCTCGCCTAGGCTCGGTATGCCCGAACGCAGGCTTGAATCCGTGGGCCGCCGTCATGGGCCATCCTTGGCCCAGGACGGCTAACCCGGCGTCCTGCCGGGTTACCCACGGATTCAAGCCTGCGTTCGGCCAGCGTGGTTAACGGGGCGCCTGAGATCAAGATCAAAAGCCAGAGCCAGAGCCAGAGCCAGAGCCAGAGCCAGAGCCAGAGCCAGAGCCAGAGCCAGAGCCAGAGCCAGAGCAGATCAAAAGATTGCTGACTTCGTCAGCGGTTAAGGAAGTAGAAGCCACAC
>NZ_LHVO01000059.1 GCF_001269925.1 Pseudomonas sp. MIACH
ACAAATGCTTCTATGGTGGGCGGGACGGTTGTGGCGGGCGGGCTTGCCCCGCGTTGGGTGGCGAAGCCGCCCCATTACTGCCACTGCTTGCTTCCTGTAAGGACGGAGGTGCCTGGGTTTGGGGCTGCTGCGCAGCCCAACGCGGGGCAAGCCCGCTCGCCACAATTAACCTGTGCTCAAGAAATTGGCGCGTGACTTGCTAGGAACACACACAGAGCAGTCAACGCTGATTGCCCATTCACGACAAAGGCGCCGTGCAATCCCCGTTTCCAACGGAGGGTTGCAGGGCGCTTTTTTGTTGGCGGGCAGAAAAAGTTTCGAGGGTTACGGATGGCAAACCAAAGCGTACGCAGTGTGTGTCCTTATTGTGGCGTGGGCTGCGGCATCGTCATGCAGGTGGAAAACAATAAGGTGGTCAAGGTGATCGGCGACAAGGCCCACCCGACCAACTTCGGCCGCCTGTGCACCAAAGGCACCACCTGCGGGCAGGCAATCGCCGAGTCCGGGCGGATGGAGAACGCGTACCTGCGTGAGAAGCGGGACCACGACCCAGTGCGCATCGCCATGGACACCGCCATCAGCGAAACCGCCGGGCGCCTGCGCGGCATCCTCGACAGCCACGGGCCGGATGCCCTGTCCTTTTATGTGTCCGGGCAAATGTCCCTGGAAGCCCAGTACCTGATCAACAAATTGGCCAAGGGCTTTGTACGCACCAACAACGTCGAGTCCAACTCACGCCTGTGCATGGCCAGCGCGGGCAGCGGCTACAAACTGTCCCTCGGCTCCGACGGGCCGCCGGGCTCCTATGAAGACTTCGACCGCGCCGACCTGTTCTTCGTGATCGGCGCCAATATGGCCGACTGTCACCCGATCCTGTTCCTGCGCATGATGGACCGGGTCAAGGCCGGGGCGAAGCTGATCGTGGTCGACCCACGGCGCAGCGCCACCGCCGACAAAGCCGGCCTGTACCTGCCGATCAAACCGGGCACCGACCTCGCCCTGCTCAATGGCCTGTTGCACCTGCTGGTCAAGAACGGCCACACCGACCCGGCCTTCATTGCCGCGTTCACCGAGGGCTGGGAGGCCATGCCCGGCTTCCTCGAGGACTACCCGCCGCACACCGTCGCCGACATCACCGGCCTGGCCGAAGCGGATATCCGCCAGGCCGCCGACTGGATCGGCCAAGCCGCCGAGTGGATGAGCTGCTGGACCATGGGCCTCAACCAAAGCACCCACGGCACCTGGAACACCAACGCCCTGTGCAACCTGCACCTGGCCACCGGCGCCATCTGCCGCCCCGGCAGCGGGCCGTTTTCCCTCACCGGCCAACCCAATGCCATGGGCGGCCGTGAGATGGGCTACATGGGCCCTGGCCTGCCGGGGCAGCGCTCGGTGCTGGTGGAGGCCGACCGCGCATTTATCGAAGACCTCTGGCAGATCCCCGCAGGCAGCCTACCGCGCCAAGTCGGCGGCGGCACCGTGGCGCTGTTCGAGCAGATGAGCGCGGGGCAGATCAAGGCCTGCTGGATCATCTGCACCAACCCGGTGGCCAGCGCGCCCAATCGCCGCAAGGTCATCGAAGGCCTGCAAGCCGCCGAACTGGTGATCACCCAGGATGCCTTCCTCGACACCGAGACCAACCGCTACGCCGACATCCTGCTGCCCGGCGCGCTGTGGGCCGAGGCCGAAGGGGTGATGATCAACTCCGAGCGCAACCTGACCCTGATGCAAAAGGCCGTCGAACCACCGGGCCAGACCTTGCCCGACTGGCAGATCATCGCCAGGGTGGCCTGCGAGATGGGCTTTGCCGACGCCTTCACCTACGCCAGCGCCGCCGAGGTCTTCGACGAGATCAAGCGCGCCTGGAACCCCAAGACCGGTTACGACATTCGTGGCGCCAGCCATGCACGGCTGCGCGAACAACCGCTGCAATGGCCCTGCTCTTCAGAGGCTGGTGCGGAGCGCAACCCGATCCGCTACCTGAATACAGGCACGCTCAGATTCGCCACCGAAAATGGCAAAGGCCAGTTCCTCGCGCGTCCGCATATGCCGCCGGCGGAGATGCCCGACACAGCCTTCCCGTTCGTGCTCAACACCGGCCGTTTGCAGCACCAGTGGCACACCCTGACCAAGACCGGCAAGGTCGCCACGCTGAACAAACTCAACCCCGGCCCCTTCGTCGAACTGCACCCCGAAGACGCCGCCAGCCTCGGCATCAAGGACAAGGACCGCGTGGAAGTGCGCTCCCAGCGCGGGCGTGCCGTGCTGCCTGCGGTGGTCACCGACCGCGTGCGGCCGGGCAATTGTTTTGCGCCCTTCCACTGGAACGATGTGTTTGGCGAACACCTGGCGATCAACGCGGTGACCAACGACGCGGTCGATCCGATTTCCCTGCAGCCCGAGTTCAAGTTCTGTGCCGTGGCCTTGGCCCGAGTCGAGTTGATCGATCATCAGTTTCTCGATAGGCCGGCCACCAATGACCGTTCCCCCTTAGCAGAGGACCTCGCCATGTCGCGCCTCGACGCCTTCGCCGATATTGCCGGCATCCGCCACGTGCCGGCCCCCTCATTGAGCGACAGCGAACGCACTTACCTTGCAGGTTTCCTCAGCGGCCTGCGCTCCGACGTCGGGCGCCAGGCAGCCGGTGTGCCGGTGATGCCAAGCCATGCGCCGCTGGCCAAGGACACCCGCCTGTGGCTCGACGGTTTGCTCGGCGGGCTGTTCAGCCGTGCAGAAGCCAGCGCCGTTACAGCACCGCCCCCCCCGGCCGTCACCCTGTTATGGGCCTCGCAGACCGGTAACGCCGAAGCCCTCGCCGAGCGATTCGCCAAGCGCCTGCGCGACGCGGGCATCAGCGTGGAGCTCAGCGCGATGGCGGATTTCCCGGCGAGCAAACTGGCGAGCACACAAAACCTGGCGCTGATCAGCAGCACCTTCGGCGACGGCGACCCGCCCGACAACGGCGAAGGCTTCTGGCACAGCCTCAGCACCGTCGAGATCCGCCTGGAGTCGCTGCGCTTTGCGGTGCTGGCCTTGGGTGATCCGAATTACGACCAGTTCTGCAAGCACGGCCAGCGACTCGACCAGCGCTTGCTGGAGTTGGGCGCCACCCGCCTGCTTGAACGCGTCGACTGCGACACCGAATTCGAAGAGCGCGCCGATGCGTGGCTGGCCCGATTCCAACAGACCCTCCACCCGGCAAAACCCGTAGCCCCGGTAACGCCCGCCACACCGGCAGGCAAAACCAAACTGCATGGCTCACGGCTGCTGCTCAACCGGCACCTGAACCCACAGAGCGCCCACAAGGAAACCCGCCAGTTCGCCCTGGACCTGACCGATTCCGGGCTGAGTTATGAAGCCGGTGATGCCCTGGGCGTCATGCCACGCAACTGCCCGGAACTGGTCAGCGAACTGCTCGACCTGACGCGTCTGGATCCGGCTGCCTGCGTGAACATCGACACCTTCGGCGATGTACCGCTGCACCAGGCGCTGACCCAGCGTTTCGAAATTGCCCGGCCCAGCAGCGACACCCTGGCCTTTATTGCCGAGCGCAGCACCAACCCCGGCCTCAAGCAACTGCTGAACCCTGAGCGCAAAGCCGAATTACAAGGCTGGCTGTGGGGCCGACAACTGGTGGATGTGCTGCACGAATACCCCATCGATTGCTCGGCGGACGAACTGCTCGGCACCCTCAAGCGCCTGCAGCCCCGCTTGTATTCAATCGCCTCCAGCGCCAAGGCCTACCCGCAGGAAGTGCACCTCACCGTGGCCGCGGTGCGCTATGGCAAGCGCAAGGGCGTGTCCTCGACCTTCCTCGCCGACCGCGCCGCAGACAGCGAGGTGCCGTTGTTCGTGCAGCCATCCAAGCACTTCCGCACACCGGCCGACGGTGACGTGCCGATGATCATGATCGGCCCCGGCACCGGTGTGGCGCCGTTCCGCGCGTTTTTGCAGGAACGTCGGGCCCAGGGGCATCAGGGCCGCAACTGGCTGTTCTTTGGCGAGCAACACGCGGCCAGCGACTTTTACTACCAGGACGAACTGCAAGGCATGCAGCACGACGGCTTGCTCACTCACCTGAGCCTGGCGTTCTCCCGCGACCAGGCGCAGAAGGTCTACGTGCAGGACCGCATCCACGAACACGGCGCCGAGCTGTGGCGCTGGCTGCAGGACGGCGCGCAGCTGTATATCTGCGGGGATGCCAGCCACATGGCCAAGGACGTCGACCAGGCTCTGCGCCAGGTCGCGCAAACCCACGGCAGGCTTGGTGTCGAGGGCGCCGTGGAGTACTGGCGCCAGTTGAGCGAACAGAAGCGCTATCTGCGTGATGTCTACTGATTGGATACAGAACAATAAGCACTTTGTATTGTGTACAAAAAACCCTAAAGATTTACCGGCATCGGGCCGAAACAGCGGTGATAGCAAATCGCCGCGCTCTTTTTCCGGAGCGAGACGATTTGACCGCCCTCTACGCTGATGGTCGTCTCGATGAAAATAAAAAATAAGCTGGTACTGGCATTTGTCTCGGTTGCGTTTATCCCGGTAAGCCTGGTGGCGGTCATCTCCGTGATGAACACACGGACCCAGGCCGTTGACCAGTTTATCGATGGCAGCACCCGGGAAATCCGCCAGATCGATGGCAATATCCGCCAGTTCTTCGACGGCACGCAGCAGAACGTCGATCAAATGGCCATGGATCCTGTGTACACCTCCGTGGAAACGCTGAAGAACTACCAGCCCGCCGACGCCGCCAGTCAGCCGATGCCGGCGGCGGCACAAGCGGTCATCGAGCGCTTTGCGCGCTTTGGCGCCACGCACCCGGCAGCCGCCATCCTCTCCATCGGCCTGGAAGATGGCACCTACGTCAAATGGCCGGATGACCCGCAACTGGCCAAGTACGACCCACGCGCGCGCCCTTGGTACAAGGCCGCCATGGCCAGCCCCGGCAAGACCGTGCGCACGCCGGCTTACTACTACGACAAAGACGACGTGGCGCTGGTGGGCACTGCCCGGGCATTGCTGGATAGCGCCGGCAAAGCCAAGGGCGTGTTCGTGGTCAGCGTGTCGCTGAAGAACCTCACCGAACTGGTCAAGAGCATCAAGCTCGGCGAAAGCGGTTACGTGATGCTGATCGAAGACGGCGTGGTGCTGGTCGACCCGCGCGACGCCGCCCACAGCTTCAAGCCGCTCAAGGACCTGGGTGCCGCCTACGCACACTTGGCCGAGACCCAAGGGTCCACCGAAGTGGAAATCAACGGCGTGCGCTACATGGCCAACGTGTGGACGTCCCCCGGCCTGGGCTGGCGCTATATCGGCCTGATTGAACACCGCGAAGTCATGGCCGAAGCCACACGCATGACCTACCTCACCGCCGTCATCGTCGGCGTGCTGGTGCTGATCTTCGGCGTGCTCGCGGCGGCGTTTTCCAAAGTGATCGTCAAGCCTATCGGCCAGGTCAGTACCGGTTTGCAGTCGATTGCCGAGGGTGAAGGCGACCTGCGCCACGAACTGCAGGTGCAGGGCAAGGATGAAACCGCCGAACTGGCCGGCTGGTTCAACAAGTTCCTCGCCGCCATCCGCCAATTGATCCAGCACATCGGCGCGGCGTCGGCCAATTTGCACAACGCTTCCAAGGTCAACAGTGAAGTGGCGCACAACATGAATGAAGCCGCCGGCCGCCAACGCGAGGCGGTGGAACTGGTGTCCACCGCGTTCAATGAAATGGTCGCCACCGCCAACGAAGTCGCGCGCTCCTGCAGCAGTGCGGCGGATTCGGCGGAGAACGGCCATCGCCGCGTGGCCGAGGGCAAGCAACAGATCGAAGTCACCACCGATAACGTCAATCGCCTGGGCCGCCGCTTGACCGAGTCGTCCGACGCCATGGTCGAACTCGAAGCCGGCAGTCGCAGCATCAACCAGATCATCGGCACGATCCGCGCGATTGCCGAACAGACCAACCTGCTGGCGCTCAATGCCGCCATCGAGGCCGCCCGTGCCGGTGACCAGGGTCGTGGTTTTGCCGTGGTCGCCGACGAGGTGCGCGCGCTGGCCAAGCGCACCTCCGACTCCACCGGCGAGATCGAACACCTGCTCGGCACCCTGGAAAACAAGACCCAGGAAGTCACGCAAAAGATGGGCAGTTGCCTGGACCTGTCACGAGCCAGCGTGTCGTCCATCGAAAGCGCGCGTGACAGCTTTGAAGGCATCCAGTTGTCGGTCAACGAAATCCGCGACCAGAACCTGCAAATCTCCGCCGCCGCCGAGGAACAACACAGCGTGGCCGAGGAGATCAACCGGCATATCCAACAGATCTACGACGAAGCGCGACTGGTGGAAAGCCTGGCCAACTCGGCGCAGGACGACTCGGGGCGCTTGGCGAATCTGTCGGATGAGTTGAATGGCTTGGTGGGGCGCTTCAAGTCCTGATGATTGTCGCCATCTGGTAGGCATGGGTATCTACACAACTTTTCAGACCCTGACAAATCCCCCTGTGGCGAGCGGGCTTGGCGAATCGTCGCACCGCCCGCGTTGGGCTGCGAAGCAGCCCCAAAACCAGCCGCTACAGAGTGTCTGCTACAGCACGTTCTTCTTTACTGGGGCTGCTACGCAGTGCCTGCGGGTGAAGCCATCCAATCCAGAAAAGCTCGAAGCCGCGTGATGAAGTTTTCCATCGTGGCGCCAGGGTTCCTGGCCTCAAAGAGAAAGAACGCAATGTGAGTGACCCGCTGCGGATACCCCCGGACGAACATCGCCACATGCTCTTCGAGGGTGTGCGGCCATGTCGAAGCCTCTTCCGAGCGCAGTATATGAGTGGACCTGATCAGCTTGCGTGAAGCCTCGCGCTGCAAGCGAAGCCGCTGCGTCTCGATATCGGCGCACGCGATGCGCGTGAGGTAGGTACTCAATACGGTATGGAAATCGCCATTCACCGCCAGCGCGATGTCACGGGACGGCCGAAACCGTTCGAAATGCACTGACAGATCTTCGCCCCACACACAGCGGCACTGGTGTTTGAGCCAGAAGCCCCAACTGTTGCGGTTTTCAGCGACCAGCACCTGCGCACGGTGGCCGATATCGAAATCCACCTTGGTGACATGCGGATGCCGCAGCTCCAACGCACAGCGGACGGCCTCCAGCCGCGCCAATAGATCCGCGGTTGCCGGCTCGCGCAGCACCAGGGTGAGGTCGAGGTCGGAAGCACCCGCCGTGGCGTCGCCCCTTGCGACGCTGCCATAGAGATAGATGCCATCCAGGCCCAGGTCTTCCGTCGAGAGCGACGCACAGACCTCCGCCAGCAATGGCTGGTATTCACGCTGCACGGGGGTGTCGGCGACGGTGAGGATAAAGCCGTCCGCGTCGAGGCCCGTAGAAGGGTTATTCATGCGTGATGCACCTCGATCACCAGCCCTTCCGCCTCACTCGGCACGCAGAAATGCCTTGTGATCAGATCAAACTCGGCGTCCGTCGCCGCAAAATCGTGGTCGCCCCGCGCATTGCGCGCATGCAGCCGGGCGCGGCAAGTGGCGTCGTCCAGTTCGAGGTAATGCAGGCGATGCGGCACCTCGGCGGCCTGCGCCAACCCCAGCAGCCATTCGCGATTGGCCAGGGTGTTGGCCGGAAAATCCAGCACCACGTTGACGCCGGATTCAAGCAGATTGACCACCAGCGGCCCCAACACCCCGCGAATCCGCTGGGCACAGCGCAGGTAGTCGGTGATCGAGAGGATTTCACCGGGGTACAGTTGGGCGAGCCAGGTGTCTTCGCTGAGCAGGATGGCGGCGTGTTCGGCCACCAGGGTCTTGGCAAGCGTTGACTTGCCCGAGGCGATCTTGCCGCACAACAGGTGCAGGGTTGGCATGGGGACGGCTCCTTATGTCATGCCTTGAGCATGCCAGCTTTCAGGCTGACGCTTAATATTTCGACACGAATTATGCTGAACTATCTGACACGTAAGGCGTTCATTTCCTATGCGCAGCCCCGACCAGGGGCGTTGTACAACAAGGAGCCGCCTTACCATGACAACCCTTCCCGCCTACCGATACACGCCGGGGCCGCTGCATGCGACCTTGCTGGCCGGCACCGTGCCGCTGTTTCTGGGTGCCTTGCTCAGCGACATTGCCTACACCCAGACCTACCAGATTCAATGGGCCAACTTTGCGTCCTGGCTGATCGCCGGTGCTCTGGTGTTCTGTGGGCTCGCGTTCCTGTTTGCGCTGGTCAACCTGCTTCGCGCCGAGCGCAAGGCGGGGCAACCCACGCGGTATGTCCTGCTGCTGTTAGCCACCTGGGTATTAGGGCTGGTCAATGCCTTTCAACATGCCAAGGATGCCTACGCCTCAATGCCTGCCGGGCTGATCATGTCGGCCATCGTCTTGCTGCTGACGCTGGCGGCCACCTGGACCGGCCTGCGCTCGGGAGGTGCCAAATGAAAACGTCGCACACACTGAGCGTATTGAGCGCCGCGCTGTTGCTGAGCGCTTGCGGTGGCGAAGGTGACAAGACCCAGGCCCGCGGCCCCGACCCCAAGTTGCCGGAGCAGCAAAGCAGCCTGTTGCCGAGCATGAAGATCGCCGAGCCAACCCCCTGGGGCGATCAGAAACCCAAGGTGCCCGAAGGCTACAGCGTCACGGCCATCGCCACCGACCTGGCCATCCCGCGCCAGACCCTGGTGCTGCCCAACGGTGACATCCTGATCGCCGAAGGCCGTGGGGGCAGCGCGGCCAAGCTCAAGCCCAAGGATGTGATCGCCAGCGTGATCAAGGCCCAGGGCAACACCAAGGTCAAGGGCGGCAACCGCCTGACGCTGCTGCGCGATGCCGACGGTGACGGCACCTACGAGCTCAAGACCGTGTTCGCCGACAACCTCAACGCGCCCTACGGCCTGGCGTTTGCCGACGGCAAGCTCTACGTGGCCAACCAGGATGCGTTGGTGCGCTTCGATTACACCGACGGCCAGACCAAGGCCAGCGGCGCGCCGGTCAAAGTCACCGACCTGCCGGCGCAGATCAACCATCACTGGACCAAATCCCTGGCGGTGAGTGCCGATGGGCGCCAGCTCTACGTGGGGATCGGTTCCAACAGCAACGTCACCGAACGTGGCATGGAAGTGGAAATCGACCGCGCCATGGTCTGGCAGATCGATGCAGCGACCGGCGCGCACAAACCTTACGCCACCGGCCTGCGCAACCCGACGGCGCTGACCATTCAACCCGACTCCGGGCAACTGTGGACGGTGGTCAACGAACGCGACGAACTCGGCCCCGACCTGGTACCCGACTACCTGACGTCGGTGAAAGAAGGCGCGTTCTACGGCTGGCCCTACAGCTATTGGGGCCAGAACGTCGACCCACGCGCGCAACCGCAGAACCCGGCCAAAGTCGCCGCCGCGATCAAGCCGGATTACAGCCTCGGTTCCCACGTGGCCGCACTGGGCGTGGACTTTTCCATCCCGGCCATGGGCGATACATTTGCCGACGGCGTATTCGTCGGCGAGCACGGCAGTTGGAACCGCGACAACCCGGTGGGCTACAAGGTCATCTTCGTGCCGTTCAGTAATGGCAAGCCATCGGGCGAGCCGATTGATTTCGCCACCGGTTTTCGCGGTGACGACGGCAAGACCCGTGGGCGCCCGGTGGGTGTGACGGTGGACCCGAAAGGCGCGCTGATCATCGCCGATGACCTGGCCAATACCGTGTGGCGAGTGACGCGCAACCCATAGCGGCATATGACAGGGGCCGTGGCGCCCCTGTCAGCCTTCTCCCTGCAATTGCACCTCCAGCCAGTCGAGCAATGCCGTGATCTCGGCTCGACTGCCTCCTCCCTGCTGCCTATAGACCGAGATGGCCTCCGGCAAATGCACGCTCTCGGCACAGGGCCTGACCAGCGCGCCCGTTTCAATCAACTTGCTCGCGGTACGCCGCCAGCCCATGGCGATACCGTGCCCCTCCACCGCAGCCTGCAACATCAGCGGGTAACTGTCGAAGGTGGCTCCGCGTGTATCCCCGGCCAGGGCCTGGCCGAACACCTGCAGCCAGCGGTCCCACTCCATCAAGTGCGGAGGGTGGGAGCTGTGGTGCAACAAGGTGCACGCCTGCAACCCGGCGAGCGCCAGCGGTTTTTTTGTGCGCAGATAGGCAGGGCTGCACACCGGGAACACTTCGTCAGCCGCGGTGAACATCAGCGGATGGGCGCCACTCGCACGCCCGGTACTTTGCAAGGCCACGTCGAAATGCTGGGTGAACTCCGTCAGGGGACGGGTGGAGGTCACCACCTGGATTTCGATATGCGGGTATTGCTGGTGGAACGTCGACAGGCGCGGCATCAGCCAATAGAACGCTTCGCATAATTGGCACAGCAGCACCACGCGATGACTGTGCGGTGACACCCGCAGGCTGGCGGCACTTTCACTGATGCTGCGCAGCGCTTCGCCGACCACCTTGCCCAGTTCCCGCCCCTCTTGGGTCAGGAACACCGCTCGGTTGCGCCGACTAAACAGCTTCACGCCCAGGTTGTCTTCCAGCCCGCGAATCTGGCGGCTGATGGCGGCCTGGGTGATGTGCAGCTCATCGGCAGCCTTGGAGAAACTGCCCAGGCGTGCAGCCGCTTCAAACGGCAATAGGCTGGCCAGGGGCGGTAGAGTCTTGCCGAGTGTATTCATAATCTGAGGTTATACATCCAGGGCCGAGAACTCGTTTGTAGCACACCCGCATGACTGGGCACCATGGATCCATTACCCCAATGGATGCCCCGAGATGAACGCTGCACAGACCTCCATTGCCATCGGCGTGCTGCTCGCGGTTGTTGCGACATTGGGCTGGGCGCTGAACTTCATCGCGCCCTACGTCACCGCTGGCTACAGCCTCTATGACCTGATGGCCGTGCGGTTCCTGATCGCAGGCGTGATGGGCCTCATGGGTGTGCTGCTATGCCGGGCTCAACTGCGATTGCTCAGGCCCGGCCAACGATACCTCGCCGCCGCCCTCGGGGCATTGGGTTGCCTGGGCTACGGCGTGTGCATCGCCGCAGGCGTGATGTTCGGCGGGCCGGTCATGACCCCGGCGTTTATCGGCACGGTGCCGGTGTTGTTGGCCCTGGTGGGCAACGCCAGCACCAGCACCGTCCCGTGGCGCCGACTGGCAGCCCCCTTGTCATGCCTGGCGTTGGGCCTCTTGCTGTCGAACCTCAGCAGCTTCCATCAACCTTCATTGGATACAAACGCCTGGTGGGCAGGGCTGTTTTTTTCCCTGAGTGCGGTTGCCATCTGGTTGTGGTTCAGCGTGATCAACCAAAGGCAATTGACGCACCTTGCGGCACCCGCAACCGGCCTCTGGACTGCGCTGATGATGGTGGGCACCGGTGTCGCCACGCTGTGCCTGCTGCCGTTCATACAGCTACTCGGCGTGTTCAAGTTGCCAACGCGCGGCTTCGGCCTTTCCCAAGCAGGCCCGCTCTATGCCTGGAGCCTGGTCATCGCGGTGATGTCGACCCTCATCGGCGCCTGGGCCTGGAACGCCGCGACCCGACGCCTGCCAATGGTGCTCAGCGGCCAATTGATCGCCCTCGAATCACTCTTCGCCACCCTGCTCGGCCTGTGGTTCCACGGGCGCTGGCCCACACTCATGGAAGCCGCGGGCCTGGGCGCGGTGCTGATCGGCGTGGTCATGGCGATTCGGATCATATTGACGAGCCCACAGGCGACGGCCAAGCCTGGGATGACCATGACCGGCGATCATAGCCGTTGACATGCTTGCCTGACGCAACAATATAATTGACTAAGGCAACCATTCGAGTATCCGCCATGTCCACTCCCCTGCTTGTGGAACGCGCCAGCATCGTGCGCGGCTTCAATCGCTTCTACACCCACCAGATCGGCGTGCTGCAGGAACACCTCTTGCACAGCGACTATTCCCTGACTGAAATTCGCGTGATGTACGAGCTGTCGTCCCGTGGCGACCTCACCAGCGCCGACCTGTGCCAGATGCTCGGCCTCGACGCGGGTTACCTGAGCCGCCTGACCAGTGGCTTCGAGAAAAACGGCCTGATCCAGAAAGTCCGCTCCGCCACCGACGCGCGCGCGGTGCAATTGCATCTCACCGATCTCGGCCGCGCGGTCCTGGCGCCCCTGGAACAGCAGACCCAGGATGAAGTCATCGCCCTGCTCGACGGCCTGCCCGAGCCTCAACAACAGCAACTGACCGACGCCATGCAACGCATCCAGGGGCTGCTGCAAGGCAGCGCGTCGAGCTACCTGTTGCGCGATCCACGACCTGGAGATATGGGCCTGGTGGTGCAGCGGCAATCCGCGCTGTACGCCCGCGAATACCATTGGAACTGGGAGTTTGAAGCGCTGGTGGCGGAGATCGTCGCCAAGTACCTGCGCGAGTTCGACCCGGCGCGGGAGCGCTGCTGGATCGCGGAGAAGGATGGCGAGGTGGTCGGCTCGGTGTTCGTTGTGCGCCATGACGATACAACCGCCAAGTTGCGCATGCTCTACGTGGATGCGAGTGCGCGGGGCCAGGGCATCGGCCAGCGCCTGGTGGACGAATGCCTGCGCTTTGCCCGCGATGCCGGTTACACCCGCATGATGCTGTGGACCATGAGCGCCTTGACCGATGCGCGCAAGCTCTATCAAAAGGCCGGTTTCGAGTTGGTGGAAGAGGAGCCGACCTTGAGTTTCGGCAAGCAATTGGTCAGCCAGACCTGGGCGCGCGCGTTGTAGAAAAGGCGCTTGAAGGAATGGGGCTCGACACAACTTTATAGGTGATTCGAAAAACCTGTGGCGAGCGGGCTTGCCCCGCGTTGGGCTGCGCAGCAGCCCCAAAACCAGGCGCTGCG
>NZ_LHVO01000006.1 GCF_001269925.1 Pseudomonas sp. MIACH
GGAGAAAAGCATGGGTGCAGCACGGAAAATCGATGTGTATGGCGCTAAGGGCGGCTCGGATAAGCCGAAAACACCAACCGAGGCACCGGATAGCCTGCGCTCTGTCGCAATGGCAAAGATGCTGATCGCTGTTGGCGAAGGTGAGTTCGAAGGCACACCTACCGCGCGCGATATCTTCCTCGACAACACTCCGCTTCAAGACCCCCAAGGCAACATGAACTTCCCTAACGTTAAATGGGAGTGGCGCACCGGGGCGGTAGACCAAACCTATATCCAAGGCATCCCGTCGATCGCGAACGAAACAACGATCGGTACGGAGTTGCGCAGTGGCACGCCCTGGGTTCGAGCCATCACCAACACTCAGCTTTCTGCTGTGCGCGTGCGCTTTGCCTGGCCGGCACTTCAATCGGTCGACTCGGGCGGGAACATCAACGGGTACACGATTGGCTACAAGGTCGAGTTGGCAACTGACGGCGGTGCCTACCAGGAAGTGTTGAATGAGGCCGTGTCCGGAAAGACTACAAGCGTCTACGAGCGCACGCGCCGCATCGATTTGCCGAGGGCGAGTTCAGGTTGGCTGATGCGGATCACTCGACTGACTGCAAACCAGAACAATAACAAAATCTCCGACACCATGCAGATTGCCGGCTTCACCGAGGTGATCGACGCGAAGATTCGTTACCCGAACACCGCGCTGCTCTTCATTGAGTTCTCGGCAGAACAGTTCCGCAGCATCCCGGCCGTGACCGTGGGCTGCAAGGCTCGAAAGTGGTCGGTACCGAGCAACTATGATCCGGCATCGCGGACATACAGCGGTGTGTGGGACGGTACCTTCAAGGAGGCCTACACCAACAATCCGACTTGGGCGACGCTCGGCATCACAACGAATGATCGCTTCGGCCTGGGTCGCCGCATCAAGCCGTGGATGGTCGACAAGTGGGAGCTGTACCGGATATCGCAGTACTGCGACCAACTGGTGCCGGACGGGAAGGGCGGCCAGGAGCCTCGCTTCATCTGCAACCTGAACCTGCAGAGCAAGGCTGACGCCTGGTCGCTGCTTCGCGACATCTCGACCATCTACCGAGGCATGACTTACTGGGCCCAGGGGCAGGTCTTCACCTTGGCGGATATGCCGCGCGCAACCGACTTCGACTTCGCCTACACCCGGGCAAACGTCATTGATGGCAAGTTCACCTATTCCAGTGCATCGGAACGTACTCGCTACACCAGGGCGTTGATCAGCTACGACAACCCGCTGAACAACTACGACACCGATGTCACGGCTGTGACCGATGCCAAGCTGCAGCGGCGCTACGGCGATAACCCGCTGGAGATCAGCGCCATCGGCTGCACCCGTGAATCCGAAGCCCAGCGCCGGGGCAAGTGGGCGCTGCTCACAAACTCCAAGGACCGGGCCGTTACCTTCAAGGTTGGCTTGGACGGGCGTATTCCGCTGCCTGGCTACGTAATCCCGATCGCCGACGAGCTCCTGGCCGGTCGGCCGGTTGGCGGGCGTATCTCGGCGGTGAACGGCAAGGTCATCACCCTGGACCGCGACACCCAGGCCAAGCCCGGTGATCGGCTGATCCTCAACCTGCCTGATGGCAAGTGCGAGGGACGTACCGTGCAACTGGTCAGCGGCCGGCAGGTCACCGTGACCGTGGCCTACTCCGTTGCGCCTGAGCGCGAACTGGTGTGGGCGCTGGATGCTGACGACCTGGCCATCCCGCTTTATCTCGTGGTCAGCGTGGCACGGCCGGAGCCTGGCGTGTTTGAAATCTCGGCGGTGCAGTACGACCCGAGCAAGTTCGATCACATCGACACCGGCGCCCGGCTGGAAGAGCGGCCAATCAGTGTTGTGCCGATTACCGTTGTTCCGGCGCCGGCCAGCGTCACCCTGACATCAAGCTACGCCGTGAATCAGGGCATCGCCATCAGCACCATGAACATCTCGTGGCCCGCCGTGAGCGGCGCGGTCGCTTATGACGTGGAGTGGCGCAAGGACAGCGGCAACTGGATCAAACTGCAGCGTACGGGCGCGACAAGCGTGGACGTCACCGGCATCTACTCGGGCGCCTACCTGGCCCGGGTTCGGTCGGTGAGCGCCTTCGAGATCTCCTCAATCTGGAGAAACTCCAACCTGACCAACCTGGAAGGTAAGGTCGGCTTGCCGCCGGCGGTGGCGTTCCTGAACACCACCAGCGAACTGTTCGGCATCGGCATTCGCTGGGGCTTCCCGGCTGGCGCCGAGGACAACCAGCGCACCGAGCTGTGGTATGGCCAGGCCAATGACTTGTCGGCGGCGACCAAGCTGGCCGACCTGGCGCACCCTCAGGCGAATTACAGCATGCAGGCGCTCCAGGCCGGCGCGCAGTTCTTCTTCTGGGCTCGCCTGGTGGACCGCACCGGCAACGTTGGCCCGTTCTATCCGGTCGGCAACGGCGTCATGGGGATGGCCAGTGCCGAAGCTAAGCCGGTGCTGGATCTGATCGCCGGACAGATCGGCCGCACGGAGCTCGGCCAGGACATCATCGACGAGATCGACAAGATTCCAGGGCTGCAGGCGCAGATTGATGCGCTCGACGGGCTGTCGGCCTACGACCCTGAGCAAACCTACATCGAAGGCGATCTGGTGGTGGTGGGCAAGAGGATCTATCAGGCCACCGGCCCGGTACCGGTAAACACCGCGCCACCGAACGCCGGTTACTGGGTTGACGTGGGCCAGGTGCTGGTTACCGCCAATGGGCTCGCGCGCCAGGTGGAGATCAACACCACCAGCATCACCGAGTTGGATGGTGTGGTCACGGCCCAGGCGTCGAGCCTTCAATCCTTGCAATCGGCCTATCGGGATGACACTGGCGAGGGTGACCTGGCGGGTGCACTCCAGGGCTACAACGCCGCAGCGAGTTTCGCGGAGGAGGTGAAAACGCGCGCCTCGCAGAACTCGGCCATGGTGCAGCGGCAGGCTGAACTCACTGCATCTGTTGGCGACGTCGCCGGCACCGTGACGGAACTGGAAAGCGTGGTGGCCACGGACCGACAAGCGACGGCTCTTGCGATCCAGCAACTGCACACCGATGTCGAGGGGAACACGTCCGACATCCAGACGCAGTCCCAGATCATCAGTGACATCAGCGGCAAGGTGAACCTGTCCTGGTCGGTGAAGATGCAATACAACTCCGCTACCGGGCAGTACATAGCCGCCGGAGTGGGCCTGAGCATTGAGAACGGCCCCGCCGGGCTGCAAAGCCAGTTCCTGGTCAGCGCTGACCGTTTCGCCATCGTGAACACGATTGCTGGCGGCGCGATCTCCGTTCCGTTTGCGGTGCAAGGCGGGCAGGTGTTCATTAACTCGGCGTTCATCCAGGACGGCACGATCACCAACGCCAAGATCGGCAACTACATTGCGTCCAACAACTACGTGGCGGGCGTTTCCGGCTGGAAGCTGTTCTTCGACGGGACCTTTGAAATCAACAGTGCTTTCGGCGGCCAGGCGCGGCAGGTCATCAATAACGCCGGCGGCAAGGTTTTCGACGAGAACGGAACCAAGCGCTACCAGTGGGGAGACCTTTCCGCATGAGCTACGGGGTAAGGGTGTGGGGGCCGACCGGCCTCCTTGAGCTGGATGAGAACTCATTCACTGTTCGGATTATTTATTCGGCGATAGTTCAATCAGGTGCCCCGGCTCCTGGGCGTTCCAGATTTATATCAATTCCCGGAGTTGATCCCGCTACACATTCAGCCGTCTGCATACCAATCGCGGCTTATGACACGTCCGCTCAAAGCAACTATGCAATTCAATACACTCCAATAGTTTCTGTTGGTGGTGTAACCGTTTTCTTTGGGCATCCTGCGACTTCTGCCGGGCCGATCGGACTTAGCCCTCAAAGACTGTTAGTTATGAGGTACAGATAATGTCCTACGGCGTTCAGTTCTCGAATAATAATGATGTTGTAATTATTGATTCGGAGTTCTCAAGGCTGGTGGTTCTGGATCGGGGAGTATGGAGCGGTAATGGCTCAGGCGTGTTCGTGCCATTTGCAAGCACCATAACCTCTGAAGAGCCTCCGCTTGTTTTCGTCAGGATTAATCAGTCGAACACTTTGTGCTTTTGCGTGATCACGGGCAGCTCCGGTAACTGGACAGGTTTTTCCTTTAGCGGTATTGCTGGTTCAGGAACGTCTGGAAGTTGGTTCGCGGCATCATTCAAGTCCAATCCAACAGCGAGTTATGGATTTCGGGTTTGGGATGGATCATCAAAGCTGCTATTTGATAGTGGCACTCCCGCCGCGCAGTTTACCAGGACCATTACCGGCTGGAGCTATCTGGGGGCTGAGCAGACGGGTCAGGGTGTTTACAGATTAAGTTGGACAGCATATTCGCCGCTAAATACCGGTGATTACATGCTTTTGAATAATATTGCAATGGATGTTGCCGGCGGAACAACCCGACAGGGGAACATGTACGCGGTTTGGGATTACGCAAACGACAGGTTGGTGATGCAGGTTGTTGGCGTAGACATCCAAAACACTTTGTATACGCCCGTGGTTTTCGCGAAGCCTATTTCATAGGGGAATTAAATGGCCTGGTATAAAACAGGAACAGTTTCTGTAACAGCTGGCAGCAATGCTGTTATCGGAACTGGAACATCCTTCATCAAAAATGCCCGGGTGGGTGATGCTTTTCGTGGGCCTGATGGAAGATGGTATGAGGTCACTAATGCCGCCAGTGACACAGCGCTGTCGATCTCTCCAGATTATCAGGGCCCAACCCTGGCCGCCGGCAGTTACTCGCTCGCTCCGATGCAGGGCTACGTCAAGGAGTCGGCTGACCAGCTAAACGCCGCCACCAAGACAATCGCCGGCACAGCCACTGATATGTCGGCACAGGTCAATCAGGCCAAAGCGTCGGCGGATTCCGCTACTGCTTCCGCTGGCACGGCGACAACCAAAGCGTCAGAGGCCTCTGCATCTTCAGCGAATGCCACCAGCCGTGCCGCTGCCGCACTGGCAAGCCAGAACGCCGCGAAGACATCCGAGACAAACGCTAAAACGTATGCGGATCAGGCGGCGGCTTCAGCATCGATCCCGCTGTCCACACCGCTTACTGGGTTCAGTGCAGCGAACGCCGCGCCGATTGTTGCTGCGGATACGATCCTGACAGCGTTTGGTAAAGCTCAAGGCCAAGCCAATCTGGGTGGCTGGGCAGTGTCAAAGCAGACCGTGGCGGATATACACGCGGTGTCGATAAGCCAGAAGTTTGATATTAGCGACGCCGCAGGGACCGCAAACATTCCTTTCAGGCTGGGCAGTACCACTGTTAGATTTGATGCGGGATCCACGGGCATTGTTTCGCAGTGGGGGAACTTTGCCAGTTCAAAACACTGGCAAATGCTGATCTTCGACCGGGCCTCTACCAACATTGCTTATCGCAGGATGAGCAGTGGGGTTGTTCTGCCGGATGACTACATCGTCGTTTACCCAACAGGCAAGACGGTTCTCGACATCAGTCAAGGGGGCACCGGTTCGGCAACGGGCGTTCCGAATATGGTGGGCGCAACAGCGTCCGTCGCTGGTGTGAAAGGGCTTGTTCCAGCCCCGGCCGCTGGTGACCAGGCAAAGTTTTTGGCGGGGGACGGAACATATAAGGCCCCAACTTCTAGTGCATGGGGGGCAATTACCGGCACGCTGTCGGCGCAGGCTGATTTGCAGTCGGCGCTTAATGCGCTGGGTGCTCAAGAATATCAAATAGTTTTTGACACGCTTTGGTCAGGTAATGTCGGTGGGCCTACAACGATTACCCTGTCGAGAGCGCTAAGGTCAGGCGATATGGTTTTTTTAAGGCACACGGATTCCGGCCAAACCATGACTACCACGGCACAAATCTACGATATCAGCTCCGGCAAGGTTATTTATGTGAACGCAAGTACCACCGTCGCCACGACTATGACGATAGGTGCAACACCGGACAAATTAAACTTTACGGGATTCACGAATGGATTCGGAGTTGCAAACGTATACGCACTGAGGATTGTTAAAAAATGACGACTTATACCAATGGGGTTTACTTGCAGACCTTCCCTATTCCAGAGGGCCCTGAGTGGCGGGAGGCTCTTCAGGAGGATATAGATCGCATTGAGGGGGAAATGCGGCTGGAGAGAGATGCGCTTGGCGAGACCACTTGGCGAGACGAGCAGATGCCGATGGCCCAGCAGACAGTGACGGCGCTGACGTATGGGGAGGAGGGTATTTCCGGAACCGTTGCAGAATGGCAGAAGTATTGGCTGTCACTGCGCAAGTGGACTTCCGAAAATCCCGACTTCCCCGACAGCAGCAAGCGCCCCGTAGCGCCCAGTTGATCTGCAGCCGAACACCGACACCCGCCATGAGCGGGTTTTTTATTGCCTGGAGAAAGCTATGCCGATCACTGAGCAGCAGTTGCTGTAGATCCTTCCGAACATCGGCGTTTTCGTCCTGTGATGAATGCTGCGATGGGCAAGTATGGAATTATCATCTGGTTAAGCACTCAAGGATGGGCGAGGTGGGCCACGAATGCGAATACGTAAAACTTAAACTCCAGCGCCCTCCGTGATTACCGGCGGAAGCGGAATTTTTCCCATCCATTTTTGAATCTGAAAGTTCCGGTGTCTCCTCTGAGAGCGTAAAGGCTTGCTCTATAACAAGCAGTGAATCGAGAGAATCCAAGACGTCTGATTTTTTTGTAGACCCAACCCCATCCGTGGCGATTGGTAGTTTTGGCGGGCCTTTGAACCATTAACGCGTTCCTTCTTGGCGAAATTTGGCGCAGATGATAGCGATGTGCCCCACCGCAAAGGCTGTCAATTAATAACGGGGAGGAACTTCTTATCTCCATGGGTTTTCTGGCCCCATTCGTTTGAGTGCAGCATCGTCTAAAACGAACTCAACAGAGTTTATTTCACCTCTAATTCCCGCTGTTATGCGGTCTCTTTTTGTCTGGAGAAAAGTATGTCTATTACCGAGCAGCAGTTGCTGCAGATCCTCCCGAACGCCGGCCGCCAAGCCGGCGTTTTTGTTCCCGCCCTTAACACGGCCATGAATCATTACGGCATCGTTGGCGTTGCGCGTGCCGCTGCATTCATTGCCCAGGTCGGGCATGAGTCGGGTCAGTTGCGGTGGGTTCGCGAGATCTGGGGGCCCACCGCACAACAGGCCGGCTACGAAGGGCGCGACGATCTGGGCAACACGGTGAAGGGGGACGGCTCCAAGTACCGTGGCCGGGGCCTGATCCAGATTACGGGCCGGGCGAACTACGCGGCGTGCGGTGAAGCGCTGGGCCTGGATTTGGTCAATCAACCCGCACTGCTGGAGCAGCCGCAGTTCGCCGCGATGTCGGCGGCTTGGTTCTGGTCGACCCGTGGGTTGAATACGTTGGCGGATCAGGGGCAGTTCGTGAAGATCACCCGGCGCATCAATGGTGGACTCACCGGCCAGGACGACCGCCAGGCGCTGTACGAAAAGGCGCTGGAGGTGCTGGCATGAGCGGAACAGGATTCACCAGGCTGTCGCGGGCACTGGCTCAGGCCAAAGAGGGGGATCTCTTCTTCGAGTGCCCGGGTTGCGACATGGTGCACGGCATCTCAACTGGAAATGGGCCTGGCCCGCGCTGGGGTTACAACGGCAACGCAGAGGCACCTACCTTCACGCCGTCGGTACTGGTCCGATACAACTGGTCGGACGGCCCCAGGGTTTGCCACTCATTCGTGACCGACGGCCGCATCCAGTTCCTCGGCGACTGCACGCACGAGCTGGCGGGCCAAACTGTTGATCTACCTGACTGGGGGGATGAGCATTTATGACGCCAGTGCAGAAGTTGGCCGGCCTGGCGATGCTGATCTTGGTGCTGATGGCCATCGCTGCCGGTATTACCTGGCAAGTGCAGGACTGGCGTTTGGGCAAAAAGCTCGCCGAGCAGTTGGCCGAGCAGGGCTCCGCGCATCAGAAAGCCCTGGACGCGATCACCGGCGAAGCCTGGCGGCAACAAAAGGCAGAGCAGGACAAGCGGATGGCCACCGAACAGAAGCTCGAGACCCTGGACCAACAACACACCAAGGAATTAACCGATGCCCAACGCAATCAGGCTCGCCTGCGTGACCAGCTTGCTACTGCTGATGTCCAGCTGTCAGTCCTTCTCGACGCCACGGAACCAGCCAGTGGCTGCAACTTGCCTCCCGCCCCCGGCGCCGTCGGCGTGGTTCATGCAGCCCGTCGAGCCCAACTTGACCCAGCGCATGCTCAAAGAATTATCGCCATCAGCGACGACGGTGATCACGGACTGATCGCGCTGCGGGCTTGCCAAGCGTACGTGAGAGAGATTGGTCGCTGATCAACATCCACGACACGTGGCAGATTCGTGATTTTGTCTACCTGCCTTCATGGCTATCTATTGATTTTTTCAGCTTGCGAAAAGTCGCAATGGGGGCATGAGCGAAGGGGCGCTTAAGATAAGTCGCAAATCATTTCTGAAGATTCATGATCTGTAGTAGCGTTATGCCCTTATCAGCATTTATGGGTCGAATAATCATGACGGTTGACGATGATGTCGCATTGGTAACAGGCGGTTGTTTTGTGGCTGGCGCTGGCGCAGGGGTTGCCATAGGAGCGGGTTCTGCAGCGGCGGCAGCGGCGGGCTTAGCTGCCTCGACAGTGGCGACCGGGACTGGCGCTGCGGCAGCAACAGCTGCAATTGCCGCTGCCGGTGGGGGCGCGGTGGCGGCTGGAGGTACTGGATTGGCTGGAGGGCTGGCCACAATCGCAACAACCGCCGCCGCCTCGGCAACAGTTCCGATTGTAGGATGGGCCGTAGGTGGAGCTCTTGTTGTTGGGGCTGGAGGCTACCTAGCCTACACAAAATTGATCAAGCCTAGATTCGGTCGCTAGGCCTTTAGTTAGGGCGTGTTTCCTGTCTAAAACCACCTCAGCCCAGCACGCATTCGTTGGGTGAAAAGGGCGCTAAATGAAAGTAGAGTTTTAGACAGTTAATCTTTGAAAGTCGCGTAATTCGCGGCGCACGACTTTCTCCAGCCCATACTGCTGCATCAGTAGCGTGCGGTGAGGAACTGCGAGTTGAGCAACGTTGGCATGGCGCCAAGGAAGCGTATGACGCTCGTACCAATTTTTTGTACCAGCGACCGTGCACAGCAGTAAAATTGCTAGTGCGCTGGCACAGCGTAGGTAACATCAGCGTGATCATGCGGACGAAATTCATCGTGGTAACGAATGACTTCTTCGGCCAACCTGAGGTTAGTTACAGGACAGGACGAAAACAGGCTGGCTGCTTCTCTAGCCTGAGCCAGAACGGCATCGACTGGTTTGCTGATATCGAGCACATCCTCATCTGACCAGATTCCATGCTGCGTTCGTTTGATGTAAATACTTGCTGAGGGGGATAGCTGAATTCGCCCTAACACCTGGAGCAGGCAAACACCTTCTACCACGTATCCTTCTAGCCTCTCCAAAGTAGCTTTTAGCTTTGGGTAGTCAATATGTTCAACATACCCGTCCATTTTCTCCTCCAGGAAGCAGTCTAAGCTTATACAAGGAAGCCCTAGTGCTCCTGAGATCTCTTGGGCCAGTGTCGATTTGCCTGCGCCATCTATTCCATCAATGCCGATACGCACTGCACGTTTTGCTCGGATCGCATCGATCACTTCCTGCGAGTTTAAGCAGTCCGTCATGTAGAGCCCCGCTAACATGATCCGGTGCCCCGGGAGAACACCGGAATATTGTCAATTATTTGCTTTTAGGTGCCGCGTTACCGCGTCCACCTCCCGATGGTTTCCCGGTGGTGCTCGGGAGGTTAGCTACCGCTGGTGCTTTCGATCCGCCAGATTTTCCTGAATTGGATCCTGCCTTTCCGCCGCCTGATTTTGACATGACCATCTCCTTGGTGATGCAAAGTGGAGTTGCACTTCTACAATAGATACTTTTTTGGATAGCGCGAATTCGGGAGCAGGATGCGCGCAAAACTCCCGCTACAACCCTCGGTTTTCCTTTTGCATAATCACAAAAAATCGGATGTTTTGCCGACCCTTAAAGCATATAAATGCGTTTTAAATCAAAAGGTTGGCTAGACACTTCCCCCAGCATGGGGTGCTAGGGGTCGAGTGTTCGAATCACTCCGTCCCGACCATTATTCCTGAGTAAAATCAGACTCTTAAGCCGATCCCATAGATCGGCTTTTTTGTGCCTGCGCAAAACCCGCGCAAAACTGGTGCCGCTTGTTGTGAGGCAGGCAATTATTGAACTTCGTTCGATTGGCGAAACGACTCCAGGTCCTAAAAAGATCCAGAACGATCTGATGAAACGTTTTCCGGGGCAGGATCCACCGTCGAAAACGACGATTTACAACATCCTTAAGGCCGCTGACTTGATCACGCCTCGATCGGCGCGTCAGCGTGTCGCGGTCTATCCCAAGCCTTTGCGTAAGGCAGAAACGCCTAATCAGCTCTTCAGCGCTGATTACAAGGGCCAATTTCTTACCGGTGCGGGCGTTTGGTGCTATCCGCTGACGATCATGGATCATGCCAGTCGCTTCCTGCTTGCCTGCAAGAGCATGGCCAATACCAATCTCAAGGAGACCCAGCAAACCTTCGAACGCGTTTTTCGTGAGTATGGAATGCCTGAGCGCATCCGCACTGATAACGGCGTGCCGTTTGCGAGTACAGGGCGTGCGGGGCTGTCGCAATTGTCAATCTGGTGGTTACGCCTTGGGATTATTCCTGAGCGAATTGAGCCCGGTCGGCCAGACCAAAATGGACGTCATGAACGCATGCACCGGACATTGAAAAGCACCTTTCCCCAACCGCCGGCAATTGCTTGGGAGGCTCAGCAAAAACACTTTGATCGATTTATGCAGCACTACAATTATGAGCGAGGGCATGAAGCGCTCGGGCAGAAAACACCTGCTTCATGCTACGTGCCGTCAATCCGGGCCTACCCAGAGAAGCTGCCGGAAATGGGATATGCCAGCCATATTGAGTGTTACCTGGCTGACTGTAGTGGAATCATCAATCGAGGTGGCCTGCGCATTTACGTGGGTCACCTGCTCAGGCATCAGAACATTGGAATGGAGCTGATCAAGGACGGGGTATGGAATGTGATTTTCGGTCCGGTGATCTTAGGTCACGTCAATGCCAGGGATGCAAAGAACGGCTATGTTTCAATCAAAGTGTCACCTATGTGAATGCACTTTTTTGTAACCCATGTGGTTGTCCCGTACACAAAACTACCCGGTGATTTCGCTGATATTCAGGTCCGGAATTGCCTCGGACCAGATGATTTCCTCGTGGTCCCGCTGGTAGTTCTTGGTCATTCCCTCGCTCGCATGGCCTGCAATCTTCTGACCATCCTTTCCGGCTTTCTTGTACAGATGCAGTGACAGCGCTTGCACTTCGTGAAAGCCTGGCATCTCTTCTTCCTTCCACCCCGCGTAGCAGTTCGCAGCCTCCCGGGCCTCCTTGAATGCTCGCGTCAAATACCTCTCTTCAACTTTCGTCCAGTGGTCCCTTGTCTGTGCCTGCTTCTGTTTCAGCCGATCCGGTTTTCGGTGTACCAGGTAGGGCGAGACGACATCGTCTCGCTGTGTGAGGCCGGGATGGAAGTGCTGGTGATATCTCCAAGCCAAGCATGGTTGCTACACATGGCGGTCGAGTCTGCTAAGGCTGCTATCGACTCCGTCACCGAAGGCCTGGAGAAAGGGGCAAAAGCGTTTCTCTGGACGCCACCTCTTGGCGTGCTAGGGCTCTACAAGTGCAACGGCTACAAGCCAGTTCACCGCGGGGGCCAGGTCTATGCCATCACCGCCACCTTCGAACAAACCTTTCACCCCTGAGATAACCACCCATGGCACTGATCACGGACATCCAGAAACTGGAGCCCGGTGGCGAGATTCGCCTGTTCGAAATTGACGGCACCGAGTACGGCGCCGATTACCTTCGCTTCCACGGTCACGCTATCCCGCATACGGCTGAGGAGTTGCTGGCTTACGAGGGCTCCGAAGAGGACCTGCCCGCCAAGTCGATTATCTGGCAGGGCCAAGAGTACGCGGCCTGGCCGGTGCAGATTGAGGGTATCTCCTCGAGCAGCGACGGCACCGCCTCTCGGCCGACTTTCGCCGCCGGCAACGTCAACGGGCGCGTCACGGCGCTGTGCCTGGCCTTCGAGGACATGCTCAAGTTCAAGCTGACGGTCCGTGAGACTCTGGCCCAGTACCTGGACGCAGCCAACTTCCCCGAGGGGAACCCAACCGCAGACCCGACTCAGGAGGCACTGGAGATCTGGTACATCGACCAGAAAACCAGCGAGGACGGCGAGGCGGTGGTATGGGAGCTTTCCTCCCCGGGTGAGATCGATAACCACGGACTCCCCGGACGGCAGATGACAACCTTCTGCCACTGGGCCATGACCAACGGCTACCGTGGACCGGATTGCGGATACACCGGCGCGGCCATGTTCGACGACGAGGACAACCCAACCGACAATCCAGCCCTGGACCAGTGCAAGGGCTGTTTGTCGTCCTGCAAGCTGCGCTTCGGTGAGAACAACGAACTTTCCTTTGGTGGATTCCCTGCCGTGTCCCTCATAGCCCGGAGCTGACCATGCGTAAGCACATCATCGCGGCCATCCAGGCGCACGCGGCGGCTCAGTACCCGAAAGAGTGCTGTGGGTTGTTGCTGGCCATCGGCCGCAAGCAGAAGTATTTCCCGTGCCGGAACATTGCCACGGAGCCGAACGAAGAGTTCCGGCTCGATCCCGAGGACTACGCCGCAGCGGAAGACATGGGCGAAGTGATCGGCATCGTTCACTCACACCCGGACGCCACCAGCAGGCCGTCACCGCATGACTTGGCCATGTGCGAGGCCACGGCGTTGCCCTGGCATATTCTGTCGTGGCCGGAGGGGGATTTAAGGACGATCACACCTACGGGCAGCACGCCGCTGCTCAAGCGCCCCTTCGTACATGGGGCCTGGGACTGCTGGCAGGTCTGCGCTGACTGGTATCAACGTGAGTGGGGCCTTGAGTTCGAAGCATTCCAGCGCACCGATGGTTGGTGGGAGAGTGCGGAGAACGCCAGCCTTTACGAAGCGAACTACGAGGCTGCAGGTTTCGTGCGTGTCGACCGCCCACAACGTGGCGACATGATCGTCATGCAGGTTGGCCGCACCGCTCACCCTAACCATGCCGGGATTTACCTCGGTACCGATCCAGCGTTGCCCGGCGAAGAGTCCGGCACGTTCGGGCCAGGCCCACTCCTGCTGCACCACCTGTACGGCACGCCGTCCGAGATCATCGTCTATGGCGGGCCTTGGGTCGATCGCACACGAATGATATTGAGGCAGGCAATACGTACTTATGATTATTGATGAGTAAGTTGAGGTAGGTAAGCAATTCATAAATAATAGGTGGTTGAGATTTTGTTGTTAGTGATCTCTAAATTGGGGAGGTTAAAAGCTTGGTATTGGTGAACAATTTGGTGGTGTGCAAGGTGCAATAGTGTGGGATTGGATCTTCCAGTCTCCTTCTTCTGCTATTAGTATAATGAAGTCTGCCCAGACACTTCTTTGGGTGTCATATTTAGACTGGTATTGGAGGCCGACGAATGGGCCATGTTTTCCCATAAGCTCTTCGGTAGGGGTTACATTACTGATTGTTGGGCCTTTGGTTCGCTTGCCAAGCGGCACTCGCACGTTGTTTGATAATTGCGTAAATGTTTTTTCTGAAATGGTCTGTTTCTGTGCGGCCGAGAACATTCGGTATGCTTGTTGATAATTTTTTGAGTCAAGTAGCGA